>NZ_JARBTA010000003.1:0-1166533 GCF_048957375.1 Paraburkholderia sp. A1RI-2L
AGGCGCGCAACGTCGCGCCCCGTTACTGCGTCTTTCATCGGCTCTGACCTCCAAAGGAAAGGGGGTGGCGGCAACTTGCGTTGTTCGCGGACGCCTATCCTTTGCTAGCCAGTTTTTGCCTGGAACACGAAAAATCCGAAAACCGGGCCGGAAGCTATGTCGTGCGCATCACGCGGCCCGGAAATTCATATCCGTTTGATATTCGATAAATTTTTTCTAGCTATCCCAGTCCCGAATGGGAAGACGCCACACGCGTCACTCACGCGTACGAAGGAAACGGCGATAAGCCTCGCCGAACGCTGTAGCGTGCATCGGCTCGCTGTCGCGGCTCACGTCGCCATCGTCGAAGCCGATCTGGTCGGTATTCGCCTGCGCCGTTATGAGATGATTCTCCTTTGTTTCCATTGTCTGGAATGCATTGACGCGGGCGTTCTCCCATGACGAACCACTTGATTCAAAGCGTTGAGAGCGAGGCCAGAAACCCGAAACGGTTGCGCTTCGGCATCGTGCTGCTGCCCAATTTCACCTTGACGGCTTTCTCGGGTTTCGTGGACCTCCTGCGGCTCGCGAGCGACGAGGGCGACATGAGTCGGCCCGTGCGCTGCTCATGGACCATCGTGGGAGAAAATCTCGTTCCCGTGCGCGCCAGTTGCGGGATTCAGATCACGCCGTGGACGACCTTCGCCGAAGCCGGGGAATTCGATTACGTGGTGATCGTGGGCGGGCTGCTGCATTCGGGACCCTCGGCAAGCGACGCGACGCTCGCGTTCATCCGCGCCATGGCCGACACGCCGGCCACGCTCGTGGGCGTTTGCACGGGTGCGTTCGCGCTGGTGCGGGCCGGCGTGATGAGCGGCTATCGGATTTGCGTGAGCTGGTTTCACTACTGGGATTTCGTCGAGCGCTTCCCGCATGTGGACGAGCACGAAATCGTTGCCGACCGGCTCTTCGTGATCGACCGGCGGCGCATCACGTGCTCGGGCGGCCGGGCATCGATCGACGTGGCGGCGGCCATCCTGTTGCGCCATGTGGAGGCCACGATCGTGCGCAAGGCGCTGCGCATTCTGCTCGTGGACGATGCGCAGAAAGGCAACGCGCCCCAGCCGCATCCGCCGGGCCTCGAGCCCGCCACGCATCCCAAGGTCCGGCGCGCCATCTTGCTGATGGAGCAGCATATTGGCCAGCCGCTGAGCTTGCCGGAGCTTGCGCGCCGGCTCGAAGTGTCGGTTCGGCAACTCGAACGGCTGTTCACCTCGGAGACGGGCCGCTCCCCCGGCACCTACGCAAGGCAGATCCGCATCCGCATGGCCTCGTGGCTGTTGACGAGTTCGGATCGCACGGTGGCCGATATTGCATCGTCGTGCGGATTCTCCGATGCCTCGCACCTGGGCCGCGAGTTTCGCAAGGAGTTTGGAGAATCGCCCAACGAATACCGCACGACGCGGCTGCCGGACACGCCCGACGTGCCGCCCGTGCTGCCCGAGGTACATTGATTTTGCTGGCGCGCATGGGCCCGCGTGGCTATTCGGTCCTCATGTCAACGGGTGGACGGCGAGCCCCGGTTTGACGTATTGATGCGCCCATTTCCGCGCGTATCCTCTAAAATTCGAGGGCACGCTGCAACAAGGAGTGGACATGAACAGGGACAGAGCCGAACACATTCTGATCGAGGCTGATTCGGTTGCCGAGCTGGTGCTAGGCGGCTTCGATATGACGATTGACACTTCGGAAGGGCGCGCGTTGTACGAGCGCGCATTCACGGCTTACGTTCGCAGTGAGATTGGCGATTTGCCGATGGCGTCGCTGTATGATGCGCTGAAGGGCTCGGCGGGAACCTTGCCGTCGTAGTGCAGGCGCGGTATGGCGAGCCCGCTTCATGCGCTCGCCGCCCGCGATCACACGGGCGATTTCACGCCGCCGCTTCGGACTCCATCCGCTCGAGATAGCGCAGCAGTTTGCTCACCATCACGACGACCGTGAGCGCGAGGATCACGAAGAACACCGCAAGCGGCGTGAGCACGTGCACGGAAACAAAGCCCGCGAACCCCATCATCGCCGAAGACACGAGCAGCAGCGCGCAGCCGAGTATCGCGCTCGTCAAGCCCGCAATGTGCGGAAACAGCGAATTGCCCTTGGCCATCAGCGTGGGATACATCGCGCCCGCGCACAACCCCATCACGAGCACGGGCGCCGCCAGCGTCCAGACTTGCAGGCCCACCGTCAGCGAGAGCGCCTGCATCGTGATCGCCGCGCCCGCCATCACGCGCGAACCGAACCGCAGCCGCCACTCGGGGCTCGGCAGGCGCGGACCGTGCAGCCGGTTCGACAGGCCGCCGAGGAAATACATCATGCCGATGCCGAGCGCGAGATAGCCGAAATAGGTCGGCGGCTTGTGCAGCGTGTTCAGCACCATGAACGGCCCGACGATATTGAACACGAGCAGGATGCTGTAGCACAGTCCCTGTGCGAGAAAACAGCTCTGGAACACCGGGCTCGCCAGCACCTTGCCCGCGTTCGCCATGAGCGTGCGCGGCTCCAGATGCACGGGCTGCGGCAGCGTCTCGCGATAGCGCCAAAGCACCGCCCACATTCCGAGCGAATAGAGGAGCAGGAACACGAGGCAGGCCTGCCAGCCGAACCAAGTTTGCAGGTGCGCGCCAATCACGGGCGCGACGATGGGCGCGAGCCCCCACGTGATCGACATATAGGTGTACGCGTGCATCAGCGCCTTGCCGCTGAACGAGTCGGTGATGATGGCCTTGGCGAGCAGGTTGGTCGTGGCGATGCCGAAGCCCTGCAGACAGCGGGCCAGCACGAAGGTCTCCAGATTGGGCGCGGCGAGCGACAGCACGCAGCCGATCGTGTAGATCACGAGCCCGAACGCGAGCACGCGCTTGCGCCCATATGCATCGGCGACGGGGCCGAAGACGAGCTGGCCGATCGCGTAAGCGGCCATGTAGCCCGAGACGCTCGACTGGATCGCCTGCGGCGTGGTCGCGAAATAGCGCGCCATCGCGGGCAGCGCGGGGACGTAGATGTCGATGGCGAGCTGGCCCGCGGATGCGTACAGGCAGATCATCGCCAGCAGGAAGCGCGGTGAGTTGGTTGCGCGCGCAAGCGTCGTTGCGCGGTTGGAGGAAGAGGCGGACATGAGAGAAGTAATGGGTGCGTAGCGGGCGTTTCCGGGTATTTCGATAGCGTCCCGCACGATTTCGCCATGACCGAAGCCATCGGCGGGCCATATACTAACATTCCCCCGTGGTTCGAGTTTGCCGCGCATGAATTGCAGCGCAAGGTGCGGAGTTCATTGCGGCTGTCGCGCCGGTAGACTGGATTCGTTCGACTTTCCACTGGAAACAAGACATGGCCGATGCAGAACTGGGTGCGCGAAGGGGCTGCGGCACGAATTGGGCCACGAAATGGGCCACGAACTGGACCACAAGCGGTGACGCGATCTGGGCAGACGCAATCGAGTCACTCGACCGTTATGGCAACGCGGTGCTGCCGTCCGTGCTCCGGGTGCAACAATGCGAGCAGCTTGCTGCACTGTATTCGCGCGACGACTGCTTTCGTTCGCGCATCGTGATGGCGCGCCACAATTTCGGACGCGGCGAATACAAGTACTTCGCCTATCCGCTGCCGCCGCTGCTCGAACGGCTGCGCCACGCGCTGTACCGCCGCCTTGCGCCGCTTGCCAATCGGTGGAACCGGCAGATGGGATTCGACGTGCAGTATCCCAACGAGCTCGACGCGTTTCTCGCGCGCTGCCACGCAGCCGGACAGACGCGTCCCACGCCGCTCATGCTGCGCTATCGCGAGGGCGACTACAACTGTCTGCATCAGGACCTTTACGGTAAGCATGTATTTCCGCTTCAGGTGGCGATTCTGCTTTCGGCGCCGGGCACCGATTTCACGGGCGGCGAATTCGTCATGACCGAAACGGGAAGCCGCGATCAGCACGCTGGCGTTGTCGCGCTGGAGCAGGGCGATGCCGTAGTGTTCGCCGTCAATCAGCGGCCGGACACGACGGCGAGCGCGCGTGGGCGCGCAAGCGTGCGCCGCGTGGCGATGCGTCATGGCGTGAGCGTCGTGCGCAGCGGCACCCGGCACACGCTCGGGCTGATCTTTCACGATGCGCGCGCGGCATCGACATCGGAGCCGGCATGAATGCGCACGCCATGATCGAACGTTTCGATGTTGATGCCGTGGGCGCGCAACTGGACGCCGAAGGTTACGCGGTGTTGCCACACTGTTTCGATCCCCGCGAAGCACGCGCGCTCGCGCGCTTGCTGGAGGATGGACTGCTTTCGTCCGTGCCGTCGGAACCCGGCAACGGCGAACGGTTCGACTTCAATGAGGGCCTGCCGCCGCTCTTGCATGCGTGGCGCGAAGCGCTCTATCGATGGCTGGCGCCCATGGCGAACCGCTGGCATGCGCTGGCGGGTCTCGAACCCTGCTTTCCCGCCGAATTCGAGGCCTTTTCCGAAGCTAACCGGCGCGCCGGACAGCATCGGCCGCAATCGCATCTGAGCCGGTTGCGCGCAGGCGATCGCCTCGCGCTGCATCGCCACGACGAGGGTGAGCAAGTATTTCCGTTTCAGATGATCGCGCTGCTAAGCGCGCCGCAGCGCGATTTCACGGGCGGCGAATTCGTGATGACCGAGCAGCGCCCGCGAATGCAGTCCCGGCCCATGGTCGTGCCGCTCGCACTCGGCGACGCCGCCATCATCGCGACCGCGCAGCGCCCCGTCGAAGGCGCGCAAGGCCATTACCGCGTCAAGCTCAAGCACGCGATCAGCCGCGTGCGAGGCGGCGAGCGCTTCGGCATGGAGTTGATTTTTCACGATGCGCGTTGAAAAAGGCACGCGATTCGGTAAAAACGTTATGCCCATAAAGCCAATAAGTGGGCCGCCGTGTATTTCTGGCACTCGCCGCCGGAAATGAATATAAATGAGAATTTGCTCGTGAAAACGTTGCTGATAAAATTTAAAAAATAAATAAAAATAAATGGCTGTTGTGACCTTGCATCGAAATTACATATGCGGTGGCGCATAGGGTTTTTTGGTGCAACGAGACGGGTTTGTATCAAACGGGGCGGGATAAATCCAACAACTGCCAACGTCAAGCGCTCCAATATATTCAGGCGGTTTGCGCTATTTGTCCCTTTATCTATCCGAAAGCGGGCTCGCCGCTCATCGCAATAATATTCACATCTGGTTACAAGGCCTGACTTTACCCTGCAATCGGCCTTCCCCTATGCTCGACGCATACAAATCGCCCGCTCAGCTATCGGCTGCGAAGGCTATCTGGGAAGTCAGTCGATGGGTGACGGGTTGGCATGCCACCGCCGCCGTGATTGCAGCGGATTCCACGTCTTCCCGAGGTTAACCGGAGCGTCAGATGTTGCATGCCTTCTTTTTCGATGCAGCCGCGAGTCAACCGCATATGCCGGCGTTGTGGGCACGCGGGTGCACTTACCACTACGGCGAGATTCAAGCATGGGCTCGTCGCGTGTCGTCGGGACTGCATGCGGCCGGCGGGACCAACGACGTGCGACGGTGCTTGCTCTTCGGGCATCGCAGCGCCGCCACCTATGCGGGGATACTGGGCATTCTCGACGCCGGGTTGGCCTATGTGCCGCTTAGCACGAGGATGCCGGCAAGACGCATTGCCGCGATCATCGAAGAGTCCGGTGCGCCGTTGATGCTGGTCGACCGGCATGGCGCCCGGGCGCTCGAGGAGGTGTTGCCGCTGCTTGCGCAGCCGCCACGGATATTCCTGCTCGACGAAGATGCGCACGACCTCTCTTTGCCGTTGCTGCCGAGCGCGCCCTATGTGCAGCGCAAGAGCGCGGAGAGCGATGTTGCCTATGTGCTCTTCACCTCCGGTTCGACGGGGACGCCGAAGGGCGTGCCGATCACGCATGCGAACGTCAGTGCCTATATCAACGGGCAGTTGCGCATACATGGAAAATCGGATGACGCGCGATATATACAGTTATGCGAACTAGTATTCGATCCGTCCGTGCATGACATGTTCGTCTGCTGGGCGAATGGCGCTTGCCTTTACGTGCCTGAAACCGTCGATCCGCTCTACAACGCGGACTTCATCAAGCGTCACGGGATCACGCACTGGAATAGCGTGTCGTCGGTGGCGGGATTCATGCAGCAGATGCGCAAGCTTACGGCGGACGCCTTTCCGAGCCTTCGGGTATCCCTGTTCGGTGGCGAGCCGCTGGCCCGCTCTCTGGCGCAAGACTGGATGCGCGCGGCACCCCATAGCCGGTTGCTGCATATGTACGGCCCCACCGAGGCGACGATCGCCTGCACGTATTTCGAGGTCGATGCCGGATTCGTCGAGGATCGGCGCCACGCTGTCGTACCGCTTGGCGGCGCGCTACCGGACGTGGAGTGGGTGATTATCGACGATGAACTCGACCCCGTCGCGAACGGACAGAAGGGGGAACTGCTGGTGGCGGGCCCGCAGATTGCCGAGGGCTATCTATCGCCCGACGAGGCCGGCAATAGTCGTTTCGTGGTCGGGCGCTATCCCGGCCGGCGCGCGCAACGCTGGTATCGAACCGGCGACGCCGTTCGCATAACTGAGCAATATGGCCTGGTGTTCGAGGGACGTCTGGATTCGCAGGTCAAGATTCGCGGCAACCGGATCGAACTGGAAGAAGTCGAGCGTGTCGTTCAAACGTGTAGTCAGGCTGCGCAGTGCGCGGTGATTCCATGGCCGGTGGACGAAGCTGGGCAAGCCGCAGGCCTGGTGGCCTTCGTGACCGACGCCAGCGGCGAGCCCGGGCAGATTCAGCGGGCGTGCCGCGAGCGCTTGCCGCTACACGCCGTTCCGCAACGGATCGTGGTTCTTGACGCGCTTCCGCTCAACGTGAACGGGAAAATCGACCGATCCGCGCTTGCGAGGCAATACGCGGGTGACACGATGGCCGTCTGATGCCCGTGTCCGTTCGAGGCAATGCATAGCGAGCCGTCGTCGCGCGGGAACGCGCGCACGGGATGTTGGAAAGAATGTCAGTAAGAGGGGGAATCAATGAAAGCCGCATTGCGCCGCATTATTTCGGAAACCGCATGCCTCGACGTGCCGGTCGAAACCTTGAGCGATACCGACGATCTATACGCGGCCGGACTGTCGTCACTTGGCACGATTCGCGTGATGCTGGCTGTCGAGGAGGCGTTCGGCATCGAGATGCCGGCTGAGTTGATTACGTTCAATTTGTTCACGAGCATCGACGCGCTCGCCGGAACGCTCGCACCGTTCCTGCGTGATGGGCAGGCCGCGCGTGTACCCGTCGCAGCCTTGCCGCGACAGCCATGAGGATGAAGCCAACCATGAGGCCCGTCACCCTGGGCGGCTGCTCTGGGTCGCTGCATCTGCCTGCGGGCGGCGAGGCAGGCACTGGCGTGGTGCTGTGCAATCCGTTCGGCTATGACGCACTATGCGCATATCGCGGCTGGCGCGAGTTGGCAGAGCGCCTCGCGCACGGCGGCGTATCCGTTCTACGCTTCGATTATCCAGGCGCCGGTGATTCGACCGGCAACGAGGAAGATCCGCAGCGTTTTCGTGCATGGATCGACAGCATCAAGATGGCGACGCGCTATCTGCGCGCAGCCAGCGGCGCAACGCGCGTGATCCTGTGCGGATTGCGCTTGGGCGCGATGCTTGCAGCGCTGGCCGCCGAAGAAATGGGCGACGTGGACGGGCTCGTATTAATGGCGCCCGTAATAGCCGGGAAGCGCTATATCCGCGAACTGCGCATGCAGCATGAGAGCTGGCTCAAGACCTCCAACGGCAGCGCGACCGCCGATGAGGTGCGCGAGGCCGTGGGGGCATTCGGGTTTCAATTGCATGCGGACACGCTCGAGCCACTCGCCGAGGTCAACCTCGCGCGACGCGAGCGTCGTCCCGCACGCCGCGTGCTGATTCAGGACGTCTGCAACAACGCATCGCTGCACGAACTCGCGGCGCGCTATCGCGATTGGGGCGTGCGCACGGACGTGGAAATTTTTCCCGAATACGACAAGTTCCTGGTCGACCCCCGGTCCAGCGTAGCGCCGCAACGCGCCTTCCACGGCGTACTGGCGTGGCTGGGATTGCAGCCCGGTATGCCGGCGCGGCCAGCGGCTCAATTGCTTGCGCCAGCCGCCGATGCCCGCATCGATTTTGCGGCGGGTAACGAGAAGCCGGTGGTATTCGGGGGCAAACGCTATGCAGGAGTATTTTGCCGGCCATGTCACGCGAATCGACGCGCGCCCGCCGTGCTGATCGTCAATACAGGAGGCGTTCACCGCGTCGGCGACGCAAGGCTTGCCGTGCTGATGGCGCGAAGGCTGGCGGCCCAAGGCATCGCCTCGTTGCGCATGGATCTGGGCGGCCTGGGGGATAGTTTGGATCACGAAGATTCACCGACACTCGATGACACCTATGCGCGGCATGCGGTCGACGACGCAGGCGCCGGCGTGGATTGGCTCGTCGCGGCCGGATGCCGGGAGGTGGTGACGTTTGGCGTCTGCTCGGGGGCGTGGGCCAGCATGCATGCGGCTTTGGTCCATCCTGACGTGGTGGGCTGCATGTCGGTCAACCTGCCTTTTTTCTTTTGGGGTGGACCGCAAACGAAACCGGGTGCCCGGCGTATCGAATCCAGCCAGGTGTATCGGCGCTCGGTCCGCAACCCGCGCAAATGGCTCCGCTTGCTGACCGGCCGCGCGAACGGACTGGCGATCGCCGCGGAGTTGGCGCGCCGCTGGTCCGTGCGCCTGACGTCGCTCGCCGGCAGTCCGTTCGAGGGACGGTTCGGCTTCAACACCTCCACGGGCGCGACCCGCAGGCTCTTGACGGATCTCGAGCGCAAAGGCGTAAAGACATCGCTGATCTACGGCTCGCTCGATGCAGGGCTCGATGAACTGGAGATGCGTTTTGGACGAAACGGAAGCGAACTCCGCACGCTGACTCATGTCACGACCGAGGTGATCGAGAGGGTGGATCACTCGTTGTTCTCGCGCACCGCGCGTGAAATAGTGATGGCGCGTTTCGAAGCATTCTTGCTCGCGATGGCACTCGACGCCGGGCACGCAGACGTTCCTGATTGCAGGGATTCGCACCTGCGTGTGTTGTGCAGGATGTAGACGATGATGATCACGATGACACGCGGTGAAGCGCGCGCGTCTGTGCGCACGGAACTGGATCGGGAAGTCCGGAAGATAGAGCGGTCGGCCTGCCTGTCGACGCAGATCGCTTGCGTCCCGGACGCCTTCACCAGAAAGACATTCGAAACGGGCCTTTGCTGGCTCGAGGACTTCATCATGAAGCCTCATGCCGAGCTTGGCCGACGCGGCGCGGTTTGCCCTTTTGCGAAGCCTGTTCATCACGAAGAGTCACTGGTTTTTTGCCTGTGGGACGCGACCGATCTGCACTACAGGGACTATTTGTCGATACTGGGCAAGTTCCCGGACCTGTACCTCAGGCTGCTTGACTCAGCGAAAGCAGATTCTCGGCTCTTTTCATTATGTGTATTCGTTCGTGGCCTGGACGAAGCGCAGTTTTATCAATACATAGACGAAGCCCATGCATTGTTGAAACCCGCGTTTATGGACGCGGGATTGATGCTTGGCGAATTTCATCCGTTGAGCGTGACAAAAGGCGCTCATTCAGAAACGTTCCGGCCCATGCGCAGCAGTCAGCCTGCATTTGTTGTGCGCGCCATGTCGTCCCACGACGCACTCTTCATCGATCGCGAGAGTAGCGCGGACGAGGTCCGTCTTCGCGAACTGCGGAACTATCGCTCATGGGTGGGCGAAAACCTGCCGGAAGCGGAGGTCGCGCGTATCGAAAAACGGATCGCGGAACTCGGAGCGGCAGGATCGGCATGACGGTGGCGCGCGTGATTCGTGAAGGCTTTTTGCTCTGATCCCAATCGGCTGGCGGCGCGCTCAATGCCGATAAATATCCGCCATCTCACCTGCGGAATTGGGCTGTGTCGCAGCGCCAACAGCCTCGAAATCATTGCGCGTTCATGCAAAGTTATTTCTCGGAAGGAACACTGAAGCGGAAAAGCTCTGCAGCGGAGGTCGTCATCACTTTTGCTCTCGCCGGAAAGTCGGGAATCCAGTCTTCCAATGCTTCCACGGTACCGCGGTAGTCGATCAGATGACGATGCTGCGTATGCGGCCAGTCGCTGCCCCACACGAGACGTTCAGGGCCAAATGATTCGAGCAGAGCGGCGGCGAGGGCGCGCCCGTGCTCAGTGCCGTCTGAGCGGTCGGCGCTGCGATAGGCGGCAGACAGCTTGACCCACACGCTGCCGCAGGAGGCTGTGGATTGCAGATAACGAAAGCCGGCATCGCCGGGACCGAGATGCGCATCGGGCCGTCCGAAATGATCGACGACCACCGTGCAACCGTGGCCAAGCAGGGCATTGAGCACGACAGGGAGATCGGCCGCATTCGCCTGAACTTCGACATGCCAGTGCAGGGCGTTCAAGCGCGCGAGGAGCGCGGACCATCGGCGATCGCGAAACTCCGGCAGTGCAAGTCCGATCAGATTCAGTCGTGCGCCTACGATGTGCGCGGCGTTCAGCGCTTCCAGTTCGGCGTCCGTGATCTCTGGCGCGACAACGGCCACGCCACGAAAGCGTCGCGGATAGCGCTCGCATACCGCACGCAGAAACGCATTGTCGGTGCCAAGAAAGCTGGGCTGCACCAGAACGCCTTGCGACATGCCATGCGCTGCGAGTTGCGCAATGTACTGTTCGAGCGTCGCATCATAGTCCGGCGCATGACGGCGTTGTGAGGCGAGCGGAAGTCCTTGCACAAAGATGTGCGCGTGCGTATCGATGCCCGTGATGGACGTCGTGGCCCCGTCGAGCCATGTCAGGGACGCCGACGAAAGGCCATCGAACGGATCGGCCGGTAGTGCGGGCTGGAAGCGGTCCATCGTTTGTAGTGCCTGAAATTCGGTTGACATTGAGCGATGCGTCAATGCACGAGCGCGCTCAGTGGCGCGACACGGCTGGCGCGTCGTCGCGCGCGCCGCTCGGGTGCTGCGACGGGACGAGCCGGCCCCGCGTGCTGGGCAGCATCAACGCGGCGACGACGACGAGACCATAGGCAACGCCCGCGTCGATACCCAGTGCCGCGCCCAGCGACATCGACCCGCTCATATGGCCAATAAGCACCGGAAATGCGGCCGATACGATGCGGCCGAAGTTGTAGCAAAAGCCGACGCCGGTTCCGCGCACCCCTTGCGGGTACAACTCGTTGAACAGCGCGCCAAGCGTCGCCGGAATGCCCGCCGAAAAGAGGCCGAGCGGAAAGCTCAGGATCAGCATGGTAGTGTCGCTGATCGGCAGGAACGTGTAGATGTTCACCATCACCGCGCAGCAGATGGCGAAGAGGATCACGTCCCAGCGTCGTCCGATACGGTCCTGCAACCATGCGCTCAAGAAACAGCCGACGATGAATGCCACGATGACGACTGCGAGATAACCGCCGGTTCCCAGCACCGAGAGATGGCGCTCAGTCTTCAGATACGTCGGCAGCCAGGTGGTGATCGCGTGGTAGCCGCCATGCGCGCCCAGTCCGATCAGGCCGCCGACGATGGTGGTGCGGATCACGGCAGGATCGAAAATTCCCGCGGCAATGCTGAATATGCCGCGTTGCGCGGAATCGTCGTGCGCGATCTGCGGTTCGCGCGGCGGCTCGACCACATTGCGGCGCACGTAGAGAACGAGGAGCGCGGGGACGAGGCCGATCGCGAACAGAACGCGCCAGGCCCATTGCGGCGAAACGAACGAGAACACCGCCATATAGAGCAGCACAGCGGCGCCCCAGCCGAACCCCCACGCGCTCTGCACGATGCCCATGGCCTTGCCGCGATGCCTGGGGTTCATCGTTTCGCTGAGCAGGACGGCACCAGCCGTCCATTCGCCGCCGAAGCCGATGCCTTGCAGCGCCTTCAGCACAAGCAACTGCTCGAAGCTTTGGGCGAATGCACTCAGAAACGTGAAGAGCGAGAACCAGATCACGGTGATCTGCAGCGCGCGCACCCGGCCGACGCGGTCGGACAGGATGCCCGCGAGCAATCCGCCGAGCGCGCCGGCCACCAGCGTGGCGCCGCCGATTAGTCCCGCCTGGCCTTTGCTGATGCTCCAGGTGGCGAGAAGCGAAGGAATGACAAGGGAAAAGACCTGCGTATCGACGGCGTCGAGTGCCCAACCGCCGAAGCAGCTCCACAGTGTTCGTTTCTCGATGGGCGTGATTTCGCGATACCAGCGCATGGTCGTCGTCTCCTGGTGCGTGCCGCGTGCGAAGTTCGGCGGACGGCCGCTGTTAGTGGATTTGACGGGATTCTAGGTAAGCCTGAAACGCGTGCATACTATGGAAATGTTGTTCATTCATAGCATCTTGATATGGAAAGGCGACCATGGAGTCGATTCGCACGTTGAAGTATTTTCTCGCCATCGTCGATGCGGGAAGCGTCACCGGCGCGGCCGCCCAGCTCGGGATGGCCCAGCCAGCGCTCAGCCAGGCGATTACCCGGCTGGAGAAGGATCTGGGCGTGAAGCTGCTGGCGCGCACGCGCCGCGGCGCCGCCCTGACACCTGCCGGCGAAGCGATCGCCGAGGATATTCGTCTTAGCGTTTCGCGGATCGAAGCGGCCGAAAAGCGGGCGCGCGATATCGGCGCACAACGCGGCGGCAGGCTGACCATCGGCTTCGCGTCCGCGGCGCTGTTTGAGGTCATGCCCAGGGCGATAGCGGCGTTGCGCGCGGCGGTCCCTCATGTCGAGTTGACATTGCGCGAAATGAGCAACGCGGAACAGGCCAGCGCGCTCGAATCCGGCGAGATCGACATTGGGCTGCTGCATACGCCGGTTGCGGTGGGCGGCAGAATGCGCGAAAAGCTGATCGTGCGCGAGCGCTTGCAGGCAGTCGTGCAGGCGTCGCATCCGCTGGGCGAGGATGGCAAGCTCGGCCTCGCGGAACTGGCACGCATGGGGCTGGTGTGGTTTCCGCACGGACACTTGCCGGTGGTGCGAGCGGGCATCCTCAGCGCGTTTCGCAAGTTCGGTTGCGAAGCCAATATCGTTCAGGATGCCAATCGATCGCTGACAGTGCTCGCCTGCGTTGCCGCGGGTTGCGGCGCTTCGCTGTTGCCGCAATCCGTCAAGGCGATCCAGTTCGAAGGTGTGCGCGTGTGCGAGGTGCGGGAAGGCGACGCGCTGCCGCTATTCGAACTCAGTGCGATCTGGCCGCATCGTTCGCGTCCTACGCTGGCCGACAAATTTGCAGCGCTGTTAAGCACGTGTTGATTCGTGCGTCGGACTTCGAGTTGCACTTTGGACACGACTGAGTAGCCGGATAGAAACCGGTCCGGTGATGGAGCCAGGCACGGAGGTGGGGCCCAAGCTCGCAGCGCCAGTTCGCTGACAGACATACGGGCGCGGCGCATTCGAACAGAATGCGGCCCATACCCAATACAGACCCGCCTGCCAATGCGCAAGTCGGGCGCTATCAGCACACTCGGGGAAAGCACATGCACACCACTCGTTTTCGGCCATCTACTCTGGGTGGTCTGTTCGCGGCGTTCACATTTGCTGCTGCACCCGCAGCTTCAGCCCATACCAGCGCGCCAGGCAGCGAGCCCACCGTGACGGCCATCTATGGCATCGCCCTGTACAAATCCTTCACCGCGATGCCGGAGTGCCCCTTCAAGCCGAACAGCTATCCGGGCGTCCACAACTCCTACACCGACGAAATCCCGCACCCGTGCTTTGAACACGCCGACCGCTCGCTGATTGGCACGGCCCCAACAGGAACGGAGACGCTCGACGTCATGTACCCCGTGGACAAGTCTCCCGAGATGTACACAAGTTTGCGCATCAGCCTCATCAAGGGCGTTGTGCACGGCGTCTACCTGTTGACGCCGGGCGTCGACACGCAGGTACATGACTATGCACTCCTGGAGTACAAGTTCGGCAAGCCCCAGGTCAAACGCTCCGTCACCGTACAAGACCGGATGCGCGGCACCTACGAGGTCATCGAGGCGCGCTGGCAACGACCGGGCGGCGTCTCACTGTCGTTCACCGGCGCGGCCGACGCGCCTAACGCCGGAGAATTCACGGCAACGACGCCGCAGGAGGGTGCGCGGCAGCAGGCCCAGGACGGCCAGCGGCAAGGCCTGCCAAAGCTGTAACGCTTTGACCAGGTTATCCATGGTCCGGCTGATATTGTCGAGTCAGAAGGCCCTGCTTCTCTGGCCCTGTCTGTCCGGGTGTTTCTGCGTGTTTCGCGGCGCAATTTGAAAGGATGTTCGGCTTTTGGCGAGCGTTTCAATCGGCTTACCTGTTTGCACCATAAGCCTTTTGTTCTTTGCAAAAAAAGGGCCGCGCTGCATGAGCGCAGCCCGCAAATCACACACGCAGCGAGAATTTTCAGTGCCGCTAAGTCAGGATAATCTTCTGACGAAGGAAATCACTCAGGCGTTTCCCCTACAAAATGTAAGCCAACAACAATTCGGTGCGAGTGATGGTCACAGCATCGGCGCGCTCCAGCCATACTTCTCAGACACGGACGCGCTCACTCGTAGCCCTTGTCTGCACCCAACGTGATGATCTGGGTGCGGCGCAGGTAATCGCCGGCGGAAAGAGCACCCAGCCTGCGCGTGGATTTATTCGCACATACAAGGCCGCTTTCGGGTCACGACGACGCGTCTTCAGTTTCAGGCGCCGACGCGGCCCCGGTTTCCACAGCAAAGGCTGCGCCCGGGATCAACAGGACCGGGCACGACGACATGCGCACGAAGCGCTCAGCGACACTGCCGAGCATGAGCCGCTTCACGCCGCGCCGCCCATGCGTGCCCATGACGACAAGGTCGCAATGCGTCGCGCGCGCTACATCGAGAATGCGCTCGGGAACACTGCCCCCGGGCGCGTCGACTTCGACTACGCGCGGGTTGCCTCGTACACCGTTGAACTGCATGGCCGCAAGCGCTTCGTCCTTCAGGCGCTGGCCTTCCTTTAGCAGCGCTTCGTGCACGTGCATCGGATTGCCGCCGGGCATCTCATAGGCCGAGATCGGCACCTCGACCACAAAGAGCGGGATGAGCTCTGCCCCGCTCCCGCGCGCGATCGAAAGTGCGAATTTGAACGCGCTCTGTGACGTTGCGCTGCCTTCTATCGGCGCCAGGATTCGTTCGTACATGGTCACACCTCGTTGCTGCTCTAACGTAACGTTCAATCTAGGCGTGGCCCCGGTTTTCTGACTGATGTGGATCAATCAACGCCGGGCACCCGGCCGTGCTTCACGGAAGTCGAATGGAGCGCATGGAGATGCAGGCATGTTCGCTAGCGCAGCGACTCCTGTGTGAAGCGGGAATTTGTACGCTTGATTGGCGGGTGTTGCGTCAACCGGACTCGACCGCGGCGCGGCGCATAAGCGCCACGCGTTTCTATGACTGAGCACCTTCGAGCGCGGCACACTGGGCGTTTTCCCCATTTCGCAAGCTTTCCTTCGCTGTGCGGGACCGTGCGGCATGCTACGATCGGTCACGCGATTCCACTTCGATCTGGGCGGGCCATGGCGACGTTGTATGACTTCCTGGGCGTGCATGACGACGCGAGTGATGAGGAAATCAAGCGGGCCTACCGCAGGGCCGCGATGAAAGCGCATCCTGACCGCAATATGGGACGCGAAGCATCCGCACATGCGCAGTTTCAGGAGATCAAGGAGGCTTACGCGATCCTCTCAGATCCCGCGCAGCGTCGCGTTTATGATGCCGTTTATGCCGAGGAAATGGGGCGTCTGGCCCGTGAGCAGGAAGAAGAAGCGCGTTTGCAAGAGGCGGCACGCCAGGCGGCGTATGCGCGTTATGTAGCTGTGGCGATGCGCTTCGCAGAACAGGGCCACAACCGCGACGTCGTGTTCGGCGTGCTACTCGGTCGCGAATGTGAGCCACAAATGGCGGAGCGAATCGCAGTTGGCGCGGTCGAGTTGCATTTATCGCGCCAGAGCTGTACCTCCAGTCGCCAGCAATCTGACGATTCCACATCGCCCAACTCCAAAGAGCCACGCAGCGCAATGCCAGAATCTGCGCCAGAGAGCGAGTGCAAGAGAGAGCCGCTTGATGGCCACTCGCACGAGAACTTCTTTAATGCGATCTGGCGCGGAATGTTCGGGTTCGTCGTGCCGGGCGATCCCCCTTCGCGTGAGGAACGCTGATGCCTGGCTGCCGGCGCTGTCCGACGGTCTCGCCGTGACAGACTGCCGGAATCGATCGCAGGCCCGTAACTAGCGAACGGCCGCCTCAAAGCGCTCCTACTTGTTGGGTGCAAAGATCCAGCTTCTTGCTGGCGCCCGTGATCGAGTCACTCGTTCAAGCTCTCAGCTCCATTGCGTTGTTCGTGCCGGACGCCGTTGGTGTCCAGAAAGGCGGGTTCCTCATGATTGGCACGGCGCTGGGTCTCAATCCGCAAACATGCATCGCAACGGCGTTCGCGCGTCGTATTCGCGATCTGCTGGCAGGTCATGGAATGGCGCCAGTTGATCAGGCTTGACGCATCGACGGCGTGCAGAGCAGCTCGAGAAGATCGTTGCGAACATAATCGATGGCAACGATCGGTTATTGAATTTTGCTCCCCCGGCGTGAGGCTCGGTCTTCCTCTTATACGCCAGCGCCTTGCCTGACGCCAACGGTTCGGAGGCTGTGCTTTTCAAGGTTGCTTTTGGCGAAGTACCGGGCCGAGCCAATTGCCGATCTCCTGCGCACTCATCAAGCCGCTTCGGCGGTCCACCTCGATTCCGCCGCGAAACAGCACAAGCGTCGGAATACTGCGAATCCGGAATTGCGTCGCAACTTGTGGATTTGCATCGGTTTCGATCTTTGCAAAGAGGGCGCGCGCTTTGAGCTCAGCCGCGGCGGTGGCGAACTGCGGCGCCATGGCCCGACATGGACCGCACCATTGCGCCCAAAAGTCGACGAGCACCGGCAGATCATTTCGGCCGACATAGGACGTGAAGTTGCTCGTGTTCAGATGGACGGGGTCATCGCCAAGCAACGGCTCGCCGCAGGCCCCACAGACGGCGGAAGCGTCGAGTCGTGCCGCATCGATGCGGTTGACCCGCATGCAATGGCTGCAAACGATGTGCATTTTTCTCTCCTTCGTTTCCATGTCGAGCCCGACGCGCGGCCTGGAGAAACATCAGTTCGCGTCCTCGCCGCTTGCTTCCGATCTCGACGCTGAACTCGCGGGAGTCCGCGGACTCCGTCCGGATTCGGACCGCGGCTTCGGGGCGACAGTTTCGTCAGTTCCGCCCGTGGTGGAACCGGAGGGGGACGCTGGGGCGGACATCACTGATGTGGCCGGTGTCGGAATAATGTCGAAGAGCAACCCAGCCGATACAACGAAGATCGCGGCAGATAGTATGAATATCATGGCATCCACCTCACGCTCGTAAATAGCCTCGGCGGCCGGACGGCTCACATCGCTTATCCGCCCAACGCAATAATCGAAATCGTAAGCAGCCCACAGCGACCATCGCGAGGCCGGCTTTCATTGCCCCCCGCCGCGGTATAGCGCGCGAGTGCAGATCCTGCGGTGGGTACGCATATCGTCTCGGCTGAAGTTCGACAAACTCATTTGCGCCGACTGCCAGCGCGAATCGCCGCTACAAAAGGTATACGAACGATGTGCTGATTACTTGATTTCCGTCAATCGCGAGCCCTCGCACTGAAGACCGCGATGAGCGGGCGGGGAATCCCTTTTAGCGATCAGACCGGCGATATTGAATTACATCGCACACAGTGAAGTCGAAAGGCGAAATCGGGACCGTGAGCTCATCAAGCTCGGACACACTGTTCGACTGATCGCCCCACAGTTCGTCCGGCCTTACTTGCAGAGCAACAAGACCGACGCGGCCGAAACCTGGAAATCGCGTGATGGGGAGGCTGTGATCCAGGTCAATCGTTGAGGATCTTTCTTCACTACTGTCTACACAACGGGTGGTTCTCGCGGGCACACGGAGCACTGCGGCTGCGAAGCATTGCTCATACCTTTAAGCGCGATTCACCAACTCATGCGAGAGCGTTCTGAAGACTGCCACGCGCAGTGAGAAGGCATGGACGCACAACGCTGAAACACGCAAGGAGAAGACGCCATGGATAAAGCTTTTTCGCGCAAGGCCGCGCACTCCGCGAACCCGGCGCCAGTAGCTTACCGCACGCCTGACGAGCGGGCTGCCGAGGGCCGGGTCATTCGCGATCACGTACCCCGGGCGTCGCAGGCGGGATGGCGCCTGCCCGAGCAGCGCCGCAATGTGATCGAACTGCTCGAAGAGTCCAACGCGGGCCGCTTGCCGCACCTGATCCCCATCCGCTTCGGTCGAATGTCCGCCTCGCCGTTTGCGTTCTATCGAGGCGCCGCCGCCATCATGGCTGCGGACCTTGCCACGACGCCGACGAGCGCCTTGCGCGTGCAGGCGTGCGGCGATGCGCATCTGATGAACTTCGGCGGGTTTGCGACCCCCGAGCGCAACGTGATCTTCGACATCAACGATCTCGACGAGACACTGCCGGCTCCCTTCGAGTGGGACCTGAAGCGGCTTGCCGCGAGCGTGGTGATTGCGGCACAGCATCTCGAGCTGCCTTACAGCGACACCGTGCGTCTCACGACCGATCTCGTGCGCCAGTACCGCGAACGTATGCACGACTATGCCTACATGCGCGCGCTCGATGTCTGGTACGACCGGATTGATTTGCAAAAGTATGAGGACAAGTCAGGCGATCCGGATATCGTCGAGTATGCGCGCAAGCGCCTTGCGCAACGGATCGAAGTCGAGCGACGAAAGACCGTGCCGGATCACCTCTATCCCAAGCTCGTTACCGAGGAGGGCGGGCGGCCGCGTATCAAGGACGAGCCGCCGCTCATCTTTCACCCTGATGCGGAACTGGCGCCTGGCCTCGAGTCAGGCTATGCCGAGTCGCTGGCCTCGTATCGCGAGAGTCTCGCCGAGCATGTGCGCGTGTTGTTCGATCGGTTCCATCTGGTTGACCTCGCGGCCAAGGTAGTGGGTGTGGGCAGCGTCGGCACGATGTGCAGTGTGGGCCTCCTCATGGCCTCCGATAACGACCCGCTATTTCTGCAGGTGAAGGAGGCCAGAGCTTCGGTCCTGGAGCCGTATGCGGGAAAGAGTCTGCATTCCAATCATGGTCAGCGGGTGATTGCGGGCCAGCGCATCATGCAGTCCGCAAGTGACGTGTTTCTCGGCTGGACTCGCGGACAGAACGGGCGCGACTTCTATATCAGGCAACTGCGCGACATGAAGATGTCTGTCGTTATCGAAGCACTGGATGCCAGAATGCTCCGGCAATACGGACGCATGTGCGCGCATGCGCTTGCGCGGGCTCATGCGCGCTCCGGTGATGCCGCGATGATTGCCGGATACATGGGTTCGGGCGGGGCTTTCGACGACGCCATCACTGAGTTCGCAACGGAATACAGCGGGCAGAACCGGAACGATTATCGAGAGTTCATTCGGGCAATTCGTGAAGGTCGGATCGAGGCGGTAATGGATGACTGAGCCGCGAACGCCATGCTGGCGTCTCTAGTCAGCTCTGGCCGGCTGGCGGCGTGCTCAATGCCGATAAATATCGGCCATCTCACCCGCGGAATTAGGCCGTGTCGCAGCGCCATACCTTAGCCGCTCAGCATGAGCCCGATGCCGATGCGAATGCAGGACGGGCCGCTTCGATTCCGGCGGCATGGTGGAGACCTCGCGCACATTGTGTGCATTTTTGGGAACCCATCCGCCCTTGACCATGGCCTGCGAGAGCAGCGCTTTGGTTTCCGGCGTATTGCCGCGTTGCGCGATGGCGCTGCTGGTCGTTTCGATCACGCAATCCCATTGGGCCGCAGCCGCGCATTCGCGCGCCTGCGCGAGCAGGGTATCGTAGGCATCGGGCTGTGGCGTGGGTGTTGTCGCGATGGCGGGTGTTGTCGCGATGGCGGGCGCGGACGCATTCGCGACCACATAGCGATCGGGTTCGGCGGGCGCCTCACGCTGCGGTGTGGCCACATGATACTTCACGCCAATCGCGACCATGAGCAGGAAGAAACAGAAGCTCACCGCAAGGCTGAACCATGCGCCGCCGGTCAGGCGCGCGGGATCGTTGCTTCTTGCGGAGGCTTCGGGGCCGTTGACGTGGTCCGGCTCCCGGTCTTCGCGTTCCCCTGGCTCCGGCTGGGGCGGCATCGTCATGGAACGATTCTCCTCTTGCTTCGCTTCTCGAAGGCCGCCACGATCGATCATCCCTGGCAGATGCAAAAAGCATAGAAATCGGCGGGGCGAAAGGCAACTCTCCTGGGAAGGGCCAGTGCGCGGATGGAAAAATGGCACAAAACGAATAAGCGAATGAGACAGAACAAGCGGAACAAACGGGCAGTTTTTCTTTGTTCAGAAGAAAATTGCCAACAAGATTTCCGATTGCCATTTCCAGTTAAACGTTGTGCACCCAGCGGCTTTGCAAAGGAGCAAAAATAGCTCCCGCCCAGGCATTCATGACGCTTGTGTTCTGTCACGATGCCGCTCGCCTTCTATGGCATCGGATTTTGTTCACGTCTACTGAAACGAACGGCTGTGTCACGCCCCGTGGCGCAGCTTTTTCCATCAGAGGACGCCATGCGCAACGCTTCCGTTTCCACGTCGCCCAAATCGCGCGCGACCGCCGCCGCACGGCTCGAACGCTTGCCGTTTTCCGGCTATCACAAGCTGATTTTCCTGATCATCGCACTCGCGTTTTTCTTCGACTCGGTCGATCTCGGCACCATGACTTTCGTGCTCGGCTCGATCAAGAAGGAGTTTGGCCTGTCGAGCGCGCAGGCCGGGCTCGTGGCCAGTGCGAGCTTCTTCGGCATGACGATCGGCGCTGCGGTGGCGGGGCTGCTCGCCGACCGCTTCGGCCGCCGTCCGGTGTTTCAATGGAGCATGGTGCTGTGGGGCATCGCATCGTATCTGTGCTCGACCGCGCACGATGTCAACTCGCTCATCGTTTACCGGATCCTGCTCGGCTTTGGCATGGGCATGGAGTTCCCGATCGCGCAGGCGTTGCTTTCCGAGTTCGTGCCCTCCGCGCAGCGCGGCCGCATGGTTGCGTTGATGGACGGCTTCTGGCCGCTCGGCTTCATTACCGCAGGCATCGTCGCGTACTTCGTGTTGCCCGCGCTCGGCTGGCGCGCCGTGTTCGCGCTGCTCGCGATTCCCGCGGTGTTCGTGCTCGTCGTGCGCCGGATCGTGCCGGAGTCGCCGCGCTGGCTCGAGCATCGCGGGCGCCTCGTCGATGCCGACCGCGTGGTCTCGGACGTCGAGGCGCGCGTGATGCGCTCCATGAGGCTGACGCGCTTGCCCGCCCCGCAGCCGCTCGCGCAACCCGCATCGTCGCGCGGGCGCAGCGCATTGCGCGAAATCTGGAGCCCTGCTTACCGCCGCCGCACGACGATGGTGTGGCTGCTGTGGTTCTTCGCGCTGCTCGGTTTTTATGGGCTCACTTCGTGGCTCGGCGCGCTGTTGCAGCAGGCCGGCTTCGCGGTCACGCAGTCGGTGTTCTACACGGTGCTGATCTCGCTGGGCGGGATACCCGGCTTTCTGTGCGCGGCGTGGCTCGTCGAGCGCTGGGGCCGCAAGCCCACCTGCGTTGCGTCGCTCGTGGGCGGCGGCGCGATGGCGTTCGTCTACGGGCAAACGGCGCTGCATGGCGCGAGCATCGTATTGCTGGTCGGCACGGGGCTCGTGATGCAGTTCTTCCTGTTCGCGATGTGGGCCGCGCTCTATACCTATACGCCCGAACTCTACGGCACCGGTGCACGCGCGACGGGCTCGGGGTTCGCCTCGGCGATCGGGCGGGTCGGTTCGCTGATTGGCCCCTACGTGGTGGGCGTCGTGCTGCCGTTGTTCGGCCAGGGCGGCGTGTTCACGCTCGGCGCGCTGTCGTTCGTGGTTGCGGCGCTGGCCGTGTGGGTGCTCGGCATCGAGACGAAGGATGCCTCGCTCGAAGCGCTGGAATCGTCGGATGCCGGCGCCGGAATGGCGGCGGCTGCCCGCGAGAAAGCCCCGCTGAATTAAGAGGCCGAGGCGCGCTGGCGCGCGGGCAAGAAGCCGATTGGTATTTCGCCTTGAACTTTATTGCTCAGATCAATGACTATTCGGATCGTCGCAACGCTTGTGATCATCGCAAGCGTTGCTTCGAGCCGCGCAGCCGATCAAGCCTCGCGGTAGGTGCCCTTTGCCTTCGCCGCATGTGTGGCCAGGATGTCCATCAGCGCGGGACTGAGACAATCATAGGGTTCCAGGCCCTTGTCGTGCAGGGTTTGCCGGACTTGCTCCATCTTTGAAGGCGGCGTGCCGCTTTCGATGATCGACGAAACGAACGCCGCGAAGCCCGGGCCATCCCAGCCGGTATCGGCGGACAGTTCCGTATGGATGAAATCGAGCCCGTAGAACGCATGGTCCTTATTCTCGATGCGGCCATACAAATGCGTGCCGCAGGCGGTGCACGCATGGCGCTGGATCGGCGCTTTCTCGTCGACGACCTTCAACTTTTCGCCGTGCGCAACGACGGACAGCTTCTCGCGCGGCACGACCCCCACGACCGAGAACAGCGCGCCCGCGGGCTTCCAGCACTTGCTGCAACCGCATGCGTGGTTGAACAGCACCTGTGAAGCAACCTGCACTTCAACCGGGTTATCGCTGCACTTGCAACGCAGCGTGCCTCCCGCGAAATTCTCGGTGCCTTTTTTGATGCCCTGATCGACGGTCGGATGTAACGCGATGGTCATGATGTGTCTCCGTGATGGCTTGTGAAGTGAACAGTCGTGTGGACTGGTTTGCCCGTGCTTCGCTGGGCGAAAGCGGCTGCTGATGATACTGGGTGCGAGTATAGGTCAAATACTGCAGGGGAGTATACGAGGGAACCCTGCGAAACAACGCTGCGAACGGCCGTGACGTGTCCCTGCATGTCTGGCGGGCACGGGACGCTCCGGCATGCAATACGTTTTAGAAAAACTTAAGCATCGTGCACTAGCACACCTCTATTCTTCGATTTTTTGAGTCCATATGCTTGGGGCCTTGTTGTTATTGTTCGCCCCGAACACCACTCCTTTAGAACAGGAATGCCCATGATTGCCATGAAGAAGACGCTGGTGTGCGTCGCGCTGTCCGTTGCGGCGCTTTCCGCCCACGCGAAGGAATTGACCGAGTTGAAGTTTGGCGTCGATCCGACCTATGCCCCGTTCGAGTCCAAAGCGCCGGACGGCAAGCTCGTGGGTTTCGAAATCGACCTCGGCAACGAAATCTGCCGGCGGCTCCGCGCAAAATGCATCTGGGTCGAAACCGCGTTCGACGGCATCATTCCTGCCCTGCAGGGCCGCAAGTTCGATGCGATCATGTCCGCGATGTCGGTGACGCCGCAGCGCGAAGCGCAGGTGGCCTTCTCGACCATGTTGTTCAAGACGCCCAGCGCATTGATTGGGCCGCGCGGCGCGCGGCTCGAACCAACGGTCGCGTCATTGAAGGGTAAGAATATCGGCGTGGCGCAAGGCTCCACGCAGGAGGCCTATGCGAAGGCTTATTGGGCGCCGGCCGGCATCAACGTGACCTCGTACGCGAATCAGGAAGTGGTCTACACCGATCTGCGAGCGGGCCGGCTCGACGCCACGCTGACCGACATGATTTCCGGCAGCAACGGCTTTCTGAAAACGCCGCTGGGCCGCGATTACGCGTTTCTTGGCGCGCCGGTCAACGACGCGAAGACGCTGGGCGCCGGCGCGGCAATCGGCTTTCGCAAGAGCGATAACGCATTGCGCGAGATGATCGATCAGACGATTGGCGAGATGATCAAGGACGGGACCTATCAAAAGATCGCGCGGCGTTATTTCGATTTCGACGTGCTGGCGAGTTGAAGTTTCCGGAGCCTCAAGCGATCAGGCGCTCGTTGCGCTGCTGCTGCTCCTTGCCACGGTTGACGAGCCAGCGGTGAAACTGGCGGCAATGCGGCCGGTCGAATGCGTTCGGCTTCCACTTGAGGAAGTAGGGCGACGGCAACGCGAGCCCGAGCGCGAAAGGCATGACGAGGCGGCCTGCGGCCAGGTCGTCGGTAATCATCGAGCCTTGCGCGAGCGTGAACCCGTAGCCGTCGATGGCCGCCTGAATCGCCACGCTCGAAAGCGAGAACACGAGGCGGTTTTCGTCGAAATCGGCGCAATCGACATCGTTGGCGGCGAACCATTCGCGCCATGACGGCGGCGAGGCGAACTTCGGCTGCCAGTCCACCGTGATTAACGGGTAGGCGAGGAGATCGGCCGGCGTCTCGAGCGGCGTGCCCGACTCCAGCAGACGCGGGTTGCACACGGGCACCACGCAATCGCGGAACAGTTCAACCGCATTCTCCGTATTCAAGCCGCGCTCGCCATAGCTGATGCGAAAGTCGATTTCGTAGCCGTCCGGCGACGGCTCCGTGTGCGTGCCATCGAGATACACACTCAGCTCGGGATGCTGACGCTGCCATTCGAGCACGCGGGGCGCGAGCCACTTCGACACCAGCGAAGGCAGCGCGCTGACGCTCAGATTGCGCGTGTTCTTCGCGCGTTCTATTTCGGCATGCGCCACGCGCAGGCTTTCGAAGGCCGCAGCGCAACTCTCGTGGTACTGCCGGCCGATCGCGGTGAGGCGCAGCCGCTTGCCGTCCTTTTGCGTGAGATGCATTCCCAGCGTGTCTTCCAGCAGTTTGATCTGCTGGCTGACCGCGCCCGCGGAAATGCCTAGCCGCCGGGCTGCTTCGGTGATGCCGCCGCATCGACCGACGGCTTCGAAGATCTGCAGCGCGCGCAATGGAGGAAAGCTGTTCGTCGTCATTTCGTTATCGCTCGAATCGCTGGCGGGATTTCACGGTTTAGAAACTCTAAACGAACAGGCAGGTTTTTACATCTATTCTTTTGCTTTATGGCTTTTTATCCTTGGAACCCAATACACGAAATCGTCAAGGTGGAGGCAACGGAATGTTTCTGAGGAATGCATGGTACGTCGCGGCATGGGACGCGGAAGTGACGCGCGAACTCTCGCCAGTGACGCTGTTGGGCGAGTCCGTGGTGTTGTACCGGCGCGAGGGCGGCACGCCTGTCGCGCTTGAAAACGCGTGTCCGCATCGCAAGCTGCCGCTTTCGATGGGCCGGCTCGTCGGCGATCATGTCGAGTGCGGTTATCACGGTCTCACGTTCGATTGCGAGGGCGCGTGCGTACGCGCGCCGGGCAGCACGAGGATCCCTTCCGGCGCGAAAGTGCGCAGCTACCCGCTGGCGGAACGTTACGGCCTGCTCTGGATCTGGATGGGCGATCCCGCACAGGCCGATCCCGCGAAGATCGTGCAGATCGACGAATGGGGCGATCCGGCGTGGGGTATGAATCGCGGCGATGCCATGACGGTGGACTGCCACTATCTCTATGTCACCGACAATCTGCTGGACCCTTCGCACGTTGCGTGGGTGCATCGCTCGTCGTTCGGCAATGCGGCCTGCGAAGCGGAACCGCTCAAGACGGAGGCGACCGCGCACGGCGTGACCGTGTCGCGCTGGATGCGCGATGTGGAGGTGGCGCCGTTCTACGCGCAGTTCGTGCGCTTCGCAGGACGTTGCGACCGCAAGCAGCATTACGAAGTGCGTTTTCCGTCGCACGCGATCATCAAGGCTGTCTTCACGCCGGCCGGCACGGGCGGCGACGATGCACCGCTTCATACCGATGTGTTCCTGATGAACTCGTATAACTTCATGACGCCGGTGGACGCATCGCATACGCGCTACTACTGGTTTCAGACGCGCAACTTCGCGCCCGACGATGAACAGGTGTCGCGTCAGTTCGACGAGGACGTGCGCCATGCGTTCGAGGAAGACCGCGCGGTGTTGACGGCCGTGCACGCGGGCATGCAGAACGCGCGCACGCCGAACATTGACCTCGCCATCGACGCGGGACCGCTGCGCTTCAGGCGCGCGCTCGCGCAGATGATCGAGCGCGAGCAGCAGACGGAAAATCTTTCGCTTGCGCCGATTCACGTCGTGCAACGCGAGCGCGTGGAGCCATGAAATGAGTGACGCTGGCAAGACCGCGGCGGAACTGGCGAGCCGTGCGCCTACTGGCTTTCGCCGCTTGCGCGTGAGCGCGCGCACGCGCGAAAGCGCATCGATCGTTTCGTTCGAACTCGTGCCTGCCGATGGCGAGGCGTTGCCTGCGTTCGTGGCCGGGCAGTTCGTGACGTTGCGCTTGCCCTTGCCGGGCGGCGAGCCTCTGCTGCGCACCTACAGCCTCTCGGGCGACCCGGCCGATACGGCGCGCTGGCGGATTTCCGTCAAGCGCGAACCGGCCCCGGCAGGGCGCGAGGACCTGGCGCCGGGGCGCGGCTCGTCGTATCTGCACGACGCGGTGCAGGTTGGCGACGAACTCGAAGCGGCGGGCCCGTCGGGCGCGTTCGTGTGCGGCGACGACATCACGCGGCCCGTCGTGCTGATGAGCGGCGGCGTGGGTTTGACGCCGCTCGTCAGCATGCTGCATCGGCTTCGGGCGATGGCGGGCGCGCGGGACCGGCGCGTGTATTTCATTCACGCGTGCGAGAGCGGCGCGGTGCATGCGTTCGGCCGCGAAGTGCAGGCGGTGGCGGCCGAGTGTCCGAACGTGCGCGTGCACGTTTGCTACCGGCAGCCCGCCGCGCAAGATCGTCGGGCACAGACCTTCGACAGCGAGGGGCTGATCACGCGCGAGACGCTGCAAGGCTTGCTGCCGCTCGACGACTACGAAGTGTATCTATGCGGGCCGCCCGCGTTCATGCAGGCCAACTGGCGGCTCCTGCGCAGCCTCGGCGTGGCGCGCGAGCGCATTCATTACGAGTTCTTCGGCCCTGCAACCGTGCTGGAAGCCGATGCCGATGTGGAACCTGCGCGCGAAACATCGCCCGATGCGGTCCCGCGCACGGAGACGATCCGGGAAATCGATGCGCACGCAACCACTGTTCGATTTCACCCGGACGCTGCGCCCGTGGCGTGGGATGATCGCTGCGAGTCGCTGCTCGAACTGGCGGAGCAGCATGGTTATGCCGTGCCGTTCAGTTGCCGTGTCGGCATCTGCAATACTTGCGTGACGCCGCTGGCGCAAGGCAACGTTGAGTACGCCACTGCGCCACTCGACCCGCCCGCTGAAGGTACGGTGCTGCTTTGCTGCGCGAAACCCGCGGGACACGTTACGCTCGCGCTGTCCGAGGCGTGCGCGCAAAGCGGCGCGGCGCGCTCCCCACAACCCGCTTGATGACTCGCAGAGGATTTCATGAAGATCGGCTTTCCCGTCGAACCGGATTTCGCGGCCCAGCGCCAACATTTTCTTCACGCCACGCAATTGGCGGGGGCAACGGTGACGAGCTACGCGCATCCGCTCAAGGGCCCCAACGGCGAGGCGCTCGCGACCGACGTCGCCTGGCTGGGCAACGCCGTCGCGCGCCGCGTGCTGGTGGCCGTGTCGGGTACGCACGGGGTGGAGGGCTACTACGGATCGACGTGCCAGACGCAATGGCTGCATGAGTTGGCCGCGCGAAGCCTGCCCGACGATGTCGCGGTGATGATGGTGCACCTGATCAATCCGTGGGGCACCGCGTGGGTCAGGCGCGTGAACGAAGACAATGTCGATCTGAATCGCAACTATGTCGACTTCGGCGCGCCATTGCCGCTCAATCCGCGCTACGAGGAACTGCATGAGATTTACGTGTGCCCCGATATCGACGGTCCGCAGCGGCACCACGCCGATACGCTGCTGGAGCGGCAAGTCGAGTCGCTCGGCTGGTCGGGTGTGCAGGCGATCGTGGGCGCGGGCCAATATCGCCACGCGGACGGACTCTTTTACGGCGGCCAGGCTGCAACATGGTCCAACCGGACCTTGCACGAGATTGTGCAGCGCTTTCTCAAACCGGCCCAGGTGGCGATTTCGTTCGATCTGCATACCGGGGCGGGCGCGTTCGGCCATCCGATGCTGATGGCGATTGCGCAATCGACCTATCCCGCGCTGGCCGACGCGCAGCGCCTTTACGGCCCCTGGCTCTACACGCTGCTCACGCACGCGGATGCCGCCATCAGCGAAACCGGTGTAGTTGCGCGCGCAACTGGCTACGCCTCGCAGGCGCTGCTGGACGCGTTGCCGGATACGCATCTGATGCAGCTCGTGATCGAATGCGGCACGTACCCGGAAGCGCCCATGCACACGGCCTTGCGCGACGACCACTGGCTGCACCTGTACGGCGACCCGCGCGACGCGCGAGGCCGCGCGATCAGCCGCGCGCTGTTCGAAGCGTTCATGCCCGCCGATGCCGATTGGCGCGAGCTCGTGTGGCTGCGCACGCGGCAGATCTGGGAGCGCGCGCTGGCGGCGCTGCCAGGCATTGCGCCCACGGCAGCGCCTTGAAACGTAGCCTGATCTGCTAGTATCGCCGCGTGATCGTGGCGGCGGAGCCGATGCGCGATTCGCGCTCCGCCGCCGTCATGCTTCAATGCAGCTTGATCGAGGGCCGGTTGTAGCGCTGCAGAAACTGGCCCAGCGTCTGGAGCAGCGTGCGCCGGGTGCCGTGCACGCCCAACAGGTGCTTGCGATACAGCAGCCGGTACAAGCCCGACGCAGCCAGGCCGTCGACGATCACGGAGCGCTCGCGCAAGCGCAGGTCCGCCTGATACAGCGCGCCGGACTCGCCGAGCGAGACTACCGTGCCGGCGTCGCGAAACACGAAGCCCGCAACCGCCTTGCCCGCGATGCGCCGCGCGAAAGCCTGGCTCAGGTAGACCGCCTGCTGGTGGGCGACCTGGGCGCGCGGCGGCAGGTAACGGCTCGAACCGCTGACCGGGCAGGCTGCGCAGTCGCCGAACGCGAACACGTGCGCATCGTCAGGCGTTTGCAAGGTATCCGTCACGATGACCTGATTCGACGCGCTCAGCGCCAGTCCCTCGATCGAGCGCAGCATCGCGGGCCCGGCCACACCGGCGGCCCAGATCGTCATATCGGCGGGCAGTACTGCACCGGTCGAAGTCACGATGGCATCTTCCTCGACGCTCGCCACGCGCGTGTCGGTCAGCACTTCGATATGCAGACGCTCGAGTTGCGCCTGCGTGCGCGCCGAAATGCGCGGGTCGAGCACCGGCAGCACGCGCGGCGCGCCTTCGATCAGACGAATCTGGACGTCGCGGTCGGGATCGAGCGCCCGGAAGCGGTACGCCGCGAGTTGCCCCACTGCGTGCCGCAGCGCGGCGGCCAGCTCCACCCCGGTTGCGCCCGCGCCGATCACGTTGATGCACACCGGCCGCACGAGCGGCGCGCCGGGCGCATCGGCGAGGTGATTGACCTTCGCGCAGGCCGCGAGGAACTTCTTGCGGAAATCCTCGGCGTGCCCCACGTGTTCGAGCGGAAGCGCGTAGCGCGCGGCGCCAGGCACATTGAAGAAGTTGGTCACGCTGCCGACGGCCAGCACGAGGTCGTGATACGGCACTTCCCGTGGCGGCACGATCTGCGCGCCGTCGTGGTCGAGCACCGCGCCGATGGTGGCGATGCGGCGTGCGCGATCGACCGATTGCAATTCGCCTTGCACGAACTCGAAACCGTGGCGCTTTGCCTGCGCCGCATATTCGATCGTATGCGAAGCGGGGTCGCGGTGGCCCGATGCGGCTTCGTGCAGAAGCGGCTTCCAGAAGTGCGTCGGCAAGCGGTCGACGAGCACGATGTGCGCTTGCCCGCGGCGGCCGAGCGTGCTGCCCAGGCGCGTAGCGAGTTGCAAGCCGCCGGCGCCGCCGCCGACAATCAGGATGCGGGGCAGATTAGCCGCGCGCGCCTTCGCGAGAATGCCAGGGATGAGTGCCATGGTTGTCTTCCAGAATGAAATCGGTTTGAATGTCGCGCGACTGGATTTCACGATATCGTTTCGCGAACCCAAGAACAATTTAATGTTTATAGGCAACTCATATGCTTTCACTAATAGGTAAGGCGGCCACGTTCCGGCAGCTCAAGGCGCTCGACATGGTCATGCGCCTCGGAAGCGTATCGCGCGCGGCGCAGGAGCTGCATCTGACGCAGCCGGCCGTCTCGCTGCAGATCCGCCTGCTGGAGGAAGCGGTGGGCGCGGCGTTGCTGCAGCGTGTGGGCCGGGGCGTGGAGTTGACCACGGCGGGTGAAATCGTGGGCCGCTATGCGCGCGAGATCTTGCATCTTTGGCAGGAAGCGGGCGACGAAGTGGCGGCATTGAAGGGAGATTTGGGCGGCACCTTGCGCATCGGCGCGATCACCACCGCCGAATATCTGATACCGCCGCTGCTGGTCCGATTCACGGCGACGCGCCCGCATGTAAAGACCTACTTCAAGGTGGGCAATCGCGAAGAGATCATTCGCATGCTCGCCACGCATGAAATCGACCTCGCGGTCATGGGCAGTCCGCCCAAGGAACTGCGCACGCATGCGGCCGAGTTCGCGAAGCATCCGATGGTGTTCGTCGCTGCGCCCGAGCATCCGCTCATGCAGCGCAAGCGTATTTCAATGAAGGATCTGGAATCGGCGCATTTGCTGGTGCGCGAGCGCGGCGCGGGGACGAGAACGACCGTCGAGAGTCTGTTCAAGACATCGGGTCACCGATTTCATGTGGGATCCGAACTATCTAGCAACGAGGCCATCAAGCAGATGGCCGAAGCGGGGCTCGGCGTGGCGTTCCTGTCGCGTCATGCATGTGCGCTGGAACTGCGCGCGGGGCTGCTGAAGGAACTGCCGTTCGCGGGCAATCCGGTCGAGCGCGAATGGTATGTGGTGACGCTGGCCGACCGGCGCATTTCGCAGGTGACCGGGTTGTTTCGCGATTTCCTCGTCGAGCAGGGCGCGCCGGTGATCGATCTGGCGATGTTGTCTTCCTCCGGCGCGCGGCGCAGGAAGTAGGGAGCCAGGCGCGCTCGCGCGCTCAAATGCCCCGTGGCTGCCTGCGCTTGAGCGCGACGATGTTGGCGTCGATCCAGCGGCGCGCGCTGGCGAGCATGATGGCTTCCTGTTCGCGGCCGTTTCTCATGCCTTCGACGGTGACGAACTCGACATTGCGTATGCCGATGGTCGCGAACACCGCGCGAATGTAGCCCGTGAGGTAGTCGGGCTGGCGTGCCGCGCCGCCCCAGGTAAAGAGACCGCCCGACGAGACCGCGACCATCACGGGGCGATCCCTGAGCAAGCCGATCTTGCCTTGCGCGGTCATGGTGAAAGTGCGCCCGAGGCGCATGACGTGATCGAGCCAGGCCTTGAGCCCTGAGGGCGGCCCGTAGTTGTGCATGGGCGTGCCCATCACGACCACGTCGGCCAACTCGAGTTCTTCGATCAGTTGTTCCGAAAGCGCGAGTGCGCCGTGTTGCGCGGCGCTGCGCGCGTGGGGCGCGACCAGCATGGCATCGACGAATTCGGCGCTCAGGTGCGGCGGCGGAGCGTTGCCCAGATCGCGCCGCTGCACACGTGCGTCCGGGTTTTCACCGAGCAGCGACTCGACCGCGTAGCGCGTCACCTGGCTACTGACCGAGGCGTCGCCGCGCGGGCTGCACTCGATATGCAAGATCTGGTTCACGCCTCGATGGCCTCCGATTCCATGCACCGATCCAATCCGGGAACGTTCGTGAAGATCGATGTTCGCGAGGCGAGTGCGGTTTTTGCGCTATATGCGTTAGGGAACGATCCTATCAAGCCACGCGCGCGGCGGCACCATCGGGTTGCACATGTCGTTCATACCACGGTGCTGATAAGCCTTTGGCCGGCGAGATCGCTTCGACTTTTTTCCATACGTCCTCACTCAGCAGATTTCGGCAAATGTAAGCAGACATTGGCCGCCGATTAATCGAGTTCAAATTCTCCGGGAATCGTCTAACAATACCAGGACAAACGCGTCGTGCATGGTGGGGGAAATCGTGATGTCCTGAGTTCTACGGGCTGCGCGAATCCGAACGGCTATTCAAGCCCGGCGTGCCATGTCCATGGCGCGCGGACGCTCGCGTTCCGGATTCGGGGCTATCCGGTGCCTTCGCTGCTGGGGGCGGGGCTCATGACGGCCGTGCTGTTGACGACCTTCGTGACGTGCGAATCCGCATGACCTTGCTGCGCGGCGTGCAGTTTCTCGTGGCGTTGACGCTGGCTTACTGGCTCTGGTGTCGCGGGCGGACGCAGGAGGCGGAGGCGGTCCACGCACCGGGGCATGGATTGCGCTTATGCGCGGCGGCGTTTCTTCGACAGATCGGCGAGCGCCGGAACGAGTTGCTTGAATTGCTGGAAAGCGGCGTCGCGGTGCGCCCGTGCCGCCGCGTGAAGCTGCATCTCATCCTCGCGGGTCCAGCTTCCGATCGCGGCAATCTTGTCGGCTTCGCGGCGCATCCATTGCGCCTGCGCGATATTCATGGACCGCCCGCAGACGGTCGAGCGCAGCCGCCAGTAATCGAACTCCGCATAGAACCGCCGTGGGCCGCGCGCGCCCGCCGGGCGCTGCCGGCGCAACCACCATTCGAATTTTCCGTCGCTCCAGATCCGATGCGTGAAACCGGCGGGCCATTCGAGCCCGTCCGGAATCAGTGATTCGGCAGCGAGTTGCTCGATGGTGCCGAGCACCTCGAAATAACCGAGCTCGGGGCAAACATTGAAAACCGGGGCGTCGGGGATCTTGACTTCGATAGCGTGTCCTCGCGCTGTGTCGCTGGTAATGGTCATGGGGATGGCCTCTCGACTTATTGGTCTGCTCATGGTGGGACGTGCGGCCCATTCGCTCATTATCGAGATAGCACGTGCTTGCGCTAAGTGACGAGGTGACGCCCTGGACGGCTTGTCGCAGTCAGTCGAACTTGATGCGCTTCAGGAATGGCGAGGATATCCATGGCAGATTTCCCATCGGCCCAAAAGGGGAGCAGACGGTGTTTCACCGTCAGCAGCCCAAACCCGTAACGACGCGGATTCCCTTGGGGTATTGCAGGCAAGCCGCTGCCCAAACCGGTTGCCACATTCGCACTGATCGTTGACCGGACGAAGAACGAAGCGAAACATCGTGCTGATGTCGTTTACTGGCCGATTCTTGACGGTTTATTTGCGGTTCGATTTCGCGCAGATAAATAGAATCGTTTGAAATAACGTCGCCTGGTGCCAAGCAGTTGGCTTCTAACATAGTCCGCCTTCGCATCACTATGGCACTCAAAGAATTCGCCAGCGCCATCAACCCTGAAAGCGCACCCGATCAGTGCATGACTGATCGAAGGTGTGCACGGGGCGGATTCGTTGTGCAATATCCGGAGACAGTCAGTGGAATCGTTTGCGAATGGCGCACTGTGGATGCTCGATCCTCACTCTCGCCCACCATTCTCGCGGACATCATCGCTTGACGATGCTCTGCTCAAGCGTGCCACCGGCGCCGCGGCGTTCGGCAGCGCGATGGGTGGGTGAATGGCGTAGCAATACCTGCGCCGCAACGTCTGGTGGCTCGCCCAAAAATCTCATCGCTAGCCGATGCGTCGATTGCATTTTTGATCTGCGCGGCTAGTTCGAACGTGGAGTCTGGCCTGACGACATTGCACGCCTGCCCACCGCCATTTTCATCACGAACCGGCCAGTTGCCCGCTTGTGGCGAACCGCCCGAGCGGCGCAGTACGGCATTGAGGCGTCGCTGATGCGTGCCGCAAAAAATGGAGAGATACGCATGACCTCGCTAGAAAAGGCTGCTGCGGTTTCCGCCGTCGCGATGGAGGAAGAGACATCTGCAGCGTTTAAACGACGCTTCATGATCAGAATGATCATCGTGCTTACCGGCGGCACGTTTCTGGACGGCTATATCCTCGGGATTGTCGGCCCGGTGTCCGGCAAAATGACCGCCGAACTCGGCATATCGGCGGTCTGGGAAGGCCTGATCGCGGCGGGCGCGCTGTTCGGCATCCTCGTCGGCTCGCCGTTGGGTGGGTGGGCTGGCGACAAGTTCGGTCGCAAACCCCTGTTCATGCTCGACATGGGGTTGTTCGTGATTGCGTCGGTCATGCAGTTCTTCGTCGGATCCACGCAGTTATCTATCGCGTTACCGCTGCAACTGTTCGTGGTGCGGCTGCTGATGGGCATCGCAATCGGCGCGGAGTACTCGGTTGGTTGGCCACTGTTGTCGGAGTTCTCGCCAGCCCGGATCCGTGGACGGCTCATGGGCTTGACGCTGATCGCGTGGTATGCCGGCTTCATGTTCGCCTTCGTCGTGGGCTACTGTCTGGACCGGTATACGGATCTCGGCTGGCGAAACATCCTCGGCACCAGCACCTTCATCGCGATGGCATTGTTCCTTGGCCGGATTGGCATGCCCGAGTCACCGCGCTGGCTGTGGAGCAAGAATCGTACGGACAAGGCCCGCTCCATCGCTTATCGGTATATGGAAAGCGCCTCCGATATGCTCGACATGGAGCGCGAGGCACCCCATTCGGGCGGTGGCTTCGGGATGTTGTTTTCCCGCCAGTACTGGCGGGTCACACTGTTCGTGTCGCTCTTCTTTTTCTGTGTCGTCACGCCGTACTTTGCGATCGCCACATTCGCCGACAGTGTCTTGCAGAAGTTCGGCCTCGGTGGCGGGCTCGCGGGAGGAGTGGGATTGTCCGCCGTTGCTTTGGCCGGAAGTGTCGCGACGGTCCTGCTGATCGACAAGGCCGGCCGCCGTGCGCTGACGGTACCGCCGCAGTGGATCATCACTGTGATCCTCGTGATCCTCGGCGTGTGGACAGATGCACCTGGCGTGGCCGTGCTGGGCCTGTTTCTCGCATTCTCGTTTTTTAACGCGGGCTGCGGCACGCTAACCTGCATCTACCCTGGCGAGGTTTTCCCCACAGAGATCCGCGGGATCGGGACAGGCTTCGCTGCCGCGTTCAGCCGGATCGGGGCCGGCCTCGGCACCTTCCTGATGCCCTGGTCCATCGCTAATCTCGGCCCCTCAGTGACCATACTGATTGCCGCCGGCATCGCCGCTGTCGGTGCCGGCGTATCGCAATGGCTAGCCCCTGAAACCCGGGGCAAGAGTCTTAGCGAAACGGCCTCCGGGTTTTCGCACTAGCACCAGCGGGAGCTTGCGGAAAATCCTGGCTCGGGGCAGGTCCAGGCGGGCGCAGTGAGAAGTAAAAGTCACGGCGCTGCCGGTGGTGGGCGAGGCGCGTTCGGTCGGCGTGATCGTCGGCATGATCGTCGGCGCGCTAGAAGAAGTGGTGAATGCCGGCCACCACGACCGTCTGCGAGCCCGAAGACGACGCGCCTATCCCCATCGTGCTGGCAACCGCGCCCGATGAGGCCCGTTCCACCATCACGTCCATATAAAGCTGGGTGCGCTTCGAGAGCGAGTACACATTGGCGAGCGTCGCCTGGGTCCAGCGCTTGCCGGCGAGCGTCGTGGTCCACGCGCCCGCGCCCACCATATAGGCGGGCGTGATCTGGAAATTGGCGCCGCCGTCGATGGTGTGGTAGTCCTGCGCCTCGCCATGCCGCTCGATGCGCACCTGCGTGTAGAGCGCATGCAACTGGACTCGCCCCCACTGATAGCTGCCGCCGATGCCCGCATTGCGCACGCGGTCGGCCACGAACGGCGCGCCGTTGGACAGGTTCACGCCCTCGAACGCATTCAGGCCCAGCCCGCCGGCCAGGTTGAGCGCGCGGTCGTGGTACTCCGACCACGCGGCGGCCAGCTTCAGCGGTCCGTAGCCATAGTTCGCGCCGAAGCTGATGGTGTGTCCCGTCGTGCTGCTGCTTGAATTCGTGAAGCCATAGAGCGCGCCAATGGTGAGGCCTGCGAACGGCTGGCTCACGAACTTGGCGGTATTGGACAGTTCGACGGGCACGGTATTGGCCAGCCCGTCGACGTTGCCCGGATGAAAGGCGGAGAAGTCGCCGAGCGACTGGGCGGTCGACAGCGGGCCGAGCATTTCGAAGTGGAAGTCGGTCTGGCGGCCAAGCGTGACGGTGCCGATGCCGTTCTTCGCAAGACCCACCCAGGCCTGGCGGTTGAAGAGCGTGCCTGCGCTCGACATTGCGCCGCTCAGCGTGGAGAAGCCCGACTCCAGCTTGAACACGGTCTTCAGCCCCGCGCCCAGATCCTCGGTGCCCGTGAGGCCCCAGCGGTCGGCCTGGAAAGTACCCTGTTCGGCGATGAACGCGTGCGAGCCATGCAGATTGCTGACGTAGCCCACGCCCGCGTCCAGACTGCCATACAGCGTGATGCTGCTTTGTGCATATGCAGCGGAAAAATTAGTCATGCCAAGCGCCATGCACACGGGCGCCAACAAACACTTCTTCATTGGGGGTCTCCTCGCGATGCTCGATTTGCTCTGTTGAACGAGCCGGCCCGAACCGGGCCAGCCGTGCCTGCATTTACTTCATGGATTCACTTCAAGGTCTGATACAGGATTGCCGCGCCCGAAACGATCGCGAAGCCCATCACGCTGATGCGCAAGACTTTGCTGTTCAGTCGCCGGTGCACATGCTGGCTGATGAAGGCGCCGAGAATGACGGGCGGCACGAGCAGCAGCGCGGAAACGAACCGGTCCAGGTTGATCTGGCCGGTGAAGCTGAGCATCACCAGCGAGACCGCTTCGCCGATCGCGAAGCACAGCGCGATGGTCGAGCGCAGCGCGGGCGCGCGATAGTGCTGGAAGACCATCGCCAGCGCGGGCCCGCCAATTCCCGTCGCGGTTTCGGTGATGCCCGTCACGGCGCCTGCCGTGATCAGCGCGTTGCGGCCCGGCGCGAAAGTCGGCGCGCACAGTGTCGCGACAGCGGCGGCAATCGTCGATGCGCCGATGAACAGGTTCAGGTCGTGCGCCGAGATGCGCGAGATGATCAGCACGCCGCCGACGGCGCCCACCGTGCGCCCGACTGTGATCCATAGCGTGCCGCTCGAATCGAGCGCCGGGCGCTCGCGCCACGCGAGATAGACGTTGAGCGGAAGCATCAGGATCAGGAGCGACACGGGCAACAGGCCCGGATCGATCAAGCCGATCACGGGGGCGCAGATGAGCGCGAAGCCCACTCCCACTGCGCCCTGAATGAACGCGGCAATCGTCACGGTGGCGGCAAGAATGAGGAATACGGTCAGACTCACAGAAGGGTTCTCCTAAGGATGGACAGCTATGCGCGGGGCGGATCGAACGGCGTCACGCGCGCGCGTGTTTCAACGACTCGATACCAGTGGCGCCAGGGTTTGCGCGGCGGGCTGCGCCTGCAGGGCGCCGCGAGCCGTGGGGGCGGCCGGTGTGGCCGACAAGGGCGCGGCGTGCACCCGCTGGATAGGTGCGCGCGCAACGACAGCGGCAGCGGCTTCTTCGACTTCGCGCAGCAGCGCGCGCGCGTCCCAGTCGATGGGCCAGCCGTGCCACAGGCGCAGGCGCCCCGCGACGAACACCGCATCGATCTGGCTGCGATTGGCGAGGCGCACGAGCTCCCATTCGAGATCCCACGAGGGCCGCATTTCCGGAACATCGAGGTCCACCAGCAGAAAGTCCGCTGCCTTGCCCGGCGCGATTTCGCCGGTCAATGCGCCAAGGCGCACGGCGTCGGCGCCGCCGCGCAGCGCGTGATCGAGCCAGAGCTTGCCCGCGCCGCACGACGAGTCGCCCGTTGCGAGGCCGAAGGCGAAGCGCTGCGCGGTCTCGGCCGCGTCGAGCAGCCGGAATGCGTCGCTGCGCGTGCCGTCGGTGCCGAGGCCGAAGCGGATGCCGAGCGCGGCCATTTGCAGCGCTGGGGCCACCGCATTGCCCTTCCATGAACTCGCGACGGGGTTGTAGCTCACGGCCGCGCCCGTGTCGCGTAGCAGGTTCAGCTCGGAAGGCGTGACGAGCGTGGCGTGCGCAATCAGGGTTTGCGGCCCCAATGCGCCCGCATGGTGAAGGTGCTCAATGGGGCGCATCTTGCGCGCGACGATCGAGCGCTCGACGGCGGCGAGGTGCTCGTTGGCATGCGTCTGGAACACCGCGCCGGCCTCGGCGCACAGGGCGGCCACGGTTTGCAGCATGCCGTCCGAACCTGCTTCGGGCACCGAAATAGCCAGCGACGGATGCACGAGCGCGTGGCCGCTCCAATGCGCCAGATGGGCCTGCGCGCGGGCGACGATGGCGCCGCGCTCGCGGGTGTCGATATGGTCGGCGAGGTCGTTGCAGATCTTGCCGAGCACGCAGCGCACGCCGACTTCCTGGGTGGCCGCGGCGATCGTCGAGATGTCGCTGTCCGAGCGCGTGCCGGCGTCGCAGACGGTCGTGAAGCCGCCGCGCAGCGCTTCGAGCGCGGCGAGTTTGGTCGAGAGATACAGCAGGTTTTCGTCGAGGCAGTTCTCGAGCGGGACCCAGATGCGGCGGTAGATCTCGGAGGGCTCGCCGAAAGCGAGCGCCTTGCCGAACGACTGCGTGAGATGGTGATGCGCGTCGACGAAGCCGGGCATCAGCAGCTTGCCCGGCAGCGCGAGCGGCGTCAGCAGTGGGTAGCGCGCCACCAGTTCGCCGGCGGGGCCGATGTCGCGAAAGCGCCCGTTGGCGACCACGACCGCATGCTCGCGCACCGGACCATCGGCGAGCAGCAGCGTTTCGGGTAGCAGCAGCAGTTCATCGGCGCACAGTTCTGTGCGCGAAAGGGAGCGGGGCGAAGCGGCTGTGGAGCGAGTTTGCATGATGAAGAAGTTGGGCTGTATGGGGTTCAGTGGCAGGAGGGGGTTTCGTTGACGGCTGCATCGAGCGCGCCGGCCGCATGGGGCGCATGGGCTGCATGGGCCGTGCGGTTTGCGCGCGGCCGCCAGCGCAGGCTCAGGTGTTCGAAGATCAGATTGACGATCACGGCGGTGAGCGCGCCCATCGCGAGCCCGTTGCCGAGCACGATTTGCAGCGTCGCGGGAAAGCGGCTGTAGACGCCGGGCACGACGATCGGCAGGATGCCCATCGTGAGCGCGGCGGCTAGCGTGTACATGTTGGCGCGCGCGCGCAGGTCCACCTGGCGCAGCAGGTTGATGCCCATGACGCCGATGATCGAGAACACGATCAGCGCGGTGCCGCCCACCACCGCGGCGGGAATGGCGTTGGCGAGGCGCGAGAGCGGCGCGAGCAGCGCGATCACGATCAGCAGCGCGCCGGCCATCGCGGTGACGAAGCGCGAGCGGATGCCGGTTGCCTCCACGATGCCGATGTTCTCGCTGCTCGTGATGATGAGCGAGGTGCCGAAGAATCCGCCGACCATCGACATGAGCGCATCGGCGCGGATGGTCCGCGGCACGGCCACACGCGGGTCGATTTCCTTGCCCACGATCTCTGCGATCGCCACGGTCTGGCCGGTGGCCTCCGCCATCGAAATCACGCTGAAGATCAAGAGCGGCAGCGCGGCGAAGAGGTCGAAGCGCGGCATGCCGAACGGCAGCGGCGTGGGCAGCGTGACGAGCGCGCCGCTCCAGACGCCGGCAAAACTCATCAAGCCCAGCACCGAGGCGAGCGCCGCGCCCGCGAGCAGCCCCAGCAGCACGGCGAGCTGGCCGAGCATGCCCTTGAAGAGCTTGGCGAACAGCACGGTGAAGGCGACCGTGGCGAGTGCGAGGCCGATTCCGGCCGGGCTGCCGAACTCGGCGGTGCCGGGCCGCCCGACGATCACCACGCCGTAGATGCGGATAAGGTTGACGGCGACGAGGATCAGCATCGTGCCGATCACGATGCGCGGGAAAAAGCGCAGGCAGCGCCGGAACACCGGTAGCAGCAAAAAGTAGAACAGGCCTGTGAGGATGGTCGCGCCGGCAGCCGTGCGCAGATCGGTTTGCTGCGCGATCAGCACGAACAGGACCACCGGCGCGCCGCCCGGCACCATGATGAACGGCAGGCGCGCGCCAAAGCGCAGCGGGCCGAACGACTGCAGCAGCGTGCCGATTCCGCAGACGAGAAAGGTCGCGCTGATCAAGTCGACGGTCAGCGCGGGCGACAGGCCGAGCGCCTTGGCGACCAGAAAGACCGCCGTGATGGGGGAAGCGGCCACCACCAGCACGTGCTGCAGGCCGAACAACATCAGTTTGACGAGCGGCAAGCGCTCGTCGACAGGGTGAACTTGCTGGGCTTTCGTCATGACTGCGTGTCTCCCATGTGCCGCAGACCGCCTCACGTCTGCGAAGATGTGTCGTTGTTCTGGCAAAGCTGCTCGACAAAAACCGTCTCCCAAATCGATTTGGGATCGCGTGCAAAAAATTGGGCGGGCGCCCCAAATCGATTTGCTATCGTAGAATGGTGCGTCCTGAAGGCCTTGTCAAGCCGGATTATTTATCGACCGATTGGTCGCGATAGCCAACGAACCCCGGACTCAAGCGAGAGAAACAGCATGCAAAGTCCAGTGCCGCCAAAGCCGCGGCCGACCATTGCCGACGTCGCCCGCGCAGCGGGCGTCTCCACGACCACCGTTTCGCATGCGTTGAACGACAAGGGCTATGTCGATCCGCAAACGCGCCAGCGCGTCAAGGATGTGGCGCGCGATCTGGGCTACCGCCCGAGCGTGCGCGCGCAGCGGCTGCGCACCGGCGAGGCGCGCACCATCGCGCTGCTTTCGTCGATGCCGTTCGAAATCGCCGGTGGCGCGTCGCGGCTCGGGTTTCTGATGGAGGTGGCGGCGGTCGCGGCCGCCGCCGCCCTCACGCGCGGACTTGCGCTGGTGCTCGTGCCGCCCATCATGGCGGGGCGGCTGCCGCTCGAGCAGCTCGACATCGACGGCGCCATCGTGATCGAACCCACCGCCGACGATGCGAACGTGGCCCATCTGCAGGCGCGCGGCTTGCCGGTCGTGTGTCTCGGCCGCATGCCCGGCAACGACGCGCTGCCCTATGTCGACATCCACTCGTTCGCCACCACGGCGCTGTTGCTGCGCCATCTGCATGAGCAGGGCAGCCGGCGGATTGCGCTTTTGATCGGCGCGCAGCAGCGTAATTCGTATGTCGAATCGCGCGCTGCGTACGAGCAATTCTGCGCGGAGCACGACATGCCGCCCGTGATCGCGGTGGCCGACGAAGCGGGCGGCGAGGAAGCGGGCCGCGAAGCGTGCGCTGCGCTGTTGCAGCAGCACCCGCAACTCGACGGGCTGTGCGCGCTGGTTGACGCGTTTGCCGTGGGCGCCGTGCAGGGCATTGCCGACGCAGGCCGGCGCGTGCCCGACGACATCAAGATCGCAACCCGTTACGACGGGATTCGCGCGCGCAGTTGCAGGCCGCCGCTCACGGCCGTCGATCTTCATCTCGACGAAATGGCTTCGCAAGCCGTGGCGCTGCTGTTCGATCATCTGGCGGGCAAGGGCGGGGCGGACTTCGCCACGCCGCCCGATCCATCTCTCGTGGTTCGCGAGTCTTCGGTTGCCGTCCGGGACGATGCCTGAGGTTTGGCGCGCAACACGGGTTATTGACGGCTCCAGGCAATTCCTGAGTCGCAAATCAGGAAAACCTGATTTCCGCTCTGTGTCGGCATGGCTATTCTGCCTTTACACGAAGACACGTAACGCAGGATTCGTGACCCGTTCGGAAGACGTCATCGGTGCGCCTGGAGAGATCGAGACGAAATAAGACCGGGCATTAAATGAGTGACTTGCCTAAGACTGGCTTCGACTGTCTCCGTCGGGCGAGCCTTAGGCCTTTTTCATAATAAAAAAGCGGATGCCGATAACGTTAGATATCGTTTAAAGGCTTGCCCCATTTCATGCAGCCGTATTTCCCCTTGCGCCGAAAGATATTCCGATTGCATATTCTAATTTTCGATTTTCGATAAGATATCAGCGGGAACGCATTATGGGTTTCCATCGGGGTGCGGGGTCGAGCGAAACGGCGTTTTCGCTTGGGCAAAAATGAGAATGCGCTTCGCGAAAGCTTGAAGCAGCATCGAATAAGTTGGCGAAATGAGGCGACGCTTCAATACGGTCGTTGGCCGGCTCATCCGGGGTGGAGGCACTCGCCGCCGCGTGGGCAGATGGGTCACGCCGGCGGCTTTGGCCGTCCTGTTGATGTCTTTTTTCTGGGCGCATTCGCTCGCGGATTCTCACGGCCCGAAGCAGTCCGTGCTGCGCGTGCTGGCGTGGCCCGGCTATGCGGACGAGGACTGGGTCCGCGCATTCGAGAAGCGCTTCCACGCCAAAGTCGAAGTCACGTTCGTCGATTCCGACGAAGCGCTCTGGGCCCGCATGCATGGCGCGGAGCCGCAGCCGTTCGACGTGCTGGCGGCCAATACCGCCGAGATCGAGCGCTATGCGCACGCCGGCCTGCTCACCGCGCTCGACCTCTCGCGCATTCCGAACCGCCGCTGGCAGCAGCCTTATTTCCAGCACGTAGCCGAGATTCGCGGGCTCGTGAGCGCGGGCCGCACCTACGCGATTCCGTTCACCTATTCGTCGATGGGGCTGATCTACGACCGCAAGCAGATTGCCGAGCCGCCGCATTCGATGCGGGCGCTATGGGATCCGCGCTATCGCGGCAAAGTGCTCGATTTCAACAGCGCGCAGCACAACTTCTCGTTCGCCGCGCTGGCGCTCGGCTATCCCGACCCGTTTCACCTGACGCCCGGGCAATTGCGCACCGTCACGCGCGAACTCGTGCGCCTGCGGCGCAATCTGCTCACCTACTACACGTTGCCTGAAGAGGCCACCGAGCAGTTCGTGCAGCATCACGTGGCGCTGATGTTCGGCAATTACGGCACGCAGCAAGTCGAGCAACTGCGTCATGCCGGCGTCGACGTGGGCTACGTGATTCCGGACGAGGGCGCGCTGGCGTGGCTCGATTGCTGGGCCATCACGCGCAACGCGACCAATCCGGCGCTGGCCTATGACTGGATCAACACCATGCTGGAGCCCGATATCGGCAAGCAGCTGACGCAACGCCAGGGGCTTGCCAACACCATGACGCCCGTGTCTGGCGTTGCTGCCGGTGCCGGTGCCGGTGCCGGTGCCGGTGCCGGTGCCGGTGCCGGCGCGGGGCCGCGCCTCGTCTGGATCCAGGGCGTCGAGAGCACCGGCGAGCGCGAAGCGCTGTGGCGCCGAATCAAAGCGGGCGACCCGCTGGAGCGCTTCGCGCCATGATCAAACTCGGGCTGACTTCGCGGCTTTCGATCCTGCTGGTGTGCATCGGCGTGGCGGCGTCGGGCGCAACGGGCTATTCGACCTATCGCGCCAATCGCAAGATGCTCATGCACGAAGCGGAGCGCAGCCTGCTCACATCGACGCAATTGCTGAGCCAGCGTTTCACCGCCGCGCTCGGCGACGTCGCCGACGACGCGCTCGTGCTCGCGACCCTGCCTTCGTCGATGGCGGTCGCGCAAGGCGACGCGCCGCGTCCCGCCGATGTGCGGCTCAAGCAGGTGTTCAGCGGCTTCATGCTGCATCACGCCGAGTATCTGCAGATACGCCTGATCTCGCGCGGGCAAAACGGCCTGGAGCGCGTTCGCGTCGAGCGCGAAGCGAGTGGCATCGTGGTGGTGCCCGATGACCAATTGCAGGAGAAGGGCCAGTTTCCGTATGTGTACGACGCGCTGGCGGCGAATGCGGAGCGCGTCTACGTCTCGCCCATCGGCCTGAAGGCCCAGCCCGGTTCGGACCGGAGCTCGACGCTGCCGGTAGTGATGGTGGGCGCGCCGATTGTCGATCAAAGCGGCGACAAGGTGGGCGTGCTCGTCATCGACGTCGATCTCACCAAGGTGTTCGAGCGTATCGAACGCGATTTGCCGGCTGACTACGCGGTGTACATGGCCAACGAGTGGGGCGATTTTCTGCTCCATCCGGACCCAGGCCAGACCTTCGGCTTCGAGCGCGGCCATCGCGTGCTGCTGCAAAAAAGCTTTCCCGCCACCGCGCCGCTCTTCACGAACGGGCCGCCGAGCCTGACATTCAACGGCTATGCGCGTGGCAACCAGCCGCCGGCCGAAGTGTTCGCGTTCGTGCGCTCGCCGTTCGGACTCGCGGGCGGCAAGCGCTTTATCGCGCTCGGACTCGCGCGGCCGCTCACCGACGTGCTCGCGCCCGCCAACGAACTCGGCGCGCAAATCGTGCGTCTCGTGCTGATCTCCAGCACCGTCGCGATCGTGCTGGCGGTGTTGTTCGCGCGCGCGTTGGCGCGGCCGCTGCGCACGCTCGCCTACGCGGTGACGCACATCTTCGACGAGGACGCCATCGAGCGTTTGCCCGTCGCGCGCTCGGACGAGATCGGTGTGCTCGCGCGCTGCTTCGACCGCATGCGCATGGAGATCCGCTCCCAGGTGGACGCGCTGCATACGCGGCAGCAGGAGCTGGCGCACCGGGCGGGGCACGACCCGCTGACCGGCTTGCCGAACCGCACGCACTTCATGGAGCAACTCGATCTGGCGCTACGCCGCGCGGCGCTGAGCGACGAGCCGCTGGCCGTGATGTTCGTCGACCTGAACGACTTCAAGCAAATCAACGATCAATTCGGGCATTCGGCCGGCGACCAGACGCTCGTGGTCGTGGCGCAGCGCTTGCGCGCGGCGTTGCGCGGCTCCGATGTCGTTGCCCGCTATGGCGGGGACGAGTTCGTGATTCTGGTGAGCGGCGTGCATTCGACCGACGCGCTGCGCGTGGCGGCGGGCCGCGTGCAGCTGGCGATGGAGGCGCCCGTGTCGCTGGGCGAGCATCTGATGACGGTGGGCGTGAGCATCGGCATCAGCGAATTTCCCGCCGACGGCAAGCATGCCGAAGAATTGCTGGCTAAAGCCGATACCGCCATGTATGCCGCGAAAGCCGCGACGGGTTCGCACTTCGTCCGCTATCAGGAGCTGGCGAGGGCGTCGGATGGCTGCAGCACGCGCTGATCGAGACGTTTTCACCTGCCGGGCTGGCCAACACGGGATACGCCGCGCTCGACGTCGGCGCGTCGCGCTGCGTTCGCGGCCAGGAACCGGCATACCTCGCGATGCATCCATTGCGCACCAGGGCTCGTCGCCAGCGCACGCCATGAGCCGTGCACAAGGCCGGCGCCGACGGGCGCGTGCGCGTGGCCGCCCGCCGCGCGAATGCGAGCGGCGAACAGCCGCGCGTCGTCGCGTAGCGGATCGTGCTCGACGCCGATCGCGAGCACGGGCGGCAACCCGTCATAGCGCGAGGCTTCGAGCGGAATGGTCCATGCTGCTAGCGCCCGATTCTCGACGTCCGCGCCCCAGTACAGCGCGCCATAGCGTCTTACGTCGGCGAGCGTGAGCATCGGCGCGTTGGCTTGCGTGTCGCGCGCGGGCAGCTGGGGCTCGATACCGAGCAGCGGATAGACCAGCGCGATGCCATCCACGCCTGGCATGCCTTCGTCGCGCAAACGCATCGCCACGCTCGTGGCGAGCGTGCCGCCCGCGCTGTCGCCTGCCAGTTGCAGCGGCCGGGGGAGGGGGCCGAACGGCAAGCGAGCGTCGATCGCCGCACGCGTGACGGCGAGGCAATCGTCGTGGGCGGCAGGCGCGCGATGTTCGGGCGCCAGCCGGTAGTCGACGGCGACGACGCAAAGGCCCGTGTCCGCCGCGATGCGCGCCGTGATCAGATCGTGGCTTTGCAGCGATCCGACGACAAAGCCGCCACCGTGAAAATACAGCACCGTGCCTTTGGACTGCGCGCGCCCGGCGGGCGCGTACAGACGCAGCATCACCGTCTGTCCATCGGCGCAGGTGAGCGGCGCGTCGTGCGTGCGCACGCCATCGGGCAATGGCGGCGTGAACGCAGCGGCAAACCGCTCGTATGTCGCGCGCTGATCGTCCACGGTCTCAGCCGGGTGATCGCTCGCATAAAATGCATTGGCGCGCTCGACGAACGCGGCGATTTCAGGTTCGAGCATGACGCGTCGCTCCTGGTGTGCCTGCCATTGCTCGCATGTCACTTGCGGGCTTGCGCAGGCAAAGCAATTACACGCCCGGCATATTGGGCAACCGGCAGCGCTGCCTGCTGGTCGACGAGCGCGTGCACGCGCGTTTGCACGTCGCTATCGAACGCCGCAGAGCACGGTCCGCTCGTATCGACGTGCAACAGCATTTGCTCGCTGGCAGCGACGGCTTGCTCGCCATCGTCCGCGAACATTTCGAGGTACAGATGAATCCGCTTCGCATCGTGAGCGAGCACGCGCATTTCGACACGCACCTGTGCGCCCTGCTTGATTTCCTGCAGATAGTGGATATGCGCTTCGAGCGTATAGATCGAACGGCCGCGCGCTTTTCGCACGCTGTCGTCGAGGCCGATCTCGTCGATCAGCGCATCCACGGCAAAGCTGAAGATCAGCATGTAGAACGCGTCACGCAAATGGCCGTTGTAATCGACCCATTCGGCGCGCACGACATCGTGATACGCCGGCAATTGCGCGTGTCGCGGCATGGTCAATGGCTCCGTTATGTTGAATGAGGGTTGGCGCTCGCGGGGCATCGTGCTTCAACGCCCCGCGAGGGTCCAGATAGCGCGCGGCGCTATTCGTCGGCGCGCAGGCCATGGCGCGCTTTCGTGTCGGCAATCGCCGACAGCACGTTCGTGATGCATTCGTCGCGATAGCGTTCGAGTTGCTTGATCGACCGCGGCCCGATCTGCTGCGCCGTACCGTCGACGACGCGATCGATGAGCTCGTCGGTCAGCTTCGGCGCGACGAGCTTGGTCCACGGCAATTCGAGCGCGGGGCCGAACTGCTGCATGAAATGGCGCATGCCCGCGTCGCCGCCCGCGAGCGTGTAGGTGAGGAAGGTCCCCATGAACGACCAGCGGATGCCCGCGCCAAAGCGGATTGCGTCGTCGATCTCGCCCGTGGTCGCGACGCCTTCGTCGACCAGATGCAGCGCCTCGCGCCACAGCGCTTCGAGCAGACGGTCGGCGATAAAGCCCGGCACCTCCTTGCGCACATGCAGCGGCCGCATGCCGAGCTCGTGATAGATGCGCATCGCGGCATCGATAGTCGCGGGCGATGTGCGCTCGCCGCCCACCACTTCGACCAGTGGCAGAAGATAAACGGGGTTGAACGGATGGCCGACGATGCAGCGTTCGGGATGCAGCGCGCGTGCATAGAAGTCGGTCGGCAACAGGCCCGATGTCGACGACGCGATGATCGCATCGGGCTTCGCGGCGCGGCTGACCTGTTCATGCAGCGCGAGCTTCAGCTCTTCGCGCTCGGGCGCGCTTTCCTGAATGAAGTCGGCCTGCGCGACGCACGCTTCGATCGTATTCACGAAGCGCAGACGCTCCTGCGAAGCCCCTTGGGCGAGCCCGACGCGCTCGAGTGCGTGCCAGGCGTTCGCGACGTTGTCGCGCAACTGTTTTTCCGCGCCCGGGGCCGGGTCCCACGCCACAACGTCGAGCCCGTGCGCCAGCGCGCGCGCGACCCAGCCGCTGCCGATCACGCCCGAGCCGATGGCCGCGAATGTCTTGATGGTGGTGATTTCTTTCATTGCCGATGATCGTCTGAAGGGTTGAATGGGTTTTAAAGCGATCGATGCGCTTCGGCGCGTCACGCGTACTGTTCGACGGCGCGCTTGTCGAGCAGCCGTTCGCCGCGCGCGGGCAAGCCGAGTTTCCTGCGGCCTTCGGCGGGCGTCAGCGCGCGGCCGCCGAGGCGCTCGATGATCTCGATGGCGCGCGTGACCAGGGAGCCGTTGCTCGCGGGCACGCCCTTGTCGAGCCAGATGTTGTCTTCGAGGCCGACGCGCACATGCCCGCCCAGCAGCATCGCCTGCGCGACCATCGGCATTTGCATGCGACCGATGCCGAAGCCCGCCCACTGCGCCCCAACCGGCAGGTTGTCGACCATCGCCTTCATCGTGGTCGTGTCGGCGGGCGCGCCCCAGGGAATGCCGAGGCACAGCTGGAACAGCGGCGGCGCATCGAGCAACCCTTCCTTCAGCAATTGCTTTGCGAACCACAGATGGCCGGTGTCGAAGATCTCCAGTTCGGGCTTGACGCCGAGCTCCTGAATGCGCTTCGCACCTGCTCGCAGCTGAGCCGGCGTCGACACGTAGATGTAGTCGCCATCGCCGAAATTGAGCGTGCCGCAATCGAGCGTGCAGATCTCCGGCAGAAGCTCTTCGACATGCGCAAGCCGCGTCAAGCCGCCGACCAGGTCGGTGTTCGCGCCGAAACGCATCGGATCTTCACCGGGGCCGATTTCGAGGTCGCCGCCCATGCCTGCCGTCAGGTTGATGATGACGTCCGTATCCGCCGAGCGGATGCGATCGACGACTTCGCGATACAGGTTCGGGTCGCGGCTGCCGCGTCCGGTTTTGGGGTCCCGCACATGGCAGTGCGCGACGGTCGCGCCGGCTTTCGCGGCCTCGATGGCCGCGTCGGCAATCTGCTTCGGCGTGACGGGAATGGCGGGGTGCTTGCCGACGGTGTCGCCTGCCCCCGTGACGGCACAGGTCACGATCACTTCAAGGTTCATGCTTGCAATTCCTGTTAGACGTTTCAAAGGAAAATACGGAGTCCTGCTGGAGACACGAGATCAGAGACCGAGATACGCCTTGACAGCGGGTAAGCCGTCCTTGCCGTCATAGGTCTTGACACCGGCCAGCCATGCATCGAGCACCTGCGGATTCTGTTTCAGCCAGGACTTGGCGACGTCGGCGGGCTTCTCCTTCTTCATCACCGACTGCATGACGACGTTTTCGATTTGTGTCGTAAAGCGCAGATTGCTGACGAATTTTCCAGCGTTCGGGCAACGCGTCATAAAGTCGGTCGACGTTAGCGTGTAGACGCGCGCTTCGCCGTCGTTGGGACCGAATACGCCATCGCTGCCGGTCAGATATTTCATGTCGAGCTGAATGTTCATCGGATGCGGCTGCCAGCCGAGAAAGACCACCCATTTCTTCTCGCGCACCGCGCGCTCGACGGTGACGAGCATGCCCGCCTCGCTCGATTCGACCAGCTTGAACCCGCCGAGACCGAACTGGTTGGTCGCGATCATTTTCTGGATTGCGGCATTCGCGCTGCTGCCCGGCTCGATGCCGTAGATCTTCCCGTCGAGTTCGTCGCGATGCTTGGCGATGTCGGCGAAAGTCTTCAGGCCCGCGTCGTATTCGTAGGCCGGCACCGCAAACGTGGCTTTCGCGCCGGTCAGATTGGGCGGCTGCAACACGTTGATCGACTTGGACTCGATGAACGGCGCAATTGCCATTTGCTGCACGGGCCACCAGTAACCCAGCGATACGTCGAGCTGCTTGCTCTTCAATCCGGCGAACGAAATCGGCACGGAGGCAACCGTCGTCACGGGCTGATAGCCGAGTCCTTCGAACACGGTCGAGGCGAGCGCCGTTGTCGACGTAATATCCGTCCAGCCGATATCCGCGAAATGGACGGCCCGGCAGCTTGCCGGATCCTGCGCGAATGCGGGCAAGGACATGGCCGCGAGAAGCCCGGCCAGGCCTGCAGTGATGGCTTTGATGCGCAACTTCATGAGAATCCCCCTGGACGCGTTATATGGCGAGCCTGCATTGCGGGTGGCGAATCGGATGACCTGAACCGATCCGGTGTGCAATCAAGGTACCGGTTCATATCGCGCCCAAATCGACCCTCAGCGACCCGTTCTTGCTTGCGAGCGACCATGAGGGAAAACCACAGTGCGGGACCAATGGCTCGCCGGGCACGGCTTGTGGACGGCTTGTGCACTGCGTCATCGGGCCGGTTATTTTTGGCGTTGCTTGCCGCGTCGCATGGCGCTTGCTACGCTCGCCGGATTCGAGGCATCCGCTTCACGTGACCTCCCGAGCATCAAGTGATGCCCCAAGACATCTCGTTCCTGCTGCTGCCGGGTTTTTCGGCCCTCGGTTTCATGTCGGTCATCGAGCCTTTACGCGTCGCGAACCGCTTTCGCGAGAACCTGTACCGCTGGCACATCGTGAGCGTGGACGGCGCGCCCGTGCCCGCGAGCAATGGCATCTCGCTGAACGCCGAAGCGGCGTTCGCGGACGTCGATGACGTGCAGAGCGTGTTCGTGGTCGCGGGTTTCGAACCGCTTGCGTGCTATACCCGCGCGCTCGGCGACTGGCTCAAGCGCCTCGACCGCGCGAACGTCACGCTTGGCGGCATCGACACGGGCGCATTCATTCTTGCCGAAGCGGGACTGCTTCGCCCGACGGATAGCGTCACCTTGCATTGGGAAGCGCTGTCCGCGTTTCGCGAGCGTTACCCGTCCGTGGCGGCGAGCGGAGATCTATTCGAAATCGGCGAACGGCGCATTACGTGCGCGGGCGGCACAGCTTCGATCGACATGATGCTCGATCTGATTGCGCGCAGTCACGGCGCGGCGCTTGCCTCGTCGATCTCCGAGCAGTTCGTGTTGAGCCGCATCCGGCAGCGCTCCGATCATCAGCGCATGGAAATCGCCGCGCGCTATGGCGTGCACAATCCCAAGCTGATCCAGGTGATCGGCGTGATGGAACAGAACATGGAGGAGCCGCTCGCGCCGGCCGATCTCGCACAGGCAATTGGCGTCACGCGCCGGCAGCTCGAGCGGCTCTTTTGTTCGCTGCTCAAGGACACGCCGACGCATTTCTATCTGCAATTGCGGCTCGATCGCGCGCGGGAGCTGCTGCGCCAGACCGATATGTCGATTACGGCGATATGCGTGGCATGCGGGTTCGAATCGCCGTCGCATTTTTCGCGGACCTATCGCGCGAGGTTTGGTGCGAGCCCCAGGCGCGACAGGAGTCCGGCAAGTTAGGAGGCGCAGGCGCGACGGCACTGATTAACGGCGATACCGTTGCGCGCGCAAGCATCGTGTCCAACTTCAGGCATGCTCGCGCGCGCCAAGTTCGCCTGGTTCACCCAATTCATTGAACAGCCATCGCCGGAAAAGCGGCACCGCGGCGGGTGCGGGACGCGCGGGCGGACAGACGAGGTAATAGCCGCGCCCGGTCGTCACGGGTGTGTCGAGCAGGCGTACCAGAAGCCCGGATGCGATCAGTTCGTCGGTCAGCGGCGTCCAGCCCAGCGCGACGCCCTGGCCCATCAGGGCGGCCTGCACGACAAGCGAATAGCTGTTGAACATGATCCCCTGGCTTTCTTCCGGCGCGGCGAGGCCATGGGCGGCAAACCATGTGTCCCACGCGAGCCAGCGCTCGGGTTCGGTCGGTTGCACGTGCAGCAGCGGCAACGCGGCGAGATCGGCGGGGTGGGTCACGGCGCGGGTCACGGTGCAATTCGCGTCGCGGAACGCAGGTGAGCAGACCGGCGTGACGGCTTCGGCGAACAGCCGCGTCGAGGTGCAGGGCGGCCAGTGGCCGTCGCCGAATGCAATCGCAATGTCGGCGTGATCGCGGTGAGGATCGTAGCCAAGCTGGGACGTGACGATCTTCACGTTGACACCCGGCATCGACGCTTTCAGGCGCGCGAGACGGGGCATCAGCCAATAGGTGGCGAAGCCCGCGTCGGTGAGGATCGTCAATGCGCCCGTCGCGCGGCGCGCGCGAATGCAGGCGGTCGCCTCGCGAATCGTGTCGAGACCGCTGCGCACGGCTTCGTAGAGCAGCGCGCCTTCGGCCGTGAGCGTCACGCCGCGATGCCCGCGCTCGAACAGCGGCGCGCCGAGGTCTTCTTCCAGTTGCACGATGCGCTGGCTGACCGCGGGCTGGGTCGAGCCGAGCTCGCGCGCGGCGGCCGTGAAGCTCGCGAGGCGCGCGGCCGATTCGAAAGCCGAAAGCGTCTGCATCGGCGGAAGACGGTCTGGACCAGGCACAGGCATAACATCCCCTTATGGGCCGATAAGCGTACGCCGCCTTCACAAAGGTTTCGCAGGCGGCAATAGTGAAGTCCACGCGGCGAGTCACAACGATGCCTGCATCGCCGCGCAACGACGCATAACCGTACGATTCTAATCCGCCCCGCCCATGAGCCCTGTCACAAAGCAGAATATCCTCGTCCTGATGGCCGACCAGATGACGCCGTTTGCACTGCGCGCGTATGGCAATCAGGTTTCGCTGACGCCGCGCATCGATGCGCTTGCGAAAGAAGGCGTCGTGTTCGATGCCGCGTACTGCGCGAGCCCGCTGTGCGCGCCGGCCCGCATTTCGATGATGACGGGCAAACTGCCCGCCGCCACCGATGCATACGATAACGCCGCCGAATTGCCCGCACAAACGCTGACGTTCGCGCACTACCTGCGCGCGGCCGGTTATCGGACGATCCTTTCGGGAAAGATGCACTTCTGCGGCCCGGACCAATTGCACGGCTTCGAAGAGCGGCTCACGACCGACATCTATCCCGCCGATTTCGGCTGGGTGCCCGACTGGGACCGCCCCGATGTGCGTCCCAGCTGGTATCACAACATGAGTTCGGTGCTGGATGCGGGTCCCTGCGTGCGCACGAACCAGCTCGATTTCGATGATGAAGTCACCTACACCGCGCGCCAGAAACTTTATGACATCGCACGGGAGCGGGCTGCGCAACGGGATGAGCGTCCGTTCTGCATGGTCGTGTCGCTCACGCATCCGCACGATCCGTATGCGATTACCCAGCAGTACTGGGACCTGTACCGCGATGAGGACATCGACATGCCGCGCATCACGCTCACGCGCGACGAGAGCGATCCTCATTCGAGGCGCCTGCGCGATCTCTACGAGGCGGACCTGACGCCACCGACCGACCAGCAGATTCGCAATGCGCGGCACGCCTATTACGGCGCGCTGTCGTATGTCGACGCGCAGTTTGGCGCGCTGCTCGATACGCTGAAGGCAACCGGTCTTGCCGACGATACGATCGTGATCGTCACGTCGGATCACGGGGAAATGCTCGGCGAGCGCGGGCTTTGGTACAAGATGACCTGCCTCGAAGGCGGCGTGCGCGTGCCGCTGATCGTGCATGCGCCCGCGCAATACCGCGCGCGGCGCGTGGCGCAGGCGGTCTCGCATGTCGATCTGCTGCCGACGCTGGTCGAGATGGCGACTGGCACGCGCCGCACGCAATGGCCCGACCCCGTCGACGGGCGCAGCCTGTTGCCGCACCTTCAGGACGACGGCGGCCACGACGAAGCGACCGTCGAGTACTTTGCGGAAGGCGCGATTGCGCCGATGGTGATGATCCGCCGCGGCAAGTACAAATTCATCCATACGCCGGTCGACCCCGATCAGCTCTATGACCTCGCGAACGATCCCGGCGAATGCGTAAACCTCGCGCCGGATCCGCAAGCCGCGAGCCTCGTCGACGCGTTTCGCAATGAAGTCGCGCGGCGCTGGGATATCCCGGCATTGCATCAGGCGGTGCTGACGAGCCAGCGCCGCCGGCGCTTTCATTTCGAAGCAACGACGCAGGGCGCGATCCGCTCATGGGACTGGCAACCGTTCAACGACGCGAGCCAGCGCTATATGCGCAATCACATCGAGCTCGACACGCTGGAGGCCATGGCGCGCTATCCACGCGTTACGCGCTGAATCGCATCAATACGGGAGTCCACGATGAACAAAAGCTGGAGAAGTTCGCTTGCGAAGACGGTGCTGGCAGTCGCGACGCTTGGCGCGGCCCTGACGGGGACCTTACGTGCGGCCGATGCTGCCGAACCGCAAAGCTGCACGCAGGTTCGCATGGCCGATCCGGGGTGGTCGGATATCGACGCGACCAATGCCATGGCGGGCGTATTGCTGAAGGCGCTGGGCTACCAGCAGAACGTGTCGAACCTGTCGGTGCCGATCACGTATCAGGGTTTGAAGAAAGGGCAAATCGACGTGTTTCTAGGCAACTGGATGCCGGCCCAAGGTCCGCTCGTGAAACCGTTCGTGGACGAGCGTTCAATCGACGTGCTGCACGCGAACCTGACCAATGCGAAATTCACGCTGGCGGTGCCGGACTATGTGGCGGCGGCGGGCGTGCACTCGTTCGCGGACCTCGTCAAGCATGCGGACCAGTTCAACGGGAGGATCTACGGTATCGAGCCGGGCGCGCCGGCCAATCAGAACATCAAGAAGATGATCGCGGAAAAGGCATTCGGCCTTGGCGACTGGAAGATCGTCGAATCGAGTGAAACGGGCATGCTCACGCAAGTGGAGCGCGCCGTGCGCGACAAGCAGTGGATCGTATTCCTCGCGTGGGAACCGCACGTGATGAACACGAAATTCCGCTTGAGCTATTTATCCGGCGGCGATGCATTTTTTGGCCCGAACTATGGCGGCGCGACCGTGAATACGGTGACACGGCCGGGCTTTGCCGGCCAGTGCGGAAATCTTGCGCGGCTTTTCCAGCAGATGACATTCAATGTCGATCTGGAAAACCGGATCATCGCGAATGTGCTGCTAAACAAGATGGATGTCAATGTGGCGGCGCGCAATGCACTGAAGAGCAATCCCGGATTGCTCGATGCATGGCTCAAGGGTGTGACGACCACGAGCGGTGCGGACGGATTGCAGGCAGTGCAGGCGCAACTCGGCATTCACTAAATACCAGACCGCAAGCAGCGTTAACTATGTAATGAGGCGCGCGCAGTTTTGCCATGAACCGCGCGCTTCTTCTTTTATTGCCCGTGTCGCTGCAAGGCCAAAGCGTGTCGCGTCTGGTCGGTTTGCCCGAAATATGGATTTGTACTGTGCGTGGACCGTGATGCAGGTCGCGCACGCGGCGAAGTCATCTTCGCGTTCCCCTACCTTATAGCCTGGCAAGAGAGAGCTCAATGAAAAAACTGAATGCCGCAGCATTGACGGGCGTCGCACTGGCGCTCGCCGGGGTTTCCACCGCGAGTCACGCACAAAGCAGCGTGACGTTATACGGGATTCTCGATGCGGGTATAACCTGGGTGAACAACACGGGCGGCTCGCATGTCGTGAAGTTCGACGATGGCATCTCGTACGGCAACCGTTGGGGCATCAAGGGCACCGAAGATCTGGGCGGTGGCCTGCAAGCGGTCTTTGCGCTGGAGAGCGGCTTTCACCTGGGCAATGGGCAGTTGGGTTTTGGCGGTTCGATGTTCGGTCGCCAGGCGTATGTGGGACTGCAGAACCAGTGGGGCACATTGTCGTTCGGCAATCAGCTGGATATGACTGAAGAGATGGTGTACCTCTACAACGTCTCGGCATGGGCGAGCGGTTATGCGATTCATCAGGGCGACTTCGACCGGTTCAACGGCGACCGCCTGCCCAATGCGGTGAAGTTCCTGTCGAAGGAATTCGGGGGCTTCATGTTCGGCGGCATGTATTCGTTCGGCAACGTTGCGGGCGACTTCCATCGGGACAGCGCATGGAGCGTGGGCGCGCACTATGCGAACGGATCGTTCACAGCGGGCGCCGCCTACACGCAGTTGAACAATCCGCACGGCATCTACGCGTTCGATCCGTACGCGATGCTCGGCGTGCACACGTTTCTCGGACAACAGGTCGCGACGGTCGATCCCGCCACGGGAGCGCGAACCGATCTGTTTTCGGCCAACCCGTTCCCGGTGGACAAGCAGGGCACATTCGGCATTGGATCGAGCTATGCGATCGGCAATGTGACGCTGATGGGCAACTTCACGTACACCGCGATCAAGGGTCTTGGCGTGACGTCGCACATGAAGGTGGGTGAGGGCGGCGCCAGTTGGCAGGTGACGCCTGCGTTCAGTGTGATCGGCGGCTACCAGTACACGAACTTCGAAGGGCACCACTGGAATCAGGGCTCGCTCGGCGCGCACTATCTGTTGTCCAAGCGCACGGATGTGTATATCTCCGGTGACTATCTGAAGGCGTCGAGTGGCGTGGACGCGGTGATCGGCTATAGCTTCACGCCGTCGACCTCGACGACTCAAGCCGACGTGCGGATCGGGATGCGGCATTCGTTCTGAGTGCGCCGCTCGCGCCTACGTCTCGCTCCAAAGCCGCAAAAGATTGTGATAGCAGCCCACGAGACTACGGCGCGCGCCGGCGTCCGCGTCGCTGGCGTTCAGCCGCTGGATGGCGGTGTCCATGTCGAACAGCAGCGCGCGTTTCGTGTCGTCGCGCACGAGGCTTTGCACCCAGAAGAAGCTCGCAACGCGCGCGCCGCGCGTGACTGGCCTGACCTGGTGCAGGCTCGTGGCCGGATAGACGATCATGTCGCCCGCAGGCAGCTTCACTTCCTGCACGCCATAGGTGTCTTCGACCACGAGTTCGCCGCCTGCGTATTCCTCGGGCGATGAGAGAAACAGCGTGACCGAGACGTCGGTGCGCAGCTTCAGCCCATTAGGCAGCACGCGCACCGCGCCGTCGACATGGCTGCCGAACGTCATGCCGCCTTCGTAGCGATTGAAGAGCGGCGGATACACCTGGTTGGGCAGCGCCGCGCTGATAAAGAGCGGATGGCGCTCGATGGCCGCGAGCACCACGTCGCCCAGCTCGCGCGCGAGCGGCGTGTGCTCGGCAATCTGCCGGTTGTGCTTGACGGGCGCGCCCGACCATCCGGCCGTGGCGCGGCCATCGACCCATGCATCGCCGGCATGATCGAGCCGCTCGCGCAGCGCGCGCACCTGCTCGGGCGTCAATACGTTGGGAACATGGATCAGCATCGCGTGCTTCCTTTTCGAATCAGAAACGATAGTTCGCCGTAGCGAGGAACGTGCGGCCGACGCCCGGCACCGAACGTCCGCCATCGGAGGGAACGAGTGCGTCGTAATAGAACTTGTTGGTGATGTTCAGCAGATTGAGCTGCACGTCCCACTTCTTTGCGTGATACGCGGCCATCGCATCCCAGCGCGTATAGCCGCCCGTTTCCACATAATTCGTGTTCGACGCATAGCGCGACGACATATAGGTCGGCCCGCCGCCGATTTCCCAATGCGGCGTGAGCGCATAGGTGGTCCAGAACGTGAAGGTGTTGCGCGGCGTGTTGGCCGGCGTGTGGCCCTGGGTGCCGTCGAGCGCCTTGAGGATCACGCCGTCCATGTACGTGTAGCCCGCGAATACTTGCCACTTGTTCGTGATGTGGCCCGTGGCGCCCGCCTGAAAGCCGCGCACGCGAATGTCGCCTTCGAGCATGTATTGGCCGGTCGATGTCTGCGTGCGCGCATTGTCTTTTTCCTGTTGGAAAAGCGCCGACGTCACTGAGAGATTGCCGCCCAGCAAGTCCCATTTGCCGCCCACTTCATACGATTTGCTGCTCTCGGGCGCGAGGTTCTGCGTGTTGTTCGTGACCGTGAGCGCTTCGAGTGACGGATTGAACGAGGTGCCATACGAGAAGTAGTACGACTGCCAGTCGGTGGGCTGATAGATCGCACCGGCGCGCACGCTTGTGAAGGTGTTGGTCTGGTCCGCGTAGGCGGGCGCGCTCACGGTGTTCGCAATGTGCGCCTGGAAGCGATCCCAGCGCACGCCGCCGATGAGCTTCCAGTGCTCGCCGATCGACATGGTTTCATTGAAGTACGCGGCCAGCGAGGTCGCGCCCGATTCCGCATGATTGCCCACGGTCTGCGTGACGTTCGAAGGTGTCGGAATATAGACGGGGTCGAGCAGCGAGACGATCGGCAGGTTGTTGCGCGTCGTGGCCTGGTTCGTATAGCTGTCGTGGCCGATTTCGACGCCCGCAATCATCTCGTGCTTCACGGCGCCCGTGGAGAACTTGTATTGCGCCATCGTATCGTTATAGATCGAGTGGTTCTCGATCACGCGGTCGTGGCTCGCGAGCTTCACGTACAGCGATGAAAGCGGCAACGTCGTGTAGTTGCCGTTTTTCAGCGCCGGGCTCGAGGCGAGCGGGCCGCTCAGCACGGCGCCCGGAGCGGTCTCGCGCGCATCGGTGCGCGAGTGCGAGAACTGCGTCTGGTTGCTGATCTTGAACTGCTCGTTGAAGGTGTGATCGATGCGCGCCGACACCGTTTGCACGTCCTGGATCGTGCGGTCGTCGGTGAGGCCGTAGAAGGTGCTCTTCGACGGCGCGAACGGATGCCCGTTGATCGACTGCACACCATAATCGGGCATATCGCGGTTGTGCTGGATGAGCGCCGAGAGCGTGATCTCGGTGGGGGTGCCAATCCCGAAGCGCAGCTCGGGAGCGAAGCCGTAATCCTTGTTCTTCATCTGGTCGCGCGTCGAACCCATCGACTGGCCAAACGCGTTCAGACGGAACGCGGCATGGTCGCCGAGCGGGCGGTTCAGGTCGAGCGTCGTGCGATAGCGGTCGTCGGTGCCGAGGGTGGCCGAGACTTCGGTGAACGGCTTGCGCGTCGCGTGCTTGGTCACCTGATTGATCACGCCGCCTGTCGAGCCGCGGCCGAACAGCATCGACGAAGGACCGTAAAGCACTTCGATCGACTCGAGGTCGAAGGTGTCGCGATAATACTGGTTGCGGTCGCGAAAGCCGTCCAGATAGATGTCGTTCTGTGCGGTGAAGCCGCGCAGATTGATGTTGTTGCCGATCTGGCCGCCTTCCGCGCCGCCGATCGTGATGCCCGGCGCGTTGCGCAAGGCGTCCTGAAACGAGGTGGCGCCCTGCGACTGCATCACGGCCTTGTTGATGACGGTGACGCTTTGCGGGATGTCGCGCAGCGCCGTGGGCGTTTTTGCGCCCACGGTCGAGGTCTCAGCCTGGAAGTCCTGATTATGCTGGCCGGGGGCCTGGGCCGAGACGGAGATGGCGGGCAGCGTGGCGTTATCCGTGGCCGGAGCTGGCGGGGCAGCCTCGCTCTGCTGCGCGGCAACCGGCGCGCTCTGGGCGAGCGCGGACGAAGCAAAAGGTACGGCAAAGACCAGCGCGAGCGCACTCGCGAGCGGCGTCCTGTTCGACATGGGGGCCCTGTGCAAGGAATAATCCGCGCGATCGATTGCGCACGCATGGCGCAACAGCGCGGGCGGGGTGGCTGGCTGAGCCGCCCCAGATGCACGGGGAAACGACGCTAGGCTGGCTGGTCCTGGTTTAAACGTCCCGGATTCTGCCGGGAAATGAGAATCGATATCATTCCATATATTTCAATCGGTTTCAATCGGTTGGCAGCATTTCAGCAACACTTTCAGCCGCTCATCGCGAGGGCCGCCGTGTCGCGGTGGGTGATCGCCGTCGAATTAATGGGCCCAAGCAAAAGACGGATGCGCTGACCCTCGTAGGGTTGGCCATCATGCTGCCGGACCGCCCGCAGAACCGTCTGCTTTCCCAGCTGGAAGGCGAGCCGGATCTGCGCTTCAGTGTTGTCGGCTGCGCCCAGCGTTTCGCAGACGACTTCATACGGAATGGCAAAGGCACGGTATCCCCACGCAAACCCGTACGCGGAAAACCACAATTCGGTTCCGTGAGAGAGGACGGGCGCCGTAAGCCAGATGGTTGGCTCATTCATTGAGTTCACCTTTCAGAAGACATCAAGTCATCGACTTCGCGTTTCCCGTGCCGCTCGGTTGTGTGCTGGGCGTTCTGATGTATCGCCGAACAACAGGCTATGCCTCGAAAGCAACGTTCGTTTGACGTATATCAATGCCGTGCGAGCGCCTGAAAAATACGGGCATTGGTCTGCGATGCCTTGGAAACGAGGAGGAATCGCTCATACGTGCATTGCTGGAACGATCGACGGCCGCGAAATCTCCGCATGCTCCGGCGCTCACGGCGGCGTTGATATGCATCAACTGGCGAAGGGGCAAGGGCGAGTCTAGTTCCAGATAGCGGCCGTACCTGGACGAAGGAGGGTGAAATGGCCTGGAACCGCCGATACAGCCTGATCAGCCACGTGCGCTCGTCGCTGTGGATCGTACCGGTTTTCGCGGTGATGTCCGCCATGATTCTCAAACGTGTCGCTGTTGCCGTCGGCGAGTGGCTCATCAGCACGCATGGCTATGACGTTGAGAACGGATTCCTCTCCGTGAGCGCGGATGAGGCCCACGCCATACTCGACCGCATCTTCACGCTCAACCTGTCGTGCCTCGTATTTACCTTCAGCTCATTGCTCGTCGCGATCCAGATCGCGGGGGGGCAATACACGCCACGCATCATCGCGACAACCCTGCTCCGGAACAACGTCATCCGTTGGGTGGTGGGGCTATTCGTCTTCTCGATGCTCTGGACCCACAGGACGATGACCGAGCTCGGCCAGGGCACGCTCATACCGCAATTGCAGGTTGCCCTTGCCACCGCGATCGGGCTCGCGTCGCTCGTGGCGTTCATCCTGCTGATCGACTATTCGGCGCGACTCCTGAGGCCAGTGAGTCTCGTGGGCCGTGTCGCCGAGCTGGGATTCACCGTCATCCGCAATGTGTATCCCGACAAGTTGTCCGAGCAGGGCGACGCCGCCCTGGCGGACGATGCCGCGGCCGCGGAAGTGGACAGCGCACGAATGAGACGTGAGCCGGCGAACCGCGTCGTTTGCCTGCGCGGCAGGTCCGGCGTCGTGCTGGCCGTCAATCTGCCGGGCCTTGTGCGCGAGGCGCAGCGTGCGGATTGTTTTATTGAATTCGCGGTTCAGGTCGGCGATTTCGTTGCAACCGATGAACCGCTTTTCTATTTGTATGGCAATTCCTGGGCGCTGGACGGCCGTCGGCTGGAAAACCTCGTCGCACTCGGCTCCGAGAGGACGATGGAGCAGGATCCCATGTTCGCGTTCCGCATCGAGGTGGATATCGCGCTGAAAGCGCTGTCGCCGGCCATCAACGATCCGACGACAGCAGTCCTGGCAATCGATCAATTGCACAGGCTGCTCGGGATGATTGGAAAGCGCTCGCTGGCCAACCGCGAAATCTACGACGAGAGCGGGCAACCCCGGGTGGCCTTTTACACGCCTGACTGGGAAGACTATGTCCATATGTGCTTCAGGGAAATCCGGATGGCAGGAGCCGGAAGCATCCAGATTGGCCGGCGCCTTCGGGCCATGATCGATAACCTGACGACGACGTTGCCCGCATCGCATCACGCCGCTTTACGCAGCGAACGTGACCTCCTCGACGCAGCGATTGAACGGGAGCACATTCTGGCCGAAGACGCGATCCTGGCGCGTATCGGCGACACCCAGGGGCTGGGCGGCTCGTCCGTCGCGTCCAGCGCAAGGAGCCGGCCTCGACTCATTGTCAGCATGGACCCCGACCACAAATCAGAGCCGGAAGCCACCACGCATGCGGGGCGATAAAGAAGCAGGCTGCCTTGCGGCAGGCAACTGACCTGCATCAATTGCAACGTCCGGTGCATGATTATCGTGGATCGATGATGGCCGGTTACATGGGACCGGGCAAACCTTCGACGACGCGATCGGCAAATTCCGGTTGAATGGCCGGGTAGGAGGACGCGATGGACAAAGAGCACGTTCCCGCTGCGAGTACTGATGCGACTTCCCCTGCCAGAGGCTGGCGCGCGATACTCGTGCCGGCGCAATGGCTGCCGGATTACCGGTTGCCGTGGCTTTCATCCGATCTCGTCGCCGGGGTCACGCTGGCTGCGTACGGAATACCCGTGTCGCTTGCCTATGCGACGCTCGCCGGTTTGCCGGCCCAATACGGCATCTACTGCTACCTGGTCGGCGGCATCTTCTACGCCTTGTTCGGCACCTCCCGCCAACTGGCCATTGGGCCGACTTCGGCGATTTCGATGCTCGTTGGCGTGACGGTCACGGACATGGCAGGCGGCGACCCTGGGCGGTTCGCCTCCATTGCCGCATTGACGGCAATCCTTATTGCGATCATGTGCCTGATCGGCTGGATTCTGCGGCTAAGCTCCCTCGTCAACTTCATCAGCGAGACCATATTGCTGGGCTTCAAAGCGGGCGCCGCACTGACTATCGCGCTAACCCAGTTGCCCAAGCTTTTCGGGGTCAAGGGGGGCGGGGAGCAGTTTTTCGAACGCGTTTCGATCCTGTTCGGGCAGCTTCCAGACACCCAGCTCGTTGTGCTCGCCTTCGGGGTTGGTGCGCTAGCCCTGCTGGTTTTCGGCGAAAAGTTTTTGCCGGGGCGTCCCGTCGCGCTGTTCGTGGTCGCGCTATCCATTGTTCTGCTTTCGCTGACGCCGTTGGGCACGATGGGATTCAAGGTCGTCGGCGCATTGCCGCGCGGTCTGCCGGATTTTCACCTGCCCTCGCTGCGCATTCGCGACGTGGACGGCATTGTTTCGTTGGCGTTTGCCTGTCTGCTGTTGTCGTATGTGGAAAGCGTGTCAGCGGCTCGCGCCATTGCCCAGAAAAATGGCTACGAAATCGATCCGCGTCAGGAGCTGCTCGGACTCGGCGCGGCAAACCTCGCCGCGGGTCTCTTCCAGGGGTATCCCGTCGCGGGTGGCTTGTCCCAGTCGTCCGTCAACGACAAGGCTGGCGCGAAGACTCCGCTCGCGCTGGTATTTGCTTCGATCGCCATCGGTCTATGCCTGATGTTTCTCACAGGCTTGCTGACCAACCTGCCCAACGTCGTACTCGCAGCCATCGTGCTGGTGGCGGTCAAGGGTCTCATTGACATTCGCGAGTTGCGTCACCTTTGGCGCGTCAGCCGCTATGAGTTCATGGTGTCGATGGTCGCATTCGTTGCGGTCCTGTTGCTGGGAATTCTCAAAGGGGTGATCTTTGCGGTGCTGGCGTCGATGCTTTTGCTCATCCGGCGCGCGGCACATCCGCACGTGGCGGTTCTTGGCCGCATTCCCGGCACGCACTTCTATTCGGACATCGAGCGCCATGCCGACAACGAACAGATTCCCGGCGTGTTGATGTTTCGCGTCGAGGCGTCGCTGCTTTACTTCAACGCCGACCACGTGCGCGCTGCGATTACGGCGAGAATCTTGTGCGCAACCTGCCCCGTGAAACTGGTGATACTGGACCTCTCGAACGCTCCCGCGGTGGACATCGCGGGAGCGAGGATGCTGGCCACTTTGCACACGGACCTTGCCAGCGCAGGAAGGCGGCTGCGCCTCGTGGCTGCTCATGGCAGCGCGCGCGATATGTTGCGCGCCGAAGGACTGGAAGAACTCGTTGGCGATATTAGCCGACGGGTCTCCGTGGACGACGTCATCGAAACGTACCTGCGCGAGATGGACATGAAGGATATCGAATCGATATCTGAAGAGCATCGAGACGCCGGAATGGCGCCTTCGTAGCGCAAGTTTGTGAAAGTGTCGCGCGTTGCGGTCTGCCTGCCCTGATCGACTTTTGCGTATCGCTAAAGACTGGTGCGGGCGATGCCATCGTGCGGCAAGGCCCTTCTCTGATTGACGAGGGTCAACCAGGTGGCGATGAGCGAGCTTATCGTAGATGCAGGCTGTGCCGTTTCCGAAGATAGCTTTTATCGGCACTCCAAACGTTATCGATTACGAACTGCTAGCGGGGAGCATGGCCCGAATGCGGGCCCACGATGACCATGGTGAATATGCCTGCACCTATCGTGTCCATCGTCGATGGCGATGAGCACGTCCGCAACGCCCTATGTCGCCTGCTTCGCGCCCGTGGTTACGCCACGCGGGCATACGACAGCGCAACTGCGTTCCTCCAGGACATAGACCTGGAGAACTCGCCTGCTTGCCTGCTGCTCGATCTCGAGTTGCCGGACTCGAGCGGCATCGAATTGCAGCGTCGGCTCGACGGCATCGTGCCGATCGTGTTCATCTCCGCGCACGGTGACTTGACCACCGCTGTGGCCGCGATGAAGGCGGGCGCGACCGATTTTCTGGCGAAGCCAGTCGATGCGCTGACCCTCCTCGACGCCACAGCGCGCGCCGTCGAGCGCGCCTGCCAGCTATTTGCACGCCGCAAGGAGCGTGCTGAGATTCAGAGCCGCGTCGACAGGCTGACCCCGCGCGAACGCGAGGTCATGGCGCTGGTGGTCAAAGGCCGCCCTAACAAGCTCGTTGCAGACGAACTGGGCGCAGCAGAGAAGACTATCAAGATCCACCGTGCACGCGTGATGGAGAAGATGCAGGTGCGCTCGCTGGCCGATCTGGTTCGCCTCGTAGTGGGCGCGCAGGCCGATGACGAGGCGTTTCTGGCTGTGCCCGGCCGCGCGCGAGCGATGGCTTATCGCACACATGATTTGGATAGAAGGGGATCTTCATGATCAATGCACTTGCCAGGTGGCACGCCGATCACGTCAATTTTGTGCGGCTACTGGATCTGCTGGACGAACAGGTGGGGGCCTTCCATCTGGGAGAAACTTCGGACTACGATCTTATGAGCGATATCCTTTACTATCTGCGAGACTACTCGGATCGTTATCATCACCCCCCGGAGGACGTTGCCTATGCGCGGCTCGTCGAACGCAATCCCGGGACTCGTTTGATAGTGAACCGGCTTCTGCAAGAGCATCGCGTGATTGCCACGGCTGGAGAAGAACTCTTCAATCGCCTGAATGACGCAGCGGCAGATGTACTGGCACCGAGGGCGGACCTCGAGGCGGCCACGGCTACCTATCTTGTGTACTACCGCCACCATATCTTCTCTGAGGAGCGCGATATCATGGCCAGCGCAGCTCAGGCATTGACCGAAGAGGACTGGGCTGAGGTCGCCGCGGCGGTGCCGGCCGGTCCCGACCCGCTCTTCGGCGACAATGTGATGGAGCGCTTCGTCTCGTTACGCAGGAAGATTGCCCCTGACGTCTGAGATCGGCTCTCGTCCGCGTATATTCAGGCGCTCATCGCGCCCTGCGTTCCCGGCTGCGTTTCAGCGCCTGCTGAGCGATGGCCGCCATCTCGCCGTCGCTAAGGGTCTTCGCGACGGCGCACGCGTAGGCATGATGCTGCTGCGTCATTGGCACGCACAAATCACGCGCATCCATATAGCGCAGCAAAGCGATCCGCTTGTGCCCGGCGGCAATGCTGTGCTCGTACAGTGACAGAGCGGCCTGCGGGTCGCGGCCCTGCGCGACCCGCTTGACGAGGACTCTCGTTTCGATGCGGTTCATTTTTTTGCGGTCTTCGCCTTGACCACGCCGGCCTGGCGACCGGCCATCATCCCAACGCAGTGCGCTTCTTCTTCTCAGGGTCGTCGAAGGGCAGAGCGGCCGTCACGCCGCGCGTCTCGATACTGCCCCTGACTTCCAGCGCGATACCGTCGCGTGCCTGGTCCACGTCCACGCGCGCGATCGCGAGAGAGCGCTTCGTGAGCCGCGAGTACATGCCGCAGGTAATGACGCCAACCTTGCGGCCGTTTTGCCACAACGTGTCGCCTGCCGCGGTGGCGCGCGACGCACTGACATCGACGCCGTAGATCTTGAAGCGCTCTTTGTTGGCGAGACGGAAATGCTCGGTGGCGCCACAGAACTCCGTCTTTCCCGGCGACACGGTGAAGTCGAGGCCCAGTTCCCACAGCGTGTCTCCGGCTTTCTCGTCGCTGAATGGCCAGGTTTCCGAATTATCGTAGGGATAGAACAGCAGATAGCTCTCCACGCGCAGCCAGTCGAGCGCCGCAAACGCACAGGGAATGATGCCGAAGCCCTTGCCTTTGGCGAGGATCGTGTCCCAGATCAGCGGCGCATCCACGGCCTTGCAGAAAATTTCGTAGCCGCGCTCGCCCGTGTAACCGGTGCGCGAGATGGTGACGGGCCGGCCGAAAAGGCGCGTCTGTATATGGTGGAAGTAGGGCAGTTCCCGTATGCCAGCTACATGCTCGGCAAGGAAGTCCACAGCGGCCGGCCCTTGCAGCGAAAGGTCATGCAAGTCGTCGTCGAACAGCACGGCAACCTGACGGCCCACGGCGGAGCGCACGAGCCGTTCGTAGCCGGTGCCTGCGCCATGCACGACCATGAAGGCGTTCGGGCCGGTGCGGTAGACGATGCAGTCGTCGATGAACTTGCCGTCTTCGTTGAGGATGGATGCGTAGGCCGACTTTCCCGGGTAGAGCTTGCTGATGTCGCGCGTGGTCGCCCAGTTCAGCAAACTCTCGGCGTGCGGGCCGACGTAATGAACTTTCTTCAGGCCCGAAACATCCATGAGGCCCGCCTTGGTGCGGATAGCCTCGTGATGATCCGCGAGATCCGCTGCATAGCTCCATGCCATGCCCATGCCGTTCCAGTCTTCCAGGTTGGAACCCAGCGCGCGATGACGGTCCGCGAGTGCCGAAATACGCCATGAATTTGCCATGGATAACGCTCCGTAAAGTAGCGATGAGGGATTGGCGAACCGCGCGGCGCCGGCAGTCTTCGATACTGCCGGCGCACGCAGTTTCCTTAACCTGCATTTTTGACGAACGCAGTTGGGGCCGCTATCCAGAAGAGGGGGTATGCCCAACGTGGTAGCGGCGTTCGCCACGCGCGCAGTGCCTGGCAATGCTTCGAATATCCATCAGAATTGCATTAGAAGCGATGCAGAAAGCCGATGCGCACCACAGCCTGGTTCTCGCTCGAAGAGAGGTCCGCTGCACCGACAATGTGTGCCGCATCGAGATCGGTGCCCGTCTTGCCGTTCGTGTGCTGATAAGCGCCTTGCGCGTAGACCGAGGTCCGCTTGCTGAGCGAATAGTTCAGCGCCAGCGCGACCTGGTGCCAGTTCGGACTCGATCCGCTCGCCGTCTCCTTGAGGTTGCCGTGCGTGAAGGTGTAGGCGGCGGCGACGGACAGCGCAGGATCGATGAAGTACTGACCGTTGATTTCGACGTTGTCGAACTTCCACGACGACCACGCTTGCGTGCCGATGTCGGGCGCATAGGCGTTGCCGGTTGGGTCATAGACGTCGACATGCGAATAGGCAAGGCCGATGTTCGAACCGTCGCCGAAGGTCCATTTCACGCCCGCGCCGATATTCTGCTGGCGCGCGGCGGTGAAGACGCCGTCGCCGCCCACCGCGCCGGTGCTGTTCAAGTTGCCGTTGGACTGACGCGTGTAGGCCACCGTGGCCGAGAAAGGGCCGGCGCCATAGCTGATCCCCGCGCTATAAGCGCGGTTGTTGGCGAAGTTGGTGGCATTGCTGAACCCATACACGCCTTCTGCCTGAAACCCGGCGAAGGTCGGACTCACATATTTGACCGCGTTGTTGAAGCGGAAGTCCTGGTCCGCGTTGTCGTTGTCGAACGGATGCGATGCGAGGTCGCCGATGGTGTTGCCCGCCGCCGTGAATGGGCTCCACATGTCGACGATTGCGTCGTACTGGCGTCCGAACGTGAACGTGCCATAGTTCGCTGAACTGAGCCCGACGAATGCCTGGCGGCTAAAAAGCGTGCCGTTCATGCTCAATGCGCCGTTGTTGACATTGAAGCCGCTTTCGAGGGTGAAGATGGCCGAAAGACCGCCGCCGAGATCCTCGACGCCCTTGAACCCGAAATTCGACGCGTTGGCGTCGCCGCTGACCATGGCGTAGGCGCTATGGCCACGCGCGTTCGACGTGTAGTTCAAGCCGTCGTCGATCACGCCATAGAGCGTGACGCTGCTCTGCGCATGGGCGTGGCCGGCCACGAAAAGTGCCGCGAGCGCGGCGCAAGGAAGGTGCTTGTTCATGAGCTAGCGTTGGCTCCTGATTTGACGGGCGAGACAGGGGAGTTCGTACTGGTGCTGGAGTTTCGTCGGGCGCCCGGAACCCGTACAGAACTGCATTGATAGCTCGCCGGTGATGCGAACGACGGCGGCGAAACATTCACCATGAACCGATGATGCGGGACTTCCACTTGCATTCTTCCCACTCGCGCGACGGCTCGGAATCCATGACGATGCCGCCGCCCACGCAGTACACGCCCTCGCCGCTGCGATCGAGAACGAGGGTGCGTATGGCGACGTTCATCGAGAACCGGCCATCTGGCGCGAGCCATCCGATGCTTCCGCAATAGACGCCTCGCGGCGCGATTTCGAGGCGGCGGATGTGGCGCATCGCGGCAATCTTCGGCGCGCCGGTGACCGAGCCGCACGGAAAGAGCGCGCGCAGGATGTGTTCGAGATTCGGCTCGCCGATATCGGCGGTGATCGTCGAGGTGAGCGTCCAGACCGTTGCGTATCGTTCCAGCGCGAACAGATTCTCCACCGCGACCGAACCGGTGCGCGCAATGCGCCCGAGGTCGTTGCGCAGGAGATCGACGATCATGAGGTTCTCGGCCTTGTCCTTCGTGCTCGCCTGCAATTGCGCAGCAAAGCGGTCGTCTCGCCCGGGATCGGGATCGCGCGGCGCGGTGCCCTTCATGGGCCGTGTCGTGAGCTTGCCGTCGCTGTGCTTAAGGAACAGTTCCGGAGAAAACGAAAGAATCCGGCGATCGCCGTCTTCGATATACGCCGCATGCGCAGACGGATTCGCGCTGGCCAGACGCCGGTAGAGCGCCCCGGTATCGCCGCGCATGCTCACGTCGAGCGGAAACGTATAGTTGATCTGATAAACCTCGCCCGCGGCGATCAGGCTGCGGATCTCGCTCACCTGCTCCATATAGCGATGCTTGCCGATGCGTGGCGTGATCGAGATGATCTCGCTTTGCGCATCGTTCGCGAGGGCCTCGCACGATGGCGCTTCATTCGCATCGTCGAAAACGAGCGCGGTCAGAGGCGCTTGCTGTGCGTCTTCCTCATTGCTGCGTTCATGCAATGACGGCTCGAGCCAATACCCCACCTCATAATCGGCGATCAAGGCAATCCAGTGTCCTCGCGCGCGCGCCGTGTCGATTTCCTGCATCGCCCCCGCGAACTCGCGGCGATTGAGGGCCGTGATCCGCGAGTGCGGGCCGCGCATGACGAGCGCACGTCCAGCAACGAAATCGTCGAATCGGCAAGTGTCCATGGACGAGGGGAAGTTGAACCACGAATCAATGCGCCGAGCATCGACGACCAAAAGTGCTTCATCAATGATTCGTAGTAGGTATCCCCCATGGGGTAGGCGCGATGCGCCCGTACGCGCCGGGCGCACGGTGCAGGCGCGGCATGGCGGCAATGGGTAGCGCGCTTCTACCCGCTTCTACCCCTTAGGGGAGACGCGGTGGCCGCGCACCGTTGTCTATGCTTCGCGCAGGCATCACCCGGTATCGGGACACTATGAATCCGAGGAAATCGTGGAGACAAGACATCGAGCAGCGGACCAACGCGCCCAGACCGTGCATGAGATGATAGGCGGCGAGGCCGCGCTCGCGCGCCTTGTCGAGACGTTCTACGACATCATCGAAACCGATCCCGAAGGCGCGCGCATTCACGCGCTGCATTTGAAGGGCTTTGGCCTCGCCCATGTCAGGCAGGCGCAGTTCGAATTTCTCTCGGGCTTTTTCGGCGGTCCGCATTACTACCTCGAGCGCATGGGGCACGCGAATCTGCGTACCATGCACGCGCACATCGAGATCGGGCTGGCGGAGGTCGAGGCGTGGCTGACGTGCATGCGCAAAGCCATCGCGCAACTCGGCTATGACGACGACGTCGCGGCGACGCTGATGCGGCACTTCACACGATCCGCGCAAGCGCTGCGCAATACCGGCTAGCTCGCACTTCCAGGCCGATACCGGGCGTGCGGCCACCCAGGGTCTCTATCTACCTACAAAAACAGTATTGACACTCGGGGCTCCATCCACAATAAATACCACGGTGAAACTTTGGTTCCGAAAGGGAAACTCGACCGGATCGGTCGAAATTCCCCAATCGTTTCGCCGTGACTGATGGAGGGATTGAGCATGAGTTACCGCTTGAGAAAGCGCATCGACAGCATGTTTGCCCGGGACCGTTGGATGGCAGGCACCGCATTGCTTGCGCTATGGGTTGCGCTGGGCTTCGTCTACTTTGCGGTGACCATGTCGGTGGCGGATCCTGCGGTCCGGATTGCGCTGACGGTTGGCGCCACCGGCGTGGTGGTGTTCAATACCGCGTCGGTGACGGCGATGGTGCGGCACTACAAGGAAGACAAGGACCATATCTACGGTCTGGACATCCACCATCTCGACGAGAACCGTCTGCGCAAGGCGGCGCTTCGCGACAGCGAGCAAGAAGAAGTGCTCGCCTGACTTCCCCGCCGCTGGACCACACAACGCAATGCCGACCGAAGAGGAAACTCGTCATGGCATCCGTATATGTTCCCCCTGTGCAGAAGGGCTTCGGGCAGCTGGTGGATAGCCTGTTTCTGCTGGTGCTCGTGTATTGCAGCCTGCTCGGCCCGCTGTTGCTCAAGGCGCCGGACAAGCAGCCCGATCAGGCACAGGCCGCGACCAGCCAGGTGTCGTGGCAGACGCTGGGTCAGAATCCCACCATGCAGGCGCAGTGGCAGAAGCTCGGCTACAACGCCGGGCAGGCCAAGCCCATCATCACCACCCGGTTCGACTACGTAGTGGAGCCGGGCTCGCTGATCGTCACGGCGCTCGTGATCGTCGGCTATTTCGTATTCGTGCTGCGCGTGTCAGAGAAGCAGTATCGACAGGTGATCGCGGAAAAATTCGGAGAGTGACGCCATGAACTTCTGGTCATTGCTGAGTCATGCCGCCTGGGCGCTCGCAATCCTGCTGTTTGCGTGGATTCTTGTCGATGCGCTGCGGGTCTCCCGCACATACGACGACGATTTCCTGATGAGTTCGACCGAAGGCAGCGAGTAACCCACGCGATAACCCCCGCGACGGATCCGCCTCAACCCGTCTGGATAGCCAATCTGTACAGGAGCGGTGCATGAGCGACGCAGCAACGGCAGGACAGTCCGGAGAGCGCATTGCCCTCCTGAAAGTACTGGGACCGATTCACGTGTGGGCGCTCGGCGTGGGCATCGTGCTCGTAGGCGAGTTCATGGGGTGGAACTTCTCGGTTGCCAAAGGCGGTGCATATGGGTCACTGATCGCCTGCTGGATCATCGGGCTGCTGTACACCTGCGTCGCCATGATCGACTCCGAAGTGACCTCGACAGTCGCGGCGGCCGGCGGCCAGTATACGCAGGCGAAGCACATCATCGGGCCGCTCATGGCGTTCAACGTAGGGCTCTATCTGGTGATGGCCTATACGATGCTGGAAGCGGCCGACGCGCTCGTGGTGGGCGACCTCATCAAGGCCGTGGCGGCGGATTCGGGTTATGCCGTCGACTCGCGCCCGTTCGCGCTCCTGACGATTGCCTTTCTCGCGTGGCTCAATTACCGCGGCGTGTTCGTCACGCTCACGGTCAATTTCGTGATCACGGCGATTGCCTTTCTCGCCATCGTCGTGCTGTTCTTCGGCGTGCAGCCGTGGAATCCTGGCCAGGTCCTGCTCCATCATCAGTTGCTGACGCAGTTGCCGTATGGCTGGCTCGGCGTGGTCGCCGCGCTGCAGTTCGGCATGTGGTACTACCTGGGCATCGAAGGCACCTGCCAGGCCGCCGAGGAGGTGCGCTCGGCGGGACGCTCGATTCCGCTCGGAACCATGTGCGGGATGATCACGCTGCTGATTGCCGCCGCACTGACCTGGTATGTGGCCACCGGGCTCATGCCGTGGGAGTATCTCGGCCAGGCAGTGACGCCGCTCTACGACGCTGCGCGCCTCACGGGCAACAAGGGGCTGCAAACGCTGCTGTTCGTGGGCACGCTGTTCTCGGCCATCGCATCGGCCAACGGATGTATCAACGACGCCTCGCGCGCCTGGTTTTCGATGTCGCGCGACCGCTATATGCCGATGTGGTTCGGCGCGGTACATCCGCGCTATCGCACCCCATACCGCGCGATCATCTTTCTGGTGCCGATTGCGATCTCGTTCGCGTTCACCGGCTTGCTCGATCAGGTTATTACGTTTTCCATCCTGTCCGGGCTGCTCGGCTACACGTTCATGTCGATCAACATCGTGAAGTTTCGTCGCAAATGGCCGCTTGGCAGCATCAATCGAGGCTACGTCCATCCGTTTCATCCGATCCCGGCGATCGTGCTGGCCTGCCTGTGCTCCGCGACCTATTTCGCCACCTATCTCGGCTATGGCGCCTCGCTGCTGTCGATCATGGCGTTCTATATCGTCGCGTCGATCTGGTTCGCGCTGCATCGCTACAAATACGTCAAGCGTGGCGACCAGTTCACGATGAACTGGCCGCGGCCGAGGGACTATTGACGGGCATTGAAATCGACGCTAGCCGTAGCAGCGGCGCGGGCGGGTCATACCGCCCGCGCCGCATTCGTATAGGGAGGGTTCCGTCATGTGGCTCGCAGGCAGCGCTCCTGCCACAGCGTTTTCTGCCGTATTGACTGCCGTATTCGTCGCGGTATTTGCGGTGACACTCGCCATCCTCAATCGACGCGCGCGCGAATCGCTCAGGACGCAACGCCGCAAGCTGTTCGATGGGTGCTTCGCGCTTTTCGATCACGCCACCTTGACCCAGGACGACGTCGCCTTTCCCGTGCTGACGGGCTCGTATCGCGAGCATAGCGTCAGGATCGAACCCATCGTGGATCAGGTCGTGTTCCGGCAGGTGCCGTCGCTCTGGCTGACCGTATCGGTGAGACAGAACTTGCCCGTCGCCGGAACGTTCGATCTGCTGGCGCGCAGGGCGAACGTCGAATTCTGGTCACACGCCGATGCATTGCCGCGGTGCGTCCCGCTCCCGCGCGATTGGCCGGGCCATACCTCGCTCAAGTCGGATCGCGAGGCATCCGAATTGCCGCTGCGCATACTCGGTCCGCACGTGAGGACACTGTTCTCCGACCCGCGCTCGAAAGAGCTGGTCGTGATGCCGCGCGGCGTGCGCATCGTCTATCAGGTTCAGGCGGCGGATCGCAGCGAATACCTGGTGCTGCGCCGCGCGACGTTTCATGGGGCGCACGTGAGCGTGGCGCTGCTCGAGTCGCTGCTCGAGCGCGCGACGGCCGTATGCGCCGATCTGATGCAAGGAGGCGAGCATGCAAGCGCACGAAATCGAAGCAGCGCAGAAACGTGTTGACGAAGCGACCGGAGAAGCCGTCGAGAAAGCCTCAAAGCGGCCTCCGGATCCAGTCGTGCGCCGCCCTTTGCACCCCTGGGTCGTGCTGGCCGCTGCGGCGGTATTGCCGGGCGCAGGGCAGGTTCTCAACCGCATGCCGAGGCGTGCGCTCATCATGGTGTTCTTCATGCTGTTGCTGGGCTTTGTGACGCTGCAGCTCGCCGCGCCCGGGCGATCGTTCGCCGGCCGTCACGCGGGCGGCATCTTTGTCTATGCGATTGCGGTGCTCGATGCCTACGCGGTCTCGCGATATCGCCGCGAGTACTTCGTGCAACGCCAGCGCGCAGGCGACATGTAGCGCGCGGCAGCGGACGGCTCGCATTTTTCTACCCCCAGAAGGGTAGTGCTTACCCAGTGGGCTATACCCCTGATTGGGTTCGTGGCAGGAAAAAAAGTTTATTGGCGTTGACAAGTGAAATTCCGCTGATTACTTTTAATCCACGTTCAATCCTGTCGAGAAATGGGTGCCCCTCATGTCAGAAACGCGCCGCTTTACACTGACGTTGTCATGCCCCGACCGGATCGGCATTGTCGCTGCCGTCAGCGCGTTCATTGCCGAGCATCACGGTTTGATCATCGAGGCGACTCACCACGCCGACGAAATCGAAAAGCGCTTTTACATGCGCCACGAGATCGCCACCGACTCGCTGCCGGTCAGCCTCGAGACGTTTCGCGAGCGCTTTGCCCGCATCGGCCGCGAGTTCTCGATGGACTGGAAGGTGACGGATCATTCGCAGAAAAAACGTGTGGTGATCCTCGTTTCGAAGCTCGAGCATTGCCTCTACGACCTGCTCGCGCGCTGGAAGGCCGGCGAGCTCGACATCGAGATTCCGTGTGTGATCTCGAACCATGAAACGTGGCGCAGCTTCGTCGAATGGCATGGCATTCCGTTTCATTACGTGCCGGTCACGCCGGACACCAAGCAGCAGGCCTACGACCAGGTGCAGCGCCTGTTCGAGGACGCGCGCGCCGACACCATGGTGCTCGCGCGCTACATGCAGGTGCTGTCGCCCAAGCTGTGCGCGGCATATCCGGGCCGCATCATCAATATTCATCATTCGTTCCTGCCGAGCTTCGTTGGCGCGAAGCCGTATCACCAGGCGTATGCGCGGGGCGTGAAGCTCACCGGCGCAACCTGCCATTACGTGACGGAAGACCTCGACGAAGGCCCGATCATCGAGCAGGACGTGATTCGCGTGCGCCATTCCGACCGGCCCGACGATCTCGTGCGTCTTGGCCGCGACATCGAAAAAGCGGTGCTGGCCCGAGGCTTGCGTTACCACCTCGAAGACCGCGTGCTGATACACGGCAACAAGACGATCGTTCTGCGCTAAAAGCAGCCCTGCTGTCCAACCCGGTTTGCCCGCGCGCCGCTGTGCGCGCGGATGAGAACAAGGAGTGAGCCATGCCGTGGCGTCTCGTGCGTTTTGCCATGTCGAAGAAGCACCCTGAGCCGCGGATGTTCACCCGGCATGACACTTTGCGCAGTTCTTATGACGTTGTGATCATCGGCGCGGGTGGCCACGGGCTCGCGAGCGCCTACTACCTCGCCCGTGAGCACGGCATCAAGAACGTGGCGGTGCTGGAGAAAGGCTATATCGGCGGCGGCAACACGGGCCGCAACACCACGATCATCCGCTCGAACTACCTGACGCCCGAAGGCGTGAAGTTCTACGATCAGTCGGTCAAGCTGTGGGAGGACCTCTCGCAGGACTTCGACCTGAACCTGTTTTATTCGACGCGCGGCCACTACACGCTCGCCCATACGGATTCGGCCATGCGCACGATGCGCTGGCGCGCGGAGGTGAACAAGCACTTCGGCGTGGACTCGGAGGTGGTCGGCCCGAAAGAGGTCAAAGAGGCCGCGCCGATGATCGACCTCTCGTGCGGCGGCGTGGCGCCCATCCTCGGTGCGCTGTATCACGCGCCGGGATCGGTCGCGCGCCACGACGCCGTGGCATGGGGTTATGGGCGCGGCGCCGACCAGCGCGGCGTCGAGATTCATCAGCAAACCGAAGTACTGGGCATCGACGTGGTGGGCGGAAAGGTGAAGGGCGTAAAAACCTCGCGTGGCTATATCTCGACCAACAAGGTGCTGTGCGCGGTGGCGGGCTCCACGCCGCGCATCACCGACATGGTCGGGCTGCGCACGCCCATCTTCATCCATCCGCTGCAGGCGATGGTGAGCGAGCCGCTCAAGCCCTGGCTCAATCCGATTCTGGTTTCGGGGAGCCTGCATGTCTACATCAGCCAGTCGGCGCGCGGCGAACTCGTGATGGGCGCTTCGCTCGACCCCTACGAGCTGCATGCCACCCGCTCGACGCTCGATTTCGTGGAAGGGCTCACGGCGCACATGCTCGAGATGTTCCCGTTCCTCTCGACCGCGAAAGTCATGCGCCAGTGGGCGGGGATGGCGGACATGACGCCGGACTTCGCGCCCATCATGGGCAAGACGCCGGTGGAGGGCTTCTATCTGGACTCCGGCTGGGGCACGTGGGGCTTCAAGGCCACGCCGGTGTGCGGCAAGACCATGTCGTACACCGTTGCCAACGATACGAACCATGAGTTGATCAACGGCTTCACGCTCGATCGCTTCCGCCGCTATGCGCTCACGGGCGAGAAGGGCGCAGCATCGGTCGGACACTGAGCGGAGAACACGACGATGAAGATCATGACCTGTCCTGTGAACGGCGCGCGGCCCGTTTCGGAGTTCGTCTACTGGGGCGAAATGCGCGCGATGCCGGACCCGGCGAAAGCGAGCGACGACGAATGGGCCGACTACGTGTACTGCCGCAACGGCGCTGCCGGCGTGAAGAAGGAGTGGTGGTGCCATACCCCGAGCAACACCTGGTTCATCGCCGAGCGTGACACCGCGAAGGATCGTGTCATCCGCACGTATCTGAACGACGAGGAGGCGTAAATGCGTCTGGCACCGCATGCAGGCGAATGGATCGATCGCAGCCAGCAGATCGAATTCGGCTTCGAAGGGCAGCGTTACACGGGCTTTGCAGGCGACACGATCACGAGCGCCCTATGGGCGTCGGAGGTTTCGGTGCTCGGGCGCAGCTTCAAGTATCACCGCCCGCGCGGCGTGCTCTCGCTCGCGAACCACGACGTGAACGCGATGTTCCAGGATGGCGCGCGCCTGAACGTGCGCGCCGACGTGACCGAGCTGATCGCCGGTGCGAACTGGCACGCGGTCAACACCACGGGCGGCGTGGCCAATGACCGTAACCGCTGGATGGGCAAGCTCGCGCCGTTCCTGCCGGTTGGCTTCTATTACAAGGCGTTCTACAGCAAGCGCTGGTTTCCGCGCTGGGAGCGCATGTTCCGCAAGATGGCCGGGCTCGGCGTGGTCGACCTCAAGGCGCCGCACGTGCGCACGCCCAAGCGCTACGGGTTCTGCGACGTGCTGGTGATCGGCGCGGGGCCCTCGGGGCTGGCGGCGGCGCTGGAGGCGGCGCAGCAGGGTGCGGACGTGGTGATCGTCGACGAGAATGCGCGCTCGGGCGGTAGCGGCACGTATCAGGCGGGCGGCGACATGGAACGTCTGGAAACCGTGCGCGCGCTTGAAGCTCAGGTTCGTGCGCATCCGCGCGTACGCATGTTCAATCGCACGCTCGCCGCGGCTTATTATGCGGACCACTGGGTCCCGCTCGTCGAACCGGATCGCATCACCAAGATGCGCGCGAAGGCGGTTGTGGTGGCAAGCGGCGCGTTCGAGCAGCCCGCCGTGTTCCGCAATAACGACTTGCCGGGCGTGATGCTCGCCTCGGCGGCCCAGCGGCTCGTGTGGCGCTATGGCGTGGCGCCGGGGCAGCGCGCGGTGGTGCTGGGCGCGAACGCCGACGCCTATCGCGCGGCGCTCGACATGCTGGAGCGCGGCATCAAGGTGAAGGCGCTGATCGACCTGCGCGCGACGCATCGCTTTGGCGAGCTCGCCCGCGAGCTGGAGGCGCGCGGGGTCGAAGTGCTGGGGTCGAGCTGCGTGATCGAGGCCGTGCCGAACACCGACGGCAACCGGCTTGCGGCGGTGCGCGTGGGCCCGACGCCGCCTGCGGGCATGAGCGTTTCGCACGCGCAAACCCGGCAGATCGAATGCGACACGCTGCTGATGAGCGTTGGCTGGGCGCCGGCTGCGAACCTGCTCTACCAGGCAGGCACGGCGATGCGCTACGACACGGGCGTCGAGCAGTTCGTTCCCGATCGGCTGCCCGAAGGCGTGTTCGCGTGCGGCCGCGTGAACGGCGTGTATACCTTCGAGAGCAAGCTGCAGGACGGCCGTCGTGCTGGCGCGCTTGCAGCCGCGCATGTCGGTTTGCTGGGCGGCGCGCCGGACTCGCGCAGCACAGCGATCGCGCGCGAGCCCGAATCGCCCTCGCATGCATGGCCGATCATCCCGCATCCGGCGGGCAAGAACTTCGTCGACTTCGACGAAGACCTGCAACTGAAGGATTTCGAAAACGCCGTTCAGGAAGGCTTCGACAACATCGAGCTGCTCAAGCGTTTCTCGACCAACGGCATGGGCCCGAGCCAGGGCAAGCACTCGAACATGAATGGGCTGCGCGTTCTCGCGCGGTTGACCGGCAAGGCGCCGCAGGAAGTGGGCACGACCACGGCGCGGCCGTTCTTTCATCCGGTGCCGATGGCGTTGCTTGCCGGGCGCGGCTTCAATCCCGAGCGCCGCACGCCGATGCACGCGCAGCACGAGCGCCTCGGGGCGAAGTGGATGCCGGCCGGTGTCTGGCAGCGGCCCGAGTACTACGCGGTGGCGGGCAAGGATCGCGCGCGCTGCATCCAGGAAGAGGTGCAGGCGGTGCGTACCGGCGTGGGCATGATCGACGTGGGAACGCTCGGCAAGCTCGAAGCGCGCGGTCCGCAGGCCGCGCAGTTCCTCGAGCGCGTCTACGTGTCGAAGTACGCGGGGCTCAAGTCCGGCATGACGCGCTATGCGCTGATGTGCGACGAAGCTGGCGTGGTGATCGACGACGGCGTGATCGCGCGTCTCTCCGACGATCACTTCTACTTCACGACCACGACCTCGGGCGCGGCGGCGATCTACCGGGAACTCTCGCGCCTGAATGCGATCTGGGGGCTCGATTGCGGCATCGTCAACGTGACGGGCGCCTACGCGGCCATCAACCTCGCGGGTCCATACTCGCGCGCCGTGCTCGCGAAGCTGGTCGACCTTGATTTGTCATCCGAAGCATTTCCGTATCTTGGCATCCGCGTGACGGGCATCGCGCTGGGCGCCAACCGCGTGCCGGCCAGGCTGATGCGGGTGGGCTTCGTCGGCGAATGGGGCTACGAGATTCACGTTCCCGCCGAATATGGCCCGGCGCTGTGGAACGCGCTTTATGAAGCGGGCAAGGAATTCGGCATCCGTCCGTTTGGCGTGGAGGCGCAGCGGCTCTTGCGGCTGGAGAAGGGCCACGTGATCGTGAGCCAGGACACCGATGGCCTGACGACGCCGCGCGATGCCGCCATGGAGTGGGCGGTCAAGATGGACAAGCCGTTCTTCGTCGGCCAGCGCAGCTTGCAGGCCATCGACAGCCAGGCGCAGCAGCAACGCCTCGTGGGCTTCGCGCTGGACGATGGCGTGAAGAACGACGCCTTGCGCGAGTGCCATCTCGCCATCGAAGGCAAGGAGATCGCAGGCCGCGTGACGAGCGTGTCGTGGAGCGAGACGCTGAACAAGACGATCGGCCTCGCGTTCGTGCGGCCCGCGATGGCGAAACCGGGCACACAACTGCGCTTTCGCCTGAGCGACGGCACCATGGTGTCCGCCACGGTGGTGCCCACGCCGTTCTACGACCCAGAGAACCTGCGCCAGAAAGACGCCGCACCCGCGCACGCCACCGCACCGAGGGAGGAGACCGCATGAGCGCATCGAACCTGGCAGGCGCAGCAAATTTCCCGCTGCGCACGAGTCCCATACGCGACGCCCAACACGCCGCTGAAGCACGGTGGAGCACGGTCGAGAACATGCAGATCGTCGAGCGCCACGGCGCGAACGACGAAGCGCGCGCACGCAACGCGGGCATTGCGGATGTCTCGCACCTGTCCCGCATGGGCTTCAAGGGCCAGGGCGTGGCCGCCTGGCTCGCGGAGCAGGGCTTGCCCGCGCTGCCCCAGCCCAACACATGGGCGCCGCTCGCGAGCGGCGGGCTGATCGCGCGTCTGGGCCTCACCGAGTATCTGATCGAGGACGGCATGAGCGGCCGCGCGTCGTCAAAGCTGGCCCATCGCGAGCCGGCGCTGCGGGTCTATCCGGTGCTGCGCCAGGACCTGGCGCTGGTGCTGTGCGGCGAGGCGATCGACGAATTGCTGCTGCAGACCTGCAACGTCAACTTTCGCGCGCTGGACCTCGCAACCCGACCCGTCGTGCTGACTTCGATGGCGGGGGTCGCCGTCACCGTCCTGCCGGGCGAGCGGCTGGGCCGTCCGTACTACCGTCTGTGGGCCGATGGGACATACGGTGTGTACTTGTGGGAAACCCTTGCCGGCATCGCTGCCGAATTGGGAGGCGGGCCGGTCGGTCTCGCCGTGATCGACGCAATCGACCAGGCACCATCGCACCAGGCCAGCAGCTAACTCACCAGGCCTGCATCAGGCTTATCAGGCTCATCTGGCACCCCGGGCGAAAGCATCCGGCGCAAGCAGGCGCCGGGCGTTTTCTCGACACCGCATCACGACGCTTGAGGACAATCGACATGACACCCGCAGAAGCCAAGCAGTTCCTCGCAGATAACGACGTCAAGTACATACTCGCGCAATTCGTCGACATTCACGGCGTAGCGAAGACGAAGTCCGTGCCCGCTGCCCACCTCGACCTCATCCTGACCGATGGCGCGGGTTTCGCCGGCTTCGCGGTATGGGGCCTCGGCATCGATCCGCAAGGGCCGGACTTCATGGCGGTGGGCGATCTCGACACGCTCACGCTCATGCCGTGGCAGCCGGGCTACGCCCGCATTGCCTGCGACGGCTACGTGAAAAAGGAGCCGTGGCAGTTCGAGAGCCGCGTGACGCTGAAAAAGCAGGTCGCCCGCTTGCAGGAGCACGGCTGGATCCTGAACACCGGGCTGGAGCCCGAGTTCTCGCTGCTGCGGCGCGCCGAGGATGGCCGCATCGTGCCGTGCGACGCCTCCGATGCGCTGCCCAAGCCGTGCTACGACTACAAGGGGCTTTCGCGCTCGCGCGAATTTCTCGAGCGCCTGACCGAGTCGCTGATCAAGGCTGGCATCGACGTCTATCAGATCGACCACGAGGACGCCAACGGCCAGTTCGAAATCAACTACACCTACTCGGACTGCCTGAAATCCGCCGATTCATACGTGTTCTTCAAGATGGCCGCTGCGGAGATCGCCAACGAACTCGGCCTGATTTGCTCGTTCATGCCCAAGCCGTTCTCGAACCGGCCGGGCAACGGCATGCATATGCACATGTCGATCTCGGACGGCGAGCGCAACCTCTTCGCCGACAAGCACGACGAGCGCGGGCTCGGGCTTTCGAAGCTCGCCTATCACTGGACGGCCGGCCTGCTCAAGCATGCGGCGGCACTCGCGGCCATTTGCGCGCCCACGGTCAACTCGTACAAGCGTCTCGTGGTGGGCCGCTCGCTGACCGGCGCCACGTGGGCGCCGGCCTACGTGAGCTACGGCGACAACAACCGCTCGTCGATGGTGCGCATTCCCGGTGGCCGCATCGAGTTGCGCCTGCCCGATGCCGCGTGCAACGCCTATCTCGCGACGGCCGCCGTGATCGCCGCGGGCCTGGACGGCGTGAACAACAAGCTCGATCCCGGCGCGCCGTGCAATCTGAATCTCTACGAGATGTCGCCGCAGGAGCTGCGCCAGCGCGAAATCAGCATCTTGCCGCAGAACCTCCAGGATGCGCTTCGCGAACTCGAGCGCGACGAAGTCATGATGGAGGCGCTCGGCCCGGCAGGCGCAGAGTTTCTCCGCCTCAAGCACATGGAATGGATCGAATACATGCGCCATGTGTCGGATTGGGAGCAGAAGACCTACCTCGAATTTTTCTGAGCTGGCGTCGCTGCGCCAGCCGTCCATGAAACGCAGGAAATACGTGCAGGAGATTAATCATGTGTGGAATCGTAGGATTACTGATAAAGCAGCCATCGTTGCGTGAGCGGCTGGGCGAGCTGATGGTGCCCATGCTGCTCGGCATGACGGAGCGCGGGCCCGATTCGGCAGGGCTGGCCGTGTTCACGGAGCCGGTGGACGAAGACACCCGCAAGATCAGCCTGTATTCCGGCCTCACGGAAGAAGCCGCTGATTTCAACTGGCAAGGACTCGTGCACGAGATGAACGCACATCTGGGCGCCGGCGCCTCGGTTCAGGCCAAGGGCAACCATGCGGTGCTGAGCGTGAGCATTGCGCCGGAGACCGCGAAGCGCTGGATCGCCGAGCAGCATCCGAAGCTGCATATCCTCTCCACGGGCCGCGCCATCGACCTGTACAAGGATATCGGCACGCCGAAGGAAGTTTCGGACCGCTACGCGTTCCAGAACCTTTCAGGCACGCACCTGGTCGGCCATACGCGCATGGCCACCGAGTCGGCGGTCACGCCCGACCGCGCCCACCCGTTCACGGCCGGCGAGGACTTCTGCCTCGTGCATAACGGGTCGCTCTCGAATCCCTTCGGCGTGCGCCGCATGCTCGAACCGCACGGCATTCACTTCGATACGGACAACGATACGGAGGCCGCCTGCCGCTTCCTCGAATACCGGCTGCGCGAAGGCGACGATCTCGAAGTGGCGCTGCAACAGGGCTTCGAGCAGCTCGACGGCTTCTACACGTTCCTCATGGGGACACCCGACAAGCTCGCGCTGATTCGCGATCCGTTCGCGTGCAAGCCAGCGGTGGTGGCAGAGACCGACGATTACGTGGCGATCGCCTCCGAATTCCGCTCGCTGGCGCATCTTCCCGATATCAAACATGCAAGCGTGTTCGAACCGGCTCCCGAGGAGATGTACGTATGGAAAGTCTGAACTTTGACCTGGCAAGCACGTCAGTGACCGAACTCAACCGGTTCCTGCACAAGGACGCCGCCGGCAAGGGCGTGCAGGCCGTGCGCATCGCGAACCCCGATGGCGCGCACAACATCGCGGTCGGGCTCGATCTGCCGATCGAGGTCGAGATCGACGGCCACGCCGGCTACTACGCGGCCGGCATGAACAAGGAGGCGAAGGTGACCATCGCGGGTAGCGCGAGCACCGGCGTCGCCGAAAACATGATGAGCGGGCGCGTGCACGTGAAGGGCTTCGCGTCGAATGCAGCGGGTGCGTCGGCGCAAGGCGGCCTGCTCGTGATCGAAGGCGATGCGGGCCTGCGCTGCGGTATCTCGCTCAAGGGCGCCGATATCGTCGTGAAGGGATCGGTGGGCAGCTTCTCTGCGTTCATGGCGCAGGCCGGGCGGCTGGTGGTCTGCGGCGACGCCGGCGACGCACTGGGCGATTCATTGTACGAAGCGGTGCTGTACGTGCGCGGCAATATCAAGTCGCTGGGCGCGGACGCGCGCGAAGAGCCGATGACTGCCGCTGACATCGAAGCAGTGGCGCAATTGCTGCGCGCGGCAGGCCCCGCATTCTCCGGCTTCGAACCGAGGGACTTCAAGCGCATCGCCTCGGCACGCTCGCTCTATCACTGGAACGCCGACGCGAACCAGGAATATTGACCCAAGGATCCCGACCATGGAAATCAAGCCCATCCACATGAAGCAACTGGCCACCGAAGAATCCTGGGGCTTCGACCGCAAGACGATCAACTATATCCAGAACGCCGCGGCGCACGGGCTGTATGAAATCCGTGGTCTCGGCGCGAAGCGCCACGTGCCGCATTTCGACGATCTGCTGTTCCTCGGCGCGTCGCTCTCGCGCTATCCGCTCGAAGGCTATCGCGAGAAATGCACCACGAAGACCGTGCTGGGCACGCGCTTCGCGAAAAAGCCCATCGAGCTCGCGATTCCCATCACCGTCGCGGGCATGAGTTTCGGCGCGCTATCGGCGAACGTGAAGGAGGCGCTGGGCCGCGCGGCGACCGAGATGGGCACCTCCACGACCACCGGCGACGGCGGCATGACCCAGGAAGAGCGGCGCTCGTCCAGGACGCTTGTTTACCAATGCTTGCCGTCGCGCTACGGCTTCAATCCCGACGACGTGCGCAAGGCCGACGCGATCGAAGTGGTGATCGGCCAGGGCGCGAAGCCGGGCGGTGGCGGGATGCTGCTCGGGCAAAAAATCTCGCCGCGCGTCGCGAAGATGCGCGTGCTGCCCGAAGGCGTCGACCAGCGCTCGGCGTGCCGCCATCCCGACTGGACCGGCCCCGACGATCTGCTCATCAAGATCCATGAGTTGCGCGAGATTACCGACTGGGAAAAGCCGATCTACGTGAAGGTGGGCGCAACGCGCACCTTCAACGACGTGAAGCTCGCCGTGCACGCGGGCGCGGACGTGATCGTGGTGGACGGCATGCAGGGCGGCACCGCGGCCACGCAAACGTGCTTTATCGAAAACGTCGGGATTCCTACGCTTGCCGCGTTGCGCCAGGCCGTGGATGCGCTCGAAGACCTCAACATGAAGGGCACGGTGCAGCTCATCGTCTCGGGCGGCATCCGTAGCGGCGCCGATGTCGCCAAGGCGCTGGCGATGGGCGCCGATGCCGTGGCCATCGGGCAGGGCGTGCTGGTCTCGCTGGGCTGCAACAGCGCGTCGTATATCGAGAACGGCCAGCACGTGCAGGCGCTCGACGATTACGCCAACCTGGGCACGGCGCCGGGCTATTGCCACCACTGCCACACGGGCAAGTGTCCGGTGGGCATCACCACGCAGGATGCCGTGTTGCAGGAGCGGCTGCAGCCCGACGTCGGCGCGAAGCGCCTGCGCAATTATCTGAAGACGCTGAACATGGAGCTCACCACGATCGCGCGCGCCTGTGGCAAGCAGAACGTGCATCACCTGGAGCCCGAAGATCTCGTCGCGCTCACGGTCGAGGCGGCGGCGATGGCGCGTGTGCCGCTCGCCGGCACCAACTGGATCCCGGGTGTGGTCTGACGCGCCATGACGGCACAGATCATCGATGGGAAGCACCTGGCGCGGCGCTTGCGGGCGCGCTTTCGCGAGCGCGTCGCCGCGCTTTCCATGCGCGGCGTCGTGCCGGGCCTCGCCGTGGTGCTGGTGGGCGACAATCCGGCCTCGCAGGTCTACGTCGCGAACAAGGTGAAGGCGTGCGAGGAGAGCCGCGTGCGCTCGTTCATGCACCGGTTCCCCGCCAGTTGCACGGAAACCGAGTTGCTCGAGCGCATCGGCGAACTGAATCTGGACCCGGCCACGCACGGCATTCTCGTGCAATTGCCGCTGCCGCCACAGGTCAACGTGCGGCGCGTGCTGGAGAGCATCGTCGTCGACAAGGATGTGGACGGCTTTCATCTCTACAACGTTGGCGCGCTCGTGGTCGGCAATTCCATCTTTCCGCCTTGTACGCCTTACGGCGTTCAACTGCTGCTGGAGACCACGGGCATCGAAGTCGCGGGCAAGAACGTGGTGGTGGTCGGCGCGAGCAATATCGTCGGCAAGCCGATGGCGCTGATGCTGTTGCAGAAGGAAGCCACGGTCACCATTTGCCACGCGAAAACCCGCGACCTCGCGCATCACACCATCCACGCGGACATTCTCGTGGTAGCGGCGGGCAAGCCGGGGCTCATCAAGGCGGAGATGGTGAAGGAAGGCGCGATCGTGATCGACGTGGGGATCAACCGGCTCGCCGATGGGCGCATCGTGGGCGACGTCGATTTTGATGCAGTGCGCGAGCGCGCCTCGTGGATCACGCCGGTGCCCGGCGGCGTGGGGCCGATGACCGTCACCATGCTGATCGAGAACACGTTGCGCTCGGCGGAGCGTTTCGCGCAGGGCGAGGCGTTTCATCCAGCACAGCCGTTCTGGCAGGTGCCGGCACGCTAGCGCGGTGCAAGCTGCGCGACCACGCGGCGTCATCAGGGGAAAGGAGCCGCTGTGGCCGAGTTGATCAGGATGCCGGACGATGATGCGTGCACGGCGCTGGACGCCGCGCACCGGCACGCGCTGACGTTTCATCGTACCCGCGCGACGCGCCCGCCCGCAGCAACGGCGGGCTTCGCGGCGTTGCTCGACGCGTTTGGCGGACCTGCGCCCGAGGCGGGCCTGCCCGCGAGCGAGGTGATCGAGCAACTGGCCGCCGCGGCCGGTCCGGGCTTGATGGGCACCGCGGGTCCGCGCTTTTTCGGCTGGGTCGTGGGCGGCTCGCACCCAGCCGGTGTCGCGGCCGACTGGCTCACGAGCGTCTGGGGGCAAAATGCCGGCTGCTACGAGGGCGCGCCCGCGGCCGCCGTGGCCGAGCAGGTGGCCGGGCAATGGCTGGTCGATCTGCTGCGGCTCCCCCCCGAATGCTCGGTGGGCATCACCACAGGCGCGACGATGAGCAACTTCGTCTGCCTCGCAGCGGCGCGTGGTGCACTGCTGCGCCGCGTGGGCTGGGATGTCGAGGCCGACGGCCTGTTCGGCGCGCCGCCCATTGCCGTTCTTATCGGCGACGATGCGCACGCGAGCGTGTTTGCCGCGCTACGCTATCTGGGTTTTGGCGAGCGCTCGGTCATGAGGATTGCTACGGATGACGCGGGGCGCATGCGCATCGACGCGTTGCGCGCCGCGCTCGCGCATTGCCGTGGGCCGCATCTCGTGATCGCGCAGGCGGGCCACATCATGACCGGAGCGTTCGATCCCGTCGGGGAGATTGCCGCACTGATGCGCGAGCGGTGCGAGCGCGGTGGCTGGTTGCACGTGGACGGCGCCTTCGGCCTGTGGGCGAGGGCATGTCCGGCGCGCGAAGCGCTGGCGCAGGGCATCGAGCATGCGGACTCGTGGGCGACAGACGCGCACAAGTGGCTGCAGGCGCCCTACGAGTGCGGGTGCGCTTTCGTGCGCGATGCCGATGCGCACCGGCGGGCGATGACGATCGGCGCGGGCTATCTCCCGCCCGCCGAAGACGGGGGCGCGCGCGACCCCGTGCATTACGCCCCGGAGTTGTCGCGGCGCGCGCGCGGGTTCGTCTTGTGGACCCTGTTGCGCACCCTTGGCCGGCGCGGCATCGCGGAGATGATCGAGCGGCATTGTGCGCTTGCGCAGCGGTTGGCGCGTCGTCTGGCCGAGGAGCCTGGTATTGCGGTGCTAAACGAAGTCGAGTTGAATCAGGTGGTCGTGCGGTTCGGTGCGGATGAGCCCGTCGCGCTTGGCGACGTGCTCACGGACGCCACGATCGCGCGCATTCAGCAGCAGGGCGTATGTTTCGCGGTCGGCGCACAGTGGCGTAAGCGCCGCGTAATGCGTATTTCGGTCATTGCATGGCCTACCACCGAGGATGATATCGACCGCGCCGCCGACTCGATGATCGAGTCGTGGCGCGCGGTGGAGCGCGTGCGCGTTGATGCGCAGAGCGTCGCGGCGCACGCGTAGGCGTCCAATTTCAGCGCTTGCCCTCCGAGCCCGCGATCGCCCGCGCAGTGGAAAGCAGCGCCTCTGCCATCCGAATACTGGCCGCGTCGATCAACCGGCCATCCAGCGACACGGCCCCCTTGCCATCTCTCGCCGCCTGAGCCATTGCATCCATGATGCGTTGCGCGCGCGAAACTTCGGCATCGCTCGGCGTGAACACGCGGTTCGCCAGTTCGATCTGCGAGGGATGAATCGCCCACTTGCCGTCATAGCCGAGCACCGCGGCGCGCTTCGCAGCGGCGTCGTAACCATCGGGATCGCTGAAGTCCCCAAACGGTCCATCGATCGGCCGCAATCCATAGGCGCGGCATGCCACCATCATGCGCGTTTGCGCGGCATGCCACTGGTCGCTCCAGAAGTATTCGCGCTCGCCATTGGCGTCCTTGTCGCTCAGCACACCGTAGTCGCGGTTCACGCCGCCGATCACGGTCGTGCGCGCACGCGTGGAGGCCGCATAGTCGGCGACGCCGAACGACATCGCCTCAAGCCGGCGGCTCGATTGCGCGATTGCCTCCACGTTCGCCATGCCCAGCGCGGTTTCGATCAGGACTTCGAAGCCAATGCGCTTTTTGCGCTTCTTCGCCGTCTCGATCTGCGTGACGAGCATGTCGATCGCATAGACGTCGGCCGCCACGCCAACCTTCGGAATCAGAATCATGTCGAGCCGCGGGCACGCCTCCACGATATCCACGACGTCGCGATACATGTAGTGGGTATCGAGCCCGTTGATGCGGACCATCACCGTCTTCGCACCCCAGTCGATGTCGTTCAGCCCTTCGATGATGTTCTTGCGGGCCTGCTCCTTGTCGTCGGGCGCGACCGCGTCTTCGCAGTCGAGAAAAATGATGTCGGCCGCCGAGCGCGCGGCTTTTTCGAACATCGCGGGGTTGGAGCCCGGCACGGCAAGCTCCGAGCGGTGCAGCCGCGGCGTGGCCGGTTCGATTGCGGTAAAGCTCATGGGTAATCTCCTCGATAGTGGAGGCGCGCGGCCCTAGCCCGTCGCGCCGAAGCCCGATGCGATGCAATTAATGGAGAGCAGGAGCGGCACCAGATAGCCGCGCCGCTCCTGATCGGCGCTGGCCGAGCGGTACAGACGCAGCAACTCGATCTGCTGCCGGCTCACGAGGTTGATGGCTGGCAGCCGGCGCGCGAGCCGCTCGCAAAACTGGGGGAAGCGGTCCGCGGCGGCGGTGCCGCCACTCACTTTCAGCACCATCTCCGTGGTGAGGCGATACTCGGCCTCGATTTGCGCGAAGATCGTTTCGCGTACGCGCGCGTCGGGCACGAGGTCCGCATAGCCGCGCGCGATGTCGAGATCGACCTGGGCGAGCGTCTTCTCCACTTCGTCGACGATCAGCCGGAACAGGCGCGATTCATTGAACATCCTGTGCAGCAGATCGAGGCCGCGTTCCTGGCGCACCCCGAGGAACGACGAGATCGCGCTGCCCACGCCATACCAACCCGTGAGCGCGTGGCGGTTCTGCGACCACGCGAACACCCACGGAATCGCGCGCAGGTCTTCGAGGCTGCGTGCCCCGAAGCGCCGGGCAGGGCGCGAGCCCATGTTCAGCATCGAAAGCTCTTCGAGCGGGCTGGCCGCCTGAAAATACGCAATCAGCTCGGGCTGCTCGACCAGCTTCACATAGGCCGCGCGCGAAGCGCCCGCGAGCGCTTCCATCGCGTCATCGAACTCGCCGCGCGGCAGCAGCTCGTCTTCGCGCTCCGATTTGAATGTATGCTCCAGCACGCTCGACGCGAGCAACTCGACGTGATACTGCGCCGTGCCGCGGTTCGCGTACTTGTACGACACCACCTCGCCTTGCTCGGTCACACGAAAGCGTCCGTTGACGGAGCCCGCGGGCAGCGCGGCGATCGCGCGGCCCGCCGGCACGCCGCCGCGGCTCACCGAGCCGCCACGGCCGTGGAAGAACGAAATCGTGATGCCCAGTTCGCGTCCGACGCGCGTGATCTTCGTCTGCGCCTTCGAGAGCTCCCAGTTGCTCGCGAAGAACCCGCCGTCCTTGTTCGAATCGGAGTAGCCGATCATGACCTCCAGCACCCCGCCTTGCGCACGGATGCTGCGCTTGACCATCGGCACGGCCAGCAGTTCGCGCAGGATTTCGGGCGCGCGCCGCAAGTCGTCGATGGTTTCGAGCAGCGGCACGACCGGCAGCGTGCAACTTTCCACGCCGGCGGCATCGCTGAACAGCCCCGCCTGCTTCGCGAGCAGATAGACGCCGAGCACGTCGGTCGCGTGGTGCGTCATGCTCAGGATGAACGCGCCAAAGGCATTGCGGTCCACCTGCTGGCGCATCGTGCGGACCATGCGGAAGATCTGCACCGTTTCCGCTTCCACTTCCGCGAGGGATTCGGGCAAGGCGTCCGTGGCTTCGCCCGGGGCGAGCGGGCGGGCGAGTTCCGCGAGCAACCACGCCTTCCATGCTTCGGAGTTCAGATCTGGTGGCTCCGAGCCTGGCTTGGCGCGAGATCGCCACAGCGCGAGCAGGGTCTTGTTGATGACCGTGGAGTTCTCGCGCAGGTCGAGCTGCACCGTGCTGAAGCGGAACGTTTCGACCTCATGGCGCAATGGCCGGACATACGAGTCGGCAAGCGTGTCGCTGCCGGTCGCGAGCAGGGCCAGTTCCATCGCGCGCAGCTCGGCGGCGAGTTCGTCGGCGCTCGCGTAGCCGCCGGAAATAGCGGTGCCCGCGCCGCGCCGTTGTGCGTCGGCGAGCGTGGTGTCGAGCTTGCGCAGCATGCAGGTCAGGTACTGGCGGAACACCTCGCCTGGATTGCGCGTGGCAATGGCCGTGCCGTCGCCGCTTTGCTCGAGCATGCGCGCGAGCTCGGCACCGAACGCTTCAGGCACGGGCAGTGCCTCGGCGGTGATGCTGAGCGTCTGCGCGAGCTCGAGCAGTTGCTGCCGGTAGCGCTTGAGGCACGCGAGCCGGTTATCGTAGAGCGTCGCGCGCGTGACCTCGTTGTTGACGAACGGATTGCCGTCGCGGTCCCCGCCGATCCACGAGCCGAACTGGAAGAAGCGCGGCATCTCGAAGTGCTCGCCCGGGTAGAACTGGTGCAGCGCCTCTTCGAGCCGCTCGAACAGCAGCGGCACGGCCTCGAACAGCGTTTCGCCGAAGAAGTGCAGCCCCCACGCCACTTCCTGAGCAACAGTGGGCTTCTCGCGACGCAGCTCGCCGCTCATCCAGAGCAGCTCGATTTCGTTGCCGAGCTGCCCGACGAGCTTGCGCCGCTCGCGCGGCGTCCAGCGCGGCGACTCCAGATCCATCAGCTTGCGATAGATGCGCCGGTGGATTTCGAGCACGGTGACGCGCTTGGCCTCGGTCGGGTGCGCCGTGATGACCGGGCGGATCTTCAGATGCTGGAGCACGGTGCGGACTTCGTCGGCGGGCACGCCGGCCGCAGCCGCATCGGCCACAACGCGCGAGAACGAGGCCGTGAGCCGCGCATAGCCGCTCTCGATTTCGATCTCGCGGCGGCGGCGCATGGCGGTGCTCTGCTCGGCCACGCTCAGCAGCTGGAACCAGATGCCCTGGGCCTGCAGGCTGCGCCGCCACACCGCGCGCGGCACATCGGGAGGCAGCTGCTCGCCGCGCAGCGCGAGTTCGACCTGGGGCTGGCGGCGCCGCGCGACATCGCACAGCAAGCCGAACAGCAGGTCGACCACACACGGTTCGTAAGCCTGAGCATCGAGCGCGGGCAACGCCGCAGAAGCCGTGGCGAGACGGTCGAGCAGCGAAGGCGGCGCTGCGGAAGAAGGCGCGGACGAAGACTGTGATGCAACCGGTCGATGGCGCGGCGCCTCCACGCCACGCAACGTCACGGTGCGAGCCTCGGCCCCGGCAGCCTCCCGGGCCTCGATGGCATCAAGCGACGCGGCGGGCATCATTTTGCGTCAGCGCCGCAGCGACGGTGGAGCCCAGCTCGGAGGCGCTGGGTGCAACGAGAAGCCCGTGGGCACGCATGATTTCCGCCTTCTCGGCCGCGCTGTCACCGGCGGCCGAGATAATCGCGCCCGCATGGCCCATGCGGCGGCCCTTGGGCGCCGTGAGGCCGGCAACGTAGCCCACCACCGGCTTGGTCATGTTCTCCTGTACCCAGCGCGCCGCTTCGGCTTCCTGGGGCCCGCCAATCTCGCCGATCATGATCACGGCCTCGGTCTCGGAATCGTTCTCGAAGAGCCGCAGATGGTCGAGGAACGAGCTGCCGTTGATCGGATCGCCGCCGATGCCCACGCTCGTCGTCACGCCGAGACCCAGTGCGTTGAGTTGCGCCGCCGCCTCGTAGCCGAGCGTGCCCGAGCGCGAGACGATGCCGATCGAGCCGCGCCGGTAGATGTTCCCCGGCATGATGCCGAGCATGGCCTTGCCCGCGCTGATGATGCCCGCGCAGTTCGGTCCGACCAGCATGGTGCGGCTTTCCTTCGGATAGCGAAGCAGATAGCGCTTCACGCGCATCATGTCCTGGGCCGGAATGCCATCGGTGATCGAGCACACGAGGCGCAGGCCCGCGTCGGCGGCTTCCATGATGGAGTCGCCGCAAAAGGGCGGCGGCACGAACACGAGACTCGCCGTGGCGCCGGTTGCCTGCACGGCTTCCTTCACGGTGTTGAATACGGGACGGTCGAGATGGCGCTGGCCGCCCTTGCCGGGCGTCACGCCGCCCACCACATTGGTGCCGTACGCGATCATCTCTTTCGCGTGGAAGGTCGCCTTGTCGCCGGTGAAGCCCTGCACGATCACGCGGGTGTTTTCGTCGATCAGGATGCTCATGGGTACGCTCCTATTTGCTCTTTCTGGCGCGGTGCGCCTTGGACGCTTCTACGGCTTTCTGGGCCGCTTCGAGCAGCGTTTCGGCCGCGATGATCGGCAGCCCGCTCTCGCGAATGATGCGGCGCCCCTCTTCGACATTGGTGCCCGCGAGCCGCACGACGAGCGGCACGCGCAGGTTCTTCGCGGCTTGCACGACGCCCTCGGCCACCCAGTCGCAGCGGTTGATGCCCGCAAAGATGTTGACGAGAATGGCCGAGACGTTGGTATCGGAAAGCACCAGCCGGAAGGCCGCGGCAACCCGCTCGGGCGATGCGCCGCCCCCCACGTCGAGGAAGTTCGCGGGCTCGCCGCCGGCGTACTTGATGGTGTCCATGGTGGCCATCGCGAGACCGGCGCCGTTGATGATGCAGCCGATGTCGCCGTCGAGGCCCACATAGTTCAGCCCGAACTGCGCCGCCTCCGATTCGCGCGGGTCTTCCTGCGAGGCGTCGCGCATCTCCGAGACATGCGGGTGCCGGAACAGGCCGTTGTCGTCGAAGGTGACCTTGGCGTCGAGCGCGAGCACGCGGTCGTCGGCGGTGACGACGAGCGGGTTGATCTCCACCATCGTTGCGTCGAGGTCGCGAAACGCGCGGTAGGCGCCCATGATCGCGGCCACGGCGCGGCTCACCTGTTTGATGTTCAGGCCGAGGCCGAAGGCCAGCTCGCGCGCCTGGAACGGCTGCAGGCCCACGGCCGGTTCGGCGATTACTTGCAGGATGGCTTCGGGATTCGTGCGCGCGACTTCTTCGATATCCATTCCGCCCTGTGCGGAGACGATCACGCGCACGCGCTCGGCCTTGCGGTCGAGCACGATGCCCAGATAGATCTCGCGCTCGAACTTCTCGGCCACTTCGATATAGACGCGCTCGACGACCTTGCCTTCAGGGCCGGTTTGCGTGGTGGCAAGACGCTTGCCGAACAGCGCGGTGGCCGCCGAGTGCACGTCGTGATAGGTCTCGCAAAGCTTGATGCCGCCGGCCTTGCCGCGTGCGCCCGAGTGGATCTGCGCCTTGACGGCCCAGTGCCAGCCGCCGAGCTCGGTGGCGCAATAGACGGCCTGGTCCGGCGTATAGGCGACGAGCCCGCGCTGGATCGGCACGCCGAAGCCGGACAGCAGTTCCTTCGCCTGATATTCGTGGATGTCCATGATGGTGTTCCGTGCGAATGAGAAAAGCGGTATGAAATTGAAAACGCCGCCCGATGCTCAGGCGACCAGATGTTGCGGTTCGCCGCTCACGTAAGCCTCGATGTTGTCGATCAGCTGGTCGGCGAGATACTGCATGGCGCCGTCCGATGCCCAGGCCACATGCGGCGTGAGGATGAAATTCGGCAGATCGAGTTCGAGCAGGGGATTGCCCGCCTTGGGCGGCTCGCCGGTCAGGACGTCGAAGCCCGCCCCCGCGATCAGCCCTTCGCGCAGGGCCGTCGCGAGCGATTGCTCGCAGACGAGCCCGCCGCGCGCCGTATTGATGAGCAACGCGCTGCGCTTCATCGTCTGCAACTGCTCGAGCGCGATCATGTTGCGGGTTTCGGGACGCAGCGGCGTATGCAGCGAGACGATGTCCGACTCGCGCAGCAACTGCTCGAGCGGCATGAAGGCGACGTCGCGCGGCTTGGTCCTGGTCGACGCATGCTCGGCGAACACCACGTGCATGCCGAAGCCGCGCGCGATGGCTGCGGTGCCGCGGCCGAGCGAGCCGTCACCGATGATGCCGAGCGTCGCGCCGTGCAGGTCGCGAATCGGATGGTCGAAGAAGCAGAATTGATTCGACGCCTGCCAGCGGCCGCGCCGCACGTCGTCGCGATACGCGAGCAAATTGCGGCGCAGCGCGAGGATCAACGCGAAGGTATGCTCCGGCACCGTGTGAGTGGCGTAATTGCGGATATTGGCCACGGCAATGCCGTGCGCGCGGCAATACGCCGTGTCGATCACGTCGTAGCCCGTGGCCGCCACCGCGATCAGCTTGAGACGCGGCAGCTTCGCCAGCGTGTCGGCACGCAGCGGCACCTTGTTGGTGATCGCAATGGTGGCCCCTTCGAGACGCTGGGCCACCTCGTGCGGCGCACTCACGTCGTACTGCGTCCAGCGGTGATCGAAGGCGGGACGCCGTACATCGGCCTTCAACGTGGAGCGATCGAGAAAGACGATTTCATGACGCATGATTTCGGTATCCTGCCTTTTTTCGTGAGGCGTTGAGAGCGCGGGATGCGGTTATGGCCCGCGGCGAACAGGGCTCAGGCGGCGGCCACGCGGCGCAGCGGCTCGACTTGATCCGCGGGTTGCGTGTTCTGCGTGTGTTGCGTTTGCGCCTTGCGCGGGTCGTGCGTGCGCCAGTACTGCGTGGCCGCGCCGGTGCCGCTGCCGGGGCGCACGTCGATACCCACGTCGAGCATCGCCATTTCCGCGCCCGCAATGGCGCTCGTGAGCATCAACTCGTTCAGGTCGCCGAGGTGGCCGATGCGGAACACCTTGCCCGCGACCTTCGAGAGGCCGGCGCCCAGCGCAAGGTTGTAGCGCCGGAAGGCCGTGTCGATCACGTTGGCCGCATTGAAGCCCTGCGGAACGACGATGGCACTGACCGTATCCGAATACCACTTCGGCGCCTTGGCGCACAATTCGAGCCCCCAGCCTTCGGTCACGGCCGCGCGCACGCCCTGGGCGAGGTAATGATGGCGCGCGAACACGTTATCGAGTCCTTCCTGGAAGATCAGGTCGAGCGCAGCGCGCAGGCCGTAGAGCAGGGACAGGGCCGGCGTGTACGGGAAGTAGCCGGTTGCGTTGGCCTTGATCATGTCGCCGAGATCGAAGTAGCAGCGTTTTGACTTCGCATGCTCCATCGCCTTGAGCGCCTTCGGGCTCACGCACAGAATGCCCAGGCCCGCCGGCAGCATGAGGCCCTTTTGCGAGCCGGTCACGGCCAGGTCGACGCGCCAGTCGTCCATGCGGAAGTCGATGCAGCCGATCGAACTCACGCCGTCGACGAACAGCAGCGCGGGGTGATGGGCATTGTCCATCGCGTGGCGCAGTGCGCCAATGTCGCTCGTGACGCCCGTGGCGGTCTCGTTGTGGCAGGCGAGAATGCCCTTGATCTGATGCTTCTTGTCGGCCTTGAGCACCTCTTCGATGCGCTCGACGGGCACGCCCTCGCCCCAGTCGACGTCGACGATCTCGACTTCGAAGCCCAGCCGCTGCGCCATGTCGGCCCACAGATGGCTGAACTGCCCGAAGCGCGCGACGAGCACACGGTCGCCGGGCGAGAGCGTGTTGGTCAGCGCGGCCTCCCAGGCGCCCGTGCCCGAGGACGGAAAGATGAACGGTTGGCCGCTCGTGGTCTTGTAGAGGCGCTTGAGGTCGCTCAGCACGCCGTTCGCGAGCTCGGGAAAGCGCGTCGAGCGGTGGTCCTCCATCGACACGACCATCGCGCGCAGCACGGCGTCGGGAATGTTGGTGGGGCCGGGCACGGCGAGAATGTTGCGACCCGGGATACGCGTTCCAGTGGTATTCGACATGTCTGCACTCCTGAGTGACGGGATGAGGGCCTTAGGTAGGTACGTAGGTACGAAGCTATGAAACGTCCGCTCGGGCGGTTGAATCAGACGGCGGGCCGTTGGGCCGTGGCGCTGTGCAGTTGCGCGGGCGCGTCGCCGTAGACCGGGAAGCGCGTCGTGAGCGCGTGCACGGCGTCGGCCACGCGGCGGATCACGAGATCGTTCGCGGGCGCTTCGAGCACGTCGGCGATCAGATTCGCGAGATGCCGCGCTTCGGTTTCGCCAAAGCCGCGCGTGGTCATCGCGGGCGAGCCCACGCGGATGCCGCTCGTGACGAAAGGCTTTTGCGGGTCATTCGGAATGGCATTCTTGTTGACCGTGATGCCCGCCTTGCCGAGCGCCGCTTCGGCATCCTTGCCGGTGATGCTTTTTGCGCGCAGGTCGACGAGAAAGAGGTGCGATTCCGTGCGCCCCGAAACGATGCGCAGCCCGCGCTCCTGAAGCGTCTCGGCCATGGCGCGCGCATTGATCATGACCTGGCGCTGGTAGTGCTTGAACGCGTCGCTCATCGCCTCGCGGAACGCGACCGCCTTGGCCGCGATCACGTGCATGAGGGGGCCGCCCTGGATGCCGGGGAAGATCGTGGAGTTGAGCGCCTTCTCGTGCTCGGCACTCGAGAGGATCAGGCCGCCGCGCGGGCCGCGCAGCGTCTTGTGCGTGGTCGAGGTGACGAAGTCGGCAATGCCCACCGGGCTCGGGTAGAGGCCCGCCGCAATCAGTCCCGCGTAGTGTGCCATGTCGACGAAGAGCCACGCGCCCACGCTGTCGGCAATCTTGCGAAAGCGTTGCCAGTCGATCGTGAGCGCATAAGCCGAGGCGCCCGCGACGATCATGCGCGGCTTGTGCTCGTGCGCGAGGCGCTCGACTTCGTCGTAGTCGATTGCTTCGGTATCCGGATGGAGTCCGTAGGCCACGGCGTTGAAGAGCTTGCCGCTCACGTTCACCGACGCGCCGTGCGTGAGGTGGCCGCCGTGCGCGAGCGACATGCCGAGGATCGTGTCGCCGGGCTTGAGCACAGAGAGATACACGGCCTGATTCGCCTGCGAGCCCGAATGCGGTTGCACATTCGCATATTCGGCGTTAAAGAGCTTTTTCGCGCGGTCGATGGCGAGCTGCTCGGCGACGTCCACGTGTTCGCAGCCGCCGTAGTAGCGCTTGCCCGGATAGCCCTCGGCATACTTGTTGGTGAGGAGCGAGCCTTGCGCCTCCATCACGGCGGGCGACGTGTAGTTTTCCGATGCAATCAGCTCGATGTGATCTTGCTGTCGCGTGGATTCCGCAACGATGGCCTGACGCAATTCCGGATCGGTTGCTGCGATGGTCTGCTGGAAGCTGAACATGTGGGTCGCCCTGGTGTCGATGGTCGGTGTCGGAAACTTGAGATCGATGGTAGTGGCACCGCGCCAAAAACACTCATTCCGGTTTGTTATCCAACCCATAACCCGGCCTGGAAGCCAATGCCGGCGGGGCTCCGGCACGCGGGAATACCTCGTCGTGGGCATTGCCGCACTGGCCTGCGCTGGTAGAGTGGGGGCATGGGATGGACGCCTTTTTCAGGGATCCAGTGGAGGCCAGGGTCTGTTCACCTTAGAAACAGGCTTGCGCTGGCCGCCAGAAGGGCCGAGCGCGAGGATTGCGACGAAGCGAATACTCGACGTATTCGTGGGGAGTATGACGCGGCGATCGGCCCTTCTGGCGGCCAGCCCCTGACTGGAATTGTTTAATTTGGGGAATGTGCCTTTGCGGCCGCATTGCGACGCCCTCCTTGCACTGCAGCCGCAAAGGCACGTTCGCAAGCCTGTTTCTAAGGTAAACAGACCCTATGGCCTGAAGAGGAAGCGGATGCTTAACCTGACATTGCGGCAACTGCGCGTTTTCGAGGCGGCGGCGCGTCACCTGAGTTTTTCGCGCGCGGCCGAAGAGCTGCATCTGACGCAGCCCGGTGTGTCCGCGCAGCTCAAGCATCTCGAAGAGACCATCGGCATGAAGGTATTCGAGCAGATCGGGCGGCGTATCTTTCTTACCGAGGCGGGCCGCGAGGTCTACAGCCATTCGCGCTCGATTCAGGAGCAACTGTCGATACTCGAGGAGTCGCTCGATCAGTTGCGCGACACCACGCAGGGCAAGATTCGCGTTTCGGCTGTAACGGGTACGGCCGGCCATCTCTCGCTGGCGTGCATTTCGCGCTATACGAAGGCGTTTCCGGGTGTGCGCGTGCGGTTGAAGTTCGGCAATCGCGAGAATGTGCTTGGCGCGCTGGCCGGTAATGAAGCCGATCTGGCGATCATGGGGCAGCCGCCCGAAGGTCAGGGGCTCGTGGCCCAGCCTTTCATGAAGAACCCTCTGGTGGCGATTGCGCCGCCCGATCATTCGCTTGCACGGCAACGTGCGATTCCGCTCGCGGCGCTCGAGGACGAGGTTTTCGTGGTGCGCGAACCGGGCTCAGGCACGCGGCGCGCGATGGAGCGCTTCTTTGCGGAGCATCGCATCCGGTTTCGGCCGGGGTTAGAGGTGAGCAGCAACGAGGCCGTGAAGTGCTGCGTGCACGTTGGCATGGGGCTCGCCGTGGTGCCGCTGCAGACGGTGCTGCCGGAGCTCGAGACGCTGCGCCTGAAAGTGCTGGATGTGGAGCGCTTTCCGATCGTTCGGTATCTGTATATCGTGCATCGCGAGAGCAAGCATCTCTCCGCAGCCGTGGAGGCGTTCAAGCGGACCCTGCTGGGCGAGGCGCAGAAGGTGATGGACGAAGTGTAGGGAGGGGGGCTTAGGTTGCGGGGTGCGTGCGTTTCGTGGCGCACCGCGACCTGGGCTCACGCGGCAATGAACACCTCGCCCCTGCCGTCCACAGAAACATCGCCTGCGAGCCGCCGCGGCGTCCATTTCGCGAGATCCCCGAACGCACCGCCTTCTTTCGCGAGGCTGCGTGTGACGAGACGCCAGAATACGCTGACCTCGGCGTGAATCTCCGCGAACCGATTCGTTGCCGGGACGTTCCGCGCATCGGGCAAGATCAGCGAACCGCGCCGCATGCCGTAAGCGAGATGCTCGCCCACGCTGCCTGCGATGCCGATCGTACCGGCCACCATGCGCGAGGCAGCAAACGCACCGGCATCGCCGAACACGAGCGCCGTGCCGCGCCGCATGCGGTCGCCAAAGCGCTCGCCGGCGTGACCACGCACGATAAGCGTGCCGCCGCGCATCCCGTCCATGCTGCCCGGCAACGCCGCCGCCGCGAAATCGCCGGTATTGCCGCCAATCTCGATGCGCCCGCCCGCCATCTCGCAGGCCGCGAAAGAGCCGCTGCTGCCGCGCACGGTGAGCGCGCCGGCACTCATCTGCGCGCCCGCGAGATCGCCCACGTCGCCGTGCACGACAATCGCGCCGCCATCCATCGCGCAGCCCACGCGATCGTAGCGCCGCAAGTCGCCCTCGAAGGCGATGCAAGGTTCTGCGTCGGGCGTCGTGTGCATACGCACATCGAAGAGGTCCGCGAGCGCGATGCGCTCGGTGCCGTGCCACAGCGGCAGGCGCGCGACTTCGCTGTCGCTCAGGGGGGCGAGTGCGGCGGGCAGGAGCGAGCGCGCGTCGATGCGCAGCGCGGGCGCCGTCTTCACGCGCAGCGTGATGCGCTTCATGGGGTTTCTCCGTTACCGCACAGACGATGCAGATGAAAGTGGAACGGGCCGAGCTTGCCGCCATAGTTTCCCGCGCTAATGCGCGTGACGCCGGCTTGTGCGCCCCGCGCGGTCACGGCTTCGATACCGGCGCGCATCGCATTCGCGACGTCAGCTTCGCTGAGTCCGTCGACGACGATCTCCAGCACGCAGCGTGTCTCGTCGGTCAATGCCGTGCGCGGGGCGAGGCCCGCGAGCGTGGGACAAAACGCGTCGTTGGTCGAGGCGGGCAGCGCGGCGTATTTCGAGCCGACCTTCGAGCCCGAGCGCACCACGCCGCCGGGAAACGGCATGATGATGCCGGGCACGCGCCGCATCGCTTCCACGGCCGCTTCCGCGCCGGCGAGCGCGGCGTCGGGGTCGCGCGCGAGCAGCAGCAGGTTGCCGCCGCCTACGCCCTTGATCACGCAGGTCGTTTCCTGCGCAACGAACTCGCCGTCCATCACGGGCACGCGCCAGTAGCGCACGCCGTCGATCAGCTTCGAGATTTGCCAGCCGTCGCCGAAAAAGCGCAGGTTCTTGCCGAGCGCGATGGCTTCGCCTTCGATAATGCCCGCATAGACGGCCGTGGTCGGGCAGGTCAGCACGCACTGGCCCACGCGCCGCTCGACCTGCTTGGCCAGTTCCTTGCCCGACATCGAGAAGAGCAGGACCGCGACGCCAGGCCTGCCGTCGGGCGACGCGTCCGGCTCGATCTCGCGTTCGATGGCAGCCTCGCAGCCGCAGGCGATCACCGAGGTCGCAAAGCCGGTCGCAGCCACGGCTGCGTGGCGCGCCCAGGTGCGGTTGCGCGCGGTGATCACGAGCCGGGTGGCCTTCATCGGAAAGGCTTCGGCGAAGGTGTCGTCGATGGTGACGCCGTTGATGGTGAGCGGCGGATGCTCCGCAATGCTCGCGCTTGCGCTCATGTCGGCTGTTCCCCTGTGCTGTTGCCGTGTGCGACGCAGGCCGCGGGCAGGAGCCGCCCGCCGTTGCAGCACGAGCAGAGCTCGTCGCGGCTGATGGCGGCGTGACGAAAGTTGTACGCGAGGTGGCGTTCGCCGTATTCGTCGAGCGTGCGCTCGATCGAACGGTCGAACTCCGGCGCGACGAAATGCGTGCCGCCCACGGGTGTTGCCACGATGCGCCCGTTGCGCGCGACCAGCTCGCCATCCTTGAACACATATTCCGGTGTGCTGAACATGGCTTCGCGGTTGGCGTCGTCGCGATACACGGCGATGTCGGCGGCGGCACCCACGCTCAGGCGGCCACGGTCGCGCAGCCCGAGCAGCCGCGCGGGCGCGGCGCGCGTGAGAATCGCGATTTCCTCGAAACTCAGTTCGCGCGTCATGCTCGCGAGCGCCGATTGCTGCGCGACCTCGGGATGCAGCTTCGCAAGCTGCTCGTCGCGGAACGATTTGTCCATCAGCAGCCGGATCAGGTGAGGGTAGCTCGTGAATGGCCCGCCGTTCGGGTGATCGGTCGTGAGCGTGATCTGCCAGGGGTTCTTCACCATCAGGAACAGTTCGAGGCCAATCGTCCATTGCAGCGCATTGACGTAGCTTTGCTCGCGATAGCGGAACGGCACGACCCCGCAGCCCGCATCGCATTCGATGTCGCCCGCGATCCATTTGCGCGGCGAGGCGAACTCGGCCTGCTTGACCTGTTTCATGATGTCGCCGGAAGCGGTGACGGTCTGTCCGAACATGATCTGGCCTACGTCGATCGAGATGTTCGGATGGGCGTTGACGGCCTCGGCAATGCGTTCTGCCGCCGAGGAGAATTTGCGCGGGCCTTCAGTGCCGTAGCTATGGAACTGGATATGCGTGAGGTGGCCCGGCAGCCCTTCGAGCGCGTCGATCGTCGCGAGCGTGGAGTCGACGTTGCCTGGCACACCCAGGTTGCTCGCATGAATGTGCAGCGGATGCGGCACGCCCAGCTCGGTGAGTGCGCGCGCGAGCGCATGCAGCACCTGGCGCGGCGTGATTGCGTAGTGCGCGTGCGTCTCGTCCACATTCAGGCTGCGCTGGTTGAACTTGAAGGCCGAAATCCCGCCCGGGTTCACGACCTTCACGCCCAGAGCCTTCGTGGCGTTGATGGACCAGCCGACGTAATCGCGCAGGCGCTCGAAATCCTCGCCTTGCGCAAGCATGCGCAGGAATAGCTCGTCGTTGCCGAGCATCACGTAGGCGCCGTGATCGATGATCGGCGTATCGCCCATCTCCAGATGCGTGTGGCGCGCATTAGAGGCGATCATCGCGGGTTCGAATGCCGCGGTGTAGCCCATCTCGGCGTAACGGTAGCCCGTCGCGAGCGTGCCGGGCGTGCAGACGCCGCACGAGGCCAGCTCCAGTTCGTTTTCGGCCTGCTCGCGTTGCATCCGGATCCGGTGATCCTCGGGCATCAGCATCCGCGCGAGGTTCACCTTGCCGCCGCCGATATGCGAATGCATGTCGATGCCGCCTGCCATCACCGTCATGCCGGTGACGTCGTATTCCCGGTCCACGGCTTCCTCGTCGCCCAGATGAACGATGCGGCCGTCGCGCACGCAGAGGTCGGCAATCTGGCCCTCGATGCGGCTTGCCGGGTCGAACACGCGGCCGCCGCGCAGACGAAACGTGCTCATGCTGCGTTCTCCTTGCACGATGCGAGCTTTGCGTCCAACTGTGCCGCGAATGCGGCCACCGTCGGCAGCGTGTCTGCGTAGATGGGCGTGAGCGGCAGCACGACGCCGCCGTCGGCGCGAAACAGATGGCCTGCGGAACCGATGCCCGGCGTGGAGACCGGCACGAACACGGTCGGACCCTCTCGGTCGGCGCAGGCTGCGGCGAGGCCTGGATGGCCGAGCACGATCGTCGGGAGAGGGGTACGCGGCGGCGGCAGGTCCGCGCCGAAGCTCGCGACCCAGACCAGCGCGTCGACGTCGCGATCCGCGAGCAGGCGCGCCGTGTCGTAGCGCTGCGGCGCATGCTCCAGGCCGCTGCGATGCACGCCCGTGCGCAACGGCAAGCCGGAGAGCCAGGTGAGTGCCTGGTTGACGCTCGCGCCGCCGTCGTCGCCGCCGAGCGCAAGGCCGCCCGCGCGCCGCATGCGGTTGAGAGTTTTCAGCAGCCGGTCGAGTCCCTCCACGAGCAGCGCGGCATGAGCGCCCGGCAGGTCAGCAGGAATCCATACCATTGCCGTATAGTCCGCCGCGAGCATGCGCTCCACGAGCGCGGCCAATGCGGGATCGGCGGGGGCGCGCAGGGATTTGCCGGCGAGCAGCGCGTTGAGCATGGCCACGGTGTCGTAGAGGTCGCCCTGCAGCGGTACGGCGAGCGTCTCGACTCCGGCGCGCTGCGTGAGCGCAGCGTCGATCTCGCAACCGAGAAAGACGACGGTGCGCTGTGACGGTCCGACGTCATCCGTCTCGCCACCCGTTTCGCTACCCACCGCGCAACGCGAGAAAAACTCGGGATAGCGCGTCGATGGCGAGGAGCCGATGCAGATAATCAGATCGGCGCGATTGCGGATCTCGGCAAAGGTCGTCGTGAACGCGCCTCGGTCCTGCATGGCCGTCAAGCCGTGCATCAGCGCGCGGCCATGCGCATGGTCGACGATCGCGCCGCAGGCGTTGGCGACGCGATAGAGCGCGCGCGCGCCGGCAACGTCGGTGGCCATGCCGCCGAAGAGCGGCTGGCGCGCGCGGGCGAGCCACTGCGCGGCGGTGTCGAGCGCGGTCTGCGCGTCCACCGGTTGGCCGTTCACGGCGGGTGTCGCCGAGGACGGCGTGCCGCCGAATTGGGCGAGTGCGCGCGCGGCGCGCGGGCAGCTCGTGCCCGCCGGCGTCAGCGTTTCGCCTTGGGCGACGCCGAAGCGGTCGCACAGCAGCGCGCAGAACGGGCAGGTCCAGGGTGGGGTGTCGAGAGTCGCATCCATGCCTGCCGATTTGCAAGGGCTATGCCATGAGCCATATTGCGGCGGCACAGGCGCCAGCTACGCGCCTTGCGAGCCGCCATGCAGGAGGATGGGCGTCTCGCGTCGCCCGCCGGGTGCGCTACGGCGCGTGCCGTGCGCGGTACACAATGCGCACGGGAATTCGCGAGCGCGTCACACACTGTCACGTCAGGCGTACCCACGCCTCAGCCGCGCAAGGGGCGATCTGGCTGGCAATTCGTCGCCGATGCCATTGCCGGTTCATTGCTGATTCAGTGTGACGAGCCGCGAAACCGTGGCGCGGTGGTATGCGCGCGCCACTGGCACGAAACGTGATTGTGGCGATGTGGCAGGCGCCGCGCGCGGGTCGCACATTCAGGATGCAGCGGGAATACGCCGCTCGTGCAAGGCGGAGGCCACTAGCCATGCAGTCGCGCCCGAGGTGGCCGCCGCTTGCAGATCGTCCGCGTGGCGAATGCCGCCCGCGCCGATGATCTGCCGCTGCCCTGCGCGTTCGCTGACCTCGGCGATCGCGTCGAGCGCAGGGCCGTCGAACGAGCCCACGCGCTCGAGCGTCATGACGATCAGGCGTGCGGGCCAGTGAGACGTGTCGGTCCAGCAGCGCGGATCGCCGAGCGGCGCGTCGTGACGGCGGTCGAGCGAGAGCAGCGCGTCGGCGGGCAGATGCGTCATTGCGCCGGGCTGCAGCGATTCGCTGCCGAAGACGGGCGTGATGGGCGCATTGCGGGAGGCGCTTGGGGTGCCGCTCGCGATGTCGCTGCGGGTGCCGCATTCGCGCAGTGAGGCAAGCAGTGCGCTGGCCGCATGAGGATCGGCAAAGCCCGCATCGAGCCACAACTCGATGCCGGGCAGCGCACCGGCGAGCCGGACAAGCAGGTCGAGTTGCGGTGCGCCGTGCATGATGCCGTCGAGATCGGCGACATAGAGCACGGAGGCGCCGCAGTAGTCGAGCAGAGCGCGGGCGGCGTCCACAGGATCGCTGCCACTGCAGAGTTGCGATTCGAGGGCGCGATAGCGGCTGCGTTCGCCGCGTATGGCACGCACGGCGGTGCCGCCGAGCACGTCGATAACGGGAATGATTTGCATGGGGGAGCGAGCGATGACGAAGGTGCTGGTCTATGAATATATCAGTGCTGGCGGCGATGAGGCAGCGGCTGCCAGGCCCGAACTGCTCGCGATGGGGCGCGCGATGCGCAATCCGGTGGCGAGCGACCTCGCGCGCATTCCCGGCGTGGAGGTGACCTGCATCTGTGCGGCTGGCGATCCCGCCACTGCGCCGCGCGCGCCCTCGCTGACGTGGCGCGTGCCGCCGCGCGCGCACGACGCCGTTGCGTTCGTGGGTGCACAGGCGCAGCGCCACGACGCGGTCTGGGTCATCGCGCCCGAGACGGACGGCGTGCTGGCCGCGCTGTGCGGGGCGGTGGACGCGTCGCGCTGGATCGGTTGCAATGCCGCCGCGCTCCAGGTGGCGGGCAGCAAGCGCAGGACGGCGCGGCATCTCGCGCAAGCCGGCATTGCAGCCACGCGCGCCTGGTCGGCCGACGCGCCGCTGCGGCCCGGCGCGAGTGCATGGGTCGTGAAGCCCGACGACGGTGCCGGCGCAATCGACACCCATGTCTATCACGACTTTCGCGCGGCCCAGTCTGCGTTCCTCGCGCGCCTCGCGGCGCAGGAGGACGTGACTTTCGAGGAATGGGTGGAGGGCGACGCGCTGAGTCTCTCGCTGCTGTGCACGCGGGGCCGCGCGGAACTGCTGAGCGTCAACTGGCAGCATGTGAACGTCACGCAGGGGCGCCTCGCCTATGAGGGCGTCACGGTGGGCGCCATCGCGCTCGACAGCCTCGTGGGCCGCGCCTGCACGGAGCTGGCCGCGCGGGTCGCGCACGCGCTGCCGGGATTGGCGGGCTTCGTTGGCGTCGATGTGGTCTGGCATCGCGAGCGTGGGCCGGTGATCGTCGAAATCAATCCGCGCGTGACCTGCGCCTATGCGGGGCTGGCGGCGCGGCTTGAGATGAACCTGGCCGCGCGCGTGCTAGCGGCGCACCTCGAAGCTCAGCACGAAGCCCAGCACGACGCGAACGACGGGGTTCGCGGCACGGCACACGACGGCGCCGAACAGGTCTGCCATGTTGCATGACTTCGTGATCGGCTGGGACATCGGGGGTGCGCACGTGAAGGCGGCGCGCGTGGAGCATGGCTGCGTAGTCGAAGTCGTGCAGTGGCCTTGCCCGCTCTGGCAAGGCCTTGCGCAACTGGACGCCGTGCTGGCCCAGGCCGCCGCACGCTGGCCCGATTACCGCGAGGCCGGCCATGCCGTGACGATGACGGGCGAAATGGCCGATCTCTTCGAGCATCGCGAGGCCGGCGTGGCTGCGCTTGCGCAGCGGCTCGCCGCACGTTTGGGCGAGCGCGTGGTTTTCTATGCAGGGGAGGGGCGCTGGTGCGCGCTGGACGAGGTGGCGGCGCACTGGACGCACATCGCTTCGGCCAACTGGCTCGCCACGGCTCAGGTGGTCGCGCGGCGCCTGCCTGATGCAGTGCTGGTGGACATCGGCAGCACCACGACGGACCTGATTCCGGTGCGCGGCGGCCGGGTTGCCGCGCGCGGCACCGACGACGCGGCGCGTTTGCGCACCGGGGAGCTGGTCTATCAGGGCGTCGTGCGCACGCCGCTATGCGCGCTCGCACAGCGCGTCGGCTTTCGCGGCGAGACCTGGAACGTCATGAACGAGCTCTTCGCAACCACTGCCGACGTGTACCGGCTTACCGGCGAGCTCGCCCCCATGCACGATCAGCATCCGGCCGCGGACGGCGCAGGCAAGGACGCCGTGGCTACGCACCGGCGGCTCGCGCGCATGATCGGCCATGATGCGCGAGATGCATCGGAATCCGAATGGATTGCCTTCGCCTGCCAATGGCGCGATCTGCAGCTCGGGTATCTGGCCGCGAATCTCACGCGCATGCTGGGCAAGGTCGGGCCGGCGCGCGGTGCCGTGCGGCTGGTGGCGGCGGGCTGCGGCGCATTTCTGGTCGAGGCGCTCGCGCATTCGTGCGGGTATGAGACGGTGCGCTTCGGCAAGCTCATCGAGGCGCACGGCGGCGCGGCGGGCTGGGCGCAGGTCTGTGCGCCCAGCGCGGCGGTTGCGCTGCTGTTCGCGGAGACTGCCGATGCAGCGCTCGCGTGACGCGGCGGGATCGCCGATGTCGTTGGGGGAGCGCCTATGTGGGTGGTGAAGATCGGCGGGAGCCTGAGCCGCGACCCGTTGCTGCAGACGTGGCTGCGCGAATTGAACGAACTGGGCGGCGGGCGCGTGGTGATCGTGCCGGGCGGCGGCGGCTTCGCGGATCAGGTGCGCGAGCATCAGGCGGTCTGGCGATTCGACGATCTTGCTGCGCACAACATGGCGGTGCTCGCGATGGCGCAGCACGCGTTGATGATGCAGGGCTTGTGCCGCCGCCTCGTGATCGCGGCGACCGAGCCTCAGATCCGCCACGCGCTGCATGAAGGCCGGACCGCCGTGTGGGCGCCATTTGGTCTGCTGCGGCAGGAGGCCGATACGCTCACGAGCTGGGACGTGACGTCGGATTCGCTGGCGGCGTGGCTTGCCAATCGGCTCAACGCCGAGCGTTTGATGATTGTGAAGTCGTGCGAGATCGATTCGCAATGGAGCGCCGCGCAACATGCGGAGAAAGGCGTGCTCGACAAGCGCTTTGCCGAGCTTACCAGGGAGGCTTCTTATCCGTTGGATATCCTTAATAAAAAGGACTGGCCGCGTGTTCGGGAATTGCTGCTCAATGCGGTTACGTCTTGATGGGGGCGATTTCGGCGCAAGATATAGCGCTCGGCGCGTTTCCTTGTATTCGTGTCGATATGCCGGCGTTGCCTGTGCGGGGTGGACCCTTTATTTGCAGCGGCAAAGAAAAGTAGGGGCCGTATTGTTGACCGTCGCAACAGTTATCTGGACAGCCTGGGTTAAGTTGAAGCGTTACGCTCCGTCCATCATCGCCATAGCTTGCCGAATTCCCCATCGAGCCAACATGTGACCTGATTTCAATAGGGGCTTTCACAAGCCTTGGATAATGGCGCGTGGATTGAAGTCCACTGACTTTCTGTTCCCAAGCCGGTCGCATGCGTCGCCGCATCTGTCAACACGACAATATGCGCGAGTGGTTCATCGCTGGTCGCGTCTATTGGACTCGACGATACCGCGTACGGCACTCACACGGTCACTCGAATGAGGTCTGTTGCTTCGACACCGGTCTGTGGTCTAAGCCGCGCGAGCGCGGCATTGTGCGAGCGCACCTACATCCAGGCGACGAACGATTCGTCGACCTGAACCATACCTTTGCCGAAGCGGCGATCAGGTGCCGTAGATGTTCTCGCAGAGCGCCACACTCGCTCCCAGCTTCCGCGATAGATCGGCGGCCGCATCCAGTTGCGGTCGATCTAGCTCGCCTGATGTGTGCGCCGCGTTGAGGCGAGACGCAGGACCGGAAAGCGTCAGCGCCGCCATGAACTTGTCGCCAGCGCCAAAGATCGGTACGGCGAACGCCGCTGTGTGCACGTCGCGCGCGCCCGCGGTGAAGATCGGCAGTGCGGGCGACTTGTCGTAGATCGGTTCGCCGAGTCCCCAGAAACGGATCACCTGGCTGATGGCCGTGTCGTCGAGCGGCAGCGTCGTCCCCGCGAGCCGCGTTTCACGCAGACCTTCGGACGGCTCGGCCCGAAACAGGCAAAGCCGCTGCCCGTTGTCGTGAACGTAGTACGATGCGCTTTCTTTCGTCAGCGCCGCCAGCGCATGCAGCGCCGGTTCGACCACCGTAGACAGATGGAAGGACTGCTCGTACAGCTTGCCCAGGTACAGCACGCGATGTCCGAGCGAGTAATTGCCCGATTGCGCGCGCACCACATAGCCCATTCGCTCCAGCGAGTTCATCAGTCGATAGACCGTCGTCTTGTGCATGCCGGATGTTTGCGCAAGCATCGCGAGCGACTGTGACTCGGCCCCCGGTTTGAAGCAGTCCAGTAGCGAAAGCGCTTTCTCGACCGCGATGACTCCGTCGTTTCCCATTCCTGCCTCCCGTCATTCGTTGCTCCTGAATTGTACACAGTAAAACGGCGATTTACACCGTAAAAGGGTAAACGCTAGTGGTTCTGTACGCCGTCGCTGGCTATAGTGATTTCGCACAGTACACCATCATTGTACAGAGTACAACTCACGAACTGAGGTGAAACCCATGAGCACTACGTCCGCAGGTACTTCCGCCATTAATCGCCATATCGAACGCGTCTCGCCGGAACTCGTCGAGGCTGCCGCCCGGTATCAGGCCGCCATCCTCGCCGACGTCGCTGGCCGTCGCGGCACGCTGCATGGCCGGGTCAAGCCGCTGTCGCCGACGATGAAAGTCGCGGGCCCGGCCGTCACCGTCGAAGTGCGTCCCGGCGACAACCTCGCCATCCACGCCGCGCTTTCCATCGCGAAGCCGGGTGACGTGATCGTCGTCGACGGCAAGGGCGATCTGTCCTGCGCGCTGATCGGCGAAATCATGGCGACGCAGGCAAAGGCAAGCGGCATCGCGGGCGTCATCATCGACGGCGCGGTGCGCGACGCGCACGAACTTGCCAGCGGCGACTACCCGATCTTCGCGGCCGGCCTGAATCCCTGCGGTCCGACCAAAAGCGTCGCGGGCCTCGTGAATGCGCCGATCTCGGCTGGCGACACGGCCATCAATCCGGGCGACCTCATCGTCGGCGACGCGGACGGCGTGGTCGTCATTCCGCGCAACGACGTCGCACGCATCATCGAACTCGCGCAGAAAAAGCTCGACATGGAAACGGCGCGCATCGCGGCGATTCACAAGGGCGACGTCCGTCCGGGCTGGATCGAGAAAGAACTGCGTGCTGCGGGCATGCTGGCGGAAGGCGAGGCATTGTGATGCAGACGGCAACGCACAAACCCGTCGTCCTCGTGACGGCGGCCGATCTCGCGCCGCAAGCGCTCGACATGCTGACCCAGTTCGACGTCGTGTTCGCGGGCAAGCAGCCGACGGAAGACGACATCGTCGCGCTGTGTGCGCGACACAAGCCTGTCGCGATCATCGTTCGATACGGCAAGGTCAACGCCCGCATCATGGACGCCGCCGAAAACCTGCAGGTGATCTCGAAGCACGGCAGCGGCATCGACGTGATCGATCAGGCGGCGGCAGCCTCGCGCGGAATCGCGGTGCGTGCGGCTGTCGGCGCCAACGCAGCCGCGGTGGCAGAGCACGCGTGGGCGCTGATTCTCGCGTGCTCCAAGTCGGTGCCGCAACTCGATGCACGCATGCGCGAAGGCCACTGGGACAAGTCCACGCACAAGTCCGTCGAACTGGACGGGCGCACGCTCGGCCTCGTTGGACTGGGCGCGATCGGCCGACGCGTTGCAGCGGTCGGCATCGCGTTCGGCATGAACGTGCTTGCGTTCGACCCGTACGCGAACGAAGCGCCCGCTGGCGTGAAGCTGGTGTCGCTCGACGAGTTGTACACCGCTTCCGACATCGTCTCGCTGCATTGCCCGCTGACAGCGGAAAACCGCCAGATGCTCAATCGCGACACGCTCGCGCGGTTCAAGCGCGGCGCGATTCTCGTCAACACGGCGCGTGGCGGTCTGATCGACGAAGACGCGCTCGCCGAGGCGCTCGCCAGCGGCCAGTTGCGCTCTGCGGGTCTCGACAGCTTCGACGTCGAACCGATGACGAACCCGCATCCGTTCCAGCAGATTTCGAACGCGATCCTGTCGCCGCATATCGGCGGCGTGAGCGATGCCGCGTACGTGAATATGGGCAAGGGCGCCGCCGCCAATGTTCTCGCCGTCGTCGAAGAACACGCCAGCAACATAGCCTGAAGTACGCAAGAGAAGGTCCACCATGTTCTATCTCATCTCGCCCGAAGTACGCACCGCCGAAGTGTTCACGCGTATGCCGGATAAATTCCGCAAAGCCGACGTCCAGACCGATTGGGCGCGCGCCAATCGCGGCGGCCTCGCCACGGACTCGTTTCTCGAAGGCCCAGTGTGGGACCCGGCAGGCTATCTGTTCGTGACCGACATCCCGCATGGCCGCGTCTTCCGGATTTCGCCTTCGGGAGAGTGGGAACTCGTCGTGCAATACGACGGCGAGCCGAACGGGATGAAGCGCTTCGACGATTCGCGTCTGCTCATCACCGACTATCGCAATGGACTGATGCTGCTCGACATCGCGCGTGGCGAAGTGCGTCCGTTTCTCGAGCGGCGTAATTCCGAGCGCTTCAGGGGCGTGAACGATCTCACGTTCGATTCGAGCGGCAACCTCTATTTCACCGATCAGGGGCAAACCGGTCTGCACGATCCGACGGGCCGTGTGTACCGGCTGTCGACGGACGGCAAGTTGGACATGCTGCTCGGCAATTGCCCGAGTCCAAACGGACTCGTGTTGTCGCCCGACGAGAAGGTTCTCTTTGTCGGCATGACGCGCGGCAACTGCGTGTGGCGCGTGCCGCTTCAGGCCGACGGTTCCGTCAGCAAGGTCGGGCAGTTCTTCACGTCCTACGGACCGAGCGGTCCGGACGGGCTGACCATCGACACGCAAGGTCGGCTCTTCGTCGCGAACCCCGGGCTTGGTCGTGCATGGGTGCTGAATCATCGCGCCGAACCCGTCGAAATCCTGACGAGTCCGGAAGGCGCGTCGCTCACCAATCTCTGTTTCGGCGGCGCGGACATGAAGACGCTGTTTATGACCGAGTCCGTTTCGGGAACGGTCCTCAAAGCTGAAATGACGATTGCCGGGCCGCTTCCGAAGCTGGCCAAGCGACGCTAAGCGCGCATCACACATCAATACCTTGCGCCGACAGAAGCGCAATGGAGGAGCAAACATGACCATGTCGCAAACCCTGCGCGCCGACGGCGCCACGCGGCACGCCGAAGCGCCGCCTGTTCCCGCTATCGCGAGCGAGGATTACGCGGCCAGCGAGCGCACGCTCGCGAAGGCGTTCCGTCGGATCCTGCCGTTCATTTTCATCTGCTACGTCATCAGCTATCTCGACCGGACCAATGTCGGGTTCGCCGCGCTGACGATGAACAAGGATCTCGGTCTGACGGCCGAACAGTTCGGCTTCGGCGCAGGACTGTTCTTCGTCGGCTATTTTCTGTTCGAGATTCCGAGCAACCTGATCATGCAGAAGGTCGGGGCGCGCGTGTGGATCGCGCGCATCATGATCACATGGGGTCTCTTTTCGATGGCGACGGCGTTTGTCGTCGGCCCGAAAAGTTTTGCGGCTGCGCGCTTCCTGCTCGGTCTTGCCGAAGCCGGCTTCACGCCCGGCATCTACCTGTATTTCACGCACTGGTTTCCGGGCAAGTGGCGCGCGAAGGTGACGGCTGCGTTCCTCGTTGGCATTCCCGTCGCGAACATGATCGGTTCGCCCGTTTCAGGCGCGCTGCTCGAACTCGGCGGCTTGCACGGGCTGCGTAGCTGGCAGTGGCTGCTGCTGATCGAGGGCGTGCCGGCTGTGATTCTTGGCATCGCCTGTCTGTTCGTGCTTGCCGATCGCCCCGAAAAGGCGAAGTGGCTGAGCGACGAAGAGAAGTCGTCGCTTGCGAAGCGCCTCGCGCTTGAACAGGGCGACATCGGCGCGCGTCACGGCACCAATCTGCGCGATGCGATGACCAACTGGCGCGTGTTTGTGCTCGCGTTCATCAACTTCTGCGGCATCGTCGGGTCGCTCGGCGTCGGTCTGTGGATGCCGCAAATCATCAAGCAGTTCGGCGTCGAGCACGCGGTGGTCGGCTGGCTCACGGCGATTCCGTATGCAATCGGCGCGGTCGTGATGCTCTGGTGGGCGCGCGTCGCGAATCGCTCGCAAAACCGCATTCCGTATGTGGCCGGCGCACTGGTCGTGGCGGCTGTCGCCTTGTGTGCCAGCACCTTCATCGACACGCCCGCGCTCAAGCTGATCGCACTGTGCTTCACGGTGAGCGGCATCCTCGCTTTCCAGGCGACGTACTGGGCCATTCCGTCCGGCTTCCTCACGGGGCGGGCGGCTGCTGGCGGTCTCGCGCTGATCGTGTCGGTCGGCAATCTGGGCGGCTTCGTCGGCCCGTCGATGATCGGCGCGCTCAAGCAGTTCTCGGGCGGTTTCACGGTGCCGCTGCTCGCGGTCTCGGGTGTGCTGCTGCTCGGTGCGCTGACCATCGCCTGGCTCGGCGATCCGGGCGCTGACGCAGGCGAAGCGCCGTCGGCTCACAAGGCTTGATCCACGCATTCAAAACCAATCCATAAACACTTTTGGAGACTCCATGCTGTATAAACAAGCCAGCCACAAGCTCGACACGAACTCCCGCCTGATGCTCGGCGCACTCGTAGCGACAGGTGTCAGTCTGTCGTGCGGCGCCGCGCATGCGCAAAGCAGCGTCACGCTGTACGGCATCGCGGACGTTGGCATCGAGCACATCAACAATACGAGTGCTGGCGGCGTACAAACGCGCGAAGTGTCGGGCAATCTGTCCGGTTCGCGCTGGGGGCTGAAGGGCGTCGAAGATCTCGGCGGCGGCATGAAGGCGATTTTCCAGTTGGAGAACGGCTTCAACATCAATGACGGCACGACCGCGCAATCGACCAAAGGTCTGGGTACGAACGCGACGACGACGGCCCGGCTGTTCGGCCGGCAGGCGTGGGTCGGTCTTTCGTATAAGCGCCAGCAACTGACGTTCGGTCGGCAGAACTCGCTGCTCTACGAACAGGCGGTTGCGTTCGACCCGATGGGCGCTTCGTCGCGCTACTCCGTGCTGTCGCTCGACTACGCAATGGCCGGGCGGATCGACAACTCGGCGAAATACACGGGCGTATTCGGCCCGCTGACGGCGCAAGCGATGTACAGCACGCGCTACGACACGGGTTACGGCGCCGAAGTGCCGGGCGCGCAAATCACGGGGCGCTTCTTTGGTGGCGCGCTGACCTTCGCACAGGGGCCGTTCGCAGCGAGCGTGTCGTACGAGCAGCGTAACAGCAACACAGTCGCGACCAACACGGGCACCGAGCGTCGTGCAACGGCAGCCGCTTCGTATGTAATCGGATCCGTGAAGGGCTTCGCGGGCTACCGCTATCTGCGGGCATCGAGTGCGTTCCTGCCGGTGAACCCGATCGTCGTTGCAAACGGCTCGGAAGCCAGCGCTGCGAACCTCTACTGGGCGGGTGCGCAGTACAACGTGACGCCCGCTTTCATTGTGACGGCCACCGGCTACTACCAGGATGTGCATTCGACGGGGGCTGACCCGTGGCTCGCGGTGCTCAGCGCGGACTATTTCCTGTCAAGGCGCACTGATCTTTACGCAACCGCGGGCTTCGCGCATAACAAGGACAAGTCTGCGCTTGGCGTCAATGGATACGGCACGGTCGCGCCCGGATATAACCAGACGGGCATCACGATTGGCATGCGCCAAAAGTTCTGACGGGAGAGCGTTGTGCAGATAGTCCACGCGCCCCATCTTCCGGTTCGAGAGGACTGGCTTGCATTGCGAGAGGAGCCTGTTCTCGAGCCTGAGCTGCCGATTGTCGATGCCCATCATCATCTTTGGGACCGTCAAACGGGGCGATATCTCGCGGATGAGTTCGGCAAGGATGTGGCAAGCGGGCATCGAGTCATGTCGACCGTCTACGTGCAATGCCGCTCGATGTTGCGCCAGGACGGTCCCGATGCGATGAAACCCGTTGGTGAAGTGGAGTTCGCCAACGGCATCGCTGCGATGTTCGCAAGCAGCGCGTATGGACGGGCGCGCTGCTGCGAGGCGATCGTCGGCGGTGCGGATCTGACGCTGGGCGCGGAACTCAGCGCCGTGCTCGAAGCGATGTTGCAGGCATCCGGCGGCCGCCTGCGCGGCATCCGCAATCCGCTCGCGTGGCACGCGAGTCCCGAAGTGGCTTCGAGTCCCGTGACGCCGCCGCGCGACCTGATGACGAATCCGGCCTTCCGGCGAGGTGTCAGGGCGCTCGGCCGCTTCGGGTTGTCGCTCGACGCATGGGTCTATCACACGCAACTCGACGATCTATATGAACTCGCGCGTGCCGCGGATCACGTCACGGTCGTCATCGATCATTTCGGCGGTCCGCTGGGCGTGGGTCCGCATGCCGGTCAACGCGCGGCTGTGCATGCCGAGTGGAAGCAGAAACTCGTTCGCGTCGCGAGCCTGCCCAACACGCGCATCAAGCTCGGCGGCGCGGGCATGAACGTGTTCGGTTTCGACTTCGCCGCGCGCGAGCTGCCGCCTTCGTCCGAAGAATTGGCCTGTGCGTGGCGGCCGTATTTCGACACCTGCGTCGAACTGTTCGGCGTGAAACGCTGCATGTTCGAAAGCAACTTTCCCGTCGACAAAGGGATGTTCAGTTACGGCGTGCTGTGGAACGCCTTCAAACGACTTGCGTCCGCGATGTCCGCCGATGAAAAATCCGCGCTGTTCAGCCAGACGGCGGCGACGACTTATCGCCTTGCGATTGCCGGAGACAACACATGAAGACGAGCGCAACGGTTGCAGCAACCGAATTCAAGGACGGTGCACAAGCCAAGGGATTGAGGAACATCACGGGCACCGAGTGGCGTTCGCTTTCACTCGCGGGACTCGGCTGGACTTTCGAGAGCTACGACTCGTTTCTGCTGTCGCTTCTCCTGCCGACGCTCGCTCTTCAGTTTGGCCTGAGCAAGGCACAGCTCGGTCTTTTCACGAGCATTACGGCGGCGGGGCAGATCGTCGGCGGGATTCTGTTCGGCTATGTGTCGGACCGGTTAGGGCGCGTGCGTACTGCGTTGCTCTGCGTCGGCATTTATTCGCTGTTCTCGGGGCTGATTGCGTTCGCACCGAACGAACACTGGTTCGCGGCGTTGCGCTTCTTCGGCGCGTTGGGAATGGGCGGCACATGGACGGCGGGCGCCGCGCTCATTGCTGAAACCTGGCACGCGAGCCGACGCGGCAAGGGCGGCGCGCTGATGCAGATGGGTCTGCCCATCGGCGCAATTCTCGCCATCACGATTTCAGGCATCGTCAGCGGCGTGAACGACGGGCTTGGCGGCAACAACTGGCGTCTGCTTTTTCTGATCGGTGCGTTGCCGTTCTTCATCCTCTTCTGGGTCGCGAGAAATACACCTGAATCGCCGATCTGGCTGGAACGCAAGCAGGCGAAGCCGTCGGTACACGACATGCAAGCGGCAAGCGCCGACAAGCTCAATGTGCGTGGACTGCTGACGGCGTTCGGTTTCATCTTCTTTCTGCAATACCTGTACTGGGGCGTCTTCACGTGGACGCCGACGTTTCTCGTCACGGTGAAGCATCTCGACTTCGTGCATAGCCTCAAGTTCGTGCTTGCGCTGCAGTTCGGTGCGATCAGCGGATTCCTGCTGTTTTCGGCTTTCGTCGACAGGCTCGGCCGACGTCCGATGTTCCTTGCCTATCTATTGATCGGGGCGGCCGCCGTGGGCGTGTACATCCTGTCGTCGGACGCGCTGCTGCTGATGGTCGCGATCTTTCTGACCGGCTTCAGCGTGAACGGTATTTTCGCGGGAGCGGGTCCGTTCCTCGCGGAGATCATCGGCAACACGGCGTCGCGCGGATTTCTGATGGGCCTCGCGTATAACGGCGGCCGTCTGGGCGGCTTCATCGCGCCGTTGATCATCGGCGCGCTCGCGTCGACTTCCGGCGGATTCGTGCTCGGACTCGCGACGACCATCGTCGCATTCATCGCCGCCGCCGTCGTCGTGTTCTTCGCGCCCGAAACGCGCGGCAAGGCGTTGTCATGACGATGGCCGCACAAACCGGCTTCGTCAGCAGACTGTTTCCGGCGCTTGCCGAGGCGTCGCTGCGACGCTACCTGAGCGGGCAGGTCGCGTCCGTGCTGGGAAGCTGGACGCAGAACGTCACGCTGAACCTGCTCGTCTATGACCTGTCGGGGTCGGCGGCGATTCTCGCGCTGCTCAATTTTTTGCTGTACGGACCTCAGCTGATCGTCGCGCCGATTGCCGGCTCGCGGATCAGTTCAGCCAATGCGAAACGCGCGACGTTGTGCGTGCTCACGGCGTCGCTGGTATTGACGGCCAGTCTTTTCACGCTGTCGCTGCTCGGCGTGCTCGGCGTGAAGCTGATACTCGCGCATGCGCTCGCCATCGGTGTGTCGAGCGCGGTCGAGACGCCTGCGCGCCAGGTTCTTCTGCTCACGAGTCTCGAAGATCCGGCGCATACGTCGAACGCAGTCGCGATGAACACGATGGTCTACAACGTCGGCCGCATGGTCGGCCCGACGATTGCGGGCTTCGTCTACCCGACGCTCGGACCCAGAACATCGTTTGTGATTTACGCGGTGGCGCTCTGCTTCATGGCGACGTGCGTGCGTTCGATCAGAACGGCCAGGGCGGCGCGGTCCGCGCGCGCGGACGGCAGCCTGCGCGACGCAGTCGGGTATGTGATGTCCGATGCGTTCTCGGCGCGCTATCTGCCGATTCTCGCGTGCATCGGTTTGTTCGCCGGCAGTTACCAGACGCTCGTGCCGCTACTCGCGGACCAGGGCTTTCATGACGCGGCGCGCTTTACGGGCGTGTTCTTCGCGTGCGCCGGCGCGGGTTCGTTGAGCGCGGCGATTCTGCTTTCTTCGGCGATCGGTCCGTTGGCGTCGCGAAGATCCATCGCGTGGGCGCCTTGGACGGCCGTCGGCGCCCTCGCGCTGCTCGCCGCGACATCGGAGGCGGCAGCCACGGTGGCGGCGTTTTACGCACTCGGTTTCAGCCTTACTTTCGCGGCCACGTCGACCAACGCGACCATCCAGCGGCAATGCCCGGAACACGTGCGCGGCGCACTCGTTGGCATGTACGGGATGGCCTACAACGGCACGATGCCGTTCGGCTATCTGCTCGTCGGAACCGCGTCCGAGGCGCTAGGGGTACGACACACGTTCGCAGCCATGGCAGTGGTGCTCGCCAGCGGCGTCATCGCCGTCATTGCATGGCAACGATTCACGAATCAGCGCGCAGGCGCACAATAAACGGAGACGAGGATGCAAACTGGATTCATGGACAAGTCCGCGATCGAGCGCCAGACGATACGAAAGGTCGTCTGGCGACTCATTCCCTTTCTGATGGTGTGCTATTTACTTGCCTTTATCGACCGGGGCAACGTGGGCATGGCGTCGCTGCAGATGAACCACGACCTTGGCATGTCGGCGAAGGTGTTCGGCTTCGGCAGCAGCCTGTTCTTCGTTTCCTACTTCTTTTGCGAGGTGCCCAGCAATCTCGCGCTGCAAAAGTACGGCGCGCGAATCTGGATCGCGCGGATCATGATTACATGGGGCATCGTGTCGGCGGCGACCGCGCTCGTGCATAACGCGACGTCGTTCTATGTCCTGCGCTTTCTGCTCGGCGCCGCCGAAGCGGGCTTTTTCCCCGGCGTGCTGCTGTATCTGTCGTACTGGATTCCGGCGTCGTATCGCGCTCGCATCGTCGCGACATTCATGGTTGCGATTCCCGCCGCGAGTTTCGTCGGCTCGCCGGTTTCGGCGTTGCTCCTGCAGATGGATGGCTTCTGGGGTTTGCGTGGCTGGCACTGGCTGTTCATTCTCGAAGGCATACCGACCGTGCTGCTCGGCGTTACATGTCTGTTCATGCTGACCAACAAGCCGGAGAACGCGAAATGGCTCGACGATGACGAGCGCAGGTGGCTCGTCAACGCGCTCATCAGCGAACACAAGGCGCCGAAGAAGGTGCCGTCGCTGCCGCTCGCGCAACTGTTCCGCAATCGCTATGTGCTGTGTCTCGCGCTCGTCGATACGTGTGCGTCGGCGGCGGGTAGCACGCTGTCCGTGTGGCAGCCGCAACTGCTCAAGTCGTTTGGTTTGTCTGTCATGCAGACAGGCTTGCTGAACTCCGTGCCGTACGCCGTCGCCTCCGTCCTGATGGTCTACTGGGGACGCCGTTCGGACCGGCTGGGCGAACGCCGCTGGCACACCGTCGTGCCAATGCTGCTGATTGGCGTGGGCCTGTTCGCGACGTCGCTGAGCGGCTCACTTCTGCCGACGATCTGCATGCTGTGCGCGGTGCTCGTCGGAGCCTATTCGTTCAAAGGCCCGTTCTGGGCGCTGGCCACCGACATGCTGTCGAACAGCGCCGTGGCAGCGGGGCTCGCGACGGTCAATGCGATCGCGAATCTGCTCGGCGGCGGACTGATGGTGAACGTCTACGGATGGGTGAAAGAGGCCACGGGTAGCTACGCGCTGGCACTCATGCCGCTCGCCGTTCTTACGCTCGTGAGCGTTGCGACATTGTTGCTGCTGACGCGCAATGGATCGGCAAACCGTCTCGCCGGCAAGACGGAGACCATCTGAGCATGAAAGCCGCTACGAGACGCGAGTTCCTCCAGTTCGCCGGCGTTGCGCTGATGTCGGCAGCGCTGCCGAAGCTGGCCGCTGCCGAACAGACGTGGTCGAGCGGCACGGAACGGCCGGCGTTCAGGTTGCCGGAAGGTGCCATCGACTGTCATATGCATATCTACGACGACCGCTTCCCGGTTGCGCCGGGCACGACGCTGCGTCCGCCGAATGCGACGGTCGCGCAATACCGGCTCCTGCAGTCGCGGCTCGGCGTGACGCGCAACGTGGTCGTCACGCCGTCGACGTACGGCACGGACAACCGCTGCACGCTGGAAGCCATCCGGCAGTTCGGCGGCAACGCGCGCGGCGTTGCCGTCATCGACAGTTCGGTCAGCGATGCGCAACTGCAGACCCTGGATCGGGGCGGCATTCGTGCGATTCGCTTCAACCTGAGCTATCCCGGCGCGACGACGCTCGACATGCTTGCGCCGCTTGCCGCGCGCATCGCCAATCTCGGCTGGCATATCGAACTGGTGGTGCAGGGCGCGCGACTGCCGGAACTCGAACGTCATTTGTCGGCGTTGCCTTGCCCGCTTGTCATCGACCATATCGCGCATGTTCCGCAACCCGGCGGGCTGTCGTCGGACGCGTTGCGTACGGCGCGACGCCTGGTCGAACAAGGCAATACATGGATCACGTTGTCGGGGCCGTACGTCGACAGCAAAACGGGCGCGCCCGCTTACGAAGACGTTGCGCCTGTCGCGAAAGCGCTGATCGATATGGCACCGGAGCGGATGCTATGGGGCACCGACTGGCCCCACCCGACGGAGAAGACCGACAAGCCGGATGATGCGAGTCTGGTGGACACCGTCGTGGCCTGGATCGGGCGCGCGGATTGGCAGCAGCAGATATTCGTTAGTAACCCAACGAAGTTGTACGGATTCGCATAGCGCGGAGATGATGTTGCGAACGGAGCGACCGACACCACTGCGGCCAGGCCGCGCAAAGGCCGCTAGCAGAGAGGGATTCATTCCGCAAACGAAGCGCGGGCCGTGAGTGCGCCAACACCCAGTAGGTTCGATAGGGCATACCTACACGAAGACAAGTAGGCGCAAGAATCGAAAAGCGCAATCAACACCAGGACCCCAATCAGAATTCGGCGTGAATCACGCGGCCTGCAGGGCATCATCCGATACCGCCTGCATCTCTCCGTTTAACGCGCCGCGCAGCATCCGCACCCGCGCGCCCTCGAGCCTGCCCGTCCGGGCCCCATCGCACAACGCGCTCCGAAACCCGGCAAAATCCGGCAACAGCGCCCGCACGCGTGGCACATGCTCGACACGCAGCGCGCCCGCGAGCCCCACCATCACTTCATGCGCACGCGCGATCTGCACCATGCTATCGAGCACGGCGAGCGGCACGCAGTGAAAGAGGCTGCCGGCTTCCTTGCGCTGCGTATCGGCCATCACACCGGCGAACCCCAACTCGCACGCATATTCAACCAGCCTGAGATCGAGCCCGTCGTCGCATAGCAGCACCGGCACCATGCTCCAGCGCAGCGCGCGCATGCGTTCGAGCGTCTCGCGCGCCGCGGGCCCAGGGGCCACGCCCGCCTTCACGTAATCCACGCCGCAGCGGCCGATACGGTTCGCATGATGCGCCACGGCCGCGTGGTCGCCGGGGCGCAGGTCACCGATCGTCGCGCTCACGGGCAGGCCCGGATAGCTCTCGTGCAACGCGTTGACGATGCTCGCGACGCGCGTAGCCGGCAACGCGCCCAGCGCACCCGCGCGCGGCTCCTTGAGGTCGATGAAATCCGCCCCTGCGGCGGCTGCTTCACGCGCCTCGACGAGGTCGCGCACACTGGTGAGGAGTCGGATCATGTCGGTTCGCGCATGCACGCGCGCTCGTTGTGTGAATCGTGGAGGGAATCGTGGTTTGAATAGAAAGCGGCCGTGGCTTCGCTCAGCCACCGCCAGGCTTCGCGCTCGGCGGGGCCTGCCGTTCTATCGATGGCGATCGTGAGCCACGCCATTTCCGTTTCGATCTTTTCGCGCGGCAGCAGATGCAGGCGGCTCACCAGCACGGCGGCTTCGATCACGGCGGCCTGCGCGCGGTTAAAGCCCGTGAAAGGCGCGTGCGTGGCCTCGGCCACGCGGCGTAGCGTCAGCACCGGACGGGCCGGGTCGCCGCTCGCGTCGACGAGGCGCAACTCGGTATGCGCGAGCGCCCCCGCGAGTCGCACGCCCGGCACCGTGCCGGCGGGCAGCGTCGGCCAGCCTCGGCGGCCCGTCACGCAGCCGGCGAACACGCGCACGTCGGTGGTGAAATTCATCACCGCGCAGCCGCTCGCCATGATGTTGTCGTAGGTGGTGGACGGCGTGAACGGCATCAGCACGACGCTCTCGCGCTCGAGGCGCGCGCCCATTGGCGCGATATGCGGCGTGCCGTCGGCGGAGCAGGTGGTGACTACGGTCTCGTGGATCATTCAGGCCTCCTTGCGCAGCGTCGTGCCTGGCGCGCATTGTTCGAGCAGGTTTTCCGCATCGCGCTCGGCGGCGCAGCCCCAGTCGAGCGACTGATCCTGCGCGTAGCGCTTGCCGAGGCGCCACGCCACTTCGGCGCGCGCCAGTTCCACGCCCATGTAGAACGCATGCGCACCGTCGCTTTCGAGCTTCAGGCGCGGCCAGAGCGCGAACGGGTCGACAGCCACATGATGGCCGTCGCGGTTGTAGACGTGCACGCCTGCGCTCGACACCTGCACCCGAAAGTTCGGATCGCGGATCGCGCGCGCGGTGTCGGCAATCTCCTCGGGCGAGTCGGGGAAGGGCCGTTTCGCATGAACGGTCATCAGCGCGTCCGAGATGCCCTTGGGCAGCGTGCGCTGCTCGCGCGCGGCGTACATCACGCGCCGCGCGACGTCCGCTTCGCGAATCGCGCGGCGGGTGTGCTGGCTGACCTGGGTCGTCAGGATGGCGGCAATGCCCAGCTCCGCGCCCATGCCGAGCAGCACGGCGTTGATGCCGCACGTATCGGCCTCGGTGAGCTCGGTGACGTTGCCCACGCCCATCATGATGGGCGCATCGGGGAACGCGTCGCGCACGCGCTGGTAGCGCACCAGCGACTTCAGGAGGCCGAATGGAATCGGGTCGAGAATCGGATCGGCAAGAAACGGCCGTCCCATCGCGCTCACGGTTTCGATCGCGGTGAAGAGCGACGATTCGTCGGCGGGCTCGCGCGCCACCAGGATGGGCGTCGATTCGACCTCGTTGAGAATCCACAGCGTCTCGGTCGAGAGACTGAGCAGATAGTCGGCGCCGGCGCGGCCGCCGCGCACGAGCTCCTTCGCGTCCATCGAGTCGACGCTGACCGTGAAGCCGCGCGCCTTGAGCGCGCGCACCGCGTCGGCCAGATGCGGGAATGGCGTGGAGGGCAGGCAGCCGAGATCGATCACGTTGGCGCCGTCGGCCTGGAGTTGTGCGGCACGCTGGCAGATGGCCTCGACGTCGAGGCGGGGCGCGTCCACGATCTCCGCGAAGATGGCGATGTCGTACTTCGAGAGGTCGACCGGCCGCGCTGCGCGGTTGAAGTAGGCCGGCAGATCCTTGAGCTCCTCGGGGCCGCGCGCGAAGGGGATGCCGTAGTGAGCCGAGAGCGCATCGAGGTCGCCCCGGCAGCGGCCAGGCACGATCACGCGGTCGGCTGCGATGGGCGCGCTCACGCGGCGGCGGATCATGTCGGCCGTCATGAGCGCGGCGACTTGCAGGCCGATCTCGCGGATCTCCCAGGTGAACGGCGCGGGCTCGAGGCTGCGCAGCACCCGTTCGAGCCCGGGCTGGGCGAGGCGTCCAGTGAGAAAGACGATGTGTTCCATGGTGTGTGAGTCGGGCTCGCTTTGAATCGTCGCTGGGGTTGTCGCCTGGGTTTGTCGCTCTTGAGCGTCTCTCTTGATCGTCGATCAACCGGCTTGATCAGGCACGGCCGCAAGCAGGCCGTGCGTTCTGTAACGCGTCTCCAGCGCCGCACGTAGCGCGTCGATCGAATTGGCCACCACGCAGTGGTCGATCTGGCGCAGGCGCTCGACGTTCTGCAGCTCGATGTTGCGCGGCCTCAGTTCGACCCAGTCCAGCGGGCTTTTCGTGACCACGACCGGTTCTGTGTCACATGCAAAGATGATGCCGGGAATGCCGAGCTTGCCAGCCTGCGCGAACAGGTTGGTCGGCAGCGTGTCCGAGATGCCGAAGGCGCATTTCGCCACCGTGTTGCTGGTGGCCGGGGCGATCACGAGCGTGTGATAGAGACCGGCTTCGTAGAACATGCCCACCGGCACGGCGCTCGCACTGTTGTCGCGGAACACGCGAAAGCGCGCCTTCAGTTGCGCGATGCCGATCTTGTAGAGCGGCAACACTTCCTCGGCGGCGCGTGAGAGAAACAGGTCGACGTTCGGCTGCTCGGCGGCAAGCGCGAGCGATTCTTCGAGGCAATGCCCCGATCCGGTGATGGCCCACGCAAGGCGAGGCCTCGCGAGCGCCGTATCGTCCCGGCCTTCGTGGGTTGGGTGCGCCTGGTTCGATGGATGGGCTCGGGTCATTGTCTGCCTGCTGTTGCTATCGGTTCGTGTTCGGTTCGTCGTCGGGTGGCTGCCGTGCGCGTGCGCCGTTCCACATGCGCTTTTTGATGGACAGGCAGCTTGCGCAGTTTGCGATACACAGTGTCACCGGGCGCGCGGCGTGCCAGATGCGCTTTGCCACGCTGGGACCGCGCTTTTGCTGTGCTTTTGCAGTGCTTTTGCCGCACAGTTGCGCTGCCGCGGACCTGCCGTGAACCACTATGCGGGTTTTGCTTGCGACATTCGTGCCTGGGACGGTTCTTGCATAAGTTCGTGCCAACCCATTCAGGGCAAGCGAGAGGAGCAAGCATGAACGCAATCGACACCAGCATGTTCGACCGGCCCGCGAGGCAGGCAGTCAGCACGGCGCGCCAGATTGAAGGCGAGGGTGCGCAACCGATGGACCTCATTTTTATCGAGGGTTTTACCGGCGAGACGGTGATCGGCATCGACCCGGAGGAACTGCACGACCCGCAACCGGTGCAGATCGATCTTTGGGCGGGTCTGCCGCGTAGCCGGGCGTGCGATACCGACGCGATTCACGACACCATCGACTATGGAAAAGTCCACGGTGCACTGCAGGCCTTGTTGTCGAATCATGGCGTGCAACTGCTCGAGGCGCTGGCCGAGGTGATTGCGCAAATGCTGCTGGTCGATTTCGGCGCGCACTGGGTGCGAGTCGCGCTCGTGAAGCCGAACAAATTCGCCAATGTGAAGGCGGTGGGCGTGACGATCGAGCGGCGCCGCGCGGGCGTGGCACCCGCGCACAAGCGCGAGGGCGTGGCGCTGGCGTTGCTCGGCGCGGGCATGTTTCCGCCGGAAGGGACCTTTTGAACGGGCGGCCGGACGGGGCTTGCCAGGACCCGTCCGGCGCCGCCCGCATGAGGTGCTGTCCGGTTCGTTGAGCGCCCTGGTTGGGCGCTTGGGTTGTGTGCCTTGGTTCCGCGCTTTGGTTCCGGGCGTGCCGCTCAGCTGGCGGCAAACGGATGCTTCGCTTCGCCCTTGCGGCGCACCACCTCGGCCGCGCGGGGTTCGCGGTTCACGGCGCGCTTGAGCGCCTCGCGTGTGGCGCGATAGTTGTAGTCCTGGATCTTCTGGTCGTCTTCGGCCTGCCAGTGAATGAATACGCCTACGCTGATAAAGACGTCGTCGGCTTCGTCGGCGGGAATCGTGCCGTCTTCCACACTGTCAGCGACCGCGAGCGCCACCGCGCGCTGAGCCGGGCCGAACATCTGCACGGCCTGCTTCGCGCCCTTGATCGTCACCTTGTTGAACAGCACCGTGTTGGGCTTGGCGACCAGGTTGGGCGCGACCACGGCGAGCAGCGAGGTGAAGCCGTCCTTATTGTTGGTGAGCGCGTTGCAGAAGGCGCTTTCCGCCGCCGAGCCGCGTGGGCCGACGATCAGGTCGATGTGCGCGACTTCGTTGCCAACGCCTACGAGCGATTCGCCAACTAGCACGCGATCTATCTTTGCCATGGGGTTGTCTCCGGTGACTCCAGTGAAAAGGCGGTTAAAGGCGTGATCATCGACGGGTCAAGGCAGGCGGCCGCGAAGAGCGTTGCGACCGTGAGGTCCGCGCTCGTGCCCGGATTGATCCCGCCGGCCTTGAGCGCGGCGTCCCAGTCGTCGAGCGTGCCGGGTGCGCACAGGCGCGCCTCGCCCTGCGCGAGCCACGCCGCCGCTTCGTCCGAAATTCGCTGCGCGCAGGCGTTGCCATGTTTGCGCGCGATGTGCGAATCGGGCCAGCGCGCGAGGAAGGCGAACCAGGTGAGCAGCACCGCGTCGGCGAGCGGCGTGGGCGAAGCGGACCGCGCAGCGCGGGCCGCGCGAAATGTGGCGAGGCCGAAGCTCAGCACATCGCGGAAGTCTTCGGCATACTGGCGCGCGATGCTGTCGCGATCGGCGGCAAGCGTCATGGCCGCGCGCAGATCGACCGTGGGTGTCGTGCCGACACTCTGGCTGTCCGCCTCGCCGAGCCCGCCTGGATTCGCGAGTGCGATCGCGCGATAGGCAGCACAGGCGTCCTCCACGTTCAACGCTCGCAGGACCTGTTGCAAGGATGCGGCGCAGGCGGGCAACGAGGCCGGCGGCGGGTTGGCTTCGAATGTGCCTTCGAATGCGGCAGCAAGCGGCGCGCAGAGCAGCACGATGCCGAGATTGGTGTTGCACCCGGCCACGGCACGCGTGCTGGCGATGGCCGCCTCGATGCGTGCGCCCACCGACGTGCCCGCGCGCGCGAGCGGCGCGCAGGCCGCTCGCGCGCTGGCGAGAAAATGGTCCGCGGTCATGCCGTGCCCGGCGGAGGCGACGCTGACATTGCCGGGCTTCGCGCACGCGACATCCTGCTCGCAGGCCCAGAGAAACGCGGCCTCGATCGCCGCCGCTTTCGTGACTGCTGTGGCTGCATTGGCTGCGGGGATGAGCTTGTGATCCGGCCGCGCGTTCATGCGACCGCCTCGCGCGGCGTGCAGCCGTACCCGAGCCTGCGTGTGAGCAAGTCGTCGACGATACAGCCCGCGATATCGAACGATGTCACGGACTGCAAACCGCGCCACGCGGCCACGCCGTTGACTTCGATGACCTGGGCGCCGGCGTCGGCGGCGCCGCAGGGCACCAGGTCGATGCCGGCATAGTCGAGCCCGAGCGCGGCGCTCGCGCGCTCGGCGAGCTGCGCGAGTTCGGGCGTAAGCGGCTGAGTTTCGCAGCGTCCGCCTTGCGCGACGTTGTGGATCCAGTGCTCGCTCACGCGCCGCATGGCAGTGACCGCCTTGCCGCCCACCACCAGCACGCGCCAGTCGAAGCCGGGCGTGGAGGCTGGCGGTACGAAGCGCTGCATATACGCGAGCCCGCCATAGGCCCGCAACGCAGGCAGCGCCGCGCAGCCGGTTTCCGCGCTGCGTGCCAGGCGCACGAGCCCCTTGCCCTGCGAGCCGAACAGCGGCTTGAGCACGACCTCACGGCCTGCCGCCGCCTCGCGCATCACGATGCGGCGCGCGTGTGGCACCGACTCGCCGGCCCACGCGGGCGGCGTGGGGATGCCGGCGCGATGGAGCAGGAACGACGTCATCGACTTGTCGACGCTGCGCTCGATCGCGCGCGCGTCGTTGTAGACCGGCACGCCCAGCTCGCGCAGCGCATGGAGGATGCCAAGGCGCACGGTCACCTGCTCGAACGTGCCGCCCGCGATGCCGCGCACGATCACGGCATCGGGCAGACCGCGGCCATAGCCCGGAATCACGAGGCCGTGCGCGGCCCAGGTGGTGTCGATGCGGCAGTCGGCGAGATCCACGCAGCGGCCCTGCGCGCCGCGCTCGCGCAGCGCGCGCTTCAGGCGCGTGGTATGCCAGCCGGTCTCGTCGGTCATGATGGCGATGCGCGGTCCGCCGGGGTTCGCGCTCGTGTTCGCGCTTGCGATCGCGCTCGCTTTCATGTCATGCCTCGCCGAGCCACAGCGGATGAAGCAGGTCGAAGCGTGTCGCGCCCGCGTGCCAGGTGCGGCCCGTCGCGAGACTGCTGACCCAGACCTCGGCGGGCGCGAAGAGGGCCGGGTCGATCTTGTAGAAGTCGTAGTCGTACTCGGTGAAGATCTCGGCGAACGAGCGGCCGAAGTCGCGCGAGGCCGACGAAGGCAGGCGCTGCGCGAGATCGCGCGCGTCGTCGTCGTTGCCGTTGACGCTCAGGTGGACGCGTCCGCCGTAAAGGATCGCGTCGTTGGTGCGGCCCATCGCTTCGATCGCTTCGCGCGCGGGGGGCGGCAGCGGCGCGCTTGCGCTGCCCTCGACGATGTCCCCGAGCGCGAAGCCCAGCACGTGCGCCTTGTGCAGCGCCACTTCGAGCGCGCGCGCGACCACTTGCGTCGTGCCTGCGCGGCTGGCGGTGGGCGTGAGGATCAGCGTGAGTTCGTGCGGCTCCAGCGCGCAATCGCGCAGGATCTTGTCGATGACGACTTCGGGCGGGGCCCGGTCCACCTCCAGCACGAGGCAGCCGCGCTTCGCGACGTCGCGATAACCGAGTTCCTCGTAAAGCGGCTCCTTGCAGGCGAGCGAGCGCGCCGGTCCCGAGCCGAGCGCGAAGAACTTCTTGGCGCCGGTCTCCTCTTTCGAGGCGGCAAGGCTCCAGCCTGCGTACTGGCTCGCGAGGCAGGCGAGCACGGGCTGCGCGCTCGCAATCTCGACCACGGTGGGCCATTCGTCGCGCGCGCCGGCGCCGCCGTTCGCGCGCACGCGCACGGTGCCAAGCCCGCCCATGCAGATTTCGGCGATCCCGGCGCCGGCGGCCACGCTGCCGGGCGCATCGATGCCGGCATCGACGATCAGCACGCCGCGCGGGTCGCGTCGCGCGGCGATGCCCAGTTCGGTCTGCCGTTCAAGGAGCGCGGCGAGCAAGGGCTGCGCGAGTGCGTTGACGCTGAGCGATGCGGCGGTAGTTGCTGACGCAACCGATTCAGCCGCTTCAACCGATTCAACTGAATCAACGACAGGCGAATGAGCGTTCATGGGACACCTTCAGCAAGGGTTCGATGGCGGCGGCGCGGGCGGCGAGGGCCGCGCGCACCGCATCCGCGGATGTGCCCGGCGCACAGGTCGCCGAGACGGTGCAAAGCGGCGTGCCGGCGGCAATCGCGCTGCCGGCGACGGGAATGTCGTGACACCAGCCAAGCCGCCGCGCCTGATCTTCGAATGCGGGGGTGACGGTATGGTGGTCTTGCGCGAACACGACCAGTTGGCCGCGCACGGGCAGCGCGCGCGTGTTGGCGCCGGGTTCCTGTTCGGCTTCGAATGCCGTGAGGGCTTCGCCCCGGCAGGCCCGCACGTGACGCGCGAGCAGCGGAGTACGGGGATCGCAGTCGTAGAGCGCCATCGTGGCCGACGGGCGCGCGTTGACTTCGAGGACGATGCAACGTTCGCCGTCGCTCAGGAAATCGAGGCTGTTGAGGCCGACGAGCCCGCTCGCCGCGACGATCGCCTGCACGGCGTGGCGCACTGCGTCCGCGAGGCGAGGGCCCACCTGCACGGGGCCGATCGCGCCGCGCCAGGCGAACGAATGCTCTCCATGCCGCGCGACGAGCTGCTCGTTGATGCCGAGCACGCTCGCGCGGCGTCCATCGGCGAGAAAGAGCGCCGACATCGGGCGGCCTTCGCAAAACCGCTGGTAATAGACGCCGTCGCGCACGTCATGGCCAAGGTCATGGCCCGGACCGTCGACCGGATCCACAAAGCGAATATGCCGGCCACCCGTACCCGAGGCTTCTTTGCGTAACCAGTCGCGCGCGTCGAGCGGGGGCTCCATCCGCGTTTCGGGGAAGGCAATGCCGTGCTCGCTCAACATGGCAAAAAAACGCGTGGGCGTACGCATGGCGTCATAGGCTGGCGCTGCGTTGCCGATGAGCGGCAACCCCGCGACGGGCGCGCTCAGCAGGGCCGGGCAGGCCTCGAAGCCGCTGCCCGCGATCCACCCCATCACGCCGGGCTCGAAGCTCGCGCGCTCGAGCGCCGCGCGCGTGCGCATCGGATCGAGCGCGAGCGCCGCGGCATGACCGACCGGATGCCAGCGCTGCGCAGCGCCTCGCGTGTCGCTGTCGCCGAACAGGTCGAGCGCGATGACGCGCCAGCCCGCGCGATGCGCGGACTCCGCGAGCATCCGCGCGGAGAGTCCGGCCACGACGATGGCGGGCCGCGTCATGATCGCGCCTCGCTGCGGTGATATTGGCGGCAGCAGCGGTAATGGGTGGGCTTCGCGTGGCGCATCGCGATTCTTGATGGGCTCACGCTGCCTGAACTTCACCCTCGGCCACGACCTCGCGGGCGAGCGCGAAGGCTTCCTCGAAACCGAGGTAGACCGGACTGGTGGTCGCAAGCATGCGTTCGAACAGGCGCCGCTGCACCTGGTATTTGACGTTGCCGATCGCCAGCGCGCCAATGCCGAGCGCACGGTGCATCCCGAACGGCTTGCCGTCGTCGGCGACGCCCACGCCGTCGATGCCCGCTGGCGGCACCGCATTCACGTCGGCGGCCACGAGTAGTTGGGAAGCCTGATCGACCTGGCGCGTGTTCATCACCTGCACGCCCGCCGCTGCGGTTGCGAACACCAGCTCGGCACGCGCGAGCGTGGTGTCGAGCGCTTCGGTCAGCTGGGCATCGGCGCCGCGCGTCTGCACGTCGAAGCGCGCGTTGATGCGGCCGCTCGCGGCCTGTGCGGCTTCGAGACCTCGACTGCTGGCAATCGAGACGTGCGCGCCCGCGCGCGCGGCCAGCACGCCCGCGATCACGCCCACGGGGCCCGTGCCGCCCAGCACGACGACGCGCTTGCCGTCGAGCGCTTCACCGTGCGTGCGCCGCAGATGCCACTCGACGCTGGCGACCAGCGCGGCCGCTGTCGTGTAGGCGCCGCTCGGGTCGGCGAATACCGAGACCTCGAACGGCGGCACCATTGCTTCGCGCGCGCGCTTGAGCATGTCGGCGGCCAGCACGACGTCGCGTCCGCCGATGAAGAGACCGGTGCGTGCCACGCCCTTGGGGCCGCGCGAAAAGATTGCGTCCTGCGTGAGGGCCGCAACGTTGTCGATGCCGACGTCGGCGTAGGGCACGACGACCTGGTATCCCGCATCGACGGCCATGTTCACGTCGAATGGGCTCATCTGCCGGGTCGGCGTGAACATGTGGAGAATGAAGGGACGTTCCATCGTTTGTCGGATGTGCAAGAGAGGTTGAAAGAGGGCGTCAGGCATTGCCCGGCGCATGAATGACGGTCGCGCCGGCGTTGCGCCCCTTGACGATTTCGAGCCGCAGCGTGGGACCGACCACACCGGCCTCGCGCGCCGCCGCCACGGCGTGGGCGGCCTCGTCATGCGAGGCCAGGATCGCGAAACCCGTGGGCCCCCATGAGCTTTGTCCGATGCCGGCGCGATGCCGCGCGCTGATCCAGTCGAGCACGCGCGCGACGGCCGCGCTCGTGTAGATGCCGCCTTGCGACGGCGCGAAATAGCGGCCGATGCGGTCCTGCAATTCGCTCACGCCGCGCGCGAACGGCGCGAAGTCGTGCTCCGCAGCGGCCGGCAGGATCTGCATCAGCGCGAGGTGGCAGGCGTGCGCGGCCAGCTCTTGCGGAAACGGCGGCAACGCGGCCATCGCCTTGCGTTCGGCGGGGCCGGACAAGCCGGTGTGCGCGTCGTCCAGCACCAGCAGCACGCGCCATTCGTCGGGAAACGGCAGGCGCGACAGCACGGGCGGCAGCTCCGTCGCCGAGCGCGGGCCGCCGTCGAGAATCAGCCCGCCTTGCTCGAAGCCCGCTACGCCAACGCCCGAGCGCGCGCCGCGCGCGAGTGCGAGCGCAAGCTGCGTGGCGTCGAGTTCGAGCCGATGCAGCCGCGCGAACGCATGACCGGCGCACAGCGCGAGCTGCGTGCCGGAGCCGAGGCCCGCATGAACCGGCAGTACGTGGCGCAAGCGCACGTCGAGCGGCTCGCGCCGGCCGCTCAGGCGCTTGAGCGTCTCCATATGCGCGCGCAGGCGCGGCAGCTCCTCGCTCGCGTAGGGCGGGGCGGAGTAATGATCGTCGTTGCTTTCGCTGCTATTGATAGCGTGATGGTTGCCGGCGAGCCGCATCTCGAGCGTCGTGCTGATGCCGTCGATCACGAGGCCGAGGCTGCCGAAGCGCCGGCCGAGCGACGCGCCCGGATCGAGAAAGCCGAGATGCAGTCGACCGGGTGCATTCACGGTGACGGCACTCGCGGCTTTCGTGGGGTATTGCGTCGTGGCGTATTGCGTCATGAGCGCTTCCTCGGTGAGCGGACGGCCTGGTCCGCCGACTCATGCAAGCGTCGTGCCATACGGACCGCGTGCGGTCCGCGTGTGTGTGCGGATCGACTCAAGCGCCTATCGCAGATCGCGCGTATCGAGCACGCCCTGGCGCGCAGGCATGGGAAGCGGCACGCTGCGCGAACACGCGCGTGCGCCGTATCGGTGACAGTGTGTCACTCGCCTTGGCGGATGCGCACGGGGTGAGTGGGCAGATCCACGTATTCGCCGGCCAGATACGTCTCGGTGTTTTCCAGTACGAAGCGGCGAAACGATTGACAGGTGGGCGAGAGTTGCCGCGCGTTCAGATGCACGATTTGCCAGGCGCGGTCGATCGGTGTGCCGCACACGTCGAGCAGCGCGATCTCGCGCGTGCGCAATTCGAGCCGCAGCGTGTGCAGCGAAAGCAGGCTGATGCCCATGCCCGCCATGACGGCCTGTTTGATGGTCTCGTTGCTGTCGAGCGTGACGACCTTCGCGGGCGTGAAGAGGTGATGCTTGAACATTTGCTCGACGACCGTGCGCGTGCCCGAGCCCGGCTCGCGCATGAGGAAGGTCTCGTGGCGCAGTTCCTGCACGTCGATGCGCTGCACCGCCGCGAACGCGTGATCGCGCGCCGCGACGATCACCTGCGGGTTATAGGCGAGCGGCTCGGCGACGGCGTCGAGATCGCGCGGCGGGCGGCCCATTACCGCGAGATCGATGGCGTTGTCCTGCAGCATGCGCAACAGCGGCTCGCGCGGGGCGATCGTGAAGCGCACTTCCACCTTCGGAAACTGGGCGCAGTAGCGCGCGATCAGTTGCGGCACGAAATAGCGCGCGGTGCTCACGAGGCCCACCGAGATCGCGCCGCTGTCTGCGAGCGAGAGCGACTGCAGCGCGTCCTGGGCGTCCTTCACTTCGCCCAGGATTCGCTGCGCATGATGCGCGAGCGTGGCGCCGGCTTCGGTCAGCACGATGCGGCGCGCGATGCGCTCGAAAAGCGGCAGGCCAACGGCTTCTTCGAGCTGCTTGATCTGCATGGAGACGGCCGGCTGCGTGAGATGCAGTTCCTGCGCCGCGCGCACGAAGCTCACGTGCTTCGCAGCGGCGGCAAAGATCTGCAACTGGCGCAGCGTGAGCGTGCGAATGAAGTTGAGCATGACGGAGACCACGCGAAGAAGCGCCAGAACGGAATGCCGAAGGGCGCGCGGGAACAGGTAAGGGATCCCTTATAGGATGACTAAGAATATCTGAATTTCGCTGATTCGATCAGCGCTTTATCGTTGAGCCGTGTTCCGGGGAGGCTCGCGGAACCTGGCAGGCATCTTGCTCGGTCTGGCTGTATTCGTGCGCGCCGCGTATTTCGCGTGGCGCGAAGCAAACTCCTGCAATGAGGCGACCATGCCATCCCGATACATGACGCTCGATGACTTCCTTGCACGCGCACTGGACGGCGAACACGACGAAGCCGGCGCATACCGCCTGCGCAGCGTAATCGGCGAGATCGCGCTTGCGGTGCGCGCCATCGCGGCGATGATCGAGAGGGTCATGCTCGATGGCAGTGCGGGCGCAGGCGCGGATATCCAGGCGGCCGCGCATGAATTGATGATGGCGCTGTGCGAGCGCAGCGCGTGCGTCGCGGGCTATTCAGCGGCGCAATCGAACGGCGCCCGGGCCGCGACGGTGACGGCGGCCACGGCGGCAACCGCACGCAACGGCTATCTGCTGACCTTCGAGGCGCTCGACGGGGCTGCCCAAATTGCGGAGAACGGTCTGGCGGGCAGCATTTTTTCGGTGCGCGAGGCGGCGTGCGGATCGATGGCCAATGAGATGGACAAGGACGCGCGCGAGACCGCATGGCGGCGCGGCGGCGATGCCCTGCGCGCGGCGGCGCACGCGCTCTACGGTCCTTCGACACTGCTCGTTCTGACACTCGGACGCGGCACTCATGGCTTCACGCTCGATCGCGCGAGTGACACGTTCGTGCTTACGCACCACGCGATGCGCGTGCCGGACGAGGGCCTGGAAGTCTCGATCGACGGCGCGCGCGAGCACGCCTGGGAGCCGCCGGTGCTGCGCTATGTGCGCGAATGCCGGGCGGGCAGCGTGGGCGTGCGCGAGCGCGACTTCAGCCTGCGCCATGGCGGCTGCGCGGTCGCCGATCTGCATCGCATCCTGATGCGGGGCGGAGTGAGCATTGTGCCGCGCGAGTCCCGCGACCTGCAGGATGCAAGTGGCCTGGACCTGGTGCACGCGGCACAGCCGCTCGCGTGGCTGGTCGAGCAGGCGGGCGGCGCGGCCAGCACGGGCCGCGAGCGTGTGCTCGATCTGCGGCCCGGCGCACTCGACGCGCGCACGGGTGTGATGCTGGGAACGACGCGCGAAGTCGCGCGGATAGAGCGCTACTACGGCGAGTACGAGCGCGGCGTGGACCGGCCGTTCGATTCGCCGCTCTTTAACGAGCGCTCGCTGTTCCGGCCCGAAGCCTGCGCCTGAGCGAGCAATCATGTCGATCAAACATCCGATCGTGGCGGTCACTGGTTCGAGCGGCGCGGGCACGACCACGGTGATGAACAGCTTTCAGCACATTTTCCGGCGCGAGAAGCTCAAAGCGCAGATCGTGGAGGGCGATGCGTTCCACCGTCACGACCGTGAGGGTATGCACATCGCGATGAAGGAGGCGGAGGAGCAGCGCAAGCAGTTCAGCCACTTCGGTCCCGATGCGAACGTGCTGGACCGGCTGGAGGATCTGTTCAGACAGTACGGCGCAACCGGCCGGGGGCGCGTGCGTAAATACATCCACGACGAGGCCGAAGCGCTGGAATACGATGTGGAGCCGGGCAAGTTCACCGCGTGGGCCGACGTCGAGCCGGACACCGACCTGCTCTTTTACGAGGGGCTGCATGGCGGCTTCGTCGGCCACGGCATCGACGTTGCGCAGCACGCGGACCTGCTGGTGGGCGTGGTGCCCATCATCAATCTCGAGTGGATCCAGAAGCTGCATCGCGACAAGACGTTGCGCGGCTACTCGCAGGAGGCGGTGATGGACACCATCCTGCGCCGCATGCCCGACTACGCACATTACATCTGTCCGCAGTTCAGCCGCACGCATGTGAATTTTCAGCGTGTGCCGACCGTGGATACGTCCAATCCGTTCACGGCGCGCGATATTCCGAGCGCCGACGAAAGCTTTGTGGTGATCCGCTTCGCCAATCCGCGGGGGATCGATTTTCCCTATCTGCTGACGATGCTGCAGGACTCGTTCATGAGCCGGCCCAACGTGATTGTCGTGCCGGGCGGCAAGATGGGGCTCGCGATGCAACTGATCTTTACGCCGATGATCCTCAAGATGATCGACCGGCAACAACGCGCGGCCTGAGAGCCCGAGGGCGCGCCTAACAACAGGAGATACCTTCATGCAAGTCATGTCGCGCAAACTGCCCATCGACGCTGTCCTTTTCGATCTTGCCAGCACCTTGCACGGCAAGCGCATCGGCGGCCTCTTCGCCGAGCTATTTCCCGATGTCGAGGTCGCGCTGGAGGGACTGCGGCGGATGGGGTTGAAGCTTGGCGTCGTGACCGACAAGGCGATGGATGCTGTCGAGCCTGTATTGCAGCAATTCGGTTTGTCGACGTGGTTCGATATTGTTGTGGACGGCGGCGCTGTCACGCAGCGCAAACCTCATCCGGCGCCGCTGTTGCATGCCTGCGAGGCGCTGGCGGTGCAGCCTGCTCATGCGCTTTATGTGGGGGATTCCACGAACGATGCGCTGGCCGCGCAGGCCGCCGGGATGCAGATGATCCGGGTGAGCTATGCAGAGGGCGCGGCTCGTTCCGGTGGTGGCGAGGAGGCAGATTTGCCGTGCCTGCGAGTGATCGATTCGCTTGGCGAGTTGCTGGAGTTGATTGGGAGTCCGCAGCAGCCCAAACGCACCAGGCGCGTGGTGCAGGCCGGCTATCGGCATGATGATTGGGCTGGGTTGTATATCTGAGTTTTCGTCGCGTTTCCTTGTATGCCGAGACGAATACAAGGAAACGCCGCATCATCGTTTGATACGAACACGCCGCATTTTCCGGTACAGCGTGTTGCGCGTGACACCCAGCGCATTAGCGACCTCGCTGACATTCCAGCGATGCGTATCCAGCAATCCCATCAGCGCCTCGCGTTCCGCCTGCAAGATGGCATTGAGTGGCTCGCAGTCGTCATCGCCGTCGTCGCTCTGATCGATGTTCCCATCGCCGTCCGATGCCATGGCAAGCGGCGCATAACCGTTTGCATCGCCCCTCTGCATGGCGGGCAGCGCCGCCCCTCTCACGAGCTCCGCGGGCAGATGCGCTGCAGTCAGCTCAGGCCCGTCGCACAGCGCGGCGGCCGTGCGCAGCACATTGCGCAGTTGGCGCACGTTGCCCGGCCACGCGCTCGCAAGCAGGATCCGCCGGGCGTCCCGGCCGAGCATCGGCGGGACTTCGTTATCCTGCTCGAGCAGATGAAGGATCAATTCGAGCTTGTCTTCGCGCTCGCGCAGCGGCGGCACGCTCACTGCCACACCGTTGAGCCGGTAATAGAGGTCTTCGCGAAACTGTCCGTTCGCAACAAGCGCAGCAAGGTCGCGATGGCTCGCGCTGATCAGCTGGAAATCGACCTTGATTGCGGACTCCGAGCCAAGCGGCGTCACTTCGCGCTCTTCGAGCACGCGCAGCAGCCGCGCCTGAAGTGCGAGCGGCATGTCGCCGATCTCGTCGAGAAAGAGCGTGCCGCCGTTGGCCTGCAGAATCTTGCCGCGCCGTCCCTCGCGCTGCGCGCCCGTAAACGCGCCCGCGCGATAGCCGAACAATTCGCTTTCGATCAGGTGTTCGGGCAATGACGCGCAGTTGATCGCGACGAACGGCCCCTCGCGGCGTGCGCTGGCCGCATGCAGCGCGTTGGCGAAGACGTCCTTGCCTGAGCCCGTCTCGCCGCGCACCAGCACGGCGATGCCGCGATCGATCACGCGCTCGCCAAGGCGCAACTGGCTCGCGAGATGCGTGTCGCCAAACTCGACACGCGGGCCACACGATGCCCGTCCGGGGTGGCGCGCAGTGGCGCGGCGCGGCGTGGCCGTTTCGCCCTCGTGCGGTTTTTGGGCATCTTGCGCGGCGACTGGCTGCGCCATGGTGCGGCCCATGCTCGCCGCGGTTTGCTTGAGCGGTGCTTGCGCGACGGCGAAGAAGCGATTCGGCGCATGGGCGCGATACACCGCAACGGGGTGAAACGAGCTCTGCACACTGCGCGCGACGAGGTCGGCGAGTGTGGCGCTAAAGAGGTCGGTGATGCGCTTGCCGGCAATCTCGGCCAGCGTGCCGAAGCCAAGCTGGAACAGCGCGCTGCGGTTCGCGGCGAGCACGAGGCCGCTCTCGTCGATCGTGAGCTTGCCGGCATGCAGTGTATTCACGAATTCCGGGCGGCTATGAAAGTGCACCATATGCGCCTGGGTGTGGCGTGCATCGAGTAGACGGTTTTCGATCATTTGCCGCGACATGCCCACGAGCACGAGTGAATGTTGTTGCTGCAACTGGGAGCGGCTCGTCACGTCGAGCACGCCTGCGAGCGCGCCGCGCTCGTCGAATACCGGCGCGGCCGAGCAGGTGAGGGCGGCATAGCGGGAGAAAAAATGCTCGTGCTGGCGTACGGCGAGCGCTTCGCCTTCGGCCAGGCAGGTGCCCATGCCGTTGGTGCCCGCTTCGCGCTCGCTCCAGACCGCGCCCACGCAAAAGCCCCAGTCTTCCACTTGCTCCGCGAAGCTCGCCGAGGACACCAGATGCAGGATCACGCCGTCCGCGTCGCTCAGCACGACCGCGAGGTCGGCGTCGCCCAGTTGCTGGTAGAGCGTTGTCATCTCGAGCTTCGCGCAGCCGATCAGATCGGCGAGGCGCTCGCGGCGCTGCGCGAGTTCGGCGCTCGTGAGCACGGGCGGCGGGCGGCACGCGTCGGGGTCGAGCCCGTAGTCGTTCAGGCAGCGCGTCCATGAGCGCACGATGGCAGCGCTCGGCTCGTAATGTCCGAGCCGCTGGCGCAATACGCCGTCGACGCCGCTCGCGCGGGCCGGCCGCTCAATACATTCCTCGGCATATTGGGTTGACTGCATGACACGTGTCTCCGGAGGCTCCGACTGCCAATAGTGGGCACATCGGCTGGCGCATCGCTCGTGAATGGCGGCGCTGCTGCCAGCTTGGGTCCAATTATTTGCACTCAAATTTCCGGTGACAATTCGCCTTATGGGGCTACCCCCTTGTGGGTAGGGGGGCATATCGCCGGGCCGATCCGGAGTTCGTCGGGCGACTGAGCCCGCTGCCGCTTCAGCGTTCGCGCGAGCCCTGCTCGTGGCGCCACACCACGGCTTCGAGCCGCGAATGCAGGTCGAGCTTGCGCAGCACGTGCTTAACATGGACCTTCACGGTACCCACGCTGATGCCGAGCTTGCGCGCAATGACCTTGTTGCACATGCCCTCGACGAGGTAGTCGAGTACCTCGACTTCGCGCGCGGTGAGGTCCGATTGCGCGGGCGCCATGCGCTGGCCGCCCGAGAGGGCCTGCACGAGACTGCCCGTGACCGCGTCGCTGAGCACGGCTGCGCCCGCCAATGCTTTCTGCAAGGTGACACAGAGGTCCTCGGGGTCCATGTCCTTGAGCAGATAGCCATGAGCGCCCGCACGCAGCGCGGCGACCACGTCGCGTTCGTGATCCGAGACGGTCAGCATGATGAAGCGCGCGTTCACGCCGGCATCACGCATCAATTGAAGGGTCTCGATGCCGCTGACTTCCGGCATGTTCAGGTCGATCAGCACGATCTCGGGCTTCAGGCGCGCGGCCATCTCTACGCCTTCGCGGCCCGAGGCGGCTTCGCCTGCGATCGAGAACAGCGGATTCATCTGGATGAGCTGCGCGACGCCTTTGCGAAAGAGGGCATGGTCGTCGATAAGCAAAACGGAATGGGGGGGCATGGCGTTTCCTTGGCGCGTTAACCAGACTGCCTGTCTCTACTGGAACGGCGTGATCCGCTCTTGCTACGCTGCTCGCGTCATTGCACAGGCATAGCGGCGCAGCAACCGGATTTTTTCTTGATTAGAGGATCAAGTCTACGGGTGGAATCCCGATGGACAATATTCACCAGCAAGAAAAAAAACGGGCCGGTCATGGCGAACCGGCCCAAATCTCTTCTCACTACCCCGCACTACTCAGAAACGCCTAAAAGTGACTGCGTAATTCCTCAGCGATGTCGAAAATGTCGCCCACGATGCCGTAGCGTGCGATTGTGAAGATCGAGGCTTCGGGATCGGTGTTCACGGCAATGATGTTGTCCACGTGCTTCATGCCGGCCATGTGCTGCACCGAGCCCGAGATGCCCATCGCGATGTACATCTTGCAGGCCGCCGCGGTCTTGCCGGATTGGCCGACCTGGTGCGCTTTGGGCAGCCAGCCCGAGTCGGCGATCGGGCGCGAGCAGCCGAGCGTGGCGCCCACGGTCTCCGCGAGCTCGCGGAATTGCTCGACGTGCGTTTCCTCGCCGATGCCACGGCCGACCGAGAGGATGAATTCCGCGCCCGGAATGTCGACATCGCCGCTCGCGGCCGGTTCCTCGAACGCCAGGTGCGTGCTGCGCGGCGCGAGCGCCGGCGCCGCGAACGTGCTCACGCTGGGGCTGCCGGCGGCATCGGGCGCTTTGAAGGCGCCGGGGCGCAGGGTCACGAGCGCCGTTTCCTTGCCCGGAAACTCGATCTCCATGTTGACCTTCTGCCCGTAGCCCGAGCGCGTCGCGAGCCAGTCCGAGCCGTCGCGCGCGAGCCCGAACGCGTCGGTCGTGAATCCGTAGTTGCCCTTGGCCGCGAGCGGGGCCGCGTAGCCTAGCGTGTCGATCGTATGCGGGAGCAGCACGAGCGAGGGCTTACGCGCCTCGATAACTGCGCGCGCAACGTTTTCGTAGATTTCCGGATCGAAGGCGTCGCTGCTCGTCTGCACGGTGACGATCTCGTCGACGCCCGCGAGCTTGAGGCTTTCCACGTAGACGTCGGGCTGTGCGCCCAGCACGGCGACCGTGACGGTTTCGCCGCTTGCTTCCTTCGCCTGCACGGCCGCGCCTAGCACTTCGAGACTGACCGGGCGCAGTTGCCCTTGACGGTGTTCCACCAGAACCAGAATGCCGCTCATTTCGCTTCTCCCCTGAATTCCTTGATCAGACCCGCCAGGCGCGCTGCCTGCTCGGCGGGCGTGCCTTCGATCATTTGCGCGCGGCCCGTGGCCGGCACGTAGACGCGCCGGATCCGCGAGAGCGATCCCGCCGCGCCGGTTTCACTGGCGGCGAGGCCGAGTTCGTCCGGCGTGAGCGTTTCGATGGGCCGTTGCGCGGCCTGCTTGATGCCGCGCAGCGAGGCGTAGCGCGGCGTGTTGATGCCGAGCTGGATGGTCAGCACGGCGGGGCACTGCACCTCGACGGTGGCGTACGCGCCGCCCTCCAGCTCGCGGCGCGCGGTGGCCGTTTTCGCGCCGGGCGCGTAATCGAGCCCCGCCACGACCGCCGCGTGCGGCCAGTCGATCAGGCCCGCGAGCGCCATGCCGGTCACGCCATAGGCGTGATCGGAAGCCTGCACGCCCGCGAAGATCATGTCCGGCGCTTCCTTGCGCGCGAGCGCGGCCAGCACCCGGGCGATGGCGACCGGGTCGGCGTCTTCGAGCTCGTCGCTCCAGATGCGCACCGCGCGGTCGGCGCCTTTTGCGAGGCACTTGCGCAATTCTTCGTCGGCGCTATCGGGGCCGACCGTGGCCACCACGATTTCGATGTCGCCGTTCGCGCCTTCCTTCAGGCGCATCGCTTCTTCCAGTGCGTAGTGGTCCCACTCGTTCAGGTCGAAGACGTGAAAATCGGCGCTGACGTCGCGGCCGTCGTCGTTCAGCTCGAAGTCTTCATCGAGCGAAGCGACCTGCTTGATTGTGACTAGTATCTTCATCTTGACTCCATGGTGTTCGTCGGACAGGGCGAATCGTGTTGCACGTCGCTTTCGTGTTGCTCGTGTTGCATTGCATCGTCATCCAGCGGATGGGGGGAAACGGCAGCGGGCTGCGTCGCCGCGGCGGCAGGCGCGAGCGGGCCTAGCGCGCGCCCGAAATGGCCGAACAGGCGCGCCCGGACCTCGCGGTCGGGGTCGAAACGCATGCGCCAGCGGTCGGCGTCCGTGAGGTTCGGATGTTCGAACACCAGCACGCGGTGCAGCGGATAGGGCTCGTGGCGCAGTTGCAGCAGCACGCGCCGCGAGGCCTCGCGATTCAGGATCACGCCGCGGCGCACGTCCGCCACCGGGTGGGCGGCGAGCCGTGCGAGCTGCGCCTGCGGGGTCGCGGGATGGCGTGCGATGCCGGAGAGCACGTCGACGTCTTCGTCGGCGGCGAGGCGCCGCAGCAGCGCGCCCGGCAGGTCTTCGCGCAGCGCGACGCCCGCGCGGACCCAAGCCACCGGGTCGGCGGCAAGCTGCGCGACGAGGCGCGCGGGGCAGTCCGGGTGGCGCGCCACCGCGCGGCGCACTTCCGCTTCGCTGTCGTTCACGAGGCGCTCGAGCCACTCGGCCGGGCAGGCCGGATTGCGCGCGAGCGTGCGGCGCACCCAGGGATCGTCGTTTGCGATCAGCCACTCGACGACCTTGAGCGGCAGGTCGCGGCGTGTGGCCACCACGCGGCGCACGATGGCTTGCGCATCGAAGCACAGGCCGATCAGCGCGCCGGCGGACGTGCTCGCATTGAGCGCGGCGGCGCGGCGCACACCGGGGTCTTCGTCGCGAGCGAGCTGCGCGAGGATCGCGGCGGGCGTGCGAGTCTGGAGCGCGAGGCTGCGCCGCTCGGCCGGCGATGAGGGCAGTGTGCGAAGCAGCGCATCGGGGCAGCACGGATGGCGCAGCACCTGGGCGCGTACCGCGCCGGTATGCGTGCTCCGCCAGAGCTGCAGCAGCGTTTGCGGATCGGTCGCGAGATGGATCGCGAGCAGGCGCTGCAGCACGGCGATGCCGCGCTGCTCGACGAGCGTCAGGAGTTCCGAGGGCACGCCGACGTTCTCGCAGAGCGCGCGCAGCACCTCGATGTCCTCGCTTTGCGCGGCGAGCGTGGCAAGCAGCGCGTGGGGCGCTTTCGCGTGCCGTGCGAGCAGGCAGGCGAGGCGTCGGTCCGGCGCTACGTGTTCGTCGACGAAAAGCGCCAGTGCCTCGCCGGGCGTGGCGGGGTTTCTCGCGAGGCGCATTTTCAGCGTCTCGTCGTGGTTCGCCGCCGCGAGCCGCGCGAGCTCGGCGAGCACCGCGCCGTGGGCGAACGCGCAGGCCGCGAGGGCGAGGCAGTCGCGCCGCGCCCCGAAGAGCCGCGCGCCGAGGCGCCAGCGGTCCGCGTCGTCCGCGTGCGGGTAGAGCGCGGCGGCCGCGTAGATGTCGTCGGCGGCCAGCGCGAGCTCGACCAGCTCGCGCCAGTGCCGGCGCATCGTCGGCGTGCGCGCTCGCCGCTGCCGCGCGCGTTTCTCGGGCATTGCGGGCATTGCGGGCATCGCGCGCTGTTCGTGCGTGTCGTGCATCTCGCGCGTGCCGTGCCGCGCGTGCCTGCCGTGCATCGCATGCGCGCGGTTTTGCGGAGTGGCGGAGCTGGGCGTCATCTCGGGCAGTCCTTGCCGGGGCTCAGTCAGGGCTCGGTTAGCGTTCAGTTAGCGTTCAGGCCGCGTTCATGCAGCGGCGATGGCGGCTACATCGCCAGAAGGGGCTGCATCGTCGCTGGCCGGTTCCGCCAGGCTTTCGGCGATCAGCTCGATCAGCTCGCGCACGACGAACTTGCCTTCGTAGCCGCTCGTCTTCAGCGCGTCCTCGAACATCGTCAGATCCTTGGGGCAGCACACCACGAACACCTCCAGTCCTTCGATGCGCGCCGCCTCGTGCATGCGGTTCTGCGAAGGCTTCTCCTTGCCGACCGGATCGCTCATCCAGATCCGGCCGCCGCCGGCGCCGCAGCAAAACGAGTTGTCGCGCGAGCGGGGCATGTCCACGAGATCGCAGCCGAGCGCCGCGAGAATCTGGCGGGGCGCGTCGTAGCCCTTGTTGAAGCGCCCGAGATGGCACGGGTCATGGAAGGTCACGCGGTAGCCGAGCTTGCGTTTCGGCTTCAACACGCCTTCGCTGAACATGCGCGCGACGAGGCTCGTGTAATGCTCGATCTCGAACTTGCCGCCGAAGTCGGGGTACTCGTTGCGGATCGTGTTGTACGAGTGCGGGTCGGTCGTGACGATGCTGCGGAAGTTCGACTGCCCGAGCAGCGCGATGTTGTTCTCGGCGAGCAGTTCGTAGAGCCCTTCCTCGCCCACGCGGCGCACGTCGTTGCCCGCGTTCGACTCGCCCTCGTAGAGCAGACCGAAATCCACTCCGGCGTTATGCAGCAGCGTGGCGAAAGCCTGGGTCACGCGCTGATTGCGCGGATCGAACGAGGCATAGTCGCCCACGAACCACAGCAGATCGACGCTCTCCTTGCGCGCGTCCTTGATCTGGAAGGGCAGCGGCTTGGTCCATGCGGCGCGCTTGCGCTTCGACTCGTTAAACGAATTGCCATTCTTGTGGATCGCCTGCAGCGTCTTTTGCACTTGCGGTTCCATCTCGCCTTCCTCGACGAGCTTGCGGCGCATCTGCACGATGATGGGCACGTGCTCGACCGCCACCGGGCAGATCTCCACGCAGGCCATGCAAGTGCGGCACGACCAGACGGTTTCCATGAACACCTGGCCGATGCCCTTGCCGTGCACGTCGAGCTTCACCTCGTCGGGCAGCGTGTTCTTTTGCAGGGCCTCGTTGGCGAACTCGCGCAGCGAGAGGATCACGTCGCGCGGCGAGAGCGGCGCGCCCACGGCGTTGGCGGGGCAGGCCTCGTGGCAGCGGCCGCACTTCGTGCAGGCGTCGAGATTGAGCAGGTGCTTCCAGGTGAAGTCGGTGATGGTCTTGTAGCCCACGCGCTCGCTGCCGGGCTGAGCGTCGCCTTTTGCTCCCGCGGCCCCCTCGGCGCCTTCCACAACCTCGGCGGCCTCGATGCGCGGCAGGCGCTGCGCGGCGAGCGGATCGCGCATCATCAGCGAGGCCGAGGCCGTGAAGATGTGCTTGACCTTGGTGTACGGAATCAGCGCGATGAAGGTGAGCGCGAGCAGGCCGTGGAACCACCAGAGGCCGGTACGCATCACATAGGCGGCCGAAGCGCTCACGCCCACGCCCTTGAAGATCTCGGCGAGGAGGGCCGCCACCGGCGACCACCAGCGCGTGTCCCACACCACGGCGCGATCTTGCAGCCAGACGAGGCGCAGCCCGCTCAGCACGAAGCCGGTAATGCCGATCAGCACGAGCGTCCAGAGGAATGCCCAGTCTTCGCGACGGTAGCCGCTGCGGTCGTAGTCGGGGTCGCCGGGCTGGCGGTCGGGACGCTTGTAGTCGAGCTTGGGCGGTTTGATCCAGCCGCGGCGCGCCATCATGTAGATGAGCCCGGCGATCATGGAGACGCCCGCCACGTTCATCGCGAGCTTGAACAGCAGATAGAAGTCGCCGTTCCAGAAGTGAACGCCGAGAAAGCGCGCGGTGATGTCGTAATCGACGGTGACGGTGGCGGTGCCGAGAAACAGCACCGCGAAGCCGTAGAAAATCATCCGGTGCGCGCGGCCCGCCGCGGGATCGCGGCGCGCGACGGTGCGGTGGCTCAGCACGACGCGCACCATGTCCTTGAAGCGCGCCTGCAGGCCGATCTTGCCGAACGATTTCGACAAGCGCTGCCCGCGCCGGTATTTGCGGATCTGGACGTAGACACCCCACGCGAATACGCCGATCGCCGTGAGGCCGATGAGATAGAACAGCGCGATCGCAAACGACGGGAAGCCCTCGAACAGGATGCGCGTGACGGTCGCTGGGTCGAAAGTCGCTGGGGTCTGCATGGCTCGTCCGTTTCGTCCGTTTATTGAATGGGGAAGGGCGCTTTTTTCAGGCAAAGCGCGCCCGTGCCAGGCCGTCGAGCGCGCCTGAGCAGGATCTGTGCACCGTGGCGCCCGGCGATGCGGGCGGCCACGGTGGCAGGGTGGGTCCCGGTCTCACACAGGGTGTGCCGGGACCGTGCCGCCTTACTTCTTGTAGTGGATCTGGTAAGTGCCTTCGGGCAGATGCGGCGTGCCCCAGACGGCCACTTCGCGCTTGTAAGGCAGCGGGAACTGCGGGTTGGACTCCTCGATCTCGCGTGCGACGCGGTGGCCCGTGAAGGTCGCATCGGCGATCAGGCGCGGTGCTTCGGCGTCGCCGATCAGGTACACGCCCTTGATGCCCTTGCTCTCCCACTGGTCCTGCTTCGCCTTGATCTCGCGATACAGCGTGTCGTTCGAGCGGCGGCCGGTGACGAGCACGAGCGAGTCGAACTCAAGCCAGCGGTGCGTCTTGTTCGCATCGCGCGGCAGCTGGCCCGCGCCCCGGTAGGTGCGCTTCGAGCCGTCACCCCAGATGTTGTAGATCTCGATGCGGCCTTTCTCGATGCGGCTCGCGAAGTGGTCGCCCAGTTCGGTCACATGCAGCTCATGGAGCCGGCGCATCATGTTCGGATACTCGAGCGTGAAGTGCATGTAGTTCGCCAGATGCACGCCGCTCACGATCGTGACTTCGTGGCCAGCCGCCGCGAGCTTTTCGGCGAGGCTCGGCGCCATGAAGTAGGTGTCCGCATTGAGAATCACGACACGCTTGCCGATCGGCTTCTTGCCGCCCAGCACCTGCTCGGGCGTCAATTGATCGGGCTGCGAAGCATCGGCGCCGGGGATCGGATCGTGCGTGAGGCAGTTGGTGCCGTCGGTCACCCAATGCGAACCGGTTGCGATAACAACTTTTTCCGCGCCGTACTCGAGCACGTCGTCGGCGGTAAGCGGCTTCACGCCGAGCGCGAGCTGGCTCTGCTTGTTCTTCTTGAGGAGCTTGGTGATCTGCGTTTCGCGATAGTCGCGGTGATAGCCCCATTCGCCGAGGCCAGGCAGCGTGACCACGCTGTTCAGATGGCCGCCGATCTTCTCGGCGCTATCCACGAGGTGGACCGTGTAGCCGCGCTGCATCAGCACGCGCGCGCACTCCGAGCCCGACGGACCCGCACCCACCACGAGCACCGAGTCTTCCGACTTGCACTCCTCGAACTTTTCCGGGTGCCAGCCGCGGCGATACTCTTCGCCGGCCGTGGCGTTCTGCGTGCAGATCATCGGCGGGCCGCCGATTTCCCAGCGCGAGATACAGACGTTGCAGCCGATGCACACGCGCACGTCGTCGACGCGGCCTTCCTCGATTTTCTTCGGCAGGAACGGGTCGGCAATCGAAGGACGTGCCGCGCCGATGATGTCCGCATAGCCCTTCGTGACGATCTCGGTCATCTTCTCCGGATCGGTGAAGCGGCCCACGCCCAGCACAGGCTTCTTCGAGACCTGCTTGATGAACTTGGTCCACGGGACCTGGTGGCCCTGCAGATAGAAGCGCGAGGGGCCCGCGTCTTCGCCCCATTCGGCGATGTCGCCCACGTCCACGTCCCAGAGGTCGACCAGCGAATCGGCCATTTCGACGAACTTCATGCCGTCCTTTTCGACTTCCACGCCGCCGGCGCCATAGAGCGAGTCCACGGCAAAGCGCGTGGCGATGGCACAGTCGCTGCCCACGGCGCGGCGCACTTTCTCGAGCGTTTCGAGCCAGAAGCGTGCGCGGTTTTCGAGCGAGCCGCCGTAGCCGTCGGTGCGCTTGTTGTAGTAGGGCGAGAGGAACTGCAGCGGCAGATACGAGTGCGCGCCGTACACATAGACGATGTCGAAACCGGCATCGCGTGCGCGCAGGGCCGCTTCGACATAGTATTGCTGCACATCGCGGATGTCGTCGAGATCCATCTCCTTGCAGTACGTGAGCGTTTCGAACTCCGAAGCGTACTGGCTGGGGCCGCGCGGCGTGGCGCGGCTTTCCATGCAGGGCGCGTGCGCGCCGCCGTACCACATTTCGATGCCCGCGAGCGCGCCGTACTTGTGGACTTCCTCGGTCATCGCGCGCAGGTTGCGCACGTCGCCTTCGTCCCAGATGCGTGCCGAGAGACGGTGCGTGTCGTCCGACTCCGGATGGATCGAGCAGTATTCGGTGTTCATTGCCGCCCAGCCGCCTTCGGCCTTCATCGAGCGGTGCGCGGCCTGGAAGCCGGGCAGATTGCTGCCCGCGCCGATGCAGTGCGGGACCTGGTAGAAGCGGTTGCGCAACGTCTTCGGGCCGATCTGGATGGGCTCGAACAGCACGTCATAGCGGGGATCGCGGGACATGGGAACGTATCTCCTGATGTGTTTGGTGTGCTTGTGGGGCTGCTTGCGTCGACTTGAGTCGAAAATCAGGCCGCTACGCGCGTGCGCACGCGTTGCGGGTCATAGAACGGCGTGCGGGTGACGGTGCCGGTGAAAGTGCCCGCGGCGTCGTGAATCTCCACCTTGGTGCCGAGCGCCGTATGCGAGGGCTTCAGGTGCACCATCGCGAGCGACTGCATCAGATACCGGCTGAACGTCGCGCTCGTGACAACGCCAACCTGCTCCTTGCCGATGAAGATCTTCGCGCCCGCGCTCACCGCGCCGTCGTGCTTCACGAGCACGCCGGCCTGCTTGAAGCGCTCCTTGCCGCGCGCGTTGAGCAGCGCCGCCTTGCCGATGTAGTCGCCGGGCTTCTCGACGTCGATCATCCAGTCGAGGTTCAGCTCCCACGGCGTGACGTCGCCCTCGGGCATGTCGAAGGGATAGAAGAGCAGGGCGGCTTCGATGCGCGCAAGCTCGAGCGAGGTCCATGAGGCCGGCACGATGCCGAGCGGCTTGCCCGCGTCGAGAATGGCGTCCCATAGCGCAATGGCGTCGCTCGCGCTGCACGAGACTTCGAATCCCTGCTCGCCGGAGTAGCCGCCGCGCGAAATAATGATCTTGCGGTCGAACAGTTGAGTTTCGACGTGCGCGAAATACGGCAGCTTCGCGAGATCGATGCCGATATGCGGCTGCAGGATGGCCGCGGCGCGCGGGCCTTGCAGCGAGAGCATGTGCACGTCGAAGTCCTGATGCCACTCGACGTTGCGGCCCTGCGCGGCGCGGCGCAGATGCTCCTGGGTCGTGCCGCCGCCGTGCGAGATGCGGTATTGATTCGGCGCGTCGTAGATCACCATCAGGTCGTCGCACACGACGCCGCGCTCGTCGACTTCCGCCGCCAGACGCGCGGTGCCGGGCTTCATCTTCGTGACGTCGATGGCGCAGATGCTGTCGATCACTGCGCAGGCATCGGGGCCGCTCACGCGCAGGATGTTCAGCGCGCTGATATCGTAGAGGCCCGCTGTCGAGCGCACCGCGACCACTTCGTCGTTCGGGTCGCTGTTGTAGTACCAGGGCAGCGGCATGTCGTTCCACATATCGCCGTCCAGCTTCGAGCCCAGTTCGCGATGGCGGATATTCAGAATTGATTGCCTTGTCATAGCGTTTTCCCGAGGTAGAACCTTGCGTGAATAAAGGCCGACGAGTCCGGACCGGTAGGTGTGGACCAGGGCCGCTGGATGGCAATCAGTCTCCTTCGTTAAAATCGGCGTCACAATCGCCCCGTGGCGCTACCTCCGAGTGGGTAGGCGCGCTACTTCGGTCCGCCACGCGAAGCTTTCAAATGCGCCGCAACATGCCTTGCCGTGTAAGCGCGCATATATACGCATGGGGCTGTGAAGCCCGCCAGACGGACATTCGGCTGCATGGCGCCCGCTCGGATGCACCCTCCTGGGCGTAGCGCGGGGGCTACCCCCAATGAATCATTGCTCTCCCTTTTTGGCTCGCCGATTCTGTTCGTACAGATTTGGAGCCACGATGAGGGATCAACCGGCATGAACGGACTAAACGGACCCAAGGCGATACCAGTACGCGTCGAACGTGTGGAGAGCATTACGGCCGATATTCGGCGCTTCACGCTCGTGCCCGCGCAAGGCGGCTCCCTGCCGGCGTATTCCGCCGGCAGCCATGTCGTCGTGACCATGCGAGGCGAAGCGCGTACCTGGCGCAACGCTTACTCGCTGACGAGGGCGGCGGGCGCGCGCGACGCGTATCAGATCATGGTGCGGCGCGTGCCAGCCTCGCGCGGCGGCTCGGCATTCATGCATGCCCAGGTGAAGGAAGGCAGCGAGCTTGAAATTTCGATGCCGTCGAACTTCTTTCCGCTCGCGCGGCGCGCGACGAAGCATGTGATCGTTGCGGGCGGGATCGGCATCACGCCGTTTCTTTCGATGCTGCCAGAGCTGGCCGCAAGCGGCGCGCGCGTGGAGATGCATCTGTGCTGCCGCCCGGAGGACGCCGAAGCGCTCGAGGCGCTGATTGCCGAGCGCATCGTGGGCGGTGTCGCCATCTACACCGACTTGCAGGATGTCGAAACGCGCTTTGGTTCCTTGCTGGCTGCGCAGCCGCCCGGCACGCATCTCTATACGTGCGGACCGGTGGGTTTGATGGAAGGGCTCGCACAGGTCGCGCGGGCGCGCGGCTGGCCCGAAAGCCACTTTCACCAGGAGAGCTTTGGCGGTGCATCGCACGGCGAGCCGTTCGTCGCGGTGCTCGCAAAGAGCGGCCGCGAGGTGGCGGTAGGCGCCGACCAGAGCCTGCTCGAAGCCCTGGAAGCGGCGGGCATCGACGCCCCCTATATGTGCCGGGGCGGCGCGTGCGGCACCTGCTCGCTCGAAGTGCTGGAAGGCGAGCCCGAGCATCGCGACTTCTTCCAGAGCGCCGCCGAACGCGCCACGAACTGCAACGTGCTGCCTTGCGTGTCGCGTGCGCGCAGCGCGCGTCTCGTGCTGAACATCTGACGAAAACGAGAGAGCCCAACGCCATGTCCATCGCCTTCAAGCCCGACGAATCGTTTCGCGACGCCTACGCGTATCGCAACAGCGAAGCAGCGATCCTGCGTTTTCCGTTTCCGTTCCCGGAAGACCGCTACATGTATTCGGTGAACATCGAGCCGCATACGAGCGGCGAGCCCGGCACGGTGTTTCGGGCCGCGTTCGACATCGACGAGCATTACGTTGCCGAATGCCGCGACCGCGCGCTCACGCTCGAAACCGACCCCTTGCGCTGCCAGGTGCTGGACCACATGGACACCGCTCAGTGGGACACGCTCGAACTCATCATGGAAAGCCTTGCGCGCGATTACCCCGAGTATTTCCAGCTCGAGCGCGATGGTGAAGACAGGGCGCGGTGGACATGGACGAACCGTCCGCTCGGGCTCACGCAATCGTTCGTGTTCGGTGACGCCGACACGCTGCCGTGTCCGCCGCTCGAGTACATCACGCGCCAGGCGCAGGGCGATTTCGTCCTGCTCGATCATCGCGACGACAACCTGTTCATGGACGGCGGCATGGTGACGACCCAGGCGGACTGGTCGCTCGATTTCGACCTCGGCATGAGCTTCATGGAGTGGCACGGTCCCGTGCCGCTCGCGCATCAGGCCGGCATTTTCGAGCGCGCGCTGAAATTCTTGTTGCGCCTGCAATCAGGTGCGCCGGTGCGCCGCCTGAACTGGACGATGACCGTCAATCCGCGTCTGGACACCTCGCCCGAGCATTACCCCGAGTGGGGCCCTGACCGTGCGAGCATCACGCCCGAGAACGTCGGCGGCAAGCTGCATTTGCGCGTGGAGCTTCAGACGCTGTTCAGGCTGCCGCGCAGCAATGCGATCCTGTTCTGCGTGCGCTGCTATCTGATCAGCCTCGACGAACTCGCACGCGTGCCCAAATGGGGCAAGCGCCTGCATCGCGTGTTGACCACGCTGCCGCAGGAGTTGTCCGAATACAAGGGGCTCGTGCGCTATCGCGACACGGCGCGGCAATGGCTCGCGCAGTTCGACGATGGGGCGCCAACCACGCCCGGCACCCAAGCCGAGGTCGAGCGCTTGAGTCCGCCCGTTAGTCCGACCCTTGACGAGTCCCACACCCGGCCGAGTTTCGCCGGATCCTGAGTCCTTCGTGGTCGTGTCGCGTGCCGTGTCCGGCGCCGAGCTTCAAGCGGCGCTGGTTTTCGATGCGCGGCGCGGCGGCGGTCGCATCTCCACATAGCCGTATTCCGGCCGCCGCCCAGCGGTCCCTCATCAGAGAAAGGAAGAGACATATGAATACGATTTCCGAAGAACTCGTTGTCGAACCGGAGGGTTCGTTACAACGCAAGATCAGTTGGACCGGCGCATTCTGGGTAGCTAGCGGAGTGCCCGCGCTGGTGCTGTTCTCGATCGGCTCGATTGCGGCAACCGTGGGTAAGCTTTCATGGGCTGTCTGGATCATCTCGATCGGCCTTGGCTTCATCCAGTCGTTTTCGTATGCGGAGATTGCCGGGCTCTTTCCGCACAAATCGGGCGGTGCGTCGGTCTACGGCGCCATTGCATGGGTACGCTATTCGAAGCTGTTCGCGCCGCTTTCGGTCTGGTGCAACTGGTTCGCGTGGTCGCCCGTGCTTGCGATCGGCTCGGGGCTCGCGGCGGGCTACGTGCTGTCGATCCTCTTTCCCGCGGACTCTGCCATCAACACCTGGCAGATCACGCTCGTGAGCCTCGACTGGCTGCGCTCGGGACTGAGCCTGCGCATCAATGCGACCTTCATACTGGGCGCGGCGATCCTGCTCATCACGTTCGCGATCCAGCACCGCGGCATCATGAACGCGGCGCGCATCCAGACCATCCTGGGCGTGGCGGCGCTGGTGCCGCTGATTCTCGTCGGCATGGTGCCGCTCTTCACCGGCGACGTGGCCGCGCACAACCTGTTTCCGCTCGTGCCGCTGGCAAAGGACGCCGGCGGACAGATCATCGACGGCACGTGGAACATGGCGGGCATCACGCTGATGGCGGGCGGGCTTTTCGTGGCGGCGTGGTCGACCTACGGGTTCGAGACGGCCGTCTGCTACACGCGTGAATTCCGCGATCCGAAGCGCGACACCTTCAAGGCCATCCTGTATTCCGGTCTCCTGTGCATTTTCGTTTTCACCGTGGTGCCGCTTTCGTTCCAGGGCGTGCTCGGCCTCGGCCATCTGGTGACGCCCGACGTCAAGGACGCCGCCGGCAACGTGGTGACGCCCGCGGTCTACAGCGGCATCCTCTCGCCGGACATCTACAGCGGCATGGGCGTGGCCAAGGCCATGGCGCCGATGATCCACGGCGGCTTGCTGGTCGAGCGCGTGCTCGTGGTGATGCTGGTGCTCGCACTCGTGCTGGCGATCATGACCTCGATGGCGGGCTCCTCGCGCACGCTGTATCAGGCCTCGGTGGACGGCTGGCTGCCGAAGTACCTCTCGCATGTGAACGAACACGGCGCACCCACGCGCGCCATGTGGACCGACCTCTGCTTCAACCTGATCCTGCTGCTGATGTCGGATTATGTGTTCGTGCTCGCGATTGCCAACGTCGGCTACATCATCTTCAACTTCCTGAACCTGAATTCCGCGTGGATTCACCGGCTCGACCGCAAGGACTGGGTACGGCCGTTCCGCGCACCCAACTGGCTGATCGTGCTGGGCACGCTGTTCTCGTTCGTCAATCTCGCGCTGCTCGGCATGGGTGCGGATACGTGGGGCGCGGGCACGCTGGTGTCGGGCCTGGTCTTCGCCGCGCTGATCCTGCCGGTGTTCATGTTCCGCCACTACGTGACCGACAAGGGGCATTTCCCGGACACGATGAAAGAGGACATGGAGCTGCTCGGCAACGGCAAGGTCGCCAAGCGCGCCGGGATTCTGCCTTACGTGACCGTTGTGGCCGGCATCGCGGTGATCTGGATCACCCATGCGATCGCGGTCTACTGACACTCGTACCAACGGAGGGAGCTTTCGATGATGACTTCGCCGATCATGAGCCGCCCGGTGTACGCGGCGCTCGAAGCCGATCCGCTGGGCACGCAGCACTGGCTCCTGACTGCGGGCGCCACCGCGGAGGATCGCGTCCGCGTGCTGAAGGCATTGAGCACGCTGGGCACGGCGCCGCTCGAGGTCTGGTCCGTCGACGAGGACCTGGCGCACGCGGGTGCTGGCAGTGTTTGCGAGCTGCCGCATGCGGTGGCGCGGCGCTTCGATGGAGAGGGCGAGTTGCTGGGCGCGCTGGGTGAGGCGCTGCGCGGTGCGCAGGTGGGAATTCGGCTCTATGCGCTCGGCACCGAGCCTTTCATCGGGTCGGTGCGGCAGATCGCGGAGCGCGCCGGTATCGCGCCCGAGGCGGTGAGGGCGGAGCATAGCGGCAGCCTCCGGCGACGCGTGTATTGCATTCACTGCCGCTCGATGAACGAAGATGTGACAGCCAACGTGACGCCGTGCGGCGGATGCGGCCGGAAGCTGTTCGTGCGCGATCACTTCTCGCGGCGGCTGGCGGCGTTCATGGGCGTGCAGGCCGACGCCGAGGTGCCTGGAGAGATTCCTGCTGTCGAGCACGCTTATTTGTAGCCGCGTTGAGATTGCGTTTTGCCGGGGCTCATGCGCGTTGCCGCATGAGCCTTTTTTCATTCCAGTTCGTACTCCGTCCCTTTCTCCACGCTACCCCCAAAGTGGAATCCCCTCTTGCAGATTGCCGTATCGCAGGCGCGCGCCATACTGGAGGCGTTCGGCCTTGTGCCGTCATGCAGGAGGAAAGGGTATGGAATCACTTACCACAGTGCTTCTCGTCGACGACCACGCGCTATTCCGGCGCGGTGTGGCGCAGCTCATCGAGATGAACCCGGCCTTTCGCGTCGTTGGCGAGGCGGGCTCGGGGCGCGAAGGCGTGGCGATGGCGCTGGAGCTTGAACCGGACGTGATGCTGGTCGATCTGAACATGCCGGAGATGAGCGGCATCGAGACCATTGCCTTGCTGCGCGACCAGGGTGTGAAGGCACGCCTTGTCATGCTCACCGTCTCCGATAACGAACGGGACGTGGTGGCCGCGCTGCGTGCCGGAGCGCACGGCTATCTGCTCAAGGACATGGAGCCCGAGGAGCTGTGCGTGAATTTGCAGAAGGTGTTGAAAGGCACCGCCGTGCTCAGCGAGTCCGCAACCGGCAACCTGGTCCAGGCGCTCTCGGGCAGCCAGTCGTTCCGCGCGAGCGAGACGCTGCTGTCGGCGCGCGAGCAGGAAGTGCTCGACTACCTCGTCGAGGGGCTCTGCAACAAGGCGATTGCGCGCAAGCTCGACATCAGCGTCGGCACGGTCAAGGTGCATGTCAAACATGTGCTGCACAAGCTCGACCTGCATTCACGGCTCGAGGCGGTCGTGTGGCACCGTGAGCACGTCGGGCGGCGTTTCGTTTCAGGCAGCTGAGCGTGCAGGCGGCTGAGCGCGCAGGCGGCTGAAACCCGCGGGCCGCGCTGGCTAGCGCGTGGTGCTGCCCGTGCCGATGCGTGCCTGCTGCGCGAAGGAGGCCGGCACGAAGGTCACCACGATGCGCGAGCCCGGCTCGTTCGAGCGGATCTCAAGCTTGCCGCCGAGGCTGCGCGAGCGCTCGCGCATGATCGAGAGCCCGTAATGGTGCTCGCCGCCCGATTCCGTGACGATGCCGCGGCCATCGTCTTCGATGGACACGGTAACTTCGCGCTCGGTCGACGAGAGCGTCACGAGCGCGCTCGATGCGCGCGCGTGGCGCACGACGTTGGTGAGCGCTTCGCGCACGATCTGCCCGATATGCAGCTCCTCGTTGACCGTGAGGCGCACGCGGCGGATGCGGTTGTCGACCGAGATCTGCACCTCGCTGCGCGAGGACAGCTCTTCAGCGACTTCCTCGAGCGTCGCCGCGAGTCCGCGCGCGTGCACCGAGGTGCGGAACGTGGTGAGCAACTCGCGCAACTGCCGATAGGCGCTGTCGATCCCTTCGCGGATCGCCCGCGCGATCTGGCCGACGTCGCTGTGCGACAGCTCCTCGGGCAGCACGGCCTGCAGCCGCGCGAGCTGGATTTTCATGTACGAGAGCGATTGCGCGAGCGAGTCGTGGAGTTCGCGCGCGATGGCGTTGCGCTCTTCCAGCAGCGTCATGCGCCGGTCGCGCACGTCCCGGCTCAGGTTGGAGATGGCCTGCGCAAGCACGCTCGCGATGGTCTCCAGCAGATGCAGATGGCGCTGCTCGCTGCGCGTGTCGGTGTCGCTTTCGCAGATCAGCACGCCATAGGTGCCCGATGGCACGCGTACCGGCGCCGCGAGGATCGTCAGCAGTTCGTCCGACTGGCTGTGCGGCAGCGAGCGCACGCCGGAAAGCGACATCAGCTCGTTCACGACGCGCTCGCGCACGATGTGCGGTGCAAGATCGGCGGGCGCCACGATGGTATCGACGCCAAGCAGCTGCGCCGAAGGCTCGGAGAGCACGAGCGCGATGCGCTGCACGCGCAGGATGCCGACGAGACGTTGCAGCAGCGCTTCGAGCGTACCCCCCGTGGGAGCGTCTTCGGCGAGCTGGGCGCAGATATAATGCAGCAGATCGAGCGACTGGTCCGCAAAGGCAATATGGTCCTCGACGATACGCTTGAGCCGGGCCGATTCATCCTGCTCGCTACGCAGTCGCGCGACCAGCCCGTTGAGCACCGTGATCAGGCGATCGATCTCGTCGCGTCCCGCGGGCACTTCGTGGCCGACCTGGTTGAGCATGTGCAGGGGCAGCGCAGGGCGCAGCACGAGCGCGCGCCGCGCGCCCCATGCCAGCGCGAAGATGCCCGCGAACAGCAGTGCGGCGGTGCAGGCTTCGAGCAGCGTGATGACGGCTTCGAGCGCATCGCCCTGGCGGTCGATCTCGATACGCAGGGCATCGAGCATGTCCGGGGCTGCGTGCTCGCCCGCGAGCGTTTGCAATTGCGTGGCGATGAGCGGCGTGGGCGCGCCCCGTTGCCGCCAGTGCGTCAACAAAGTATCGTTGCGTACGAGCGACGTGGCGTGTGCATTGAGCTTGAGCGCGGCATCGGGTGCGGAGGCCGCGATGCTCGTTGCGATGCGGCGCAGCCTGGCGGCATCGGCGAGCGAAACGGCGGCCTGTTCGTAGAGGGCCTTGTTGTCGAGCTGGACGCGCGTGCAGACGAACAGCAGCGCGATGAGCGCGACGAGGCACGCGAGGACGACACAGGTCTTCGCGTAGAGCGGATAACGGCGCAACCAGGCGCGGTCGGCGGCATTCATCTGGAGACAAGTAGCGAAGAAGGAACTGACGGGCGCCGTTCTTTTGCAACGTAACGGCTACGCAATTGCGGCGCCCGGATTGCGGATTCGCGAGGCCAATGCATGATGACAGTGTATCTGTTTTCCACCACGCTGCTGGTGCTTGTCGTGGGGCTGGTGCTGCCACGACTCGGTCCGGGCCAGGGCGCCGACGTGCTGCTTTATATCGCCATTGCCTTCGCGCTCGCGCTGGCAAGCGGGCTGCTCGGGCTCGCTTTCACGTTCGGTGCGAAGCGGGCAGTCAAGCGCGGCATGCGCAGCTCCGCGGCGCCCGAGCTCACTGCCTTCGCGGAAAATCTCTCCACGCCCGCGGTACTGCTCGACAATGACGCGCTGGTGTTCGTCAACGGCGCTTTTCTGAAGCACGCGCGCTGGGAACATCATGTCGACGAGATCGTCGGCATGCCGTTCGGCAATCTGGTGCATCCGCAGTCGCTGCTGGAGTTGACGAAGCTGCTCGCGCAAACCGGCGTCGATGACGAGCGCACTTCGGGTTCGTTGCGCCTCGCGTATGGCGACGGCACGTTCCGGCGCCATCCCGTCACCGTGCTGCGCGGCCGGGGTTCGCGCCTGACGCTCCTGCAGTTTCCCGCGCCTTACGCGAGCGCCGAGGCGCAGCGCAGCGAGGCGCAGATCCAGCAGCACTGCCAGGACGTGGTCGCGCAGCTGCCGCAGGCGCTCTTTCGCATCGACCGCGAGCAGAACCTCATCTTCGTGAATCCCGCATGGCGCAGCATGCTGCGTATCGTCGGCGGCGGTGGCGACGTTCCTCCGCTTGCCGGCTTCGTGCATCCCGAAGACCGCGCGATGCTGACCGCGCGGCTCACGACACTGCTCGACGGCCATATCAGCGAGCTCATCACGGTCGTGCGCATGATCCGCGCCGACGAAACCATGTTTCATGTCGAACTTCGCTGCCAGGCGGTGGCGGATCAGGAAGGACACCTGATCGGCGCGGTGGGTCTCGCGCTCGACGTGTCGAACAGCCGGCGCAACGAGGAAGCGCTGCACGCGAGCCGCCGCAGCCTGCGCATGTTGCTCGCCAACGTGCGCGCGATGATCTATCGCGGACAGAACAATCGCCTGTGGTCGATGGAGTTCGTGAGCGAGGGCTGCTTCGAGCTGACCGGCTATGAAGCCAACGAGCTGCTCGACGAATCGCTCATGAAGTTCGTTTCGCTCATTCATCCCGAGGACCGCGAGTTCGTCTGGAATGAAATTCAGGCGCGCGTGGCGGTGGGCGAGCCCTATGAGATGACTTACCGTATTGTCGACCGCGCGGGCCAGACCAAGTGGGTATGGGACCAGGGGCGCGGTATTTTCTCCGCGCGCAACGAGCTGCTCGGTCTCGAAGGCTTCATCATCGAAGTGACGCGGCGCCAGCTCGCCGAAGAGAGCGCGCGCCGCCGCCTGGTGTTCGACCGTTCCACGGGCCTCACCAATTCGGCGATGTTCATGGACCGGCTGAATTTCGCCCTCGCTTGTGCGCGCCGCAACGCGCAGCCGTGCGCGGTGTTTGCCATCCACGTGATCAACTTCGACGAGGTGACCGGACGTTTCGGCCCGGAGTACGCAGATCGCGTGCTGGTGCAGCTGGGCCGGCGCCTGCAGGCGATCCAGAGCGACCTCAATGGCGCGACATTGCTCGACAAGCAGGATTTTGCGATCATGCTCACCGACTTCTCGACGCCGGCGCTCGACTGGTGCGAGTGCGCGGCTCAGGTGGCGGCGCTCGCGGCGGAAAACAGCACGGCGGCCATGGAGCTTGTCGCCGAAAGCTTGCGCGCGATGGTGGGCCGGCCGTTGCGCGTCGAGGGGCACGAATTCCGTGTCATGGCACAGGTGGGCTGGGCGCTCGCGCAGAGCGAATTCCCGAACGCGCTCGATATGATCGACACGGCGCTCGCGGCGGGCGAGGCCGTGGACAACGGCCACACGCCGGGCGCGTCAGGCAATCTGGATACGCCAAACCAACAGGGACAGGCAAATGACGAAGCGGGTTGAGCAGGTTGAGCGGGCCGAGGCAGACGCGCCAACGGCCGCAGGGGAGGCGCCCGATCACTCGATGTCGATCGAACATTTCATCGGCAAGGTCGTGCGCGAAAACCGCACGAATCAGGGGCTCACGATTGCCGAGCTCGCGGAACAGAGCGGGCTCTCGCGCAGCATGGTGTCGAAGATCGAGAACGGCCAGGTATCGACGAGCCTCGAGTCGATGGTGAGCCTCGCGCGCGCGCTGGGTATCTCGATGTCCACGTTGTTCCGTAATTTCGAAGGCCAGGAGGGCACCGCGCAGCACGTGAAGGCGGGCAAGGGCATGGAGGTGGTCCGGCGCGGCACGACCAAAGGGCACACCTATCATCTGCTGGCGTACGACCAGGGGCCGGCCAAGCTGTTCGAGCCGTTCCTCATTACGATGGACGACGAGTCCGAGATCTTCCCGACGTTCGAGCATCCGGGCACGGAATTCATCTACATGCTGCAGGGCAAGATGGAATACCGGCACGGCAATCGCAGCTACCTGCTGCAGCCGGGCGACGCCTTCACGTTTCGCGGATCGGTGCCGCATGGACCCGAGCGCCTGATCAAGCTGCCGATTCGTTTCATCACGATCATCATGTACGGGCACACGGGCGGTTCAGACTTCTGAGCATGGATCGCTCAATAATGCTTCACGAAGCGAAGCGCGCAAATGAGACTCAGCAGACTGAGGCCGGCGATAATCGCCACGGCCAACGTATCCGCGTGCGCATAACCCCAAAATTCATTCATTGCCTCGCGCCCTCATTGCGTCAATAGACCGGTATCGCGCATGCGCGCACGGCCGAAATCGGTGAGCCGATAGCGGAACAGCACCTTGCCGGCGCCCAGATGCGTGCCGTCGTCGAGCTTCTCTTCGAGACGTTGGAGCAGGCCGCCCGCCGCCAGCTCGTCGAGCGCGACGCGAATCGTGTTGATGGCGTAGCGGTTCGATGCGCCGTATTCGCTCAGCGCTTTCTCGACGAGTTCGTAGTCCCAGGCGTGCGCCACGCGGCTGATCTGAACGAGCAGGAAGCCCTTTTGATGAAGTTTCATGCGCATCACTCCGCTTCGACCATGGCCTGATTGCCGCTCGTCACGTCGCGCAACGAGGCAACCGATTCGGCGGGTTCGCCGAACATCACGAAGCTGCCGGTAATCGACAATGCCAGGCCGATCAGGAAATACCAGGCCGGCATTTGCAAGGTGAAGCACGCAATGAAAATGAGTGCGAGCACCGCATAGAGATTGCCGATCCCGCCCGTGCGGCTCACCCCGATCAGCGACGTGGCCTTGTACCAGCTCGTGTAGCAATAGGCATGTGTCGAAGCCGCGAGAAAAATCCAGAGCAACGCGCGGCCGTTCGCGAGCGTGTCGACCAGCAGTCTGCCGACGGGCATATCGGTGAAGAACGTGAGCGCCGGGAGAATCAGCAGGCCCCAGAAAAAAACCTCGAACGAGAACCGGCACTGCAGGCCGACATCGTCCATGGCGCGCGCGGCCACAGCCCCCTCGGCGCCCCAGCCGAGCGCCGACATGATGCCGCCGACGTAGCCAAGCCATGCATCCGGTTGCGTCGATTGCAATTGCCCGAACAAGCCGGGGCCGTACACGGCCAGACCGCCGAGAATGATGATGCCCATGCCGAGCGCGGCTCGCCTCGTGATGCGCTCCTTGAACCAGAGCGCCGCGATCACGGTTCCGACGACGGGAAAAAGCAGCGAACTGATGGCTGCGAAGACGGGACCGGCATAGGTCATCGCCATGTACGAGCCGAAAATGGCCATCGGCCCGCCGCACAGCGAAGCGAGTGCATACCATTTCGAAATGCGCCGGAAACGGACCATGGTGCGCCCGTAATCCCTGATCTTGCCGAGCATGCCATTCCAGAGCAGCAACCACACGAATACGCCGATTGCGTGCACCCAGGTCATGACAGCGGTAGCCGTCAGGCGCAAAGCGGTGGCGTCGGCTGGAATGTCGACATACGGGTGCTCGAACCAGAGCGCCGTGCCGGGCACATACCACGCGCCCCATAGCACGGCCATCCAGATGGCCCAGATGAATCCCCAGCGCTGATTGCGCACATAGTGCCGCTTGAGCGCTTGCTCGAGTGCTACGGCTTGCATAGGGGAAATTCCGTGGCTGTAACTCAAGAAGGGAGATAAATCAGTCAGCCCGATTTAAACCGGTACTGTAAGGCGTTAGCAATACCCCCATTTTGGTAGTGCTTTTACGGGCATCGGTGCAGCCTTCAACTGAATACGAAGTGCAGTAAGCCAGCGGAATGGATTCCATGCGCGCGAGCGCATGGTTCGGCGAAATGACCGTGCCGAGGCTCGTGTCCATTTCCCAGAGGCTTTCGAGTTGCGCCGATGGCGGCAGCCATTGCGCGAGCCGCTGCGCGCCGTCCGGCACCGATGCGAGGCGATTGAGCTGACGCCGGATGCGCTTCGCTGTTGCGGTGGCGACCATTTTGAGGAATATCAACGGAGAGAAATATTTCCTGGGCTTTCATGCGCCCTGAATTTCCGTTTAACCGATTTTAAGAATTTTCGTGTATCGGGCGAAAAGCAGCCCTTTCAGGGTAGGCGGCCACGGCGGCGCGAGGCGTAGTTCTCATCGCAACGCCTTGCCATCCAGGGAGGTGCTGACAAATGAAAGACGCAGTAACGGGGCGCGACGTTGCGCGCCTGGGCGATATCACAGACCACGGCGGCGAAGTCATTGAGGCCGCGCCAAACCTCACACACCAGGACATATCGGTCGCGCTCGACGGCCACTTTGTACGGTGCGCGAAATGCGGCGGCGATTTTCCAATTGTCGCTAAGGGCAGGCGCACGCATGGCGGCGTGCGTGTGGCGTTCATCGGTGACACCACAACCTGCGGCGCGACATTACAGCGGGGGACCTGAGCATGTGGTTCCCCAGAAAATACAACACCCCCGTGCGCATGCGCGGTCCCGAATTGCCCGTACGGGAAATCACCCTGCAAAGGGGGAGACGGGAACAGGACTACAGTGAGGACGTCCTGCTGCCGCGACGCATTACAGGCCATGAAGCCATCGGGCAGCTTTTCGAATATCGCATCGAGGCGGTCAGATCCGTTCCCCACCCGGAGTGGTTTGCCACCGACGAATTCGAAGTCGATCTCGACGCCATCAAGGGCTCGGCCATCACGCTGACATTCAAGGACCGTCGTCTATGAATTCGTGCTGCGTCCGATCTGGTGGTGCGCGACGCTGTGCAAAAACTCGCGCATCTTCATCGATAAAAGCATCTGTGACATTCTCCATACGATCCTTAAATCGTACAGCCACGATATCAAATTTCGCATCGAGAACACGCCGTCTCCGCGACGCGATTTCATCCGGCAGGCATCGGAAACGGACTGGAACTTCTGCATGCGCCTGTGCGAGGAATTCGGCTTTCTGATCTGGTTCGAACATAGTAAAGGCCGCCATTTCCTTGTCATCGCGGACAGCATCCGTGCCTGCAAGGCGCAGACCGCGCCCTACGCAACGCTGCCTTATCGTCCCAATGGCGGGTATCTCGACAGGGAATATGTCACGCATCAGTCCTGGCGCACGTCGGTTGCGCTCAACAGGGTCGTAGTCCATGACCACAGCTATATTTCGCCGCGACTGAGCGCGAACAGCGCGCCATATCGCGAAGAGTACGGTATCAAGCACGGAAATGGCCATCCAGACATCTTCGATAGTGAACGAATCGAGTCCTACGAGCCCGCCGAATACGCGCAGCCGGAAACAACCCGCTACCACTCGAAACCGGTGGATAGTGCGGGACCGGAGGAAGCAAAGGCCTGGCGCAAGGAGGCCCAGCATCTCGCGCGCGTGAAGCTCGAAGCCGCCCGCTGTGGGCGCATCCGTGCGAAGGGCCAGGGCGCGCTGCGTGGTATCGAATCGGGCAGGACATTCACGCTGACGGACCATCCGCACGCCGGGGCGAACGGCGAATATCTCGTGCTCGATTGCAGGATCGATATCCGGGGAACTCAGGGGCTGTCGTCAAAGCTCGACGGTGGCGTGGCGGAATATGAGTTTGACGCCCAGTTCGAACTGCACCCCACGCGAGAGCCCTATCGCATGCCGCAGGTCACGCCGCGTCCACGCATCGAAGGATACGAAAATGCGGTGATTGTCGGATGGGAGCAGCACCCGATAATGGTCGATGCCTATAACCGTGTTGCGGATCCAGTACGCCTGGGACCGGGAGGGCAACTATCACGGGAATACGTCCATCTGGGTACGCCTCGCGCTGCCGTGGCAGGGCGACCAGATGGGCGTGGTGATGCACGGGCGGCCCGGTCAGGAGGTGCTGGTCGCGTATGTCAACGGCGATCCTGATCGGCCCATTGTCGCTGCGTTCGTGCCGAATCAGGACAACATGCCACCGTGGAAGCTGCTGGCAAATCGTGCGCTCACCGGCATCGTGAGCCGCACCCTCGGTAACGGTAATACATCGAACCATCTCGTGCTGGACGACACGGAGAATCGTCAGCAGGCGCAACTGGCATCGGATCATGGTAAGAGCAGCCTGAGTCTGGGCTATATCACGCGCATCGAAGGCAGCGAAGGGCGGCACGAAGGGCGCGGCGAAGGCTTCGAGCTACAGTCAGAAAAGCAGGGCGTCCTGCGCGCACTCGGGATGCTGCTGACCACCATTGTGAAGCTCGGCGCGGCGGGCAAGATGAAGGAGATGGGCGAGACCATCGCCCGACTCACGCGTGCGCGCGACATTCACGAGAGCATGGCGCGGCAGGCGCAGCGGCACGGCGCGCAGGACGCGGGCAGCGATCAGTCCAGCGTGACCGCAAGCATGCGCCGCGACAATGCCGAGTTGCGCGGCAAGCCTGCTGCCGGGGCGCATCCGGGCGTGGACGATTTCCCCGAGTTCGAGGCACCGCACCTCACCCTTTCGAGCGCGGCGGGCATCCAGACGGCGGCGGCGGGCAGCACGCACATTGCGAGCGACGAGAACACCGCGATGACCGCTGGCCGGGACGTCTCGGTTGCCGCCGGTAAATCGTTCTTCGCTTCGGTGCGCGAGACCATCTCGCTATACGCGCAGAAGGCGCTGTCATTTGTCACGCCGGGTCCGGTTCGTATCGAGTCGCGCACCGACTCGATGACGCAATCGTCCCAGAAGGACATGACTATTACGAGTACGCAGGGCATCGTGGAGATAACGGGAAAGAACGGCGTGGATATTCGCTGCGGCGGAACGTTGCTGCGCATGCGCCCCGAAGGTCTTACCATCTATACCGATGGAAAATTCCTCGTTCACGCGGGGGACCATGCGACCGACGATCCGCAGGCGCGACCGGTTGATTTCCCCGTTACGCCCGACAACCCCGGCAAGTACGCAGCGCATCATGTACTGGTTGAGGACGGCGGCGGCTTCGCGGTGGCGAATCAGCCGTACCGCCTCACGCTCGATGATGGACAGATCATTGAGGGCGTGACGAGTGAGCTGGGCGAATTGCAGATGGTGACAAGCAATACCATATCGTTCGGCGTGGTTGAGTTGATGTCGCAAAGTTCGCCTGATGACGTAATCGGCGTGACCCATGTAACGGTCTACGACGATGGCAGTCGCCCGGTTACCCCGCCATCGGAGCCTCCCGCGAAACGCACTACGGCCATTGGCGGCAAGAGCGCGAGTACCCCCGATGAAAACGTCACGTCACAAGCCAAGCAGCCTGAGTACTTCACCTGCGATGCGCTGAATTTTGGTCTCCGGCGATATCGACTTCTCAAAGGCGCAACAACGGAAGACACACCGTTGAAATATCAACGCCGCGACAACATCGAATATCCGGTCGCGAAGACGTATACAGCGGCAATCAAGACGGCACTTGAAGCGATAGACTGGGTAGGACTGGATAAAGGTCCGTCGAACGTATTCTACGAAACGATCGTTTCAGCCATTCAGCCGTCGCTATGGGCTGCGCTTCAGGACGGACCGTTCGGATTGCGTGCTGGGTCCGAAGAAAGATACGGTGCTATGCCTGAAGTCGTGATTGTTGGACCGGAAGGGTATCCGAAGTACGGAATGAAAGCCGACTACGCAGGTGGCTTTGTATCGGAATATTGGACCATCGCGATCAACACAACACGCATGGACAGGATTGTGAGCTACGCCAAACCATTGGACGATAAATCATTGACAGGTGAGATGACTTGGCAAAAATCGGCATGCACCGGATGCTGGTATTCGACTACTACTGGAGGATTTTTGGAAAAACAACGAAGACCAATCCGAAGCTTGCACCGATCCTGAAGGATCTCGACATTGTCGAACAGGAAGTATGCAAGTTGAGGAACGTTACGCCGGAAGTCGCGAAACTGATGGTAGATGAAAAGAAAGGCTATAGGAGTCAGTTACATGAAGAAGACGCGTGGACGTGTGGCGAGATTGTTACTTCATACTGGCGTGATCCTGATGGTAAGTTCCGGGTCAATCCAGGTGCATGCACAAAGCAGTACGGCGATACAGTCACCGCAATCGGAGGCAAGCCCAATGCATGAGCAGAACATGGACAAGCAACATGAAGCCATTCTCGCATTGCTCGATGAGGCCATGACGATCCTGCGTGACGGAAAATCATTCAATCCGGAAAGTGGAATTTTTGGAGCAATCAGATCTACGGACGAAGGCCCCGAGAATACAGGACGTGTCTATCGATATGAAAACGACACGATGCCACCATCGAAACTCGTAATGACTACGGAGGCTGATCCATTGAATTACTTCGAGGACCGATCAAAAGTAGCAGTTGTGCCGTCACAACTTCTTCTCCGATTCTATAAGCCGGTTCGACCGAAATACAAAGGCGGCTCGATCTAGCCGATTACTGGGTCGATACAGGCGGTAACAGGCAGGAGGGCAACTGCTTTCCTGCGTCGCCGCCTAACGACTGGATCACAATCTGTCGCTACCGCGCGAACGAGCATATCGATAGCCGCTTTCCCGTCAATGTCGATTTGGGCTTCTTCGGCCCGACAAAGGAAGGTATGTATGACCTTGACCGCGTAACGATCCGCCGCGCCTACCCCTACCTGACACCCGAAATGCGCAAGCAGAAGCGCGAGGAAAAAGCCCAGCGCATCCGCGAGAGCGGCTACACGGGGAAGATTGACGAATGATGAACTGATCAGTGCTGGCGTAACCCGACAAGGTGCCCCGCTGGTGCGGGGCTTATCAATGTGAATGTCTATATGCGACGCTTCCTGAAATTTACACTTGTATCAATCATCACGGTGTTCGCCAGTTACGCATCTGCTTGCAGCTACTTTAGAGAGGTGACGTACTACTTCGGTACTGAAGATTACATATCAGACGATGAATATTCGATCGATTTTGCGGTAGCAAAAAGGATAAAAAATAACCGTGTCATTGTCTTCGATGACGGTCCGAAGCTGCGCGAGCATCATGGACTTTATATGCGAAATGGTGTGCTTTTCGTAAAAGGCATACCGACGGATCGCATGGATGAATCGTTTCGCTATCTCGACAACGGATATTACACGATTCATGGAAATATCTACTATCGTGGAAGATTTGAAGCTACTTATCCGAAGGATGGCAGCGTCAGAACGTGGAATGAAATGCGGGCGGATTTCGTCCCACCGCGACAGCCTGGAATGCCACCTGTTATCTCGCCCTGCGGAGATACGAGCTCACCGTGGTTTATTCTTGAATCAAGCAACGGCCTTCATCTGGAACATAAGGAATCGGGTAGCTTGATGGTGCGACCATTTCCCAGAGGCGATATAGGTGAGAGTGTGACGGGTTACTCCTGCGCGCAAATGAGGGTGTACGGCCAGCTTGACGAAAAGCGAGAGAAAATGCTCGAAAATATCGACAATTGATCGCTAATTCGTACCAACACATTGCGCCACCTCCTAACGGTCGCTTTCGTTCGTTGTAGGCGCATGCTCGCGTATCCATTCGAGCGCGATGCGGTGCGCATCAACGTAACTGCGCGTAGGGTGCGTACCGGTATCGACACCGTAGCGGTGCGCACGCCCGATTCACGCGCGCAGGTTGTTCGGCAGCCGGTACCAGTGCGTGCGACAGCCCCACATCTAACGGGGTCGGGTCACATGCAGCGGCGTTTCATCTCCAGGCCCTCCCATATTCGCGAGCGTCGAGCACAACGAGTATGTCCTTCTGCTCGCCGTGTAGCACGAGTACCGTAATGCAATGCCCATCGACTGAGCAAACCACTGCGGGAATCCGTCGTCATGTGAACCTGCTGCAAGGCGGCCTTTCGGTGCCGGTGGGCGTGGGCAGCATACTGGCCTCATATGCGTGGTCGCGCGATAACAACAATTTGAATCAGGCGCCGGCATTCGCACACGGTTCTGATCAGCGCGTCGAGCCCATCGGCTCGGCATGAGTTGATGACAAAGATGCATTAATTAGTTCTGAAATTTCGTTTGGCGTTCTGTCTCGTTAATCAATACACTTTGCCGGCGTCGAGATGTGTGGCACCAACAGCCGGCGTTTTTCCGGCTGCGGGTGTTCCGTGCGCGGCCGGCACCACGATGATGGCGACACGCAAGTCGGCCGGTTCAGTGCGTCCATGTCGCGAGAAAGTGGCAGCAGAACCAGACCTGCGTCGTCGTCAGAGACAAACAAGGAGACAGCGCCCGTCATGCGTTCACAACCCGACAAACCTTCCCCGAGTCCATCCGGTTCACGATCGAAGCAACCTGTGCTTCATCGCGCTCAACGCGTTGTCGGTGCGTGGTTTCGGCGAGGCGGAATATTGGTTCGCGTTGATCAAGGTCGTGACCGTGATTGGGTTCATCGCCGTGGGCGTCCTGATGATCTTCGGCATCGTGAAGGGCGGCCCCACCGACGGCTTCGAAAACTTCTCGATCAAGGATGCTCCATTCGTCGGCGGCTGGGTTTCGATGCTCGGCGTAGCGATGATCGTGTGGCGCGGCCTCGCATCCGCTTTTCCGTTATTTCGAAGTCCAATCGCATGCAAAACTTCTACGAATCCACTGTCACTCGCGAGCCTTACCCGCAACTGAGCGGCAAGCTCGATGCACAGGTCTGCATCATCGGCGGCGGTCTCGCGGGCCTGAACACGGCGCTCGGGCTCGTCGAGCGCGGTGTGCGCGACATCGTCGTGCTCGATGGCGAGCGTGTCGGCTTTGGCGCGTCGGGCCGCAACGGCGGCTTCGTTTTCGGCGGCTACAGTCTCGACAATGGCGACCTGCTCGGCACGCTGGGCCCGGGCAAGGCGCGCCATCTGTACGGCCTCACGATCGACGCCGTGGACCTGATTCGTGCGCGCATCGCGCGTTACGGCATCGATTGCGATCTCGTGGATCGGGGCGTCATGCTCGCAAACTGGTTCGACGATCAGCCGAAGCTGGATGCATTGCGCTCGTTGATGAAGCGCGATTTCGGCGTCGAATGGGAACCGGTGGCGAAGGATGCATTGCGTGCGCGGCTGAAGACCGAGCGCTATCACGGTGGACTCTTCGAGCCCAACGCTTTTCATTTTCATCCGCTCAAGTATGTGCTCGGCGTCGCGAATGCAGCGGCGCAAGGCGGCGCGCGCATTTTCGAGCAATCGCCGGCACGCTCGATCGAGCGAGTCGCTGCGGGGTTCGTTGTGCGTACACCGAATGGCACGGTGTCGGCCAAGGACGTGGTTTTCGCGTGCGGTGGCTATGCGCGCGGCGTCGTGCAGCGGATCGAGCGCGCGGTCCTGCCGATCGCGACCTACGTGATCGCCACCGAGCCGCTCGGTGCGCGGCTTCCCGAAGCGATCGACGCGCCCTATGCGGTCTATGACACGCGCTTCGCATTCGACTACTACCGTCCGCTCAAGGACACCCGAATTTTGTGGGGCGGCCGCATCTCCGTGCTCGATCGCGGTCCGGAGGCCATTGCGCGGCTGCTCAGGCGCGACCTCATACGCGTGTATCCGCAACTGGCGGACGTGAAGGTCGAGTATGCATGGGGCGGGTTGATGAGCTATGCGCGGCACAAGATGCCGCAAATCGGCCGTGACGGCGACGGCGTCTGGCACGCCATCGCCTTCGGCGGGCACGGCATGGCGCCCACCACGGTCGCCGGCGAAACGCTCGCCGATGCGCTGGCGCTGGGCCAGGCGGTGCCGGCCGGTTTCGCCGCGTTTGGCCTGACACGCACGTTCGGCCTTGCCGGGCTCGCGGCCGCGCAGCTCACCTACACCGCATTTCAGGCGCGCGATGCGCTCGCCTCATACCGGCGCTGAACGCGCCAAACGCTCTGTTCCTGCACGGAGCCGTCAGCCGGCTGGGCGCGCTAGCGCTCGATGCCGGCGTATGCCCCGGCCTGTTCCAGCAGCCACGCGCGAAACGCCTCGAGCGGTTTGCCGTGGCTGAGCTCCGTTGGATAGACGAGATAGTAGGCGGCATCCGAACCCGCATTCCGCGCCGCGGGTGATTCGAACGGAATCACGAGGCCCAGGTGCTTGAGCTGCCCTTCCACGAGGAACCGGGGCACGAGTGCGATGCCCAGCCCCGCCGCCGCGCCTGCGGTGAGCATCGTATGCAGTTCATATCGAACGCCCTGCATCGTGGCGTTGTCTTCGACCCCCTGCGAGGCAAACCATTGCGACCACCCGTGAGGCCGGGTGGTCGAGTGGAGCAGCGGGTACGCAAGCAGTTCATGCACTTTCCTGATCGGCTTCTTCAGCAGGCCCGGCGAGCAGATCGGGACCACTTCTTCGCCGAACAGATAGTCGGACGTCGTGCCGGGCCACGTGGGTTTCCCATAGTGAATCGCGGCTTCGAAATGCGATTCGTCGAACGAAAACGTGTCTGTTCGCACGCCCATGTTGATCCGCACGTCGGGAGTGCGGTCGTTGAAGTCTTTCATGCGCGGAATTAACCACTCTGAAGCGAAGGTCGGCAAGACTGCGAGTTCGAGGTAACCGCCGCCGCTGCCGTGCACGATGATCGAGAGGGTGTCCTTGTCGAGATTTTCCAGCGAGCGGCGCACCTGCATGCCGTAGAGCTTGCCCGCGCGGGTCAGGACCACGCGCTGCTTGGCGCGCACGAACAGGCGCACGCCGAGGCCCGATTCGAGCGTGGCGATTTGCCGGGACACGGCGCTTTCCGTGAGAAAGAGCTCCTTGGCGGCCTGAGTGAAACTTTCATGCCGCGCGGCCGCCTCGAAGGCGATCAGCGCGCTCATGTTGGGGATCCGGAATTTACGCATGATAGTTCCAAAAACTCATCGACTGCTAATTTTATGTCACTTTACGGCGGGCGCGGCGTTTTGAATAATTTATAGATGCACTGCGAGGCGTACTGCGGGGAATGAATAAATCCCACGCCCGATTTTCTGTGATCTGGGAGATGGCAATGAGAAATTCGAATGTTGAAAGGCTGCTGCACAATTTGCTCGGCGCGGAAAAGACCGGCCGTCTCTTCGCAACGCTGAACATCCCTGCACTGCTGCAGGAATGGGAAGACGGCATCGTCACGCGTGCCGAACTGGCGCAAGCGATGAATATGGCGCTGTTCGAGGATTTGCTCGAGCGATCACCCAACGGCCGCAATTACACCAACGACGCGATTGCCCAGGGTGGTTCGGTGTATTTCGACCATGGCGCGCTGCGCACGGTGCGCTGGGCGCAGAGCGGCGCGCTGCCGCCCGGCGAGGCCGCATTCACGCGCATCCTGCTGCCGCTCGGCTTCAAGCTCAATGGCCGCTACCCGCTGGACAAGCTCGGCATGACGGGGCGCGCCTATGCTCACGAGGACGCGCCCGACGAGATCGCACAGTTCTTCGTCAGCGAACTGCATCCGGAGCGCTTCTCGCCGGAATTTCAGCAGGCCGTGTCCAACGTGCTGGGCTCGTCGCGCGATCCGCTCACGCCGCTCGCGTGCTCGCAGCTTTCCGAGCTCGCGCGCGACGGCCATTTGCCGCTCGAAACAGCGCAGGAACTGCTGCCCGTGATCGTCGGCGCATTTGCGCGCCAGCACGATGCGCCGAGCGTCGACGACTACGAAACCCTGTTGCGCGAATCGGCCGAAATGGCGTGGATTTCGACGGAGGGCAATGCGTTCAACCATGCGACCGATCGTGTTGCCGATGTGTTCAAGCTTTCCGACGACGAGAAGGCGAAGGGCCGGCCGATGAAGCCCGATGTCGAGCGCTCGCGCTCGGGCCGCGTGTTCCAGACGGCGTATCGCGCCGATATCGTCCTGCGCGATCTACGCCAGAGCGATGGCGGCACAGTGAAGCGCGAGGTGCCGGGCTCGTTCTATGAGTTCATCACGCGCAAGCGCACCTTTAATCAGGCCACGCGCCAGTGGGAGACCGATCTGCGCTTCGACGCCGGCAATGCCACCGGCATCTTCAAGATGACCGCCAACACCGGGACGTAAATTGAAAGCCGCCACTCCGTTTCAGGCCAGCGAAGACATGCTGCAAGGCGTTCAAGCCGATCTGCGCCGCTCGCTGCGCGGCGAGGTCCGCTTCGACGCCGGGTCGAAGGCGCTCTACGCTTCGGATGCTTCGAACTATCGGCAAATTCCGCTCGGCGTGGTTGTTCCCGCCGACGTGGAAGACCTTGTCGCCGCAGTGGCGGTTTGCAAGCACCATGACGTTCCGTTCCTGACGCGTGGCGGCGGCACGTCGCAAAACGGCCAGTGCGTGAACGTGGCGGTGGTGGCGGACGCCAGCAAATACGTCAACCGGGTCGTTGCCGTGGATCCGGTCGCCAGAACGGCGATCGTGGAGCCCGGCGTGATCTGCGACTCGCTTCGCGATGCTGCCGAGGAGCACGGCTTGACGTTCGCGCCGGACCCGGCGACGCATAGCCGCTGCACGCTCGGCGGCATGATTGCGAATAACTCATGCGGCGCGCACTCGGTCATGGCGGGCAAGACGGCGGAGAACGTGGAGGCCCTGGAGGTCCTGACGTACGACGGCGCGCGCTTCTGGGTCGGGCCGACGAGCGAAAGCGAACTGGACGCGATCATCGCCGGGGGCGGCCGTCGCGGCGAAATCTATCGGCGCCTGCGCGCATTGCGCGACCGCTACGCAAACTATATTCGCAACGAATTCCCGCAAATCAAGCGCCGCGTGTCGGGCTTCAATCTGGACCAGTTACTGCCTGAGAACGGCTTCAACGTTGCGCGTGCGCTCGTGGGAACCGAAGGCACGTGCGCGATCACGCTGCAAGCGAAGGTTCGGCTCGTGCATAGCCCGGCATGCCGCGTGCTGCTGTTGCTCGGCTTCAAGGACATCTACGTCGCGGCCGATGCCGTGCCGCACTTCAGGCGCTTCAATCCGATCGCCATCGAAGGGCTCGATCGCGGCATCGTGCGCGGCCTGCAGGCGCGCGGCCTCAAGAGCGAGGAAATCGCGCTGCTGCCGCCCGGCGACGCGTGGGTCGTGCTCGAGTTCGGAGCCGACTCGATGGAGGACGCGACGCGTCAGGCAAAAGCCGCGGAGCGCTATTTCCTGGCGGGCGAGGCGGGCCCGGACGTGAGTGGCTATGTCGCTGCGGAGAAGGCGCAGCAGCAGAGGATCTGGTCGATTCGCGAAACGGGTGCTTCTGCCGTTTCGCTCTCGATCGATCCCAGCAAGCCCGATCCGATGGTGGGCTGGGAAGATGCCGCCGTCGATCCGGAGCGGCTTGGCGACTACCTGCGCAACTTCCAGGCGCTGGTGGATCGCTACGGGTATGAAACCTGCCTGTACGGCCATTTTGGCGACGGCTGCGTGCACGCGCGCATCACCTTCGATATCCGCACGGCCGAAGGCGTCGTCAAATGGAGAGGATTCCTTCGCGAAGCCGCGCAGCTGGTCGTGGATTTCGGCGGCTCGCTCTCGGGCGAACATGGCGACGGCCAGGCCAAGGCAGAGTTCCTGCCGATCATGTATGGTCCCGAGATCATGCAGGCGATGGAGGAGTTCAAGGCGATCTGGGACCCTGCGAATCGCCTGAACCCCGGCAAGGTCGTCAACGCCTGGCGTGCCGATGAGAACCTGCGCATGGGGCCGTCGTACAAGCCCGTCACGCTGACGACGAAGCTGACCTTCGAAAGCCCGGAAGGCGACGGCATGCAGCGTGCGGTCGAGCGTTGCATCGGCATGGGCAAGTGCCGCTCGCTCGATGGCGGCATCATGTGCCCGAGCTTTCGCGCCACCCGGGAAGAGCGCTTCTCGACGCGCGGCCGCGCGCATCTCTTCTGGGAAATGCTCCAGGGAGAGGTGATTACGGACGGCTGGAACAGCAAGGAAGTCAAAGCTGCACTCGACGCATGCCTCGCCTGCAAGGGGTGCAAGTCCGATTGCCCCACGCATACCGACATGGCTTCGTACAAGGCAGAGTTCCTGTCGCACTACTATGAAAATAATCGCCGGCCGAGGCAAGCGATGTTCATGGGGCGCATCGGACAATGGGCGCCCTGGGCGAGCCGTCTCCCGCGCCTTGCAAACTTCGCGATGTCTGCGCCGCCGCTGGCCCGCCTCGGCAAATGGATCGCGGGCGTGGCAGCGGAGCGCGCGCTTCCCGCTTTCGCGCCGAAGTCGTTCAGGGCGCTGAGCGACAGGAAGCGCACGGCATCCGGCGCCGGTTCGAATGGGGCTCGCCAGAAGGTGATCCTTTGGGTCGACACCTTCAACGATCATTTCTCGCCGCAGGTCGCGGCGGCTGCGATGGAGGTGCTCGAGCGCGTCGGCTATGAGGTCGTGCTGCCCCGCAAGCGGCTTTGCTGTGGCCGGCCGCTCTACGATTACGGCCTGCTGGATGAGGCGCGCGCGCTGCTGACCGGCATTGTCGAAGAGCTCGCAGACGAAATCCGCAGTGGTGTGTCCGTGATCGGGCTCGAACCGGGTTGCCTGTCGGTGTTCAAGGACGAGTTGCTGAAGCAGCTCCCGACCAACGAGATTGCGCGGCGGCTCTCGGAGCAAAGCTTCCTGTTCTCCGATTTCGTCGCAAAGGCGCCATTCGAATGGCCGTCGCTCGACGCCGATGTGATGGTGCATGGGCATTGTCATCAAAAGTCGCTGTTCGGCATGAAGGGCGAAACCGCCTTGTTGAACAAACTGGGGGTGCGCTGGACGCTTCTCGACACCGGCTGTTGCGGCATGGCCGGCTCGTTCGGCTTCAACGCCGACCACTACGCGCTGTCGATGAAGATCGGCGAGGACAAGCTCTTGCCGCTCGTGCGGCAGGCGCCACGCGAGACCCTGGTCGTGACGAATGGCTTCAGTTGCCGCGAGCAGATCGCGCAAGGCGCCGGACGGCACACGCTGCATATCGCAGAACTGGCGTTGCGATCGCTCGCTGGAGCGCAGCAGGGGCTGCACGCGCGCGTGCCTGAGCAGGCACCTGAGCAGGCACCCGAGCGCGTCGAGGCAACGGCTTGAAGCGATTTGAGCGTTATCGAATTTTCCGGGCATCCGGTCCCGTCATCGATTTTCCGAATTGGAATTATCTAGAGGTCTTAGCATGAAAGCATCGAACCTTCTCAAGGATCTAGGCATTGCACATCTGGTGGAAACGGGCGATATCGCCGTTCACTCGCCGATCGACGGGGCATTGATCGGCCGCGTCCCGAGCGAGCCGGTCGCGAACGTGGACGCCTTGCTCGACAAGGCACAGGCCGCGTTCAAAACGTGGCGCAACGTACCGGCGCCGCGCCGCGGCGAACTCGTGCGCATTCTCGGCAACAAGCTGCGCGAGAAGAAACAGGCGCTTGGCGGCATGATCACGCTCGAAACCGGGAAGATCCTTCAGGAAGGCCTGGGCGAAGTCCAGGAAATGATCGACATCTGCGATTTCGCGGTGGGTCTCTCGCGGCAGCTTTACGGCCTGACCATCGCTTCGGAGCGTCCCGGCCATCGCATGGCGGAAACGTGGCATCCGATGGGTGTTTGCACGGTCATCTCCGCATTCAATTTCCCGGCGGCCGTGTGGTCGTGGAATGCCGCACTCGCGCTCATTTGCGGCAATACGGTGATCTGGAAGCCTTCCGAAAAGACGCCGCTCACCGCGCTCGCGCTCGAGCGCATTCTCCAGGAAGCCCTCGAAGAGTTCGGCGACGCGCCCGAGGGGCTGACGATTCTGATCAACGGTCGACGCGAAGTTGGTGAAAAGCTCGTGGCCGATCCGCGCTCGAACATCGTCAGCGCGACCGGCAGCACCGAAATGGGCCGTGCCGTCGGCATCGAAGTGGCGCGCCGCTTCGGCCGCTCGATTCTCGAACTCGGCGGCAACAACGCCGGTATCGTTTCGAATACGGCGAACCTCGAACTGGCGCTGCGCGGCATTCTCTTTTCGGCGGTCGGTACCGCGGGCCAGCGCTGCACGACGCTGCGCCGGCTGTTCGTGCATGAGAGCGTCTACGACAAGGCGGTTGAGCGCCTCAAGACGCTTTACGGCAAGGTGGCCATTGGCAATCCGCTGGAGCAGGGCACGCTGATGGGCCCGCTCATCGACGAGCAGTCATTCGGCCGCATGCAGGCGGCGCTCGCGCAGGCCAGGGCGGAAGGCGGCAAGGTGCACGGCGGCGAGCGCCACGTCGTGAACGGCAACGAGCAGGGCTTCTACGTGCGTCCCGCGATTGTCGAGATGCCGTCGCAAACGGAGATCGTGCTGACGGAAACTTTTGCGCCGATCCTCTACGTGCTCAAGTACAGCGATTTCGACGCGGCCATCGAGGCCAACAACGCTGCGCATCATGGTCTCTCGTCGTGCGTGTTTACGACGGACATGCGCGAAAGCGAGCGTTTCCTCTCGGCCAGCGGCAGCGATTGCGGTATTGCGAACGTGAACATCGGGCCGAGTGGCGCCGAGATCGGCGGTGCATTCGGCGGCGAAAAGGAAACGGGCGGCGGGCGTGAATCGGGCTCCGATGCGTGGAAGGGCTACATGCGCCGAGCGACCAATACCGTGAACTACTCGTCGGCGTTGCCGCTCGCGCAAGGCATCGATTTCAACATCGACTGGAACCGCTTTTAACCGGTGGTTACGCCGTCCGGCTGCTTTCGCTGGACGGCGGAGTGCCGCCGCTCCCATTCATTCACCGCTTCTTCACCTTTCCCGAACGACGCCATGTACGAGTTCACTTCTCCGTTCCAGCAGCCCTCCGGCTCGCCGATTCGCGAGCTCTTCAAATACCTCGGCGAGCCGGGCATGATTTCGTTCGCGGGCGGCTACCCGGCCAGCGATTTGTTCGATGTGGAAGGCTTGCGGCTCGCGGCGCAGCGCGCTTACGCCCCGGCGGTTCAGTGCCTCCAATACGGGCCTACCGACGGGCTGCCGGCGCTCAAGCGTGAAATCGGGGCGCTGATGGGCCGGCGCGGCGCAGTATGCGAAGCCGACGAAGTGATGGCGACCACCGGCTCGCAACAGGGGCTCGATTTGCTGCTGCGCGTGCTGGTCGAACCCGGCGACGTGGTGCTCACCGAAGAGCCTGCGTATCCCGCGACCTTGCAGGCGTTCCGGTTGCAGCGCGCGAAGATCGTGACGGTTCCGATCGATGCGCAGGGGATACAGGTGGAGAAGCTCGCGGCGCTGCTGGAGTCGGGCGCGTGCGGCAAGCCGAAGCTGCTGTACACGGTGCCGACCTTTGCGAACCCCACCGGCGCGACACTGTCGGCCGAACGGCGGCGCGCGTTGCTCGCGCTGGCGGTCAAGTACCGCTTCGTGGTGGTCGAGGACGATCCCTATGGCGATCTGCGCTTTGCCGGCGCGCCGCTGCGTTCGCTGCTCGCCGAAGCGGAGCACATCGACGGCGCGCGCGAGTGGGTCGTGCATTTCGCGAGCCTCTCCAAGATCGTCGCGCCGGGCTTGCGCGTGGGCTGGATGGTGGGCCCGCGAGAAATCGTGAGGCGTTGCGTGATTGCCAAACAGACGGTCGATCTTTGCAGCTCACCCTGGACTCAGGCGGTGGCGGCCGAATACCTCGCGGCCGGCGCGCTCGAACCTCATCTGCCGAAAATAACGGCGGCATACGGCGTGAAATGCCGCGAATTGTGCGCGGCGCTGCGCGAGGAACTCGGCGACGCCATCGAGTTTCAACAACCCGAGGGCGGCATGTTCGTGTGGGCCCGCTTGCCGGGCATTGACGCATCGGACCTGCTGGAGCAGGCGATTGCGCAGAAGGTTATTTTCGTACCCGGCAAGGCCTTCTTTGCCGATGCGGCGGATCGCGTCTCGTTGCGGCTTTCGTTTGCCGCGCCAGGCATGGAGGCGATCAGGGAAGGCGCGCGTCGAATGAAGCGGGCTCATGACGCGGTGCAGAGAGCAAGAAGGCCGTCATAGCGGGTTCTAGCGCATTCGCATAATGTCGTTAGCAGACAGCTTGGTGTCGCACGGCGATAAGGTGTTGTCATATTTCCGTCATATTTTCGTGTGCACGCGCACTCGTCCAGCGCGGAGCCGTCATACTCACGGAGAGAGACTATGCAACGCCGCAAGTTTCTGAACACCATTGCCGTCGCCACCGCGGCTGGTGCGCTTGGCACCCGGGCAGGCGCGGCTGAAGCCGGGAAGCCGACGGCCGACGCGCTAGATCCGGCCCGCTGGTCGCCGCTGAACGCGGCGCGCCTGCAGTCGGTGCTCGACCAGCACGGCGTGAGAAGCAGGCGATACAACCCGAATCGTCGTCCATACGCGGTGTTCGATTGGGACAATACGTGCATCATGAACGACTGCGAAGAAGCGTTGCTGATGTATCAGATCAATCATCTGCAGTACAAATTGACGCCGGATGAATTCGTCCAGGTGATGTGGAAGGACGTGCCGAAGGGTCCGTTCATGAAGGACTATACGACGGTGGACGGCAAGCCGGTGACGATGGAGGACCTCGCCGCCGACGTCGAATCCGATTACCGCTGGCTGCATGCGAACTATAAGGGCCTCGCGGGCGACCAGAGCCTCGAAGCGATCCAGGAAACCGATCAGTTCAAGGATTTCCGCGCGAAGCTGTACTTCATGTACGACGCGATCTGCGATACGCATCCGCTCGAAGTCGGCTACAAGTGGATCATCTACTTCTACAGGAACATGACGCCTGCCGAGGTGCAGGCGATGGCGGCCGCGTCGAACGATCACGGGATCGGCGACGCGCTGCGCAAGGTTGCGTATGAAAGCCCGAAGACGCTGCCCGGCAAGGCCGGTGTCGTGTCGGACAAGCATTTTCACGGCCTGCGCATTCATGAGGAAATTCGTGCGGTGATGCATACCCTGCGCGCGAACGGAATAGACGTGTATGTGAGCACCGCTTCGCTCGACGACATCGTGCGCGTATTCGCCGGTCATCCGAACTACGGTTACGGCGTGCCGCCGGAGAATGTGATCGGCATGCGTCTGGAGATGCAGGACGGCAAATACACGAGCGATTACAAGCGCGGCTGGTACTTCAACTACGGTCCGGGCAAAACCGCGGGCATTCGCGGCGAACTGCAGTCGAAGAAGGGCTATGGCCCGCTGCTCGTATTCGGCGACAGCGACGGCGACGCGTGGATGCTGCGCGACTTCAAGGACACCGCGGTCGGCGTGATCGTGAACCGGATGAAGAAGGGCGAGATTGGCGCGGACAGCAAGCTCGCGGCCGAGCAGATCGGCAACCCCGACGCGCGCTTCATTTTGCAGGGCCGCGACGAGCGCACCGGGCTGATGATTCCGGATGAGAAGTCGGTGAAGTACGGGAAGACGGAACGGAAGCTGCTGGCGTGATGCATGGCAGTCTGCCCCGGTTATGAAGAGGGGCAGACTGCCGCGATACGGCGTTCGAGGTCGACTACGCGCTCAATCAACGCGCGCGCGGTTGAATCAGCGGGGGGCTTGAGCGTCCGTGAGCAAGCGTGATCGGCGGGGCGCCTCGGACGGCCGCGTCGATGCGCAGGCCGTCGACATCGGATTCATCGCGTCGTCCGGCCGAACAGGCGTGGATCCAGTGTAAAGGGTTCGGTGCTGATGACCTTGACGCTTTCCATTTCCGGATGCATCGGGTTCAGCAGCAGATTGAAATCGCTTGGACAAACGACCGACGGCACTCGCATCCCCAGTTGCTCGCCCGCTTCGAGCCATTGCCGGCCCAGCGCTCTTGTTTGCGCGGGTTCGTGCGTCAGGTCCGCCCAGCCTTCTGGCAGCCGGGGCACGAACGCGTTGGCGTAGACCGGGTCCGGCACCTCCAGCGTCACCAGGAAATACCCGCTGGCCGGCAACAAGCCCGCCATGTGCACCAGCGCCTCGAGCAGTGCGGTCGAGGCATGGCAGCAGGTGTAGAGCACCCGCATGCCTCGCGGGTTCCAGCGGCCGCCGGCGAGCGCCGCGCCATTGCCGCTCAGGTCGTCGGCACGGTAATAGCCGCGCCTTTCCTTCGCGAGGCGGTAAAGCCTCATGCAGACACGCCGTGGATGACGCGTAGCAGAATTTCGCGCACGCGGTCGTAGCCGGGCTGCGAGTCGAGTACTTCGAGCGGGCAGAGCCCGCCCAGTTCGGCGTTCGATCGCTGCATCCACTCGGCGGCCAGCGCCGCATCCTCAAACACTTCCATCGCGAGTTGACGCACGTACAGCACGCGTGCGACGCGATCCGACTCGGCGGGCGACAGGCGCTCCTCGCGCGCCATTTTGCGCAGGATTGTCGAACTCGGCAGATTGAGATGCGCGAGCAGCGTCTGGACCGGCACGTGCAGCAGGTTCTTCGCCACGCGCTCGATGATGGCCGCTTCCATCCCTTCGCGGATCTGCCGGCGCTGCTCGAGCGGATCGAATCGGACGAGGAACGTTTCGATATCGTCATGGCGGGCGCCGGCGCGGCCCGAGGCGACCAGCGACTTGCGGGCATGGGTCGCAGCCGGGCGTGCGGCCGGCCGCGTGGCCGCCGGGCGGCCAGAGGGTTGATTCAGGGCCATAAGGTGGTTCTCCCAAATGGGAACGTTGTTGCTACCATTTTAGAATTCTCTTGAACGGAGGTCAAGGAACTCTCATTTGAGAAGCCGCTGTGCCGGCTGTGCCGGCTGTGCCGGCTGTGAGCGGCGCGGGCGTCCACGGCCTCCAGTGACGCGCCACCGCTGCGTTGCACAAAAATTGACATCGGCGCCGCTACGGGGTTTCCCTTATGCAAAAAAGTATCGGTCTGGCGTCTTATTTTTAGTAGCCGATCGGCATGGGGCCGGGTAATTTTCAGGCATGGCGGTCGCTCGTCGATTTCCTGAGCCACACAACAAAGAACGGATCGCCGCAGGAGGAAGACACATGCTATCCAGGCAGGATGCGATGACACACCGGGATGCGGGCCACGCGCGGATCGACCAGCCCAGGATGGGCCAGCCCGACCTGGAACTGGTCGCGGTTCCGGCCGCCGAGTCGTTCAAGGTTTGGGCGCATGGCTATCCCTGGCGCACGGTGCGCTGGCATTTCCATCCCGAGTACGAGATCCACCTCGTCACGGCTACGACGGGCAAGTACTTCGTCGGCGATCACATCGGCAACTTCGCGCCGGGCAACCTCGTGATGGTCGGACCGAACCTGCCGCATAACTGGGTCAGCAGCGTGCCGCAAGGCGAGTGCGTCGACGAACGTTGCCTCGTCCTGCAGTTCGATACAGCGTTCGTGACGCGCACCTTCGATGCGTTTCCGGAATTCCGGCGCGTGGAGCCGCTGCTCGACGCATCGCGCGGCGGCCTGCTGTTTGCGCCGGAGACCGGGGCCGCCGTCGAGCCGATCCTGCGCGAGATGGTTGGCGCGCAAGGGCTGCGCCGCGTCATGCTGTTCATTGCGCTGTTCGAACAGCTGCTGCGCAGTGCCGAGCCGCAAAAGCTCGCAAGCGCCGCGTATCGCGCCGATCCGGCGCGCTATGCCGGTTCGCGCATCAATCACGTCCTGACGTTCATCGGCAAGAACCTCTCGCAGGAACTGCGCGAGACCGATCTGGCCGCGCTCGCGGGGCAGAGTGTCAGCGCTTTCTCGCGCTATTTCCGCCGGCACACCGGCGTGCCGTTCGTGCAGTACGTGAACCAGTTGCGCATCGATCTCGCGTGCCAGCTGCTGCTGTCCGACGAGTTGAGCATCACCGATATCTGCTATCGGGTCGGCTTCAACAATCTCTCGAATTTCAACCGGCAGTTTTTGCTGATCAAAGGGATGTCGCCGTCGCGCTGGCGCTCGTGGCAGCGCCTGAACGTCGCCAGCGTGGCGAGCGTCGCCAGCGCCGCCTGATGACCGGCTGCATGCGCGCGGCGCCGTGACGGCGCAGGTTTCGTGCAGGTTTGGCGTCTCATTCGCACCGTCCCGCCGGGCCCGCGCGCCCGGCGTGGAAAAGCTTTACCGGTGGTCCACCGGCGCTGCGCCGGCATATGTCAAATCATGGAGACAAGCAATGACCCGACTCTCGACCCATCTGATCGGCGCCGCACTGTCTGGCCTGGCGCTGACCAGTGCGACCGCGTCCTTCGCCGCGCCCAGCGGCACGGTGGCGTTCCTGATGCCCGACCACGCGTCGACGCGCTACGAGCAGCATGATTTCCCCGGCTTCAAGGCGGAAATGGCGAAGCTCTGCGCCGGCTGCAAGGTGCTGTACCAGAACGCGAATGCCGATGCCTCGACCCAGCAGCAACAGTTCAATTCGGTGATCGCGCAGGGCGCGAAGGTGATCGTGCTCGATCCGGTCGACTCGACGGCGGCGGCTTCGCTGGTGCATATGGCGCAAAGCCAGGGGATCAAGGTGATTGCCTACGATCGGCCGGTGCCGTCTACGCCCGCGGACTATTACGTCTCGTTCGACAACGAGGAGATCGGCAAATCGATTGCGCAATCGCTCGTGCAGCACCTGAAAGACGCGGGCGTGGCGGGCGGCAAGGGCGGCGTGCTCGAAGTCAACGGCTCGCCCACCGATGCGGCGGCGGGCCTGATCAGGAAGGGCATACACGAAGGGCTGGAAGGCGGCGGCTACAAGACGCTGTCCGAATACGACACGCCGGAATGGGCGCCGCCCAAGGCCCAGCAATGGGTGAGCGGGCAGATCACGCGTTTCGGCTCGCAGATCGTCGGCGTGGTCGCCGCCAACGACGGCACGGCGGGCGGCACCATCGCCGCGTTCAAGGCGGCCGGCGTCAATCCGGTGCCGCCCGTGACCGGCAATGACGCGACGCTTGCGGGCCTGCAGCTGATCGTGGCGGGTGACCAGTACAACACGATCCTCAAGCCGAGCGAGATCGTCGCGGCTGCCGCGGCCAAGGTCGCCGTGGGCTTCCTTTCTGGCGAGAAGCCCAAGGGCGAAACGACGCTCTTCAACACGCCGTCGCAGCTCTTCAAGCCGGCCGTCATCACCGCGAAGAACCTCAAGGCCGAGGTGGTCGACAAGGGCTTCACGAGCGCGAAGGAGCTGTGCGCCGGGCGCTACGCAGACGGCTGCAAGAAGCTTGGCATCGCGAATTGATTAGCGATGCAGATCGATGGGGGCGCGGCGGCAGCCGTCCCCCGGGCTTTACAGAGAGCAGGCAAGTTCATGACTGAGTCCATGATCGAGAATTCCGGTGCCGCGCAGGGCGAACTCGTGCTGAGTCTGCGCGGCATCTCGAAGCACTTCGGCGCGGTCTCCGCGCTCACGGACATCGAACTCGACGTCCACGCAGGCGAAGTGGTGGCCCTCGTGGGCGACAACGGCGCCGGCAAATCGACGCTCGTGAAGGTGCTGGCCGGCGTCCATCAACCGAGCGCGGGCACGATCACGTTCCGCGGCCAGCCGGTCACGCTGACCGATCCGGCCACGGCGCTCGACCTCGGCATTGCGACGGTCTTTCAGGACCTCGCGCTGTGCGAGAACCTCGACGTCGTCGCCAATATTTTTCTTGGCCGCGAGTTGAGTCCGATGCGCCTCGACGAAGTGCAGATGGAAGTGCGCGCGTGGACGCTGCTCAACGAGCTGTCGGCGCGCATTCCCGATGTGCGCGACGTGGTGGCCTCGCTCTCCGGCGGCCAGCGCCAGACGGTGGCGATCGCGCGTTCGCTGTTGCTGGACCCGAAGCTGATCATGCTCGACGAGCCCACGGCGGCGCTCGGCGTGGCCCAGACGGCCGAGGTGCTGAACCTGATCGAGCGCGTGCGCGAGCGCGGCCACGCGGTCATCATGATCAGCCACAACATGGAGGACGTGCGCGCCGTGGCGGACCGCATCGTCGTATTGCGGCTCGGCCGCAACAACGGCGTGTTCTATCCCGATTCCTCGAATGCGGAGCTGGTCGCCGCCATTACGGGCGCCACCGAAAACGCGGTGTCGCGCCGCGCCGGACGGCGGGCAGCCGAGCAGAACGCCAGGCACGACGCGCAATGAAAGGAACGATCATGAGCAAGGAAACACAGGGCGCCACGCCGCCCCCGCTGCTCGACCGCAGCGATGTGCGTGTCAAGCATGCGAGCGGCGTGGGAGAAAGCCTCTGCGCTTTCGTCGACCGGATCCGCTCGGGCGACCTCGGGTCGCTGCCGGTCATCGTCGGCCTCATCATCATCTGGACGGTGTTCACGAGCCTGAACCCGGTTTTTCTGTCCGCCAACAACCTCGTGAATCTGCTGTTCGATTGCTCCACGGTCGGCGTCATTTCGCTTGGCATTGTCTGTGTGCTGCTGGTCGGCGAAATCGATCTTTCGGTGGGGTCGATGAGCGGTTTCGCTTCGGCGCTGCTGGGACTGTTGTGGGTGAACGAGGGCTGGCCGGTGTGGCTGACCATTGCCGCCGCGATCGTCGTCGGCGGCGTGATCGGCGCGCTCTACGCGCTGCTGCTGAACCGCCTGGGCATGCCGAGTTTCGTGTCGACGCTTGCCGGGCTGCTGGCGATACTCGGCATGCAACTCTACGTGCTCGGCTCGGATGGCTCGATCAACTTGCCATACGGCTCGACCATGGTGAATTTCGGGCAACTGATGATCATCCCTGCCGTTGTCTCGCACGGGCTGGCGTTGCTGCCGGGGCTTGCGATGGTGGTGCTCGGACTGCGCACGCGTGAACGCCGCCGCGCGGCCCGTCTCTCGGCTCCGTCGGTGAGCGGTCTGCTCGTGCGTGCGGCGCTCATGACGCTGTTTCTCGAACTCGTGGTGACCTATCTCGACCAGGGACGCGGCGTGCCGCTGATGTTCGGCGTGTTTCTCGGGCTCGCCGTCGCGATGAATTACGCGCTCACGCGCACGCGCTGGGGGCGCTCGATGAACGCCGTGGGCGGCAATCGCGAAGCCGCGCGGCGCGCCGGCATCAATGTGCGGCGCATCTATACGAGCGCCTTCGTGCTGTGCGCGGCGCTGGCGGCGCTGGGCGGCGTGCTCACGGCGGCGCGCCTTGCCTCGGCGAGCCAGCAGGCCGGCACCGGCGACGTCAACCTCAACGCCATCGCGGCGGCCGTGATCGGCGGCACCAGCCTGTTCGGCGGGCGCGGCAGCGCCTGGTCCGCGGTGCTCGGGATCATCGTGATCCAGTCGATCGCAAGCGGTCTCACGCTCCTAAATCTGTCTTCGTCGCTGCGTTTCATGATCACCGGCGCGGTGCTCGCCATTGCGGTGATCGTCGATTCGCTGGCGCGCCGCTCGCGTGTCACGCACGGCCGCGCGTAATCCCATGCATCCTGGAGAGTCGTTCATGTCTGAATCCATGAAGGGGAAAGTGGCCGCCATTACCGGAGCGGCGTCGGGTATCGGCTTCGAGTGCGCCCGCGCACTGGTCGGGGAGGGCGCAAAGGTCGTGTTGATCGACCGCGCGAAGGACCGGCTGGATGCCTGCTGTGCGGAGCTGGGGCCGAATGCGCTGCCCTTGCAGGTGGATCTGCTGCAGGGCGCCGAGGTGTCGGGCATGCTGCCGAAGATCCTTCAGCTAGGCGGCGGACTCGACATCTTTCACGCGAACGCGGGCGCCTATATCGGCGGCGAGGTGGTGAGCGGCAACCCCGACGAATGGGACCGCATGCTGAACCTGAACATCAACGCGGCGTTTCGCAGCGTTCACGCGGTGCTGCCGCACATGGTCGCCCAGCGCTCGGGCGACATCCTGTTCACGAGCTCGATCGCGGGCATCGTGCCGGTCGTGTGGGAGCCGATCTATACGGCGTCCAAATTCGCCGTGCAGGCCTTCGTGCACACCACGCGCCGCCAGGTCGCCAAATATGGCGTGCGGGTGGGGGCGGTCGCGCCCGGCCCGGTCGTCACGGCGCTGCTCGACGACTGGCCGAAGGCCAAGATGGAGGAAGCCCTGGCAGCCGGCAGTCTGATGCAGCCGAAGGAGGTCGCCGATGCGGTCGTCTTCATGCTGACGCGGCCGCGCAACGTGACCATTCGCGATCTCGTGATCCTGCCCAACAGCGTGGATCTCTGAGCGGCCCCGCTCATAGCATCGCTTCCTCACCTCATCGGACAGACCCACTGCAATGACCTCAGCGAACCTGGAGAGTGCGGCGTCGGGCGCTGCGCGCGGCGCGCGCTACGTGATCGGCGTGGACGTGGGCACGGGCAGCGCGCGCGCCGGCGTTTTCGATGCGAACGGCGTCATGGCGGCGTCGGCGAAGCACGACATCAGCGTGTTTCATTCGAGCGGCTCGATCGTCGAGCAGTCGAGCACGCAGATCTGGCGCGCCGTCTGCAGCGCCGTGCGCGATGCGCTGGCGGCGGCTGCGCTCGCGCCCGACGCCATCGCCGGCATCAGCTTCGATGCGACCTGCTCGCTGGTCGTGCTGGGCGAAGGCGGGCGGCCGTTGCCCGTCGGGCCCACGGAAGACGTCGAGCGCGACATCATCGTGTGGATGGACCATCGCGCCGTCGATCAGGCGCAGCGCATCAACGCGACGCGCCACGAGGTGCTGCGCTTCGTCGGCGGCACGATCTCGCCGGAAATGGAGACCCCGAAGCTGCTGTGGCTGCTGGAGCATCGCCCGCACGTGTTCGAGGCCGCGTGGCAGTTCTTCGACCTGACCGATTTCCTCACGTGGCGCGCGAGTGGCGATCTGGCGCGCTCCACCTGCACCGTGACCTGCAAATGGACCTATCTCGCGCACGAGCGGCGCTGGGACGAGAGCTACTTTCGCACGGTGGGGCTGGGCGCGCTCGCCGACGAGGGCTTCGCGCGCATCGGACAGCGCGTGGTCGAACCGGGGACATCGCTCGGGCGCGGGTTGACGCCGCAAGCCGCAGCCGAGCTCGGTCTGCTGGCGGGGACGCCGGTGGCCGCCGGCGTGATCGATGCGCACGCGGGCGGCATCGGCACGGTGGGCGCCGATGGCGCGCCCGAGGCCTGTCTTGCCTACGTGTTCGGTACCTCGTCGTGCACGATGACCACCACGCGCGAGCCGGTCTTCGTGCCCGGCGTGTGGGGGCCGTATTTTTCGGCGATGGTGCCGCAGACCTGGCTGAACGAAGGCGGGCAATCGGTCACAGGCGCGGCGATCGAGCGGCTCATCGGCATGCACCCGTTGGCGCCCGAGATGCAGGCTCGCGCGGCACAGGCCGGCCAGTCGCTGCCCGCCATGCTCGCGGGGCTGGCGGTGCAGGCGTCCGACTTGCTTTCGGGGGCGGTGAGGCTGGCACGGGACCTCCATGTGGTGCCCGAATTCCTCGGCAATCGCGCGCCGTTCGCCGACCCGCACGCGAGGGCGGTCATCGCGGGCCTGGGCATGGAGACGGACCTCGAGAGTCTCGTCGCGCTTTATGTGGCGGGTGTCTGCAGCATTGGTTACGGCCTGCGCCAGATCATCGAAGCCCAGGCGGCGGCGGGCGCGCCGGTCGAGCGCATTGTGATCAGCGGCGGCGCGGGGCGGCTGGGGCTGGTGCGCCAGTTGCTGGCCGACGCGACGGCCACGCCGGTGCTCGTGACCGAGGCGGAGGAACCCGTGCTGCTGGGTGCCGCGATGCTGGGCGCGGTGGCGGCCGGCCTGTTCGACGACCTGCAACAGGCGATGTCGCGCATGTCGCGGATCGGCACGATCCATTCGCCCGCGACCGGCGAGATTGCCGCGCTGCACGACGCTCGATATGCGGCGTTCAGGCAGTTGCAGGACCTCGCGAGGGCCATTCGCCAGACGCCGGCCTGATTGCTTCATAGGCGCTGCAAGGCCGCAGCTTTGTGTGATCGGGCGACAGACGCCCAGACAGGATTGTAACTGGCGTTGTCATGATTATTTCATCGGTATAGGATCGATGAGAGAAAGCTAACGCTATTTGATGTGCATCCCACAAATTCACGCCCTGTCCATGTCAGAAGCTTCAACGAATTCGCTTGTCGCGTTGCATAGCGCAGTTGCCGGGCGCGCCGCACGCAATGCCGGTGTGGCGTTCGATGCGGCGTGGCTCGATGGGTTGCGCGTCAATCAGTCGGCTGTCGAGCGGCGCACCGCCACGCTGGGCACGCGCCGCGCCGTCAAGAAAGACGCCCAGGCCGCCTGGCTCCTGAAGGCGGTGACCTGCATCGACCTCACCACGCTCAACGGCGACGACACCGAAGGCCGCGTGCGCCGCCTTTGCTCGAAGGCGCGCCGTCCCGTGCGCGCAGACCTGCTCGCGGCGCTCGGCTTTGCGCCCGAGGCGATCGCCACCGGCGCCGTGTGCGTCTACCACCGGTTCGTGGCCGCCGCCGTGGATGCGCTGGCGGGCAGCGGCATTCCTGTGGCTGCGGTCTCCACGGGGTTTCCGGCAGGCCTCAATCCGCACGCGCTCAAGCTCAGGGAAATCGAAGCGTCGGTGGCGGACGGCGCGCAGGAGATCGATATCGTCGTGACGCGCGAGCATGTGCTGACGGGCAACTGGCGCGCGCTCTACGACGAGGTGCACGAGTTTCGCGCCGCCTGTGGCGATGCCCACCTCAAGGCGATTCTCGCCACCGGCGACATTCGCGTGCTGTCGAATATCGCCAGGGCGTCGATGGTCTGCATGATGGCGGGCGCGGATTTCATCAAGACGTCCACCGGCAAGGAAGGGACCAACGCGACCCTCGACGTGTCGCTCGTCATGGTGCGCATGATCCGCGAGTACCGCGATCGCACTGGCGCACGGGTGGGCTTCAAGCCTGCGGGCGGGGTATCGAATTCGAAAACCGCGCTCGCGTACCAGATCCTCATGAAGGAAGAGCTGGGGCGTGCGTGGCTCGAGCCCGAGCTGTTCCGTTTCGGCGCGTCGAGCCTGCTCGCCGATATCGAGCGGCAGCTCGAACACCATGTGAGCGGCCGCTATTCGGCCTATCACCGCCACCCCCTAGCCTGAGCAGATCAGACCGATGAGCGTAGCCGAGTATTTTCGAACCATGGATTACGGTCCCGCGCCCGAGGACGATCAGCCCGTGCGCGCGTGGCTGGCGCAGCACGAGGCGCAATTCGGGCATTTCATTGACGGCGGGTGGCGCGGGCGCGAGTCAGGCGCGCGTTTCGAGGTGCGCGCGCCGGCCACGGGCGAAACGCTCGCGGCGGTGGCGCAGGGCGATGCGGCCGACGTGGCCGCCGCCGTTACCGCGGCGCGCGCGGCGCAGCCCGGATGGTTCGCGATGGGGGGAGCGGCGCGCGCGCGGCATCTCTACGCGCTCTCGCGCATGGTGCAGCGGCATAGCCGGTTGTTCGCGGTGCTCGAAGCGCTCGACAACGGCAAGCCGATTCGCGAAGCGCGCGACCTCGACGTGCCGCTGGTCGCGCGTCATTTCCTCTATCACGCGGGCTGGGCGCAACTTCAGGATGACGAACTAACGGGCTGGTCGCCGCATGGCGTGATTGGCCAGATCGTGCCGTGGAATTTCCCGCTGCTGATGCTCGCGTGGAAAGTGGCGCCCGCCATTGCGCTTGGCAACTGCGTGGTGCTCAAGCCCGCCGAGTACACGCCGCTCACCGCTCTCCTGTTCGCGGAGCTGGCGCATCGCGCGGGGCTGCCGAAGGGCGTGCTCAACGTGGTGACGGGCGATGGCAGCACGGGCGCCGCGCTCGTCGCGCATCCCGGCGTCGACAAGATCGCCTTTACCGGCTCGACCGAAGTGGGCCGCGCCATCCGCATCGCGACGGCAGGCACGGGTCAATCACTCACGCTCGAACTGGGCGGCAAGTCGCCGTTCATCGTTTTCGACGACGCGGACCTCGACGGTGCCGTGGAAGGCGTGGTGGACGCCATCTGGTTCAACCAGGGGCAGGTGTGTTGCGCCGGTTCGCGCCTGCTGGTGCAGGAAGGCGTCGAAGCGCGCTTTCTGGCGAAGCTCAAGCGCCGCATGGCGACGCTGCGCGTGGGGCCTTCGCTCGACAAGGGCATCGACATCGGCGCGATCGTCGATCCGGTGCAGCTCGAACGCATCGAGACGCTGGTCGAGGCAGGAAGGCGCGAGGGCTGCGGCATCTGGCAGCCGCACGAAGTCGAACTGCCCGCAGTCGGCTGCTTTTATCCGCCCACGCTCGTGACCGGAGTCGGGCCTGCATCGACGCTCGCGCAGGAGGAAATCTTCGGACCCGTGCTCGCGGCCATGAGCTTTCGCACGCCCGAAGAGGCGGTGGCGCTTGCGAATAACTCGCGTTATGGACTTGCCGCGAGCGTGTGGAGCGAGACCATCGGCCGCGCGCTCGACATCGCGCCGCGGCTGCAATGCGGCGTGGTGTGGATCAACGCGACGAATCTGTTCGACGCGAGCGTGGGCTTTGGCGGCTACCGAGAGTCGGGCTTCGGCCGCGAGGGTGGGCGAGAGGGCGTGTACGAATATTTGAAGCCCGCTGCCTGGAGCCAGTTGCCGATGCGCGTGCCGCGCGAAACGAAAGCGGACGTGCCGTATGCTACGGCAGCGAGTTCGGGATCGGAACTGGATCGTACTGCCAAGCTTTTCATTGGCGGCAAGCAAGTGCGGCCCGATAGCGGCTACTCGCGTGCCGTGTTCGCGCCGGGTGGCGAATGGGTGGGCGAAGTCGGCGCGGGCAGCCGCAAGGACGTGCGCGATGCGGTAGCGGCCGCGCGCGACGCGAGCAAGTGGACGCAGATGAGCGCGCACGGCCGCGCCCAGGTGCTTTACTACCTCGCGGAGAACCTGAGTGCGCGCGCGGGAGAGTTCGCCCGGCAGCTTGTGCGTCGCGCTGGGCAGGACGCGCACGCGGCGCAGCGCGAAGTGGAGGCGGCTATCGACCGTCTGTTCAGCTACGCAGCATGGGCCGACAAATTCGATGGCGCGGTGCGCACGCCGCCCCTGCGCGGCGTTGCGCTGGCGATGCACGAACCGCTGGGCGTGATCGGCATTGCCTGCCCCGACGAAGCGCCGCTGCTCGCCTTCGTTTCGCTGATCGCCCCTGCGCTGGCGATGGGCAATCGCGTGGTCGCGCTGGCGAGCGAGACGTGTCCGCTTGCCGCCACGGACTTCTATCAGGTTGTGGAAACCTCGGACGTGCCCGCAGGCGCGCTGAACATCCTGACCGGCGAGCGCACGGCGCTGCTGCCGGCGCTCGCCCGGCACGACGACGTGGACGCGCTCTGGTGCTTCGGCCCGGCGGCCGACTCGGCACTCGTGGAGCGAGAGTCGGTGGGCAATCTCAAGCGGACCTTCGTCGATCATGGCCGTCGGATGGACTGGTTCGAGCGGACCAGCGCCGGTTTGGCGATCCTGCGCCAGGCCGTGCAAGTGAAGAACATCTGGATACCGTACGGCGACTGAGTGCCAACTGAGCGCCAACTGAGCGCCAGCTGAGCGCCAACTGAGCGCCAGCTGTCCGACAAGGAGACAACATGCTGAAGAATCTGCATCCGCTTCTTGACGCCCGCGCGCCGCGCGCGAAGGAGCTGCGGCGATGAGCGGGCGCGTCGTCATACTCGGCATCTACGTGACCGATCTCGCGTTCCGCGCGAGCCGCATGCCGATGATCGGTGAAACGCTCGCCGGATCGGCGTTCGCGATGGGGCCGGGCGGCAAGGGCTCGAATCAGGCGGTGGCGGCAGCGCGCGCGGGCGCGCAGGTGGTGTTCTGCACGCGCGTGGGTAACGATGCGTTCGGCGAGATCGCGCGCGCCACCTGGGCCGCCGAAGGCATTACGGCGCGCGCAAGGGCAGTGGAAGGCCTTGCCACGGGAGCCGCGCACATCTTCGTGGACGATACGACCGGCATGAACGCGATCATCGTAGCGGCGGGCGCGGCGGGGACGATGGAGCCCGGCGACGCCGACGCGATCGAGGCCGATATTGCGGCCTGCCAGGTATTCGTGACGCAACTCGAGCAGCCGCTCGCGGCGGCGCGGCGCGGTCTGGAGCTGGCGCGCCGCCACGGTGTGAAGACCGTGTTCAATCCGGCGCCGGCCATGTCGCTGCCCGACGACATTTTTCCGCTCTGCGATTACGTCACGCCCAATGAAACCGAGGCCGCAGTGCTGACGGGCATCGAAATCCACAACGCCGAAGACGCGCGCCGCGCAGCCGACGTGCTGCTTGCGAAAGGCGCGGGCGCAGTGATCGTGACGCTGGGCGAAGCGGGTGCGCTGCTCCATGCGCGCGATGCTTCGGTGCTGCTGCCGGCATTCCATTGCGGCCCGGTAGTGGAAACCGCGGGCGCGGGCGACGGGTTCACGGGCGGCTTTGCCGCCGCGCTCGCGCGCGGCGAGGATCCGCTCTCTGCCACCCGCTTCGGCTGCGCGCTCGCCGGCATTTCCGTGACGCGGCCGGGCACGGCGCCCTCCATGCCGCGACGCGAGGAAGTCGACGCGATGCTCGCGCAGTGCAGCGCCGCGGCGCATTGAGCATCGAACGCTGCAATTTCACAGCAAAGGACGAGGTCCATGAAGCCTGCTCTCCTGGCCCGCTGGTTCGGCGACCGGCAGTTGAACTTCCTGCTGGTGGTGAACCTGCTCGTCGTGCTGGTCGCGGTGTGGGTGTCGCGTGGCCAGTTCGTCGGCATCGACAATCTGCAGTCGATGAGCGCGCAACTTCCCGAAGTCGCCATGCTCGCGCTCGGCATCATGCTCTCCATGCTCTCGGGCAATGGCGGCATCGACCTCTCCGGCGTGGGGCTCGCGAACCTCTCCGGCATGATCGCCGCGCTGGTGGTGCCGCGCCTCGTGAGCGGCGACGACTCGCCCGCGCTCTATACGGCGCTCTTTTGCGCAATCGTGGTGGGCATGGGGCTGCTTGGCGGCTTGCTCAACGGCGTGGTGATTGCGCGCCTCGGGCTCACGCCCATTCTGTGCACGCTCGGCACGCAGCTGCTTTTCACGGGCTTTGCCGTGGCGCTCAGCAATGGCGCCTCGGTGCACGTGGACTATGTCGAGCCGCTTGCCGATATCAGCAACGGCACGTTTTTCCAGGTGCCGATTTCGTTCCTGCTGTTCGTCGCCGTGGTCGTGCTTCTAGGGTGGCTCCTCAGGCGCACGCCGTTCGGGCTGCGTCTCTATCTGATGGGCACGAATCAGCGCGCGGCCTTTTATGCGGGCATTCCGCGCGCGCGCATGCTGATCACGACCTATGCGATGTGCGGCGTGCTCGCCTCGCTCGCCGGCCTCGTGAGCGTCTCGCACACGCTCAGCGCGAAATGGGACTACGGCAATTCGTATCTGCTGATTGCGATTCTGATTGCGGTGATGGGCGGCGTGAATCCGGCGGGCGGCTACGGACGCATCATCTGCGTATTTTTCGCCGCGACGGTGCTGCAGTTCCTTTCGAGCCTCTTCAACCTGATGGGCGTGTCGCAGTTTTTCGGCGACTGCGCCTGGGGCTTTCTGCTGCTGCTCTCGCTCGCGTTCGCGGGCGGCGAGCGCGTGCGCGCGATTTTCGGCTTCACGGGGTCGCCGCCCGCCGCACGGTCCGGCGAGAAAGGGCAGAAAGGGCAGAAAGGACGGGCATCGTGCTGACCGGCTGGACCGTGCCGCAGGCGGGCCTCGCGCCTCGGAGGTCCGTCGCCAATCATTTCGGGGCGACAGCGAACAAAAAAGGAGACATCCGACATGAACTTCAAGAGACTCAGCGTGGCACTCACGGCTTGCGCGCTCGCGGCGAGCGCCGCGGCCGTTGCGTATGCGGCGGAAAATCCGACGATCGTGACCGTCGTGAAGGTGACCGGCATCAGCTGGTTCAATCGCATGGACGACGGCGTCAAGGAGTTCGGCAAGGACAATCCGGGCATCACGGTGTACCAGACCGGCCCTGGCCGCGCGGATGCCGCGCAGCAGCTCAAGATCATCGACGACCTGATCGCGAAGAAGGTCAGCGCGATCGCAGTCGTGCCGTATGATCCGCCCACGCTCGAGCCGGCGCTGAAGAAGGCGATGGATCGCGGCATCAAGGTGGTCACGCACGAGGCCGACAACGCGAAGAACACGATGGTCGACGTGGAGGCGTTCGACAATTCTGCCTACGGCGCCGCGCTCAACGACCGCCTCGCCGCCTGCATGCACGACGAAGGCAAATGGGCGACGATGGTCGGCTCGCTCGGCAGCCGCTCGCAGGTGCAATGGGCCAATGGCGGCATCGACAACGCGAAGAAGAAGTTCGCGAAGATGCAGCTCGTCGAGACGAATCTCGAGACCAACAACGACGGCGAGCACGCCTACGAAGTAGCCAAGGAAGTGCTGCGCAAGCACCCGGACCTCAAGGGCTTCCAGGGCTCGTCCTCGCTCGACGTGATCGGCATTGGCCGTGCTGTCGAGGAAGCGGGCCTGCAGGGCAAGATCTGCGTCTATGGCACGGGCTTGCCGACGGAGGCCGGCAAGTACCTCGAAAGCGGGGCGATAAACGGCATTGCGTTCTGGGACCCGAAGCTTGCCGGCGAGGCGATGAACAAAATCGCGAAGATGCTGATCGACGGCAAGACGGTGGAGAACGGCGCGAATCTCGGGCTGCCCGGCTATGAAAAGGTCACGGTGTCGAAGGGGCCGGGCAAGGGCATTATCGTGCGCGGCCAGGGCTGGGTCAGCGTCGACAAGTCGAACTACAAGCAATACAACTTCTGATCGGGAGAAGGTGGCGCGTGCAACGTTCGTCGAACGGGCGCGTGCCTCACCATCACGCCAAAACCCACTCGCGAAGAGTCAGCATATGGCTTCAGAACCGCTATTGCAGGTGCTTGACGTGCACAAGCGCTTTACCGGCGTGTACGCGCTGCGCGGCGTGACGCTCACGTTCGAGCGCAGCCAGATCTACCACCTGCTCGGCGAGAACGGATGCGGCAAGAGCACGCTCATCAAGATCATCTCGGGCGCGCAGCCGCCCGATGAAGGCGAGCTCGTGATCGACGGCGAGCGCCATGCGCGGCTCTCGCCGCTCGAATCGCTCGCAGCCGGCATCGAAACCGTCTATCAGGATCTATCGCTGCTGCCGAACATGAGCGTTGCCGAAAACGTGGGGCTCACGGCCGAACTGGCCGAGCACGGCGGACGCCTTGCCCGCACCTTCGACCGCCGCGAGCTCGCGCAAACGGCCGCGCGCGCGCTCAAGGCCGTTGGCCTGCCGGGCGACGCCGACTTCCAGGCCACGCTCATCGAGCAGTTGCCGCTCGCGACGCGCCAGCTAGTGGCCATCGCGCGGGCGATAGCGAGCGAGGCGAAGTTCGTCATCATGGACGAGCCGACCACCTCGCTCACGCAGAAGGAAGTGACCAACCTGATTGCCGTGCTCGGCCAGTTGCGGGCGCAGGGCGTGACCGTGCTGTTTGTCAGCCACAAGCTCGACGAGTGCTACGCGATCGGCGGCGAGGTGATCGTGCTGCGCGATGGCCAGAAAGTCACGCAAGGCCCTATCGCCAACTACACCAAGGCGCAACTGAGCGAACTGATGACGGGGCGCGCGCTTTCCCTCGAGCGTTATCGAGCCGCAGCGCCGGCTGCAGAAGTGCTGCTCGACGTTCGTGGCCTGGGCCGCGCGGGTCAGTTCGGCGAGGTGTCGTTCACGCTCCATCGGGGCGAGATTCTCGGCATCACGGGGCTGCTCGACTCGGGCCGCAACGAGCTGGCGCGCGCGCTTGCCGGCGTGGCGCCCGCCGACGCCGGCGAGATCGTGCTGGAAGGCCGCATCATCAAGCTTGCGACACCGGGCGACGCGCGGCGCGCGCGCATAGGCTATGTCCCGGAGGACCGTCTCAACGAAGGACTCTTTCTCGACAAGCCGATTCGCGACAACGTGATCACGGCAATGATCGCGGGCTTGCGTGATCGCTTCGGGCAGATCGACCGCGCGCGGGCTCGCGCCCTGGCGGAAGACACCGTGAAGGAATTGCAGATCGCCACGCCGGACGTGGAGAAGGCGGTGCAGTCGCTCTCGGGCGGCAACCAGCAGCGCGTGCTGATCGGCCGCTGGCTCGCCATCGACCCGCACGTGCTGATCCTGCACGGCCCGACCGTGGGTGTGGACGTCGGCTCGAAAGACATTATCTATCGCATCATGCAGCGGCTCTCGCAGCGCGGCATCGGCATTCTGCTCGTGAGCGACGACCTGCCCGAACTGCTGCAGAACTGCGATCGCGTGCTGATGATGCGTAAAGGGCGCCTCGCCGATGCTTACCGCGCCGAGGGGCTGACCGAGGCCCAGTTGTATCGCGCGCTGCTTGCCGAAGCGGCTTGAAGCAGCGGTTTGAAACAACTGGCCGAAACACTTGCCGAGACTCGCATAACGTTTGACGGATCCCGCACGAGCATGAATCAGACAATGAGCACGCCATCCAACACCGTCGAAGTCGCGCGCCAGACCTTGCCGCTCAACTGGCGCGCCAAACTCGCCCGCAATCCCGAGTGGTTCACGCTCACGCTGATCGTCCTGACCTGCGTGATCGTCGCGTCGATCAACCCGCGCTTTCTCCAGTGGGCCACGCTGTTCGACCTGCTGCACTCGGCAACCATCACCTCGCTGTTCGCGCTCGGCACGCTGGTCGTGCTGGCATCGGGCGGCATCGACGTGTCGTTTACGGCCATCGGCGCGCTCACCATGTACGCGATCACGAAGGCCGTGTTCGCCTGGTGGCCTGATGCACCGTTCGTGCTCATTCTGCTCACGGGCGCGGTGGGCGGCATCGTGCTCGGCGTGATCAACGGCGTGCTCGTGCACCGGCTGCAGGCGCCCTCGCTGATCGTGACGATCGGCACGCAATATCTCTATCGCGGACTGCTGCTGACTTTCATCGGCACGACCTTCTTCATGAACATTCCGCACAGCATGGACTACTTTGGCCGGACGCCGCTCATCGCGTACCAGACGGCCGACGGGCTGCATGCGGTGCTGCCGGTCTCCGCGCTCGCGCTCGTGGCGGCCGCGATTCTCACGTGGTGGCTGCTCAATCGCACGATGATGGGGCGCGGCGTGTATGCGATGGGAGGCAGCACGGCAATTGCGGAGCGGCTAGGCTTCAACCTGCGCGCGATACGGGTCTTCGTGTTCGGCTATACGGGATTTCTGGCGGGCGTGGCCGGCATTCTGCACGTGTCGAATACGCGGCTGGCGAATCCGTTCGATCTCGTGGGGTCGGAACTCGATGTGATTGCCGCCGTGATACTCGGCGGTGCGCGCATCACGGGCGGCAGCGGCACCGTGGCGGGCACGCTGCTGGGTGTCGCGCTGGTTACGCTAGTCAAGAATGTGCTCATTTTGATAGGTGTGCCGAGCACCTGGCAGAAGGTGATTGTGGGCGCGTTCATTCTGGTGGCCGGCACGCTGTTCGCGTTGCGCCGGCGCGGCTGAGCCTGTGCGTTGCAGCGCGCGGCCCGTGTAGTGAGTGCGTGGCGCGGGTAGTTATTCCGCGGTAGTTGGCCTCACGCGCCGCGCGCGCGCAGCGTCTGGCCTTTCTCGGTGATGATCGAAGCGAAGTCTTCCATCTGCGAGAAGCGCCACGCCTTGACCACGCCATATTTGCTTGCGTCAACAACGAGATGGCTTTCGACGGCGCTGCTCATGGCGGCCTGCTTGAGCGGCACTTCGTGGGCGTTCCAGCACGTCACGCCGCGCGCGGCGTCCACGCCGCCGGCCGAAATGAACGCTTTGTTGATACCCATGCGCTTCAACATTTCGAGGCTTTCTTCGCCCGAGAACGAATCCGATGACGGCACGTACACGCCGCCCAGCAGAATCATGCGCACGTTCGGCATGCGTCGCAAAATCTCGGCCACGTTGAGCGAATAGCACACGGCCGTGATCTGCAATTGCGATGGGAGGAGCCGAGCGAGCGCGGCGAGCGTCGTGCCGCAGTCGATGAAAATGGTGTCGTTCTGCCCGATGAGCCGTGCAGCGTGCGCGGAGGCCTTTGCCTTCGCCTGCGCGAAGTGGTCTTTTTCGTGTTCGAGCGAATAGCCGCCCGTGTTCGGCACATCCTGGGCGCTCACGATATAGCCGCCCAGGTACGTAAAACGTTCGGGATGGGCGGCGATATCGCGCCGCACCGTCATTTCGGAGACGCCAAGCACGCTGGCTGCATCCCGCAAATGCATGACGTTATGCTTGGCGAGCGCGTCGGCAAGGGTGCGCAGCCGGTCGGTTTTGGTCATGAAGTGGGTGGTTCGGCAGGAGCGCGATGGCAATCGTCGGCAACCGCCTGCAAACGCCGAACGTTACATTTGTGTCGTGCGCGTGATCGAATTATAACAAGCAAGCCGGACGGTTGCCAGGCGATTTGGCCTTGCCGGTGTGGCTACGCTGTCGTCACGCTCCCGAAGCCCTCAGCGCCGCGAGAATGCCTTTCATCAGTTCGAGCGGCGCAGGCGGGCACCCCGGAATGCTCACGTCCACGGGAACAAGCTGCGAAAGCCCACCGCAAACTGCATAGCTATCCTTAAAGATGCCGCCGGTGCAGGCGCATTCGCCAGCCGCTACAACCAGCTTGGGCGCGGGTGTGGCCTCGTAAGCCAGCCGCACCGCTTCGCGCATATTCAGCGCGAGCGGCCCCGTCACCAGCAGCATATCGGCGTGGCGGGGGCTCGCCACAAACCGGATCCCCAATCCCTCGATGTTGTAGTACGGGTTGCCGAGCGCGTGAATCTCCAACTCGCAGCCGTTGCACGAGCCCGCATCGATTTGCCGGATGCACAGCGCGCGGCCGAGCACGTCGAGAATCTGCTGATGCAGTTGCTGGGCCTGGGTGCGCCAGTCGTCGCCGCCTTCCGGCAGCGATTGTGCGGGAGCGCGGGTGTTGGCGATCCGCTTGAGAAGTTGCCACGTCACAGGTCGTGCCCCGCGTAACAGAGGTTGAACGATTTGTTGATCAGCGGGAAGTCGGCGACGATGTTGCCGATGATCGCCACTTCGATCGCGGGCCAGTTTTGCCACGACGGATCATGGCAGTGGCAACGGGCCAGCATGCCGTCTTCCGCGGTTTCCAGCGCGACGAACACCTCGCCGCGCCAGCCTTCGATCCAGCCCGCTCCGAACGAGGACGTGCGGGTGGTGCGGGGCTGCACGGCAACGCCGCCGTCCGGCAGTTCCGCGATGATCGCGCGAATCTGCCGTAGCGATTCGTCCACCTCGCGAAAGCGCAGCGCCACGCGGGCGGCTACGTCGCCGCGCTCGTCGCTGGCGTGGCGCGCGCCGATTTCGCGGTACGGCGTGGGGCCGTGGTCCACGCGCAAGTCCATCGTCGATCCGCTTGCCCGCGCGGCGAGTCCGCATACGCCAAGCCGTGCCGCCACGGCGGGCGCGAGCGTGCCGGTTTTCGCGAAACGGTCTTGCAATCCGGCGTGATCGTCATAGATGCGCTGCATCGAGTGAACTTCGTGCTCGATGTGCTCGCACTGCGCGACGATCGCGCTGGCTTGTTGCGCGTCGAGATCGCGCGCCACGCCACCGGGCGCGATCGCGTCGAATAGATAGCGGTGGCCGAATGCGCGCTCGTTCAGGCGCAGCCAGTCCTCCTTCAGACGCGAGAACTGCGCGAGCCCGAGTGCGAATCCGGCGTCGTTGCCGAGCGCGCCCAGGTCGCCGAGATGGTTGGCGACGCGCTCGCGTTCCAGAAGCAGCGCGCGCAGCCATTGCGCGCGTGCGGGAATCGTCGTGACGAGCGCGCGTTCGAGCGCCATGCAATACGCCCATGCAAACGCGACACTGCTGTCACCGGCAATGCGGGCCGCCACGCGATGGCCGGAAAGCGCCGGCGTGCGCTCGAACAGGCGCTCGATGCCGCGATGCGCGTAGCCGAGCCGCTCTTCCAGCCGCAGCACTTTTTCGCCGACCACGGAGAAGCGGAAGTGTCCGGGCTCGATGGTGCCCGCGTGGATCGGCCCCACCGCGATTTCGTGCACGCCTTCGCCTTCCACGCGCGTGAAGGCGTAATCGGCCTCGTTCGATTCGAAGCGCTCGGTGCCCGATGCCGCCCGGCGCAGCGGGAAATAGTCGGCGGGCCAGTTGCCGTGATTGAGCCACGGGCGCACGTCCCTGGCGCCATGGGCGCGCAGGCCGGTCAGATCGTGGACGGCGCGCTGCATGCGCACCGCGCAGGGAAACAGCGCCGAAAGGTCGGGGTACGCGGCGGCCCCCGACGATGCATCGCCGGCGGTCAGCCGGACCCATAGCAAGCCGTCCTCGACGGCATAGGCGGCGTTGACGGAGAGGGTGCCATCGTGGCGCTCGTCGCCCCAGATCGAGATCAGGCGGCCGCCGCTTGCGTCGACTTCGGCGGCCAGGCTCAGCCATGCAGCGGCGTCGACTTGCGCGATGAGCGCCGCTGGCGCATCGGCGAAAGTGGCGAGGCGTGCGAGCCCGCGCGAGTGGAGTGTATCGATGCGCATCGCTCAACCTGCGAGTACGGCGCCGGCCGCGCGATACCACGCCGCAAGCCAGGACGGAATGTAGAGCCCGAGCATGAGCCCGATGCCCAGATGAACGAACACCGGCAGCAGCGCAGGGCGGTATTCGAGCCGCCGCGCCGTGGGTTCGCCGAACGCCATGCCCTGCATGCGCCGGAAAATGACCGCGAAGGCCACGACGAGCGCCAGCATCAGCAAGGGCACGGTCCACGGCAGCGTTTGCAGCGCCGTGGTGAGAATCAGGAATTCGCTCGCGAATACACCGGACGGCGGCATGCCGAGGATCGCGAGCGTGCCCAGCACCATGCCCCAGCCGACCACGGGGCTCGTGCGCACGAGGCCGCGAATGCCAGCGATCGCCTGGGTGCCGGTTTTTTGTGCGGCATGGCCGACGCTGAAGAAAATCGCCGATTTGATCAGCGCGTGCGCGCTCATGTGCAGCAGCCCCGCGAACGTCGCCATCGGGCCGCCCAGGCCGAACGCGAACGTCATCATGCCCATGTGCTCGATCGAGGAGAACGAGTACAGGCGCTTGGCGTCGGTCTGCCTGAACAGCGAGAACGTCGCGAGCAGCACGGAAACGAGCCCGAAGCCCACCAGCAGGTGTCCGGGCAAACCGTTTTGCAGCGCGCCGTCGGCGAGCACCTTGCAGCGCAGCACCGCGTAAAGCGCCACATTGAGCAGCAGGCCCGAGAGCACGGCGGAGATCGGCGTCGGGCCTTCGGCGTGCGCGTCGGGCAGCCAGTTGTGCATCGGTACGAGGCCGACCTTGGTGCCATAGCCGATCAGCAAAAACACGAATGCCAGCGACACGATGGCGGGGTCGAGGGTCGCCTTGGCGGCGTTCAGGCTCGTGAGCAGCAGCGCGTCGTCGCCGCCCAGCACGCGGCTCGCGGCGAGATACAGCAAGATCGTGCCGAACAGCGCCTGCGCGATGCCCACGCCGCAGAGGATGAAGTACTTCCAGGCGGCGTCGAGACTGGCCGCCGTGCGATAGACCGCCACCAGCAGCACGGCCGCGAGCGTCGCGGCTTCCATCGCTACCCACAGGACGCCCATGTTGTTGGTCAGCAGCGCGAGCAGCATCGCGAAGACGAACAGCTGGTACATGGCGTGATAAAGCCGCGTGCGGTTCGCGCTCATGCGGCCGCGTTCGCGCTCGACGCGCATATACGGCTTCGAAAAGAGCGCCGTGGTCCAGCCGATCAGCGCGGTGAGCGCCACGAGAAACGCATTGAACGAGTCGACGTGAAACGCATGGCCGAACGCGAACGACGGGCCTTGCGTCATGGTTCGCTGTGCGAGCCAGAGGGCGGCTGCGAGCGTGAGCAGGCTGAAGGCGGCGTTCAGGTCCGGCGCGAGGCGGCGTGCGCCCACGAGCGCGAGGCTTGCACCGGCGAGGAGCGGCAGGCCGAGCACCGCCGCGAGTATCCAGGCGCTACTCATCTTTGCGTTCTTCCAGGCGGTGAATGTCGAGGCTGTCGAACTGCTCGCGGATCTGGAACATGAACACGCCGAGAATCAGCATGCCGACGAGCACGTCGAGCCCGACGCCGAGCTCGACGATCATCGGCATGCCGTTGGTGGCGGCCGCCGCCGCGAAAAAGAGTCCGTTTTCCATCGAGAGAAACGCAATCACCTGCGGCACCGCCTTCGCGCGCGTGATCATCATCATGAACGAGAGCAGCACGCAGGCGAGCGCGATGCCGAGCGTGCCGCGCGCCACTGACGCGGCGAACTGCGTGACCGGAAGCGCCACGTTGAAGGCCACCACCACGAGCACGATGCCCGTGAGCAGCGTGGCGGGAATGTTGAGCAGCGGCTCCACGTCGCTCGTGACGTTCAGCCGTCGCACCATGCGGTAGAGGAGCCAGGGAATCAGCCCGACCTTGAGCACGAACGTGAGCGACGCGGAAATATAGAGGTGCGTGTCGGCGGTCACGTAGCCGAGCACGAGATTGGCCAGCACGAGCGTGACGCCCTGCAGCGTGTAGAGATGGATCAGCGCGAGAATGCGCCGCTGGCTCAGCATCGCGAACGAGATGAGCAGCAGGATCGCGGCGAGGAAGTTGATGATCTGCGTGGCGAGGGCGTGCATTCAGGCCCCCAGCAGGAAATGGACGAGCATGCCGATCACGGCGAGCAGGTAAGCCGTGGCGAGAAACTCGGGCACGCGGAAGAGCCGCATTTTCGCGTTGAGCGTCTCCACCAGTGCGAGCAGCGCGCCGCCCGCGAACAGCTTGGCGAACAGCGCGGGCACGGCCAGCAGCAGCGCGAGCGGGTTGCCCGTTTCGGCAATGCCCCAAGGCACGAATAGCGCAAGGCCGATGCACGAATAGGCGAACAGCTTCAGGCTCGCGGCCCATTCGATCAGCGCGAGATGGCGGCCCGAGTATTCGAGGATCAGCGCCTCGTGGATCATCGTGAGTTCGAGGTGCGTGGCGGGGTTGTCGACGGGCAGGCGCGCGTTCTCCGCGAGCGAGACCATGGCGAACGCAATGCCCGCGAACGCGAGGCTCGGGTAGATGGCGAGCTGGCCGTGGCTCAGCGTGGCGACGATGCGCGTGAGGCCGGTCGACTGCGTGATCAGCGAGGCGGAAAACAGCACCATGAGCAGCGCGGGTTCGGCGAGAAAGCCCACCAGCATTTCGCGCCGCGCGCCGAGCGTGCCGAATGCGGTGCCGGTGTCCATGGCGGCGAGCGAGATCGTCACGCGCGCGAGTGCGAACAGGCCCACGAGCGCGATGGCATCGGCGGCCGGCGAAAGCGGCAGATCGGTCGAGAGCGTGGGCACGATCGCGCAGGCCAGCGTCATGCAGCCGAGCACGACATAGGGCGCGAGACGCGTGATCGGGCTCGCGTGCAGCGCGACCACCGACTCCTTGTTGAAGAGCTTGTGCAGCGTGCGGTACGGCTGCCACAAGCTCGGTCCGCGCCGGCCCTGGAGCCGCGCCCGGCAAACGCCGATCCAGCCCGAGAGCAGCGGCGCGGCGGCCAGCGCCACCAGAATTTCGAGCCCTTGCGAGAGCGCTCCGGATAGCGTGATCATCGGCGCACCAGAATGAGCAAGGTGATGAGCGCGAGAAAGCTGCACGTGAGGTAGACCGCGATGCGGCCCGCCTGCAATCGTCCCGCGAGCGCGCCCATCCAGCGCAGGCCGCGCGCGAGCGGCGCGTAGATCCAGGCCCACGTGCGGTCCGAGGCCGTGACACGGTAAGTGGGCTGTGCGTCGAACGGCGACGGCACGCTGCGCTCGATGCGGAACAATGGCGCGAAGATTTCGCGGATCGGCTGCCCGAAGCCCTCGGCCGAATCCTGCATGCGCGCGGTCACGAACGGATTGCCGCACGCCCATGGCGCGGCGCGGCGCAGCCGTCCGTGATAGAAGCGGCGCACGAGCAGATAAGCGAGCCCGCAGCAGCCCACGAAAAACGCGAGGAAAACGGCGGGCATGTAGCTCGCGCGCTCGACACCGGTGGGCGCGAGCAGCAGCCAGCTACCCGCCTGCAGCGCCGCGCCTAGATCGGCGCCCGCTAGCTGCCGCACGACGGGCGTGAGCGCGCGCACCGTCTGCACCGGCATGAGGCCGAGCAGCACGCAGGCCGCGACGAACCAGCCAAAGCCCGCGCGCTCCCAGCGGCCGGCGTCGCGCGCGCGGGCCAGCGACGCTTCGCGCGGCTGCCCGAGGAACACGATGCCGAAGAACTTGACCATGGTGTAGCCCGCGAGCGCGGCGACCAGCGCGATCAGCGCGGCAATGAGCGGTATCGCCATGTTGAGGAACGGGTTCGGCAGCCCCGGCGTAAACAGAAAGCTTTGCAGCAGCAGCCACTCGGACACGAAGCCGGAGAGCGGCGGCAAGCCGGCGCTCGCGAGCGCGCCGACGAGCGCGGCCCACGCGGTCCAGGGCATGCGGTGAATCAGGCCGCCGAGGCGGCCGAGATTGCGCTCGCCGGTGGCGTGCAGCACCGCGCCGGTGCCGACGAACAAGAGGCTCTTGAACGCCGCGTGACTCGCGATCTGATAGAGCAGCGCCGTCATGGCCAGCGCCGCGAGCCCGTTCATGCCGAACGCGCGAAACAGCACCGCGAGCCCGAGGCTCACGAACATCAGGCCGATATTTTCGATCGACGAATACGCGAGCAGCCGCTTCATGTCCGACTGGATCGCGCTGAACACGACGCCCAATAGCGCGGTGAAGAGGCCGAGCGCGAGCATCAGTACGCCCCACCAGGCGATCTGCAGGTGCAGCAGGTCGAACACCGTGCGCAGCATGCCGTAGAGGCCGGCTTTCAGCACGAAGCCGCTCATGAGCGCCGAGACCGGCGAGGGCGCGGCGGGATGCGCCTCGGGCAGCCAGACGTGGAGCGGAAAAATGCCGGCCTTCGCGCCGAAGCCGGCCAGCGCGAGCAGGAAGGCCACCGACGCCCAGAGCGGCGAGAGGTGCTGCGCGCGCATGGCGTCGAAGGTGTAGTCGCCCGTGCCAGCCTGTAGTAATCCGAACGAAATCAGCAATGCCAGAGCGCCGGCGTGCGAGATCAGGAAGTAGAGAAACGCCGCGCCGCGAATCTCGGCGATGCGGTGATTGCTCATGACGAGGAAGGTGGCCGAGATCGTCAGCATTTCCCATGCGACGAGAAAGCCGTACGCGTCGTTGGCGAGCAGCACGAGCGCGAGGCTCGCGAGGCACACGTGGTACTCGAAGCACAGCAGGCCTGGCGGCGTGCCTTCGCCCTTGCGGAAATAACCCGACGAGAACGCGCTCACGCCGGCGCTCACGAGGCCGAGCACGGCGAGAAAGTAGGCCGAAAGCGCGTCGATGCGCTGGTGGAACGGCAAACCCGGCAACCCGATGGGTAATACGAGCGTTTGCGTCGGGCCGCGCATGGCATAGACGCCCAGCCCGAACAGCAGCACGCCGAACAGCGCGCCGGCGGGAAAGAGGCCATGCGCCACCACGCGCGTGCGGCGCGCATATGCGAGCCCCGCGCAACCGATCGCCAGCCAGCCCGCAACGATGCAGAGCGCGAGCTGGATCACGATACGAGATTCCATCGAGCCGGGTCTCCGCTGGGCTGGGCGAGTCGTGGGTGGGCGCTGGGTGTCATGCGGCCCTCGGGACGAAGCGCCGGGCTGAATCACACGTTGAATCGCATGTTGTTAACAGAGAATGTTAACAACATTAACATGCTATCAGAATCGATTTTGCGTTTCCAGAGGGTGTCGATATGCCCCTGGCGCGACCTCACGCACGTTTAAATGAGATGTTAAGATGATTAACATGCTATTACACTTGGTTGGATCAGGTGGGAGCGTTGCAGGGGAGTAGGCGCATGATTGAAGTAGATGTTCCATTGCTGACCCATGAGAGCAAACGGATACGCTTGCGGGACGCGGGCGGCGAGCGTGGGCTCGTGGCCGTGGGTGTCGGCCGGGCAGGCGGGCGTGGGTTTCAGCTGCTGCACCGCTTTGCGGCATTGAGCGAGCGGCTCGACGCGGCCGGCGTGCATCTCGTGTTCGTGTATCCGGCGCAATCGGCGCGGCATGTTCAGGACGCGCTTTCGGTGATGGCGGCTCGCTACCGGAACAAGCCTTGCCTGCTGCTGGACGAGGCGGGCCTGTTCTTCGGCGATACGCTGCCGCCCCAACGGCACAGCGTCATGCGCTTCGACGGGCGTATGGCCTGCGTCGAAACGCTGGAGATCGACGCGCGGGAAACGGACTGGGACGCGCGGCTCGGCGAGTTTCTGGCTGGCGTGCTTGCGGATAGCGCGTGAGCGCTGCGGAAAAACGGGGGGCGGGTCAATTCCGTCGCTACGACCCGGTCAATCCGGAAGCAGGCCGGGCCCCACGATCCACTACGGGCGTCCGGATTCGATTATAATTTGATTAACATATCTGGACTGGACTCCCAAGACCCGCGTGATGGAAACCAAGAGCGCCCGACTGACGATTCTGATCGACCCCGCGAAGAAGGCGGCATTTGAAGAGCTGTGCTCGGCACAGGATTTGACGCCCTCGCAGGTGGTCCGCCAATTGATCCGCGACTACCTTGCGCAGCATGGCGTGACCTACAAGACGCAGAGTACCGTCGGCACGCGCGCGCGCCGGTGAATGCCGGCGTCGCCCGCCGACTACGTAATAACCGCTTTAAACAGGCTTGAGAGTTGAACATGACCGCATTACCGCCGTGCCCGCAATGCAATTCCGAATTCACCTATGAAGACGGCGCCGTTTATATCTGCCCCGAATGCGGCCACGAGTGGGGCGCGCATGCCGAGGCTGCCGCAGCCGAGCCCGCGGGCAAGGTGTATCGCGATTCGGCAGGCAATATCCTGCAGGATGGCGATACCGTTACCGTCATTAAGGACCTGAAACTGAAGGGTGGTGGCGGCGTGATCAAGATGGGCACCAAGGTGAAGAACATTCGCCTCGTCGATAGCGATCACGACATCGACTGCAAGGTCGACGGTTTTGGTGCAATGAGCCTGAAGTCGGAATTCGTCAAGAAGGCCTAACGAAAAAACGCGGTAAAAACGCGGAAAGAGGCGGATCGACATGGACCAGACTCCCGGTAGTTCCGCTTCACCCATCACCATAGCGCGCGCCGACTTCGGCCGCGTTTCCGTGCTGTTCGGCGCGAAGAGCGGTAAGTATCCGGATGGCAATCAGGTGCTCATTCGCGGCTCGGACACGCGCGCGGCTTTCGATACGCCGCTAGTCTCGAATCACATCGGCGCTGAATTCGAGGCAACCGAACTGGTGGTGATGGGGCACGTGCACGAAGACCATATGACGGGCCTCCATCGCATTCCTCGCGCCGCTGTGCATGTGCACGAGGCCGATTTGCCGGCGATTCGCAGTTGGGACGGCATGATCGGCGCCTATGGCATGCTTGGCGCCGGCGTGAAGGGCGAGGCGGCATTGCTGGCCATGCTCCAGCGCGACTTCTTCTATGCGCCGCGGCCGGACGCGCAGGGCTATGTGGACGGTGCCTGCTGGGATCTCGGCCAGTCGCGCATTCGCGCATTTCATCTGCCCGGCCATACCGCCGGCCACTGTGTTCTGCTGGTCGAGCCCGAGGGCGTGGCCTTCACCGGCGATATCGACCTGACGGGTTTCGGGCCTTACTACGGTGACGGCAGTTCGAGCCTGCGCGATTTTCGCCGCAGCATCGCGCGGCTTGCCGACATTCCGGCGAAGGTTTGGGTCACGTCGCATCATCGCGGCGTGTATACCGACCGCGAGCATTTCCTGCGCGATCTCGCGGCGTTCGGCGCCAAAATCGACGAGCGCGAACAGCGCCTGCTGGCGTGGCTCAAGGAATCGCCAAAGACGCTGGAGCAACTCGTCGAGCTGCGCTTGCTCTATCCGCTGGGCTACGAAGGGCCCTGGGTGGTGTCCGCCGAGACGCGGACGATTTCGCAGCATCTGGTCGAGTTGGTGGCCGATGGGCGGGTCGTCGTGGACGAGGAAGGCGTTTACCGGCTTGGATGAGGATTGCCTTTGGGCGTCGCATCATCTTCCCCAACAATCGATAGTTTTCTCGCGGACCTCTCCTCACGTTCTTCGTCACCATGCGCTCATTTGCCAGAACCTCTTTGACCTTGCAAAGCGCAATTGATTTTGCAGCAAGTAAGGGGGTCGTCGTAGTTGCTGCGGCGGGAAATTACCGGCAGGACTATCCACTAGTCAGCCGGCAAACTGCCGGAATGTGATTGCGGTTGGAGGAAGCGAAGGAGATGGCGGTAGCTGGGTAAGTTCCAACTACGGGACCGGCATCGATATTGCTGCACCCGCCGAAGATGTGCTCTCAACGTTCAACAGTGGAAAAAGCGTTCCTACCACCGAAGACTATGGTTACCTGTCAGGGACATCTATGGCCGCTCCGCAAGTTGCCGGCGTCGTTGCGCTCGCGCAATCGGTAGCACCGAGGGTGCTAACAGTGCCAGAAGTACGGGCACTTCTCCAGCAAAGCTCTCAACCGTTTGGGCCCGTGCAACCCGATCGCCTTCTTGATCCCGGTATTCTGGATGCTGCAAAGACGGTGCAAATGGCTAAGTCCGGCTACATCCCTGTAGCCGTCGATTTCACCTGCGTCCAGAACGGAACGCCCTTTATGGAAGTTGACTGCACGGATTTGTCAAGTACAAGAGGCGGTGCGACTATCAAAAAGCGTCAATGGGAAACGGGTGCAATTGTTCCCACCATAGTAAGGGACAGTAACCTGCCATTTACCATCCGTTATAAATATAGCGGCAGATATACAATCGCATTAAAGGTTACAGACACCAATGGAGTCACGAGTACTGTTGCTCGCTCGGTCAACGTTAATCCGCCACCAACGATTTCCCTGCCAGCCAATGGATCTTCTGTGTTTTCCGGCAAGGCGTACGATGGGGCTTACTATAAGACGCCTGTTCCGGAAAATGCAAAGAGCCTAACCGTAAGCGTAGATTTTAAAAACAGCGGAGAGCGGGGGTTCCTTTATGTCTCTGATACGCCAACAACCTATCAGCCTGTATGTGAAACGAGAGGTGGCTACGGTCAAACTATTTCTTGCATTGTAAGCAACCCGAGAGCTGGGAATTGGTATGCAATTCTTTTGAATACGTCAAATGTTTCCGGCGCTACAATAAAGGCAAATTACAGCAATTAAATGGAGTGTAACGATAATTCGCCTATTTAAATGCGCCACATTGAATAGGCGATCTGCGTTTAATTTTGGGAATGTTCGAGTGAATTCGACAATCGATAACGACTCGTCTCTGTTGCAATTGGTACTGAAATTTCGACAGCAGGGCGACTGGTGCACAGTAGAGGAAATGTGTCGCACAGGACTTGAGTGCAACCCTGGAGACATTGAACTTGCATGGCAACTGGCGAATGCCCAGTGGCGGCGACACGACCCGGTAGCCGCAGAGGTGACTATGCGTACTGCTAACGCGATTAAACCGAATAATCCCGACATTTTAGCCGCAATAGCACAATTTATCGCGGAGCAAGGCCGTTATGGCGCAGCACGGAGATTATATGAGCGGGTTATCCACCTCAATTCATCGACCGTGAACGCAGCCGTTGATCTTGCTGAGCTTGAACTACGCGACTGCGAATGGAAGCGTGGATGGATTCGCTACGAAAACCGGCTCAACAGGAATGATCGGGCATCAAACAACGTCGTGTCCATCATGGCGCGTGTAGCGCCGCATTGGACAGACCAGTCGCTTCGAGGCCGCACGCTGATGGTCTATAGCGAACAGGGACACGGCGACGATATTCAGATGGTCCGCTTTATCCCAGCGCTCGCCGCACGCGTGAACGCTCAGGGCGGTCGCGTGGTAGTGGCGTGCAGGCGCGCGCTGCGCGCCCTTTTCACACGTCATTACGCACCGTGTATCGAGATTGAAACGAAAAATTTCGCAGAGCATGGTACGCCTGACTATTGTCTGCCCATGATGAGCATACCGCTCGCACTCCGCCTAAAACCGGACGAGGTGTGTGGCGCGCCCTATCTGAAGCCTGATTCAACGCGCGTCGCAGAATGGCGCTCCCGCGTGCGCGAGACACCGCCGCTGCGCGACGCGCTCCAGATTGGCTTGGTCTGGCGTGGTGATCCTAACCACAGGCGAGACGCGCAGCGTTCAATGGCACTCGAAGAACTTGCACCGCTGTTTACGTTGGGCGATGTGGTATTTCACCCGCTTTCACCTGGCAATTCAGAGATGCCTGCAAACGTGCCGCACTGCGATTTGACACCCTACTACCGGAACGGCTTCGAAGACGTGGCTGCGCATGTCTGCGCACTAGACGCGGTAGTGACAATCGACAGCGCGCCGTTGCACTTGGGCGGCGCGCTCGGGGTGCCGGTATTCGCGATGCTAGATCACGTCTCGCAATGGGCATGGGGGAGCAACGAAACACAGCGATGGTACGACAGCGTTAAGTTGTTCCGACAGCCTCGACCTGGTGAATGGCAACCGGTAGTAGCGCGTATAGCAGACAGGCTGGCAGCCTTGGCCGCAACACTAAAACCTAAGCGCGAAACTACGGACACTTACGAGCCTGCATTTCGACAGTTCGATGGCTATGGGGACGCATAGAATACAAGTCCACAGCTTGAGTCGTGCGGTAATAACCGCGTCAAAGATAGAAGAAGTGATTGGATTGATGATACCGGACGCCCTCTACAGAATTCCGATGCTGGTACGCCTATCCGGTTGCACGTATCGGATGGTGCAACACCGGCTCATGCTCGCGGTGTCCCGCCGGAAAGTTGAGCGGGTGAAATTTTGCAGGTGCTGCCTCTATCGTGTTCCGTCTTTTGCGGCAGTGGCGCTTAGACGATTTGCGGAACCGACGCGTGAGGATCTCCAAGGTTGGGACACCGCGTGGCGGGAGTTTCGTACACTGTGCGATTTGGCCAGACGATAGTCAATACTGCAACGCGACTTCAATTGGGGTTGCGCATCAGATAGCGAAGCGCGCCTTCGGACGTGCTGAGCATGGCACCACGACCAATCATCTCGAGATCCGCATCAAGAGAAAGCGCGTCGTACCGGCCGCGCTTTACCCCAACGCGAAAATATCCAACACGAAGCACATGCCGAATTCATGAAACGGGCGAGCCCAAGCACATAGCCCTTGCACCCGCCCCACATCACATTCAATCCAGCAGTTCCTTCACCCCCTGCGCCGCATCACGGCGCAGCGCCTCGAGATCGAGGCCAGGAATCTCGCTGTTCTCCACCACCACGCGGCCATTGACGATGCTGTGACGCACGCGCACCGGCTCGCCCGCCGCAACGGGCGCGACCGCGAGGTCATGGAAGCCGTCGAAGCGCAGCGCGTTGAGGTCGTAAAGCACGAGGTCGGCGGCCTGGCCCGGGGCGAGCGTGCCCACGGCATCGAGCCCGAGCACGTGCGCGCCGCCGGCCGTGCCCCAATGGACGATTTCTTCCACCGTGGTTGCCGCCGCGCCATGCGCGGCGCGATGCACGAGCCACGCGAAGTTCGCCTCGTGGGTCATGCTGCCCGATTCGTTGGACGCCACGCCGTCGACGGCCAGCGACACCGGCACGCCGGCAGCGGCCATGCGGGGCGCGGGGGCGATACCGCTGCCGAGGCGCGCGTTGCTGACCGGGCAATGCGAGACGCCCGAGCCGGATTCGGCCAGCATCTCAATCTCGCTGGCTTCGAGGTGCACGAGATGCGCGAACCACACGTCGGGGCCGAGCCAGCCGTGGTCCGCCACGAATTCCACCGGCAGCTTGCCGAAGCGCTCGCGGCAGAAGTCGACATAGCGCGTGGTTTCCGAAAGGTGCGTATGCATGCGCAGACCCAGCCCTCGCGCGGCGCGCGCAAGCTCCGGAAGCAGTTCGGGCGGCAGCGAGAAGGTGGGCGTGGTGGGCGCGACCACCACACGGCGCATCGAGGCCGCACTGCCATCGTGATAGCGGGCCTTGAGGCGCTCGATATCGGCGAGCATCTGGTCGAGTGTTTCAGGGTGCAGCACGGTCTTCGAAAAGCCCGGGTGATCGCCCGCCGATTGCAGCGCGCCGCCTCGACACAGCACGAAGCGCAGGCCGAATGCATCGGCTTCCTCGAACAGCAGGTCGCCGGTTTCCGTGGTGCCATGCGCGTGATACAGGTAGTGATGATCGGCGCAGGTGGTCACGCCCGAGAGCAGCATCTCGGCCATGCCGAGCCGCGCAGCCGTGCGCGCGAGCTCGGGCGTGAAGCGCGCGAGACGCGGATACGGCACGGCGGCGAGCCAGTCCTGAAGATCGGCGTTGATGCCAGAAGGCACGGCCTTGAGCAGGTTCTGGAACAGGTGATGGTGGGTGTTGACCCAGCCCGGATAGACGACGCAGTCGCGCGCATCGATCACGCGTTCGCTGGCAAGCGGCGTGAGATTGGGCGCGATCGATTCGATCCGGCCGTTGGCGATCCGCAGATCGGCCTGGCCGAGGCGGGCCTGGTCACCGGGGCGGCCACTCATGATGGCGGCGGGGTTGCGGATCAGAATCGACTGGGGCGGCGGCGTTGTTGGGTTCACGATCAGGCATCCTTATTATGTGTGTTGAGGGCGAAGCGCGAGCACGCGTAGCGCTCGCGCGAGCCGGTGAGTGTCAGGCGCGCATCAGTCACGCGCCATCGTTGCACAAGCCGCATCGGCGTGCTCGTGCCCGGTGCGTTCGGCGGGACGTACGCCGTTCAGCAGCGCATTGAGCATGACGGAAACGAGGCAGGCGATCACGACGCCGCTGTGCAGGAAGGGCAGCGACCATTCGGGCATGTGGCCGAACACCTGCGGCATCATCACCGGCATCAACGCGGTTGCAATCGTGAAGCCTACGATCAGCACGTTGTAGCGATTGTTCTCGAAGTCCACTTTCGCGAGCGTTTGCACGCCAGCGGCCACCACCACGCCGAACATGGCGATGCCCGCACCGCCGAGCGCGGCCGAAGGCGTGGCCGCCACGACGGCGCCGACCTTGGGCACGAGCGCGACAGCGCACATCAGCACGCCGCTCGTCGCGACTATCCAGCGGCTGCGCACGCCGGTCAGGATCACGAGGCCGACGTTCTCCATGAAGGCGATGAACGGAAACGCAGCGAACATGCCGGCAATCGCGCTGGCCACGCCATTGGCGCGCAGGCCGCGCACGACGTCTTCCTCGCTCACTTCCTTGTCGACGATGTCGCCGATCGCCACGAACAGCCCCATCGACTCGACCATCTGCACGATCATCACCACGGCCATGGTGGCGATGGGCACGATGGAGAATTCGGGCCTGCCGAAATAGAACGGCACGGGCAGCGTGAACCAGGGCGTGGCGGCGACGTTGCTGTAATGACCCATGCCGAGCGCGACGGCGAGCCCGGTGCCCAAGACAAGCCCGATCAGCACCGAAAGATTGCGCACGAACGGCGAGCCGAAGCGGTTGATCAGAAGAATCACCGTGGCGACCAGCAGCGTGACGCCGAGGAACGGCAGCGAGCCGAAGTCCGCGCTCTTGGTATCGCCGCCGCCCACCCATTGATACGCGACCGGAAAGAGCTGCATGCCGATCACGGTGACGATGCAGCCGGTCACCACGGGCGGGAAGAAGCGCCGCAACCGGCCGACCAGCGGCGCAGCGAATGCCGTGAACAGGCCCGCGCCGATCACCGCGCCGCACACTCCCGTGAAGCCGATGCCGGGCGTGAGGCCGATGGCGATCACGGGCCCGACGCTGCTGAACGCCACGCCTTGCAGGATCGGCAGCTTCACACCAAGCTTCCAGACGCCGACGGTTTGAAAGATCGTCGAGATGCCGGAGCAGAACAGCGCGGTGCTGATGAGCACCGTGGTGTCCGCGGGCGACATCTTGAGCGCCGAGGCCACGATCAACGGCACGGCAATCGCGCCGATGTAGGCGACCAGCATATGCTGCATGCCGAGCGTGAGCATCTGGCGCCAGGGGAGAATTTTATCGACGGGATGTGAAGCGGTATTCATGACATGTCTCCTGATTTTCGATTCCGGCCGATTCCGTGCCGGCCAGTTAATTCGGACTTCTAGTCATGCTGCGATTGCAATAAACTAATCAGGCCGCGGTCTCCCCAGAGAGAAACGGGTGCAGCTTGCGACGAAGTTTCACAAGACGAAATCGCTCTGTACAATATTTTTTCCCTTCGATCTTGATACGTTTGCGATATGGACCCCCATGGATTTGCGTCTCTTGCGTTACTTCGCGGCGCTTGCCGACGAGCTCCATTTCGGCCGCGCAGCCGCACGGCTGCACATTTCCCAGCCGCCGCTGAGCCAGCAGATTCGTTTGCTTGAGGAGGAGCTGGGCACGGCGCTGTTCATCCGCTCGCAGCATCGCGTCGAACTGACCGAGGCAGGGAAAACACTGAGCAAGCAGGTGCCGCTGATCTTCGCGCAGTTCGAGCGCGCGATCGATCTCACGCGCTGTGCGGGCCGGGGCGAAATGGGCAATCTCGCGGTGGGCATCATCAGCTCGGCCATGGTCGCGCCCATTCCGCGCGCGCTGCGCGTGTTCGCGAGCCGCCATCCGCAGGTGCGCTGGACGCTCAACGAAATGACGCCGGTGGAGCAGATCTCGGCGCTCAAGGAGAAGCGGCTCGATGTGTGCTTCTTTCGTCTGTATCAGGACGATCCCGCGATTCGCTGCGAAGCGATCGGCCGCGATACGGCGATGGCCGTGCTGCCGGCCGATCATCGGCTGGCTGCGCGCAAGCAGATCGCCCTTGGCGAGCTCGCGCACGAGCGCTTCATTTCATTCGGCTTGCGCCAGTCGCAGCTCGCGCGCGCGCTTCAGGACGCTTGCGTGAAGGCGCGTTTCACGCCCCAGATCGTGCACGAGGTGGTGGAGGTGCATACGCTGCTTTCGCTCGTGAGGGAGGGGCTTGGCGTGGCGCTGCTGCCGACCTCCGCGCAGCAGATCTCAACGGGGGGCGTGGTGTTCGTGAAGCTTGTCCAGACCGATCTCGACGTTTCGCTGCACGCGCGCTACCGCGCCGACGACACCTCGCCCGTGCTGCACGCGTTTCTCGACACGGTGCGCGAAGTGGCCGCCGAGATGGCGCGTTGAGGCTCGATCCAGAAGCGTTCCGGAGTTCCGGATGGACGACATTCATGCGAGCGTGCGCGCCACCAGTTCGCCGATCACCTTCACCAGCGGCGCCACGAGGGCAGCGCGCTCGCGCGGCCACAGCGCGTAGAGGTTGTAGTGGGTGGGCAGCTCCACCGCGTTGAGCGTCACGATGCGCCCTGCGCGGCGCGCATCGGCGGCGAGCAGGCCGCGCGCGAGCCCCGCGCCCATCCCCGAGCCTAGCGCGGCCACCAGCCCCGCCGCATTGTCCAGCACCGCGATGCTGTCGGGCTCCACGCCCGGCAGGCCGGACTCTTCCAGCCAGGGAATCCACGAGCGCTTGGTGTAGCCGAGCAGCGGCAGCGTCAGCACCTGCTCGGGCGTGAGCGGCAGCGTGAGGCCGTGGCGCTCGAGCAGCGCGGGCGAGGCCATGGCCGCGAGCCGGTCGTGACACACCAGCGTGCTGTCCACGCCTTCCCATTCCCCATACCCGTAGCGCAGCGCGAGATCGACATGCTCGAACGCGAAGCGGTCGTAGCGCGACGCGGAGAGCACGGTCAGCGAGACGCCGTCGAGCGCCTCGACGATCGCGGGCAAGCGCGAGGGAAACCATCCCTGCATGAGTTCGGGGTCGACGTCGATCGTAATGGAAGGCCCGGCGGGCCGCCCCTTGACGGTCGAGATCGCGCGGTCGATCTGCTCGAGCCCCGCCGAAAGCTGATTGGCGAACAGCGTGCCCGCGTCGGTGAGCGCGATGCGCCCGCCCACGCGCGCGAACAGCGGCTGGCCGATGAAATCTTCGAGCGAGCGGATCTGCTGGCTGATCGCGCTGTGCGTGAGCGAGAGCTGGCGCGCGGCGCTCGAGAAACTGCCGACTTTCGCCGCTTGCAGGAAGGCCTGCATCGACTGGATCGAGGGGTAGCGCTTGAGCATGTGTTAGTCCGGCTAACAGAGGATCGACGAAATGATCGCTGGCTTCTGGCGCGGCGGCTTTCAATAATGCAGCCGTGTCTGCGGGCACGCGCTGGAAAACGCGAAGCGATTTGAAAGCGTCCCGAAGCCGCAACGATACGGGAAAAATCCAGCGGGAAAAACCTGGCGGAAAAAACTTCGGGAATAACATGAAAAACGTGGGAGACAGCGCGTGATTTCGATAGTGGTGAACGATAGCCGGCATACGATCGACGATGTGCCGGACGACATGCCCTTGCTCTGGGTGCTGCGCGACCGCCTCAAGCTCACCGGCACGAAGTTCGGCTGTGGCAAGGGTCAATGCGGTGCGTGCACGGTGCATCTGGAAGGCGCTGCGGTGCGCTCGTGCATGCTGCCGGCGGTGGCGGCGGACGGGCGGCGCATCACGACCATCGAAGGCTTGTCTCACGACGGACGCCATCCGCTGCAACTCGCGTGGATTGCCGAAGACGTGCCGCAATGCGGTTATTGCCAGTCGGGCCAGCTGATGCAGGCAGCGGCGCTGCTCGCGCAAGATGGCAAGCCCGACGACGCCACCATCGTGTCGACGATGTCGGGCAACGTGTGCCGCTGCGGCACGTATGGACGCATTCATCGCGCGATCAAGCGGGCCGCTTCGGGCGACCCCACGCTGAACGCGGTGGTGACCTCCACCGCCACGCCCACGCCGGAACACGCCGGCAAGGAGGCGTGAAATGCGCCACGACGATCAACACGGCGCGGCGCGCCGACGCTTCCTGAAGCAGGGCTCCGCGCTGCTGGCGGCGGGCCTCGCGGTGGGTTTCGTGCTGCCCGAGGCGCACGCCGCTGCGGCAGCAGAGCCAACCATCAGCGGCGACCCGCACCCGCAGCGCGGCGAATTCGAGCCCAACGCATGGGTGCGCGTTCTGCCCGACGACACGATCAAGCTCGTCGTCCACAAGCACGATTCCGGCACCGGCACGCGTACCGCGCTCGCGGCGGTGGTGGCCGAGGAGCTCGACGTCGATCCGTTCCGCGTGGAGGTGATCACGCCCGAGGATCCGTTCTTTGCGCAGTACATTCATCCGCTGTGGAAAGTGTTTTCGACGGGCGGCAGCACCAGCGTCTCGCTCGAATACGAGCGTTTGCGCCGCGCGGGCGCGACGGCGCGCGCGATGCTGATCGAAGCTGCGGCGCAGCAGTGGGGTGTGCCGGCATCGGCATGCACGACCGACAACGGCAACGTGGTGGAAGCCGCGAGCGGCCGCCGCGCGACCTACGGTTCGCTCGCCGCGCGCGCGGCGAAGCTGCACGCGCCAAAAGACGTCGCGCTCAAGGCGCCCGGCGAGTTCAAGTATGTGGGCAAGCTGCGCAAGAAGCGCGATGCCGCGCAGAAGACCACCGGCAGCTTCGGGTACAGCATCGACGTGTCGCTGCCAGGCATGCTCGTGGCCGTGGTCACGCGCGCGCCCATGATCGATGGCCGCGTGCGCAGCGTCGACGCGAAGGCCGCGCTCGCCATTCCGGGCGTGCGCGACGTGCTGCGGGTTCCCGCGCGGCCCGATATTCTCGGCGGCAATCAGGCCGGCGTGGCCGTGCTCGCGGACGATTACTGGGCCGCGCATCGCGGCCAGGCGGCATTGCAAATCGAATGGGACGACAGCCCCTTCGAGTCGTTCGACAGCAGCACGCTGGCGGCGCGCCAGGCCGCATGGCTGAATGATCCCGCTGCGCGCGTGGTGCCGACCGTCCAGAACGGCGACGCCAAAGCGGCCCACGCGGCCAAAGCGGCGGGCGGGAAAATGATCGAAGCGTCGTACTCGATGCCGTACAAGGCCGCGAATCCGCTCGAACCGGTCAATGTGACTGCCTGGGCCAGAAACGGCGGCATCGAATATTGGGGCGGATTGCAGGTGCCGTCTTCGGCGCGGGAGGCTGCCGAGGTTATCGGTAGCATTCCTGAGGATCGGGTGACGCTGCACGAACTGGTTTCGGGCGGCAGCTTCGGCGCTCGCGAATCGAAGTACTGGCTGCTGGAAGTGACGTGGCTCGCGATCAAGACCGGCAAGCCGGTCAAGCTGATGAACAGCCGCGAGGACGAAATGCGCGCGCTGTATTACCACGCGGCCACGCATCACCGTGCGCGGGCCGTGGTCGATTCGAAGGGGCAGCTTGCGTCGCTGGAACTGCGCGCGGTTTCGCCGGCCTCGCCCGAGCAGTGGGAGCCGGGATACCTCGACCGCGCGGACCGCATGGACTACAGCACGACCGAAGCCATCAACAAGTGGGAGTTCGCCTATAGCGCGCCGCATCGCGACATCGGCTGGGTACGCCATGAGACGGGCGTGCCCACGGGCTGGTATCGCGCGGTGAGCTATATCCCGAACGTGTTCGCCGTGGAGTCCATCATGGACGAAGCCGCGCATGCCGCGCGCCGCGACCCGCTGGAGTTTCGCATCGCGCATATGCGCGAGCGGCCGCGGCACGTTGCGGTGCTGCGCGAAGCCGCGAAGCGCGCGGGCTGGGGGCAGCCCCTGCCGGCCGGCACGGCGCTCGGCATCTCGACCAACGAGGCCTATAGCAGTTACATCGCCGTGATCGCACGCGTGGCGCGCAAGGGCGATGGCATGGTGGTCGAGAAGCTCACCTGCGTGACCGACTGCGGCATTGCGGTGTCACCGGGCGGTGTGGAGGAGCAGCTTTATGGCGGCCTGATGTGGGGGCTCGGTCATGCCACGAGCGATCGCATCGACATTCGCAACGGCCGCGTGCAGCAGAGCAACTTCGACACCTACCGCGTAATGAGGATGAGCGACATGCCTGACATCGACATTCATATCGTGCAGGGCGACGTGAGCAAGCCGGGCGGCGTGGGCGAACTGGCGGGCCCGTCGGTTGCGCCGGCCATTGCCAACGCGGTGTTCAGCTTGACGGGCAAGCGCCTGCGCGAGACGCCATTCGATTTGCAGATGCGCGCGTAGGGGAATGCACTCAAGGCAAGGAGAACCCTTGCCTTGAGCACGCATGCCAGCCGTTCTCAGCCATTCTCGCGGGCCTGCGCACGCGCGAAAGCGGGGCGGCTGGTGACGCGCTGGACGTAATCCTCCAGCAATGTCGTGCGTTCGAGCAGCGGGCTGCCCATGAACAGCGCGAAGGTGGTGGCGACCAGAATATCGGCGGCGGAAAAGGATTCGCCCAGCAAATACGGGCCATTTTGCAGCGTGCGGTTGACGTGCACCATGACTTCGTCGGGATCGACCCAGCCCGCCGTGCCGCGCGGCGGCGTGATGCCCATGAACTTGCCGACCCACGCGGGTTCCATTACGCCCGCGTAATAGGCCAGCCAGGTGAGATACGCGCCGCGCAACGGCGAGCCCACCACCGGGCCGATGCCCGCATCCGGGAATTTGTCCGTGAGATAGCAGGCAATAGCGGAGCTTTCGAACACCACCGCGCCATTGTCTTCGATAACCGGCACCTTGCCGTGCGGATGCGGATTAGCCGGGTCAACGGCGCCTGTGCCGTTGCCCCGGCGAATATCGACGGACTTGATTTGATACGGTGCGCCAAGTTCTTCGAGCAGGAAAATCATGCGCGACGAGCGCGAATGCGGAGCATGGAAAAGCGTAATCACGGCTTGTCTCCGGGACGGGGGCAGAAACCGGAATGGTACCGGAAGGCAGGATCTGTTGCGTTCCAGACTAATGCAGCAAGTCTGGCAGTAAGTCAGGTGCCCGTGAACAGAGACTTCCTGATAATCGCATGCACGCCCCAGTTGCCATTGACCACCTGCGTGATGCCAAAGTCGACGGCAACCGAAATGAGCGTGACGGCCTCGTCCTCGCTGAGCTTCTTGACGGACATGAGAAACCGGCGGGCCTTGCGAAACGCGTCGCGCATGGCTTCGTCGAGCGTCGACTTCATGTAGATGTGACTCTGCGCCTTTTGCCCGAACTCGGTCAGATGATTCGGAGAACTGAAGCCATGCAGAATCCACTCGTTCGCGGTTTCAACGAGCGGGTAGGTCAAGTCGGCGAAGGGAGCGTTCGGGTCGATCTCGCCGTTCTTGTGCAGCACCAACTGGAAATCGCCGGTCAGCGAGCATTCGATGGCGGTGCCGCATAGCTCGGAGTCGCCCTGGGACGCATGCGGGTCGCCAATCGAGAACAACGCGCCAGGCACGGCCACGCGCAGAAACACGCTGGCCCCGCGCGTCACGCGCCAGTTGTCCAGGTTGCCCGCGAAGCTCGAAGGCGGAATGGAGTCGATCAACCCATTCTGGGCCGGCGCCACTGCAATCACGCCAAAGTGCGGGCGAACCGGTATTTCGATATCGCTCAGGACGTCGTAGTTTTTCTCGATGGTGGAATGGTCGACCGGCACGCCGGGATAGTCGATCGTCGGATGCAGCACGCCAGACGGGTCGCGTTGCGGCGTCCAGCGGAAGTTGTAGAGCGCGCGCGCCTTGCGGTCGGAGCGTTCGCAGTCGATTTCGAAGATGGTCACGACTTCGCGCTCGCGCGGCTCCGTGAGCAGGTCGCGGTAATGAAACCCCCACCACGTTGCGGCGTTGCTGCCGAAGGCCTTGCCGTGAAAGCAGGGGTTCGCGCTCATGCGCGGGCGGATGTCCACAATCCTCACTTCGAGCACGTCGCCCGGCATGGCGTCGCGCACGGCCACGGGCCCCGTGCAGATATGGACGCCGAATCCTTCGCCCGCGCCGCGCCCATAGATCGATGCATCGAGCGGGCCCGCGCCGCGCCGGTCGACGTTCTTCTTCTGCGCGGTCCAATGGAACACGCTTTGCGCGCCGGCATCGCCTTCGATCATGCGCTCCCAGTCATCCGATGCGTGCTGTGTGAGCGTTTCGATCGTCACCTTGTCGCCCGACTCGACTTCGAGCACCGCAGGCAAGTCGCGGCTCAAATAGCCCCAATGGACGGTCTTGTCGGTGGCGTTGAGCCGGTGATGGCGGCGTCCGAAGCTATCGGTGGCATGGCCCCAGCGCGAAACATGGCCGGGGTGGCCCGGCGTGCTCGCCGGCGCGGTGCCGTCGTTGGCCGGAAGCTGGTCGCGCGCGATGGGCTGGATCCGCACGTGTTCGGGCCGGCCGCGCGAGATGTGTTGCGCAACGACCTTGGCCGGCGCGGGCATCATCTGGTCGCGGTAGGAACTGGGCGAGATGCCGAACTGCTGCCGGAACGCGTGGCTGAAGTACGAGGGATCGTTAAAGCCCCATCGATAACAGATATCCGAAACCGTGAGCTTGCTGTAGAGCGGATTCGCGAGATCGGTACGGCAACGTTCGAGCCGCCGCGTGCGCAGATAGACCGAAAAATTCGTGCCCGACTTTTCGAACAGCTTTTGCAGGTAGCGCGCGGACACGTGCTCGTCCGAGGCGATGGAGGCCACGCTCAAGCCGGGCTCGGCCAGCCGCGCGTCCACGCGCTCGCAGATGCGCGAGAAGATGGCGGTGCGCGACTGCGTGAGCCCCGCGAGGTCGGGCGGCTGGCTCGCGATCAGGGCCGTGGCGAGAAACTCGGTGATCGTGCTGTCGATGGGCTGCAAGGCCTTGGGGTCGGCGGCCACGACGGTTTCGAAGGTGTCGGCGGCCGCGCACAGCATTCTCGCAAAGAGCAGTCCTGCATCGCCCGTGAGCTTGATCGCTTCGGTGGGCAGCGGCGCGGCTACGCGCGCGGCGAGCAGCGCGGGGCCGATGTGAACGGTGAGCAGGCGAAACGCGGTGGCGAGCGACAACTCGGCGTGCGCGCCCGCGGGCACGCAGACAATTTCGTTCTCACGCAGGCTGTCGCTCGTGCCCGTGGTGGCGAGCCCGGCCTCGCCTTCGAGCAGCATCAGCAACACGAGGCCACGGTCCTTGCCCGCGGCCACGGCAACTGATTGTGGCACTGAAGCGATGCAGGCGAGCTCAATGCCGGCACTGGTGGTTCTGGACTGCACCGTGCCATGCAGCGAGTGATCTGCGCACAGGTTCTGGCAGGAGAGCCGCGCGACCATGAGCTCGGCGCGCCAGGCAGCGGCACGGCCGGGTTGCGGCCAGGCTTCAGTGGAAAAGTGCGATTGACGCAAGGCCTGTCTCCCTGGCACGTGCATGCAGCAGTGGTGATGGCGGACCCACCGGCTGGGCCCGCCTGACTTCAATCCAGCACATGCGTCGAGCCGTTGTGGCGGCTAGCCGAAATGCAGCTGCCCTCGCATGGCCGCCACCAGGACGAAGCCCGCGAATGTGCCGACGATCGCGAAGATGCCGCCGAGCACATTGGGCGCAGGTATCGGAGCCCGTACCGCAGTGTAAACAACCCCTGTTACCAGGCCAACGGCTGCGGCCTGAATTTCCGTTTGACCTAGCATGATTTCAACCATGTCATTCCCCTTTATCATGAATCGGCCGCGATCGATCCGCTTGCTGGTGGACGACCGAAACTGACACTCTTGCGCCATGCGTTCACGATCAGGTAGCCGAGATAGGTGAAGAGAATGGCGCAAATGCCCCCCGTGACGTTGGGTGCGGGAATGGGCAGATCGAGCCACGAATACAGCGTGCCGGTGACGAGACCGACTATGAGCGCAACCAGTTCATTGCGCCCCACGTAGACATAGTGCATGTGAGTTCCTCACGCTTGTTCGCTTGCGTTATCCGGGTGTCCGATTTAGGCCTTGTTTGGCCTGATCTGGCGTTTAGCCCTTGGTTTTCGGCGGGAAGATGGCACGCGGCATCGTGCAATGAATGCCCTGGGTGCCGTCGACGACCTGCGTGACGCCGAAATCCGCGGAGACGCTCATGAGCGAGTAGGCGTCGTCGCGCGAGAGGCCTTGCTGCTCGGTCAGCAGATGGATCATGTCGCGCGCCGCATTCCTGCCGGCTTCGTCGAGATCCTCATGGAAACCGTGGACGACCCAGCAGTCCGGCGTTTCCAGCAGCGGCGAGGGGAAGTGAAAATCGTTTCTCAGGACTACCTGGAAAAGCACATTCAATGAGGCCTCGATCGCGGTACCGCTGATTTCGCCGTCGCCCTGCGAGATGTGCGGGTCGCCGATCGAGAACAGCGCGCCGTCCACCGCAACCGGGTAATACATGGTGGCGCCCGCGCCAATACGCCAGTTGTCGATGTTGCCGCCGTGCAAGCCCGGCTCCACGGTCGAGACGCGGCCTGCCTTGTCGGGCGCCACGCCCGCCGTGCCCAGATGCGGGCGCACCGGAACGCGCACGCCCGCGAGCGCTGGCTGGCGGCAGCATTCGCGCTCGTCGACGATTTTTCCGGGCGTCGTCATCTTGTTCGGATAGTCGTAGGCGTACAGTGCGTGTGCGGTGTTCGACGCGGTGTCGAGTTCATAGATGGTGATGCGTTCCTTGTTGAATTCGCGGTACAGCTGGCCCCAGTGCGCGGCAGCATTTGCGCCGTAGCGAAAGCGCGGAATCATTTGCAGGTAGCGCACTTCGAGCACGTCGCCGGGCTTGGCGTCCTCGATGTAAATCGGGCCTGTCATGATGTGCACGCCCGGATTGCGGTCCTCGTGCGGGATCTTCGAATAGATTTCGCGCACGGCGTTGTCCATCATCAGGTCCGGCGCATCGCCGGCATGGTGGGTGATCGCTTCGGCGCGAATGATGTCGCCGCTTTTCACGGTCAGGGCCGGTGCTTTGCAGGCGTCGAAATAGCCCCAATGAACGGTCTCGGGACGGGCGGGCAGATCATGCAGCATGGTTGTCTCCTTGATTTATGGGTTGCCGCGTCCGACGACCGTGCATGATTGAACGGTCGTGCGTGAAGCGGTTATGGCCAGGTGCAATGCTGATGAACAGCCACCTCATTGATCGTGGCCATCCATGACTCGCGGGAATCGCTCGGTGCTTAGCCGTTCGACTTGATGTCTCGCGGTGCCTTGATATTAGGTATTCCGGATTCTTGCGACATAGGGCGATGCGCCCCAATCGCTTGTGTTCTCGCGAACTAGCGTAAACCCGCTGCAAATGGGGTATGAAATGCCCGCTTAAATGCGTAACCGGAACGGGCACGCGCGCCAGCCACGTGCGTGACGGCATGCAGATCGCGTTAAGTCCGTTGTAATCGGGGAAGTGGCGCGGGCGAGAGAATTAGCGCGATCGCACGTGATGTGTGCGCGTTATTGATACTTCATGAGCGCAATATCGGTCGATGCAAACAAGATGTGGACACAACCAATCACACCGGCCGACGCAGTCGCTGGTGACGCGCGGTCCGCGCGTCAGCTTCTGAAGATCTCTTCGAGATCGACCTGCTCGCTTGCCGACTCGAGCTTCATGCTGCCTTGAATGTGGTCCAGGTGCTCGAGCATCAAACGCTCGGCGCGCGCGGCGTCGCGCTTCGCGATGGCATCGACGATATGCGAGTGCTCGTCGGCGCGGCAGCAGGTTGCTGTAGGCGCGTCGTAGAGAAAGATCATGAGACACGTGAGCACGGAAAGCTCACGCATGGTGCGGGCGAGCGCCGAGTTGCCCGCGAGATCCGCCGCGAGCGAATGAAACTCGCCCGAGAGCCGGATCACGGTGCGCTTGTCCTCGCGCTTGCGCGCATCGGCTTCGAGTGCTTCGTGCTCGCGCAGGCGCTTGAGCTTTTCGGCCGTCAAGTTCTCGACAAGCCGCCGCATGATCGCGGGCTCGATCAGGCGGCGCGCTTCGAAAACGTCGAGCGCCTGCTCGATGGAAGGGCGCGCGACATACGCCCCCTTCTGCGGAATCAATTCGACCACCTGCTCATGCGCGAGCCTCGCCAGCACTTCGCGAATGCGTCCGCGACTGGCATTGAAAATTTCGGCCAGGCGCTCTTCCGCGAGTTTGGTGCCGGGGTGCAGCCGGTGCTCGAGGATCGCCGCGTAGATGCGCTCGTAAATCTCGTCCTGACTGAGTTCCAGCGGCGCGCGCGCCGGCGCAGCGGATTTGCGTTTGCGTGGGGCGGATTTCCCGGCAGGGGGCGTGGCAAGTTCGTCGATTGCAGGCACGGCAATGGCCTCTCGTATGCGGTGTAGCGGGCGCGCCAGCCGCGCTGCGCATCGCCCAGAGTCAGGATACCGGCAGCCTCGCGGATTGTCGACACTCATGTAAACACTAGTGTTGTAAACATAATTGTTGACTATTATGTCGACAGCAGAGACGTCATGGTTGCCGTTGATTCATAAGATAATTTTCGAGTCGGGAGATTTCAGGTGACAGGTTCGGCGCTAGATCTGGTTATCCGCAATGCGCGTGTCGCGACGGCCAGCGACACCTTCAAGGCCGACATCGGCATCGCGGGCGGGCGCATCGTTCAGCTGGGCATGGGCTTGCCGGCGGGCGCGCGCGAGATCGATGCGGCGGGGCGCGTGGTGACGCCGGGCGGCGTGGATGCGCACTGCCATTTCGATCAGCCGATGGCGCCGCCGCTGCGCATGGCCGACGACTTCGACACCGGCACGCGCGCAGCGGCATGCGGCGGCACGACCACCGTGATTCCGTTCGCGGCGCAGGAGAAAGGCCAGTCGCTGCGCGCCGCCGTGGACGACTATCACGGCCGCGCCGAAGGCAAGGCGCACATCGACTACGCGTTCCATTTAATCGTGAGCGACCCCACACCGAAGGTGCTGGAAGAGGAGTTGCCGGCGCTGATCGCCGAGGGCTACACGTCGTTCAAGATCTACATGACCTATGAGGATCTGAAGCTCGACGATGGCCAGATTCTCGACGTGCTGGCCATCGCTCGCGAATACGGCGCGATGGCCATGGTTCACGCGGAGAACGCCGATTGCATCGAATGGCTGACGAAGCGTCTCGAAGCCGCGGGCCGCAAAGCGCCGCGCTTTCATGCGCATGCTCGCCCGCTGCTGGTGGAGCGCGAGGCCACGCATCGGGCCATTTCGCTCGCCGAACTGGTGGACGTCCCGGTGTTGATCGTGCACGTCTCGGGGCGCGAAGCGGTCGAGCAGATTCGCTGGGCGCGCTCGCGCGGCCTCAAGGTTTATGCCGAGACCTGCCCGCAATACCTGTTTCTGACCGCCGCCGATCTCGGCATCGACGACACCTATCAGGGCGCGAAATGCGTCTGCAGTCCGCCGCCGCGCGACAAGGCCAACCAGGAGGTGATCTGGGACGGCCTGAACGACGGGCTCTTTACGCTTTTCAGTTCCGACCACGCGCCATTCAACTACGACGCGCCCGAAGGCAAAAAGCCCGGCGGCGAGGAAGTCTCGTTCAGCCACATTCCGAACGGCATTCCCGGCGTGGAGACGCGCATGCCGCTGCTCTATTCCGAGGGCGTGCTGGCGGGGCGCATGACGCTGAACCGCTTCGTGGAACTCACGTCTACCAATCCGGCCAAGACCTATGGCCTGCACCCGCGCAAAGGCACTATCGCCATCGGCAGCGACGCCGACCTCGTCATCTGGGGCGAGCGCGGGTTCGTGCTGCGCAACGCGGATCTGCATCATGCGGTCGACTACACGCCTTACGAAGGTCAGACGCTGCGTGCCTGGCCCGACATCACGCTAATCGGCGGGGCGGTGGTATGGGATGGCGAGTTCCATCCGCGCCGCGGGCGAGGCCGCTTTCTGCGTTGCGGGAAACCGACGATCGGGCCTCGAGGTGCGCTCGACTAACGCGTTGTGGTTGTGGTGATTCCATTCATGGAGTGCCCGCCGTTTCACTAAAAACCCACAAACAATTCGCTGAACTAATGTGAGCGGCGGAATTATGCGAGGAGAGAGCATCGTGGAAAGACAGGACAGGAAACTGGCCGAACTGGACCCGACAGGCCGGCTGTATAACGACGACCTGGCGCCCGCCACCGAGCGGAAGTGGACGTCCTATAGCTTCTTCGCGGTCTGGATGTCGGCGATACACAACATCGGCACCTATACGTTCGTGGCGGGCTTGTTCGTGCTCGGCATGACGGGGTGGCAGGTGCTCGCGTCCATTCTGATCGGCACCGGCATTCTGTTCTTCGGCATGAACTGGGCTGGCCGCATGGGGCAGCAGACCGGGGTGCCGTTTCCCGTGATGGCGAGACTCAGCTTCGGCATCTGGGGCGCCAACGTGCCGGCGCTGATTCGCGCGGTCATCGCTATTTGCTGGTACGGCATTCAGACCTATCTGGCTTCGACCGCCGTGGTCGTCCTGTTGCTGCGCATGAATCCGGCCTTGCAGCACTTGGAGGACCAGAGCCTGCTCGGTCTCTCGTATCTCGGATGGGCCTGCTTCGTGTTTCTGTGGGTCATGCAGCTGCTCGTGATCACGCGCGGCATGGAAGCGGTGCGCCGCTTCCAGGACTGGGCAGGACCAATCGTGTGGGTCGTGATGCTGCTGATGGCGCTGTGGCTCTTCGCGATGGCCGACTGGCATCTGCCGATGAATCTGTCCGTCAAGCCCTTGTCGGGCAGCGGGGTGGCGCAGGGCATTCTCACCGGCGCATTCCTGCTGGTCTCCACTTACGCGACCATGCTGCTCAACTATTGCGACTTCACGCGTTTCGCGAAATCGGAGCGCGCCGTGATCGTCGGGAATTTTTGGGGAATCCCGATTAATTTCGCGGCGTTCGCCGCCATCAGCATCACCATGACGGTGGGCACCGTGGTGGTGTTCGGCAAGGCCATCACCGACCCGGCATTGATCCTCGCCAGAGTGCCCAACACCTTCGTGCTGGTGGTGGGCGCACTGATGTTCATCGTGGCGACCATTGGCGTGAACGTCGTGCTCAACTTCGTGTCGCCTGCCTATGACCTCGCCAACGTGTGGCCCAAGCGCATCACGTTCCGTCGCGGCGGCATCATCAGCGCGGTGCTGGCGCTCGTGGTCATGCCCTGGAACCTGTACTCGAACCCGGTGGTCGTGAACTACTTCCTGGGCGGGCTCGGTGCGTTTCTCGGGCCGCTGTTCGGGATCATGGCCGCCGACTATTTCCTGATCCGGCGCGGTGTGGTCAAGCTCCAGGACCTGTATCGCTCGGACGAAAACGGCGAGTACTTCTATCGCAATGGTGTCAATCCGAAGGCAATGGCCGTGTTCGTGCCGACCGCGGGCGCGGCGGTTGCGGTTGCGCTGCTGCCCGCGCTCTCCGCGATTGCAGCGTTTGCGTGGCCGATTGGATTCGTGGCGGCGGGCGCGGCGTACTTCGTGGTGATGGGCGGAACGGGCGCGCGCGCCAATGCCGGAGTGGGCGCGCTGGAGTAACGGTGTACGCCGCGCGGGTGGGGCGGTCACGCGCCCGCGCGGCAGCCCCGCATCCTGAACATCAGGGCGTGAAGGTATCGCCGAGCACCACGCCTTCGCGGCGCGGATCGGTGCCGCCCTGCAGCACGACAGACTGGCCTCGCGTGACACGCATCACCGTGTTGATGCCGCTAGCTTGCGACGCCGTCGACACCTTATGGCCGAGTGTGGTCAGGCCTGCGATCAGCGGATCGTGCACGCCGTTGTCGGTGAGATCGAGATCGGGATGCTCGCCGCCGATCGTCGTGGTCGGGCTGTTGCTCGCGCCGAAGTCCATCAGCCCCGCCGACTGCTGCGCGTCGAGCCCCCAGTCGAGCACACCCACCAGCGTCTTCACCACATATTGCGGAATCGTGCCGCCGCCGGGCGAGCCGGTGGCCATCACGAAGTCGCCCCGCGAACCGTCGGCCGCAACCTTGAACACGAGCGTCGGCGCCATCGAGCTGCGCGGCCGCTTGCCGGGCTGCACGCGGTTCGCGACCGGATTGCCGGCGCTGTCGGTCGGGCTCGCGGAGAAGTCGGTCAACTGGTTGTTCAGCAGGAAGCCGTGCGTCATGTGGAACGAACCCATGCTCGACTCCACCGTGGTCGTGGCGGTGAGCACGCTGCCGTCGCCGTCGACGATCGTGAACTGGTTCGTGCCGTGCTCGATCTGGTTGGCGGCAATGCCGACCGGCACCGCGCCGAGATTGCCCGCCTGCGCCGTGCCCAGACTTTTCGACATGCTAATCAAATTTGCACGGCTCTTCAGGTAGGGCTTGTTGAGCAGGGTGTCCCATGTGCCGCCTGGCAGCGGAACGAAATCGGTATCGGCAACATACTTGTCGCGATCGGCATACGCGAGCCGTTCCGCTTCCGTGATCAGATGCACGCCGTTGACGGTGGGCTTGCCGCCTTCGAGGTCGATGGCCGTGGGCGGGAGCGATGTCAGGTCGAAATTCTCGAGAATGCCCAGCGCGGACGCAACCGCGATCCCGCCCGAGGACGGCGGCGGCATCCCGCAGATCCAGTACGTCGCGCGATACGTCGTGCAAACCGGCTCGCGCACTTTTGCCTGATAGCCGGCGAGGTCGGCGAGCGTGGTCTTGCCGGGCGTGAGCGTCGAGCCGTCGGCGCCCGTGGTGGCGGCGATCTTCGCGACGATGTCCTGCGCAATCGCGCCAGTGTAGAGCGCGTTCGCGCCGGATTGCGACATCTGCGTGAGGGCATCGGCGTACGCGGGGTTCCTGAGCACCGTGCCGAGCGTCTTCGGCGAGCCGTCCGCGTTCAGGAAATACGCGGCCGCTTCGGGATCGCGCTTCAGGTTCGGCGCGGTCGAGGCGATGGCCGCGGCGAGACGCCCGCCGATCGGAAAGCCGTTGCTGGCGAGCGTTATCGCATCGCCGAACAGGCCGCGCCAGGGCAGCTTGCCGTGGTCGTGCTGCAAGGCTTCGATCAGGCGCGGCACGCCGATCGTGCCGATCGAGCGGCCGCTTGCGCGCGGGTTCGGCAGCGGCGTCGTTTGATCGGTCGTGTCGTCGATATAGCGCAGATAGTTTTCGGTCGCGGCGGCGGGCGCCGTTTCGCGGCCATCGTAGGCTTGCAGCGTCTTGCTGGGTCCGTCGTAGTACAGCAGCACGCCGCCGGAGCCGAGGCCGGTCGCTTCGGGAACCGTGAGGCCGAGCACGGCCTGCACCGCGACGGCCGCATCGGCGGCGGTGCCGCCGCGCCTGAGCACGGCGCAACCGGCCGCGCTCGCGTAGGCGTTCGAGGTTGCGACCATGCAGGTCCGGGCGTAGCGCGGCTTCAGTCCCGTCCGGTAGCCCGACGCGGCTTCGGGCAGCGACGGATCGCCCGGCTGGTTCGAGCCGACGACGACGGTCGAGCCGTTGTTGTCCACCGCGAGGCAGGCGCTGGCGTCCGTGGCAAGCGGCGGAGCTGACGATTGCGGCGGCGGGTTGTTGCTGGAATCGCCGCTGCAGGCGCTTATCAATGCCGCAGCGAGCAGCACGGAAATGTAAGGCCGGATCGTGGTGATTTTCATCGTCGTGGACCGGAGTTGTCGTTCGAGGAACGGGATGTGGGGCTGAATCAGCAGATGAATGGTTTCTTAAAACATTCAGAAAGGCAAACGGAATTCATTCAGGTTGTGGGGAGGGAGCGCTAAAGTTCACGCGGCCGTTGCCGACAATCTGGGCATGGCATGCGAACCACTTGAACCTTCCGGGAACCATCCGATCTGGGCCGAAGCACGGGCACTGGAGGCCAGCATTCGCGCGATCCGGCGCGCGCAGGGCAAGAAGAACCCCGAGGACTTTCCGCCGCATAGCCCCGAATGCTTCGCCGCGATGAACGAGTTCGTGCGCGATGTTTGCCGGGTGCTAGAAATCGATCTGAATGAGCCCGATGTCGAAGACGATGACTAGCACCAGGCCAATTGCATGGCATATCCGGCTTCGCTAGATCGCGCTGTCATCCCCGATACCGGAAGAACTCGATGAAAGCCCGCAGCGCAGGCCGCATTTGCCTGCGCGAGGGGTAGTAAATATAGAAGCCGTCGAATTGCGGACACCATTCCTGCATGACCGGAATGAGACGTCCAGCACGAAGATCCTCGTCGATCGCTTCCTCGAAGAGAAACGCGAGCCCCAAACTGTCGAGCGCCGCCTGCCGCATCAGGCTCTGCTGCGGCAAGATCAAATTGCCCTTCACCTCGACGCTGATCGGGCACCCATCCTTTTCCAGTTCCCAGCGGTAAATGCGCCCGCTTTCGAAACGTCGCCGGATGCATGGGTGATCGGCGAGATCGCGAGGATGCATCGGCTGCGGATGGCTTTCAAAATAGAAAGGCGTCGCGACGATCAGACTCCGGCGCGGGCTACTCGCTCGCACGGCGATCATGTCCGCCTGGAGACTCTCGCCCAATCTCAATCCCGCGTCGCAACCGCTTTCGACGATGTCCTCGAACAGGTCGGACGTGCGAATGTCGAGTTCGATCTGCGGATAGCGCGTGCTGAAGTCTCGCAGGCGGGGCATGATCAGTTCTTCCGCCGCCAGCATCGGCATCGTGACTCGCAGCGGCCCGGAAGGGGCCTCGCGCTGTTCGGCCGCCTCGGCCAATCCCGCCGCGATGTCCGAAAGCGGCGCGCCAACCCGGTCGAGCAATCGTTGGCCTTCCTCGGTTGGCCGTGTCGAGCGGGTCGTGCGTGCCAGCAGCCTGACGCCCAGACTGGCTTCGAGCGTCGAGACCGCATGACTGACCGCCGAGGGCGCAATGCCAAGGTGATCGGCCGCCGCGCGAAAGCTTCCAAGCTGCGAAACGGTCACAAAGACGGTGAGTTGTGAAAGCTGCGTTCGGTCCATTGTTCTATCGGATAGATTGAGGCAATCGAATCCGGACATATTATCGAATGATCGATCGGCGACTACGATACCTGCATCCCGACACGTTCGCGAAAGGAGAGAAAGATGCAGATGCGCAGACTTGGGCAATTCGATATTTCCGCCATTGGCCTCGGTTGCATGGGGCTGAGTCAGGCCTATGGGGTGCAGGACGAAGCAGCGTCGACCGATACGCTGCACCGGGCGGTCGATCTGGGTGTGAGCTTTTTCGACACCGCCGAGGTGTACGGGCCGCATCGCAATGAGATCTTGTTGGGGCGCGCGCTCAAGCCGTATCGGGACAAGGTGGTGATCGCGACGAAATTCGGCTTTACGTATCGCCGCGACCGTGACGATTTCGGCGAGATAACCGGCACCGATGGCCGCCCGGAAAATGCCCGCGCCGTGGCGGAGGCATCGCTCAAGCGCCTGCAAACGGATGTGATCGATCTGTATTACTTGCATCGTGTCGATCCGGCCGTACCCGTCGAAGAAACCGTGGGCGCGATGGCGGACCTGGTCGCGCAAGGCAAGGTGCGGGCAATCGGCTTGTCGGAAGTTTCAGCCGAGACCTTGCGCCGGGCGCATGCGGTCCACCCCATCACAGCGCTTCAAAGCGAATATTCGCTCTGGACGCGCGATGTCGAGCGCAATGGCGTGCTGGCTGCTTGCCGGGAGCTCGGGGTCGGCTTTGTGCCGTTCAGCCCGCTCGGGCGCGGCTTCCTGACGGGCACGGTAGCGTCGCTCGCGGCGCTGGACGAGCAGGACTTTCGCCGCAGCCTGCCGCGCTTCCAGCCTGGCCATATCGAGGCGAATCGCAAGCTCGTTTCGGCGGTCGAGGCCATGGCGCTCGAGAAAGGCGTGACGGCGGCCCAGCTCGCGCTTGCCTGGGTTCTGGGGCAAGGCGACGACATCGTGCCGATCCCGGGAGCCAAGCGCATTGCGCATCTGGAGCAGAATGCCGGCGCAGCCGATATTCGATTGAGCGCGGACGAATGCGCGAGGCTCGAAGCCATCTTCTCGCCCGAGCAAATCTCTGGCGGACGCTACCCGGAGGTGTTCGAGAAGATGGCGCAGAACTGACGAATGCGTACCGAGCCGGGGGCAGATCTGCTCAGGCATTTCAGCGCCCGGTTGAACAACTCAGAATGAATGTCTGATGGCGACGCGACTGACGAATTGCCGGTTCGACGACGAGGAATTATCCGCACCGGTAATGAATGCCTGATCCAGGAACGTCCCCGTATTGCCGTCCGCAACCTGCTGAAATACCCCTTGAAGATAGACATCCGTGCGCTTCGAGAGGTTGTAGTCGAGCATCAGGCCCACCTGGTGCCATTTGGGCCGCGCGCTGGCATTGCTTCCCTGGTACTTGCCAAGCGTGTACGTGTACATGGCCTGTGCGAAAAGCGCCGGCGTGAAGTCGTACTTCGCATTGATCTCAAAGTTATCGAAGTCCAGCGAACTGACTGTCACACCCGCTGGAAAGGTGCCGGGCATCAGGTAGCCGTTGCCGCCAGGCGCGTCCAGCGACGTGTGGCTATAAACAAAGCCCAGCGTCGCGCTGGCCATCGTATAGGTGACCCCCGCCCCATAGGTTCGCTGATGCCCCGCGACAAAACTTGCGTCGTTCGTCGCCACCGCGCCACCGCTATTGGCACCGACGTTATCGATGTCCATGTAGGCGAGAGCCAGCGACAGCGAACCTGTGCTATAGGCCGCTCCAATGCTATAGAGCCGGTTATTGGCGAACGCACCGGCGGCATTGCTGAAACCATAGACGCCACCGAATGTAAAGCCCGCGATATTCGGGCTGGCGTACTTCACCGAGTTGCTGACCCGAAACGAATTATCCGTATTGTCATTGTCGTACGGATGAGCGAACAGGTATCCCGAGTACCCGCCGTTTGCCGTGAGCGGCGCGAGATAGTCCACGACTGAGTCATATTGGCGTCCGAAGGTCAGGCCGCCCAGCTTGTCGCTTTGCACGCCGACGTAGGCTTGCCGGCCGAACATCCGTTCCCCCTGGCCAGCGCGTCCGCTATTGACGTCGAAACCGTTCTCGAGCGTAAACAGTGCCGCGAGCCCACCGCCGAGATCTTCTTTGCCGTTGACGCCCCACCGGCTACCTGCCGCGTAGCCACTTTCCATTTCGTACGCGTGCTTACCTCCGGTATTCGTCGTGAAGTTGAAGCCCTCGTCTATAATCCCATATAGAGCGACGGAGCTTTGCGCGGACGCAATCGACGAAATGAATACGAACCCCCCGGCTACGAAAATTTTCTTTATCATAGATGTCTCCATATTAATAATTGGCATTACAAATTATTTATTTCGGAAGGAGCGGGTATTCGGGCAGTGCAGCATTGGCTGGACTGCCCTATATCGCCATACTCACGCCATCATGGTGTGATATTGATGCTGAACCACTTCTGTGACAGTTTCTTCACGGTGCCGTCCGCGAGCGCGGCGGTAAGCGCGGCATCGAATTTCGCCTTCAGATCGGCATCACTCTGACGGAATGCGAGTGCTTCCCCTGGACCCCAGATTGTTCCCCCGATCTTCGGACCCACGAAGGCAAGCGACTTGTTTTCCGGCTGCTGAAGGACCGCCGAAAAATAACTCACGTCATCGAACGCGACGTCGATCCGGCCCGAAGCGAGATCGAGATCGCGCTCAGGTGACTTCTTGTACTCGCGAATCGTGGCGACGTCCTTGAAGTTCCTGTTGATGAAGTCGGTGTACGCGGTGCCGATCTGAATGCCGATGGAGCGCCCCTTCAATGCCACGCGAAGGCGGTCAATGGCGGTTTTGTCCGCTTTCGGGTCACCGGTCAGCTTGAGCACCTCCGCAGTACCGCCAATGCCGGAGAGCATTTTTGGGTCGGCTGAAACGAACGCTCCCGGCGTCAACGCATAGGGACGCGAAAACGCGATCACTTTTTCGCGCTCCGGCGTCACCATGATGGCGTCCATCAATACATCGAACTTGCCCACCCGCAGACCCGGAATCATCGAATCCCAGTCCTGCGCAACCAGCTTGCATTCGATTTTGATGCGTGTGCATAGATTCTGCATCAGTTCCGGCTCGAAGCCACCGAGCTTTCCGCCGGGCAACGTGATATTCCACGGCGCGTAGGCGCCTTCAGTAGCGATGGTGACCGACGTCCACTCTTTCGCGTCGGCAGACGAGGACAATGTCACAGACGCACCCCACACGGCCAACGCGACCAGCCGGCCCAGCACCCCACGCTTGATAAGCATCATTCGTCTCCGTTCGAGAATTTCTCGTGATTTAATTTCGTTATCCAAATTGAATTGATCGGGCCGTTGGCTCACGTTTGCCGATAACCGCTAGGCCGCGCGCCCGTAAAACCCGAGCTTTTCTTCGTCGCTAAACACGACACCCGATTTTTCATAGTAGGAAAAGACAGCAATCATCCTCTCGCGAATTCCGCGCACGCTCGTGACGCGGTGCGCCGTGTTCTTGCCTCTGAACACGTTGAGGTTCCCGGCCTTGAGCCTGAGGGTTTTGACGTGCGGGTCACGCCCTTCAAGAAGCCTGGCGACACCGTCGTAGTTCGGATCGTCGTCCGAGCGCAGGTCTGAGCGGTATTCGAATTCCCCGCCCGCTTCCGGCTCTTGCAACAACAACGTGGTCGTAAATTCCGCACGGTCAAAATGCCAGTTCAAAGTCTCGCTCTCGCGGTACGACATGACATTCACACGCGCGAGCGGGTCCTGCATCACGTGAAGCGAGCGCTTCCCCATGGTCGCCGCGAGAAAATGAGCAAGGGGTGCGTACTCGTATATCGCCAGCACGATGCTCTCGGGAATCTGGTCGGCGCAAACGGTGTGGCTAACGGTTTCAACCTCGCGAAGCGCCGGGTGGCCCGCATAGAGCTCCGGAATTTCGGGCTTGAAGTAGATGTTGTGCGACCGTTTGTGGGTATGGGACTTCGTATCCATCACGGGCTGAATCTCGGCAACGGCTTTTTCCGCCACGCCGGGCAAAAGCAGTCCTTCGAGATTGAACATTCCGTTCGCTGCCAGATCGGCAATCGAGCGGTCAACCAGATTCTGCCATTCGGGGCTTCCAATTCGATCCAGCGGGTGACGATCAAGATTCAAAATGTGCCGCATATTCGCCTCTTCAGATAGTGAGAGGAAAAGATATATTGAAAAAATCTTTCTTTCAACGGCGTAAATTGTTAGCCTACAAATAGAAAAACTTTTGCTGGAGACGCGAGATGTCGAGACTTCCTCCCTTGAACGCGGTCAAGGCATTCGAGGTGGCGGCGCGGATGGGTGCGTTCGCCATGGCGGCGACTGAACTCGGGGTGTCGGCGGCGGCCGTGAGTCAACAGGTGCGAAATCTCGAGGAGTATTTGGGCAAGCAGCTTTTTGTGCGCACCGGCAATCGCATTACGCTAACCGATGCCGGGCTCGCGATTTATCCCCAGACCGCGCGTGCGCTGAATGATATCGCTGCAATGACCGTGCGTATTCTGGAGGGCGAGATGCGTATGCGACTCGCCGTCAGCGTACCGGCCTCACTCGCGGAAACCTGGCTGGCGCCCAAACTCGCCGAGCTGCTCCATCATTTTCCTCAGATGGCGATCGATATTCGCGTCGAGGACGATCCGGTCGACGTGGTGCGCCAGGATATCGATCTCCGGATCAGCTATGGCGACTACCATTACCCGACGCTTGCGGCGATCCCGCTCGTCCACGACGAGGTGCTGCCGGTTTGCGCGCCGGACTTCTGGTACAAGCATGGCAACAACGAATTCGACCTTGCTCTGATGCACGAGAGCATGTTTATCCACACCAACTGGGGACCGAATTACGCCTCTCATCCCACATGGAGCGACTGGTTCGGGAAGTTTGGCAACGGCACGCATCCCGATCCCTCGCGTGGGCGGCGGGTCGGGCTTTCCAGTCTGGCGATTTCGTCGGCGAGGTTAGGGCTGGGCATCGCGCTCGGTCAGCGGGTCATGGCGCGAGCGGACCTGGAGGCGGGCCGCTTGATTGCATTGTCGTCGATGTCGCTTCCACTGGGGCATCCATACTGCGCCTTCCTTTCAGGCGCCAAGTCGGAGCGTGCCGACATCAAGCGGCTGGTGGCGCTGCTCAGCGACAACCCGCGGTGACAGGCGTCTCAAACCGCGCCAGCGAGGTGAAATCGTGACGCCGGGTGCCAGAGCTGCACGGCGGTCGCGACTGCATCGCCCACCCAGGTACGGCGCCAGAGCAACAGGCAAGGCTCACCGATCTCCATCGCCAGATGACGGCGAATCTGCGCATCGGGCTTACGTGCATAGATGCGGAACTCCGCGCGCTGGATCGGCGCGAGGCGCACCATGTAATTGTTCGGTGTCTCCAGTGTGAAGTCCTGCTCCAGATACTGTGGGAATACCCGCGGATTGACGTAGCGGTCCTCGTACTGGATCGGCTCGCTTTCCTCCATGTGCACGATGACGGAATGAAAGACCGGCCCCTTGGCCAGATCGAGCTCGCCAATCGCGGTCGGCGCGTTGCTGGCTTCCAGCGCGATCACACGCGCATCATGGCGATGCCCGCGTGAAGCGATCTCGTTCGCGATGTTGCGAACATCAAGCACCGTGGATTCATAATCGCGCGGCGCGACATAGGTGCCCGAGCCCTGCACACGCGTGACCACGCGTTGCGCGGTCAATTCGCGCAACGCGCGCGAGACCGTCATGCGCGCGACGCCGAATTCCTTGACGAACTCGGTCTCCGACGGGATGGCATCACCGGGCCGCCACGTGCCATCGGCGATGCGCTCGATGACGTATCGCTTGATCTGCTCGTACGGAGGAGCGATCTTGCGCTGCGTCGCCGCCTGGTTTGTCTCGGCTTCTACCCGCATTGTTGTGCTCATGGCTGCCGTTGCCCCCCCTCGGTTAAATCGCGGTGAATCGTTCCTTCGTCATCCTCAAGACCTGCTCAAGTGCCGACCGCACCAGGTAGCGCATCGTTGGCTGGCGCGGCGGTTCCGTCTGCCACCGGCTCGATCGGAGCCGGCGTCCAGCGTTCAGTCGTCGCGGGCACTGGCAAAGGGTCGGGCAGCGGTGGCGGGCCGCCATCGGCGATCATGTGAAACGCCAGCGTCATGTCCTCCGCAAGCGGGCGGTCGTCGCGATACGTCGGCAAGAGGCCGCGAACCTGTGCGTAGAGCCGCTCCGTGTACGGCGCGCGCGCGGCCGAAACGGACTGCAGATCGTACGCTTGCGCGGCCGCCAGCAGTTCGATGCCCAGAATGCGGCTGCTGTTTTCGATGACCGTGAGCGCTTTGAGCGCGGCCGGTGTCGCATGACAGAGGTGGTCCTCCTGCAGTCCCGACGTCACACCGCCATCGAGGCTCGCGGGGGCGGCTTCGCGCCGGTTCTGCGCAACGAGTGAGGCCGCGGTGTACTGCGCAATCATGAAGCCCGAGCGCGTGCCGCTCGCATCGGTAAGAAACGCGGGCAGTCCGCTCACGAGCGGGTTCACGAGACGGTCCAGGCGCCGCTCGGCCATGGCGGCCACCTGGGCGAGCGCGGCGGCGAGACTGTCCATCGCGAGCGCGATCGATGCGCCTACCGCGTGCGCCTGCGAGTACACCTGTGGCTCTTGTTGCGTTCCCACCACGATGGGATTGTCCGTCGTGGAGGCCAGTTCGCGGTTCACGACTTCTTCGGTGGCGGCCAGCACGTCGCGGGCGGCGCCGTGGACGTGCGGAATGGTCCGCATACTGAGCGGGTCCTGCGTACGGCGACCGAGCGACGCGGCCAGCAGGCCGCTGCCGGCCAATGCCGCACGCATGCGCGCGCCGACCAGGGCGAGCCCCGGCGAAACCCGAAAGGCAAGCGATCCGGCGTCGAAGGCCGCCATTTGTCCGCCAAGGTTCTCGAAGCTCATCGCCGCCACGGCGTCCGCCCAGTCGAGCAGCCAGTGCGCGCGCTGCAGCGCGAGCGCCGCGAGCCCGGTCACGCAGGGCGTGCCGTTCACGAGGCTCAGGCCTTCCTTCGCCTCCAGCTTCAGGGGCTCGAGGCCGAGCCGTCGCAGCGCCTCGCTGCCGGCCATGCGCTCGCCGCGCCAGTTGACGTGACCGGCGCCCACGCACACCAGCGCAATATGCGCCATATGGCTCAGATAGCCGACCGAGCCGAGCGCGGGCACTTCGGGCAGGCAATCCGCCTCGAGCAGCGCCGCGAGCCGCTCGACCACCTCCACACGCACGCCTGAGTGCCCATGCGCATAGTTGTTGATGGCCGCAGCCATGATCGCGCGCGTTTCCTGCGGGCCGAGCGGCGCACCTACGCCCACCGCGTGACTCATCAAGATGTTATGCGAAAGGTCGTGCTGCTCGATCGGCGATACCACGACGTCGCACAATGCGCCGACGCCCGTGTTCACCCCATAGGCCCGGATGCCACGTGCAATGATCTGCTCGACCAGTGCACGCGCGGCGCCGATACGTTCCCGAGCTTGCGCCGAAAGTTCGAGCGGCGCGCCTGCAGCAACTTCGCAGATTTCGCGCCAATCCAGAGGGCGGTCTGAACGAGTGACGGACATGGATGATCCTTGTGGGTAGCTCAATGCGCGTTGCGATCCTGATGGCTCGACACGAACTGGCGAAAGCGCTCCGACTTCAGTTCGCCGAAGACCTCCTGCGGCGTGCCGTCCGAATCCACCTGGCCCTGGTGCAGGAACATCACGCGATTGGAGACGTGCTTCGCAAAACCCATCTCATGCGTGACAACAAGCATCGTGCGCCCTTCGTCGGCGAGCGCGCGCATCACGCGCAGCACTTCACCGACGAGTTCGGGATCGAGCGCCGAAGTCGGCTCGTCGAACAACATCACCTTCGGATGCATCGCGAGCGCGCGTGCGATCGCCACGCGCTGCTGCTGGCCACCCGAAAGGTGCGCCGGATAGTGGCCGCGCTTGTCGGCAAGCCCCACCTTCGCGAGCAGCGCCTCGGCCTCTTCGACGGCTTCGGCACGGCTGCGCTTTTGCACGCGCATGGGACCTTCGATCAGATTTTCGATCACGGTCATATGCGACCAGAGATTGAAGTTCTGAAAGACCATGCCGAGCTGCGAGCGCACGCGGTCCACCTGGCGGCGGTCGTCGGGTTGCAGCTTGCCGTCGCGGCGGCGTTTCATCTTCAGCTCTTCTCCCGCGAGCGAGACGGAACCATCGTCGGGCATCTCCAGCAGGTTCAGGCAGCGCAGGAAGGTGCTTTTGCCTGACCCGCTCGCGCCGAGGATCGAAATGACATCACCTTCATGGGCGTCGAGCGAAATACCCTTGAGGACATGATGGTCGCCGAAAGACTTGTGGATGTTTTTCACGGACAAGGCGACCGGTGCGGCTGCGTTCATACGTTTCTCCGAATGGGATGGCCGATCACGAGGCGGCGCGGCGGGTTTCGAGGGCCGTGGCGGGACGGCTGGCGACCGTCGGCGCGGCACGCAAGTGGCGCGACAGGCGATGCTCAAGGAAGCCGATGATTCGGACTACGAGGAAATTCAGGAGCAGATAAATCAGTGCGGCGCAGGTGAAGACCTCCGTCGTGCGGTAGGTCTGCTGGATGATCTGCTGCGCGACGCCGGTGACTTCCCACACGGTGACGAGACTCGCGAGCGCCGTCGACTTGACGAGCAGCACGGCTTCGGTCGAATACGCGGGCAGGCACTGGCGCAGAGCGATAGGTCCAATCACGCGGCGCAACAGCGCGAAGCCCGAGAGGCCGATTGCGTAGCCCGCCTCGATCTGGCCCACCGGCACGGCCATCAGGCCTCCGCGAATGATCTCCGCCGTGTAGCCGGCCGTGCAGAGCGCGAGCGAGAGGACGGCACAGACATATGGCTCGCGGAGCACGGGCCACAGGAAGCTCTCGCGGATTACGCCGAATTGCCCGAGCCCGTAATAGACGAGAAACATCTGGATCAGGAGCGGCGAGCCGCGGAACACCAGAATGTAGGCGCGTGCGAAGCGGTTGGGCAGCCAGTGCGGCGACACGCGCATCGTGACGATCACGAGCGACAGAAGACCGCCTATGACGAGCGAGGCGAAAAACAACCCCAGCGTGGTCGGCACGGCACCGATTAACTGGCGCAGGGTGTCGAGAAGGAACTCGAAATCGATATGCATGACGATGGGATCCGTGCGTCAGTTGCGCGCGAAGTTGCGCTTGAAGGAGCGGCCCACGTACGCCTCCGCACGGCCGAACACGCGGTTCGACACACCGGTCATGGCGAGGTACAGCACGCCGCCCACCACGAAGAAAAGGAAGTACTGATGCGTCGATCCCGCCGCCACCTGGCTTGCGCGCAGCAACTCGGCGAGCCCGGTAACGGAAATGAGCGCGGAGTCCTTGAGGCTGAGCTGCCAGACATTGCCGATGCCTGGCAATGCGAAACGCAGAACCTGGGGAATCAGGATGCGGCGCGCCATGACAAGCGTCGGCATGCCGATGGACCGCGCCGCCTCCAGCTCTCCACGCGAAACAGCCAGCACGGCGGAGCGATAGACCTCCGCCTGATACGCGCCGGATATCATGCCCACGGCGAACGCACCGATCACGAACGGTGGCACGCCGATGAAGCCGTCGGCACCGAACCATTGGCCGATCGAAGACACGAGCGTCGAGCCTCCGAAATAGAACAAGTAGATGACGAGCAGTTCCGGGACGCCGCGAAACACGGTCGTATAGAAGTCCCCAATCACGCGAGCCGTGCGAAAGCGCGAGAGCTTCGCAGCCGCAACGAGCGCCCCGAACACCGCGCCGATCGCAAGTGCCGCGAGCGTCAGCACCACCGTCATCAGTGCGCCGAGCAACAGCACGTTGCCCCAACCTTCGGTCCCGAAGCCGAGCATTTCAAAGAGAGCCATAAACTCCATCCCACGCAAGCCAGATAAACGATGCCGCGCAGCATCACATCGTGGATGCGATGGGCGCGGCGAGGCCGTAAGCGCCGCTCAGGGCGTCACGTCGGTCTTGAACCACTTGATCGAGAGTTTTTTCACGGTACCGTCGGCAATCGCCGCGGTAATTGCCGCGTCGAACTTTGCTTTCAGGTCGGCGTCCTGCTTACGGAACGCCAGGCCTTCGCCCGGTCCCCAGATCGGACCGCCAATCTTCGGGCCAACCGTCACGGTGGGCACGGCTTCCTTCTTTTCGGCGTTCGCGGCGTAGTAGGTCACGTCGTCGAACGACGCGTCGATACGGCCGTTGGCCAGATCGAGGTCGCGTTCGGGCGAGGTCTTGTACACGCGGACCGACGCGACGTCCTTAAAGTTTTCGTTGATGAAGCGCGTATAGACGGTGCCGGACTGAATCCCGATCGTCTTGCCCTTGAACGCGGTGCGCAGCGTCTGTATCGCGGGCGCATTGGACTTTGCGTCGGTATCGAGTTTCAGCGCCGGAGCACCGGCCGCCGCATTGGGGAGAATCTTGGTATTGGTGACCGCGAAAGTTGCCGGCGTGGCCGCATATGGCTTCGAGAATGCAATGATCTTTTCGCGCTCGGGCGTGATCGAGATCGCATCCATCAGGACGTCGAACTTACCAGCCTGCAGGCCGGGAATCATGCCGTCCCAGTCCTGCGCCACCAGATTGCACTTTAACTGTGCTCGTGCGCACAGATTCGCGGCCAGTTCCGGTTCGAACCCGCCCAGCTTGCCTCCCGGCAAAGTCATATTCCATGGCGCATAGCCGCCCTCCAGGGCGATCGTGACGGTTGTCCAGTCTTTGGCTTGCGCGCCACCGCCGAAAATCGCAGCGCCGAGCGCAGCACTAATTAATCCCTTAGCCAACTTGCTGTACTTCGCCTGCATATCGACACTCCTTTGATCGCAAAAGACGGGGGCCAGGTGCGCAGCATTGTGTCGCGCATCTTGTCTAGTCAAGATGCTGTAACAAATTAATAGATGCAAGTGGTTTCCCAGAAATTGTCATCAACCCAGGGTATATCCCTGGGCGTCAAAAAGACCATGTAGCATGGGGCTATTGGATATTTACTCCCGCCCCGGCAAGCTTCCCGATGTAATGCACAGTCTTCCCCGAAAGAAAGGGCGGTATTGACTAGACGACATTGGCTTCTGAGTTGATGGTAGTAATAGAACGGATAGCGATGACAATGCGCGAACTGGGCAGATTCAAGGTCTTCGACAAAGGGAACGTTACAGGTCGATTGTGGTGCCGGATCCGCTGGTTGATCTTCGCGGCGAAGTAGTTCATATTCAATATGAATTTTTCGACCGCTATCCGTCGTTTCACGGCGCAGCATTCCTATGCGTAAAGAGCCAGGCTCCGGCAACGCTGGCCCGCGGCAGTGTTCCAGTTGTGGGGCCAGGCTTGCAGGGCCGCTGAATTTTTGCCCCCATTGCGGCGCGAGCCAACTGGGCGCGTCGCCGCGCGAGCCGATGCGGGCCGATCGTCCCTATGAGGAACGCGAGGCCCATCACCGGCGTTCGTATCTATATGCGTTCGCGACCGTGGCCGTGTTCGTGTCGGTTTTCGCCGGCTACGTGCTTTCGCATCGCAATGGCGGGGATGGAGCCCCCGAGGCTCAGGTGGCTCAGGGGGCCGTTGCGGGCACGCCGCAGGAATCGGCGACGGTGGCCGCCAACGAGCCCGCTCACGCCCCGCCCAGCGCCGCCGCGCCGCCCGCGCCCATGCCGTCTCCGGTGGCCGTGCCCATGCCGTCCGCGCAGACCGCGCCGCCGCCACCCGCTGCTGCGCCGGTGTCGCCGCCTCGTCACGCAGTCGCTTCGCATACGGAAACCGCGCCACGGGGCGCCGCATCGCTCAAGAGCCTGCGCGACGAGCGCGCGGCCGCCATGAAGCACGATGCGAGTCTGCGCGCGGACATCTCCCGCAGTCTTGCCGGCGCGCGAGCGAGCCTCGACAAGAACAATCTCGGTCCGGCCCGCAGATCCATCATGAGCGTGCTGGCCGAGCAGCCCGGCAACGGCGAGGCGCTGCAAATGCAATCCGAGCTGCTTGCCCGCGAGCAAGATCGTGACTTGCTGCTGGGCAGTGCGCGGCTGTGCGCGCGCCAGGCCGACTGGGTGTGCGCATGGCGCAACGCGGGACGTGCACTGACCGTCGATGCATCGAGCGGCGAGGCGAGGGACCTGCTCTCGCGTGCGATGGCCGAGCAAAGCGCAAAGGGCGAACGGGAGTTCGATCCTAGTCTGGATAATCAGTAGCGACGTCTTCCTGCCGACGCCGCCTGTCAATCGAAATAATCAGTCATCCTTGGTAAATGGCGTCGCAGCCATTGCAAGCGCGCCTGGTTACCGTGCTTGCCGCACTGAACGCGGATGCCACAACCGCGCGCCACCTTCAATGCCGCGCTCGTTCGGCACGATTGCCACGTTCGGCGGCAGCTCGAAGGTGAGTCGCGCCGCATTGCCGCCGCCAATCCACAGCTTGTCGTAGTGCACGAGCGATTCGAGAATGCCGATGACTTTCTCGATGCGCTTGTTCCAGCGTTTGTTGCCGACCTTGCGGCGCGCGGCATCGCCGATATATTCGTCGTACGCGCGCTTCTTGCTAACCGGATGATGCGCGAGTTCGAGATGCGGCATCAATTCGCCGTCGCGGAACATCGCTGTGCCCGCGCCCGTGCCGAGCGTGAGGACAAATTCGAGGCCGCTTCCTTCGATGGCGGCGAAGCCCTGCATTTCCGCATCGTTGATCATGCGCACCGAGGGATTGCCCAGGCGTTCGCCAAGCATTTGCGCGAGCGGCACGTCGCTCCAGCCTTCTACGCCGAGATGCGGCGCCGTGAATACACGGTTGTCGCGCACGAAACCTGGAAAGCCGATCGACACGTGCGTGGGCGGATACTGTTCGACCAGCGGCTTGACGAGCGCATCGAGCGTGTCGACGAGCAGCGCTGGCGGGCAAGGATGCGGCGTCGCCACGCGCACGCGTTCGGTGCGCATCGTGCCGTCCGCATCGATGATCGCGGCCTTCAGGCCGGTGCCGCCTATGTCGATGGCAAGAATGTTTTCGAGGCGCGGCGATGTGGGCGCGGCATGCTTCGTGCTGGCTCGAATGCTTTTCGACGTGTTTTTTGTGCTGATCACTATTCGGCTCTCCATTGATCGCACGACGCGGTGCGATGTCATTGCGTCGCTCGCCCGATGCAACCGTGCTTCGATCGAGCCCTCGCTGTGCGCAGCGTAGCACGGCACCGTTTGCACGGCCGATGGCAGGGATCTGACGATCGTTAAGGCGGTGTTAAGGCTGGGTTGAATAGAATTCGGCGGTATTCACTCAGGAGAGCTGCCCATGAATTCCACCGCCAAGGGCGTGGCAGAGCACGCGCTTAGCAAAGTTCCCGAACTCACGCTCGGGTTCTGGATCGTCAAGATTGCCGCAACCACGCTCGGCGAGACCGGGGGCGATTGGGTCACGATGTCGCTGAACCTCGGTTATCTCGTCGGCACGCTGATCTTTTTCGCGGCCTTCGTGGTTCTGGTTTCGGCGCAGGTGCGCGCAAAACAATTCCATCCGTCACTGTATTGGGCCACGATTGTTGCAACCACCACGTTGGGCACGACGCTGGCCGACTTCTGCGACCGCTCGCTCGGTCTCGGCTACCCCGGCGGCGTGACGATCATCGTCATTCTGCTCGTCGCGAGCCTGGCAATCTGGTACCGCGTGGAAGGGACCGTCTCGATCGAGAGCGTGGCGACGGTGCGCGTAGAGTGGTTTTACTGGACCACGATTCTGTTCTCGCAAACACTGGGCACCGCGCTCGGCGATTGGGTGGCGGGCGAGGACCGTGGCGGCATCGGGCTCGGCTACGAAATGGGCGCTGCTATCTTCGGCGCGGGGATCGCCGTGGTTGGACTGCTCTGGCTGTCCCGCCGCGTTTCGCGCACGACGCTGTTCTGGGCGGCATTCGTGCTGACGCGCCCGCTCGGCGCGACGCTCGGCGACTTGCTCGACAAGCCGATTGCGCAGGGTGGTTTCGAGGTCAGCCGGTTCTACGCCTCTGGCATTCTGTTTGCGTTCATGGCGGTTTGCATCATGCTGCTCCCGCAACGCGCGGCGCGCCGCGTATCGGCAAAGTAGTGCGTGCGGTGTCGAGGTCACGCGGCCGTGCGGTGCTCATGGCACGACCCGCTCATTCGAGCGGGAAGCCGCCCTCGAACGACTGTCGCAGAAACTCGATAAAGCGCGTGACGGCTCGCGGCACGTGCACGCCATAAGGGCGCACCACGTGCAACTGCGGGGCGAACCCCACCGGCCGCCAGCCGGGGAGCAGCACAACGAGCTTGCGCGCCTGCAACGCGGATTGCGCGCTGAAGTCCGGCAACAGCACGATGCCGAGATGCTCGAGCGCGGCGTCGCGCAAGGCTTCGCTGTTGTTGGCCGCGAGCGGGCCGTTCACGGTCACGCTCACGCGCGACTGCACCGCGCGGCGGCCCGTCTTCTCGAACGACCACACGCCCGAACCCACGGTGCGCGGGTAATAGAGGCAGTCGTGCGCCGCGAGATCGGCCGGCGTTTTCGGAATGCCGTGCTTCTTCAGATAGGCGGGCGTTGCGGCAATCACCGAACGGATGTCGCACAGCTTCCACGCCACGTGCGTTTCCGGCACCTGTGAGCTATGGCGGATCGCGAGGTCGAAGCCTTCGCTGGCGATCGAAGTGAGCCGGTCGGAGAGCTCCAGTTGCACGCGCACCTCGGGGTTCTCCCGCGAAAAGTGCGCGAGACGCGGGACGAGTTGCTGGCGTGAGAACGCGACCGGTGCGGTGACGCGCACGGTGCCGCGCGGCACCTCGGCCATTTCGCGCACGCTCGCGAAGCTGGTCGCGATGCGCTCGAATTCCTCGCGCGTCTCTTCCACGAGACGCTGCCCTGCCTCGGTGAAGCGCACGCTGCGCGTGGTGCGCTGCACGAGCGCGACGCCGGCCACGCGCTCGAGTTCGGCAATGCGCTGGCTCATCGCGGCCTTGCTCACGCCCAGACGCGCGGCGGCCGCCGTGTAGCTGCCCTGTGCCGCAAGCACATTCAGCCAGTGCAGATGCATCCAGAGCGCTTCGACCTTCTGCGTATCCATGAAAGCGGATCCTGCCTTCCAGACCGGAAAATGCCGCCGATGATAGCACCGCGCGTGTGCACTTTTTATCGGCGGCGTCGAGGATTGTTCGCTTCAGCAAACAATCGACGCCGAAGGTGCGCGGCCAGTGCGACGGCGAAAACAGCCGCGCGCCTGCGCGTCACGCGCCGGCGTCGAGCTTGCGCAGGCGCCAGATCAGGCTGGACGTATCGAAGCGGCTGCCGCCGAGGCGCTGCACATCGCCGTAGAACTGGTCGACGAGCGCGGTGACCGGCAGCGCCGCGCCGTTGCGCTTCGCTTCGTCCAGACACACGCCGAGATCCTTGCGCATCCAGTCGACGGCAAAACCATAGTCGAACTTGCCCGCCATCATGGTCTGTCCGCGGTTGTTCATCTGCCAGCTCGCCGCCGCGCCCTTGCCGATCACATCGAGCACGAGCGCCATGTCGAGGCCCGCGCGCTCGCCGAAGTTGATTGCTTCTGAAAGCGCCTGAACGAGGCCGGCCACGGCAATTTGATTGACCATCTTCGCGAGCTGCCCCGCGCCCGCCGCGCCGATCAGCGTGACGGCCACCGCGTAGTGGGCGAGCGTGGGCTCCACGCGCGCGAAGCTCGCGGCTTCGCCGCCGCACATGATCGTGAGCTTGCCGTTTTGCGCACCCGACTGGCCGCCCGACACCGGCGCGTCGATGAAATGCAGGCCAAGCGGTGCGGCGCTCGCGGACAGCTCGCGCGCCACGTTGGCCGAGGCGGTCGTATGGTCGACGAACACGGTGTCGCGCGCCATGCCCGCGAATGCGCCGTCCGGGCCGAGCACAATGCTGCGCAAGTCGTCGTCGTTGCCGACGCAGGCGAACACCAGCTCGGCGCCCTGGGCCGCTTCGCGCGGCGTCGAGGCCGCGCGCCCACCGTGCTCGGCAATCCATTGCGCAGCCTTGGCCGCGGTGCGGTTGTAGACGGTGACGTCGAGCCCGGCCTTCGCGAGATGACCGGCCATCGGATAGCCCATCACGCCGAGACCCAGAAACGCGACGCGGCGCACCGGGTGGGGCGGGGTCGAGGTTGCGGTTTGGCTCACGGTGGCTCCTTGGGATGGGGGGAAGGGGGCTCATTATCTCAGCCAGGTTGTGCGAGCGGTCGACGAGGCTGTTTCGAAGGGCGCGAAGGTCCTCGTCGGTAATGCTCAGGCATCGGACCCGCTCTTCACCACGCTTGCCAGATATTCATAGTGCTCCGTGTTGATGTGCGAGATTCGGTGCTCGACGGGTTTCTGGTTATAGGAATGTGCTACCCGCTCAACTTCGAGAACCGGCGCGCCCGCCTCAAGCGCGAGCAAAGTCCCTTCGAGCTCGCTCGCTTGAGACACGCGCACGCGCTCATCGGTGTCCACTACATTGATGCCGAACGCATCCTGGTAGAAGTTGTAGAGCGTGTCTTTCCGGTCCCGCAGCGTCGCTTCGGTGAGCGTCGGGAAGAGGGTTTCGGGCAGCGTAATGGTCTCGACAATCACGACCTTCTCATGCAGCGCAAGGGCATTGATGAACGTGAAGACGCGCGCGCCTTCCGCGATATTGAGCTTCGCCGCGATCACGCGTGAGGCCTTGCCCTTTTTGAAGTTCACCAGCTTGACCACCGGGTAGCTGCGCTCGCCATCGCGACGCACCACGCGGAAGTAGCGAAAGAAATGTCGGTCGCGCCGATGCGTCGCGACGAATGTTCCGAGCCCTTGATGACGAATCAGAATGTTCTCGGCGCAAAGTTCGTCGATGGCCTTGCGCAGCGTGCCGATCGACACGCCGAAGCGCTCCGCCAGACGCTTTTCCGATGGAATCGCCTCGCCGCCTTTCCATTCCTTCGCAGACAGCGCCGCCAGGATGCCCTCCTTGACCTCCTTGTACCGTGTGCCGCCCAACGTGGCCGGCATGGCCGTGATCGTGTTCATCGCGCCTCCCTGTAGTCGTTTTGCGACGAGCCCTCGAATGGATCTTCGAACGGCCTGATTGTACCCCGGGAAAACCATATGTAACACATATATATGAGTTAGTTGACATGGATGGGATGCCGGCCTAGTATCCGCTTCAACGGGGGCATTGATGAGCTCCCCCGATCTCACCAACCAGGAGGAGCACATGAGTTACGTGACAGCAGGAGCAAGCGGAGCGGCGAATGAGTCCGGTGTGGGCGAACGAAAGACGATCCATATCGTGCTGCACGAAGCGAAAGACACGGTCGGTGTCGCGGTGGTGGAGGGCATCAAGGCCGGTTCGCAGCTGAACGCGTGGATCATGGATGAGGATGAGATCGTCACGGTCAACGCGAAGCAGGACATTCCGATCGGTCACAAGGTGGCGCTGAAAGACATGAGCGTGGGCGACACCGTGTTCAAGTACGGCGTGGATATCGGAAAGGTGGTCGCTCCCATCACGGCCGGCGAGCATGCGCACGTGCACAACATCAAGACGAAGCGCTGGTAAGCGCAATCGCCGGTCAGCCTTCTTCCACCCCACATCGAGAGAGACACCATGAGCGTGATTCAACTGGACACCACTTTCCGCGGTTACCGCCGTGAAAACGGCCGCGTCGGCGTGCGCAATCACGTCATCATCCTGCCGGTGGACGATCTGTCCAACGCAGCGGCGCTTGCAGTCGAAAGCGCCATCAAGGGCACGATGGCCGTGCCGCATCCCTATGGGCGCCTGCAGTTCGGCGCGGACCTCGACCTCCATTTCCGCACGCTGATCGGCGCTGGCTCCAATCCGAACGTCGCGGCGGTGGTTGTCATCGGGATCGAGGAAGGCTGGACGAAGCGAGTCGTGGACGGCATCGCGAAGTCGGGCAAGCCCGTCATGGGTTTCGGCATCGAGTTGCACGGCGATCACGACACCATCCTGCGTGCATCGAAAGCTGCCAGGGAAATGGTGCAGTACGCAACCGCCCTTGAACGCGAGGAATGTCCGATCAGCGAGCTCTGGGTGTCGACCAAATGCGGCGAATCGGACACGACCTCGGGCTGCGGCGCGAATCCGACCGTCGGCAATGCGTTCGACAAGCTTTACGGTCTCGGCAATACCCTCGTGTTCGGCGAGACGTCGGAACTCACCGGCGGCGAACAGATCGTTGCAGCCCGCTGCGCGAACGACAGCGTGCGCGAGCGCTTTCAGTTCATGTTCGACCGCTATCAGGACATGATCAACCGCTGGAAGACCGACGACCTCTCCGAGTCGCAGCCGACAAAAGGCAATATCGCCGGCGGCCTCACGACGATTGAGGAAAAGGCGCTCGGCAATATCCAGAAGATCGGCAAGAAGTGCATGGTCGATGGGGTGCTCGACAAAGCCGAGGAACCGACGCATTCGGGCCTGTGGTTCATGGATTCGTCTTCTGCTGCAGCGGAAATGGTCACGCTGTGTGCGGCCTCAGGTTTCGCGCTTCACTTCTTTCCCACGGGGCAGGGCAATGTGATTGGCAATGCAATTGTGCCCGTCATCAAGATCTGCGCAAATCCTCGCACCGTGCGGACGATGAGCGAGCACATCGACGTGGACGTTTCGGGTCTCCTGCAACGCGAGCAGAACCTTGATGAAACGGGCGACAAGCTGCTCGAATGCATGCTTGCTACAGCGAATGGACGCTGGACCGCAGCGGAAGTGCTCGGCCATCGCGAGTTCGTGATGACGCGTTTGTTCGAGAGCGCGTGACGTCATAGCAGGACAAGCAGGATCGTAGAAGCAGGAGGCAGACAGAAGTCCCCGTCCGGTGCGCGCGCCGGTTCGCAAGCCGACCCAGAAGCGGCGTGCGAACCGCAAGCGCACGCCCGTTTGTCATCGTGCAGCAAGTGGAGGAGATACCATCTTGCGCGTACTCAAACATCTCTACGTCCAGGTTCTGATCGGCCTGGCCGCCGGCATTCTTGTTGGCTATTTCTCACCCAAATTCGGCGTTCAGTTCAAGCCGCTCGGCGATACATTCATCCGCCTGATCAAGATGTTGATCACGCTTCTGATTTTCTGCACGGTGTCCATCGGCATCGCACGGATGGAAAGTTTGAAGCAGGTCGGGCGCGTTGGCTTCAAGACCATCCTGTACTTTGAAGTGGTGACGACGATCGCGCTCGTGATCGGCTTGATCGTCGCGAATGTCGTGCATCCCGGCGTGGGCCTCAACATCGACCCGAAGACACTCGATGCCGGTGCGGTATCGCATTACGTCACCGAAGTACACACGGTAGGGCAGAAGAGCTTCCTTGAAGAGATCGTGCCTAACTCCGTTGTGGGCGCTTTCGCACGCGGTGACCTGTTACAAGTACTGTTGTTTTCGGTGCTATTTGGCGTCGCGCTCTCGCTCATGTCCGAGCGCAGCAAGTTTCTCACTCAGGGCATTGAACAGTTTGGCGACGCGCTGATGCGCATCGTTGAAATGATCATGCGGCTCGCGCCACTTGGTGCATTTGGCGCGATTGCATTCACGGTCGGCAAGTACGGAATCGGCGCATTGCAGCAACTCGGCCTGCTCATTCTGTGCTTCTACCTGACGAGTATTTTGTTCGTTGCGATCGTGCTCGGTACCGCATGCCGGTGGGCCGGCGTCGGGCTCTGGCCTCTCCTCAGGTATCTGCGAGAAGAATTGCTGATCGTTCTCGGTACGTCGACGACGGAATCCGTGTTGCCACGTTTGATGGAAAAGCTCGAACGCCTGGGATGTCCGAAGTCGGTCGTAGGTCTCGTGTTGCCCACGGGTTATTCATTCAACCTCGACGGTGCCGCGATCTATCTCACGATGACCTCGCTTTTCATTGCGCAGGCCACCAACACGCATCTGACGCTGATGCAACAGATCGGTCTTCTGGCGATCCTGCTCGTTACTTCGAAAGGCGGTGCAGGTGTCGCGGGGGCAGCTCTTGTTGCACTGACGGCCACCTTGTCGTCGCACAACATCATTCCGGTTGCGGGCATCACGCTCATCATCGGTATTGACCGTGTCCTCAATGAGATTCGCGCGATTGTCAACATGATCGGTAACGCTGTTGCAACGCTGGTGGTTGCTCGTTGGGAAGGGGTGCTCGACGTCGACGCAGCGCGTGCGACACTCGCCTGTCCACCTGCGGCAGCCACGAAAACCGACGACGTGTGCATCACGATCGAACCTGCACAGGACATTCAAAAATGAACGGACAAGACGAGATCAACGTCTCGGTAGATGCCCTCCAGTCACTTGCCTGCAAGGCGCTCCTCGAGGCGGGTACGACGAAAGCTACGGCACACGCTGCCGCAAAAGCACTCGTTTATGCAGACGCGCGTGGCCTTGCCTCGCATGGCGTGGCGCGCTTGCCGATGTACCTCGCACAGTTGCGCAACGGTCGCGTTAGCGCGACTGCGGTGCCGCGCGTCGTGAGCGACAAGGGCGCGGCGATTCTTGTCGATGCTGCCGATGGCCTCGCGTTCGGCGCCTGCGAGATGGCGATCGAGGCAGGCATCGAACGGGCTCGCAATTTCGGCACGGCAGTCGCAAGCGTGACGCGCAGTCATCACTTCGGGGCGGGCGCGTACCATCTCGAAGCGGTTGGCGAAGCAGGGCTCGTAGGGCTCGCGTTCAGCAACGCGCCGGGCGCAATGCCCGCGTGGGGTGGCACGCGCGCGCTGTTCGGCACCAATCCGATTGCCGCGGTCTTTCCGCGTGCCAATGGCGAACCGCTTTTGATCGACCTTTCGCTCTCGCACGTTGCCCGAGGAAAGATCATGCTGGCGGCGCGTCAGGGCGCGTCGATTCCCGAGGGCTGGGCGACTGCCGCTGACGGAAGTCCGACGACTGACGCCCGGGCAGCTCTCGAAGGCATGATGCTGCCCTTCGGTGGTGCTAAAGGCGCCATGCTCGCGTTGATGGTCGAACTACTCGCCGTCTCGCTTTCGGGCGCGCAATTTGGCGCAGAGGCCGGTTCGTTCCTGACGGAGGAGGGGCCGCGCTCGGGCGTGGGGCATCTGTTCTGGCTGATTGATCCCAACGCGCTGGCAGGAACGGAAGTCTACCAGGAGCGCATTGAGACGTTGATCGAATTGATGCTCGCTGACCCTGAGGTGAGACTGCCAGGATATCGCCGACGCGAGATCGCGACGCGCAGCGAGCGCGCTGGCATCGCGGTGAATCGCGACCTGCTGATTCAGCTTAAAGCCCTCGCGAACGAACCCGCTGCCGCGCAGTGAAGGCCATCAAACAACAGGTCCTTCACGTTGTTCCGCTTGATGATCACCAAGCCATAACAGATCGGCATCGTCGAGGTGCCAGGAGACGAGCATGCGAAAGATTCTCCGTCAAATTTACGTGCAGGTCCTTATCGCAATCGTTGCGGGCGCGCTGCTTGGACACTTCTATCCGCACCTCGGCCAGAGCGTCGCACCTTTGAGCACAGCGTTCATCAAGCTGGTCAAGATGGTGACGGCACCGCTGATCTTCGTCACCATCGTGCTGGGAGCGAAAGAGATGGGGGGGGCCGGTGCCCTGGGCCGTATCGGTGGCAAGGCCATCATCCTGTTCGAACTGACGACGACCATCGCGCTTCTGGTGGGACTATGGGCCGTCAACCTGATTCAACCCGGGGCGGGACTGAACCTCACGCCATCGTCTATCGATTCAAGCGTGCTTACCGGATATGAACGCTCGATGCATGCGTCGGGCGGACTGACCGAATTTTTTCTGAATATTATTCCGGATAGCGCCGTGTCTGCCTTCACGCACGCAGACATGTTGCAGGTCGTGCTGTTCTCGACCTTGTTCGCTATTGGGCTGTCTCATGCGGGCCAGGTTGGAGAGACGGCGTTCAAGTTCTTTGAAGGTATCAGCAGTGCTTTGTTCGGCATTGTGCGAATCGTTATGCGTCTGGCGCCGATCGGTGCGTTTGGTGCCATGGCCTACGCCGTTGGCAAGTTCGGCTTCGCCACGATGAATTCGCTGATGATGCTGCTCGTCACGGTCTATGCGGCAACGCTCGTCTATATCGTCGTCATCCTCGGCGGCATTTGCGTGATGTGCGATGTCAGTCTCTGGCGCCTGCTCAAATATATTCGGGGCGAGATTCTGCTTGTCATCGCGACCGTGTCGTCGGAAGCCGCCTTTCCGCAACTCGTGAAGAAGCTCGAAGCCTTGGGATGCCCGACCGGCGTGGTGGGCGTCGTGATGCCGATGGGCTATACCTTTAATCTTGCTGGAACCTGCGTGGCACAAGTGATTTGCGCGGTGTTTATCGCGCAGGCATTCGGTATTCATTTATCGCTGACGGAGCAGGCAGTGCTGGTCGGAATATCGATGCTCACATCTAAAGGCATGGCGGGTGTCGCCGGTGCGAGTTTCATTACCTTGCTAGCGACCCTGGCCGCTTTCAAGCATATCCCGATCGAAGGCGCGGCGATCGTTCTCGGCGTCGATCGCTTCATCGCGGAGATCCGCGCTACCACCAACATGATTGGCAATGCCGTTGCTACCGTTGCGGTCGCGCATTGGGAGCGTCAGCGTGACGATGTCTGCATGCGTAAGACCTTGGGGATGCGGCCGAAGATGCCGGCTGCCGTGGGACCTCGGACATAACGTTGGCTCGCGCGGCTGGCGGCACGGCTCGTTCGTACAGTTTGCTGAGCTGCGGTCGTAGGACGAAGATGGCCGGGGTGGTATGGGGAATGCGGTGCGACCGAACATGCAGGATATGAAGGAAGAGTACGAGCGCCAGATCGAGGAACTGCAAGAAGTGCATGGCTGATGCAACGCCGGGCGCGCGAGTTGCTCCGTCCGAACTACCAGACACGCTTTATCGCGAGGTTCGAAATGACGGGCACTGCATCGCGACTGACGCGGCGCGCGGCGGCATGCGCAATGCTGCTTGCGTCTTCAATTGGCATCGCTTCGGCGGCGCATGCCGAACCTGTGGCCACGGGGCCGCTCAGCATCTCTGGGTCGCTCGTCGTGCGCGGGCCGTTGACCGTTGATGGGCCGCTCGCGGTGGCCGGCGATATCCATGCTAAAGGGCCGATCAAGGCAGCCCGCATCGAGAGGATTGCGCCCGATGATCCCGCCGTGGACAGGCGCCAGGGAGCCAACACGTTCTATGGCCCGCTTACTGTGCATGGTCCGTTGATCGTACATGGCGATCTCGAAGCGCGGGGCCCGATCGACGTCGGCGGCCCGGCGGGCGCGGTCGGGCGCGTGGACGCCGACGGCCCGATTACCGAGCGGCGCTGAACGGCTGCACGATAAATCCGCGCGATGGCCGCGTGCCGCGAGTTGCAGAATAATTGAATGGCGGCGCTCAATGCCGATGGCGACTAGCCTCTTCACATCGGTTATTTGCGCTATGGCTCGGAGGTGGAACTCTCAGCGGCCCAATTCGAGCACATCGAACGCTTGTTGCTCGCCGCTCATGCAAAGATCGCTGAATATATAATCGCCGCATTATGATTGGGGATTATCCGCATGCAAGTGCTGGTCGACGCTGATGCGTGTCCTGCCATGATCAAGGACATGTTGTTTCGGGCCGCGCGCCGCACCGAAATCGTGGTGACGCTGGTTGCCAATCAATATTTGCGCACGCCGCCGTCTCCCTTTATCAAAGCGATTCAGGTGCCTGCGGGTTTCGATGCAGCCGATGCTCGTATCGTCGAGCTCGTCGTGTCGGGAGATCTGGTGATTACCGCGGATATACCGCTCGCCGCAGCGGTATTGGAGCGGGGCGGCCATGCGCTCGATCCGCGCGGAAACTGGTTCACGCGCGAGAATATTCAGGAGCGCTTGACGATGCGCGACGTCATGGACCAGCTGCGCAATGCGGGTATCGATACTGGTGGTCCGGCGCCCTTCAGCACGCGCGACAGCAAGGCGTTCGCGGGCGAACTCGACCGGTTCCTCGCACGGCATGCACGTAACCGCGCACATAACAAAACGCCGCCGCGCGGTACCGATTAATGTCCGGTGCCTGGCTGGATTTCATTGGATGTGGGCCGCAAGTCAAACGCAGCGCCGCGCCGTATGCCAGTCGGGCGTGCGTTTGAGGCCCTCGCGCGCTTAGCGGCGGCGAAAACCTGCTTGCGGCGCTCCAGAAGGAGCGCGCTCATCCTTGTGGCGGAAGTTGATCCGTCCTTTCGTCAGATCGTAGACCGACAACTCGAGCGTGACCCGGTCACCGGCAAGAATGCGAATGTGGTTCTTGCGCATGCGACCCGATGCATACGCGTTCACCACCACGCCGTTCTCGAGCGTAACGCGGTATTTGCTGTCCGGCAGCACTTCGTCGACGATCCCGTCCAGTTCCAGCAGTTCTTCTTTTGCCAAATCAATGCCTCCAGAGAGCGTGATGCCGCGTCGATGCAATACATGAGCGAACTGCGCCAATCATTGCGCTTGCAACGATCGCAGCTTTTGCACGCGGGGTGATGTTGAGCGTTGTCCGGCGCATGTTGCGAATGCGTCGCATAACGGCGTGCCAGCTGGCTGATATCGAGTAGCGGGCGCGAAGACCGGGCTCGCTATGGACATCATCCGCACCGTTGACTTGCGGGCGCGGCGGAAGCGGAAATGCAAGAAATGCAGCTGACTACAACGGACAACCGTGACATGCAGTGGCATGCGAGTGCCACGACAAGGCGGGAGAATCGCGTCCACCCCAACGGGCGGACGCGACCCGAAAGCGTTACTGCGGGGTGATGTTCGAAGCCTGGAGGCCCTTCGGGCCGCGCTTGGTTTCGTAGCTGACCTTCTGGCCTTCAGCCAGCGTCTTGAAGCCCGTCGAGCGCACTTCCGAGAAGTGTGCGAACAGGTCGTCGCCGCCCTTGTCCGGGGTGATGAAGCCAAAGCCCTTGGTGTCGTTAAACCACTTGACGGTACCAGTTTCCACTAGATATTCCTTAAACAGACGAATAAAGTTGCCCGCCCCAAAAAAAGAAGGGGCGAATAAAAAAATCAAAAAGGAGAGGTCAACGAGAGCCGCCGATCAGCGGCAAATGATGAGCAATCAAGCATTTTGGACATTTTGGTGCATGACAGTACGCGGTACGCGGTGCCAAGTCAAGCGCTTTCTCGCCTGATTTTACTTTCCGCAGCGCGCCTCGCCGATATTTGCTTCACGCGCTTTCCCGTACCACCAGCTCGAAACCCAGATCGACCGCCGGTCTGGCAATCGGCTCGCGATCGATCATGGCAAGCAGCAGATTGGCCGCCACGCGTCCCATTTCCACCCTTGGCGTGCGAATCGTGGTCAGGCGCGGCACGCAATCGGCGGCGCCCGCCAGATCGTTGAAGCCAACAATGGCCACGCGCGAAGGCACCTCGATGCCCTGGCGGCGCGCCTCGAAGAGCGCCCCCTGCGCGAGATCGTCGTTGCCGAAGAAAATGCCGTCAACGTCGGGCCGGCGTTGCAGCAGTTGCCTGAACAGGTCGCAGCCCAGCCCGATCGACGATGGCGATGACGTGAGCACTTCGAGATCGGGGTCGTAGAGACCCCGATGCCTGAGCGCTTCGCGAAAGCCCTCGGCGCGCTGCATCGTGCGCGCATCGAGCTGCGCGCCGACAAAGGCATTGCGGCGGCAGCCGCGCCCCACCAGATGCTCGGCCACGGCCTGGGCCGCGCGCGTTTGCGAGAAGCCCACGCAGTGCACGCCCGCGGCTTCGTCCAGCTCCATGATGTGCACGCAGGGCACGCCGCTCGCGTCGATCAGGCGGCGAGCGCTTTCGGTGCGGTCGAACCCGCTCACAATCAGGCCGCCCGGTGACGACGCCAGATAGTGGCGGATCAGGTCCTCTTCCGCATGGCGCGAATAGTGCGAATTGCCGATCAGCACTTCATAGCCGCGCGGGCGCAGCACGCTGTGGATCGATTCGAGCACGTCCACGAACACCGCGTTGGAGATCGATGGAATCACCACGGCGACGGCGTCGCTGCGCGAGGACGCGAGGGCCCGCGCAGCGGGATTCGTGACGTAATTGAGCTCCGCCGCGGCGGCCTTGACGCGTTCCACATAGTCGGGCCCCACGGAGCCCATGCCGCGCAGCGCGCGAGAAGCCGTAATCGTGCTCACGCCAGCGCGCCGGGCGACCTCTTCGAGCGTGGGCCGGCCTGTGCTGCGGGTTTTCCTGAGTGTCGAGGTTGCCATGATCGATTTAGGATAGCGCTGTCTCGCACCTCGCGCAACGGTAACGTCCCCAATTGAACGGGAATTGGACTCGATGCGGCGGTGCATTTTTTTGATGGCAAGAGATAGCGCTATCTCAGCATTCAGGGAGATTCGAATGACCCGGCAAATTTCATCCGTCGTTGTCATGGGCGTGGCGGGCTGCGGCAAGAGCAGCGTGGCGCGGGCCGTTGCCGAACGCGTGGGCGGCGTGCTGATCGAGGGCGATGCGTTTCATCCGCCAGAGAATGTCGACAAGATGGCGCGCGGCATCCCGCTCACCGACGAGGACCGCGCGGGCTGGCTCGACCGGCTCGGCGCCGAGCTCGAGCGCGCCGCCAGCCGGGGCGAGCGTGCCGTGCTGGCGTGCTCGGCGCTCAAGGAGCGCTACCGCGACCGGCTGCGCGCGGCCACGGCTTCGCTGGGTTTTGTGTTTCTCGATCTGCCGCAGTCGGCGGCGCTTCAGCGCGTGGCGCAGCGTGAAGACCATTTCATGCCGGTGTCGCTGGTCGAGAGCCAGTTCGCCGCGCTGGAGCCGCCCGTGACCGAGCCGCTGACCCTGACCGTCGACGGCACGCGCTCGCTGGCCAGCATCGTCGCAGACGCGGTAGCGTGGTGCACGAGCACCCACACGCCGGCGAGCTTGATGCGGACAGCGTGAGATAGCGCTGTCTCAATGCTGCGGCTTCGCCGCCGCAGCAGGCAGCGCCCACACCCGGTGCGGCTAGTATGCGACGGGATGGGAATGAGGAATCGGTCCGGCAGTCTATCGAGCCTGCGGTTTAGTAGCGGCGTTGCGCTTCTGCGAGCAACTCGCAGTATTCCAGGTGGCGATTGAGCGCCTTGACACTGAAGCGGCCAATTGCTTCGAAAGCTTGAGCGGCGGTAGACGAAATGATGCCGATGAGTGCGGCCATGATGTCCTCGTGCTTGGGATGGTTGCCTAGGGTAGTTACCTAAGGGTTAACCCTATTATAGGGGCATTCCACGAGAAAGCAAGACCTGATGCGGGGAGCACGGCATCGTGATCGTGCTTTTTTGGCCCGATTTCCTGAGTTTCACAGTCTCGCGTTACGATTTCGCGTTCTGACGGGCTATTCAATGGATTGAAGAACATGAAATACGAGAACGCCTTGCAAAAGGCGATCAAGGGACGTCTCGAGCGCGCGATGGAGCTTGCAGAACTGTTCGGCCTCGGGATTATCGGCATCGGCACGGTTGCGGCGATGATCCATCTGATCTGGAGGATGGTGAATTCCGACGGCGTCACGCTAACCGATTTGCTGCTGATGTTCCTCTATCTGGAAGTCTTCGCGATGGTCGGGCAGTACCTGAAGGCCGGGCAATTGCCCGTACGCTTTCCGCTTTACATCGCAATGGTGTCGATCGCGCGGGATTTGATCCTGCGCTCGGGATCGAATACGGAGTTGCATTTGCTGGCGTCGGCGGGCGCAATCGTGCTGATTGCACTGGGCGTCTTGCTGATTCGCTACGGCCGGGCGAAATATCCGAGCGAGCCGGCCGGGTCGACGGGCGAAGGAACGAACTAGCGGCAGTAAAGGCGGGCGCGCCGAGGGGAACCGGCGCGCTCGCCACGTTCAATCCGCGCTCAATCGAGCGCCTTGTCCCCGGTCTCCTCGAACATCGACACCGCAATCAGCGAAATCAGCACGCAGACGATCATGTACCACGCGGGCGCCATCTTGCTGCCCGTCTCGCGGATCAGCCACCCGGCGACGAGTTGCGCGGTGCCGCCGAACACCGAGACCGCGATCGCATACGCGCTCGACATATAGCCCGCGCGCAGATGCTTGGGGAAGTTCTCGGGCATCAGTGCGTAGGCGGGTGCGGAACCCATCGTGTAGCAGAGCATCAGCACGATCAGCGTGACGAGCACCACCGGCAGCGACGGAAAGTGCGTCATGATCCAGAACGCCGGATACAGCAGCAGGATCAGCGCGACGCGGCCGATGATCGTGAGCGGCTTGCGCCGGCCCATGCGATCGGACCACGCGCCGTAGATCGGGCACATTACGAGCGAGATGGTGCTCGACGCCACGCCTGCGAGCATCGACATCTTCGGCGGCAGGCCCAGGTACTGGATGCAGAAGGTGGGCATGTAATACATCATCACGTAGGTCGAAACCGACATGCCCATGATCGCGAAGATCGTGAGAAACCAGTTGCGCACGTAGAGGCCGCGCTTCGGGTCGTCGCGGGTGGCCACGGCTTTTGCGGCCGGCGGCTCCTCGCGGATATGCCGGCGCAGATAGATGCCCACCGGCGCGATCAGCGTGCCGACCAGAAAGGGAATGCGCCAGCCCCAACTGTGCATGGTCGCGGCCGGGAGCAGGAAGCCGAGGCTCGCCGCAAGACCCGAGCCGAGCAGCGCCGCCGCGCCCTGGCTCGCGAGCTGCCAGCTCGCGCGAAAGCCGCGGTTCGCCGCGCTGCCCATCTCCAGCAGCGTGGCCGTGGCCGCGCCGAATTCACCGCCTTGCGCGAAGCCCTGCACGAGCCGCGCGACCACGATCAGCACCGGCGCGGCGAGGCCGATTTGAGCGTAAGTGGGCGCAAGGCCGATGGCCGCCGAGCCCAGCGCCATCAACAGGATCGTGAGCGTGAGCGCGGGCTTGCGTCCGGCGCGGTCCGCATAGCGGCCGAGCACGATCCCGCCGAGCGGTCGCATCACGAAGCCCACGGCGAACACCGCGAAGGCGAGCAGCGACGACGTGACGGGGTCGTCGGAGGGAAAGAACTGCTGGCCGATCGTGAGCGCGAAGTAGCTGTAGACCGTGAAGTCGAAGAACTCGAGCAGATTGCCGATCACCGCCGCAACCACGATTTTTCTTTGCTGCCCCGGCGTCATCTCGGGCGCTTGCGCGTGCGCGGGGGCAAGTGTCCTGGCGGCGATGTTCATGCGCGCGCCTCGCTCAGGAAGCGCTCGACGAGGCGCGTCCAGAACGCTGCGCCCACGGTGAGGTTCTCGTCGTTGAAGTCGTAGCGCGCGTTGTGCAGCATCGGCCGGCCTTCGCCGTTGCCAAGGCGCACGAAGCAGCCGGGGCGCTCCTGCAGGTAGTACGCGAAGTCCTCGCTGCCCGCGATGGGCGGGAACGGCGCAATGATGTGCTCCGGCCCGACCAGCTCTTCGGCCACCTTGCGCGCAAACTCGGTCTCGGCTTCGCTATTCACGAGCACCGGATAGCCGCTGATGTAGTCGATTTCCGCGCTTGCGCCATAAGCCTCGGCCTGCGACTGGACCAGCGCGCGGATGCGCTTTTCGAGCGTCTCGCGCACCGCCGGCGAGAACGAACGCACGCTCATTTCCAGCACGGCATCCTCGGGAATCACGTTGGGCGCGAAGCCGGAGCGGAACGAGCCCACGGTGATCACCGCGGCTTCATTCGGATCGACGTTGCGCGACACGATCGATTGCAGCGCCATCACGATGCTGCTGCCCACCAGCACCGGATCGACTGCCAGATGCGGACGCGCGGCGTGGCCGCCGCGCCCCGCAATGCGCACCTTGACGGTGTCGCAGGCGGCCATCAGCGCGCCGCTGCGAAAGCCGAAGGTGCCGGCCGCCACGCCCGGATGATTGTGCAGTCCGAAGATGGCCTCGCACGGAAAGCGCTCGAACAGGCCGTCGGCAATCATGCGCACGGCGCCGCTGTCCGAGCCGGCCTCTTCGGCGGGCTGGAAGATAAGATGCACGGTGCCGTCGAAATTGCGCGTCTTCGCGAGCTGCTGCGCCGCGCCGAGCAGGACCGTGGTGTGCCCATCGTGGCCGCAGGCGTGCATCTTGCCGTCATGAATGCTCGCGTAGGCGAGGCCGGTCTGCTCGTGGATCGGCAGCGCGTCCATGTCGGCGCGCACGCCGACGGTGCGCGCGCTAGTGCCCGCCTTCAGCGAGCCGACCACGCCATGGCCGCCGACATTGCGTGTCACGTCGTAGCCCCATGCCTTGAGCTTTTGCGCCACGAATTCCGCGGTATTGGCTTCCTGGTAAGACAGTTCGGGGTGCTTGTGAATGTGATGGCGGATCTCGCTCAGTTGCTCGCGGGCCTGCGCCAGGTCGGCAACTTCGCAATAACGGCTTTCGCTCATGGGGTGGTGGCTCCTGATATTGGCGTGGACGCGCGGGGCGTCGAATCGTGTGTGCTTGGGGGGGGCGTGCCGGACCTGGGCTGGCGCCGTGCACCCGTGCAGCGCCGAGTATTGCATCGACGAAATGCTCGACCCATGACAGAAACGCATCGAAAATGTTGCTTTTAGGTCAACGATTCGACGGTCCGCGAGCGGCCGTCGGGAAAAGGGGGCGAGATGGACGAGACAGGCGGCAGCGCCGACGCGCCGATGGGCCGTTGGATCGACGAAATCGGCGAGCGCTCGCTGCGCTACCTGGCCGAGATTGCGGCCAGCGGCGGCGTGCGCCTGGCGGCCGATGCGCTGGGCGTCAATGCTTCGGTGATCAGCAGGCAGGTGGCGGCGCTGGAGCGGCGGCTGCGCTTCCCGCTGATCGAGCGGCGCGGACGCCAGGTGGTGGTGACCGAAATCGGCCAGGTGCTCATCGATCACTATCGCGACGGTCAGCGGCGCGAGCGCGACCTGATCGCTCGCCTCGAGGAATACCGGCACCTGAAACGCGGGCGCGTGGCGCTCGGCGTGGGCGAGGGCTTCATCGGCAATCTGATTGCGCGTGCGCTGCAGCGCTTTTCGATGACCTATCCGGACATCCTCGTCGAGATTCGCTCGGGGCCTACGCCGGCCGTGCTGTCGCTGGTGCGCGATGACATCGTCGATATCGGCCTGTGCGCGCGCTCGGCTGAAGATCCGGTTATGCGCATTCATCCGTTCGCGGCGCGGCCGTTGTGCGCGGTGGTCGCGCCTTCGCACCGCTTCGCGCGCATGACCAGGGTGCCGCCCGCGGAGCTCGCTCACGAGCGCCTGATTTTCATGACCGAGGCGTTTGGCGTGCAGCATTTCGTGCAGTCGCTGCTCGACGACGTGCGCCTCACCGTGATGCCCGCGTATCGCGTGGACCTTTTCAACACGGCGCAGACGCTCGCGGCAGCGGGCCTCGGCGTGGCCTTCATGTCATCGATCACCGCGCGGCGCGGCATCGATCTGGGCGAGCTGGTGGCGGTGCCGATCGATCATCCGATTGCGGCGGGCTTCGCCAGCCAGATGCTCACGCGCGTGGGCCGGCGCCTGTCTCCCGCGGCCGATCACTTGTGGAAGCAGCTTGCGCAGAGTTTCCTGCAGGACCACGCGCCGTAGAATTGCAACTAACAGCCAATCGAATCCCGTCCCAATCAACGCCTAATGGCGCATGACAATCTGGCCGCCGCGTACGGCCACGATATGATTGCAACGGTGACCAGCACGATTCTTTCATCGACATCGACGAAGTAGACAGAGGAGACACGCATGCTGAAAAATCTGGACCCGCTGCTGAACGCCGACGTGCTGCACGCGTTGCGCGCCATGGGACACGGCGACGAAGTCGTGGTTTGCGACGCGAATTTCCCCGCCGATTCAGTTGCGCGCGCAACTGTTTCGGGAAAGCTCCTGCGCATGGATGGCGCCGATTCGCCGCGCGCCGTGCGCGCGATCCTCTCTGTATTGCCGCTCGATACGTTCGTGGAAGCGCCCGCGATGCGCATGGAAGTGGTGGGCGAGCCCGATACGATTCCCGCCGTGCAGCGCGAGGCGCAGGCCGAGGTCGATGCCGCCGAGGGGCGCGCGGTGCCGTTCGCGCCGATCGAGCGCCATGCGTTCTATGCGCGCGCACGCAAGGCGTACTGCGTGATCGCCACGGGCGAAACGCGCGGCTATGGCTGCTTTGTGTTTACCAAGGGCGTGCTGCTCGCACCGGATGCGCCGCGCACAAGCGAGTAAGCCGGAGCGGCGGGGCGTGCGGCAGGTGTCGCCGCTGTCCGCTCAGCCCGTTTCGATCCCCAGCGCCGTAATGAGCCGTTCGCGCCGCGCCAGCGCTTGCAGCGACTGCTTGCCCAGGTGCGTCGCGACGAGATTGAGCAAGCCCTCGCAGAAGATCAGATACGCGCCCATGCTATTGCTGAAGAAGCTGCTCTCGTGCGGAATCAGAAAGGTATGGCGCGCGGGCGGCACGAGCGGCGATGCGAGCGTGTCGGTGATGGCGATCACGGTCATGCCGGCGGCGGCGGCGGCCACGGCGGCATCGGCGACGCTGCGGGTGTAGGGCGCAACGCTCGACACGACGACCACGTCGCCGGGCTGCAACTGCGCAAGGCCTTCGGCCACGCCCAGGCCGTGCGCGTCGAGCAGGGCAACGTCTGCGCGAATCATGCCGAGGCCATAGCAGAGAAAGCTCGCGAGCGCGCTGAACTGGCGCAAGCTGTGCACGCGCACGCGCGGCGCGCCGGCAAGCAGCGCGGCCGCACCGCGCAGGTCGGCGGGCGAGAGCCGCGTGAGAAATGCGTCCACGTTGGTGATCGATTCGCGTGCAAGCTGGGCGACCACCTCGACCTCGGGCGAGGTGTGGTTGGCTTGCGCCGATTGTGCCCGCGACTTCTTTCCGGCAACCAGTTGCTCGGCCTGGTGCGTATAAAAATGCCGATGCTGTTGGGCAAGGCTGTCACGGAAGACGCTCTGAAAATCGGCGAAACCCGTGTAGCCGAGTTTCGTCGTCAGGCGCGTGAGCGTCGATGCATTGACGCCCAGCGCCGTGGCCAGATCCGTGATGGTGCGCACGGCGACTTCCTCGGGCTGTTCGAGCAGATGCGCCAGCACCGAATGCGCCTTGCCGCCGAGCGAAAGATTCGCCTCGCCGCGCCCGATGCGCACCATCAGTTCACGCAGGCCGTCGACCGTGCGCGGCGCGCCGGGCATGGCGTCAGACGCCGGTGCCGCGTCGCGGCTGCTGCTCAGGCGGCGCGTCTTGTGCTTGTCTGTATCCATCGATCAATCGATACCGGGGCGGCGTCCCGGGCTGTTCGTAAATGTCCCATTCTATGTGAGACGTCTTGATCGCGATATCGGCGGTAGCGAGCGTGTTCTCGCCATCGGGGTCGAGGGGATCGGTGCGGTAGATCGGCAGCGCCGCGAGATTCCCGCCGTTCGTGTCGGCGAGCACCGCAAGCGGGTCGACGGCGCTGCACGCCTGCTCCAGCAGTTGCTCGCCGCGCCGCTGCCGGTCGCGCGAGGAGTCCGTCACGACCTGCGGATCGTCGCGCATCGTGGGGTGGATCGCATGATTGGCGTGCAGCGACGGCGCCGTGATGGCCAGCACCGAGCATTGGCGCGCATTGAACTCGACACTGAGCAGATCGGGGCTCGCGCGATGCCCGAGCGTGAGGTGAAACGCTCCGGCGCGAGGGGTATCGCGCAGCGTTGCGACCGCGGCGTCGAGGTCGGGCGCATCCAGCACGGCGCGCGTGAGCACCATGCGCGGCACGCCCGCGTCGGTGTGGAGCGGGCGCAAATTGTTGACCGTGACGGCGAGGCCTGCCTCCGTGACTGCGAACGTGTGCCCCGGCAGCGAGCCAGGATAGACGAACGACACAAAGCCGGGACTGCCTTCGATGCGGCACTCGGCAATCGCGCAATGTCCCGCAAAGCCGGGATCGCCGTCTTCATTGTGGCTGATGCGCCGGGTCTCGCCGCGCCCGAGTTGCACGGTCGTGCAGCCGTCGTGCGTTCCGGCTGCATGCGGGTCTAGCCGCAGGTCGCCACGGCAGTTCCATAGCAAGACCTGTTCGAAAGGCACGCCCAGCCCATCGGCGAGCCCGCACAGTTCCTGCCAGATGCGCGGGAAGCCCAGCCGGACGTGCTTCGCCATCGCCTCGGCCAACGGGCTGCCGCGCCATTGCATCACTTGATGCCAGGCGCGAGTCTGGAGCAAATGTCCCTGTACGGCGCTCGACCCGAAACGGCCCAGCGCCTGGCCGGCTTCGAAGGGTGTGCCGGAAACCTTGATGAAATCGAGTGCTGGCATAGCCTGAGAATTTGCCTGAAAATTCATTCGACATGCTGAAGAAAATCGCGCAGGCGCTGATTCGGCGGCGCGTCGAGCAGCGCGGTGGGCGGCCCGTCGACGGTGATATGGCCGTGCTCCATGAAGATCAGCCGCGTGCCCACCTTACGCGCGAAAGCCATTTCATGCGTCACCACCACCATCGTCATGCCTTCTTCGGCGAGCGACTGCATCACGCGCAGCACTTCCTGGCGCAGCTCGGGATCGAGCGCTGAGGTCGGCTCGTCGAACAGCATCAACTTGGGCTTCACGGCGAGCGCGCGCGCGATCGCCACGCGCTGCTGCTGGCCGCCGGACAACTCGCTTGCATAGTGGTTGACGCGCTCTGCGAGACCGACTTTTGCGAGCAGTTCGCGCGCGAGCGCCTGGGCCTCGTTCTTGCCCATGCCGCGCACCTGGCGCGGACCGAACGCGACGTTTTCAAGCGCCGTCAGTTGCGGAAACAGGTTGAACTGCTGGAACACCATGCCCGCTTCCTTGCGGATCTCGCGAACCTGGCGCGAGCCGTCGCGCACGCTGATGCCGTCGACGACCAGATCGCCGCCGTCGATATGCTCGAGCGCATTGATGCACCGCAGGAGCGTGGATTTGCCTGAGCCGGACGGCCCGATCAGAACCACGACTTCGCCCGCATGAATGGTCAGGTCCACCGCGTCGAGCACGGTCGTCTGGCCGAAGCGCTTGGTCACGCCCTTGAACTGCACCATGGTTTTGCCGGTGCTCATAGTATCCGCATCCTTTTTTCCATCGTGCGCAGGCAGAAGGTCAGCGCGCCGATCATGCACAGGTAGATGATTGCCACGGCCGTCCAGATTTCGACCGCGCGAAAATTCGAGGCCATGATCTCCTGGCCCTGACGCGTCAGTTCACCCACGCCGATCACGATAAAGAGCGACGTGTCCTTGAGGCTCACGATGAACTGGTTGCCGAGCGACGGCGTCATGCGGCGCACCGCGACGGGCCCCACCACGAATGCGAGCACGCGCCACATCGGCATGCCGAGCGCGAGCCCCGCCTCCTTGAGGCCGCGCGGCACGGACAAAAAGGCGCCGCGCACGATCTCCGCAATATAGGCACCCGAATTGATGATGATCGAGACGATCGCGGCAGTGAGCGCGTCCACCCGCACATGCAGCATCAACGGGAGTGCGAAGTAAATGAACATCACCTGCACGACGATCGGCGTGCCGCGCACGAATTCGACATAGACGAAGGCGATTTTCTGCGTGAGCGCGTTGCCATAGGCGCGCATCAGGCCAAACAGGAAGCCGACGAGCAAGCCGCCCGCGAGGCCCACGGCGGCTATCAGCACCGTGAGCCGCGCGCCCTGGAGCAGGGCGGGGAGCGCGTCGACAACGACCGAAAGATCGAACTGCATGGGGCTCTCCGGGTTCCGGTGGATCAGGACTTGGCCGGTTCGACGCCGAACCATTTCTTGTAGATCGCGGCATAGCGGCCATCGGCCTTGATCTTCGCGAGCGCCGCGTTGACTTTGGGCACCAACGCGCTGCCTTTCGGGAAGGCGATGCCGTATTGCTGCGCCATCATCTGCGGGCCGACGGCCTTCACGCGGCCGTTGCCTGCGGTGTGAATGTAGTAGAGGACGTTGGGCGTGTCGTGCATGGCCGCGTCGACGCGTCCGGTTTGCAGTTCCAGATAGGCATTGTCGATGTTGGGGAACTGACGCAGGTCGGTGCCGCCGAAATGGGTTTTCGCGTAGTCCGCCGCCGAGGTGCCGGTCTTGATGGCGAGCGATTTGCCTTTCAGGTCGTCCGGGCCCTTGATCGTGCTGGCCGTGGGGACCATCAGCATGAAGCCGCTGTCGTAATAGCCGTCGGAAAAGTCGATGACCTTCTTGCGCTCGTCCTTGATCGTGATGCCGGCGAGCGCGACGTCCACGTTATGAGTTTGCAGCGCCGGCAGGATGCCGCTGAAATCCATCGGCTGCAGCTTGTAGTCGAGCTTCAGATCCTTGGCGATGGCGGCCCACAAGTCGATGTCGAAGCCGACGTACTTGTCGCCCTGCTTGAATTCGAACGGCACGAACGCGGTATCGCAGGCGACCAGCAAGGTCTCGGCTCGCGCCGCTTGACCCGTAATGGACACGGCGACGAGTGCGGCCATGGCGAGCTTTGCTATGAGTTTCATGACAACCCCTTTGGTGGTGGATGGAGCTAAAAAGCAATTTAATTTGCGATGAGTATTTACGCGCAAAATAATTTGCGCAATAGGGAAACACGCATTTTCGCGGCGAAGCGGGTTTACCCTATGGCCGATTCCATCGGTCAATGGCTCGATGTGGACGATCACGTGCGCGCTGCGCTGCTATATGATGCTGACCGCACTCGGTCTGTGCGGTGTCATGAAACGCCGCTGGGTGGTGCTGGCAATCGCACTCGCCGTCAACTTCGCCGCAATGTACGGCGCGCCGCATCAACGCGGCGAGGAGGGTTTGGCGTTGTTCGGCGTGTCCGGCTTCATGATCTGGTTGGTATCGATGTACCTGGCCGGCGTGTGTTTTTATGTGTGCGCGCCGTTCGCCGTTTGCGCGCTCATCGTGTTTGTCGCCGCCCTGTTCGCGCCGCAGAGTGTGACGCGCGCCGTGACACCGACGATGGGCGCTTATCTCCTGTTCTACGTCGGGCATTTGCAGTCTCCCTGGCTCGCAAAGCTGCGCACGCGCGATGACCTTTCCTATGGCCTGTATCTCTACGGCTGGCCCGTCACGCAACTGATCTCGCATGGGTTGCCAGCGATTGTGCCGCTGGCGGCTTTCGCGTGCGTGACGGCCATTTGCGTTCCGCTTGCATTCGCAAGCTGGCGAGGCGCGGAGGCGCCCGCGTTGCGCCTCAAGGGCACGATGGTGTCACGCAGCGGTCCGCTAGTACAGTGATTGAGGTAGTCTGGCGGCTGTCACCATCAGCCTGTGTCGGGAGGTCTTGAGATGTCGCTGGCGCTCTACGGTCATCCTTTTTCTTCATACACGCAGAAGGTGCTCGTTGCGTTATACGAGAACGGCACGCCCTTTGAATTCCGCGTTATCGCGCCCGATTCGCCGCATACGGCCGATTGGCTGCAACGCTGGCCGCTGCGCAAGTTTCCCGTGCTGGTGGACGGGGCGCGCAATGTGGCGGAGACGAGCATCATCATCGAATATCTGCAACTCGCGCATCCGGGGCCGGTGCGCCTGCTTCCCGCTGATCCGATGGCCGCACTCGAGGTGCGTTTTCTCGACCGCTTCTTCGATCTGCATGTGATGACGCCAGTGCAACGCGCCGTGGACGGCGCCTTGACGGGCGACGCCGCGAAGCGTGCCGATGGACTCGCGTTTGCGCGGGAAAAGCTGGAGCTGGCCTATGCATGGCTCGAAGCGCGGCTGGCGGACAGCGCCTGGGCGGCCGGTGCGGATTTCACGCTGGCCGATTGCGCGGCGGCGCCGTCGCTGTTCTATGCGGACTGGACGCACCGCATCGCCGAGACGTTTCCGGTGCTGCGCGCCTATCGCGCGCGCTTGCTCGCGAGGCCGTCGTTTGCGCGTGCGGTGGAGGAGGCCAGGCCCTACCGTCCACTCTTTCCGCCAGGCGCGCCCGACAGGGATTGAGGTCCGGCGCAGCGGCGCGCGGTTAACGATCCCGATTCGGCATTCAGACCAGCGCGGCCGTGCCGGGCAGGAACTGGCCACGCGTGAGTTCCGAGCCGTTGCGCGCCGAAATAAGCACGACTTGCACAAAGCTGTGCGCGGGGGCATACCGGACGAACACGCTTTCCAGCACGCGCGTGAACGTGCTGAGCGAGTAGCACGCGAGGGCCGCATCATCGACGGAGAGTCGAACGCGCAGTCCCCGTTCGAGCCGCGATTGGGGCTTTTCGATCATCCACTCCACCGCGACTTCGCTCGCCAGCCCGACGATCGCATCGATATGCGTGGTCGCGGACGGCGAATTGTGCGGAACGTGCCCCGACAGCATGGCTTTCAACGCGGGTAATCCCGCCTGGTTCAAAGTGAACGTTCCGGGCGAAAGCAGGCTGACGAGATTCCAGTAGCGGCCGGGCTTTTTCGGTCGGGGCAGGCTGGTGGTTGGCTGCCGTAGCATGACGATGCGGCTTGCCGGCACCTCCCCCGCAAAGTCGAAATCTCCTCTGCTGTCGCCCGGTTCGATGGCGGACGGGAGAATGCCGTTCGTGCATCGCAGGTCCGCATGGATCTGATCGATGCCCTCTGGCTTGAGGGGCCGGCTGTCGAGGCCAACGAACGAAAGCAGCGTGTCCTGCCCAGCGACGAATTCCGTGAAGCGCTTGTCGCGCTCCATGATCCAGAAAAATGGTTGGCGCGTGCCCGGCCGGCCCGTGTGGCCGTGATGAACCAGCGACTCGAAAGCAGGAACCGGCTCGATTGTGGTGTCGTTGCCTTTCTGCACGCTGACCCGGACGGCATCCACGATCCAGACCGATCCATTGTCCGGCTTCAGCGTTTGTGGCACGAGCGGCCAGGCTGGCGTCACCGCGTCCTTGGGCGCAACCGGATCCGCCGGACGCCGGAACAGGTTGACTACCGGCGTGCACGAGAGCCGGAAGCTCGTCGGGCCCAGTTTATCCAGCGCGCGCGCGGCGAATGAGTCTGGGTGCACGCCGCGCACCGGGACGTGAAGGGCAACGCGCCTGTGCGAGCCAGCGCTGCGCAGCAGCGCTGCCATGTCGATATCGACGAAATCGAACTTATGCGGGAATGCGAAATATTCCAGCAGAAGTCGGAACGGCGAGTGCCTGCCGTCGGCGCGCTCGATTATTGCATCGTCGTCATCGAAGCCGGCGAGGCTGACTGGCACGTGCGGCAACGCGGTCCATCGCCCTTTTCCATCAACCTCGACGAATGCGGCGGGTGCGCGTTGCAGCAGCGCATCGATGGCGGCCGCAACGGTGGACGGGGCGCCGTTGACGAACACGCGGATCGTAGCCGGTGCGATAGCTCGCAGATCGGCGTTGGCGTTCAATGTGTCGAAGACGATGGACAGAATGCCGGTCGTCTCCTTGGGCAAGCGGATATTCGATGGCGCGGTGGTGGGCGGGCGATACCCGGCATCCGCGATCCGCAGTGGCGCCAGGGTGACATCGTAGACGGTCTCGAAGACGCATTCTCCGGTCATGGTTTTCAGTTCGGCGCGTCGCTCGATGACTTGCGGTTTCGTCATTTCCGCGACTTTCTGGCCGCTCTCGAAACAGGCGATCGTGCAGGAGGGAAACGCACGAAGGTATTCCGGATACGCCACTTCAAGCAGCGGCTTCGTGAACTCGGGGACATCGTCTTCAAGACGCGCGATCGTGCGTGCATTGAGCAGCGCTGCGGACTCGACCATGCGCTCGACGTGCGGGTCCTCGGAATGCTGGCCGCTGAGTGACAGGTGCGCCGCGGCCCCGGGATATCTCGCGGCGAATTCCGCAAGCGAAGCACGCAGATACCCGAGCTCGCGTTCGTAGGAGGAAATCAGATCGTCCATTTCTTTTCGTGAAACTGATAATTAGTATGTCGAAATTTAAATATGCCAATACCGATGGCCGTCCGTTGTTGTCTGGATGGCGGCAACGGGGAGGGGGACGCTTTTCAGGTCCGCCCGGAGGACAGCAGGCTGGAAATCAATATTGCGCCACACGAGGTCTTATGGCCGTCGAACGCGGCGGGCTTGCCGTCGACCATGAAGGCTGGATCGCCTTCGATGATCATGCAGTTTTCGTGTCCCTTTATGGGGCAAATACAGCGATCGCCCTTGCGGGCAACCGCGCTGCCCATTACCTCGCTGTCTTTGCTGCCGGTCTCGACCGGGCCACCGTGGCTGGTTGTGTCGCCTACGCGAATGATGCCTTTCATGACTTGCGTTCCCGGTTCACCACGACCAGCCCTGCTGGCCATACTTCGAGTCGTAGCGCCGGCCCCACCACGGCAGATAGGCGTTGTTTTCGCCGCGCGCACGGAACCAGTCCGCGTCTGGATCGATTGGCACGACCTGGGGCGGCGGTGTCACGACGACCGCAACCGGATGGTCCGCGTCCGTGGTGCCGGCCACGAGCACGGTCTCGCCCAGATGATTCGCCCGGCCGATTGCCAGCACCACATCGGTGAGCGCCGTGCCGGCGCCCATTTCGCCGAGCAGCTCCGGCGTGTTGAGGGTCTGCTTCTGGAAGTCGAAGTCGGGCATCGTCTCGGTCAGGGTGCGGCCGAGCGAGCCGATGCGCGAGGAGGAGGCTTCGCTGCCCTTGCCGGCATCGTGGATCGTGTAGTGGATATCGGGCACCGATACGTTCGCGTTGTGCGCGGCGGCGGCGATCGTGGCCTTCCATGCTTCGACCGCGCGCGTCGTGCCGGGCTTTCGTTCGAAGTCCTGTGCGTTGCCCGTGGCCGCGCGGCCGATCCAGGCGAGCGGGGCGCGTTCGGTCTTCATCTGCGGGCCGGCGAGGAACAGCAGCACCATGTTTTCGTTGAGCTGGCCGTCCTTTGGCGGAAAGCTCGGGGCGTCCCAGTTCATCACCCAGACGCTTTTGTCTGGGTTCGCCTGGAGGTAGTCCAGCGCGTTGTTCAGCGAGGTGAAGCCCGCGTTCGCACCGCCGGGGGTGACGTGCACGTCGGGAGGCGTGTCGCGGCTCCAGAGGCTTTTAGCTGACGGGTTCCCGATCTCGTAATTGTCAATGATTTCGTTACGCAAATAAGTTTGTGCCTCGGTTGGATCAAGGCGGGTGGGAATCGCGAATTCAACATGAATCCCCGCTAACTCCCGCCACTCCTTTTTGCTGTCTGGCTTGACCGTGTAGAAATATTTCGCGTTCGTCACGTAGCGTGTGCCGAACAAGCCAAGCAATTTGTCCACATACTTGTGATAGAAACCCTTGAAAGTTTCCGTACCCTTATTGCCGTAGGCAAGTGCGCCGATCGACTGGAGTGTCGAGAATTTTTGCGGCTTGGTCCGCACCATGTCATCGTTCTTGTTCGGCTTGACGAGCCCCATGGTCCACAACACCTGCCACTCGGTCGGGTAGTCGCGCCTCTGCAGCGGATTGAGCCATTCGAGCCCGACAACCTGCACCATGAAGGGTTTGGCGGGATCCGTCTGAGGTGTGCCGGTGTGGGGCGAGGCGGCCCGGGCGGACGTTGGCATCATGGCGGCCGTCGTGAATGCAAAGGTTGCAATGGCCAGCAGGACGGGTATGGCAACGAGTCGTTTCATCAACGCTCCTGTAGTTAATTCAGCGGCCGGCGGGTAGCCAACCTCCACGGTCAAATAAAACATGAAGAGTGCGCCCAGCACCATTGCCAGCACGGCGAGCGCCAGCCTGCGCGGCCACGTCGAGATCAGCGCGCTCATGCCACAACTCCACAACTCCCAGATTCAGATAGAACTGGCCCTCACGTTCATTGGCGATCTTCTCGGGCCGGCGGCCCTCCGGATCATTCGCAAGCCATTTGGTAATCGCGTCGCCATTCATCGTCCCGCTATCAAAGTATTCCCAGTACTTCTTGCTTGGGTTCGTCTTATCCATGCCCTTCCCCAGCCTCCAGTCCGCCTCGATCCGCAAGGCAGCCATCTGCTCTGGCGACAGGTAGCACAACCCAATCGCCACGTCATAAGCAAGCGCCTTTCGCGCATGCATCGGGTTCGTCATGATGGTCGAGTGGTTGGTCGGGTTGTTCGTCCGGCTGCCATCCAGGATCTCCGTAACCTGCTCGTTGCGCCACTGCGCGTACCCCTCGGGCAGGGCGCTCCTGCCGTCCTCGCCGATCACGTTGCCTTCGCCGTCGATCCACTGCGAATTGCCGTCCCTGCGCACGCGCATGCGCAGGGACGCGTGGTCCTCGTAGCGCTGTAACGCCTCGCTGCCGATGGTTCCAGCCGCTTCCTGGTCGGCTTGTTTGAGCTTGTAACTGTCGTAGGGGTCGTCGGCGTTCCTGTCCTGCTTGTCCGCATTCCGGGCCGCGGCCAGCGGGTCGTTGCCCTCGTTGAAGTTGCTCGTGAATTCGCCATCGGTGACGTGAACTTCCTTGCCGTACCGCAGGGCCTGTGGCGCAAACGGCTCATCGAGCGGCGGCGCATCGGCCGTGACCGTCCAGCCCTTCGGCGGCTCGGCGTTGACCGGACACAGGCCGAAGGCTGACGTCGCCATCGTCACGAGATAAAGCACGGGCGCGGTAGCGGTCGTGGCGAGCTTCGCCACGTAGTTCTCGTTGGCGCTCCATGCATGCTTGATGCCGTATCTGGCCGGCGGCGAAGGCGGAAACCAGAACCCCGACGTCTTGCCCTCCCTGTAGCGCCAGTCGTTTTCCCAGTAGTGGTAGTCAGCCTGTCTGCCGACCTCGAAGCCGCTTGCGAAGACGCGCTGGGTCAGCACCCCATGGGCGCCGACGTCGGCCAGTTCGTCGTTTGGCATCCCGTTGGGCGCGCGCGACCCGCCTTGGGCGGGATCTTCAACGACGCGGCCCAGCCCGCGCCAGCCGATGCCCTGAACCGTGGCGGCGGAAATCACCTGGTCGTGCGGGCAGCAATACAGCGTCACCCGGCCATAGGTGTATCCGTTCAGGCCGTGAGCCGTACGGTCTTCGCCGGCGGTGTAGGGCTTGCCGCCCGTCTCCGAGGTACGCGTGTTGGCCATGTCATCATCGGCCTTGCCGGCCGGCATTTCGAATGCCGTGCGCGCGCATGATGTCGAAGAAGCTGCGCAGGGTCTGGGTGCGCGCCGCGTAGGTCTGCCGGCCGCCCCGGTTCCGGGCGTCGCGCATTTCGCGCTGGGACCAGTTCTCCAGGAAGGTGTCGGTGTTCGCCAGGCTGTAAGGCGGATTCGCGAGCACGTAGGCATCGGCGACGCAGCGTCCCGTGTTGCCCCACGGGTCCTGAACCTGCGGGAACGCGTCGCCGAAGAACGCAGCCGTGAGGCCCACCATGTTGCCCTGACTGTGGCAGACGATCGTGATCGGGACATTGGCCTGCATCCGGCGGATCGACTGCACCAGCCTGGCAAGACGTAACGCGGCCAGCACGCCATAGCCGCGCGGCGGCGTGCGATACAGGGGACGTTGCGTCGGATTCAGGGCCTGCACGGAGAGGAATCCGAAAACGCGGTCGTCGATGCCTTCGTGCCACAGGTCAGGCAAGCTGGTGCAGCCGTTGGCGAATGGGCCGCCGCCCCAGTAGTCCTGATCGTTCAGGAAGATTCCGTACTCCTTCAGTTCTTCCTTGTTGGCCTTGTAGCCCCAGCGGAAGTGGATGACCGGCGAGAACGACGGATCAGGCTTGATGTAGGTTCCGGCCCACAGCTCCGGATTGAGAAAGCCATCCGGCGTCAGGCTTTCGGTGTACGAGACGGGGGAAAGCTGCCCACCGACGACACCCCTGTGCGCCATCTGGTCGTCCAGCCTCGCGAGCCGGCGGTTGAGGCCCTGGCACAGCCCTTCCTCGGCGGCTTCGAACCATTCGCCCTCGGAGTTCACGCCGTGCACGAAAATGACGACGCCGGGCAAGGGCTGCTGCTTCACGCAGAGTTCGCTCGTAACACGTTCTTCGCGGAATCGACTTGCGTGTCGTCGCCCTGGCTCTGCAATCTCACCTTGCCTTGATTGGCTAGCGCCGAGATGTCGTTGGCCTGAGCGAACAGTGCAACCCCATGGCCCGCCTGCAGATTGATGCGCTGCCCACTGCTCACCTGAACATGCTGCTGCGCCACCTGATCGATGTTCTCGCCCGCATAGGTCACATGCGTTTTCGGCGTCACGTTCACGAAGCCGGCCTCGGCGCCGAGCGCCATCAGCGGCTGACCGCCCGAGGCCTGCCAGCCTTTGAACGCCGACGCCAGCGCGCCTTGCCCCGCGGTGTCCATCGCCTGGCTGCCGTGCTGCCCCGCGTAGTCGCCCAGCGACTTGAACAGCTCCGTGCACTCGCCCAGCAGCTGGATGAGTTCGTCGCGATCGAGCTGATTGCCGCTCGCCTGGCCGCGTGCGTAAGTCGTCAGCAGGATGCCTTGTGCGGCCCGCAGTGCTGCTGCGGCGTCTGTGCGCAGTTCCGCGCCCTCGCCACGGTTGGCGCCTTGCCCGTTCTCGCGCGGCTGCGCGAGATAGCCCAGATTGAGTTCGGACGTCCCGTGCTGGCTGCTCAACTGCGCGCTGATTTGAGCTGGCGTGTCGTCTAGCCGGAGCTGGTTGTACCGCGCGCCATTGATCTCGCGCGAGCGCATGCCCGATAGATACCGGTTGCCAGGCAGCGCACCCTTCCGGCTGAAGGTCGCCGGCATGTTGTCGCTGTTGCTGAACACGCCGGCGATGTACATCTTGTCTGGGTCGCCGTTGGCGAAGTCCAGCAGGACTTCCATGCCGGCGCGCAGCGGCGTCTGATGGCCGAGATTGTCTCCCGCCCAATTCGACAGCGCGCGCACCGATGCACTGTCCGAATCGGTGTGGCTGGTGCCCGCGCCTTTGGCGTGCGCGTGGTCTGACGCGTCGAGCCCCTGGATCTGCACCTTGTGCCTGCCGTACTCGTCGGTGTAGACCTGCTCGCCATCCGGCGTCATGACCTTTCCGGTGACCGGATACACGCGCGGCAGGTCGATGCGCGGATCGTACGCGGGCGTGAGCGGCGTGCCCTGCGGGACGCCGCTGAACGTGTTTTCGTAGCGGCTCGGCGACGAGCCATCGAATACCGTCGGTCGTGCCGGCGTGTCGACCGACAGCGGCGCGTGAGCCGCCTGCCAGCGATTGGCCTCGAACAATGCCTGCGCCGCTCATTCAGTGCCTTCGGCATGTTGTTCTCGCCGACATGGTGCAGCGAGGTGATAACGATGCGGCGTTGCGGCTCGGGCAACGCGTCCAGTTCCGGGTGCCCCGTCACCTGGATCCAGAATCCGACTTCAAGGTCACGCGCGCCGCTCGCGCCGCTGACGCTTGTCGAGCGCGCGCCGTGGGCGAGCAGCCGCGCGATGCCGAGGCGCTCATAGTCTTTCGATGTATCGGCACAATGTGGCGAATCGATCCGTGCGTCGGACAGCAGGGCCGCGAGATCATTGCCTGCCGGCCCTTGGTCGACCCGCGTAGGCGCGTCCAACTGGTCGACCCTGCTACGTTTGAGGTCCCAGCTTGCCCGCCGGATCGAGCCCGCGACGAGCTGGCGATTCATCGCGAGGAGCGTGATCGAATCGCGCTTTCCGGTTGCCGCGTCGGGACGGTAGGGAACGCTGCCCACGCTCGCCCGCTGGAGCGAGATCGCGTTGTCGAACAGTACGAGCGTGTGGAAGGGCTGCTTCGCGAGATCGGTGCTGTTGCGACCGTCGCCCGCGCGGATAGACCAGGCGATGCCTTCGCGGCGGCACAGACGGCGGATAAAATCCGCATCGCTTTCATCGAACTGGAGCGTTTGCTCGCGCACGGGATATTTTGATGCATAGAGACCAGACATATCCAGATCGAAGCTTGCGCCCAGTGTCGAGCTTCTACGTCGCCATTCCTGCACGAGCGTATGGAAAATATCGATGACGCTTTTGCCACGAAATATGCGCGTATTGATGCGCCGTTCCATGATCGACAGCGCGTCACGGATCACTAGTTGATACGTCGCGAGCGATCCATCGGATTCCCCCTCGAGGGCATCGGTGACGATTGCGCAGATTGAATGCAATGCTCTCCGGTCGGTAACCATCTGGATCGTCAGCGGCTGGCCGAGAAACATCGATAGCGGTGCGCCGATCGTGGTGGAGATGCAGGAAATGCGTCCTTCGATGCCGCCGCACAGATTCTCGCGAACATCGAGGCGCTGGATAAGCAGCAGACCAGCCAGATCCTTTTGCGAACGGCGCCAATGTAGCCGGAACGGGCGGTGGTCCTGAGAAGGCAGGGCGCCGGAGAAAACGCGTGGGAAGGCTGGGTGGTTCACGGTCTGTTCCCCGGATTATCGATAATTCAGTTATGCAGAATGGAAATCCGGATTGCGCGATGAAATAATGCGCGTTTTAAAGCCGGATTCTTAAGATTGAAATCCTGCGAAAGCAGCAAAAACTGGATTTTTTGCCAATGCGATCGAGCAGGGGTTATGAGGGCGTCAATTGGCGGGAGACGTTATCACGCCAGGCATTAATCGTTACTGATCCGACGCAGGAATCCCGCAATAGTGGGAGCGCGATTGGAGTACGGGGGGAACGGGGGGCCGCAAATGAGTGCCCACGATTCCTCGCGTTGGCGACTCGCATTTCGATCAATTGATAGTTGGATCGGCTATACCTGGCATCGGTCGGATTGTATTTGCCACGAGTGAGTCATCCACGCCTTTTGATGCTCGACGAACCGACACCGATGCGCCCGCATTCGCGAGCGCGCACCTTGCGGGCATAGAGCCGCACGAGGTTACGCGCACGTGCGCGTTTTTTCCGATGCACGCGGCGTGGCGCGGGGCGCGCATAACAGTGACTCCATTATTTGAAAGGCACGCCTCCCGCTGCCGCGAGTGGCGTGTCGAAAAGACGCTCAGGGACCGTTGTTCAGGTCGATGCAGCCACAACGAAAGTCACCTGGCCAACCGGTGCGATCTGTTGGGGCCCGACATCTACCGTCGGCGCAGCTTGCGCATACCGCGAGTCGAGCACGCCAAGCGTCAGCGCTCGAGCATATTTTTCTTGCGGCACCACGTAGTTCACGCTCAGGGTAAGGGTGCTGCCCGCCGCAGGCACCAGACCCGATGTATTCCAGTACTGGAGTGCGACGGACGAATTGAAGCCAGGGTCCACGTCGAACTGGATGCCGGCCACGTAGCTGTTGCCAGTGGTCTTGATCGGCTGCAGCAGGATGGACTTCATCTCCGGAGTGAAGCAGTCGCCGATCACGCCGATGTTGTCGCCAGCCGGGATGCCCTGGGTGGATATCGTGAGCTGCAACGTCGCGGATTCTCCGACGCTCATGGGAATGTTGAATCCCATCCGGGCGAGCAGGGGGCCGGTGACCGGGTCAAATGTCATCATGTTGCGAAACCCGATGCCCAGTTGCTGCGTCAGCAGTTGAGACATTTCCAGCCAGCTGCTGATGGTGGGGATGGGCGCTGCGTTGTTCTGGGCGACGAAGCTGTAGAAGGCGTTCGGGTTGGACAGTGACACGGTGCCGGTGTCGAGCACGAAGCCGTCGTTGCCCACGCCGACGAAGCCCGGCGCTGCCTGCACCTTCACGCCTTCACTGCCCGATGCGGTCAACAGTGGGTTGTTCTTCCAGGTCGAAGGAAACAGGATCAACTGTGCAGGAGTCCAGAACAGGCTGATCTGGCCTTCGAAGTCTTCAGACGAGCCGTTCAGGCCGCGCACATAGTAGTAGTTTTTGCCAGGCGCGGGAGAGATCGGGTAGATCGTGTTCCAGCTGCTGACCGTGCCGAATGTCTTCTGAGGATCGGCAACCGGCATGCTGCTCTGAATGATGTCGGGGCAGGCGTTGAACGGCGCTACGGCCGGAAGCGTGCCCTGCGACTTGAGGTTGTCCCGCAGGTACAGGCCATCGTAGGTCGATGCGGTTCCCGGCAGCGCCGGCGCTGCGTCGTGCGCAAATGCTGTGCTCATGGAGAATCTCCTTGCTCTTGGGGGCGACGAAAATCGCCGGGGCCGTCACTTGATGGCCGGGTTGTTCGTGACTTGCCAGTTGTAGGTGCCCTGAATGATCCAGGCGGTGGGCTCCACGCCTACCAGCTCAGGGCAGCTGCGGCGCAGTCGCAACATGAATTCGGTATCGATGAGGTTGCGCGAGATGGCTTCGAGATAGCTCTGCGCACCGGCCACGTAATTGACCGACATCGGCACACGAGCCCCCGGCGCCGGACCGCGGCCGTCGGGGCTGTACATGTTGACCGTCATGAGTGACTGGTAGCCGGGCTCCAGAACAGCGGATGCCACGCCCAGCAAAATGCCGTCCTGCGTGACCTTCGTGCGGCCGAGCTTGATCGGATTGCCCTGGGAGTCCGGGCGGCTGCTGTAGAACTCCGCATCCCAGCCCACGTAGCCCGTGGGCGCGATGAAGATGGAATAGCTATTGGTGGTGGGATAGTCGCTCGGAATGTTTAGCGGCGTCGTGTACTGCCAGGTCGGCGTGGCCGAGATCATCGACGTGTTGCGCCATCCCCAGCCCAGATTGTTCATGATCAGGGCGCCCATGTCCAATGCGGTATCGACGCTCGGGAAGGGATTGCTGTTGTTGGCGTCGTTGAACTGGGCGAACACGCAGTAGTGGTCGCTGCCCGGAGGGGGAGGGGCGACATTGGTCCACACGAAGGTCGCATCGCACACGCCCACGGTGCCGGGAGCCAGGTTGGCGATGTTGCCGTAGGTGCCTCCGGTGTCCGTCTTGATGACGTTGTTCTGCCACTGGCTCGGTGCATTGATGATGCCGGAGGGGGCGTAGTACAGCTGCACCGTGTTGGTCCTGTTCGCGGTGGCGCCGTTCTTGCCGCGGACGTAGAGGATGTTGGTCTGGCCTGAGTAGATGTTGTTGTTCGACGACGTGGCGTAGCTCGCGTCAGTGGCGAGCGCTGTTTGATAGTTCGCGATGGGCGTGCTGCCGGCGAACCAGATGTCCGGCGAGGCGGAGTATGGCCCGCCGGCAGGGACGGTTCCGGTGTTACCCGAATTGGGCCGCAGGTAGGTCCCGTTGAATTCACTCGTGCCCTGGACCAGCACCAAAGGCAGGCCCACAGGCGTGCGGCTCACGAAAGCGGAGCTCTTAGGTATACGAACGAGCATGACGGTCTCCTTGTTGGGAGGGTGAGAAAGTCGGTGGATAGCGATGGTTACGAGGCGCGGGCAGAGATGCCGACGGTTGCCGGCATCTCTGGTTCAACTGGATCAGACGGCGAGCGCCGGCACGGCTTCGGGCACAGCGCCGGGTGCGGGGTCGCGCGTGGCCGTCAGCATGGCGTCGAGCCCGAGGCGAGGTACGGCGCCAGGCACGGCGGCTACGCGAAGTGACACGTTGCTCGAGCTGTTCAGATCGACGAAGCCCAGGATGCCGGCAGACGTGAGGCATAGCGCATCCGCCGCTGCGATCACGACCAGCGAGATCCCACTGGTGGCGGTTTCGACAGCCGGCAGCTTGAGCAGCTTGCCGATCTCCGGGATGAGCATCACGATGTTGCCGGCCTGCGAATAGCCCGACATCTTGGTGAAAGTGACGCCGGTGACCACCGCGTGACCCACGCCATAGAGCGAGGCCAGCACAATGCCCCAAATGGTGTCGTTGTTCTCGGGGAAGGCCTCGTCGTAGATCGTGAAGGCCGAATCCAGCACCACGCCCAGGGAGGTGTAGATGTACATCCACTTGCCTGCGCCCTCCGCTGTTGCGCAGTCCGGCCCGCCGGACGAAAAGATCCACGGGCAGGCAGCGGCCTGCGCGACAATCTCGCCGCCCAGGGCGAACTTCGTGAGCGTCTTGGTCAGCGGGTCCACCGCGCCTGTCCCGGTGGTCGGCCGTACATCGAGGGCGGCGGAGATAAAGGCGTAGGTTGCCATGGAGACCACGGAGGCAATGCCCATGAGCTCTTGCGCGGCGTTCGGCGTACTTTCCGCGGCGGGCGTGGCCTGTTCCCGGGTTGCCTTGACCGATACGGCTTTGCCCGTTGCGCTGGTCGGCGCGAGGCCGGAGTTGGCCAGCATCGATTGCGCGCTGAAAGAAGCCTTGAAGCTGTCCACGCTCGCCTGGTCGGGGAAGGGTGCCTTGCCGTAGATCGCCTTGTAGATGATGGTCGAGGGAATCGCGAGCACGAGTGCGAACAGGTCACCGAGGCTCAGTTGCGATCCATTGGTCAGCCAGCCGTAGAACTGGGTCACGAAGGGGATGTTCCAGTCGGCGGTGAACAGGTCCTTGAGCGAGTTCAGGAACGTCTGCACCAGTTGCAGCACCCCGTCGACGACGGCCTGGACGCCCGAAAGCATGGCGTTGGCGAGACCCTGCATGACGCGCAACAGCGCGCTGAGCAACTGGCTGAAGATCTGGTCCGGACTGCCGCCCAGGTTGTTCATGTACGCGAGGGCATCATTGAACGCCGGATCGTTCTGCACCGAAGTTGCCAGGTTCTGGATCTGCTGGGTCAGGATGTCCCATGGGCCGGTGTTGGATGGCGGCACCACCGTAGTTTGCTTCGCCGCGGGCGAGTTTTCCACGGTGGCGTTGAGCACGATGTTGTTGGCGTTGCCGGAGCTGTAGACCGGCGCGGTCGGCGTTTTCGAGTCGGTGTAGCCGCCCAGCGTCGACGTCCCGCCTACGCTGTTGACCAACTGGTCGAAGATGGCGCTTATCTGGTCCTTGACCTGGGCGATGCCCTGGTCGAACCTGGTCTGGATGCCGCCGACCGCGCCGGGAAGGAAGTCGAGGAATTGCTCCAGCGTGTAGTAAAGCGCATCGTGGGTGCGCAGGATGTCCGGCCAGGAGAACACGAAGCCAAGCCATTCGAAGATCTGCTCGAAGATCACCTTCACCTGGGCAAAGAACACTTCGACAAGGTCGAAGGCATCCTGCACGAACTGCACCACGGTCTCGAAGAGGTATTGCACGCCGTTGACCACGAAGGTGATGGCCGCTTTGACGGCGCTGCCGACCGTGGTGATGATGGTGTCGACAACGTTCACGATGCCGCTGACCACCCCTTCGACGAAATCGCCGATGCTGCCGAACCAGTCCAGGATGCCACCCGCTGCTTGCGTGGTCAACACGTGCCGGGCACGTTTTTCGTGGATCAGGTGTTCGGCCTGCTCAGCCGTCATCGTGCGGAATTTGGGCTTCCCAGCGCTGAATTCGAGCTGCCAATGCCGGGCTTGAGTCGCCGCGCCCAAACGGGTGAGGTCGGTGGTTCTGTCGGCTTCGACACATGACACACCCACCTTGGGCGCCGCCCCGAGAACCGGCGTCTGCAACGCGCGCTTCACATAAGCGGACTGCGTGATCGCCATGCACTGGTTGAAGGCCGATGCCAGTTCATTGGTCTGTTCGACGGTGCGGTACTGGTCTTGCAGTAGGTACTGCCCATCGGCCGTGCGTGCGTTCATCAGGTCGGTGCCGCTGACCGTGGCGAGCTGCTCCTGTACCCCGGCGTATTGTTCGAGTGCGATCGCTTGCCCCGACGGCATCAGGTTGACCAGATTGATCTGCAGCGCGGGAATGCCGAGCATGCCTGTGCCTTGGGTGATGCTCAGGGTGCCGCCGGGCGAACAGGTGAGGTTGGCGGGCGTATGGGCATCCACGGTGTAGCTCGCGCCGTTGACGACGATCTGGGTTTGCGACGAAGCCCAAACCTGTACTGGGGCGTTGGGCAATGGCGCGCCGGCGGCGTCATAGACCATCAGGTCGGTGGAGTAGGAGATGAATTCCTCGACCTGCCCCGAGGTTGGCACCTCCAGAGGAGAAATCTGCCAGTTGCCGCTGTCCTGCTCCTTGATCAGGTGGCTGAGCGTGGCCTGGGTCGTTCCTACCGTGAAGGCTTCGATGTTTCCCTGGTCGAGTTGGGTAACCCCCAGCAACGCCACGCCCGTCTGGATCGCCATGGTGTTGGACCATCCCGTGGCCGATTGCTGATCCGGCGCGAAATGACATAGCCGCGCGCCGGTGTCGAGCGTGAAGAGCTCGATCTCCCCGGACGCGGACACGGCGCTTTGCACGTCCCGAAAGCTCATGCTTTGGGTCACCTGAGCCCAGCTATAGGGGAGGCCGCCCGAGCCGCCCACCATCTGGTAAAGGTTGCCGTCGGACAGCACACTGAAATACCTGTTGTTGCCGGCGGGGTCGAGGCTCGTCGCGACGGCAATGGACTTGAATGTGGCCGCGAACGGATAGCGCTTGACCTGCTGCGTCGAGACGTTATAGCCGAGGAATACCGTATCGAGCACCGTGAATTCGGCGGTACTGGCTGATGAACCGGACCAGACGCAATTGAGCGAAGACAGGGTCACGGAAGTGGACTGGAATACGCCTGGTTTTTGATCCCAGATGGACGTCGCCAGAGAATAGGAGCTGCCGGGGGACGCGCTCTGGAATTTGGTGAGCGCAGCCACATAGAGCTTGCCTGCTATCTGCGCGGCATACAGGCCTGCGATGGCCGTCGCGTTGACGGGCAGCGGCAAGGTGGCGGTCATCACGCTTGACCAGCGGTCGGATCCTGTCTTGCTGGTCTCGACGACGTAGTTCAGGTTCAGATTGTTTGCCGCAAATAGCACGATGCGTCCCGCGGAATTCAGGCCGGCCACCACCCAGCGCGCGGCCAGGCCCGTGCTTATTGCGCTGTAGCCGGTGTCGCTCGCCGGGTCAGGGAAAAAATTCCAGACGGTACCGTCGGTGCCGACGGTGAAGGCTTCGACCCGACCGTTGCCGTTGCGTATGGCGACAATGTCTCCTCCGCCGTGTACAGCCGCAGCGATCCGGTATTGCTGCATGAATTTCGTTTCGGTCTCGAGGCGGGGCGAAGCAGCGCCGGTTGACCGGGCGTAGGGCCTGGCCACGGCTTGCGCCACAGGCGTCCTGATGCTGGGAGGTTTCTGGGTCATGGCTGACAACTCCTGTTGAAGTGGTCGGGCAGACCCGGAAAGGCATGAAGCCCCCGTGCTCCCCGATGGTTTCGAGATCCGCCAGAGCATGGCGGAGCAAACGAAATAGATGTCTTGGTCTAGGTGCCTCAGGTCGGCGTGACAAAACCGTTACCCGTGCAGCGGCTGTTCTTGTTTCTTCAATGCTTCGTCAAGTGCCGGCGTTGTCGGAATTCTTCCCGCACACAAGACGGCAATACCGCTATGGGCATTTCATCCGCTTAATCTAGTTAATATGGATTGCTAACAAAAATGAGCCGCGAAGCACCCGGAAGATCCCAACTGACAGCTTTCAGGCACGGCCCGCTTACGCCGATAGCCGAACGACGCGTGACGAAAAGGCCGTCGCCGGATAAGCCACGTTCGAGCTTCGCAATTTTGAATGTGGTGAATCGATCATCGTATTGCTGTGTGGTACTAACCGGATAAGCAGCGCCCGCAATTGTTTGCAATCATCTGCCTCAATGGCATGGGGGAATCGCGGCGCACTAAGGAGGGTGGGGGTAATGGAATGGCAGGTTCATCGCTTCTCCTTGTCCAGTCAAAACGACACCTGCTGCGTAATCTAATCCTCAGAGGGAATATGCAAATAGCTGTTGGAGTTAGCAGGTTGAGTTAACGTCTAGAGTGGTCTATGGCCAATTTGATGGCGGCAGGCGGCCATCGAATCGAATCGGAAAACATGAAGGAAGCACCTCAGGGAATGGACCGGCGGCAGCCACGCTACCAGTCTCCCCCCGCCTTCTTCGCTTTCCTGTCAGGTGCAGCTAGTGGTCGCCGCGCCGGTCCGTTTCTGGGTGTCCCAGCGTTGCGCCGATGAGCTCGCGGGCCGTTCACATACTCGAAGTCCAGCAAAAAGCGCAACCGTTCGAGGCCGGTGACGCCTTTGGGGGTGGCTTGCCTTGTCAGATGAAATGCTATGCCTATACTCTTCTCAATTGCCTGAGGATTTCCGGTGATCAGGTTCATGACAGCCGCGGCTGCGACTGAGGTATCAATCGACGCTGCCTGAAACGCCTGTATGAGCCGAAGGGGCGCCGAGAAGCCCTCGTTTGGAATTTGCCGTCCGGACAATGCCTGACCCGGCGACCCAGGCTTGCCGGCAGCGCCACGCGATCATGCCGGAGCCTCGTGCACATGGGCGACGGTCCGTCTTGAGGAGGTGCTCGTTCGAACGAAATATTCGAGAGGCATCTGAGCGTCAGGAAAAAGAGCTGTCATGCCGCGCGAGCGCGCTGGCGATCGCCTGTGAGGCGAAAGCAGTGCGGTGACGAAGGCATCGACAAGCCATTGGTAACCCTAAGGGAGGGGCACCACGATGACATTGCTCGACCAGGAAATTGCACACATCACCCGCGCGGTGCGGTCCTCAGATTGGAGGAACGCCGGCGCGTCCATCCTGCCTGCCGGGTACTGGCGCCAGCGGCTCTACCGGCTGCTCGACTCGGGGCACGTCACGAAAGCGCAGTTATGCGCGATCGACGCCCTGCTGCTCGAACTGGACACGTGGGAGGTGCAACGCCATGAACAGCGAGAGCACAGCCCGGGCGATACCTGAAACGGGTCGTTGAGCCGCCACCAGGCATGATTGCCCCCCCGGCCTGTGCGCTCAGCGTCGGGGCGGAGTCCGTATGGCCGTTCAGTGAAGCGATCCACAGCTTACAGCTGCAGCGCGTCCATCGCACTGCCGTGCGTTCCACGCGTGGACGGCGCGAACCGCTGTGCTTGAATTGATCGAATTTCCCTGTGAGCCAACTGGCGGATATGTCGAATGCGGGCAGCAGCGAATCGGGCGTGTCGAGTCAAATGAAGCGAGGCCGGCCTCTGCGTCACCCCTCGAGACACTCGCGCAACGTCTGCGCGAGCCGGGCGGCCTCACCCGCATCGGCGACGTTCGCGAAGCCCATTACAAGGCCGCGCGGTGTGTGTTGCGTACGGCCGTTCGCGTACCAGATCGAAAGCGGCAGCACCGCGAGCCCCGCCTCGCGTGCGCGCGCAGCAACGGCGACGTCGTCGACCGGACCATCAGGGCCTTCGGCGAAGCGCACCGCGAACTGGATGCCTCCCGGCGGCAATTCGACAGTCAGCCGTTCGCCGAAAGCCTGCTCGAGAGCGCGCACGATCAGCACGCGCCGCTGCCCGTACAACGCACGCATGCGCTTCAAATGCCGTGCAAAATGCCCCCGCTCGACGAAATCCGCCAACGCTGCCTGCAATAGCGTCGGCGATCCGGCATTCATGCTGTACGCCACCCGGGCGACGCGCTCGACGGCCCGCCCCGGCACCACCGCATACGCCAGCCGCAAACCGGGAAACATCACCTTGCTGAACGTGCCGCAATAGATCACATGATCGTGCCGGTCGAGGCTTTTCAGCGCCGGCAAAGGACGGCCGAGATAACGGAACTCGCTGTCGTAATCGTCTTCGATGATCCAGCTCGATGCCTGCTCTGCCCAGTCCAGCAGCGCCATGCGCCTCGCGAGAGACAGCGTGCGCCCGAGCGGGCTCTGATGCGACGGCGTGACCAGCGCGAAGCGCGCCTGCGCGTCCAGGCGTTTGCCGCGTTCGACGTCGATGCCTTCATCATCCGCCGGTACCGCTATGAGCTGAACGCCGGTCTCGGCCAGAAAACCGCGCGCGAGCAGATAGCCCGGATCTTCGAACCATACGCGATCGTTCGGGCGGGCGAGACTGCGCAATACGAGTTCGAGCGTCGCACGATAGCCGCCGGTCACGAACACCTGCTCCGGCAGGCAGGTCACCCCGCGAGACAACCCGAGATAGGTGGCGATGTGCTCGCGCAGGGGCCGGTATCCCGCCGGATCGGGGTACGCGAACATCGCGCGCTCGCCGCTGCGCGCGCGATGTGAAACAAGACGATTCCATACCTTGATGGGAAACGCGTCGAGTGCCGGCAACCCGGGCTGCAACGGTCGCGGCTCGCCGCTCATGGCGGCAGCGATGGCAAGCGGGCGCGGCGCCACGGGTGCGCCGCGCACGTCGGCCGCTGCTTCAGGCGCGGCCTTTCCCTTCGTGTTTTGGCTGCCGTTCGACTCCCTCGCGACCTGCACATGCCGCGTGACCGACGCCGGCAGCGACGGTGACACGAAGGTGCCTGCCGCACCGCGCATTTGCAGGTAGCCTTCGTCGACCAGGATCGTGTAGGCCAGTTCGACCGTGCCGCGCGCCGTATTCAGCTGGGTGGCGAGGCTGCGCAGGGCGGGCACGCGGTCGCCGGGACGCAGGTGCCCGGCAGCGATCGCCGTTCTGAAGCGCTCGCAGATCTGCAGATAGATCGGCGAGTGCTGCTGGCGATCGATATCGATGTTGAAGGTGGCGGGCGGCGCGGGCATGACTGTCTTGCTGGCAAGGAGCTCGGAAATGACTTGGCCTGGTCGAAACGGCAATTCTTGGCACTTTTCGATGGTTCATGATGTTCCCACAATAGCCTCACGCGATGCGACGGCGGCGAAATCTTTCGGTCGATGCGACCCGCCAGGCGCTTTCGCGCGTTCATTGCCTCTCATCTGGAGAATCTGTCATGAAGATCGTCGTAATCGGTGGTTCCGGCCTGATCGGGTCGCGTCTTGTGAAGCTGCTTGGCGATGCGGGACATGAGGCGCTTGCCGCGTCGCCGCGTAACGGTGTGAACGCCGTTACGGGGGAGGGCTTGAGCGGCGCGCTAGCGGGTGCGGACGTCGTCGTGGATGTGGCGAACGCGCCGTCGTGGGAGCCCCAGGCGGTGCTCGACTTTTTCCGCAACTCGGCGCGCAACCTCGGCAAGGCGGAAGTGGCCGCCGGGGTACGCCATCACGTCGCACTGTCCATCGTCGGCTGCGAACGCACACCGGAGAATGCGTATTTCGTCGCCAAGGTTGCGCAGGAAGAAGCGATCGAGGCGGCGGGCGTGCCTTACACGATCGTGCGCGCGACCCAGTTCATGGAATTCATCGGCGCCATCGCCGATTACGGCACAGAAGGCGGGACGGTGCGTGTTGGGGACGGGCTGTTTCAGCCGATAGCCGCGGATGACGTCGCGGCAGCCCTCGCTGAGGTCGCGCTCGCCGCGCCGCTGAACGGCTCGGTCGACATCGCCGGCCCCGACCGCGGACCGTTCGCGGAGATCGTCTCGCGCTATCTGAAATCGGTGGGCGATGGCCGCCCGGTCGTGACGGATCGCGATGCGCTCTACTACGGCGGCCGCGTCGAGGAACAATCGCTTGTCCCGCTCGGCGATGCACGGATCGGCCGCATCAGTCTCGACCAATGGCTGGCGCAGACAAAAAAGGGCTGAGTGCGCTTCGCTTGATTGGAGCCGTCGGCCCGGCTTTGGCATAAACCCTCGCGGGGTTGAGGGAGTCGCCCACCGCAAATAGACCGGACACGACTGTTTGCGGGCAATCCTGAGGTAGACTGGCCTGGCTTTCGTCGGCCGATATGCACGAGGGCCAATCACTACGCAGGCGGCCGCGCGCGCCCCGAGCGTAGCGTTCGAGCCATCCGGGATTCCCTCAGCAGAACTGGAGTAGCCATGCGCTACGCGCGTCGTTCGGTTTTGTCCTGTCTTGTCGCTGTAACGACGCTGCTCGTCACGCCGGCCGCGTCGCTCGCCTGCACGCGGGTTGTCTATCTGGGCGCCGACAACGACGTCATCACGGGCCGCTCGATGGACTGGAAGCAGGACGTCGCCACCCATCTCTACATTCTCCCGCGTGGTATCGCGCGCAACGGCGAGGCCGGTCCGAACTCACTGAAGTGGGTTGCCAGATACGGCAGCCTCGTCGCAACCGGCTACGACGTCTCCACCACCGACGGCATGAACGAAAAGGGCCTCGCTGCGCAACTGCTCTGGCTCGCCGAGTCACAATACGAATCGTTAGCGTGACAGAAGGAAGTAAACCTGCTGGGCCTCCATAAGCAAATTGGCTGTGGCTGCAATAAGGCGTACCCACCAGGCGCAGGAAAGCTGCGCCTCTCGCGCAGCAAGGTCAACTCACGAATGCGCGAAAATCGGGCCAAGACCGGGAATCTCGGAGCCGTCCATGCGGGCACCCGAGGCCCAAGTGCCCGCGGCCGAGCCGCCATAAGACGCCGTGGCGACACGGTCGTGCGCGTGCAGGCGTGCTTCGGCCTGCTGGATGTTTCTCGGGTACTGCGTTTCGTCTGCGGAAGGGTTGTAGCCGGCCTGTTCCAGTGCGACCAGTTCCTGATGTACCTGGGCGCGCGTGAGCGGCTGGGTCGACTGGGCAAACGAGAGAGCGGGGAGGGCGATGGTGGCGGCAACGATGAGCGATTTGACGAGGTTCACGGTGTTCTCCAGAAGAAAATTTAAAGGGCTTGCAGGCGGGTATCGCGTTCCGGTTTTCGTTCGGTGCTGCATTGCGTCCTGCCATGGAAGTATTTGACTGCGCGCACGTATCTCGCTTGTGTCGGGAGTGAGGGGCGGGTGCAACGCTGTGTATCGGCTGGCAGCGCGGATACATGCGGATACAAAATCTGTATCGTGACCGTGATTGAGAAACAAAACTGAAAGATTGTTGGCGCGTGCAGCGGCGATTGTTGTCGGCGCAGTCATAGAGTGATGCCGCGCGCGACGGTTGTGCTGAGCCGTCTGGTCAGCTAATCTGTGCATATACACAGAAATGCCCGACGCTTTTGCGCGCACTGCGTCCGCTCCTGTGCAACGCTCTGGTGAAGGACACGGCGGGCGCAAGCGATTGCCGCCGCCGTCGCTTCGCACTTGCGCCGGCGGGCCTTGCGCGGCTTGGCGAGCGGGTGTGCATTGGCGCGCGGGGCAAGACGAGTTCGAGCAGCGCTTCGGACCGATGCGTGCCGCTGCCGCCTGTCGCGTGGCTGCGGCGCGAGCGTAATTACGCGCGTGGTCGGAAGTTTCCGGTGATTCACGCATGGACCGCTTTCAGTTGTTCGGCGGCTTTTTTTAATTTTTAAAGTGCATATACACAGGTAATCGTCATGTCGAGTCCTTCCACACCCGCGCCGGCTGAATCGCGGCGCGAGCGCGTCGGCCCGCCCTGGAGGCGCCTCGCGGTGGGCGCGGTGGCGCTCGTGCTCGCGATCGCGGGTGGCTACTGGTTTTTCGTGTTGCGCTTCATACAAACCACCGACGACGCCTACGTGGGCGGCAACGTCACGGTGATGGCGCCGCGCGTGAGCGGTTTCGTCTCCGGGATCTTCGTGCAGGACAACCAGCGCGTGCATGCGAATCAGGTGCTCATGCGGCTCGACGCGCGAGACTACGACGCGAAGCTCGCGCAGGCCGACGCCGAGCTCGCGAGCGCGCGCGCCGCAGTGACGGAGCTCGAAGCGCAGCGCACGCTGCAGGCCGCGGTGATCGGCCAGCAGCAGGCCGAAGTGCGCGCCTCGGACGCGGAGCTCACTCGCAGCGCGCAGGATCAGACGCGCTACCGCGAACTTGTGAAAGACGATGCCGTGTCGAATCAGCTGGTCGAGCGCGCCGATGCTGATTATGCGAAAGCGCAGGCCTCGATGGCGAAGAGCGGCGCAGCGGTGGTGGCCGCGCAGCGCCAGCTCGACGTGCTCGCCGCGCAGATCGCCGACGGCGAGGCGCGCGTGGCGACCGCCGAAGCGAACCGGCGTCTCGCCGCGCTCAACGTCGATTACACGACGATCCGCTCGCCGGTGGACGGTTACGTCGGCAACCGCACGGCTCGGGTGGGCATGCTCGCGAACGCGGGCGCGCCGCTGCTCACGGTGGTGCCGGCCACCGACCTCTGGGTGGACGCGAACTTCAAGGAAGACCAGCTCAAGAAGATCCACGCAGGAGACCGCGCCGACGTCGCACTCGACGCCGCGAGCGGCACGCTGCACGGCACGGTGGAAAGCCTCGCGCCCGCCACGGGCGCGACCTTCAGCGTGCTGCCGCCCGAGAACGCCACGGGCAACTACACGAAGATCGTGCAGCGCGTGCCGGTGCGCATCCGCGTGAAGGTGCCGCAAGGCATGGAAGGCGTGCTGCGGCCCGGTCTTTCCGCCACGGTGACGGTGCATCTGGGCGACGGCGCGCAGACCGGCGCATCCGCGCGGTGAACGAGGGCGCCACGCCATGAACGACACGACTTCCATCATCGAAGTACGCCCTGTAACGGCCGGGCACGAGGCCCGCGCGGCGCACCTCAAGCTCGCGCCGCACGAGCAGCCCATGGCGCAGCGCGCCTTCGCCTTTGCGCTGATGTGCATCGGCTTTTTCATGGCCACGCTCGACATCCAGATCGTCGCCTCCTCGCTGCGCGATATCGGGGGCGGGCTTTGCGCGAGCCAGGACGAGCTGTCCTGGGTGCAGACCGCCTACCTGATCGCCGAGATCATGGTGATCCCCCTGTCCGGCTGGCTCTCGAAGGTGTTCTCCACGCGCTGGCTGTTCGTGGCCTCGGCGGTGGGCTTCACGATCACGAGTATGCTGTGCGGTCTCGCCTGGGACATCCAGTCGATGATCATGTTTCGCGCGCTGCAAGGCGCGCTGGGCGCGGCGATGATCCCCACCGTGTTCACCACGGCCTTCGTGCTGTTTCCGGGCAAGCAGCGGCTCGTGGCGTCCACGACCATCGGCGCGCTCGCCTCGCTCGCACCCACGCTCGGCCCCGTGATAGGCGGCTGGATCACGGACCAGTGGTCGTGGCACTGGCTGTTCTACCTGAACCTCGTGCCGGGCATCGCCGTGGCCGCGCTCGTGCCGAAGTACGTGCATATCGACGAGCCCGATCTCGCGCTCATCAAGCGCGGAGACTATCTCGGCATCGTGCTGATGTGCGGCTTTCTCGGTTGCCTCGAATACGTGCTCGAAGAAGGCCCGCGCAAGAACTGGTTCGGCGACGACGCCATCGTGGCCTGCGCATGGATCTCGGCGATCTGCGGCTTTCTCTTCGTCGTGCACGCACTCACCGCGAAAGATGCGGTGGTCGACCTGCGCGCGCTCGCGGTGCGCAATTTCGGCATCGGCAGCCTGCTCTCGTTCGTCACGGGCATCGGCATTTTCGTGGCGGTGTTCCTCACGCCGCTCTTTCTCGCCGAAGTGCGCGGCTTCAACTCGCTGCAGATCGGGCTTTCGCTGCTCTCGGTGGGCGTGTTCCAGATGCTCGCGCTCGGCGTTTATGCCTTCGCTACGCGCTTTTTCAGCCTGCGGGTGTTGATGCTGTTCGGCCTCGTTTGCTTCGGCCTCGGCTGCTATCTGTACGTGCCGATCACGCACGACTGGGGCTGGCAGCAATTCCTGCTGCCGCAGGCCCTGCGTGGCGTGGGCCAGCAGTTCGCGATTCCGCCGATCGTCACGATGTCGCTCGGCTCGCTGCCGCCCTCGCGGCTCAAGTCGGCAAGCGGCCTGTTCAACCTGATGCGCAATCTGGGCGGCGCAATCGGCATTGCGGTCAGTTCGACCATGCTCAACGACCGGCTCAACTTCCACTATCTGCGCCTGAACGAGCACGTCGTGCAAGGCGTGCCACAAGTCCAGACCTTGCTCGCGGGAAGCACGGGCCACTGGGCCTCCGTAGCAGGCAACACGCTCGACGCGTCACAAGCGAGCCTTGCGCAACTGCATGCGCTCGTGCTGCGCGAGGCGCAGGTGATGACGTTCTCCGATACGTTTTTCGTACTCTCGCTGTGTTTCGTGGTTGCCATTGCCTGTGTGGCGTTCTCAAATCCGATCCATGGGGCGCCGCCGCCCGATGCTCACTGAGTTCATGAGGTTTCCTGTGCAATCGATAAACCAACGTTTCCGGAGCTCGGCACGCATGGGACTCGCGGCGCTAGCGGCGGCCGTGTTGGCCGCCTGCGCCGTGCAGCCCGCGCAGCACGCCGACCTGCCTGCCGCCGTGCAGGCGACGGCTCCTGCCGCATGGCGCATCGACGCGCCTGCGGATGCCATCGACGTGCGCGCGTGGTGGGCCCAGTTTGGTGACCCGACGCTCGACGCCCTGCTGTCGACCGTGCTGAGCGGCAATCTCGACCTGCAAGCCGCCGCCGAGCGTGTGAAGCAGGCGCAATCGATCACGACGCAGAAGCACGCCGCGCTGCTGCCGCAACTGGACTTCACGGCGCGCGGCGCGTACGCGCGGCAGAATACGCCGCCGCCGCTCGGCTACGTGAAGCAGGCGGGCGCGGGTCTGGCGTTGGGCTGGTCGCCCGACGTATTCGGCGGCGAGCGCCTCGAACTGCTCGCGGCTCAGGCGAATCTGGTGGGCCAGCAACACGCACTGGACGCAGTGCGGCTCGCGCTGGCGGCGGACACCGCGTCGGCGTATGTGGACTTGCGTTGGGCACAAGCCGAATTGAAGATACTCCAGGATAACGTATCGATCAGGCAACGCACGTGGCAGCTGACTCAAGACCGCCTGAAATACGGCCTTTCGACGCAACTCGACGTATCGCGCGCGCAAACGCAGTTGAGCGAGTTGCAGGCACGCATTCCGCGTGCGCAGGCGAGCGTCGATCATCAACTGAACCTGATCGCGGTGTATACGGGGCGCACACCCGAATCGGTTGCGCAGCTTGCGCTGGCTGAGCCCGCGCCGATTCCCGCCGCGCCCGCGAGCGTGCCGCAATCGCTGCCCTCGGAGGCCCTGCTGCGCCGCCCCGACATCCAGGCCGCTTACGCGACCGTGCAGCAGCGCGCTGCGGAAGTGGGCGTCGCGCGCGCGGAGCGCTATCCGAAGTTCACGTTGAATCTCACGGACGGCGTGCTCGCTTCGTCGTATCTCGGCCTGCCCACGCTTACCGACAATCTTTTCAGCGCGGCACTCAGCGCCACGAGCCCGATCTTCAACGCGGGCCGCATCACCGCCGACATCGAGCAGAGCGAGAGCCGCATGCGCGAGTCGCAACTGAACTTGCAGCAGACGATGTTGCAGGCGCTGCGCGAAGTGGAGGACAGCCGCGGCGACCTCGTGAGCACGGCGGGACAGACGCAGCAGTTGCGCGACGCCGTGGCGTCTTCCGGGCAGGCGCTCAAACTCGCGAATCAGCTATACAAGGGCGGCGCAACCGACTTTCTCGACGTGCTGAGCGCGCAGCAGACCTGGCTTGCCGATACCGATCTGCTCAACGACGCGCAGCGCGAGCGCGCGCTCGCGGCGGTGGCGCTCTACCGGTCGCTGGGTGGCGGCTGGAGTCAGAGCGGCGAGGTGGTCGCGGCGGGCGCAAGTATGGCGGCCACGCGCGCGGCTCGAGGCGGATGACCATGCGCGCCGCCGTGCGAATCTGCGTGCGGCCGGAGCAGTCGTTTGGGTCATGGCGCTCATGTACCCGCGCGCGCTGTAGCGCGCCATTGCGCGGGTGTCATCCCCACGTGTCGCTTGAAGCTGCGCTGAAACGCGGCATCGGACTGATAGCCCACGAACTCGCCGATCTCGGCTACCGGCTGGCCACCTTGCGCGAGCAAGCGGCCGGCGAGCGTCATGCGGATGTCGGTGAGCACCTCGGTTGCGCTGCGCCCGATTGCTTCGTCGAAGTGGCGCGCGAACGTCGCGCGCGACATGTGGCACAGCGCGGCGAGCTCCGGCAGTGTCCACGGCTTGCCGGGCGCATCGAACATGGCGTCGATAGCCGGTTGCAGGCGCGGTTGCCGTGCGAGCGCGAGCAGGCCGCGCGGCGGCACATCGGCACGGCTTGCATAGCGCAGCGTGAGCGCGAAGAGCGCACCCGAAAGATGGTTGACGAGCGATTCGCTGCCGGGCTGCGCGTCGAGCGCCTCGTCGCGCAGCAGCGCGATCAGGCGCACGAGACGCTCCGGCGGGTTGTCGCCGGCACTGGCGCTGTGCACCACGAGCCGCGCGGGCAGATTCTCGCGCAGCAGGCGCTGCGGCACGGCGGGCAACAGGAAGCTGCCGCAGAGCACATCGGCGGCGCGGTTTTCGGCAAGGTTGGTTTCGACCGCATGACCGTGCTCGAAGCGCCGTTCGACAGCGGCCGGCGGCGCGCCGCTGCCATCGTGCAGCAGATGGGGCGCGCCCGAGGGATACAGCACGATGTCGCCCGCATGCAGGGCCGTGGGTGCGCCGTGCGCATCCTCGACGATGGCCTTGCCGCTCAACATCACGTGATAGCGGATCTCGCGCGCGTCGGCGGCGGGCTGATCGATGCGCCACGGCGCGCCGAAGTGGCAGCGCACGTCGAGGCGGCCCGCGACGGGCATGAGCGTGAGCAGGCGGCTGAGGATGTCCATGGGCGGCATGGATGAGACGAATGGGCATGAAGTCGCGTCATTCTGGCATTAAAAGCGTGGGGGCGCGCGACTAAAGTGACTGCATGCCATCGACGATGGCTACGCAACGCAGTCAGTGCAATTCAACTCAAGGAGTCGATTATGTCCCGTCTTTCCGCCATTCGTCCCGAAGCCGCCACGGGCGCAGCCGCCGAAATCTTCGCGAAGATCCGCAAGGCCATCGGCAAGGTGCCGAACGCTTATGCCACCATCGGCACGCACAGCCCCGAAGCACTCGGCGCGATGCTGGCCGTTGATGCGGTGCTGGCCGGCGGCTCGCTTACGAAGCCCGATATCGAAGCCGTCAAGCTTGCGGTGAGCGAAGTAGCGGGCTGTGACTACTGTATCGCTGCGCATACGCTGGCAGGCAAGGCCGCGGGTCTTTCCCCCGAAGCCATGAAGCAGCTTCGCGCCGGCGCTGCAACCGGCGACGCGAAGCGCGATGCGCTGGTGCATTTCGTGCGCGTGCTGGTGCGCACGCACGGCACGGTTGCCGAAGCCGAGGTGAATGCGATTCGCGACGCAGGCTATACGGAGCGCCAGATCGTGGAGATTGCGCTTGCCATCACGTCGATCACATTCACGAACCTCGTAAACCGGGTCAACGATACGACGCTTGATTTCCCGGCAGTGGCGTAATCGCATAGCGACGCTCGCGCGCTGGAATTTCGCACTGCCTGGATGGCGTGCCATAAAACGTGCCACGAATCACGGGCATCGATTCGGCGAAAGCAGCCTGCCACCCGGTACGTACCGTCATCGGCGCATACAATGGCGCGCAAAAAGGCGTGCAGGCGACGGAACTGGGCGCGATTTGGTCGTGACGTTTTGCATCGGCGGCGGCCAGGGTATCGCGCTCGTGCTCGAGACAGTATGATGGCCGGGCGCGGACGGGGCCGAGCGAGGCGAGCAGGGCGCATGATGGACGAAGCAAATCGAGGTAATCACAGATGGCAAAGCGAGTGGCACGTGAGGAATGCAATTGTTTCGCGTTGCGGCAGGCGGCGCGCTTCGTTACGCAGCTTTATGAGCGCCATCTTTCGCAGGCGGGCGTGACGGCTGCGCAATTCACGATTCTTTCGCGTCTTGCGGGCCGTCCGGACGCCACGGCTGCGGAACTCTCCGACGACCTTGTGATGGACCGCACGACGCTCGTGCGTGCGCTCAAGCCCTTGCAGCGCGACGGCCTCGTGCTCGCGTTCGCGGCGGAGCACGACACGCGCACACTGGTCTATCGTCTTTCGGCGGACGGCGTGCGCCGCTACGAGAAGGCGCACTCGCTGTGGCTCGACGCGCAGGCTGAATTCGAGCAGCACATGAAGCGCGACCGCGCCAAGGCGCTGCGCGCAGAACTCTTCGCGCTTACCGGCGCTGCGGGATGAACGTTCGAGGTTCACCCGGCGCACTGGGTGGGGTCGGAAGGTTGTCGCCGGCGTCCAGACGTACCGGGTAAAACCACGATATTGTGGTGGGTCAGATGGTGGTCCAACAATTGCACGAACGCCCACGTCCAATACAGATAAGACTTTGACGGGAATAGCAGGCTTTCGAATGAAAATCCTCATCGCGCGCATGAATCACGAGACCAACACGTTCTCGCCGGTCGCGACGCCGCTGGCCGCGTTCGGCGGCAACGCCCCCGCGTGGGGCGAGGACGCGTATCGCGAGAACAAGGGCATGCGCACGGCGATGTCGGCGTTCATCGACGCGGCCGAGCGCGAGGGCGCGCAAATCGTCACGCCGGTGTCGGCATCGGCGAATCCGAGCGGGCCGGTGGCCGCCGATGCCTATGCGGCGATCTGCGAGGCGATCGTTGCGGCCGCGCCGGGCTGCGACGCGGTCTTGCTCGACCTGCATGGCGCAATGGTTGCGGAGCAAACGCCAGACGGCGAAGGCGATCTGCTCGAACGCGTGCGCGCGACCTTGCCCGATGCGCCGATCGCAGTCGCGCTCGATCTGCACGGCAACGTCACGCAGAAGATGATCGAAAACGCGGACGTGATGGTGAGCTTCAAGACCTATCCGCACGTGGACATGTACGAGACGGGCGAGCACGCCGCGCGCCTGCTGTTCGCGCGCGTGAAGGGGCGCGCGCGCCCGGTGCTCGCATGGCGGCGTCCGCCGCTGCTCACGTCGACCCTGCGCAGCGCGAGCGCCGATGGCGCGATGCGCCGCGCCGTCGAGGCCGCGCGCGCTGCCGAGGCCGAGGGCATGCTGGCCGTATCGGTGCTCGCCGGCTTTTCTCTCGCGGACATTCCCGCGCCGTGCATCAGCGTGGTAGTGGTGGGCGACGGCGATGCCGCAGCGGCGGAAGCGGTGGCCGAACGCATTGCGCGGCAGATCTGGGACGAGCGCGGCGAGTTCGTCTATCGCAGCCCGCCGCTCGCGGAGTCGGTCGCGCAAGCGGCGCGGCTCGCGCAGGACGCGCACGATGCCGAAGGCACGGGCAAGCCCGTGCTCCTGCTCGATCACGGCGACAACTGCATGTCGGGCGGAACATGCGACACGATGGATCTGCTCGAAGCGGCACTCGCGCAGGGGCTGACGGGCATGGTGAGCGGTCCGCTGTGCGATCCCGAGGCCGTTGCCGCGCTGATCGAAGCGGGCGTAGGCGCGCGCGTGACGCTCGGCATCGGCAACAAGCTCGCGCGCGAGGGCGCTGCGCCGCGCGCGCCGTTCATGGTCACCGGCGTCGTGCGCGCCATTACCGATGGCGAATACGTAATCACCGGCCCGACCTATACCGGCCAGCGTGCGTATATGGGACGCGCGGCGGTGCTCGACACGGGCGCGGCGACGCTGGTCGTGACCGAGCGCACGCATGAACCGTGGGACCTCGGCGTGTTCGAGAGCGTAGGCATCGATCCGCGCCGCGCGCGCTTTCTGCTGCTGAAGTCGCGCATGTATTGCCGGCCGGTATTCGTGCCGATCGCGGCGGGGCTGGTCGAATGCGACAGCCGTGGCGTCACGGGATCGGACTATGGGCTCTTCCGCTACACGCGGCTCGGGCGCCCCGTCTATCCGCTCGACGAGGACACCGCGTGGCGCGAGCGCTGAATGCGTTCAGCCCGGTCGATACGCGTGCGAATCTCTACGACGATATCGCGAAGCACGCTTCGGCGAGGCCGGGCAAGAAGCGCAGCGTGTAGAAGGCCGCAAGGGTCTTCACGAACACGAAGTACGCCGAGAGCGGGCCCCCCGTCACCATGATGCGGCCGATCCAGATCTTCGCGCCGAACCAGGTGCAGCGCGAGATTACTTGGTACTTCGAACAGAAAACAGCCGATGAAGAAAATGCGGTGGTTTCCGCCGCGTCTCCCTTGTCCTGTTATCAGGTACGTCAGTGCTGCCGCGCCGGTCCTCGGGGTGACCAGCGAGAGCATCCACAAATGAGTCGAATTGGATTTTGCATGCAATATACATTTTTATAAACATGCGGCTCCTGCTAGCCCCACGTTAGACCTTAGGCTGAATGGACGATGGCGCGGCAGGGGCGTCCCACTAACTTGTCTACATTCGGCGCGATGCCGAATCGCCACTGGCTCGAAGCCACGAATGCCCCGCACGTTTGAATCGGGAGACGGTCCATGAAGCTGACGAAAAAGGTGTGCACGCTTACCGTTGCGGCACTCGCTACTGTCGCGGCCGTGAGTTACTCGATGGGCGCGCCCGATCAGGATCGGTATGCCGCCGGCGCATCGCCGTGCCGTCCGGCCGATGCCAGCGGGCAGCCCCAGGGCTGCGCGCCGCTCGACCGATCCCGTCTGACCATTGCCGCGCTGCACGGCATGTGACGCACGCCGCGGTCCCGGCGTGTGATTTCTGCCTGATCTGAAAACCCGCCGGGAGCGCATTGGCGCGCTCGGCAGATTATGCTTTCCGCGAGGCAAACGACTTGGCCCGCCTCGTCCGCGAGTGCTGGACGAGGTGGGCCGGTGCTTGCCGCTTTAACGATGCAGGAGCCAGTCGACGATTCTGCCGGCCGCGTGCTCTGGCGTGTCGGCGGTCGTGTCGATGCGGATCTCGGGATGCTCGGGCGGCTCGTACGGCGAGTCGATGCCGGTGAAGTTCTTCAACTCGCCGCTGCGCGCCTTCTTGTAGAGCCCTTTGGGATCGCGCTCTTCGGCCACGGCGATCGGCGTATCGACGAAGATCTCGACGAAGCCGTCCGGTCCCGCGAGCGCGCGCGCCATGTCGCGTTCGGCACGGAACGGCGAGATGAATGAGACGAGCGCAATGAGCCCGGCGTCCATCATGAGCCGCGCCACCTCGGACACGCGCCGGATGTTCTCGACGCGATCGGCTTCGGAGAAGCCCAGGTCCTTGTTCAGGCCGTGTCGCACGTTATCGCCGTCGAGCAGATACGTGTGCTTGCCGAGCGCATGCAGCTTTTGCTCGACGAGGTTGGCAATCGTCGACTTGCCCGCGCCCGAGAGCCCCGTGAACCACACTACGCGCGGCGTCTGATGTTTGAGCGTAGCGCGTGCGCCGGCGTCGACGACCGTGGCCTGCCAGTGCACGTTCTGCGAACGCCGCAATGCGAAGTGCAGCATGCCCGCGCCCACGGTGTTGTTGGTGAGCCGGTCGATCACGATGAAGCCGCCCGTTTCGCGGTTTTCTGCATACGGATCGAACGCCACGGCGCGGTCGAGATTCAGGTGGCACACGCCGATTTCGTTCATCTCCAGCGTGCGCGCGGCCAGGTGCTCGAGCGTATTCACGTTCACGCGGTATTTCGGCTGCTGGCAGGTCACGCCCACGGTGCGCGTGCCGATCTTCAGCAGATAGGGGCGGCCGGGCAGCATCGGCTCTTCGTTCATCCAGACCAGCGTGGCTTCGAACTGGTCGGCGACGGCGGGTGGCGCGTCGGCGCGCGCGATGACGTCGCCACGGCTGATGTCGATTTCGTCTTCGAGCGTGAGCGTGATGGCCTGGCCGCTGCGCGCGCTGGCCGCTTCGCCTGCAGCAGTGATGATCGACGCGACGCGGCTATCGCGGCCCGACGGCAGTACGCGCACGCGTTCGCCGCGGCGGATCTCGCCCGCCGAAATGTTGCCCGCGTAGCCGCGGAAATTCAGGTTTGGACGATTCACCCACTGCACCGGCAGCCGGAACGGCTGGTTCAGGCGCGCGTCGTCTTCCACGGGCACGCTTTCCAGATACGCCATCAGCGAGGGACCGCTGTACCACGGCGTATTGGCGCTGGAGTCGGTGACGTTGTCGCCCGCGAGCGCCGAAAGCGGAATGCTCACGATGTCGTGCAGCCCGATCTGCGCCGCGAACGCGCGATATTCATTCGTGATCCTTTCGAATATCTCCCGCGAATACCCGACCATGTCGAGCTTGTTCACGGCGAGCACGATGCGGCGAATGCCGATCAGCGAGACGAGATAGCTGTGGCGGTGCGTTTGCGTGAGCAAGCCCTTGCGCGCGTCCACGAGAATCACGGCCACGTCCGCCGTGGAAGCGCCCGTGATCATGTTGCGCGTGTACTGCTCGTGGCCCGGCGTGTCGGCCACGATGAACTTGCGCTTGTCCGTCGCGAAGAAGCGGTAGGCGACGTCGATGGTGATGCCTTGCTCGCGCTCGGCCGCGAGGCCGTCCACGAGCAGCGCAAAGTCGAGATTGCCGCCCTGGCTGCCGACCTTCTTCGAATCGGCTTCGAGCTGGCTCAGCTGGTCTTCGAACACCATCTTCGATTCGTAGAGCAGGCGGCCGATCAGCGTGCTCTTGCCGTCGTCCACGCTGCCGCAGGTGATGAAGCGAAGCAGGCTCTTTTCCTGCTGCGCGCTCAGGTATCGCGCGATGTCGTCGGCGATCGCGGTGGTGACTGTGGACATTAGAAATAGCCCTCCTGTTTCTTCTTTTCCATCGATCCTGCCGAGTCGCTGTCGATCAGCCGGCCCTGGCGCTCGGACGTCTTCGCCAGCAGCATTTCTTCGATGATGCCGGGCAGGGTGTCGGCCTCGCTTTCGATCGCGCCGGTGAGCGGGTAGCAGCCGAGCGTGCGAAAGCGCACGTTCTTCATGTGCGGGACTTCGCCTTCGCGCAGCGGCAGGCGCTCGTCGTCAACCATGATGAGGGTGCCGTCGCGTTCCACCACCGGGCGCTTCTTCGCGTAGTAGAGCGGCACGATGGGAATGGTCTCCAGATAGATGTATTGCCAGATGTCGAGCTCGGTCCAGTTGGAGATGGGAAAGACGCGAATGCTTTCGCCTTTGCGTTTGCGGGCGTTATAGAGATGCCAGAGCTCAGGGCGCTGCATCTTCGGGTCCCAGCGGTGCTGCTCGGAGCGCAGCGAAAACACGCGCTCTTTCGCGCGTGATTTTTCCTCGTCGCGGCGCGCGCCGCCGAACGCGGCGTCGAAGCCGTAGTGGTCGAGCGACTGCTTGAGGCCTTGGGTCTTCCACACGTCGGTGTGGACCGCCGAGCCGTGCGTGAACGGGTTGATGTCCTTTGCGACGCCTTCCGGGTTCACGTGAACCAGCAGGTCGAGGCCGAGGCGCTGCGCAGTCTGGTCGCGAAACTCGATCATCTCGCGGAACTTCCACGTGGTGTCCACGTGCAGCAGGGCGAAGGGCGGCTTGGCGGGGTAAAAGGCCTTCATGGCGAGATGCAGCATGACGGAGCTGTCCTTGCCGATCGAATACAGCATGACCGGCTTCTCGCACTCCGCCACGACCTCGCGCATGATGTGGATGCTCTCGGCTTCGAGGCGCTCCAGATGGGTCAACGTCGGGCTCAACATCGATAGTCTCCTGTTTTTCATGCATCGCTCGCGGTTCGGGTTGATCGACGGGGGAATCGAAACACGCGGCTGCATGGAGGAGAACTTACCGGTTTGGGGGCTGTGAATTCTTCGTCCGACCGGACTAAAAGATCCGGCGGTCCGCGATCGGACGGGCAGGATCAACTTGCGGCGAGTTGCTGCGTGAGCGCGGGATCGTTGGCGGGGCCGAGCACGCAGCTCACGCCTGCCGGGTCGTAGATTCTCGCGACGCAGGCGTTGCAGCTATTGCACGCGGAGCGCGTGACGGTGCCGTCGCGAAAGTGCGTGACCAATGCGGGATCGTGGATCAACGCCCGCGCGAGCGCCACGCAGTCGAACCCTTCGGCCATCAACTGCCCGACGCCGTCGATCGACAGAACGCCACCGACATAGGCAAGCGGCATTTTCACGGCATCGCGTATCGTTCTGGAATCCTCAAGGAAATAGTGCTCGCGGAAGCGCAGATCCCGCGGCGTGCGCGTTTCCAGCACCTTCACCCCGAAGCGCGCGAACGCATGCGGCGCGGCGGCCTTCATCGCTGTAGTGGGCATGGGACTGCCGAACAGTACCCAGGGGCTTTCCACATTGCGCCCGCCGCTCAGCGTGAGGAGATCGGCGCCGGCCGCTTCCAGCAGGCGCGCGGTCACCGCCGAGTCGTGCGCGGTGTTGCCGCCCGGCACGCCGTCGTTCACGCTCAGCTTGCACGTGACCGCGAGTTGCGCGCCCACGGCGTCCTTGACCTGATTGAGCACGTGCACGGGAAAGCGGCTGCGCTGCTCGACGCTGCCGCCAAAGCCATCGTGGCGGCGATTGCTGAGCGGTGAGAGAAACTGGTTGAGCAGATAGCCGTGGCCCATATGGATTTCCACGGCGTCGAAGCCGCTCTCGCGCGCGAGTTGCGCAGCTCGAGCGAACTCGGCGGCCGTGCGCACCATGTCCACCTCGCTCATCGCGCGCTGGAAATACACGCCGTAGAGCATGCCGAATGCGTTCAGTCCTCCGGACGCCGAACCCGGCGCACGGCTGCCGCCGTGGCGCATCATCGTGAACGAGCCAGCATGCGTCAGTTGCAGGCACGCGGCAGCGCCTTCGCGATGCACCGCATCGGTCAGCGCGCGCAAATGCGGCACGATGCCTGCGTGCATATGCATTTGATGCGGGAACGTCAGGCCGTCGGCGGCCACGGCCGCATAGGCCACTGTCGTCATGCCGATGCCGCCGGCAGCCAGGTCGCGATGGTGTTTGAGCAGCGCCTGGGTGGGCAGTCCGGCGGGTGTCATGCCCTCGTTGGCGCCCGCCTTGATGAAGCGGTTGCGCAGCGTGAGCGGGCCGAGGCGCACGGGAGAAAATGGCGAGGGCGGCGGGTCGCCAGCGTGTTCTATGTGCATGTTGCACTCCGTGGTGATATCAGAAAGCGTCCGGGCGCACCGTCGCGTCGTGGCCGCCGTCGATAAAGAGCACGCTGCCGTGCATGAACCCGGCCTGTTCGCCGCAAACGTAGTGGATCAGCGAAGCGATTTCGCCGGGCTCGGCGCGGCGCCCGACCGGTGGCACGAACTGGCGGATGGCCTCGCCGTAGCGCACATCGCGCAGGCCCGCTTCGAGTAGCGGCGTTTGCACCGCGCCCGGTGCGACAGCGTTCAGGCGCACGCCGGCGCGGCCCCATGAGTCGGCGCGGCGGCGCACCGCGACGGCGAGGGCGTGCTTGGAGCTGGCGTAGGCAAGGTAGCCGGACTGGTCGGCGGGGCTCGCCTCGACGAGCGCGTGCACGCGAGCCTCGTCGCCATCGAGAAAGGCTTCATGCAGCGGATGACCGCTCCACGGCTGCAGTACCGCTGAGTTCGACGACACCACCACGGCCGCCGGCTGGCTGCCGCGCTTGAGCGCTTCGAACAGGCCGTCGAGCAGCGCAAGCGCGCCGAAGTAGTTGACGCTTGCGACCAACGTAGCGGGCTCGGCCTGCGGGCCCAGGCCCGCGCAACAAACCAGCGTATCGATGGCGCCGCCGCTGCGCGCGAGCACGGCGTCGAGGGCGGCTGCGCGGCCCGCGGCGTGCGAAAGGTCGGCGCATACGTCGGCGCGCGCGCTATCGACGCCGATCACGTGCATGCCGGCATCGGCGAATTGACGATGAACGGCCGCGCCGATGCCCGAGGCGCTGCCGGTGATGACTGCGGTTTTCATGTGTGGGCTCTTCGGTTGGAGTGGCGGGATGAGGGGGAAGCGCCGCGCCTGGTCCGCCGACCGTGCGCGCGGCGCATGAGCTGGCTGCGTGCCTGGCAATCAGGCGGTTTGTGCCGCGCGGGCCGCGCGGTACAGCGTTTGCGCGCGCTGCTTGAGCGCGTGTGCGACGGCGGAGAATCCCTGACGCACCCATTCACCGTGCTGCGCCATCACGGTGGGCGCGGTCGGCCCGAGGAACAGATCGGTGGAGTGATAGCGGCAACGCGCTTCGTCCAGCACCTCAATGATCTGGTCGCGGCGTGCCGCGTCGGGATTGTCCGCGCTTGAAATCATTTCCCACGAGAGCAGTTTCGGGTGGTCGAATGCGGCCAGGTGCTCGACCACGTGGAGCAACTCGCCGTTGCGCGTGGGGTCGGGCAGATACAGGTTGACCGGCTCGCCCATGCGCAGCGTCGATTCGACTTTCACGGTATAAGGGTTCCACTCGGGATAGCGCGGGAGATCGATCAGGATGTCCCAGACGAACGATGCGGGCGCATCGATTTCGACTTTGTCCGAGATGACGAGGTAGGGCGAGTCGGGCATGCAAGGCTCCTTGGGGTGGAAAGGGGTTGTGCGAGGCGTGCCCGCCTCACGCGTCGACATCGTGTCACCCGAAGGGCCGCGCCTTCCTCGTCCGGACGGACTAAAGGCGGGCAAACCCCAGGAGGCTGTGGCGTGGTGGTGATCGGGGAGGCAAGCCGGGTGGCCTGGTACACGAAAATGCTTCGTATAAGAGGCGTTTAAGAGAATCAGAGTCCATTTGTCCTACATTTACGAGGCACAAGGAGATGATCCGCGGATTGCACCCTGCAAATATTCCTGAACGGTCACTGGGTCGATTGTGCGCAGGTCGAGCCCGGCGGCAGCCGTTGCCAGTGGAATTCCTGGTGCCGTCCATCGATACGCAGGTCCGACAACTCAAAGCCCTTCAACCGCCAGAGGATCATCATGCCGCGCCGGACACGCCCCACCCATGAAGAGCAGAATGCCCTGCGCACGGCCTTCCACGAAAGGATCAATCGGGGTGACATGAGCATTCCCGAGGCGACGAAGGCGATGCGCAAGATGACTGGCCTGACTCAGGCGGAATTTGCCGCGCACCGTGGCGTGAGCCGCCGTGTCATTCAGGACATCGAGCGAGGCACCCGGAATCCGACCGTCGACTCTCTTAACAGCATTGCAAAGCTATTCGGCTTGCAGGTCGGGTTCGTTCCGGTCCGGCACAACGAACCCCGCAGCGCCCCCCTTTCTTCGTCCACGAACTGAGTGGTCTGGGCGCTCCGCGTGCACACCCATTTTCCCGGTGATTTATCCATCGATTTATTTATGTTTTTTTTAACCACCGGCGCAGGTAGGCTCCATGCCATTGACTAGCAAAAGGGGCACATCATGTCCGGAGCGCCTGCGTCCCGCGCACCGTCGGCCAAATCGCTGAAGATCGACGCGATCCGGTTCATGGCGGCGCTCTGGGTGATGCTCTATCACTTTGGTCCGCCGCCGTTCAAGGCATTCTTTCCGGCCTCGCTGGCGGGTGTCGGCGGCGCGTTGTGGTCCGGCTCCGTGCTGTTGTTCGCGGGACCGGCTGCCGTGATCGTTTTTTTTGTTATTTCCGGCTATTGCATTCACAACGCATATCACCGCGACGCCACGCTGCGGCCCATTAATTATTTCGCATCACGCTACGTGCGTATTGGGTTGCCGCTCGCCGTTGTTGCGCTGCTCTGCCAGCCGCTCGGCAATGCGGCCAATCTGCTGGAATCGGTGCTCTGGTCCCTTTACTGCGAGATCGGCTATTACACGATTTACCCGTTGCTGCGCAGCCGCTTTCGCTATGTGGGCGAGATGATTGTCGGCGTGGCGCTGGCCGCTGCGGTGATGGTCTGGTACCGGCACACGCATACCCAACTCGTGTGCGCGCACTGCGTCTACGAAAACTATGGCGTGGCGGGTACCGCGTTCCTGTATCTGCCGGGCTGGCTGCTCGGCTGTCTCGTGGCCGAGATGCACCGCACCGCCCTGGACGGCCGCTCGAGCTTTCGCGCGTCGGCGCTCACGGCGGGCATTGCGCGATGCATCGGGGCTGTGTCGGGCTGGCTCGCGAAGCATCTGGCTGCTGCGCGCGTGGTGATCGTGGCCGCTGGGTCGTGTACGTTCCTGCTCGCGTCCACCTCGCATATCAAGCCGGCTTTTCTGCCGTTCATCGGGCCGGATATCACGCTGCCGGTGTTTCAGTTCGTCGTGGCTGGCTGGATCGCAGCAGAAACGGCCACCCAGGGTAACAGTGCGTTCTGGCGATATGCGGGCGCGCTCGGAGCGTGGTCGTATAGCCTGTATTTGTGCCATAAGCTGGCGCTTGCCATTCTTGGCGTGACCGGCTATCCGCAGGGGCAGACGCTCGCATGGCTTGCAACTGTAGCTGTTGCGAGCGCAACGAGCTATGCGTTTTATTGCGCCGTCGAACGGCCGTCGCACAAGCTCGCGCATCGCCTGCGAAAATTCGTTGCCAAGGCGCCTGCGCAATCGGTGGCCGATTGAGGGAGTGGGGCGCAAACCCCACGAATTAACGCACTCACACCATCGACACCACGCTGTTGAGCAGCGTTTTCACGAGCACGGCCTGGCGCGTCGCGCCGGTCTTTCCGAAGATGCCGCGCAAATGCGCCCGCGCGGTATTCTTCGCGATTCCCAGCGCTTCCGCCGCTTCGTCGAGCGTCAGCCCATCCACGAGCAATAGCGCCAATTCCGTTTCCGTCGGTGTGAGCCGATAAAGCGAGCGCAGCATCGCGCGCGAATGCTGCGGCGAAGAAGCCGGGTCGCGGATGAAAACAGCCACGGCCGGACGGCGCGCGCGTTCATCGGTGCGGTAGTTCAGTGGAATCGGCCGCAGCAGCACGCTGAGCGGGATTTCGCCGGAGGCCCGCGACAGCGTGGTGGCCTCGATGCACGAGGTCGCGGCCATCAGGTGGTGATGGATCGCCGCTTGAATGGCCTTCTGCAGGCGGCGATCCTCCACCGGGCAGCGCGCGCGCAGCCCGTCGTTCACGAGCGTGATGCTGTCGGCGGCGGCAAACAGGCGGTTGGCCGCGCCATTGCTCTTCATGCTCTTGCCGTGTTCGTCCAGAATCACGGTGCCCACCAGCATGCGGTCCATTGTGCCGGCGTACAGCGTGCGCTCCGATTCGAGCACGTCGAACGTCGAATGCAGGTCGACCGCGCGTTGCAGATGCGGCAGCAACACGGCCACGAGCGCTTTGTCGGCTGCATCGTAATCGTGTGCGTCGTGGCGACGGCTCACGAAAAAGGCGCAATCCACGGCATCGTGCGTGCGGATGTTGGCCACGAGGATATAGCGCAGGTCGAGCGCCTTCAGGTATTGCTGATAGAACTTGTGCTCGCACCATGCCTGCGAGCCGAAGAGCTCGTCGGCCGTCACCGCCTGGCCCGGGGGCACGGTGGCGAATGGGCAGATCGAGTAGTAATGCTCACTATAGGAGGGCTCGCCGGGCAGCAGCGGGCCATGGACCGAAGCGTTGACGATCAGGCCAGGATGCCCCGATACCGGATTGCGCAGCACGAGCGTCACGAAGCTCGCATCGAGCCGTTGGCGGATGTATTCGAGCATGCCCGCCCAAGGCGTCGCTTCCACCGGCCCACGGTAGACGAGCGCCAGCAGCGCGCTCACGTCGCGCGGTGCGAGGCCGGCCGCCTCGAAGCTGGTGGGGGCAATGCCTTCGCAGTCGGCTGCTATTTCCGTCGACACGTTGTTTGCCTCCGTGGCGTTGCGGCGGGTTTCGGCCTTCGGTTCGAGTAGCTGTCTGTGACGATGATAGGCACGCGCGCGCTGCCCGCATCGTCCTTTTGAGGTAGGCGGGGCGGACAGGCAAACCCTGGGTAGTCCACCTGGACGAAGAACGCCGCGCATCGGTGTCGGTATCGTCTCCCAACGGCACAACGGAGGAGACAGAGCATGACGACGCCAACCGGCGAAGCACAGTTGCTATCGGGCGAGACATGGGCAGCCTTTTGCGAAACACTGCGGCGCAGCGGCGAGCAGATCCTGCGACCCGAGGCGCCTCAAGACGCGTTCACGCGCGCCGAAGGGTTCCGCTATCTGAGCCGGCTTTTGCGCATTGGGCTCGAAATGCACGTGGAATTCGCGGATGCGGATTTTCCGGGTTTTTTCTCGCCCTCGCACGAGACCGCCAAAATCGGCGCCGATAATCCCGACAATCTCTATCAGTACGCGCGCCTCAACGGGGCGCACGAATACCGCGTGAGCGGTCATCGCGGCACGGTCGCGTATCTGAGCTTCGGCACGCAGAAAGGCGGCTACGAAACCGATGGCAAGATGCTGCAGACCGGCTTTATCGACGCGGACCATATGCGCGTCGAAGCCGATGGCAGCTTCGAAATTGTCCTGAGCGCCAAACGGCACGAAGGCCGGGAGGGCCGAGGGGGCAACTGGCTGCCGATGGACCCGGCCACCAACGCACTGGTCGTGCGCCAGACGTTCCTCGACCGCAAGACCGAGAAGCCTGCGCAACTGAAGATCGAGCGCATAGGCGCATCGAGCCAGCCCGCGCCGCTCGACCCGATGCGTTTGCATAACGGCCTCCAACGCGCTGCCGCATTCGTCGAGCAGACCTCGCGCATCTTTGCCGACTGGGCGCAGGGCTACCAGGCGCATGCGAACGCGCTGCCGCCCGCCGATCAGGCCGTGTGCCAGGCCGCGGGCGGCGACCCGAACATTTTCTACTACCACACGTACTGGGCGCTCGCAGACGACGAGGCGCTCGTGATCGACGTAGCGCGCGCGCCAGAATGCGACTTCTGGAACGTCCAGGTGAATAACTACTGGATGGAGTCGCTCGATTATCGCTATCACTGCATCTGCCTGAACAAGCACTCGGCGCAACTGCGCGAGGACGGCGGCGTCACACTGGTGCTGAGCGCGCGCGACCCGGCCGTGCCGAACTGGCTGGAAACCGCGGGCCATCGCGAGGGCACTTTATGCCTGCGCTGGGTGGGCGCGCAAACGCCCGTGCATCCGGTCACGCGTGTGGTCAAGCTCGAAACGCTCAAGGAGACCGCATGAACGCCGCCGCTCCCATCGCGCCGCGCCGGGACGCTCAGCACCTCGTCAGTCATCTCATGGAGGCCGCCATCGAGCGCTCAGGAGGTCTGAGCAATTTTGGCGAGGGAAGCTATCGTGTGGCACTCGAGGTGTTGCTCGACGCGCTCGCCGGGCAGGCAAACCTTTCGCCGCAAGGCGAAGCGATGATGCACGAAAAGGTGCGCGCGCAACTCGTGAACCGGCTCGTGATCGAAGATTATTGCCAGCGACATCCCGAGATTCTCGCGCGGTCCATCGACGATCCCGTCGTGGTCGTAGGACTGCCGCGTACCGGCACGACGTTGTTGCAGCGCCTGCTCGCCACCGACGCGCGCTTTCATTCGGCGGCGTGGTGGGAAACACGCTACCCTGCGCCGCTGCCCGGCGAACCGGCTGGCGAGAGCGCGCGGCGCATCGCTATCGCGCGCGCCGAAGTGGAGCAGATGATCCGGCATATCCCGCAGATTCTCGCGATCCATCCGCTGGACGCCATGCAGCCCGACGAAGAATTCATGCTGATGGAGCATTCGTTCCTGTGCGCTATGGACTCGTACGTGAATGTGCCGCGCTACACCGCATGGCTCGCCCAGCAAGACCATACCGAGGTGTACGTGTATCTGAAGAAAATGCTGCAGTTCCTGCAATGGCAGAAGGCGCAGCGCGGCGATCCGGGCGCGCTGCGCTGGGTGCTCAAGACCCCGCAGCACCTGCACGCGCTCGAAGTGCTGTTCAAGGTGTTCCCGCGCGCGAAGGTGGTCTTGACGCATCGTGACCCCACCGCAACCATTGCGTCGATGGCGAGCATGGCGCATACGCTCTGGAAGCTCTACGCCGACGAACCCGACGCACGCGAGGTCGGACGGCAATGGAGCGCGCAGATGCAGCGCGCCGTGCATCACGCGATGGAGGTTCGCGCGAGCGTGCCGGCGGAGCGCTTTCTCGATGTGCGCTTCGAGGACACAGTGGCCGATCCGCTCGGCGTAGTCGAGCGGGTGTATGCGTTTGCGGACATGACGTTCCCCGATCACGTGCGCGCCGGCATGCAGGCGTGGCTCGCGCAGAACGGGCGCGAAAAGCGTGCGCCGCACGACTACACGCTCGAGCAGTTCGGCCTGAGCGTCGAGCAGTTGCGGCGCGATTTCGCGCGCTATCGCGAGCGTCATATCGGAGCCGGCCATGGCGGGTGATCTCCAGTATCTGCTCGACGGCGCGGATATCGGCGATCTGCTGATCGATTACGGCACGGCCATCGATCGGCGTGATTTCGCCGTGCTTGAGCGCCTCTTTATCGAAGACGCCGCCATCGATTATCGCGCCACCGGCGGACCACTCTGCACGCTGCGCGAAGCCCAGCAGTTCCTTGCGAAGGCGTTGCCGCAATTTCCGCGCAGCCAGCACATGATGGGCAATATCCGCATCGAAATCGACGGGGAGACGGCGCGCGCCTGCACGATGTGCCACAACCCGATGGTGTGGCGCGCGCCCGACGGCAGCGAACGCGTGATGTTCTTCGGCATCTGGTACGCGGACGCGCTCGTGCGCACGCCCGAGGGCTGGCGCATTCGCCATCGCGAACTGGAACTCGGTTATTCGTACAACTACGAGGGGGGACTCTGAAATGCTTTTGAACAACAAGGTGGTGATCGTGTCCGGCATCGGGCCGGGGCTCGGCGTGAAGCTCGCAGTCGAAGCAGCGCGTGAAGGCGCTCGCGCGGTGGTGCTTGCCGCGCGCACGGCTGCGAAACTCGATGATGCGGAAGCGCGCATTCGCGAGCTCAATGTGGACTGTGAAGTCTTCAAATGCGTGACGGACATTACGGATCGCGCGCAATGCAGCAAGCTCGCGGAGGCGACGGTGGCGCGCTTCGGCCGCATCGACGCGCTCGTGAACAGCGCCTTCGTGCACGGCAACTTTCCCGAGCCGGTGGACGGCGCGGATCTCGACGGCTGGCGCGCGGTGTTCGACACCAATCTCGTGGGCACGATGACGATCACGCAGGAGGTGGTGGCGCGCATGAAGGCGCAGCGCAGCGGCGCTATTGTGATGATCAACACCCAGGCCGTGCGCAAGCCGTTCGTGGGCGAGGCGGGCTACGCGGTGTCGAAGGGCGCGCTTGCCGTGGCGGTGAAATACCTCGCGAAGGAGCTCGGCCCGCACGGCATTCGCGCGAACACGATTCATATGGGCTGGATGTGGGGCGCGCCGGTGCAGGGCTACGTGCGGCATGCGGCGGCCGAGCACGGCGTGCCCGAAGAGCAGATCGTCGCGCCGATTGCGGCGAACATCGCGCTCGGCGCGATTCCGAATGACGACGATTGTGCGAAGGCCGCGCTCTTCCTCGTTTCCGATTACGCGAAGGCCATCACGGGCGCTGCGCTCGACGCTAACGGCGGGGACTTCATGCCATGAGCCATGCCGCATTCATGACGGAGCGCGCGGGCATCGCGCCGCCCATTTACGCCTTCAACGGCGATGCGGACGGGCTCTGTGCGTTGCAGCAACTGCGGCTGACCGAGGGCGTGCAGGCGCGGCTGATCACCGGCGTGAAGCGCGACATCCATTTGCTCCAGCGCGTATCGGCGAAGCACCGCGAGCAGGTCACCGTGCTCGATGTTTCGCACGACCAGAACCGCGATGACGTCCAGCGGCTGCTCGACGAAGGCGCGTCGCTGCGCTATTTCGACCACCATTTCGCTGGCGAGCTGCCTATGCATCCGCGCTTCACGGCGCACATCAACACGGCGCCGGACGTGTGCACGAGCGCGCTCGTCAATGGTTACCTTGGTGGACGACATGTGCGTTGGGCAATCGTGGGCGCGTATGGCGACGCGCTGACCACGCTTGGCGAAGCGCTCGGCCGCGCGCATGACATCGATGCCGAGACACTCGGGCAACTCGCGCAACTAGGTCTGCTGTTGAACTACAACGCCTATGGCGAGACAGTCGACGACCTGCATTTCGCACCAGAAGCGCTGGCCGATGCGCTGCTGCCGTTCGCCGATCCGCTCGCGTTCACGGCGGCCGATGGCACGAATGGCGCCGGTGGCGTGTTCGCGGCGCTGAGCGACGGCTATCGCGACGACATGACGAAGGCGCGCGCGCTGCGTGCCGAGCGCGACGTGCCGGGTGCGCAACTGATCCGCCTGCCGGACGCGGCATGGGCGCGCCGTGCAACGGGCACGCTTGCCAACGAGCGATTGCAGCACGAACCGGACCGTGCGCTCGCGGTGCTTTCGCCGAAATCGGGCGGCGGCTTCGTCGTGAGCTTGCGGGTGCCGGCCGGCTGTGCGACCGGCGCTGACGACTTCTGTCGCCAGTTCGAAACGGGCGGTGGGAGAAAGCGCGCGGCGGGCATCAACCACTTGCCCGAGGCTGAATTCGATCGTTTCGCCGCGCGCTTCGAGGCGGTGTTCAGAGTGTGAACGAAGTTGTCGTGGCGAGCGGCCTCAATGCTTGCCCCAGCGCCAGCGGGGCGGCTCGCCCTTGAGCCAGCACACGGCAACGAGGACGACGCTGTACAGCACGATCAGCGAGATGAAGGCGGCGCGATGCTGGTCGGGCGGGGCCAGGCGCACGGTTGCGCCGATCAGCGCGAAGTAGACGAGCAGGACCGCCCATCCTTGCCAGCGCGTCGGCAGGCCCCATCCCCAGCCATAACGTTTGGCCCGAAACCAGTAGTTCGGTGTGGGTGACATGATGCGATCTCCGGTTGCAGCGCGTTGCCCCTTGCTGGTCAAAGGCGGGCCGCGCGGTTGATGTCCATGTGCCTATTGTCTGCGATTTCGCCGCGCATGGACGAAGCGACGATCTATCATGCCGGGATTGCCATCCATGTTGGGCCCGCCATGCGTATCGCTCCCTTGCCGCCTCTTCAATGTCTGGTCGCTTTCGAAGCCGCCGTGCGGCACGCGAGCTTTACGCGGGCGGCCAGCGAATTGCACCTGACACAAAGCGCGATCAGCCGCCAGATCCAGCAGCTCGAGGAATTTCTCGGGCGCTCGTTGTTCGTGCGCGAGCATCGTTCGCTGCGCCTCACGATCGCGGGCGAGCAGTATGCCGCGCAAATCCAGCGCCTGCTTGCGCAATGCGCCGACGCCACGCGCGACGTCATGAAGCATTACGGCGATCTCGAACTGACCGTTGCGTGCTCATCGGGCGTGTCGGTGCTCTGGCTCACGCCACGGCTCCCGGCATTTATCGCGGCCCATCCGAACATCAAGCTGCGCCTGATCGTGCGCGACGGCCTCGCGTCGATGTCGCCGGCGGAATTCGACGTGGGCGTGTATTACGTGCGCCAGCAGGCGAGCGCCGCCTATACCGCGCGCCGGCTCTTTCACGAAGAGGTCTTTCCCGTCTGCTCGCCCGCGTATCTGGCGGGGCGCACGCTCGATGCCGGCGACCTCGCGAACGAGACATTGCTGCTGCTCGAAGACGGGCAGCGCCAGTGGATGTCGTGGCCCGAATGGCTCGGCCTGAACGGGGTGGACATGCCCAAGGCCCCGCGCAGCATCACGATCAACCACTACCCGCAAATCGTGCAGATGGCGATCCTGGGCCAGGGAATCGCGCTCGGTTGGCGCTATATGATCGACGCGTGCCTGAACGCAGGCCTGCTCATGCGTGTCTCGACGGCAATGGCCAGCCACGGCGGCGGCTACTACGTGCTCTCGCCCAACGATCGCGCGGAGAACCAGGCGGCGCGCCTGTTCACACGCTGGCTGTTCGAGCAGGCCCAAGCGCAAATGCCGGCGCAGTCGCCCCCAATGAGCACGGCGTAGAAACCTCTCGCATGCGCCTGGCGCATGCATGCATGCGAATCTTTCGTTCGGAGATAAGCGCGAGTGTCCTTAGCATGTCCTCCATGCGGGCAAGCCCCCGCTTCGATCAAAAAGGGAGGAGACGATGCAAGGAACGCTTTCTCAGGGAACGGCGCCCTCAGTCCACATAGCCGCGCGGCAGCGCCGCCGCGCCATTATCGCGACCGTGCTGGGCAACGGCCTCGAATGGTTCGACTTCACTGTCTACAGCTTCTTCGCCGTCATCATTGCGAAGCTGTTTTTCCCCACTGGCAACGAGCTGAGCTCCGTGCTGCTCACCGTAGCGACCTTCGGCGTGGGCTTCGTCATGCGCCCGGTGGGCGGCATCGTGCTGGGCGTCTACGCCGACAAGGCAGGCCGCAAGGCCGCGCTCTCGCTCACCATCTTGCTGATGGCGCTGGGCACGGCCATCATCGGCCTCGCGCCCACCTACGACCAGGCGGGCCTCGCGGCGCCGTTGCTGATCGTCGTTGCGCGGCTGCTGCAGGGATTTTCCGCCGGCGGCGAAATGGGCGGCGCCACGGCGTTTCTCACCGAGTACGCGCCGCCCGGCAAGCGCGCGTATTACTCGAGCTGGATCCAGTCGAGCATCGGCTTCGCGGTGCTGCTGGGCGCGGCCACGGGCACCTTCGCCACTACCTTCCTCGACGCCCAGGCCCTCTATGGCTGGGGTTGGCGCGTGCCTTTCCTGCTCGGCATTCTGGTCGGACCGGTGGGCTATTTCATCCGCAGCCAGATGGACGAAACGCCCGCGTTCAGCGCTATCGAGGAGCAGGGCAAGGAGCATTCGCCGCTCAAGGAAGTGCTCGCGCGCTTTCCGCGCGAGACGTTCGCGAGTTTTTCGATGGTGATTCTCTGGACCGTGTGCACCTACGTGCTGCTCTTCTATATGCCGACTTATTCGGTGCGCACGTTGCACCTGCCGCAATCGACGGGCTTTTTCGCCGGCATGATGGGCGGCCTCATGATCATGTGCTGCTCGCCCGTGGTCGGCAAGCTTGCCGATATCTGGGGCCGCCGCGTGTTTCTTTGCGGCTCGGCGTTCGCGATCCTGGTGCTCGCGTGGCCCATGTTCACGTGGATCAACCGGGCGCCGGGACTGATGTCGATGCTCGTGTTCCAGACGGTGTTCGGCGTGTTGATCGCCGCTTACACCGGGCCGATTCTCGCGGCTTTCGCCGAGCTCTTTCCCACCAGGGTGCTCTCGACCGGCCTTTCGGTTGCCTACAATTTCGCGGTCACGATCTTCGGCGGCTTCGCGCCGTTCCTGATCACGTGGCTGATCGCCCGCACGGGCAGCAACATGGCGCCCGCCCTGTACGTGATCGTCGCTGCGGCGATCAGTCTGGTCGGCACGTTTTTCATCAAGGACGTACGGCACGGCGCAGGGCGTGCGGGCGCGGCAATTCAATAAGGATGACGAATATGTCCATAACCGTAATTCACGGCGGTAACGTACTCGACCTCGTTCGCGGCGTGCTGCTCGACCATCATCATGTGGTGATCGACGGCGAGCGGATTGTCGAAGTCACGGATCGCCCGGTCGATTATCCCAACGCCCGCGTGATCGACGCGCGCGGCAAAACCGTGATGCCGGGCTTCATCGACTGTCACGTGCACGTGCTGGCCTCCAATGCCAATCTGGGCATCAACGCCGGGCAGCCGAATATCCTGGCGGCCATTCGCGCATTGCCGATCATGCAGGCCATGCTTTCGCGCGGTTTCACGAGCGTGCGCGATGCCGGCGGCGCAGACTGGGCGCTGATGCATGCCGTGGAGACGGGGCTCGTGCCGGGGCCGCGCATTTTCCCGTCCGGCAAGGCGCTTTCGCAAACGGGCGGCCACGGCGATTTTCGTCCGCGCGGCGACCTGCTCGAACCTTGCTCGTGCTGCTTCCGCACGGGTGCGATTGCGCGCGTGGTGGATGGCGTGGAAGGCGTGCGTCTGGCGGTGCGCGAAGAAGTCCAGAAGGGCGCCACGCAGATCAAGATCATGGCGTCGGGCGGCGTGGCCTCGCCGGTGGATCCCATCTGCAATACCCAGTACTCCGAAGATGAAATTCGCGCGATCGTTGCCGAGGCCGAGGCGGCCAACACCTATGTGATGGCACACGCCTATACGGCGCGTGCGATTGCGCGCGCCGTGCGGTGCGGCGTGCGGACGATCGAACACGGCAATCTCGTCGATGAGCCGGCGGCGCGCGTCATGCATGAGCACGGCGCATTCGTGGTTCCCACGCTCGTCACCTATGACGCGCTCGCGCAACACGGCGCACAGTTCGGGCTGCCGCCCGATTCCGTGGCGAAAGTCGCAAGCGTACAGCGCGCGGGGCGCGAATCGCTGGAGATCTACGCGAAGGCGGGCGTGCCGATGGGTTTCGGCTCAGATCTGCTGGGTGAAATGCATGCGTTCCAGTGCGGCGAATTCCGCATTCGCGCCGAGGTCCTCGGCAATCTGGAAGCGCTGCGTTCCGCGACGAGCGTGGCCGCCGATATCGTCAACATGAAGGGCGAGTTGGGCGTGATCGCGCAGGGGGCGATTGCCGATGTGCTCGTGCTCGATGGCAATCCGCTCGCTGATATCGGGGTGGTGGCCAACGATGGCGAGCGCGTCGAGCTGGTCTTGCAACGCGGGAAGGTGGTAAAGGGCGGTTAGGATTCGGGTGGAATGATGCTAAAAGGGCGGCGTGCAGCAAATGCACGCCGCCCTTTTTTATTGCAACACATTATGTTCGCCTCACTTCAAATGACCTTGGAACACCCTTAATAAGTGAATTGCCGCCGTATTGATTTTTGTGTCACGAACACGAAATGACTGCCGCATATCATCTGAATGGCATGAAGCATGCTTCGTCGCGCAAGCGCAGCGCGCGCGTCCAGCGCGCCGGGAATAATGCTTCATGCTAGGCTGCGCGTTCATCTGGCCGAATGCATGGGATCGGGGAAACACTTGTCGTGTTGTGCGTCGCATCATTCTTCAATAAAGCCTCAACGGATAAAAGGACTCTCATGAAAACCACTCAACAGCGCAATGGCCGGTTCGGCGTTGGTTTGCGAGCGGCGTCTGCGGCGCTGATGCTCGCCGGGCTGATGCAGGGCGCTCACGCAGCAACCGAAATCCAGTTTTGGCATGCGATGGAAAGCCAGCTTGGCGAGCGCGTGAACGAGATCGCACAGCAGTTCAATGCGTCGCAAAGCCAGTACAAGATCGTGCCGGTTTTCAAGGGCACTTACGACCAGACGATGGCTGCAGGCATTGCCGCGTATCGCAGCGGTGACGCGCCGGCGATCCTGCAGGTGTACGAAGTGGGCACCGCCACGATGATGAGCGCAAAAAAGGCGATCGTGCCGGTGTACGACGTGATGACGAAGGCCGGCGTGGCGTTCGACGAGAAGGCGTTCGTGCCGACCATCGCGAGCTACTACAGCGACGCGAAGACGGGCCATCTGGTGTCGATGCCGTTCAACAGCTCGACGCCGGTGCTCTACTACAACAAGGACGCATTCAAAAAGGCCGGCCTGAATCCGGACGTGCCGCCGAAGACCTGGGCCGAACTTGCCGACGATGCCGCGAAGCTCAAGGCGTCGGGGATGACCTGCGGCTTTACGACCGGCTGGCAGGGCTGGATCCAGATCGAGAACTACAGCACATGGCACGCTGCGCCGATCGCAACGCGTAACAACGGCTTCGACGGAACCGACGCCCAGCTCGAAATCAACAAGCCGCTGCAGATCGCCCACATCGCCTTCCTGCAGAACATGGCGAAGCAGGGCACCTTCACCTACGTGGGCCGCAAGGACGAAGCCACCGCCAAATTCTATAGCGGCGACTGCGGCATCATGATGGGCTCGTCGGGAGCACTCGCGAACGTCCGGCAGTACGCGAAGTTCAAGTACGGCACCGGCATGATGCCGTACGACCCGAGCGTGAAGGGCGCGCCGCAGAACGCGATCATCGGCGGCGCAAGCCTGTGGGTGCTGGGCGGCAAGAATGCCGATACCTATAAGGGCGTGGCGCAGTTTCTGTCCTATCTGACGTCGGCGCCCGTTGCTGCGAAGTGGCATCAGGACACCGGCTATCTGCCGGTCACGAGGGCGGCCTACGACCTGACGCGTCAGCAGGGCTTCTACGACAAGAATCCCGGCGCCGATACGGCGACCAGGCAGATGCTGAACAAGCCGCCTCTGCCGTACACGCGCGGCCTGCGTCTGGGCTACATGCCGCAGATCCGCACGGTCGTCGACGAGGAACTGGAGCAGGTCTGGGCAGGCAAGAAGACGCCGCAGGAAGCGCTGGACAGCGCGAACTCGCGCGGCAACGACTTGCTGCGCCGCTTCGAGAAGACAGCAAACCCGTAAGCGGATACCTCGATACATGGAACGCCGGACGAGTTTTGGAGCGGGGTGGCTGCCCTGGCTGCTGATAGCGCCGCAGCTCGCGATTACGGTCGTATTTTTTCTGTGGCCCGCGGGCGTCGCGCTCTGGCAGTCCACCTCGTCCCAGGATGCGTTCGGCATTTCCACGGTATTTGTCGGGCTCGCGAACTTCAAAGCCCTGTTTGCAGACCCGCTGTACCTCGCTTCATTTCGCACGACGCTGGTTTTCAGTGCGCTCGTCACCGCGATTGGGCTCGTGGTGTCGCTGTTTCTCGCGGCGATGGCCGATCGCATCACGCGCGGCAAGCTCGTCTACCGGACATTGCTGATCTGGCCTTATGCGGTCGCGCCCGCGATCGCTGCGGTTTTATGGGGATTCCTGTTCAATCCGAGCATCGGCATCGTCACGTTCGTGCTGGCAAAGGCGGGCATTACGTGGAATCACGCGCTCAATGGCGGCCAGGCGATGGCGCTCGTCGTGGTGGCGTCGGTCTGGAAGCAGGTGAGCTATAACTTCCTGTTCTTCTACGCGGGCCTGCAAGCCATTCCCCGCTCGTTGATCGAGGCGGCTGCGATCGACGGCGCGGGACCCGTGCGGCGTTTCTTCGGTATTGCGCTGCCGTTGTTGTCGCCGATCAGCTTCTTCCTGCTGGTCGTCAACCTGGTGTACGCGTTCTTCGACACGCTTCCGGTAATCGACGCCGCGACCGGCGGCGGACCGGGACAGGCCACCAAGACGCTCGTCTACAAGATTTTCACCGAGGGCTTTCAGGGACTCGACATCGGCAGCTCGGGCGCACAGTCGGTGGTCATGATGCTGATCGTTATGGGGCTGACGGTGGTGCAATTCCGCTTCGTCGAACGCAAGGTGAAATATTCATGATTGAGAACCGGCGCGGCTTCGATCTGTTCTGCCACGCGATGCTGATTGGCGGCGTCGCGATCATTGCGTTTCCGGTGTACGTGGCTTTATGCGCAGCGACGATGAGCGAGTCGGAAGTATTCACCGTGCCGCTGCGTCTGGTGCCGAGCACGCACCTGGTCGAGAACATCGTCTCGGTGTGGACGTCCGGCAGCGGCAATGCCGCCGCGCCGTTCGGCCGGATGCTCGCCAACAGCCTCGTGATGGCGCTCGTGATTTCGGTTGGCAAGATCGCCGTGTCGATCATATCGGCGTATGCGATCGTGTTTTTCCGGTTTCCGCTGCGCACGGTGTCGTTCTGGGTGATCTTCTCGACGCTCATGCTGCCGGTCGAAGTGCGGATCTTTCCGACCGTTCAGGTCGTGTCGACGCTGAACATGTTCGACGGCTACGCGGGCCTGACGCTGCCGTTGGCCGCGTCGGCCACCGCGACGTTCCTGTTTCGCCAGTTCTTTCTCACGTTGCCCGACGAACTGGTCGAGGCGGCGCGTATCGACGGCGCAGGTCCGATGCGCTTCTTCTGGGACGTGCTGCTGCCGCTCTCGAAGACAAATATCGCGGCGCTTTTCGTCATCACTTTCATTTACGGATGGAACCAGTATTTGTGGCCAATCCTGATTACGAATTCGCAGTCGATGACGACGGCGGTCGTTGGCATCAAGAGCATGATCGCGAGCGGGGACGCCGCGACCCAATGGCATCGCGTGATGGCCGCAACGCTGCTCGCAATGCTGCCTCCGCTCGTCGTGGTGCTGACGATGCAGCGCTGGTTCGTGCGTGGGTTGGTCGATTCAGAAAAATGAGTGTAAAAGGGAGGGGCATGAGCGGATTCGCAGCAGATGTTCCAATGGTTCGATCGACGCTGGAGGGCGACGCATGGCGGCCCTGACACTCGACGGTGTGCACAAGAGCTATGACGGCAAGCACACGGTGCTCCACTCGGTCAGCCTCGATGTGGCCGATGGCGAGTTCGTGGTCCTCGTCGGCCCTTCGGGTTGCGGAAAGTCCACATTGCTGCGGATGGTCGCCGGGCTCGAGAGCCTGACTGGCGGCACGATCTCCATCGGCGATCGCGTCGTCAACACGCTGGAGCCCAAGGACCGCGATATCGCAATGGTGTTCCAGAATTACGCGCTCTATCCGCACATGAGCGTCGCGCAGAACATGGCGTACGGACTCAAGATCCGCGGCATCGAACGTGGGCTGATCGAGCAGCGCGTCGCGAACGCTGCGAAGATTCTCGAGTTGGACAAACTGCTCGATCGGCGGCCTCGCGACCTTTCCGGCGGCCAGCGCCAGCGGGTCGCGATGGGGCGCGCGATCGTGCGCGAGCCGTCGGTGTTTTTGTTCGACGAGCCGCTCTCGAACCTCGACGCAAAGCTGCGCGTGCAGATGCGCTTCGAGATTCAGCGGCTGCATCAGCGGCTGAAGACCACGAGCCTGTACGTGACGCACGATCAGGTCGAGGCGATGACGCTCGGGCAGCGGATCGTGGTGATGAACGGCGGGCACATCGAACAGATCGGCGTGCCGAGCCAAGTGTACGAGGCGCCAGCGAGTGAATTCGTCGCGAGCTTCATGGGTTCGCCCGCAATGAACCTGCTGAAAGGGCGTCTTTCGAGCGACCTGTGCTGCTTCGAGGTCGCGGGCAACGGACCGCACCTGCCGATCGGCGCGGACGGAGGCGCGTTTCAGCTGGATGCATCCGTTCTCGCCAAGCTGGTACCTGGAGGCGAATACACGCTGGGCGTGCGTGCCGAGCACATGACGCCCGCTGCCGGCCTGCGGTCGATCGCCGTGGAGGTCGAAACGTGCGAGCTGCTGGGCGCCGACAACCTCGCGCACGGCCGGTTCGGCAATCAGGAAATCGTGTGGCGTCTGCCGGCGGCGCATCGGCCGCAGCCGGGCGAACGGATCAACGTCGCATGGCTGCCGCAGCATTTGCACTTCTTCGATTCGGCGACCGGATTGCGCGTGTGACGAGCGACTCGAATACGCCTTCTACGGCTGGAATCTCCAACGCCCTCATAAAGTCCAGCAGGTCTTGAACGTGGCGTTATTGATTCGTTGTGTGTACAGAGATAAGGCAGATACATTGGCATACAACGTTCTCTTATGACTCGGCTATAAATCCGTTGCAGCCCTCTAACACCATCAAAAAGGAGAAGTGAGTCATGTCAGATCCCGTCAATGTCCGCCGTCGCCGCCTTCTTGGCACCGCGCTGGCGAGCGTCAGCCTCGCGGAACTCGGTATGAGCAGCATTGCGCGCGCGCAGTCGTCGGGCGCGCGCACGGGTAGCGGCGTGTCATTCGGGCCGATCCAGCAGATCGATGCCGGCGTGCTCAACGTAGGCTACGCGCAGGTGGGGCCGGAGAACGGCATTCCGGTGTTGCTGTTGCACGGCTGGCCATACGATATCCATAGCTATGCCGAGGTCGCGCCGCTGCTCGCGGGGGCAGGCTATCGCGTGATCGTGCCATATCTGCGCGGCTACGGATCGACGCGCTTTCTCTCAGCGGATACGCCGCGCAACGGGCAGCAGGCCGCGACCGCCGTCGACATCGTCGCGCTGATGGATGCCCTGAAGATCGATCAGGCCGTGCTTGGCGGCTACGACTGGGGGGCGCGCACGGCCAACATCATCGCCGCGCTGTGGCCCGAACGGGTCAAGGGGCTGGTTTCGGTGAGCGGCTACCTGATCGGCAGCCAGGCGGCGAACAGGAAGCCACTGCCGCCGGAGGCGGAGTTTCAGTGGTGGTATCAGTATTATTTCGCGACCGAACGCGGCGAGCGGGGTTACGCGGAAAACCGTGAAGCATTCAACAAGCTGATCTGGAAACTGGCGTCGCCCAAATGGAATTTCGACGATGCGACCTACGCGCGCTCAGCTGCGGCGTTCGAGAATCCGGATCACGTGGCGGTCGTCGTCCACAATTATCGGTGGCGTCTCGGCCTCGCCCAGGGTGAATCGAAATACGACAGCATCGAGCAGAAACTGGCCACCGCACCCACTATTTCGGTGCCCACGATTACCCTCGAAGGCGATGCCAATGGCGCGCCGCATCCGCAACCGGCCGCTTATGCGAAGAAGTTTGCGGGCAAGTATGTCCACCGCGATATTGCCGGCGGCATTGGTCATGACTTGCCGCAGGAAGCACCCAAGGCATTTGCCGAAGCTATTTTGCAAGTGACGCATTTGTGATGCGGGTTCGTCGCGATTATTCGTAAGGATGTAAAAAAAGCACCGTTGCCGGTGCTTTTTCTTTCAGAATAACGTATCACCCGTGTTTGCCATCCACTCCCAACAGATCCCGTATCGTCTGCTCGGTCACGTCGTAGCGCCCCTCGCCAACGCGCTTGTAAGCCACCTTGCCGCTTTTATCGATGAGATAAAGCGCGGGCCAATACTGGTTTCCATACGCATTCCACGTCGCATATTGGTTGTCCTGAACGACCGGATACTGAATGCCGAACCGCGCAATGGCTTTCTTCAGATTGCCCGTGTCGCGCTCGAACGGATATTCGGGCGTATGCACGCCAATCACCACTAGCCCCTTGTCGTGATAGCGGGCGTACCAGTCCTTCACATAGGGCAGCGTGTGCGCGCAGTTGATGCAATCGAACGTCCAGAATTCGACTAATATCACCTTGCCGCGCAATTGCTTGAGGTCGAGCGGCGCGCTGTTGAGCCAGGCGCCGGTGCCAGTGAAGTCGGGCGCGATCGCGCCGGTTTGCACGGGCGCCGGTTCGGACTCGGGATTCGGGTCGGATGCAAAAGCCGCCCAGGCACCAGTGGCGGCCATCCCGGCGAACGCGGCGAGGGCCGCCGCAATCTTCAGTCGATCGAACATGAGGACGTCTCCTTGATGAAGTGTTCGACCATAGTGGGGTGCACGTGTATCGGGCAGATGTCTGGCCCGCTCGCCCACGAAACAGCGTGTGTCGCGGAGCGCGCCAGATACATGGCGATACAACCTCGCATGTGCGGTCGCGATGCACAACCCGTACTCCGTTCGCCGCCGCGAGAGCTCCATTTGTTCCGCCGTAACGACTTACGCCCCCGGACCAATGAGCTTGCCGGCCCGTAGGCCTTCAGCCAGTTGCGCAGGGAGTGCATCGACATACCCAAGCCGTGTAGTTCGTGGCGTCGCTCTGGGACTCAGCATGTATGGTTCAAAGGCGAGGAGAACTTCATCAAGAAGGGGGCGGGGCCGGGCGCTGGAGTGTTGACCATCCATGCCATGAATCCCTCACGTCGCGAGAGGTCTGCACGCTTGATGAGGTTAGCGAGATCGTGCGAAGGACAGCGCTTTGGCAATCTCCGCTATGAGCTGCTTCTGCTGATACGGTTTGCGCAGCCGTGGAATATCCATGTTCGTGTTCTGTGGCAGATCTGCGTATCCTGTGGCGATGAGAACCGGGAGACCGGGTCTTAGCTCACGTGCAGCGCGCGCCAGCTGCGCGCCATTCATTTTGGGCATTGAGTAATCGGTGATGAGAAGGTCCACTTTCTGCTCGTTCCTGAGGACGTCCAGCGCATCCTCGCCCGAATTGGCGCCGATGACCTCGTGTCCCAGGTCTTCGAGCAGATATGCGGTACTCGTCGAGATCAGCGCATCGTCGTCTACGAGCAAAATGGTGGCGCGCCCAACAAGCTGCGCACTTTCCTGAGAGGCCCTTTCGGGGGGCTCCGGCGCGCAGGGCGCCCGCGAGGTGACCGGCAGCCACAGCTCAGCCTGTGTGCCGTGGCCGGCCTCGCTGTTGAGCCGTAACGCGCCGTTCAACTGGCGCGCCAGGCCATGGATCATGGAAAGGCCGAGTCCCGTGCCTTTGCCGACTTCCTTCGTCGTGAAAAAAGGCTCGGTGGCCCTGGAGAGCGTTTCCGCATCCATTCCACACCCGGTATCGCCCACGGTGACGCGCACATAGTCGCCCCCGGTGAGATCCACGCAACCGGTTGACGAAACCGCGTCGACGCGGACCATGATCGTCCCGCCGTCAGGCATCGCGTCACGCGCATTGACGACCAGATTGAGGAGAGCAAGTTCGATCTGGTTGGCATCGACAAGCGTGAGTGGCAACTGGTCGGGCAACCCGAACTTCAGTTCGATGCCCGGCCCCACAGAACGCTCGAGCAGGTCGGTCATTCCACGAATCAGGCTGGACAAGTTACTCGGTTCTATCCGGAGGTCTTGCTGCCTGGCGAATGCGAGCAGACGCTGGGTCAGTGACGCGCCGCGCTGGGCGCCCCGAAGCGCACCATCGATCAGGCGCACGACCCTTTCCCCGGAAAGTTGCTTGCGTAATAGTTCGAGGTTGCCCATCACCGCCATGAGCAGATTATTGAAGTCGTGGGCCACGCCACCCGTCAGCTGCCCGATCATTTCCATTTTTTGAACCTGGCGCAGCGCTTCTTCCGTGCGCTCGCGCTGGCGGGCTTCCTCGAGGACGGCCTCATGTGCGCGCTCGAGTTGCGCCGTGCGCTCGAGCACCTTCGCTTCAAGCGTCTCATTGAGGCGCCGCAGGTGTTCTTCAGCGGTTTTTCTTGCGGTGACGTCGGAGCAGACGCCAACGAGACGCATGGCGTTATTCGTCCTGTCACGCACTAGCCGGGCTCGAAGCTCCCCCCAATGGAGCGTGCCGTCAGGCCAAAAGTTGCGGCATTCGCAAGCGAGGTCACAGCCCGTCCCCATGCTCTGACGCACGGCCTCGCGCACCCGGGCCCGGTCGTCGCTGTGAACGCTCGCTTCCAGGTCTCCATAGGTAAAGGACCGGCCCGGCGGCTGGCCGAATACGGCCCTGCAGGCTGCGGACGCGTTCAACCTGAACATGGGCAGGTCCAGTTCCCACGCGCCAAGCTGGCCCGCGGTCAGCGCCGTCCGCAGTCGTGCCTCACCTTCGTGCAGATCTTCAATGAGGGAACGCGCTTCGTATTGCCGGGAACGTCCTCGTTGTGCGGTTCGCACCACGCTGATAAATGTCATCGGGTGAAACGGGCGTTCGAGAAAGATGACGTTGCCGAGCCGCTTCGAGAGGCTTTGCGCGCCAGGGTACGGATCAGAAAATCCGCCGTGCTGCGTCAGGACGATAAACGGGAAGTCCGACCAGCTCGGTTGCCCCGCCACCCAGGCCGTGACGGCAGCGAGATCGGCGCCGCGCAGTGCCTCTTCCGTCACGACCGCACAGCAGACTCCGTCGCCCAGCAGCGCTGCGAATTGCGGCAGATCCTGGCAAACAATCGACTCAATCCCGGACTGCTGCAAAAGGGTAGCCGCGACGGCTGCATCTCGCCCGAGCGGCGCCAGGATCAACGCAGGACAGCCATTTCGCTTAGACGTTGCCATCGCCAGTGAGCCCGGGGTGCAGCAGCGGTCCGATGTTTCCGACGAAGGACGGCACGCCGTGCAATACGCCCTGGAATTCTTCTAGTGGGGCGCCCACTGTCAGCCCGCCCTGGCCGATGCGAAACTCGCGGATCGTTTCTTCGTGGCGACCGGTGCGCTTCTTGATCACGGACACCGCGCGGCGCACCCGGCCAAGCGCCTCGAAGTAGCGCAGGAGGATGACCGTATCCGCGAGGTAGGTGACTTCCACCGGGGCCTTCATGTCGCCGACCAGGCCATGCTGCGCAACGGTGAGGAAGGTGGTCGCACCCTGGCGGTTCAGATATTGCAGCAACTCGTGGATGTGAACCACAAGCGCGTTTTCTTCTGGCATGGCTGCCTGATAGCCATTGAGGCTGTCGATCACCACCGTTTTCGCCTGCGCCTCATCGACGGCGGCGCGCACGCTGCAGGCAAACTCTCCGGGAGACATCTCCGCCGCATCCACCTGAGCGATGTGCAGGTTGCCCGCCTCGAACATGGTCTCCAGGTCGAATCCCATCTTTCGGGTGCGATCGAACAGCAGCCCCAGTTCCTCGTCAAAGACGAACAGGGCGGCTTTTTCGCCACGCTCAAGCGCCGCGGACACAAACTGCAGCGCGAAGGTCGATTTGCCCGCCCCGGCGGGCCCGAGAATCAGCGTACTGGACCCCTGTTCCACGCCGCCGCCGAGCAGCGTATCGAGTTGCGCGACGCCACTGCTGACGCTCTCGCGCGCGAGCCGGCTGCGATGTTCGGCGGCGACGAGGCGCGGGAAGATGCGAACGCCCCCCGTTCTGATCGCAAAGTCGTGATAGCCGCCGCGGTAAGCCTGGCCACGGTACTTCGAGATTTTCAGCCTGCGCCGCTCGGCTCCATAGTCCTGCGCGAGTTCATCCAGCTTGATAACGCCGTGGGCGATGCTATGGACAGTTCTATCGGTAGCTTCCGAGCTCAAATCGTCGAGCAACAGAACCGTTGCGCCGTACCGCGAAAAATAGTGCTTCAAGGCCAGGACCTGTCGGCGGTAACGCAGGGAGCTTTGGGCGAGCAGACGAATCTCGGACAGGCTGTCGAGGACAACGCGTCGTGGCTTGACGCGTTCGAATGCGCCCAGGATTGCCTTGATGGTCTCGCCCAGTTCCAGGTCGGACGAGTACAGCAGACTCTGCTGCTGGTTGGCATCAACCAGGCTCTCCGGGGGAGTCACCTCGAACACCTCGATGTTCTCGTCCAGACGCCATCCGTGCGAGAGGGCCCCATTGCGCAATTCCTTTTCCGTTTCGGAGAGGGTGATGTAGAGGCCCGGCTCGCCCGCTTGCGCACCGGTAAGGACGAATCGCAGGGCGATTGTCGTCTTGCCGGTCCCGGGAGCACCCTCCAGCAGAAAAAGGTGTCCTTCAGTGAAGCCCCCGATCAGAACATCGTCGAGTCCGGGAACGCCGGTCCGGGCTTTGCGCACGCATTCCGTCTCAGCGCTCATCAATCGCTCCCAGCTGTTTAAGGATTTCCGGGGAAAGACGGTGCCGCGGTATCGCGGGGAGGACGTTCACCAGCGAAACCTGGGCGCGCTCAAGGTCGTACTCGCACTGCAGATGTAGCCAATACATCGAAGGCACACCGGACAGTCTCGCGAGACGGGCAGCCGTTCCCGGGGTGAACGCTGACGTGCCGCCGAGCAGGCGGTGCAGGGATTGGCGCGAAACGCCCAGTTCCCGCGCGGCCTGACTGATGGTCAAACTCAATCCCGGCAGCACGCAGTCACGCAAAATCGTCCCCGGATGGGGCGCCTGGACGACCCCGGCGGGAAGTTGGCCAGTTGGCATTCCGACTCTCCTGTAAAGTGCCACGTGACGGAAGCAATTCGCGAACCTGAAGGCATGCAGCGGGAATCGTCCGGGAAGCTGGTGCCGCCTGGTTTGCTGTTGACTGATGTGGCCCCCTCAAGGTCGGGCCGTTTTGAACCGTTATTCCGTGGTGAGAAGCGGCTTGCACTCTGGGCGCGCTCTTTTTAGTATGCGGAAACCAGTGCCACATAGGCTCCTCCCCGCCCGTAAAAGACAATGAAGACTCGGGAAACAGCCCCTTACGCCATCGTGGTGGGTGGCATCCTGATCGCCTGCGCGCTGGTCGGCCTTTGCGTCTTGCAATTGCTGCAAAGCCGGCAGGATGCGCTTGACCGGGCGAGCGAAACCTCGCGCAATCTCGGTCTCGTCGCCGAGCGCGACATCGAGCGCAACTTTGAGCTTTATGATCTGTCGCTGCAGGAGGTGGCACAAGGGCTGCAAAGGGCGGACGTGATGGCGTTGCCGCCGCACTTGCGGCATGATGTGCTGTTCGATCACGCGATGACAGCCAAATTTCTCGGCTCGATGCTGGTGATGGATGCCGCCGGCAACATCGTGCTGGATTCGGCCAACGACGTGCCGCGCAAGGGCAACTTTGCGGACCGCAAATCCTTCACGGTCCAGCGCGACAATCCGAACGTCGGTCTCTATGTTAGCGATCCGTACGACTCGCGACTACGCAACGGCACACCCAGCATCGCCCTGTCGCGACGACTCTCGCATCCGGACGGCACGTTTGCCGGCATTGTGCTGCTGGCGATCAATCTCGAGTATTTTCACAGCCTGTTCTCCGGCCTGTCGCTGGGCCCGCATGGCTCGATGTCGTTGATTGGCAAGGACGGCATCATGGTCATGCGCCAGCCGTACGACCCGCGCATTCCCGGGCGAGATATCAGCAAGGCGAGCACGTTCCGTCGTTTTGTGTCTGCGACGGAAGGGACGTTTATCGAGACGGCATCGATTGATGGCGTTCGACGGCTTTACTACTTCAAGAACCTGCCGAATCTGCCATTGATCATCATGGTCGCGGAAGCCGAACAGGATATCTATGCAGCGTGGCGTCATCGCGCCCTGACGATTGGCCTGCTGGTGGCAGCGTTTGGCGCAGCACTTATTGCGCTGTCCGTGCTACTGAGCGTCCAGTTGCGTCGCCGCATGCGGGCAGAATCGGAACTGGTGCTGCTGGCCCGGACCGATGGTCTCACCGGACTCAACAACCGCCGCACGTTCGGCGAGATCCTCGAACAGGAATGGCGCAGGGCGCGTCGCGCGCGCAGCGTGTTTTCGCTGTTGTTTGTCGATGTCGACCGCTTCAAGGCGTACAACGACACGTATGGTCACCAGGCAGGGGACGATGCGCTGGCAGCCGTCGCGCGGTGCATCGGCGAGAGCATCCGGCGTCCGGGCGATATCGCCGCCCGCTATGGCGGGGAGGAGTTCGTCGTGTTGCTGCCCAACACGTCAATGACCGGGGCCTTTGCGATCGCGGAGAAAATCCGTGCCGCGATCAGCGGACTCGCCATCGAGCACGTGAGCAGCGAGTATGGGCGCGTGACTGCCAGCATCGGAATGGCTAGCTGGACGCCGGAAGAGGATGGCGACGCCGGCGCGGTGATCAAGGCGGCCGACGAGGCGTTGTATGACGCGAAGACAACCGGCCGGAACAAGATTGCTTCGTTCCAGACGACCTCCTGACCGATGGGCGGTGAAGGGCATCACGCAGGCGGCGGGGCCGACTCCAAGGACCGGATCGAATCGAAGCTGAACTGATCGCATGCGAAGCGGCCGCCACCTGTTCGCCAGGAATCGCCTGATTTCGCGCGATAGTATGGTTAGTTCGAGCGCTGCGGAAGTCCGATTGGACCGCTTCAGGCTGTCCATGTAGTTGGTGACAGCTACGGTTGTTATGCAGGGCCGCCAGTGAAGCGTTCGAATGAGAAAAGCGATAAATCCGCACGACTCACACCTTTTGTGAGGCGCTCGGCCAGTGCCTCGCCGATAGCGCTGGCAAACTTGAATCCGTGTCCGGAAAAACCGGTTGCGACCAGGACGTTCGGGCAGGCTGGCACGGCATCGATGATGAAATGCTCGTCCGGCGTGACGTCGTATTCGCAGATCCTTCCCGTTCGAAGCGCTCCGGCTCCCGGCAGGAATTGCTGCAGGAACGCCCGCAGATCACCGAGATCGGTCGGCTCGGACCCGAACGGGGTGAGCTCTGCGTCTGCCGCGATGTGCTGTCCCCCGTCATGCCTGCCGACCTTGAGTCCCTCGCCGCCCAGGTCGGGGAAGCCGTAGAACTGGCCGGTCGCCGATGTGAACGCGAAGCCGGGGAAGCGATCCGGGCCGAAGTCCGGCGCGGGCTCGAACCAGGCGAAGCTCTTGCGTACGCGAGTCACAGGAAGCGCCATGCCCAGCGGGGCCAGCAACGTGCGCGTCCATTTGCCCGCACACACGATGAGCGCTTGCGCGGAGTACCGTTCTCCCTCGCGCGTCACGACATCGACGCTATCCGGCGCACGCCATTCGATGCCGCTGACCGTCGCGTTCGTACGCAGCGCCACGCCATGCATGGAAGCGAGTGTCCGGTAAGCGCTGAGCGCACGTTCGCAATACAGCACGCCAGCGTCGGGTTCGAAGTGAACGATATGCTCTTTGGAAAGTCGCCATGCTGGCCATCGGCTGCGTGCCTCGCCGCCGTCGAGTGTCTCCAGCGTCAGCCCGTACCGGATGGCGCTTTGCCTGACCTCATCCAGAAAGTGGTCGCCGGGCAGACCGATGTTGGCCACACCGGTGCGCGCGAAGAGGGGAGTAGCCGTCTCGAGCTCCAGTTCGGTCCAGAGCTGCTGCGCCCGCAACGCCAGCGGGACATAAGCGGCACCCTCTCCGTAGGCATGACGGATAAGGCGCGTGCTTCCATGATGCGAACCAATGTCATGAGGCGGATCGCCGGCGTCGAGCATGAGCACCCCGTTGCCGGCTTTGGCGAGGTAATACCCGGCAGCCATGCCCATCGAGCCAGCGCCGATGATGATTGTGTCGAAGGCGCGCGCGTTGACGTGCAGAGAGGGCATCAGGGATGTATGTCGTGTCGAAGAGTGAGGCAGCAAGCGGTTCCCGCCGCGAGGGCGGAGCGCATTTCATGGTCGTCGATCATTGTCGTCGATTAGTGGTTGCCGGTCGAGCGCGGCGGCCGGTGATCTAGAGTGTCTCAGGCGCGCGGGGCGAATCGGTATCGACGCCGCGCACGGCCTGCTGCGCTTGCATGCGGTCCTGCCGCATGGCTTCCGCCAGGTCCTGCTCAGTGATGGGCGTGAAGTGCGAGCCCCACTGGTCTGAGTGGCGTGCCCACGGTATCGCCGGGCGCTCGAACGGCCAGACGTGGTAGTAGAGATATAACAGTGAGTTGTCGTCGGCGTGCTGCGCCAACCCCGCGAAGCGGTAGATGCCGCCGTCGATGTGCCGAAACAGTTGCCCCCACTTCGGGGCGCTCATCAGTGCTGCCAGAATCTGGTCGCTCATCGCTCAATCCTCGGTTGTGTTTTCGGAATCCGCGGTCACGAGCTCCGTCTTCCCCGGTCGCGCCATGGCCGCCCTTTGCGTTCTGCCAGCGTCGATGTTGGTGCAGCGCGCGCTGCATTACCGTGCAGTCGCGCACATGTAGTTTCGCGCCCGGGTTGGCGCCAGGCTCACGCACGTCCGGCGTGGCAAGGCTGCGCGACCTCGCAGTTCTTGCGCAGTCGACGGATGCGTAAGTATGTGAACAGTCGTCGCTTTTCCAGACAAAGCGCCAGATTTTGCACGATTCGAAGGTCAAAGCCTGCCGCCCATGTCGAATATCCGCACGTGGCGCACGTCCTCGTCGATTGAGGAAGAGGCGCTTTATGTTCTCTCAGTGCGGAGGCTCGCCGGAATCGGTTTCCTTCCATATCTGCTCGTATTCATCCAACCCCGCGTGGGATACGATACGCATTAGGCGCGTGCCAGCGTTGCGCGACTCTTGTTTTTCGTTTTGCTTTCAACGATTGACTGCCGGCTTTCTTATTTCAGGCCGCCCTTCCTTTTCATTGCCAGCCCAATTTCATGCTCAGCGCCATCGCCTTGTTCGGCATCTTGATCGTATCTTGCCTGATGAGCGTTGCCATCCTGGGTTCGCTGCTTCGGACAGCCGTGGCGGGAGTTGGTCGTTGGTGTTTCGCTTACGCGCTATTGGCTTCGGCTTCGTCATGGGTGTTGGTCGTCGGCAATCAGCCTGGTCCGGGCGCAATCCTGGGCGTCCTGCTCCTTACGCTGGGCGCCGTGATGCTGCTTGTTCAGGGCATGCGTCAGTTTTTCGGCCTTAGTCCTGTACGTCGTGACGAGTCAGTGGCGATCGTGATCGTCGTTGTAGCGCTGGCGTACTTTACGTGCGTATCGCCTGATCTCCATGCGAGGGTCACGCTGGCATCCATTGTGTTTGCGTATGGACGCATCACCGTGGGTACGTTGGCCCTGCGTCACGCGCCGAGGGACGGCACGCGCTACGCGCATCGATTCCTGGCTGCAGCGGCTTACCTTGGCGCGTTGGTACACCTCGCGCGGATAGTTGCGGCAGCGTCCGGTGTCGTGCCGCCCACTACATTCCTGCAACTGTCGCTCTGGAACGTTCTGCTGCTCGGACTGGCGGTCGTCACGTTACCGTGCATGTCGATCGGCATGGTGATGCTCGCACACGATCAGCTCGCCCGAAGGATGGAAAAACTCGCGACCATCGACGAACTGACGGGCGTACTCATGCGGCGCGCGTTCATGTCCAGGGCGAACCTGCTGCTTTCCGAGGCGCAGGAAAAGTCCAGGCGGCTGTCCATCGCGATCCTCGACGTCGACAATTTCAAGGCCGTCAACGACGGCTTTGGCCATGCAGTCGGTGATCGTGTTCTTGCGCGCGTCGCATCGGTGGTGTCCGACGGGCTGCGGTCGTGCGATCTTTTGGGACGGCTGGGCGGCGAAGAGTTCGCGATCTTGTTTGCAGATACCCGCAAAACCGATGCCGCGCGAATGGCCAACGCACTTCGGCTTGTTGCCGAACGATCGCCTGACGATGGCGTGCGCTGCACGTTCAGCGTCGGGGTCAGCGAGATCTTGCCTGGCGATACGCTGGAGAGCGCAATGGCGCGGGCAGACGCGGCACTCTACATGGCGAAAGCGGCAGGCCGCAATCGCGTCGTGGTGGCGCCCGAGACGGACGAACTCGATACGCTGGAGTTCGTGAGGGTGCGGGACGGTAGCGGTTAGCGTCATCCGGAATCTCCCGGACATTTCGGGCGCTCCGCCAAATACATGCGTGCGCGGCTTGTGCGCGAGCGCGCGCAGCATGAGCGCCCAATGGGCGTGGTATCGAACGCTGGCGGCTTTCAATGCGTCATTCGCCGCGTTAAAGCGGTGCAGCTTCGCTGCATTGCGATATCCGGGCTTGCCTTGTGCGATCTGTGCGCGGGGGACATGCTCGATGCCCATGCCTACCGATCGCCCGCTGCGCTACGTGAACCCCACCGCGCCCGGCAGAAAGCCTTGGCCGAGGGTCACGCAGCTGTCTGGCCCGAATCGCGGCAGGTTCAATGCGCCCCTGGCGGAACTTGAAGGCGGGGCGTGCATTCTCTCTTCAGTTTGAGCGGGCCTCGGCCGCGAGGTCCGGGGTCGACCTCCATGTCCGCGTCACAGGAGGGGGCACGTGTGCTGCATGCCGCATCTCGACCACTATCGAGCGTTGCTTCGCGTCGGCGAAGAAACGCTCGAGCAACTCACGGACGTCGTGATCAATGAAGTCGGCACGCGTGGTGTCGACGATTACCGTGGCACGGTCAGGAATGCGGGTGAGCATCTGCTTGAGCGGCACCTTGCCGAGGAACGACACATCCTTGCGAAACGAGAGCAGAAAATGGTCGTCGTGCTGCGCGAGCGCAATCGGCCGATGCAGGTTCGCCCACAGTGCCAGCCCGACGCTGCAGAGCACGCCAAGCATGATCCCGGTAAGCAGATCGGTGGCAAGGACACCAGTGACAGTCACAATGAATGGCGCGAACGGCGCTGCGCCCTGTTTCGCGAGTCCCACGAATAGCGAGGGTTTGGCGAGCTTGACGCCTGTATGTATCAGAATTGCGGCCAGGCTTGCGAGCGGAATCAGGTTGATGACATCGGTGAGGGCGAACACGCTGACAAGCAGCAGCACGCCGTGCACGATTGCTGAGAGCCGGCTTTGCGCACCGGCGTGCACGTTTGCCGAACTGCGTACGATGACCGATGTAATTGGCAATCCTCCAACGGCGCCCGCGATGAAATTGCCGACGCCTTGCGCCTTCAGTTCGCGGTCTGGCGGTGCCGTGCGTCGCAGCGGGTCGATCTGCTCGACGGCTTCGAGACTCAACAAGGTCTCGAGACTTGCAACGACGGCCAAGGTCAACGCCACGATCCAGATCTCCGGAGAGGCGAGAAGTGCGAAGCTCAGCTCAAAGTCGCCAAATTTCAGGGCGTCGCCCAGTGCCGCTAACGACCCGATTGCAGGCAGTGCCACACGGTGTTCGACCGGGAGCGCAAACGTAGGCCCGAGCGCGCCGCAAACCACTGTGACACTTACGCCGGCAACCACAACGGCAAGCGGTGCAGGCACGAGCCGCACGAGCGAAAAGCGTCGCAGGGCACTTGTTTCCCACGCCGCGAGGATGGCGAGCGAAAGCGCGGCAACGATGCATGCGATGGGAGAAATCGACTGAAGTGCAGCCAGGAATGATTCGGTGCGGTGCGCTGACGCAAGTCCCAGTGCGAGCGGGATTTGCTTCACGACCAGCAGCAGACCGATTGCGGCGAGCATGCCTTTGATAACGGGCGTGGGCACATAGGAGGCGAGCCGGCCGGCTCTCAGCATGCCAAAGCCGAACTGTATGACGCCCGAAAGCAGCACCGCGAGCAGAAATGCGGAGAAGCCGCCAAGGCGTGCGATGCCATCCACGACGATCACAACGAGTCCCGCGGCGGGGCCGCTCACACTCAAGCGCGAACCGCTGAGCGCGGCGACGACGATGCCGCCGACAATACCAGAAACGAGACCGGCTAATGGCTCGGCGCCGGAGGCTCTTGCGATGCCGAGACACAAGGGTAGCGCGACGAGAAAGACGACGGTGCCGGCAGCGAAGTCGCGCGCAAGCGCGGACAGAGAAGCTCTTGAAGTCATGACGGAAGCAGGAAGAAGAGACGGGTGGAAAACGCGAGTGCGTGCTTTGTGCGAGTGCCGGGCCACGACGGCCGACGCACGCCTGAAGGGGACACGCAATTGAGAATGAATGATCAGGTTGCCGCGATTGCCAACGTTGTTGTCGCATCGTAGCCCGAAGCGAGTTCGCGCAACTGGCCGTCGCTGAGCGAAAAGATCCATCCGTGCACGAGCGGTGCGGGTTCGCTCTCACGCACGAGTGGATGTCCGCGCAGCAGGCGCACCTGCTCGATCACGTTGAGTTCGGCAAGATGGTTGATGCGAGCTTCTTCCGACGGCAGGCGTTCGAGGGCCGCGCGATGCGTCTGCGCGAGCGCGCAAAGCGGCTTGATGCGCCGGTTCACGTGCGGCAGAGCGCCGGCGGGTGGGAGCAGCGAGGCGCGTACGCCGCCGCATCCGTAATGGCCGCAGACAATAATGTGTGCGACCCGGAGTACGCGCACCGCATATTCAAGCACGCTCATGTTGTTGTCGTCGTCGGGGTGGAACAGGTTGGCGATGTTTCGGTGGACGAAGAGGTCGCCTGGTGCGCAGTGGGTGACGCTTTCGGCCGGTACGCGGCTATCGGAACAGCCAATCCAGAGCACTTGCGGCTTCTGTCCGGCGGCTAGCGCGCTGAAGAACTGCGGGTCGCGTCGGGCAATTTCCTGCGCCCAGGCGACGTTGGCTACGAGCATGCGTTTCGGAAGATTCATGGGTCGAGGCTCCAATGAGCGGCGGCTCCGCTCAATTCTTACGTATTGCTTTCTACCAGAAAAAAACTGGACGCCCGCGAAAAATAAATCGAAACCATGCGCAGTGAATATAAAAAGCAGATTGGCCGTGTTTGCGCGAGTACGCGGGAAATTAGCGGCAGCTAACGACCATCGGGATCAATCTTGCTGTGGCGCTCTGTCGAAGAGGGCAGGGCGCGCTTGGGCGCGGTTGGCAAGCGTATGCATATCCGCTGAAACCCACGAACGCTATGCGGTGGCGGGCATGTGGTGCGTCTGGTTTGCCGATGGCGCAATCTGTGCGTGCTTTCCCTGCCTGCCTGCCTGCCAGCCGGTCGGCAAATCTTGAGGAGGCGCCTTCACATACGGCTGGCCCTGATGCCGGCCGTGATGCCGAATGGCCTTTCAATGGATGACCCAATGATGGGCGCAACGGTGACGGAATTAATGCGGACGACGCTTGATGCCCACATCGATCATTTTCCGACCCGCTCGCGCGTTGCTTCAGTCACCGCGTCGCGCACGCAGGCGGTGAGCAGTTCCGAGGCTCGCGTGTGCGGCACACGCGCGGGTCGTGCAATCACGAGCGGCTGAATCACGGTGGCTTCACGTATCGGCCGCTCGGCAACGAGCGGCGTCTTCTCGGCCGCGGGACTTTGCGTAATTAGCAGCGACACGCCCAGCCCGCTTGCCACCATCGCGCGCACGAGTTCAATGGACGTCGCCCGATACTGCACGTTGGGCGACAGGCCGTGCTGCCAGAATGGGGCCATCAGAAAGTCGCGGCTCTGCGGCAGGTCGATCTGGATGAATGGCTGCTCCGCGAGTTCGTGCAGCGAGATCGCGCGCCGGCGCTTCGCGAGCGATGACGCGTAGGGCAAGAGCGCGTACGGCTTGAGTTCGGCGAGGCACTCGCGCTCGATGTCCCCGGGCAAGCCCACGTCGTACATGAGTGCGAGATCGATCTGGCGCTTGCGCAGCCACTCATCGAGTTGCGCCAGGTCACCTTCGCGGAACTGCACGGTGAGACCCGGAAAGCGCGCCTGCGCGAGCTTGAGCACACGCGGCAGATAAACCGGCGCGATCGTGCGGAACACGCCGATCTGAACGAGGCCGCCGTCGCCTTCGCCAACGTCGTCGGTGGCGAACGCCAATGCCGAGGCGAGCAGGTGGCGCGCCTCGGCCAGCTTTCGTTGTCCGAAATGCGTAAGCGTCATGCCGGTGCCTGCGCCGCGCGCGAAGAGCGGCGCGTCGAACAGCGCTTCCAGCTCACGGATCGCCACTGAGATTGAAGGCTGCGACACGTTCAACTGTTTCGCCGCAGCGGTCGTGCTGCCGGTTTCCGCGGCCGTAACGAAGCAGCGCAGCAGCCTGAGCGATAGGGCCATACGATTTTCATATAGCGGTTAATTTATTCCAGTATTTTATCTTATTGCCTCCAAAGCCGAGAATTAATTCACCCGCCGAATTGGCTGGCTGTTCTGGAGGAAGACGCTGTGACACTGCTCGCGCTGCCGCTCGACGGCATTCGTGTGATCGATTTTTCCCGCGTGCTCGCGGGCCCGCTATGTTCCGCGCTGCTCGGCGACCTGGGCGCCGAAGTCATCAAGATCGAGCCGCCCGGCGGCGACGACTACCGCGCAATCGGCCCGTTTTCTGGAGGAGAGAGCGGTCTTTTCAGTGCGATGAACCGCAACAAGCAAAGCGTCGTGATCGATTTGAAGCGCGACGAAGGCCGCGCGCTGGCGCAGGCGCTTTGCGCGCAGGCCGATGTCGTTGTCGAGAACTTCCGCCCCGGCGTGGCCGAGCGTCTCGGCATCGACTATGCGCAGCTCGCCGCGCACAATCCCGCGCTCGTGTATGCAAGCGTCTCGGGTTTCGGCCAGACCGGACCGGAATCGCATCGGCCCGCCTACGACATCATTCTGCAAGCGATGTGCGGACTGATGGACGCGACCGGTTTGCCCGATGGCGCACCAACGCTTGTCGGCGATTCGGTCTCGGACGTCGTGAGCGGCATCTTCGCTTCGTGGGGCGTGCTCGCAGCGCTGCTAGCGCGCGAGCGCACCGGCAAGGGTACGCACGTAGACGTGGCGATGTTCGATGCGACGCTTAGCCTGACTGCCGCGCAGGTCGCGCGTTATGCGACGACCGGCATCGCGCCGCAGCGCGTAGGCAACCGGCACCCGTCGTCGGCGCCGTTCGGGGCCTATCGCGCGAAGGACGGCTATTTTGTCGTGGCGGTGCTCAACAATCGTCTTTTCGAGCGCTTCGCGCACGCGCTTGGCCAACCCGCGCTGGTCGACGATGCACGCTTTGCGAACGACGCGGCGCGCTGCGAAAACGAAGCGGTGTTGCGTGCGTGCATCGAAGCGTGGTCTGGAATCCGTAGCATCGACGAGGTGAATACGCTACTGAGCGAGGCGGGCATTCCTGTCGCACCGATCCAGAACATCAGAGACGCGCTGGAGAGCGAGCAAGCGCGCGAGCGTGGCCTGCTGGTCGAGACGTCGTCCAGCGGCGGTGGCACCATGCGCCTGCCGAGGCAGCCGGTCCAGTTCTCGGCCTGGCCCGCCACGCGCACGACGCGTGCGCCGCGCCTGGGCGAGCACACGCTGGCCGTTCTGCAGCGGCAGCTCGGCGTCGACGCAACGCACATCGATGCGCTGTGCGCCGCCGGCGTACTGGGTGTCGACAAAACCGTAAGCATGCCAAACGAAACGATTCAGGAGATGAATGATGCTTAAACGAATGGGTGTCACCGCGGCCGATCTCGAGATTGCCGAGGCGATCCGTCGCTTTGCGCACGCAGAGTTGGCGCCGCACGCGGCGCAGGTGGACCGCGACGAGATTTCCACTACGCGCTATGTGCCGGCGCTTGCCAATCTGGGCGTGATGAGCATGAACTTGCCTGAGCGCTGGGGTGGCATTGGCGCCTCGCCCGCAGCGATCATTCTTGCATTGGCAGAGATTGCGCGCGCGTGCGCGTCGACTTCGTCGATGATTGGCGCCCACTACCTCGCCACTGATTCGATCCTGATCGGTGGCGACGATGCGTTGCGCGCGCGCTATCTGCCCGACGCGGCGACGGGCGTCAAGCTCGGCGCGTTCGCGTTGACCGAGCCGCAAGCCGGTTCGAATCCGGCTGGCATGACGACCCAGGCGGTGCGCGATGGTGATGGCTACCGGCTGCGCGGTGTGAAGCACTTCATTTCGAATGCCGGGGCGGCGCAATTTATCGTGGTCTACGCGAAGACCGCGATGGAGCTCGGGACGCGCGGTATCAGCGCGTTCGTCGTGGATGCCGATACGCCTGGCGTGTCGGTGTCGTCGGCTGAAATGCTGATGGGCATTCGGGGCGCACCGGCGCACGAGGTCGCGCTCGATTGCTATGTGCCGGCGGCAAACCGGCTGGGCGAAGAAGGCACCGGCTTTCGCACGGCGATGAAAGTGCTCGACAACAGCCGCCTGGATGTGGCGGCGACCAGCCTCGGCATTGCAGAAGCGGCACTTGGCGACGCGATGGAATGGGCGAAGACGCGCCACGTCAACGGCGAGCCCCTTGCAGCGAAACAAGGCCTGCAATGGAAATTTGCCGACATGAAAACGCAACTGGAAGCAGCGTGGCTCCTGACGCTTCAGGCGGCGACGCGGCGCGCGGCGGGCGAGCCGTTCACCGATGCGGCTTCGATGGCGAAGCTCTACGCGTCGGAGATGGTGGCGTTCGTCACCGACGCGGCGCTGCAGATACACGGCGGCTATGGATTCACGCGCGAGATGCGCGTCGAGCGGCTCGTGCGCGACGCGCGGATTCTGCGTATTTACGAAGGGTCGTCGGAAATTCAGCGCACGGTGATTGCGCGGTCGATTCTGGCATAACGACGGTCAATGGACGGAGGGCGAAAATGAAAGTGCTAGTGGCGGTCAAACGCGTTGTCGATGCCAATATCAAAGTCGGCGTGAGGCTCGACGGCACCGGCGTCGACATTGCGAACGTAAAGATGTCGATGAACCCGTTCGACGAAATCGCCGTGGAAGAGGCGGTACGCCTGAAGGAAGCGGGCGTGGCGACCGAAGTGATCGCCGTGTCGGCAGGCGTGACGCAGGCGCAGGAGACCCTGCGCACCGCGCTCGCGATCGGCGCGGACCGCGCCATCCTGATCGAGTCGAATGAAGACCTGCAGCCGCTGGCGGTGGCCAGGCTGATGAAGGCGCTGGTCGACAGGGAACAGCCTTCGCTGGTCATCCTGGGCAAGCAGGCCATCGACGACGATTCGAACCAGACCGGCCAGATGCTGGCCGCGCTGGCCAACCTGCCGCAGGCAACGTTCGCGTCGAAGATCGTGGTGGCGGATGGCAAGGCAACCGTGTCGCGCGAAGTGGACGGCGGTGCCGAGACGCTGTCGCTGAAGCTGCCGGCCGTGGTCACGACGGATCTGCGCTTGAACGAGCCGCGCTACGTGACGCTGCCGAACATCATGAAGGCGAAAAAGAAGCCGCTGGAAACGATCAAGCCGGAACACCTCGACGTGGACGTCGCGCCGCGCCTGAAGACACTGAAAGTCAGCGAGCCGCCGAAGCGCGCCGCTGGTGTGGTGGTGCCGGACGTGAAGGCGCTGGTGACGAAGCTGAAAACCGAAGCCAAGGTGCTTTGAGCAAACCACGGATACAGAGCAAATGACGAATCTGGTAATTGCAGAACACGACAATGCGTCGATCAAGGCCGCTACGCTGAATACGGTTGCAGCGGCGCTGAAGATCGGTGGCGACGTTCACGTGGTGGTCGCGGGTCACCATGCGCAGCCTGCAGCGGATGCGGCAGCGAAGATCTCAGGTGTGTCCAGGGTGCTGCTGGCCGACGCGCCGCAACTTGAAGCAGGTCTTGCGGAGAACGTCGAAGCGACGGTTCACTCGATTGTGCAAGACCCGGCGAAGAACTACACGCACATCCTCATGCCGGCGACTGCCTGCGGCAAGAACATCGCGCCGCGTATCGCCGCGAAGCTGGACGTCGCCCAGATCAGCGATATCACCGCAGTCGACAGCCCGGACACGTTCGAGCGCCCGATCTATGCAGGCAATGCGATTGCGACGGTGCAATCTCAAGATCCCATCAAGGTCATCACGGTCCGCGCGACCGCGTTCGATGCGGTTGCAGCCGAAGGCGGCAGCGCGAGCGTGGAAAAAATCGAGGCTGTGGCGGATTCCGGCCTCTCGCTATTCGTGAGCCGTGAAGTCACGAAGCTAGACCGCCCGGAACTCACGAGCGCGAAGATCATTGTCTCGGGCGGCCGCGGTCTGGGCAGCGGCGAGAACTACACCAAGGTTCTGGAGCCGCTGGCCGACAGGCTGAACGCAGCGCTCGGCGCCTCGCGTGCGGCAGTCGATGCAGGCTACGTGCCGAACGATTACCAGGTCGGCCAGACCGGCAAGATCGTCGCGCCGCAACTGTACGTCGCGGTGGGCATCTCGGGTGCGATCCAGCATCTGGCCGGGATGAAGGACTCGAAGGTCATCGTGGCGATCAACAAGGATCCGGAAGCGCCGATTTTCAGCGTCGCCGATTACGGCCTCGTCGGGGATCTCAACGACATCGTTCCGTCGCTTACCGAAAAAATCTGAACAACGTACGCCGCTTTGTTCAACGCCTGGTGCGCCGCGGTTCGCAGCGCACGCGGGCACGACCCTGCAGCAGCTACCTTTTGGAGATGAGCACAAAATGGACCGTACCGCATCACGGAGTGCAAGAACCGCCATAGCAGAGCGTCGTTCGATCGACTACATCCCCGATGCCGAGCGCCACGGCAATCTTTGCAGCCAGTTTTCGCTCTGGTTCGGTGCGAATCTGCAGATAACGGCAGTCGTGGTTGGCGCGCTCGCCGTCGTGCTGGGTGGCGACGTATTCTGGTCGTTGATCGGGCTTCTCGTCGGGCAGATTCTCGGCGGCGCGGTCATGGCCTTGCATGGTGCGCAAGGCCCGCAACTCGGCCTGCCTCAGATGATTTCGAGCCGCGTGCAGTTCGGTGTCTATGGCGCAATCATTCCGCTCGTGCTGGTCTGTGTGATGTACGTGGGTTTCTCTGCGGGCGGCACGGTGCTGGCCGGTCAGGCCATCGGCGAACTGCTCGACGTGAACAACACCGTTGCGATCCTGATCTTTGCCGCCGTGGTGATTCTGCTCACCGGGCTAGGCTATCGAATCATTCACGCAATGGGCCGCGTATCGAGCATTGTCGGCACACTGGCCTTCCTGTACCTCTTCGCGAGCCTCCTGACCGGTCACGCATGGAGCTCGCTGATCGCCAACCGGCATTTCACCGTCGCCTCCTTCCTGCTCGCCGTTTCGCTCTCAGCGTCCTGGCAGATCGCATACGGTCCCTACGTCGCCGACTATTCACGCTATCTGCCGAAGTCCACCTCGACGCTCAAGACCTTCTTCGCCGTATTCAGCGGAACGGTGATCGGGGCGCAGGTTTCGATGACGTTCGGCGTGCTCGCCGCCGCGCTCGCGGGGAACCGTTTCTCCGGGCATGAGGTGGCGTTCATTGTCGGCCTCGGTGCGACGGGTACCATCGCTGCGATCCTCTATTTCACGATTGCGCTTGGCAAGCTCACCATCACCACGCTCAACGCGTACGGCAGCGTGATGTCGGTGGCGACGATCGTTACCGGTCTGGGCCAGCGCCGCGAAGTGTCCCGCCGTACCCGCCTCGCATTCGTGATTCTCTCCGTGAGCGCGTCGAGCGCACTCGCGCTTGCCGGGCAGCATTCGTTTCTGAAGGCATTCTCGTCTTTCCTGCTGTTCCTGCTGGTGTTCTTCACGCCGTGGAGCGCGATCAACCTTGTCGACTACTATTGCGTCACGCGTGAGCGTTACGATGTGCCCGCGCTCTTCGATGCGAATGGCCGATACGGGCGCTGGAATCCGGTCGGTATAACCGTCTACGTTGCAGGTGTGCTGGTGCAGATGCCTTTCGTTGCCACCGGCTTTTATACCGGGCGTTGGGTCGAGTATCTCGGCGGCGTGGATATTTCGTGGATCGTCGGCATCGTCGTGCCGGGCGCGCTGTACTACGCGGCGACGCACTTCGCGCCTTCGCGTGTGCCAGACCAGCTCATCCTGCCTGATACGCTGAGCGATGAGGCAGGCGCCAGGGAAACGCTGATTTAGCGTGCTGGCACGATCGCGCGGGGCTGAAAACGAAAAATGCGTAGCCCAAGGGCTTCGAGGCGGCAAGTGGGAATTGTCCCCTTTGGCTACAAAAATCGGGGAACGGGTCTCTTTCATAGCTCATGGGCTAAAAGGCATTCCCGCTGCGTGGGCCTACACCGCCCCTCCGACTCCGAAAGCGAGCAGCAATTTTTATCCGGAAATGTCATAGGACAATATTCTTCGCGTCCTGTTTTGCCGCAATATAGACGATGGAAGCCACAAAAACCGGTGGCAACCGGATACGCGAACCGGAAAACGCGGAGGTCGTCGGTGATCGAGCAGTGGCGGGAAACCCTGCGCGCGGTGCATGGCGTGGAATCGAAATACAAACGGCTGGTCAAGGCTATCGCGAGCGACATCGAGAGCCAGACTTTGCCGGCTGGCGCACGCCTGCCGCCGCAGCGCGACGTCGCGGCCGAACTGGCGATCAGCGTGCAAACAGTGACCAATGCGTACAAGGAACTGGAGCGACAGGGGCTGATCCGCTGCGAGGTAGGACGCGGCAGCTTCGTGGCTGCGCGCGTTACCGAGACCATGTCGAGCTACATGCTCGATACCGCCGAGCGATCGGTGGTCGATTTTTCGATTGCGCGGATCATTCATACGGCGGAACACGACGCGATGTGGCGCAAGGTGTGCGCCACGCTTTCAACCATCGACGATCAGCCGTGGATTCGCGCGTTTCGCCCGATCGCGGGCTTCGAACACCACCGGCAGGCGGGCGTCGCGTGGCTCGCGTCGCTGGGCATGCCGGCTTCGGCCGATACGCTGCTTGTGACGAACGGCACCGCGCACGGCATTTTTCTCGCGCTGGCGTCGACGGTCGGCCCCGGCGATACGGTGTTGTGCGAGAGCCTGACCGATCACGGCGTGATCGGATCGGCCAACGTGCTGGGCTTCACGCTGAAAGGCCTGGAGATCGACGAGTACGGCATTCATCCCGAACATTTCGAGGAAATGTGCGACAGCGAGCGCATTACCGCGCTCGTCTGCACTCCGACGCTGAACAACCCGACGGTCGCGCTGATGCCGGACTCGCGGCGCCGCGCGATTGCGCGAATCGCCGAGCGCTACGGCGTGTACATAATCGAGGACGATGTCTACGGCCCGCTTCCCGCCAAAGCGGCCACGCCGATCTCCAGCCTGATTCCCGACCTGTCGTTTTACTGCACGAGCATGACCAAATCGGTGATGGCGGGCTTGCGGATCGGCTATCTGGCGACGCCGCGCAGGCTGGCGCTGCGCGTGGAGAGCGTGCTTCGCGTCAGCAGCTGGATGGCCACCTCACCGATGGCGGAAGTGGCCACGCGCTGGATCGTGGACGGGACGGCGGCGCGGCTCGTCGAGATCCAGCGCGAACGGCTTGGAAAGCGTCAGGCTCAGTTGCGCAAGATGCTGGGCAAATACGTGCTCGGCGCGCATCCGCAGGCGCTCTCCGCGTGGCTGCGCGTGCCCGATCACTGGCGCACCGATCGCCTCGTGAGGGAACTGCGCAATCGCAATATCGCCGTGACTTCACCCGATCCGTTTCTGGTGCGCGACGCCGATCGGCCCAACGCCGTGCGCGTGTGTGTGGGCGCCGAGGTGGGCGAAGAAACCTACAACAATGCGCTGGAGACCATGCTCGATGTGTTCGAGCAATACCCGCAAGTACACGATTTCGTGTAATCGTCGCGCGCATTGCGACGCGCGAACTGGAAATGTACCAGGACAATAAAAATCGCTTTTTAGAACATTAGACTGGGCTGGATTGAGCACGATGCAGCCACCCATGAGCCAGCAAGGCGGGCGTAGCCGCATCGGATTCGAGACCTTCGAACCCTTTCGCGCAGAGCCGAGTCGATGTCCGCTTCGATATCCCTTACTTCGCAGGCCGGTCTTTCATTGGCCGATGTCTATCGTGCGCGGCGGCGTATCGAGAGGCGCGTCTGCCGCACGCCACTCGTTGAATCGCAGGGCTTGTCGCATCTTGCGGGCGTGCCCGTGTATCTCAAGCTCGAAACCGTGCAACCCACCGGCAGTTTCAAGGTGCGTGGCGCCACCAACGCACTCGCGCGTCTCGCCGAGGCCGGTTGCCGCAAGGTCGTGACCGCTTCCACCGGCAATCATGGGCGCGCGGTTGCGCATGCGGCCCGCGCGCTCGGCATCGACGCGATGGTCTGCATGTCGGCTCTCGTGCCGGCCAACAAGGTCGACGCGGTGCGCGCGCTCGGCGCACAGGTTCAGATCGTCGGTAAAAGCCAGGACGACGCCGAACACGCAGCGCGGCTTCTGGTGCGCAACGAAGGCTATGCGTATGTGCCGCCGTTCGATGATCCGCATGTGATCGCCGGGCAGGCAACGATTGGCCTGGAAATCGTCGAGGCGCTCCCCGATGTCGCGAACATCGTCGTGCCGCTTTCGGGTGGTGGCCTCTTTGCCGGCGTCGCGTTCGCCGCCAGGAGCGCGAACGCCGCGATTGGCCTCACCGGTGTGACGATGGCGCGCGGCGCGGCGATGCAGGCGAGCCTCGCGGCCGGCAAACCGGTTCTCGTCGACGAAGTCGAAACGCTCGCCGATTCGCTCGGCGGCGGCATCGGGCTTGAAAACCGCTACACCTTTGGGCTCACGCGCGATCTGATCGACCAGATCGTGTTGCTCGACGAGGCATCCATTGCGCGCGGCATTGCGCACGCGTACTGGCATGAAAGGCTCGTTGTCGAGGGCGCGGCAGCCGTGGGCATCGCCGCCTTGCTCGATGGCAAGCTCGAAGCCGGGCGTCTCGCGCACGGACCGCTCGTGCTGGTCGTGACCGGCGCGAACATCGATATGGACCTGCATCGGCGCGTCGTTGACCGCAGCCGTGCACCACGTGACTCACGCGAGGCCCCATGACTTCCATCACACTCCTCGGCGAAGCCGAACTACGTCAACTCGTCCCGCTCGATCTCGCGGCGGTCGATCAGGTGGAAACGGCGTTTCTATCGCTTGCCACCGAGGCCGTTGCCATGCCGCCGATCCTGCGGCTCGACCTGCCGGACCACAACGGTGAAATCGACGTGAAGACCGCTTGGCTGCCGCGCTTCGACAGTCTCGCGATCAAGGTGAGTCCCGGGTTTTTCGACAATCCGTCGCTCGGGCTGCCAAGTCTGAACGGGCTGATGCTGGTGCTGTCGGCGAAGACCGGTTTGACCGAAGCCGTGTTGCTCGATAACGGTTATCTCACGGCGGTGCGCACGGCGGCTGCCGGTGCGGTGGCGGCGCGCTGGCTCGCGAAGCCCCACGCGCCGCACGTCTCGGTGCTTGGCGCGGGCGAGCAGGCACGCCTGCAATTGCAGGCGCTGTCGCTGGTTCGCCGCATCGAGCGAGTGCGCGTGTGGGCGCGCAACCCGGAAAGCGCGCAGCGCTTCGTGCAGGAGATGAGCGAAACACTCGGCATTCGATGCGAGGTGGCGCGCGACGTTCGCCATGCGCTCGCCGAAGCGGATATAGCGATCACGACCACGCCGAGCCGCACGCCGCTGATCGAAGCCGCCGATCTGCATCCTGGTCTGCACATCACGGCCATGGGCTCCGACGCCGAACACAAGAACGAAATCGCCCCGGCGGCGTTGGCGGCGGCGCGCTACGTGTGCGACCGCGCGCAGCAAACGCGTGTGCTCGGCGAACTGCATCACGCGCTGAATGCCGGTGCGATACACGCCGACAGCGCGATAACCGAACTCGGGCAGGTGATCGCGGGCCAGAGCGCCGGCCGCGTCGATGAAGCCGACGTGACGATCTGCGATCTGACCGGAACCGGCGCGCAGGACACCGCGATTGCGGCACTCGCCTTGCAGCGGGCGCGTGGCGCGAGCGCCGGGATGCTCTTTTCGCAATGACGTCGCCAATGAAGGCGCAACAATCGAAACGCCGCTCAGGCGGCACATGAAGGAGCAGCTCAGATGCGGGCATCACCTATTCAGCCGACGGTCGATTTCAACGCGGACGGCGAACAACATGGTTTTCTGAAATTGCCGCACTCGCACGATGGTTCCGCGTGGGGCGCCGAGATGATTCCCGTCACCGTCGTGCGCAATGGCGAAGGACCGACTGCGTTGCTCACCGGCGGCAATCATGGCGACGAATACGAAGGGCCGATCGCGCTGTCAAAACTGGCGGTGTCGCTGAAAGCGAAGGACGTGAAGGGGCGCGTGATCGTCGTGCCGTTCATGAATTTTCCGGCGTTTCGTGCGGGAAGCCGCACGTCGCCGATCGATCGCGGCAATCTGAATCGCAGCTTCCCCGGCAAGCCGGACGGCACGGCGACCGAAAAAATCGCCGACTACTTCCAGCGGTATCTGCTGCCGCTTGCCGATTACGTGCTCGATCTGCACGCGGGCGGGCGCACGCTCGACTTCGTGCCGTTCGCCGCCATTCACGTCTTGCCCGATGCGAATCAGCAGTCGCGTTGCGAAGCGGCGATGCGCGCATTCGGCGCGCCATATTCGATGCGCATGCTCGAACTGGATAGCGTCGGTTTATACGACACGGCCGTCGAGGAGGCTGGCAAGGTGTTCGTCTCGACGGAACTTGGCGGCGGCGGCACGGCCACTGTGCAGAGCGTTGCGATCGCGGATCGTGGCGTGCGAGGTTTTTTGCAGCACGCGGGCATTCTCGCAACGGCGGCCGACAATGCGACCGCGCCAAACACCGGACGCACCACGACGCTGCTCGATATGCCCGACGCCACTTGCTACACGACGAGCGAGCATGATGGTCTGCTGGAATTGTGCAAGGACCTCGGCGATATGGTTGAAAACGGAGAAGTCATTGCGCGAATCCACGATGCGTCGCGCACCGGCACTGCACCCGTCGAATATCGCGCGCGTCGTGCGGGCATGCTCGCCGCGCGGCATTTTCCCGGCCTCGTCAGAACCGGCGATACGGTCGCGGTGCTGGCCGACGTCGTCGAGCGCGGCATACCGGTAACGGCGCGGTAACGGCGTGATGGTCCGATGAAGCTCGACCGCTACGATCTGGCGATTCTGCGCATCCTTGCGCACGATGGGCGCATCACCAAGTCGCGCCTCGCCGAGGAAATCAACCTGTCGATTTCGCCGGCGTGGGAACGCGTCAAGCGTCTCGAGGAAGGCGGCGTAATACGCGGCTATCGCGCGGACATCGATTGGGTGGCCGCGTTCAAAGGCAGCCGCGTGGTGGTCGAAGTTACACTCGCGCGTCACACCGCGCACGACATGCGGCGTTTCGAAGAGCGTGTCGCTCGCGCGCCGCAGGTCGTGCAATGCCACGCCACCGGCGGCGGCGTGGACTATGTCATGCACGTGATGTCGCGTGATATCGACCACTATCAGCGCTTCATCGATTCGCTGCTGAGCGACGAACTGGGCATCGAAAAGTACTTCACGTACATCGTCACGAAGGTCGTCAAAAGCGGCGTCGAAGAGTTGCCGGACTGGGCGCAGGAGAGCATCGGCGACGGCGCATGAAGCGTGCCGGCGGCTATCGTCCGGCGGCTTTGGCGCGGCCGCAGAAAAACGCACGACGTCATTTCGAAATTCAGAAAAAAAGCCAGGTTTCAAGGCGCATCAACCAAAAAAAACACAGCGCCGCGGCCCGTACAGTGACACACATGGATTGCAAACAGGAGGCATTCATGTTGCTGGGTCATCCGGTTCTTTTCAAGTCGTTGTGCTATGTCGATGGGCGCTGGGTGCATAGCGCGAGTGCGACGAGCGTTCCAGTCCTCAATCCCGCCGATCAAAAGGTGCTCGGCCACGTACCGATGCTGGACGCCGCGCAGATTACCGAAGCAGTTGACGCCGCCGGGCGTGCGTTCTCGAAATGGCGCTGGCTGCCGGTTAATCAACGCACGGCATTGCTGCTGCGCTGGCATGAGCTGATCCTGCGCCATCGGAATGATCTCGCGGCGATCTTGTCGCTCGAACAGGGCAAGCCGATTGCCGAAGCGCGCGGCGAAATCACATACGGCGCGAGTTTCGTCGAATGGTTCGCGCATGAAGCGCGCCGGCTGAACGGCCGCAACATTCCGACTCATATCGATGGTGCGCATCTCGGTACGGTGATGGAACCCGTGGGCGTCGCTGCGCTGATCACGCCGTGGAATTTTCCGTGCGCGATGATCACGCGCAAAGCGGCTGCCGCGCTCGCCGTCGGGTGCTCCGTGGTCGTGAAGCCTGCGCACGAAACCCCGTTCTCCGCGCTCGCGCTCGCGCAACTGGCCGAAGAAGCGGGCTTTCCCGCGGGCGTGTTCAACGTCGTGCTCGGCGAGCCGCAAGTGGCGATGGAAACGCTCGTGAGCGACAAACGCGTGCGTTCAGTGAGCTTCACGGGATCGACGCGCGTTGGCGCGCTCGTCATGCAGACGGCCGCGCGCGCCGGCATCAAGAAGACGGCCCTGGAACTTGGCGGCAACGCGCCTTTCATCGTGACGGCGGACGCCGATCTCAAAGAGGCCGTGCGTGTTGCAGTCGCGGCGAAGTTTCAGACCTCGGGGCAGGATTGTTGCGCAGCCAATCGCATCTTCGTCGCGCGGCCGCTGTACGAGGCATTCGTCGAACGCTACACCGAAGCCGTGCGGGCGCTGAATGTGGGCGCCGCATTCGAGGAAAACGTGGATGTCGGGCCGCTGATGCACCAGGCCGCATTCGACAGCACAGCACAGCGCGTTGCCGACGCGAAGGCGAAGGGCGCGCGCATCACGGTGGGTGGCAACCCGCACGAGCGCGGCGGCTGGTTCTTCGAGCCAACCGTGGTGGCCGACGCGGCGCCGGGCATGCGCATCTACGACGAAGAAAACTTCGCGCCGATCTCGGCGGTGTCGCCGTTCGATGCGCTCGACGAAGTGATCGAGCGCGCGAACGATACCGAATACGGCCTTGCCGCCTACGTCTGTGCGCGGGACATCAACACGGTGTTTCAACTGATCCGCCGTCTGGAATTCGCGATGGTTTCGGTCAACGGTGCGAAGTTCACCGGTGCACCTATTCCGTTCGGCGGCGTCAAGTCTTCGGGACTCGGCCGCGAAGGCGGAGCCGAAGGCTTCGAACCGTTCGTCGAAACCCGCTATTTCTGCCTCGGGCAACTTGGCCTGCCGGTTACCGAGAGTCGCGCAGCGTAGCGCAACTCAAACCCTGGATGGATTACACGAAGGAGCTTCCGATGACTCAACTCGATCAACTCTTTAACACCGACCGCGCGCACTTCATGCATCCGTCGACGCATGCGCACGACCACGCGAATGGCGCGCTGCCCGGGCGCATCGTGACGGGCGCCAAAGGCATTCGCATCGAAGACCACCAGGGCAAGTCGTATATCGACGCGTTCGCCGGTCTCTATTGCGTGAACATCGGCTACGGCCGCACGGAAGTCGCCGATGCGATCTACGAGCAGGCGAAGAAGCTCGCCTACTATCACACCTACGTCGGCCACTCGACCGATACGATCATCGAATTGTCGAAGCGCATCATCGACTGGTCGCCGCAGGGGATGAAGAAGGTGTACTACGGCATGTCCGGGTCGGACGCCAACGAAACGCAGATCAAGATCGTCTGGTACTACAACAACGTGAAGGGTCGTCCGAACAAGAAGAAGATCATCTCGCGGCAGCGCGGCTATCACGGCTCGGGCATCGTGACCGGCAGCCTGACGGGCTTGCCGAGCTTCCATCAATGCTTCGACTTGCCAATCGATCGCGTCAAGCATACGGTGTGTCCGCACTGGTATCGGCAGGCGCCGGCGGGAATGGACGAAAAGCAATTCGTCGCGTATTGCGTCGACGAACTGGAGAAGCTGATTGCGAAAGAGGGCGCCGATACGATCGCCGCGTTCATCGCTGAACCGGTGATGGGCACCGGCGGCATTCTGCCTCCCCCTGCCGGTTACTGGCCCGCCATCCAGCAGGTACTGAAAAAGCACGACATTCTGCTGATTTGCGACGAAGTCGTGTGCGGTTTCGGCCGGCTCGGTTCGAAAATGGGCGCGCAGCACTATGGCATCGCGCCGGATCTGATTACCGTCGCGAAGGGCCTGACGAGTGCCTATGCGCCGCTGTCGGGCGTGATCGTGAGCGAGGGCGTGTGGGACGTGATCGACAAGGCGTCTCAGGAGCTCGGCGCGATGGGGCATGGATGGACGTACTCGGGCCATCCAGTGTGCGCGGCGGCGGCGCTCGCGAATCTGGATATTTTGGAGCGCGAGAACCTCACGCAGAACGCCGCGCAAACCGGCGCGTATTTGCTCGAACAGCTTCATGCCGCGTTCGACTCGCATCCACTGGTCGGCGAAGTGCGCGGCGCGGGCATGCTGGCCGCGCTCGAATTCATGGCCGACAAGGAGGCTCGCCAGCCGTTCGACGCGGCGCTGAAGGTCGGTCCGCGCGTGTCGGCGGCGGCCATGCAGCGCGGTTTGATCGCGCGGGCGATGCCGCACGGCGATATTCTCGGCTTTGCGCCGCCGCTGGTGACCTCGCGCAGTGACGTTGACGAGATCGTGAAAATCGCGCGTGAGGCGGTGGATGAGGTTGCGTCGGCGGTGCTTGCGCCGGCTGCCTCTTCGTGAGGCTTCGTGATGCGTCAATAGCCTGAACACAGGTGCAAAAAAGCCAGACGCGTGGGTCTGGCTTTTTTGCGCTGCGAACCGCGTTTGCGTTTCAAGCTGCCTTGGCATCGTCGCGGTAATGCCGATCCGGCACGACGACGATGTTGCCGACGAAGCGTTTCGACATGAATTGCGCTTGCGCTTCATGAAACTTCGACAGCGGCCAGGTCGCCGCAAGCACCGGTTTGATGGTGCCCGCCTGAATATAGTCGAGCACGCGCTTGAATGCGGCGCGCGTGCCTTGCGACGATCCGTTCAACTGTAACTGTTTCAGATACATGGTGCGCAGATCGAGTTGGACGAGCGGGCCCGCAATCGCGCCGGCCGTCGTGTAGCGGCCTTCGGGGCGAAGCACGTTCAATAGCTTGCCGAACAATGGGCCACCGACCAGATCGGCCACGACGTCGACAGGCTTGCCACCGGTCATCCGTTCGACCGCAGCGCCGAAGTCCGCGCTGTCGCGCAGCATCGCGCCTTGCGCGCCGAGCTGGAGCACTGCATCTTCCTTGCCCCGGCTCACGACCGCATACGGAATCGCACCGCGAGCCCTGCACAGCTGAATGATGGCCGAGCCCACGCCGCCCGAGGCGCCCGTGATCAGTACCGCTTCGCCGCGCTTTACGGCGGCGCGCTCGAGCATCTGCTCGCCGGTGTGGTACGCGCACCAGAATGTCGCGAGTTCGGCATCGGAGCAAGACGATTCGACGCGATGTGCGCTCTCCGAAGGCACCGCCGTGTATTCGGCGTAGCCGCCGTCGCGGCCGTGGCCGATGTAGTCGATGTCGGCGAGGCCGTCGTCATCGCGGTTGTAGATCGACGCATCGACGATCACCCGTTCGCCGATGCGCGTTTCGCTCACGCCGCGGCCGAAGGCGACCACACGTCCGACGATGTCCGCGCCTTGAATGCGCGGAAACGTCAGCGTCGAGCGGCCGCGCCGCCAGGTCGAAACGGCTTGCGGGTCGTCGTCGGTGCCGTAAGCGCCTTCACGAACCCACACATCGGTATTGTTCAATCCGCACGCGGTGACGTCGAGCAGCACTTCGCCTGGCTGGCACGCGGGAACGGGCACGTCGTTGCGATAGACGAGCTTGTCGAGGCCGCCGTGCGCGGTGAGCACGACGGCCTTCATGGTCTTTGGCAGCATGGTTTTCCTTTGGGGAACCCGTTGCGGGATGCGAAGTGAGCACGCAGACGGGTTCCAGGCGGTGGCAGGGGCTTACGGCTTGATGAACAGCTTGCGCGGCGTGTTGCAGAGCGTCTCGACGCCGGTATCGGTGATCAGGATGCTCTCGGTGATCTCGAGGCCCCAGTCATCGAGCCACAGGCCCGGCATGAAGTGGAACGTCATGCCGGACTCCAGCACGGTCTTGTCGCCGGGGCGCAGGCTCATCGTGCGCTCGCCCCAGTCGGGCGGGTAGCTTGCGCCGATTGGATAGCCGCAGCGGCTGTTCTTTTCGATGCCGTATTTGTGCAGCATGGCGAAGAACGCGTTGGCGATGTCTTCGCAGGTATTGCCGGGTTTGGCGGCGGCAAGCCCCGCTTCGATTCCTTCGACCACGGCACGCTCGCCGTCGAGGAAATGTTTCGGCGGCTTGCCCAGGTACACCGTGCGCGATTGCGGGCAGTGATAGCGCTTGAAGCAGCCTGCAATTTCGAAGAACGTTCCCGCGTCTTTCGCGAACGGCGTATCGTCCCATGTTAGATGGGGAGCAGCGGCGTCGGCGCCCGTCGGCAAGAGCGGCACGATGGCGGGATAGTCGCCGCCATGACCGTCCACACCCGCAATGCCGGTCGAGTAGATCTCGGCAACCAGGTCGTTCTTGCGCATGCCGGGTTCGATCCGCTCGACGATGCGCGCATGCATCCGCTCGACGATACGCGCGGCCACACGCATGTATTCGATTTCACGTGCCGATTTGACCGCGCGCTGCCAGTTCACCAGCGCGGTGGCGTCCTGCCACTTCGCGTTCGGCAGATGCGCGACAAGCGACCGGTATGCGGCTGCGCTGAAATAGTAGTTGTCCATTTCAACGCCGATGCGCAATGCGCCCCAGCCGCGCGCCTCGATCACTTCTTTCGCGAGGTAGTCCATAGGATGGCGGTCCGGCGACTGCACGTAATGATCCGGATAACCGACGATCTGATCATGCTGCATGAACACGGTGCGTTTTGCGCCGTTGGCGTCCTGACCGCGGCCGAACCATACCGGCTCGCCCTCGAGTGCGAGCAGCACGCACTGATGCACGTAGAACGACCAGCCGTCGTATCCGGTGAGCCAGGCCATATTGGTGGGATCGGACACGATCAGGAGTTCGACTCCCGCCGCCTGCATGGCCTTGCGCGTTTTGGCCAGACGCGTGGCGTATTCGGCGCGTTCGAACGGCAAGCGTACCGCAGGCGCTGCGCTTTGCCGTTCCAGGTTTGTTGTATCGGACATCTTCCTATCTCTCTCTGGGCGTGACGTCGGTTCGAAGAATGGCGCCTTGTTCAGGTGCTCCGGCACGCGACAAGACGCCTTTGGGGCGTTTCTGGCGCAGTCTAATGCCGCGAAAAAGCCGCTTCGAATGTGCTAGTTCAATCTTCGACGTGCGCATGAAAGCACGGTGCGACGCAGCAAAAGCTCGCTGGCTCGTCCAGGTGTTGACCCTGATGCGAATGCCGGTTTGGTGCATGAATGCCCTGTGGGACGGCATTGCGCGGCACGTTTTCGGCGCGCGGAAAAAGAATTGTTCTAGAGCATTCGGATCGCGGATATGGCTTTGTATTCTGATTTGCATAGCGGAACCGGCCAGCCTGGCAGCATTACCGGGCGCGACTGCCGATGAACCGCATTCCATCAAGCCCCTGGCATGAAGAACGGGAATCGAATCGAGATGAATACCGCGCGAGTCACCGACACGCTGAACGTTTCAGATATTGCCCCGACCGCTTTCGCTGCGGCCTCGCGAGTCGCGCGCGCTCACGTCGGCGATTCGCATGTCGAAGCCGCAATGAACAAGCCGCTGATCAAGATCGACCGCGTCACGAAGCGCTATGGCGCGCTGACCGTGCTCGACGAGTTGTCGCTGGATGTGATGCCGGGCGAGAAACTCGCTTTGATCGGTCCATCGGGTTCGGGCAAGACAACGATCCTGCGCATTCTGATGACACTCGAATCGATAAATGGCGGTCACGTCGAAATCGATGGCGAGCCGCTGTTTCAGATGCGGCAGGGCGAGCGCATGGTGCCCGCGAACGAGCGGCATTTGCAGAAGATGCGCTCGAAGGTCGGCATGGTGTTTCAGCATTTCAATCTGTTTCCGCACAAGAGCGTGCTCGACAACATCACGCTTGCGCCCATCCTGACCCAGGGTGAGAGCCGTGAATCGGCTAAAAGGCGGGCGATGGAATTGCTCGACATGGTGGGCATGGCGGACAAGGCGAAGAGTCGTCCTGCGCAACTCTCCGGCGGGCAGAAGCAGCGCGTCGCGATTGCGCGCGCGCTGGCCCTTGCGCCGCGAATCATGCTGTTCGACGAAGTGACGTCGGCACTCGATCCGGAACTAGTCGAAGAAGTGCTCAACGTGATGCAGCGCCTGGCGAAAGAAACCGACATGACGATGCTGCTCGTCACGCATGAAATGGGTTTCGCGCACGACTTCGCCGACCGCGTGCTGTTCTTCGACCGCGGCCGGATCATTGAAGAAGGCAAACCCGAAGACATCTTCCGGCACCCGGAACACGAACGGACCCAGGCGTTTCTCCGCAAGATCATCGCTGCGGGCCACAGGCTTTGAACCGCTGCGGTGTCTTGAACGCACGCCATTGCATACGACCACGATAAAGGAGCCGCAACCATGAAATTGAAAGGCATGCTGATCACGGGGACGATTTCGCTGCTGGCGCTAGGCGGCGTTGCGCTCGCCGCGCAGGACAAGCTGGCGCAACTAAGACAGCAGGGCTTTGCGCGCATTGCCATCGCGAACGAACCGCCGTTCACGGCAGTGGGCGCCGATGGCAAGGTGACGGGCGCCGCACCGGATGTGGCGCGCGCGGTGTTCAAGAAGCTTGGCGTGAACGACATCGTCGCGTCGGTTTCCGAGTACGGTGCAATGATTCCTGGTCTCGCGGTCGGACGCCACGACGCGATCGCGGCAGGGCTTTTCATGACGCCGCAGCGTTGCGCAGCCGTTGCGTATTCCCAACCGGTGCTGTGTGCGGTCGAGGCATTCGCGGTCAAGAAAGGCAACACGAAGAACATCAAGACCTATGAGGCGATAGCCAAAGATCCGAAGGCGGTGATCGGCGTGGAAGGCGGCACCACCGAACAGAAGCTTGCGATGGCCGCCAATATTCCGGGCGACCGCGTGATCGTGGTGCCGGATGGCCAGAGCGGACTGAAGATGCTGCAGGACGGCCGCATCGATGCATTCGCGCTGCCGCTGCTGTCGATCAGCGATCTGCTCGCGAAGGCGAAAGATGCCAATCTGGAATCCATTGCGCCCGTGCAGGGCACGCCGGTGCAATGCGATGGCGTAGCGTTCCGCAAGCAGGATACGGCGCTGCGCGATGCGTTCGACGTCGAGCTGAAAAAGCTGAAGGAGTCGGGCGAATTCGCGAGGATCGTCGAACCCTATGGATTCTCCGCCAAGGCCGCGATGTCGACCAGCCGCGAAAAATTGTGCGCGGCTTCGAAATGACGTTCGGGGCCAGTCGCAACACGAGGTGCGTCCATGCATGACTGGTACGGCTATCTTCTGCTGATTCTGAAGGGCGCTCAGGCCACCGTCGAACTCACGGTGATGGGGGCGGTACTGGCCCTCGTGATGGCGTTTGTCGCCGGATTGGGGCGCTTGTCGCGATTCTCCGCGGTGCGATCGCTGGCGACAGCGTATATCGAGTTCTTTCGAGGCACATCGGTATTCGTCCAACTCTTCTGGGCGTATTTCGTCTTGCCGATGATTGGGTTGACCCTGACGCCATTGCAGGCCGGTGTCCTCGCGCTCGGTCTGAACGTCGGCGCATATGGCGCGGAAGTGGTGCGCGGCGCAGTGGTGGCGATTGGCCAGGAGCAAAGGAACGCCTGTATCGCGTTGAATCTGACCCGCTATCAACGCATGCGGCATGTGATCCTGCCACAAGCATTGCCGCTGATGCTGCCGACCTTCGGCAACAACGCAATCGAATTGCTCAAAGGCACCGCTGTCGTCTCGCTGATTTCGCTTGGCGATATGACCTTTCAGGCACAGGTAGTGCGCTCGCAGACAGGCAATACCTTGATTCCATTCGCGACGATACTCGTACTGTATTTCGCCATGGCGTGCCTGATTGCGTTCGGCATGCGCAAGCTCGAGCGCCGGATGAGCTTCGGACTCGACGGGATGAGGAGATAAGCGCATGGAATGGGACTGGAGTTTCGCGCGCCAGATCTTGCCGATTCTGCTGCAAGGTCTGGAGATCACCGTGCTCGCCACCGTGCTCGGTGCGATCGTGGCGGCCGTAGTCGGCATGGTGTTCGCGATGCTGCGCCTTTCGCCGAATCGTGCGGTTGCCGGCGGCACGACGGCTGTGGTGAGCTTCATTCGCGGCACACCGTTGCTCGTGCAACTGTATTTCGTGTTTTATGTGCTGCCGGATATCGGCATTCGCATGCCCGCGCTCGCGGCCGGCGTGCTCGCGCTCGGCGTGCACTATGCGACGTATGCGGCGGAGGTTTATCGAAGCGGTATCGAGAACGTGCCGCGCGGACAGTGGGAAGCCGCGAAGGCGTGCAATTTGAGTCCATCGCAAACGTGGCAGCACATCATCCTGCCCGAAGCTGTCCCGCCGATGCTGCCCGCGCTCGCGAACTATCTGATTTCGATGTTCAAGGAAACGCCGCTGCTGTCGGCGATTACCGTGCTCGAATTGATGAACGAGGCGAAGATCATCGCGAACACGGACTACCGCTATCTCGAACCGATGACGCTGGTTGGCGTCCTGTTCCTGTGCATCAGCCTGATCGCAGTAGCCGCGGTGAGATTGCTTGAAAAGCGCTTTCCGCCTCTCGGACATTGAGCAATGCGACCCGTCATCCAGTCTGCCGATCGTGCACCGCGTCTCGATGAACGCGCACTAGACAAGCGTATCGGGCTCGTGATTCTCGCCACCGATCACACAACCGAACCGGACTTCGCGGCGCTCGTCGCAAGCGAACGGATCGGCATTTATGTGAACCGCGTGCCTTACGTGAACCCGGTCACGCCGGAAAATCTGCGTGCGATGCAGCCCTCGCTGACCGCCGGCGCAGCGTTGATCTTGCCCGACGAAGCGCTCGACGTCGTGATGTATTCGTGTACGTCGGCGTCGGTGATGATCGGCGACGCGCAGATCGAAGCGGCGATTCATGCAGCGAAGCCGCAGGCGCATGTGGTTACGCCGACCGCCGCCGCAGTGGCCGCGTTGCGCGCGCTCGGCGCGCGGCGCATCAGCGTGCTCACGCCCTATACGGTGGAAACCAGCGCGCCGATGGCAGCGTATTTCGCTGCGCAGGGCTTCGTGATCGATCGCTTCACCTGTCTGGGTCTGACTGACGACCGCGAGATGGCGAGAATCTCGCACGACAACATTGTGGAATTTGCCCATTCGGCAACTGCCGACGAATCCGATGCACTTTTTATTTCCTGCACGGCCGTGCGTGCGGCCGCGCTGGTCGCGCGCATCGAGACGTCGATTGGCAAGCCCGCAGTCAGCAGCAATCTTGCAACGGCGTGGATGTGTCTGCGTCTTTGCGGCAACAACAACGCGAGGCCCGCACAGGGACGATTGATGACGCTGCCGTTGCCATCGCTCGAAGTTTGAGGGACGCAAATCGCGGCAAGCGCGGATAACCCGCAGAGATTTCGATGTGGTCGGGACGCTATCACATCGCTGGACATTCAGGAGGAACGATGGACTACGCACATTCATGGGACAACGAGACGGAGCGGTGTCAGTCAACGAGTCTGCTTTGTCGCGCCATTGCAGCTTCGGCGCTCGGCAACGCCACGGAGTGGTTCGATTACGGCATCTATGCATATGGCTTGAGCTACATATCGGCCGCACTATTCCCGGGCAGCACGGCTCAAGCCACACTTTTCGCACTCGCGACGTTCGCCATTTCATTTCTGGTTCGTCCGCTGGGCGGATTGTTCTGGGGACCACTCGGAGACCGCCTCGGTCGCAAGCAGGTGCTGGCGATGACGATCATTCTGATGTCGGTGGCCACGCTGCTGGTCGGACTCGTGCCGACCTACGCGCGCATCGGCTGGTGGGCGCCGGCACTCTTGATCGTCCTGCGGATGGTTCAGGGCTTTTCCACAGGTGGCGAATATGGCGGCGCGGCGACCTTCATGGCCGAATACGCGCCCGACAAGAAGCGAGGTTTTTGCGGCAGCTTTCTTGAGTTCGCGACGCTCGCGGGTTTTTCGCTCGGGGCGTTTCTGATGCTCGGCTGTTCGGTCGTGCTCGGCAATACCGCCATGCACGAATGGGGATGGCGACTGCCTTTTCTGATCGCTGCGCCGCTAGGTCTGATCGGCTTTTACTTGCGCTCGAAGCTGGAGGATACGCCGGTGTTCGTCGAACTGGAGCGCGCGAGCCAGAAGGAACAGCAAACGGAACCGCAAAAGTTCACCACGCTGAAGGCGCTGGTGATTGATCACTGGCGGCCGCTGGTGTTACTCGGTGGTCTGGTGGTGGCGCTCAACGTGGTCAACTACGTGCTGCTGGCATACATGCCCACCTTCATGCAGAAGCAGCTTGGCATGGGCGAAAATGCGTCGGTTCTGGTGCCCCTGATCGGCATGCTGACGATGATGCTGTTCCTGCCTTTCGCAGGGGCTGTCTCTGACCGGATCGGCCGCAAGAACGTCTGGTGGTTTTCCCTCGTCGGGCTTTTCGTTGCCGCCATTCCGATGTTCCTTCTGATGAAGCACGGCCTCATCGGCGCATTGATTGGATTTTCGGTGTTGGGCCTGCTTTACGTTCCCCAGCTTGCGAGCATCTCGGCGATGTTCCCCGCGATGTTCCCCACGCAGGTGCGTTATGCGGGGATGGCGATTGCGTACAACGTATCGACGTCGATCTTCGGTGGCACGGCTCCGCTGGTCAGCGAGTGGTTGATCGCGCGCACGGGCAATGTGCTCGTGCCGGCTTACTACATGATGGGCGCGTGTGTAGTCGGCGCGCTGGCGCTGATCTTCGTGACGGAGACGTCTGGCTGTTCGCTGCGGGGGCGAGACATTCCTGGCAAGCGGAAAGCGTCGATATAACGTAGTGCATTCGAGTTCCCGGCGTGGGCTGTTTTCGAAGTTGCCTCGTTGCCGCGCACGCGTCGCCTGGGTATGACGCATGGAGGCGCACAGCGGGGCGGGGCACGTCCACGCCGGACCGAGGCCTTGTCCATCCGGTCGCTTGTTCACAACTGCGATTCGATGGGCAACAGCCCAAGGAACCAGACTTCCAGTCGCCGCGCTGCGGACACCGCAGGTTCTGCATCCAGGGTGGTCTTCGTGCCATCCGGCGCGGTCTGGATCCACACGAGACGCGTGCGGCCAGCGGTGTCCGTCCGCGTCGCCACGCGCCACGCGATCTGGTCGATTCCCGATTCCAGGTCCGTTGCCACTTTGGCGGCAATGTCTGGGCTCTCGCAGTAGACCCCGATCTCCGTATTGAGCTTCAGGGAGCGGGGGTCGAAGTTCATTGAGCCGATGAAAATGCTCCTGCGATCGAAGATGTACGTTTTCGCGTGAAGCGAGGCGCGCGACGACCCGAACACTACCTGCTTCGAAATGCTCTGGTCTCCGAACGGACGTCGCTCGTACAGCATCACCCCTGCGTCGACGAGATCACGGCGGTAAAGCCGGTATCCGGCATGGACGGCAGCCACGTCGGTAGACGCAAGGGAGTTGGTCAGTACCGTCACGCGCACGCCACGCGCAACGAGTGCGCGCAGCCGATCGACCTCTGCCTTGCCCGGCACGAAGTACGGCGACACGATGATCAGCTCATGCCCGGGTTCGAGTTCGAGCGCTTTCAGCTTCGGGAACAGGTGCCCTTCGTCGTCGCGCGGCGAATGAGCGATCTTCGACGGATCGTCGTACAGCACTACGGCATGCCCCCAGGAAAACTGCGTACCCTGTCCGTGAATGATCCTCTCGAGCCGTTGCCGTGCTACGACCACATACGGGTTGTCTTCCATGGTCCGCAGGTAATCGCGCAACCGCTCGCGTTCCTGTTCGAGACCTTCGGGCGCGGCATCGTGTCCGACGAGCGCTTTGACCGGGTACACATAAGGGGAATTCCAGAACGTATCGAACTCGGTCGATACGTCGGCCACGGCGGGACCACGCACTACGACATCGAGATCGCCAAATTCGAGCATCGACGATGCGCCGAAGTATTCGTCACCGATATTGCGGCCTCCGAGGATCGCAGCCTGGTCGTCCGCGATCATTGCCTTGTTGTGCATGCGCCGGTTGACGCGGGCAAACTCAAGCGCGGCGCCAGTCTTGCGGAACGTGCGGGTCGCGACCGGATTGAACAGGCGGATCTCGATGTTCGGGTGCGAACTGATATCGAGCAACGTCCTGTCATTCGCATTCGTGCCGAGATCGTCGAGCAGTAGGCGCACCCTTACGCCGCGATCCGCCGCGCGGATGATTGCATCGGCCAGTTTGCGGCCGGTCAGATCGTCATGCCAGATGTAGTATTGGAGGTCGAGTGATCGATCGGCGCGATCGGCGAGCAGTACGCGCGCGTCCAGAGCGTCGACCGGATCCTGCAACAGGTGAAAGGCATCGAGACCTGGGTGGGCCTCGGCCTGAGCCCGAAACGCGAGGCCCAGCCGTGTGTTCGCGGTATCCGTGATGGCGTACGATGGCTCGCGGTCTGGCTGCGAAGGCAGGCTGCCGCACGCGACTAGCGCAAACAGCGAAAGCATCGCGGTAAACGAAGCCGGCGTGACCATGAATGCCTTTTCCTTCGGGCGAAGTGTGCTGTCTTGCCGGCGGGCGAACTGTTCGCCGCATCGCGTGCCGGTTTGTCAGATCAATCGGGTCCGTCGCCCGTCGTGCTTGCCGCGGCAATCGCTCGGGTGAGCACGGACCGGCAAGGTGCAGTGAAGACGCCGGGCATCACGGGCGAGGGCGACGGCATTCGGGCGAGCATTGCAGCGGGACCGGATGCCGTCACAGGACCATATGAATCACTCGCGCACGTTACTGGCTGGCGCCCGCAGCTGCGTTAGCCTTCTTCTGCGCATCCTGCAGGTTCTGCGGATAGTTCGGGTCGTTCTGCGCCGGCTTATAGCCAGCATCTTCAAGCTTCTTGATTTCGGCTGTATTTTTCGCGCGGGCGGCTTTGCGTTCTGCCTTGTGCTGTGCTTTGGCCTGTGCCTTTGCCTGTTGCTTCTGTTCCTTGGTGAGCGGCTGTGAAGCTGCGGCCTGGGCGGTGGCTGGTGCACTGGCCTCCGTTTGCGCGAGTGCTGACGAGGCGGAGCCAATCAGACATGCCGTGGTGGCAGCGGCGAGAGTCAGCTTGCAGATGGTGGAGCGCATTGATTCCCCTAGTGATTGATTGGAGTACCCAAGGTTGGGAGGACGCGAGCCGCTACGTAGCACGGGGGTGTGCCCCGGGGTACACCCGTTATGCAATGCAAACGATCCGCGCAAAAGAGAATAGCAAAAGCGATCCTGGTGCGCCAGAGGATGCGCCGTGCGTACCGCAGCCTTGCCGGGTTCGGGGCTTTGCAGCGACTCCTGCGACGATGAGGGCGCGTTCCATGACTAATACATATAGTTGTGCGCACAACTGTTAAACGATGGCGCGGGATGCGGCGGGGTTGCCACTGAGAAGTGGTAATGTCCGCCATGCGATGGCGTGAAAAAGAAGGAGAGGCCCGGACAGGCCTCCCCCGAAACACGCCTGCGCGGTGCGCAGTGCGTGGAGAAGATACCTTCAGCGAGAGCGCTACGCTAAAGGGATTAGGACGATGATTCCCGAACTGGACTTCGTGTGATTGCGCGGCGCACCGCCGGTATGACCTCGGTAGCGAACAGCTCGATCGATTGCCGGACCTTGTCGAATGGCAGTCCGCCGATATCCATCTGGGCCATGTAACGCTGATGCCTGAATAGCTCGTACTCGAAGAGAATCTTGTCGACGATCTCATTGACGCTGCCGACGAACAACGCACCACGAGGCGAAGCCAGGGATTCGAAGTCGCCACGCGAGATTTCAAGCTGGCCGCGCGGCAGGTTGTTCGCGATGTAGCGGCGGTAGTGGGGAAAGAAGTCGTCGCGCGCCCGGGCGCCATCTCGCTGCACGTGGAAATGACCGGAAATGGCCACCTGCAGCTGCCCGGCCGGATGCCCCGCGGCGAGACCGGTCTGCCGATACAGCTCGATGAAGGGCACGAACTTTTCCGGCAATCCACTGATGTTGGCGAGGTTCAGCGGCAGACCGGCGCGGCCGGCGCGAATGGCACTCGACGGCGTGCCGCCCGCTGCCAGCCAGATCGGAAGACGCCCGCGCAACGGCCTCGGCATGATCGCGGCGTCGGTGAGGCCCGCGCGATGGCGTCCTGACCACGTGACGCGCGCTTGCTCGTTGATCGCTGCGAGCAACGCCAGCTTCTCCTCGAACAGCGATTCGTAGTCCGCAAGCGCATAGCCAAAAAGCGGAAACGATTCGACGTATGCGCCTCGCCCGACGAGCAGCTCTGCACGTCCGCCCGAGATCAGGTCGAGCGTCGAGAACTGCTGATAGAGGCGAACGGGATCTTCGGAGCTCAGGATGCTGACCGCGCTCGTCAACCGCATGCGACGGGTCACGGCGGCAATCGCGCCCAATACGACGGACGGCGAGGAAACGGCAAAGTCTGCGCGATGGTGCTCGCCGACGCCGAACACGTCGATGCCGGCTTCATCGGCGAGTTTCGCGGCCGCGACGATGGCTTCGATGCGTCGTTGCGCTGCGGTGGCGCCGGATGCCCCGGTCGCGAGATCGCCGAACGTGTAAATACCGAATTCCATGGCATCAGTCCCGGGCAAGGCGCGTCACGCGTCAGGCGTTGCGCAGCGTCGGCCTGAGCGCGAAGGCTCCATCTCCGAGCAGCGCCAGGACAGCGGCAGCGACCGCGAGGAAAACCGGGTATTCCCAGCCACCGTTCGCGCTGGTGAACATCCAGCCGTTGCCGAAGTGGACCGTCGAGGCCATGAACAGCTCGATCGCGGCAACCGCGGCAATCGCACGCGCGTACACACCCGTCAGCAACAGTGCGCCGCCAACAATCTCGAAGGCAATGATGGGCCAGGCGAACCAGCCGGCGAAGCCCACGGACTCGAAGAATTTTGCGGTGCCGGCCGGCGTGAAGACGAGCAGCTTGGTCAGGCCGTGTGCAACGAACATGAGGCCGAGCGCGAGGCGCAGGAGGAGGGCGGCATAGGGGGCGGTGCGGGTATCGGTCATGATGGGCTCCGGTTGGTTGGGTTAGTCCAGATTGATCTGCTGGTGAATCCAGCGCGAGAAGTCACTTGCGATGTCGGCGCTGAGCGTATGGCCGACCGGGTACAGGCGCGTGTCGTGCACGACGCCGAGGCGGGTGAGCCAGTTATCGGCATGCCCGGCAAAGCTCACGGGCAGCTTGTCGTCGTGCTGGCCGTGCGCGATGAACGCCGAGACCTGCGCGAGCCTGTCCGGGGACGCGAGATGTGGCTCGATCTCGGGCAGAATGCGGCCGCTCAGGATCGCGAAGCGCGACACGTCTTCGGGCTCGGACAACGCGACGCTCGCGCTGAGGATGCCGCCCTGGCTGAAGCCGGCCATCACGGCTGGCTGTGTCACGGGGGCGTCGGCGCGGGCCAGCGAGCGCACCAGTTCGCGCAGACGCGTGCGGCTCTCGTCTGCCTGCCAGGCGTTGATGACGGGCCCTTGTGCGCTGAAGCGGACATGGAACCAGGCGTGCTGTCCCGGGCCAAGCGTGAGCGGGCCGCGCACGAAGACGATTTCGAGGCGAGGGTCGAGCGTTTGCGCGAGCGGCATCAGGTTCGTTTCGTTGCCGCCTACGCCGTGAAGCAGGAAGAGCCTGGCCGCCGGCTGCCCTGCCGCCTGCCGCAGCCGGAACGAGAGACCTGAGGAGGTGTCGTTGTGCAGAATATCCATGAGTCGAGGGCCTCCAATGGCCTTACTTCGCAATCCATGCCGGCGCGATGACAGTGGGTTTCATGCCCCTCGCCTTGTTTTACGCGTGAGAGGGGATGGGCAGATTCTATTGATCGCAGTAATGGAGATAAACTTGGGTAATGTGGATTTATAATCCCGATAAACGAGACAATAAATGGATCGAAGTCAGGAAATGGCGGTATTCGTCGCGGTCGTCGACGCGGGCAGCTTTGTCGGCGCCGTCGATACCTTGCGGATATCGAAGGCGGCCGTGTCGCGCTATGTCGAGTCGCTTGAGCAGCGCATCGGGGTGCGACTCCTGCACCGTACGACGCGCCGTCTGTCGTTGACGGAAGAGGGGCGTCTGTTCTACCAGCGGGCGCGTGAAATCCTCGAGGCGATGGACAACGCGGAAGCCGAGGTGAGCTCGCGCACCCAGGTTGCTGGCGGGCTGGTGCGGGTCAACGTCCCGCTCAGCTTCGGCGTGTCGCATCTTGCCCCGCTATGGGGCGACTTCATGGCCGCCTGGCCGCAGATCGACCTCGAGATCACGCTGAACGACCGCGTCGTCGATCTCGTCGACGAAGGCTACGATCTGGCCGTGAGGATCAGTACGCTGCCGGATTCGTCGATGGTGTGTCGCAAGCTGGCCTCGACCGCGATGGTGGTGTGCGCCTCGCCCGGCTATCTCGCGCGCCACGAAGCGCCGCGCCATCCGCGCGATCTGGCCGCGCACCGTGTGCTGGCCTACACGCATTTGTCCGGCCGCGACGAGTGGCAATTTGAAGGGCCGGAAGGCAAGGTGCTGGTGCGCACGCAAGCACGCATGTATTCGAACAACGGCGACACGTGCCGCGCCATTGCGCTGCGCGATGGTGGCGTCATCCTGCAGCCGGACTTCATGATTGGCGAAGACGTGAAGGCCGGACGGCTGATCCGGTTGATGCCGGAATATCATTCAATCGAACTCGGAATCTACGCGGTTTATCCAAGCCGGAAGCAGTTGCCGCTGAAAGTGCGTTGCCTGATCGACTTCTTGTCGGACGCGTTTCGCGTGCCGCCGTGGCACCCCTGCATGGAAGCGTGAGGTATCGCTCGCGGTCCCGCTTGATCGTTTGACGCAAACGCGCCGCGGCTCTCAGTGCGCCAGGGCGGTGCGGCACAAGCCGGGGTATTCGTGGCACCTCGACGAATTGTTCGTGACGCGGCGCGGGGAGCCTTACTTCGTGTGGCATGCGGTCGACGAATACAGCGCCGAACTGGATGTGCTTGTGCAAAAGCAGCGCAACAAGGCGGCGAAGCGCTTTTTCCGGCGGGTGCTGCGCTCAAATCCGTTGCCGCGCCTCGCAGGCTGACAAAAAAGCGTGTCACGCATGGGGATATTCGTCAGACACATGCTCCAGGGCGTGCCGACTATTTTCCGGAGGCTGTATATACCGCGTCATTGACGATCGCAAGCGCGGGTTAACGAGGCCATAAAAACCATATTTTTCCAAAAAAAATGCGGTATATACTGCCCTTCATCGCAGCGTCCGCGCAGCGCGTATTTCACGCATCGCCATTCTTGTCAACAGCTGTCATTCTCTCAGGAGAACTTATGAAGCGCGTCGCAAGTTGGAAGCGTTTTACGCTCGCACTCGCATTGGCCGCCACTAGCGTCTCCGCGTTCGCTGAAGATCAGCTCGCCAAGGTCAAGAAGGCCGGCGAACTGGTGGTCGGAACCGAAATGCAGTTCGCACCGTTCGACTTTCTCGAGAACGGACAGCAAGCCGGCTTCAACAAAGAACTGTTTGCCGAAATCGGCAAGGAGCTCGGCGTGAAGGTACGCTTCATCGACCTGCCGTGGCCGAGCGTGCTCCCGGGCCTCGAAGCGGGCAAGTTCGACATGGTTGGCGGCCCGCTCACGGTTACGAAGGCCCGCATGGAGCGCTACGCGTACACGCTGCCCGTGGCTGACGCGACCGATGCACTGCTCAAGCGTGCGAACGACACGTCGCTCAAGCAGTCCAGCGACGTCGCCGGCAAGAACATTGGTGCGGCGAAGGGTACCGCCCAGCTCGACCAGTTGAGGGCCTATGTGGCGACCCTGCCCACAGCGCCGACGATCCGCGAATATGTCGACAACAACCAGGCGTATTCGGATCTCGCCGCGGGCCGGATCGTCGCGGTCGCGAATGCAATGACGAATATCGCCTACGTCGCGAAACAACGTCCGGAAACATTCGCAGTGCTCACGCCACCGTTCGGTGCAAAGGTTTACTACGCATACTGTGTGCGCAAGGACGCGGACAGCAAGCCACTGCTCGACGCGTTCAACGCGGCGCTGCTGAAACTCCAGGCTGACGGCAGCCTCGCCGCGCTGCAGAAAAAATGGCTCGGCACGACGATGGCCGTTCCCAATACGATGCCGACGCCGAACTTCTGACGCGCCTCGTTCCCCATCCCGCCGCGATGCACGCGGCGGCCCCGTCCGACAACGACACGCCCCGCCATGTTCCATCTGAACGTGTTCATGCAATCGTTGCCGCTGCTGTTTCAGGCGACGCTCGCCACGGTGACGATCTCGCTGGCCGGACTCGCGATCGGCTTTTTCATCGGCCTCGCCGTTTGTTCCGCGCGGCTCTCGCCGAACCGCTGGCTAAGCAGACTGGGCGGCGCCTATGTGTTCTTTTTCCGGGGAGTGCCGCTGCTCGTGCAACTGCTCCTCGTCTATTACCTGCTGCCGTTCGTCGGCATCAACGTGCCGCCGCTCGTGGCCGCCATCAGCGCGGTGTCGCTGTGCTCGGCGTCGTATATCGCCGAGATTCTGCGAGGCGGGTTTCTGAGCGTGCCGTATGGCCAGATCGAAGCGGCACGGATGCTCGGCATGCGCACTTTCGCGACGCTCTGGCGCATCAAGGTGCCGCAAGCGTTCCGTCTCACGCTGCCGTCACTCGCGAATGAAATGGTGCTGCTGATCAAGGCATCTTCGCTGATTTCGGTGGTCGGCGTAGCCGAGATCACGCGCACCGCGCAGAACATTGCCGCGAGTACCTACCGGCCGCTCGAAGTTTATGTTGCGGCCGGGCTGATCTATCTGGTCATCAACGGCGTGCTCGCGAGCCTCGCACATCTCGCCGAAGTGCGGCTGCACGCATGAGGGATGCACGATGAGTCAGTTCGATCCCACCGTCATCACGCACAATCTGCCATCGATCGCCTCGGGCTTCGGCATGACGCTCGGCACGTGGGTCGCGGGTGTCGTGATCGCAATACTGATTGGCTTCGTCATCGCGGTGATGCAGTTGTTGTGCGCCCCCTGGGTTCGCGGCGTGCTACGCGCCTATATCGAATGCTTTCGCGCGACGCCGTTCCTCGTGCAGCTATTCGTCCTGTACTACGGTGGCCCTTCGTTCGGTCTCACGCTCGATCCGATTCCGGCTGGCATCATTGGTCTCGGCTTATATGGGGGAGCGTACTTCGCCGAAGCGTTTCGCTCCGGCTTCCGATCGATACCAGCGGGCCATCTCGAAGCCGCGCAGTGTCTCGGCCTGTCGAGATGGCAAACCGTGTGGCGCGTGCAGTTGCCGCAAATGCTCGTGCTCATCATGCCTGCGATCACCAACCTGACGATCGTGCTCAGCAAGGAAACTGCCGTGCTGTCGATTGTCACCGTGCCGGAACTCACTTTCGTGCTGACTGGCATCGGCTCCGAAACCTTTGCTTTCGTCGAAACGCTGCTCGTGCTTTGCGTCTGCTATCTCGCGCTCGTCGAGCTCACCTCGCGTGTGGGTGCGTGGGTCGAAGCACGGCTTGCAGATTGACTAACCCACCAGCGCCCGATTCCGATGAACGCTCCCATCGACATTCACACTTCCTCGCTACACGCGCATGCAGTCACGGGCAGCTCGCCGCTGATCGAAGTTCACGGTCTCGGAAAAAAATTCGGCGAAGTCGAAGTGCTTCGCGGGGTCGATCTGGAAATCCACAAGTCCGAAGTCGTGTGCATCATCGGGCCGTCAGGCTCGGGCAAGAGCACGCTCTTGCGTTGCCTCGCCGCCCTCGAAAGCTACGACCGGGGCGAGGTGAGGATCGAAGGCGAACTGCTCGGCTACAGGATGCGCAATGGCCACCGCGTACGCGCATCGCAGTCGGAGATCAACCGGGTGCGGCGCAATATCGGCATGGTGTTCCAGCAATTCAACCTGTGGCCGCACATGAGCGCGCTCGGCAACGTCACCGAAGCGTTGCAGCGCGTGCGCAAAATGCCACGGGACGAAGCGCGTCAGCGCGGTATTGCGATGCTCGAAACGGTTGGTCTTACGCATAAGGCGGACACGCGGCCCGCAAAGCTGTCGGGCGGCCAGCAGCAGCGCGTGGCGATCGCGCGAGCACTGGCTATGGAACCGCACATCATGCTGTTCGATGAACCGACTTCGGCGCTCGATCCGGAACTCGTTGGCGAAGTGCTCCAAGTGATGAAACAGCTCGCGCGCGAAGGCATGACAATGGTGGTCGTCACCCATGAGATGGGCTTTGCCGCGCAGGTCGCCGACAAGGTTGTCTTTATCGACGAAGGCCGCATTGCCGTGCAGGGCAAGCCGCGCGAAGTGTTCCACGACGCCACGCAGCCGCGGCTGCGCCAGTTCCTGCAAAACTATTTCGACCGCAATGCTTTCTGGGCGCAGTCTAACGACAAGGACTCCGAATGACACCGGCCGAGCTGTTCATTGGAGCAACCCGCAGCGAAGTGCGCGCGCTGCCCCCTTACAATGCCGGCCTGTCAGCGGACAGTGTGCGCGCGCAGTACGGACTCGCACGTGTCGCGAAGCTGGCGAGCAACGAGAATCCGCTTGGCGCGGGCCCGCGCGTCGAGGCCGCGCTAGCGCACGCACTCGCCGGGGGCGTCAGTATCTATCCCGACCCGTCGTGCGATGCATTGCGAGCGGCGCTCGCCGAACGTGTCGCGCTCTCGCCCGAGCGCCTGTGCTTCGGCAACGGCTCGGAGGATTTGCTCGCGGTCGCCGCGCACACATTTCTCGCCCCGGGCGACGAGGTGATCACAGTGGTTCCGTCGTTTGGGCTGCACATCATCTACCCGCAAAGTGCCGGCGCAAATGTGAAGACGGTGCCGATGAGCGCGCTCGAATTCAACGTCGACGCGCTGTGTGCGGCGCTCAGTCCGCGAACGCGCATGCTAATCGTAAGCAATCCTTCTAATCCGGTAGGCTGCGCAATGAACGCCGCGCTGATCGAGCGGCTGCTTTCCTGCGTCTCACCCTCGACTCTCGTGCTGTGGGATGAAGCCTATTACGAGTACGCACGCCATGCACCCGATTACGCCGACTGCTTGCCGCTATTGGCGCGGAGCCGTTCGCCGTGGCTGATGCTGCGTACGTTCTCGAAGGCGTATGGGCTCGCGGGCATGCGGATCGGCTATGGCGTTGCTTCCGATGCCCGGCTCGTCGATCTGATGGACCGCATTCGCACGCCGTTCGGCATCAATCATCTGGCGCAATGTGCGGCGCTCGCGGCGCTTGCCGATAGCGCGCATGTGAATGCGAGCGTGGCGCACGTCGAGTGCGAACGCGAGCGCATGCGCGGGGCGCTTGTCGCGCTTGGCTACATGCCGGCGCGCTCATATGCGAATTTTCTGTTTTTCGATACGCACGAGGACGCGAGCGCGCTGTCCCGGCGGCTGCTTGCGCGCGGCGTAATCGTCAAACCTTGGCGCGAAGCCGGCTACGAAAACTGCATGCGCGTGTCGATCGGCAGCGGGGACGACAACGACCTGTTCGTCGACGCGCTCGCGCGCGAGCGCTGCGCGGTCGCCGTGAGGGCATCGCATTGAAGATCGCCAAACTTGTGCACGACACCGGGACACCGCGCGCCGTAGCGGCTTCGCGCTCGGAGCTCGCGCGCTACGAGCAGGTCAAGATGTACGTGCGCGACAGCATCGACTCGGGTGCATGGAGGACGGGCGACCGGATACCGTCGGAACTTGCGCTGGTCGAAACGCTTGGCGTCTCGCGGATGACGATCAATCGCGCGTTGCGCGAGCTATCCGACGAAGGGGTGCTCACGCGGCAATCGGGCATCGGCACGTTCGTCGCCGAGACCAAGCCGCTGTCGACGCTATTGACGATCGCGCACATCGGCGACGAGATCCGTTCGCGTGGCCATGCATACAGTTTTTCCATCCTGCTTCAGGCGCGCGAAACAGCACCCATGCTGGTATCCACCGCGCTCGGGCTAATGCCGGGCGCTTCTGTTTTTCACGTCATCTGCTTGCATCGCGAGAATGGCCTGCCGGTGCAACTGGAAGAACGTTACGTGAATCCCGACCTCGCACCGGATTTTCTCACGCAGGACTTCAGCGTGCGGCGGCCTTCCGAGTATCTGTACGACACCGTGCCGCTCGACGAAATCGAGCACATTGTCGATGCGGCGCTGGCGACGCCCAGCGAAGCGGCAATGCTGGAAATCCCCGATCGCGAGCCTTGCCTGACGCTTGTGCGGCGCACGTGGACCAACGGCCGGGCGGTCACGTTCGCGCGCTTCGTGCATCCTGGCTCGCGTTATCGGCTCGGCTGCCGCTTCTCGCCCGGTGTCGCACGGCAGCAGGGATGACTCGCGCCGCGTGTATCCGGCCTATCGACCAGAACCTTGACAAGAGAATCGCAATGACTGATACCGCCTACATTCCTCTGATCGACATGCAGGGTGTGCGCAATCGCGACCGCGAAGTCACGCAACAGGTCGCGCGTGAAATCTTCCGGGCCTGCACAACCAGCGGTTTTTTCTATATCCGGAACCATGGCGTGCCGGCTGAAATCATTGAGCGTGCCCAGGCGGCGGCGCGCGCATTTTTTGCGCACCCACTGGAGGTCAAACGGCAGGCGGCGGTCAATCACCGGCATCGCGGCTTCAATGCGCTGGGCGACGCGACGATGTACCAGGCAACGCGTCCGGACTTCAAGGAGTTCTTCTCCATCGGTCTGGAACTGCCGGAAGACGATCCAACCGTGCTCGCGGGCGAAGCGTTGCGTGGTCCGAACAACTGGCCCGCGTTCATGCCGGAGTTGCGTCCTGCCCTCTACGACTACTACGAGGCGCTTGGCGCGTGCGGCTCGGAACTTCTGCGGGTGGTCGCGCTGAGCCTCGGTATAGGCGAGGACTTTTTCGTGGATAAGTACACCAAACGCCTGCAACGTACGCAAATGGTCTACTATCCGGACCAGGACCCGCAGTCTGAAGCCGATCAGTTCGGCGTCGCGCCGCACACCGACTACGGCTGCATCACGCTGCTGTGGCAAGACAACGTCGGCGGCTTGCAGGTACGCGAGCTCGGCTCGAACAGCTGGGTCGACGCACCGCCGATCGAAGGCACCCTCGTGATTAACGTCGGCGACCTGCTCGCGCGCTGGTCGAACGATCGCTTCCGCTCGACGATGCATCGCGTGACCAATCGCTCGGGACGCGAGCGCTATTCGATCGCAACGTTCTACGATCCCGACTATTGTGCGGTGGTGGACCCGCGCGGCCTGGGCGTCGGCGATGCGGACGCAAAGTATGAACCCGTCGCTGCCGGCGACTACATTCTCGGCCGCATCAATGCGTCGATGGGATACCGGAAGAATTTGCAGCAGGCGTCCCGCTGAGCGGGAACCGCAAGCCGGTTCGCAGGCAATGCGCTTCACTCCAAAATCGAACTCGACACGCCCCTCATGGAAACGATACTGAACGCGCTCAAAGACGCGCTTGGCGCGGACGCGGTGCGAACCGGCGATGACATCGCGAGCCGCTACCGTGGCGACTGGAGCGCGAAGTCTCCACAAGCCCCGCTTGCGGTCGTGTTGCCACGGAATACACAAGAGGTTGCCGCCGCGCTGCGGCTTTGCAATGCGGCCCGGCAAAGTGTCGTGCCTCAGGGTGGATTGACGGGCCTCTCGGGGGGCGCCGTGCCGACGTCGCGCGACATTTGCATTTCGCTGGAGAGAATGGCCGGAATCGAAGAAATTGACCGTTGCGCGGCCACCATGACTGTGCAGGCGGGCACCACGCTGCAGGCGATTCAGGAAGCCGCCGAGGCCGAAAATTTCGAGTTCCAGCTCGATCTCGGTGCACGTGGTTCGTGTCAAATAGGCGGCAACCTTGCGACGAACGCAGGCGGCATCCGCGTCATTCAATCGGGAACCGCTCGAGATCAGGTGCTGGGACTCGAGGTCGTGCTCGCAGACGGCAGCGTGCTGAGCGCCATGGGAAAGATGATCAAGAATAATACCGGCTATGATTTGCGGCATCTGTTCGTTGGTTCGGAAGGCACGCTCGGCATCATCACACGAGCCGTGTTGCGACTCGCCCCTCGCCCGGCCGCGCGACACACCGCGCTTTGTGCGCTTTCCGGATACGAGAGTGTCATCGCGCTGTTGCGAGCGCTCAGAGCTCGCCTTGGCAAGGAACTCAGCGCGTTTGAGCTGATGTGGCCGGACTTCTTCGAATTGGGCGTTTCCCTGTCCCGAAACCAGCATGCGCCGTTTTCAAGCGCGTACCCGCTCTACGCGCTGATCGAGCATACATCCTATGCCGACGACCGGCACGACAGTCTCGCGCAAACGCTGGCGAACCATCTCGAATCCGGCTTATTACTCGACGCCATTATTGCGCAATCCGAATCACAAGCTCGGTCGTTGTGGGGAATACGTGAGGCAACAGCGGAATTTCCCGTCAAGCTCACCCCCATCAATTTCGACATCAGCATTCCGATCGGGGACATCGGCAATTTCGTCGACATCTGCCGTGCCAAATTCAAATCCCGCTGGCCGGCCAGCCGATTGTTCTTCTTCGGCCACGTTGGCGATTCTAATCTCCACGTTACCGTAGATGGACGCTCGATCCCGGGCGTATCGCCCGACGCGGTCGAAAGCGCCGTCTACGATCTCGTCAGGGCGTTTCATGGATCGGTTTCGGCCGAACACGGCATCGGCCTGCACAAACGCGCATTTCTGGGCTACACGCGTAGCGAGACGGAGCTTGGGTGCATGCGGGCGATCAAGCACGCACTCGATCCCAACGGGATTCTGAATCCGGGAAAGCTGTTCCCCTGAAAAAGCCATCAGGTACGTATTGGGGATGACGAGCGCCATGCCCGCCCATCGCTCGGCCTGAGCGACCTTCCGAGCGACGCTCAACTCGACTGGTAAGGTTTTGTGGCCAGTTCTCATCGCGTTGATCTGCGTCTCGGCGGTTTGCTCACGATAGTACAGATCGTCCCACGCTCCGGCTATGGTCGATCCGCCGACTGTCACACTGTGGTTCCGCATAAAGCAATCGACTTCCCACCCATCGCTTTAGCGATCCCATCGCCTTCCACCTCGCACAAAGCAAAGCCGTTGCAGTCACAGGCAATTGCGATCCGATCCTGAAACTTCATCGACGTCTGCAACGACCGGGCATCGCGCGCGCGAGAACCTGGGAAGCGCCATGCGACCAATGCGGCTTGCAGCATTCGCAACGGCTCATGCAGGAATGTCATGCGTCTCATGAAAACATATCGATTGTTCGGCCCCGCGCCAGCGTCGAGAATGAATTCAACAGATGCGGCCGTGCACTTTCGGCAACGCTGCACGGCACACGAAACAACCAGGAGCGTGACCATCCATGAACCATCCCGACACCATTGTCTGCTTCGACGTAGCGTCAGCCACACACACCGTGCGGCCTGCCGCGCAGATTCTCACCTGCGGCGAGGCGCTCGTGACCCTGCTCGAGGGCTACGGCGTCGAGTATGTGTTCGGCATTCCGGGCGTGCATACGGTCGAGCTCTACCGTGGTCTGGCCGCCTCCTCGATCCGGCACGTCACGCCACGCCATGAACAGGGGGCGGGATTCATGGCCGATGGCTATGCCCGTGTCACCGGCAGACCAGGGGTCTGTTTCATCATCACCGGTCCTGGCATGACCAACATCGCGACGGCCATGGCGCAAGCCTATGCAGATTCGATGCCGATGCTGGTGATTTCGAGCGTCAACGCGCGACGCGAACTGGGCTGCGGCGAGGGGCGTCTGCACGAATTGCCGTCCCAGCGCGAGGTCTTTGCCGGTCTCACGGCGTTTTCGCATACGTTGCTCGACGCGGCCGAATTGCCGGGCGTGCTGGCGCGGGCCTTTGCCGTATTCGAAAGCGCCCGTCCGCGGCCGGTGCACATCGAGATTCCGCTTGACGTAATCGTGGCGCCGGCGGATGGCGTGAGCACAGTGCCCGCCGTATCGCCGGCTAAACCGGCAGCCAGCGCGGACGCTCTCGCCATGGCTGCGGATTTGCTCGCCGCCGCGCGCCGGCCACTCATTCTTGCAGGCGGCGGGGCGGTGCATGCGGCGGTCGAGTTGCGCGAACTCGCTGAACGCTTGCAGGCGCCCGTCACGCTCACCAACAACGCAAAGGGCCTGTTGCCGTGCGGTCATCCGCTCCTGATCGGGTCGACTCAGTCGTTGCCGCCGCCGCGGGCGATGGTGCGCGATGCCGATGTCGTGCTCGCGGTCGGCACGGAGCTGGGCGAGACCGACTATGACGTGGTCTTTGACCGGGGCTTTGGTATCGAGGGCCGACTGATCCGCATCGACATCGACGCGCAGCAGCTGATGCGCAACTTCCGCGCGGACGTCGCGATTGCCGGCGATGCGCAACAGGCGCTGAGCAGCCTGTCGAAGCGGCTGCATGAACTGCCCGTGGCCGCACGTCAGCCCAACTGGGGCGCGGCGCGCGTCGCGGAAGTGCGGCGCGCCGTGCTGGCGTCTTACGATGCGCCGATGCGCTCGCAGAAGCAACTGATCGACACGATCGCCAGTGCGCTGCCCGGCGTGGTCATCGCCGGCGACTCGACTAGCCCGGTTTATGCGGGCAACTTCGTGCACGATGCTCCGGCGCCGCGCTCGTGGTTCAACTCGTCGACAGGGTACGGCACGTTGGGCTACGGCTTGCCGGCTGCGGTGGGCGCAAAGCTTGCCGCGCGCGAGCGGCCCGTAGTCTGCCTGATCGGTGACGGGGGCATCCAGTTCACGCTGCCGGAACTCGCGAGCGCAGTCGAGGCAAAGGTGCCTGTGATCGTGCTGCTGTGGAATAACCATGGTTATGGCGAGATCCGCAAATACATGGCCTCACGCGACATCACACCGGTCGGCGTCGACATCTACACGCCGGACTTCCAGAAACTCGCGGCCGGCTTTGGATGCGAGGCGCGACGCGTCAATACGCGTGAATCGCTCGCGATCGAGTTGCAGCACGCGAATTTGCGCGACGTCCCGACGGTGATCGAAATCTTCGAAGCCGACTGGTTTGCACGGGTGCCGGCATGACGACAATGCCATCTGCTCAGGGTGAGGGCGTGCTGCGCACACAACTCTATATCGACGGTGTCTGGTGCACCGGTGAAGGCGGGCGGCGTCTGCCGGTCGTCAACCCGTCGACGGAAACCACCATCGCCGAGATCGATGCTGCAAGCGCGTCGGACGTAGATGTTGCAGTGAAAGCCGCCGCGAAAGCGTTCCGCGCCTGGAAGAGCACCACCGGCGCCGAACGGGCGGCATGGCTGCGTGCGATTGCTCGCGGCGTGGAGGCACGCTGCGATCGCCTCGCAACGCTCCAGTCGCTCAATAACGGCAAACCTCTTTCCGAAGCCGTGATCGACGTGAGCGACGTCGCGGCCACATTCGATTACTACGCGCAGCTTGCGGAACAGCTCGACGAAACCAGCGAAGCGGCCTTGGCGCTGCCCACCGATGAGTATCGGGCGGTGATCCGGCGGGAGCCGGCCGGCGTGGCAGGGCTGATCGTGCCGTGGAACTTCCCGATGGTCACCACCGCATGGAAGCTTGCGCCGGCGTTCGCTGCAGGCTGCACGGTGGTCCTGAAACCGTCGGAGGTCACGCCGCTGCCGGAACTGGAACTCGCGGCGATCGTGGCCGAAGCGGGTGTGCCGCGCGGCGTTTTCAATGTCGTCACCGGAACGGGCGCCGACGTGGGCGCTCCGCTTGCGGCTCATCCGTTGGTCGCCAAGGTGTCGTTTACCGGCAGCACCGCGGTCGGCGAGCAGGTGATGAAAACCGCGGCCGCCACGATCAAAGGCGTGAGTCTCGAGCTGGGCGGCAAGTCGTCCATCGTCGTGTTCGCCGATGCCGATCTCGACCTCGCCGTCGAGCTGGTGATGGGTGGCGGCTTCTTCAACGCGGGACAGATGTGCTCGGCGACCTCGCGCGTGCTCGTCGAGCGCCCCATCGCGCAGGCGCTCATTGCACGCCTTGCAGAGCGCGTGAGGCAGATCGCCGTTGGCGATCCGCTCGTGCCCGGCGTGCAAATGGGGCCGCTGACGAATCGTGCTCAGTACGAGCGCGTGCAGCGCTATATCGCCCAAGGCAAAGCGGATGCTGCGGTGGTGATCGAGGGCGAAGTGCCGTCCGGACCGGGATATTTCGTCAAGCCGACGATCTTCGTCGAGGTCCCTGCGGATAGTGCGGTGTGGCGAGAGGAAATCTTCGGCCCGGTGCTCTGCGTGCGCGCGTTCGACACCGAGGATGAGGCGATTGGCGTTGCGAACGATACCGAGTATGGGCTCGTTGCAACGGTCGTCACACGCGACGCCGCTCGCGAGCAACGCGTTGCGCAGGCGCTTGAAGCGGGTGTTGTCTGGGTCAACGCGCCTCAAGCGATCTTTCCGCAGACGTCGTGGGGCGGCTACAAGCGCAGCAGCATCGGCCGCGAACTGGGACCGTTCGGGCTCGCCGCCTTCCAGGAAATCAAGCAGATATTGAGCGCAGCGCGAAACATCTGATCGATGCGGGAAAACCCGACGCCATGAGTTCATGTCATGGGCCGCATGCGGAGATTTCGTTTGTTGGCGGGCATCGATCCCAATACAGTGTATTCACTTTTTAAACGGTCGGCAGGCGTTCCCGATTGACCCGAATCGATAGACCACGTAAAGGAGACGACCATGAATAGCTTCAAGCCGGGCAGGAGGCAGGCAATCAAGACCATCGGCACGGCGCTGGCTGCGTCGGCGCTGCCGATGCCATTCATTAGCACTGCAAAGGCACAGAAACGCAGTTTCGCAGGCAAGACGCTGCGGTTGCTCACATGGTCCGACGATACGGGCGCGGCGGCGCTGCGCAATATTGCCAATACGTTCAGCCAGGAGACGGGCGCGCGGGTCATCGCCGACCGCGCGGACGGCACGTCGGGCATGGTGGCCAAGGTGAAGGCCGCCGGCGAGCGTCCGACCTACGACGTGATCACGCTCGCGGGGGTGGGCGCGGCGGGTCTCGGCGATGCCGGCCTTCTCGCCAAGCCCGATCTGGACAACCTACCCAATCTCAAGGACGTTGCACCGCAGTACCGCACCGGCGCGAACGGTTTCGGCATTGGTTATCTTCTGTGGTCGGACGGCCTTATCTACAACACGTCGACTGTGAAGACCGCGCCGGCTTCATACGAAGCGCTGTGGGATCCGAAGTATGCGGGGCGTCTGTTTCTGCCGCCGCCCGAGTGGGCCGAAGCGGTCGATCTGGCGATCATCGCCGCGAAGCTGGGCGGCGGCTCGCAGCAGAATGTCGAGCCAGGTTTCAAAAAATTGGCAATCCTGAAAGACCGCGTGATGACGCTTGGCGAAAATCCGAATCAGGTGGCTGATCTGTTCCGCACGGGCTCGCTCGATATCGGCGGCATCTATTCGCCGGCCTTCTTTCCTGCGCAGATCAGGAAGCCCGAGTACAAGATGGGCGTCACTTACGGCATGAAGGAAGGCTTCGCCACCCAGCTGATGTTCTCGGTAATTCCGAAGGCACATCCCGGCGATATCGACCTGATTCATGCGTTCATCAACCACACGCTCGATGCCGGCGTGCAAGGCCGCATGGCTGCCGACGTTTTGAACGGCCCGGTGAATGCGAAAGCGATCATTCCCGCCGAGAGCCGTGCATTCGTGCCTTCGTCGCAGCAGATCGCGGAAAAAGCCGTATTGCACGACGACAAGTCGCTAGCGGTCGTGCAGGCCGCGTGGATCAAGCGCTATACCGAGATTTTCTCGTCCTGACGATCATGGCAGCCCTCTCTTTCCACCGGGAGAAGCCCGCGGCAGGCATGGCCGATGCTGCGGGACGCAACGATACGCCGGCGTTGCCGCGTGTGCCGCCGCTGTTGCTCCTCGCGCCCATCATCGCTTTTCTCGCCGTGCTCGTGGCTGCGTCGCTCGCGGTGCTGCGCATGAGCTTCGGCGTCGCGGGCAACGAGTGGCGTGCGCTCACGCTCCAGAATTATGCGGATCTCCTCGATAGCTATTTTCTTCACTCGCTGTGGCTGACGCTGCGTCTCGCGTTCCAGAGCATGATCTGCGCGGTCTTGCTTGCGATTCCCGTCGCGCTCGCGATGGCGCGCACCGAATCGCGGCTCGCGCGCCGGCTGCTGCTGGCAGGCGTGCTCTTGCCGCTGCTGGTCAATCTGCTGTTGCAGGGCTACGGCTGGCTGGTGATTCTCGGGCCGGCGGGGCTGTTCAATCATGCGCTGCTGGGCAGCGGCGTCATCCAGCGCCCGCTGCAATGGCTTTATCGCGAGAGCGGGGTGCTGCTTGGCCTGATTCAGACGGCCTTTCCGCTCGCTGTCCTGCCGATATCGAGCGCCATGCGCGCGGTGTCGCGCGCCTATGAAGAAGCCGCGGCGACGCTCGGCGCGACGCGTTGGCAGACGCTGCGCCACGTGACGTTGCCGCTGGCGACGCCGGGGCTGGTGTCGGGCGCGCTGCTGGTTTTCGCGTACAACGCGAGCGCATTTGCCGTACCGTTGCTGTTGGGCGGCCGGCGCGTGCCGATGCTGGCCGTGCTGGTGCACGATCAGGTGGCGCCGCTGCTCAACTGGCCCGCCGCGTCTTCATCCGGCGTCGTGCTGATGGTCGCGACGCTTGCCGTGATGGCGCTTTCGCAGCGGCTCGTGCGCGGCGTAAAACTCAACGGGGAGTCCCGCCCATGAGTACCCCGCGCCTTCCATCGGCCTTGCCGGGTCGCCTGAGCCGCACGACAGGGCTGCTCGCGACGATCGTGCTGTTTCTCGCCGCGCTGCCGATCCTGACCATGATCACCATGTCGTTCGGTAATTCGGACACGCTCGAATTCCCGCCGCGCAGCTTCGGCCTGCACTGGTATCGCGCTGCGTGGCAGACGTTCGTGTCGCCGGATGCCAGCGACACGCTTTCGATGGGCGCCGCGCTCTCGACGAGCCTCATCGTGGCGATCTCGACGATGGTGATCGCCACGGCGGTTTCCGCGCCGGCTGCTTACGCGCTGTCGCGCTACCGCTTCCGGGGCAAGGCGGTGGTCGAACAACTCGTCGCGCTGCCGCTGGTTTATCCGCTCGTGATGCTGGGCCTGTCGCTGCTATTGGTATTCAACGCGCTGCCCGTGGAGCTCGGCATGGTCCGTCTCATCGTTGCGCACGTGATTCTGGCGCTGCCGTTCACCGTGAAGAACTGTGCGGCTTCAGTGGCGTCGATCGGCCCCGAGTTCGAGGAAGCGGCCTGCCTGATGGGCGCGAGTCCGCGCCGTGCGCTGATCGATGTCGTGCTGCCGTTGATGCGACCAGGCATTCTCGCCGGCATGCTGTTCGCGTTCATCATCTCGTTCAATGATTTTACCGTAACGTTCTTCCTGTACAGCATCAACACCATGACGTTGCCAGTCTGGCTTTACAGCCGGACCGTGTCGTCGCTCGACCCGACCGTGTTCTCGTTCGCGGCTTTCATCGTGCTGATCGACTTCGCCCTGATCTGGCTGCTCGAAAGGCTGGTCGGCGACGAGGGTGTTGCACTGTAATCGCGGTCGCCCCAGCGTTCGACGGCACAAGGATCTCTCATGACCCATCTGACACTTCAGTCCATCACCAAGCGCTTCAACGCCGCGTACGCGGTCGACCACGTCGACCTGAGCGTGCCCGACGGGAAACTCGTCTGCTTTCTCGGGCCGTCCGGTTGCGGTAAGACCACGCTGATGCGGATCATTGCCGGTCTCGAGACTCCCACGTCCGGCACCGTGACATTCGCTGGCCGCGATCTGACGCAGGTGCCGGCGAACCGCCGCGACTTCGGCATGGTGTTCCAGTCGCTCGCACTGTTTCCGCACATGACGGTTGCGGAAAATATTGCGTATCCGCTGCGGCTGCGCCGCGTCGAGCGGAGCGCGCAAGCGAGGCGCGTCGCTGAACTGCTCGAGATGATCCAGTTGCCGCACATGGCCGGGCGCAAGGTCACGCAGCTGTCCGGCGGGCAGCGGCAGCGCGTTGCGATCGCACGCGCCATCGCCTCTTCGCCGAAGCTGCTGCTTCTCGACGAGCCGCTTTCCGCGCTCGATGCGAAGCTGCGCGAAGCCATGCAGGTCGAAATCCGCTTGCTGCAGCAACGTCTCGGTATCACGACGATCATGGTCACGCACGATCAACGCGAGGCGATGACGATGGCCGACGAGATCGTCGTGATGGAAAAAGGCCAGATCGCACAGGTCGGCAAGCCACTCGATATCTATCGCGATCCTGTCAACGAGTTTGTCGCGGATTTTATAGGACTAGGAAATATTCTGCCCATTACATTCGACGGTGGCCGGATCGGTCTGCCCGGCGGGCAATCGATCGTCATGAATGTTCCCGCGCGCGTAGCGGATGCGCCCGGCGACATCCGGCTGCTGATACGCCCCGAGGACGTGTGTGTCAGGCCCGCGACTGCGAACCCGGGCGAGAACGCCTTGCCTGGCAAGGTGACGTTCGTGAGGGACGTCGGGGCTTCGATCGAGGCCACGATCGAATGCGATGGCTTCACGCTGACGGCGGCCACGACGCCGCGCGAGACGCCGGACATTCGGGTCGGCATGCCGGTGCTTGCCGAATTGCCGGCCCATGCGTGCAAGCTCATTGCGGCGCGCACGACACGGCACACGATGCATTGAATTCTTTCACCACCAGAAAGCTGTACAGGAGACACGCCATGAGCACCGCGCCCCAAACTCATCAGCCCCTGAAACGCCTCTTTGCGCGCGCGACGGCTTCCGTTGCCTTCGCCGGCATGGCAGGCCTTTGCGCTTTCGCGCCGCTCGCGAATGCGGACGCGCTGGACACCATCCAGAAGTCGGGAGTGGTGCGCATTGGCGTATTCGAAGACTATCCTCCGTTCGGCTCGATCGGCCCGGATATGAAGCCGCAAGGCTACGACATCGAGGTGGCGAATCTGATCGGCAAGACGCTCAACGCGAAGGTCGAACTGGTGCAGGTCACGGGTGACAACCGCATGGCCTACCTCGCGGACCATAAAACGGACATGCTGCTCTCGGTGGGGCAGACGCCGGAGCGCGCGAAGGTGATCGACTTCTCGCAGCCGTACGCGCCGTATTACCTCGCGGTGTTCGGACCGAAGTCGCTCGCGGTGAAGAGCGCGAACGATCTTGCCGGCAAGACGGTTGCAGTGGCGCGCGGCACGCTCGAAGACCTGAGCGTCAGCAAGGTCGCGCCGCCTTCGGCGACCATCAAGCGCTTCGACGACCCGAACGGTGCGATCTCGGCATTCCTGTCCGGTCAGGCGCAGTTGTTGGTGGTTGGAAACGATGTGGGTGCAACGATCATGGCCCGCCATCCCGCGAACAATCCAGAGCAGAAGTTCTCACTTTTCAGCTCGCCGGACCACGTAGGCTTGAACAAGAACGAGGCGCGCCTGAAGGCGAAGGTTGACGACGCCATCGCCACGGCGAAGAAGGATGGCACGATGAACGCCATCTCCCAGAAGTGGCTGCGTGCGCCGTTGCCGGCCGATCTCTGATTCGCGCACTTCTCTTTAACGAAAAACGGGTGGCGTCACGATGACTTACACGTTTGATTTCAGCGACTTCGCCCCGTATGTGGGCATGCTCGCGCACGGTGTCGCGGTGACGCTCGTCCTGACGGCGATTTCGACGGTGCTGGGCGGCATCGTCGGCATTGTCGGCGCGATGGTGGCCGTTGCGGGGGGCAAGGGAGTGCGGGCGCTCGTGGCGGCGTATGTCGAATTGATCCGCAATACGCCGTTTCTGGTGCAGCTCTTCTTTGTGTTCTTCGGCTTGCCGAGCTTGGGCGTGCATATCGACGAGATGCAGGCTGCCGTGCTGGCGATGACTGTCAATCTGGGTGCCTATGCGCTGGAAATCGTCCGCGCGGGGATCGACTCGATTCCGCGCGGTCAGCTTCAGGCGGCGATGGCGCTTGGCCTGCAAGGCCGCCAGGTATTTCGCCATATTGTGTTGCCGCAGGCGCTCGCGAACGTGTTTCCGGCGCTGCTCGGCCAGGTCCTGATCGTGATGCTGGGCTCGGCTGTGGTGTCGCAAATCTCGGTGCCCGACCTTACGTACGCGGCCAATTTCATCCAGTCGCGCAACTTCCGTTCGTTCGAAAGCTACATCATCGCCGCGGTGATCTATCTGCTGCTGTCGATCGTGCTGCGCCTCCTGATTAGCAGGCTGTGCAGAGGACTTTTCGCCGGACGCTCGGCCCGGGGCGCCGCTGGCGCGTCGCGCAACGGATTGCGCGCCTGGTTTTCGGCTCGTGCCGCTGCGGTGGCCGGCATTCAGACGGAGCGTTCGTAATGGTTGAATTTTCGCTATGGGATATTGCGCGTAATCTGCTGCTCGCGGCGCGGTGGACAGTCATTCTTTCACTGATCGCTTTTGTCGGGGGCGGCGTTGCAGGGTTCGTGCTGCTCGCCATGCGCGTGTCGCCGGTATTGTGGCTGCGCCGCGTCGTGGTCCTGTATGTCGAGTTGTTTCAGGGTACACCGCTCCTGATGCAACTGTTCCTTGGCTTTTTCGGCTTGCCGCTGCTGGGCATCGAGGTGTCGCCGTGGCTTGCCGCGACCGTGACGCTCACGCTGTACACCAGTGCCTATCTGGTCGATATCTGGCGGGGCTGCGTCGAGGCAGTGCCGCGCGGGCAGTGGGGCGCCGCCGCGAGTCTCGGCATGACCTGGACCCAGCAACTGCGCTACGTGATCTGGCCGCAGGCGTGGAAGATCGCCGTGCCGCCCACGGTCGGCTTTCTCGTGCAGGTCGTGAAAAGCACGGCGCTGACGTCGATCGTCGGCCTCACCGAGTTGACCAAGACCGGAACGATGATCACGAATGCCGCATTCCGGCCATTCCCGATCTACGCCATGGTGGCGCTCATCTACTTCGCGATGTGCTTTCCGCTCACCTGGTATGCGCGTGTGCTCGAGCCGCGGTATCAGCGCGCCCGGCGCCGCTGAAGCGGCCGGCGTGGCGACAGCATCGGTTCCCTATTTCCAGAAGCAGGTCTCGACATGATTTCCATCAGCAATGTATCCAAGTGGTATGGGCAGTTTCAAGTGTTGACCGATTGCACGACCGAAGTGAAGAAGGGCGAAGTCGTGGTCGTCTGCGGGCCGTCCGGCTCCGGAAAATCGACGCTGATCAAGACCGTCAATGGGCTCGAACCGTTCCAGAACGGCGACATTACGATCAACGGCGAATCGGTCGGCGACCAGCGAACCAATCTGTCCAGGCTGCGCTCCAAAGTCGGGATGGTTTTTCAGCACTTCGAACTGTTTCCGCATATGTCGATCACCGACAACCTGACGCTCGCGCAGACGAAAGTCCTCGGCCGGCAGAAGGACGAAGCCACCGAGAAGGCCCTGCGGCTGCTTCATCGTGTCGGGCTGCGCGCACATGCACACAAGTATCCCGCACAACTGAGCGGCGGGCAGCAGCAGCGGGTTGCGATTGCGCGAGCGCTGTCGATGGATCCGGTTGCCATGCTGTTCGACGAGCCCACTTCGGCGCTCGATCCGGAAATGATCAACGAGGTGCTCGACGTGATGGTCGAGCTGGCTCAGGAAGGCATGACCATGATGTGCGTTACGCACGAGATGGGCTTCGCGAAAAAGGTCGCCCATCGGGTGATCTTCATGGACCACGGTCATATCGTCGAGGACGATCAGAAGGAAGCGTTCTTCGCCAATCCGAAATCGGATCGCGCCAAGGATTTTCTCTCGAAGATCCTGCATTGACGGCTTCAATTGCGAAACGGTCTTGTAGCACCTCGAGTCACACCCGGTACTTCCTTCATGCGACGACTCCCGCCCCTCTACTCGCTCCAGATTTTCGAGGTGGTGGCCCGTTGCCGCAGTTTTACGCGCGCGGCGGACAACCTGTGCCTCACGCAAGGGGCGGTGAGCCGCCAGATTCTCGCGCTGGAGGACTATTACGGGTTTGCGCTTTTTATCCGCCACGTGAAGGGGCTCACGCTGACGTCGGAGGGGGAGCGGTTGCTGCCCACCGTCAAGGAGAGCTTTGCGCGCATCGAGGAGATTTCGCAGCGCTTGACCCGGCAGCGCACGGGGCTGGCGCTGAAGGTGCCCACTTGCGTCATGCGCTGGATGCTGCCGAGAGTCATGCGCTTTCAGGCCGATTATCCGGACCTTCAGGTGCAGATCACGACGACCTGGCAGCACGATGTCGACTTTCTGGTCGAGCCGTTCGATGCGGCAATCGTCTATGGATCTTCACCCGGCGCCGAGGTCTGCGCTGTTCCTTTGTTCGAGGAACGGCTGACGCCTGTCTGCTCGCCGGCGCTGCGGAAGAAGAACGCGCTAGGGAGTGCGGAGGATCTTGCGCAGCACACGCTGCTGCACCCGACCCGCGACCATCGCGACTGGAGGCTGTGGCTCGATCATGTCGGCGCACGCGACGTGAGCCCCGACGTCGGGCCGGAGTTCGAAACGCTCGATCTGGCCACGAACGCCGCCATGCAAGGCTTTGGCGTGGCGCTCGGCGACCGCACGCTCGTCAGCGAGGATGTGAGTGCGAGGCGTCTCGTCATGCCATTCGATGCGGCGATCGAAACCGGCGCGCGCTACTATTTCGTCTATTCCGAGTCCGCCGCGCAGCAGCCTAACGTGAAGATTTTCAGCGAGTGGATTGAGCAGCATCGGGAATAGCGTGCGGCCGGCGTATCGATCGGGCACCGAGGCGCGCGCTTCCTTGACCTGAAGGAATAGCGGTGTGCAGGAGCCGTCCGCAGACGCTCCCGGCACGTAGCCATCGTGCGTTTCGCGAGAGGCTGTGTTCCCGCCTATCCGCCGTTGCCGCTCACCCGGTCTGCTTCGGCTTCGGTGCCCGCGTGCTCCGGCGCGTAATCGCCGAGAGCGGTGATCGATTTCGCATACCGGCTAATCGATGGAAGCGCGGAGAGCCCATGAGCGACGATGCTGAGCAGGACCGTGGCCATGACCGCGAGCTTGATCGTCGACTCGCCAGGCAAGCCTTTTTCGCCTTCGAGATAGACGAGCCCGAGAACGATGGACGCGAGCCCTCGCGGGCCGAACCAGCCCATGAACAAAGTGGTCGGCCGGCTCAGATGGGTGCCTCGCAGCGCGATGGCCACCGGCACCATGCGGATCAACGTCAGGCTAAGCACGCCGTAGCCCACCACCGCGAAGTCGAACTGCGGCACGACGCCGGTAACCAGCAGGGCGAACAGGAAAAAGACGAAGTAGTTGAACAGTTGCCCCCACTCTTCGGTGAACTCGACGCTGTGCTTGCCGACGTCGTGGAAAGCAGCCTGGGTGGCGAGCCCTGCAACGAAGGCTGCGATGAACATGCTTGCGCCGGAGCTTTCCGCCGCGACCACGCATGCAAAGGGCAGGGTGACCACGCCCAGCTGCGCGGCTGGATTGGACATCCATTGCCGGCGCTGTGCGAGACTGAGCAGCCAGCCGCCGGCGAGCCCGATGCCTAGACCGATCAACGCGCCGTAACCCAACTGCTCGAGCATGAAGTGCGCGAGGACCGCGCCGCGTCGACCCATTTCGCTCGCCTCGGCCAGGGCAATGAAAAACATGAGAAATGGCACGGAGAGTCCGTCGTTGAGTCCCGCTTCCACGTTCAATGCCTGGCGGATTCGCGCAGGAACAAGCGGGCTGTTCACGATGATTTGACCGAGGCCCGCGTCGGTCGGCGCGAGGATCGATGCAAGAATGCCCGCCTCCGGCCAGCTCAGCGCCGGAAAGACGAGCCTGGCGCCAATCATGCCTAGCGCAATGGTGAGCAGCATGCCCACGCTGAGCAGGCGCGAAGGCAGATTGGCCTCGCCCTTGAGCATCGACAGACGAACCCGTGAAGCGTCGGTGAACAAGGTCATCACGAGGCCCAACTCGGCCATCATCAGCAGATCGTGGCGGCCGATCGCGAGTTCGTGAAGCGCTTCGCGAGAGAAGTGCATCAGCGCGCCAGCAGCGGCAAAGACGATTGGGGCAGTGAGAACCGTTCGCTCGAGGCGCCGGGATAACAGACTGTACAGAAAGACAGTCGCTATAAAGGCAGCGATGATGATCATCGATCGGCTCCTGCGTGCGGTGCACCGCGTCGTGGTCGACGGGAGTGGGCCCGTGTGCGAACACGGTGGCCCTGTGCACCATTCACGCTCAGCTCGCCGGAGCATCGCTTGATTCAAGTCAAGCACTTGTGCCGCTCGGCGCTCCCGCATTTGCCGCTGCCGTGACGTGCTGACTTGCGGCGAGCTATCTCATGGGCGGAGGCGTGCCCAGCAGCACAATCGCTTTCCCCCGCTTATCCACCCATAGCCGCTTCAAACTCCTCCAGCGCTCCCTCGTGCGCCTCGAGCAGACGCCGCACTTCAGGCAGTGCCCGGCGCACAGGCGCGCGGGCCGAATCGGGCAGGTCGGCGCATGCATCTTCGATATCGCCGCTGCGGTGCTCGCCGAGCATGGCGAGGAGCACGCAAGCCTGATGCACGTCTTTCTGCGATTTGACGAGCATGCTCGTGCGCAAGCGCGACACCAGCAGCTTGTGAATTGCAAAACGCGCCGGGTCCGGCACGCGCACCGGAACCGCGCCGTGCCGCGAAATGAGCGTGCCCATCTGCGACTTGCCGAGCAGATAGGCGAGGTAAGGCAATCCAGTTGCGTGCGCATCCAGTTCGGGCACCGCGACGGTCGGGAACGAGTCGTCTTCCGAAGGCACGAGCAGATCGACATGAAAACGCGTCGCGCCGGCCTGCTTGAACGAGGTCGATGGCGCGCCGCGCGTCATAGGCGGCACCTCCACGAAGGCGATGCCGGTCTCTTTCAGGATCGCGAGCAGGCCGCCCGTGGGCACGTGCTGCAACGCCAGTTGCCGTGCGCGGGCAATATCGACGTCTTCGGTTTCGTAGGCGAGCGACTTGATGCCGAGGCTATTGAGCAGCACCGCATAGGCATGCGAGCCGATGAGCACCGCGCCGGCCTGGAACAGGCCGTGGTTGTAGAGCACGCCCATCGTGGCGCAAGTCTTGTTATCGGCGATCTGGAAGCCGAGCTTCGCGAGTTCGCGAATGCGGTTCACGAGATCCTTGCTTTGCACGATGCGCTCGCGCATCGCCGCCACGCGCGCTTCCACCTCGGCGTCGCCTTGCGGGCCGCCAAGGCTTTCTTCCTGCTTCTTGCCCTCGGGGTTCATGAACTGGCGGGCGTAGTAGACGAGGCCCCCGCGCTTGTGCTCGAGTATCGTCCCCGGCGCGCCGATGAGCACGGTGTCCTGTGTGGCGGCCGCCTGCTCGACGTTCGCAAGCTGCGCGCAAAAAGCCTGGTCGTGACGTTGGTAAAGCGGTGAGCCGAGCATGTCCGGAGCCGTTTTCAGTAATTTTTCACATTTTACTGAAATTATGGATGGGCGGAGATTTCAGTAATTTTTTGGAAATTACTGAAAGCCGTGCGCCAGCGGTGCAAGGGGGGCCGTCCATGCGGGCCATGAATCCCGACATCAATGGTGCCGCAATTGGCGCGGGCGTTCGGCGGGTAGAATGCGCATCAACGGCGCGGGGCCAATCTCCGGGTCAAAAGAACACGGCGGGAACAGCCAGGAACAGGGCGGAGGCGCGGCAAGGTGGTAATCGATTATTTTTTGGCGATTCGGGCATTTCTTCAGTCCGCGGAGCTGGGCAGCTTCAGCAAAGCGGCCGAGCGGATCGAGGTTAAAACGTCCACGGTCTCGCGCTATATCTCCGAACTCGAAGCCGATCTTGGCGTCTCGCTGTTCAATCGGTCGACGCGCGGCCTCACGCTGACCGAGGGCGGGCGCGTCTTTCGCGAGCGCGCGCTGCGCGTGATGCAAAGCCTCGACGAGGCGCGCGAGGCCGCTTCGTCGCTCAATAGCGCGCCGCAGGGTGTGCTGCGCGTCACCATGCCCACGTCGTTCGGGCGCAGGCACGTGATCCGCCATTTGCCCGAATTCATGGCGCGTTACCCCAAGATCAGCGTCGACGCGATCCTGACCGACGAGATCGTGAACATCATCGAGGCCGGCATCGACGTGGCCGTGCGCATCGGCGTGCTTCCCGACTCGCAGCTGATGGCAAAGCAACTCGCCACGCACCGGCGCATCGTCTGCGCGAGCCCCGAATACCTGTCGCGGCGCGGGCATCCCGCCACGCCCGCGGAACTCGCCTCGCACGAGGCCATCCGCTTTCCGCTGACCGCCGAGGACAAGTGGGTCATCGTGAGTCCCTCGGGCCGCAGCAGTTCGGGCGAGGTCACGGTGAAGCTCGGCGGACGCTTGCGCGTCGACGACACCGAAGCCGTGCTCTCGCTCGCGCTGGCCGGCATGGGCGTCGCGCTGCTGCCCGAGTGGGCTGCGGGCGGAGCGCTGCGCGAGGGCAAGCTCGTGCGCCTGCTGCCCGGCTGGGAGGCGCGCACCTCCACCGCGACGCCGGGTGTGTGGGGCGTTTATCCGCCCCGGAAAACCGTCTCGCCGAAGGTGCGCGCGTTTCTGGACTTCTTCGCGGGGCTCTACGCGCGCGAGGGCTACTGGCAGGAGCCGTCTGCTTGAGGCCGATGTCGCCAATGGTCAGTGCAGGTGCCGCAGCTTGTCCGGATTGCGCATGACGTAAATGGCGGCGATCTTGCCGTTCTCGATTTCCAGCGCGGTCGTCTGCAACTCCCCATCGGCTTCTAGCGTGACGAAGCCGGGCAGCCCGTTGATGAAACCCGCGCGCACGAGTGTCGAGCCGTTCTTGCGGAACAGCTCCGCCAGATGCGCGTGCACTTTCATCACCGACTCGAAGCCGAACAGCGGCTTGGGCGCTGCGGAGCGCTTGCCGCCGCCATCCGCATGCAGGCTCACGTCGGTGGCCAGCATGGCGCCGAGCGCGCTCATGTCGCCGCTGCGCGACGCGGCGAAAAATGCCTCCGCCAATTCCAGGCCGCGCGCCTTCTCCACGTGAAAACGCGGGCGCGACTCGCGCACATGGGTGCGCGCCCGCGCCGCGAGCTGGCGGCACGCGGCCGGCTCGCGCTGGATGGTGGCGGCGACTTCGTCGAAGTCGAGGCCGAACACGTCGTGCAGCAGGAACGCCGCGCGCTCGAGCGGCGAGAGCCTCTCCAGCGCGAGCATCAGCGGCAGCGTGACGTCGTCCTGATCGTCCTCTTCGACGACCGGCTCGGGCAGCCACGGGCCCACATAGGTTTCGCGCTGATGCCGCGCGGACTTGAGCTGATCGAGGCACATGCGCATCACCATGCGGCGCAGGAAGGCCTCGGGCACGCGCACCTCCGTGCGATCGACCTGCATCCAGCGGATGAACGCGTCCTGCACGATGTCCTCGGCGTCGGCCACGGAGCCGAGCATGCGGTACGCCACGCGGATCAGTTTGCGCTGCAGCGGGTCGAAGCTCGCTGCGGAGTCGCCGGCGTCCCCCGGGTTTTCAGGGTCGCTCAGGCCGGTGTCCGTCATGCGGCGGCCTTCGTTGCCATGGCTTTCGCCGCCGCCGGATCGACCCACAGGCCGAAGCCGACTGCGAGCCGGTTCCAGCCGTTGATCACGTTGATCACCAGCGTGAGTTTCACCTGTTCTTCCTGAGTGAAGTGGTCGTTGAGCGCGGCGCGGGCGCGCTCGATTGCATCATGGCCTTCGGAAATGCGCGTGAGCGCCTCGGTCCACGCAAGCACCGCGCGTTCGCGCTCGCTGTAGCAGGGCGCTTCGCGCCAGGCCGAGAGCAGGTAGATGCGTTGCTCGGTCTCGCCTGCCTCGCGCGCATGGGCCGTGTGCATGTTAATGCAATTGGCGCAGGCGTTGATTTGCGAGGTGCGGATCTCCACGAGCGCGACGAGGCTGCGGTCGAGGCTGCCGGCAATGGCCAGCGAGGCGCCCATCCAGGACTTCATTTGAGCGGGGGCGGCGGCGAACGGGTCGAGCTTGGCAGTCATGGTTCCATCTCCTTTCGTTGGGTTCCATTGACATGACGAGCGAGCCTGGCCCGTGTGTGACATCGGGGCGAAAAAATTTTGGCGGGCGGGGCGCATCAATCCCCTGGCGTCGGCCGCGTGTCGAGCCTGAGTTGCATGAATGCCAGATCGAGCCACGCGCCGAACTTCATGCCCACCTCCTTCATATGCCCCACGTGCTCGAACCCGAGCTTCTCGTGCAACGCGATAGAGCCCGCATTGTTCGCCTCGATGCCGGCCACCATCACGTGCTTGCCGATCGCGCGCGCCCGGCCGATCAACGCTTCCATGAGCGCCACGCCGATGCCGCGCCCGCGCTGGTCGTTGCGCACGTAGACCGAGTGCTCGACCGTATGCCGATAGCCGTCGAAGGCGCGCCAGTCGCCGAACGAGGCATAGCCGAGCACCGCCTGCTGAGCGTCGACAGCGACCAGCACCGGGTAGCCGGCCTCGCGCCGGTCGGCGAGCCATGCCGTGCGGTTGGCTGCATCGACCACGGTGTCGTTCCAGATCGCGGTCGTGTTCCGCACGGCGTCGTTATAGATCGCCGTGATACCGTCGATGTCCTCGGGTCCCGCGTCGCGAATGTTCATGGCCGCCTCTTCGTTGAATCTACTATAATGGAACAAGTGTACACGATATTAGACAACATAGATCAACGCATCGGCACGCGCATTCGAGGCGAGCGCGAGGGGCGCGGCTGGTCGCTCACCGACCTCGCGGCCCGATCCGGCGTCTCGCGCGCCATGATCCACAAGATCGAGCGCGGCGAGAGCAGCCCGACGGCGTCGCTGCTCGCGAAGCTGGCAGGGGCGTTCGGCATGAGCATGTCGGCGCTGCTGGCGCTCGCGGAACTGGAAGAGGGGCGCCTCTTGCGCGCGGCGGATCAGCCGATGTGGATCGATCCGCAAAGCGGGTATGTACGGCGTCACCTGTCGCCGAAGTCGGCGGCACCGCTCAATCTCGTGGAAATCGATTTGCCGCCCGGTGCGGAGATTCCGATGCCGGCTTCCGCCTATTTGCACACGCGGCAATTGATCTGGGTGCTGGCCGGCAATCTGGTCTTTATCGAAGCGGGCGAGCGCCATGACCTGGGCGCGGGGGATTGCCTCGATCTGGGACCGCCCGGCGATTGTGTATTCAAGAACGAAAGCGCGCACTTGTGCCGGTATGCCGTGATCGTTTTTCAGAAGGGCTGATTGCGGGACTGGAATTCCTTCCTTTTGTATCGCGTTGTGATATATGATATATCACAATAGCCGCAACATCCAACAACAGCCGGGGCGATCTCGGCGGCGATCCGCATTCACCTTCAGGTCCGTCATGTTCGATCCCTCGCTGTTCGGTCGCCTGTCCTTTGCTCAAGCCGAGCCGACCCAAGGCCGATTGCCGCCGGGCCGCCATCATCTCGGGCTCGCCGATGAGCGCGATGCCGTATTGTTCGTGCCGCCGGGCATCGATGACGATGCGCCCGTTGCGCTCTTCGTGATGTTTCATGGCGCGGGCGGCTTTCCGGAGAAGGTGTTGCCTTTTATCGAAGAGCATGCGTGCCAGCACAAGTTTCTGGTCCTCGCGCCGCATTCGACTTACCCGACGTGGGACATCGTGATTGGCGGCAACGGCCCCGATCTTGAGCGGCTGTGCGAGGCGCTCACGCAGGTTTCGTCGCGCTACCGCATCGATCCGGGCCGCCTTGCGTTCGCGGGATTTTCGGATGGCGCGAGTTACGCGCTTTCGATCGGCGTGACGAATGGCGATATCGTGAGCCACGTGATCGCGTTTTCCGGCGGCTTCATGTCGATTTTCATGCAGGAAGGCGCGCCGAAGGTGTTCATCGCTCACGGTCTTGTCGACGAGCAGCTGCCGATCGAAACGAGCGGCCGCGCCAATGCCGCAAGATTGCGCGCAGCCGGATACGATGTTCAGTACATCGAATTCAATGGCTTGCACGTGGTTCATCCGCCCATCGTCAGCATGGCAATCGAATTCTTCCTGAAATGACGCGCGAGTCCGCTGCCGCAATGGCGGCGGCAATGAACGGGGGTCTTGCCCATGGATTTTGAAATACCGGAATCGCTGATTCATCCATTGCTCGGGATGATCGAGACCGAATCGCTGCTCGCCATGCGGCTCAAGGAGCATGGCGTGTGCCACGGCAACATGATCGTGTCGAGCAAGCTGTTCGACGCGCGTTCGCTCAATACGCTCTACGCGTTGAGCAAGACGCAGAACGAACGCATGCTGATGTTTCAGATGCTGGCGCTCGACAATATCTACAACGCGCCGCAGGCGCGCGTCATTCCCGCATTGGACCAGCTGGTGCCGGGCCTCGTCGCGTACCTGTCGCGCGACGCCATCGATGGCTGGCTTTACCAGCGCAACAAGGACGGCACGCTGCTGCCGTGGCTCGTGCACCGGATTCGCTACGTGGAGCCGGAGCAGGGTGCGCCTTATGTGGTGGTCGACATGCTGGCCAATACGATGCTGTCGGCCAATTCGGAGCTGACCGACTATCACAAACGCCGCTCGGGCATGACCACCTCACTCGTGATCAATCGCCACGATATCGTCAATCGCACGATTCCGGAGCTGCTGGCCGAGTTTGGCTTCTACAAGGAATGCGCGGAGTTCAAAACCGAATACGAGCAGCACGCGCAGCGCTTTCTTGAGTTTCAGCGCCGCTTTGGCGCGCAGTTCGTCGTGACGAAGGCTGCGTTCACGGTGAACGAGAAAGGCGCGGTGGAGCTGACGCGCATCGTCGACGGCGTCGTCGCCAAGTGCGTGAACGACGAGGAGCGGCTCGAGCGCCGCTTCGAAATGATTTGCGATCCCGAATTCTGGCGCGGCGCCGGCATTGCCGCAGGTTTCGAAAAAATTCCGCTGCACGGCTATGTTCACCTGTTCCACCTGGAATGGCATCGTGATATCTGGGTGCACGTGCAGCACATGGAGGCGTATCGCTACCAGCCCGAGTTGCGCGACAAGCTGGTGTTGCCGGCCCACCATCACGATCTGATCGACATTCTCACGTCGAACATGAACATGTTCGTGCAGGACGTCGTGCCGGGCAAGTCGGGCGGCACGACGATACTCTGCCAGGGTGCGCCGGGCCTCGGCAAGACGCTGACTGCCGAGGTTTATGCGGAAGTGGTTGGCAAGCCGCTCTATCGCGTGCATTCGGGGCAGCTCGGAACCACGGCGGCTTCGGTGGGCGCGGCACTCTCGACCATTTTGCGGCGTGCGATGCGCTGGGACGCCGTTCTTCTGCTCGACGAAGCCGACGTCTATATCCGCAGGCGCGACAATGATCTCGAACACAACGCGATCGTCGCGGAGTTCCTGCGCACGCTCGAGTATTTCAACGGGCTGCTGTTCATGACCACCAATCGCATCGACGATGTCGACGATGCGATTCTCTCGCGCTGCATCGCGACGATTCACTACGAAACACCGCCGAAAGCCGACGCGGTCTGCCTCTGGAAAGTGCTTGCGGAACAGTTCGGCGCGGCGCTCGGCGATGACGTGATCGAGACGCTCACGCAGACGTATCCGAACGCGAGCGGCCGCGACATCAAGGAGTTGTTGAAGCTCGTCACGCGCTATTGCAAGGCCAAAGGGATTCCCGTTTCGGAGGACGCATTCCGGTTGTGCGCGAGCTTTCGCGGGCACGCCTGAGCCTTGCGTCGTCGAACGTCGTCGAGCGCGGTTCAGTGGATTCAAGCGGAGTCAAGCGCGGGCCTGCCGCCACTGCAGATATCGCGCGGTCAGCTTGCGCGTGCGAAGCTGATCGGTCACGAGGCTGTAGAGCGGCGAATAGCTGCGCCCCGGCCGTCTGCCTGCTGCGATGACGCGCAGCCGGCGCTTGGCGAGCGCCATGGTCGCGAGCCCGGCCACGGCCTTGTCCCGCCAGTCGACCACGGCCAGCGGCGCATCGACGGCTTGCCCGTCGCGCCAGCGCCTGGGCAGATCCGGCACGCAAGCGAGCGCGCTCGCCATGCCGACCACGGCCACGCCTTCCGCAAGCACGGCCTCGGCCACCGCTTTCCGGCGAATGCCGCCTGTGGTCATGACCGGCATGCGTGCGACCGCTGCAATCTCCTGGGCAAAGCTCAGGAAATACGCCTCGCGCGCGAGCGTGCGGCCGTCCGCGGTGCGCCCCTGCATTGCGGGGCTTTCGTAGCTGCCGCCCGAGAGCTCGACCAGATCGACGGCCTCGAGGTTGAGCCATAGCACGATCTGCCGCGCGTCCGCTTCGGAAAATCCGCCGCGCTGGAAGTCGGCGGAATTGAGCTTGATCGCCACGGCGAACGACGCGCCAACGCGCGCGCGCACCGCCCGCACGACCTCCAGCAGCAGCCTTGCGCGGTTTTCGAGCGCGCCGCCCCAGGCGTCGTCGCGCCGGTTGGTGAGCGGAGAGAGAAACTGCGACAGCAGATAGCCGTGCGCGGCGTGGATCTGCACGCCGTCGAAGCCAGCTTGCTGTGCGGCTTGCGCGGTATTCGCGAAGCGTTCGATCACCTCGTGAATGTCCGCTTCGGTCATCGCGCGCGGCTGCGCGAACAGTTTGCTGTGCTTCCCGAGATCGACCGGCACGGCCGAAGGCGCCCACGCATCGCGCCCCATCGCCGCGATGACCTGCCGCCCGGGATGATTGATCTGCATCCAGATCCGCGCGCCGTGCTTGCGCGCGCCGGCCGCCCAGCGCCTGAATGGCTCCAGCGGCGTGCCCCGCTCCAGCACGACGCCGCCCGGACCGGTCAGCGCGCGGCCGTCGATCATCACGTTGCCGGTGATCAGCAAGCCCGCGCCGCCCGCGCCCCAGGCCTCGTAGAGACGCCATAGCGCCGCGCCCGGAAGCTGGCCGGCGTCGGCGAGATTTTCTTCCATCGCCGCCTTGGCGATGCGATTGGGCAGGGTGCCGCCGTTGGGCAGCGCGAGCGGAGCGAACAGTGAAGTAGCCATCGATTGACCTTTTCAGCGCGGGTGACTGGCATATACTAAGTTTCAAGTTCACTTGAAGGTCAAGCAACATGAAGATCGGCGAATTGGCGACGCGCACGGGCTTGGCGGCTTCGGCCATCCGCTTCTACGAGCAGAGCGGCCTGCTGCCGCCGGCGCACCGTGGCGCGAACGGCTACCGCATTTACGACGAAGCGGCCGAGGAGCGGCTCAGGCAGATTCAATTGGCGCAGCGGCTGGGCTTCTCGCTGGAGGACATGCGCGCGGCAGTCGAGGAAATGCAGGGCTTCTCGAAGGAGGCGCTGCTCGGGCGCATCGAGCAGCGTCTGCAGGAGATCGATGCGCTGCGCACGCGGCTCGACGAACAGCGCACTGCGCTGCTGGACGTGCGCAAGGCGCTGCAGACCGAATGGGCGGCTGGGCGCTGCGTCAAGATGGAGCGGTTCGAAGCACCGGCGTCTGCTCCGGCGAAGCGGCCCCGAACGAAGCGCGGTTGAATTTCGCACGACGCATGCATTCCCCATCGACGAACACCGGGCACCCAACAGCGGGAGATGCGGCGGCACAACGCTGGATCCTGCGGTTATCGTGCTGGTTTTGTTTCGTCATGCTGATGTTTCCAGGTGCCGCGCCAGGGATGGACTTCAAGATTGCCACCCAGCCACAGCTCAAGCTGAAAATGGTGATCGGCGAGGGGAAGATTCAGGACGGCGATGCACAGAGGTTTCTGGCGGCCGCAAAATTGGCCGACCGTGACGACGAAGGGCTCGTCATTCTTGTTTTAAATAGTCCCGGCGGAAACGTCGAGGCTGCTTTCCGAATCGTCGATGCGATGGATAAAGTCCGCGTCTATACCCTGGTTCCAGATAATGCCAGGTGCGCATCTGCTTGCGCTTCCATCCTGTTCGCTTCAGGAGAGCGCCGAAGCGTAGTGGGTACGGGGCGGCTCGGTTTCCACAGTTGCTACCGGCGCGATAAGAGAAACTACGCCACCGACTCGCTTTGCAACGAAATAATCGCGGCAAACGCCATGCAAAGGGGCGTCAGCCAGGCCGCCATCAATCGTTTCGTCAAGCAATACGGCGCGCAAGACATGGCATGGGTCGGACGCGATGTCGCCTGCAAGTCGCTGCAGGGGCTCTGCAGGCCGGGACTGCCGGAAACGCAATCCGCGGCGAAGACGGCCCTAGCGCGAAGTCTTGATTGCAACACGCTGATATCCGTTCAAGCGCGGCTTATTTGCGGGGATGCGGAGCTTACCCGCCTCGATAGCATATTGGCAGAAACCTATAATCAAAAACTAAAAGCATCATCTAACAAGGCGCAATTGCGGGCGGAACAACGAGCATGGCTTCGAAATTCCCGCAATGTGTGTAGCGATAAAGCTTGTCTGCTAAGAAGCTATCGTCTTCGCATCGACGAGCTAAAGCGAATTCATGAGCGTAGCGCGCCAGCGGCCGAGAAATAGCAGGATCATCACGGCCCTGAGGCACGCGGCAATCAGCGACTCGCACTTGCTTTTAGCTCGCACGATATTGGTGTGCAGCGCTGTGGCTTTCCCTTCCCGATGATCTGGTTAGCAAAGCCGTCTGTTCCCCCAAGGAGACCGCTGCGTGCTACAGCCCCCCCATTTGCAGGGGGGTGGAGGGGCCGCGCGGTCGCTATGCTGAGGTCTGGCAAGTGTGCATCGGCGATTCGCTGCATGCAGCCTCATGAACGGAGCAGGGCGGGAGATAAGCGATGGCGAGTCACAAAGGGGCGCATGGAAGGTCGTTGCGCGCGGCAATCGAGAAGTGGCTGGCGCCGGAACCCGCAGCCGAGGTCGTGCTGACCCGCGTTCAGCCATGCCGCTCGACGCCGTGGCGCTGCGTGCGCGTCGAGACCGCGAGGCCGTCCGGCGGCTACGCCATCGTGTTCTTCCGGCACCACGACGGCTCGTGGTGCGTGTTTCCTCCGCCGTTTACGCGTCCGGCGATGGGCGGCGGCTACCCGCAGCCCGCCCTTTGCGCCACCCAATAAGGGGGGGCACGCGCATGCCTCCAACTGGCTTACTTGAGTGGGTGTAGCGGTTGCTCGTGACGGCGGCAATCGCCAGACAAGTCCAAACATAACGGAGACAAACAATGGGTGTGCTGAGCGGAATTCGCGTACTCGAATTCGAGGCGATTGGCCCCGCCCCATTCGCGGTGATGATGCTGGCCGACATGGGCGCCGACGTCATGCGCATCGACCGGCCCGTCGCGCCGGACGATCTCGGCCCGAAACGCGAGGGCAAGCTCATCAACGTCGTGGGCCGTGGCCGGCGCTCCGTCACGCTCGATCTCAAGGACTCGCAGGCCTGCGAAGCCGCGCTCGACCTGATGTCGCGCGCCGACGTGGTGATCGAAGGCTTCCGGCCGGGCACGATGGAGCGCCTCGGCCTCGGGCCGCAGCAGGGACTCGCGCGCAATCCGCGGCTCGTCTACGGCCGCATGACGGGCTGGGGGCAGACCGGGCCGCTCGCCGCGCGCGCGGGCCACGATCTGAACTACATCGCGCTCTCGGGCGTGCTCTCGGGCATCGGCCGCGGCGCGGACAGCGCGCCGGTGCCGCCGCTGAATCTGGTGGGCGACTATGGCGGTGGCGGTATGCTGCTGGCGCTCGGTGTGGTGGCCGCATTGCTGAACGTGCAGCGCGGCGGCGAAGGCCAGGTCGTGGACGCCGCCATGATCGAGGGCGCCGCGCAACTGGGCTCCGTGATCTGGGGCCTGCTCGGCTCCGGCTATTGGCGCGAGGAGCGCGGCAGCAATCTGCTCGACGGCGGAACGCCCTGGTACGACAGCTACCGCACGCTCGACGACCGCTACATGTCGGTTGGCGCCGTGGAGGCGCGCTTCTACGCGCAGTTGCTCGACAAGCTCGGGCTCGCCGGCGAAGACCTGCCGAAGCAGCATGACCGCCGTGGCTGGCCGATCCTGCGCGAGCGCTTCGCAGCCGTGTTCCTGACCCGCACGCGCGACGAATGGAGCGCCGTTTTCGAAGGCAGCGATGCGTGCGTCGCGCCGGTTCTCGACTTTTCGGAAGCGCCGCATCACCCGCATCACCGTGCACGCGGAAGCTTCGTGGAGTCGGCTGGCGTGGTCCAGCCCGCACCCGCACCGCGCTTTTCCGCCACGCCGTCGAAGCTTTCCGCACCCGCGCCCGCGCGCGGCGAGGGCGGCCGCGAAGCGCTGCGCGCCTGGGGCTTCAACGACGATGCGGTGGCGCGCCTGGGCGAGAAGGGCTTGGGCTGCAACGCCTGAGCGCCTGCGCTTCGCTAGATAGTAAGGATTGGAAATGAATTTTTGGAGACAAACATGAAGGTGTTGGTAGCAGTCAAACGGGTCGTTGATTTCAACGTCAAGGTCCGGGTCAAATCGGATGGCACGGGCGTCGATCTCGCGAACGTCAAAATGAGCATCAATCCGTTCGACGAGATCGCCGTTGAGGAAGCTGTGCGCCTGAAAGAGAAGGGCGTGGCGACCGAGGTCGTTGTCGTTTCGTGCGGCGCGAGCGCTTGCCAGGAAGTGCTGAGAACCGCCATGGCGCTCGGCGCCGACCGCGGCGTGCTGATCGAATCGGATGCCGAGTTGCAGCCGCTGGCCGTGGCCAAGCTGCTCAAGGCATTGATCGACAAGGAGCAGCCGCAGCTCGTGATTCTCGGCAAGCAGGCAATCGACGACGATTGCAACCAGACCGGGCAGATGCTTGCCGCGCTGATGGGTGCGGGTCAGGCCACGTTCGCCAGCAAGGTCGAGATCGCCGATGGCCAGGCCGTGGTCACGCGGGAAATCGACGGCGGCCTCGAAACTGTCAAGCTCGCGCTGCCGGCCATCGTCACGACCGATTTGCGCCTGAACGAGCCGCGCTATGCCACGCTCCCGAACATCATGAAGGCAAAGAAAAAGCCGCTGGACACGGTAACGCCCGAGCAACTGGGCGTGGACGTCGAGCCGCGCCTGAAGACGCTCAAGAGCACGGAGCCCGCCGGGCGCAGCGCGGGCGTGAAGGTGCCCGACGTGGCCACGCTGATCGCAAAACTGAAGAACGAAGCCAAGGTAATTTGAGGGAACTGCAATGACTGCGCAAGGCAAAGTGCTGGTCGTGGCCGAACACGATCACGTTTCAATCAGGAACGCAACGCTCAACGCTGTGACCGCCGCGTTGCAATGCGGCGCCGAAGTTCATCTGCTGGTTGCCGGCCACAACGCCGGCGGCGCGGTGCAGGCCGCTGCGCGCATCGCGGGTGTCGAGCGCGTGCTGCACGCTGACGCGCCGCATCTGGCCGAGGCGCTCGCCGAGAATCTCGCGGCGCAGGTGGTGGCGCTAGCGCCGGCTTACGGCCACATCCTGTTTGCTTCGACGAGCACGGGCAAGAACGTCGCTCCGCGTGTGGCCGCGCTGCTCGACGTCGCCCAGGTCTCGGACATCACGCGCGTCGTGAGCGCCGATACCTTCGAGCGGCCGATCTATGCGGGCAACGTGATTGTTACGGTGAAAAGCAGCGATGCCGTGAAGGTCGTGACGGTCCGTGCGACTGCATTCGAAAGCGCGGCCTCGCAAGGCGGCGCGGCAGCGGTGGAGCAGGTGGCTGCCGTGGCGGATACGGGCCTTGCGAGCTTTGTCGGGCGCGTGGTTGCGAAGAGCGACCGTCCGGAGCTTGCCGATGCCCGCATCATCGTGAGCGGCGGCCGCGCCATGGGCAGCAGCGAGCGGTTCAACGAAGTGCTCACTCCGCTTGCCGACAAGCTGGGCGCGGCGCTTGGCGCATCGCGCGCGGCCGTGGATGCGGGCTTTGCGCCGAACGACTGGCAGGTCGGGCAGACCGGCAAGATCGTCGCGCCCGAGCTTTATGTGGCATGCGGCATTTCGGGGGCGATCCAGCACCTTGCGGGGATGAAGGATTCCAAGGTGATCGTCGCCATCAACAAGGATGGTGAAGCACCGATATTTAGCGTTGCTGATTATGGGCTCGAGGCAGATCTTTTCTCGGCGGTGCCCGAGTTGATCGCCGCGATATAAGGTTCCGCCTGCTTCGTGCAATGGCTTCGTGAAACTGGCCGGCGCGCTCTTCAGGCGCGCCGGCCTTGTGCTTTTATCGCCTGCCTTTGCATGCCACGTCGCGCCATCGTCGCGCAGCGCTCTCGCTAACTTAGCCCGAGCGTCAGTCCTTTGATCTCCACCTGAAAGCCGTCTGGCCATTCCGGTGCGGGCGAGCGCAGCGTGAGCGTCGCGCCTGCGGCTTTCACAATGGCATCGACGATCGCCAGCCCTAGCCCGCTGCCTTTCGCTACCGCTGCGCCACGCTCGAAGGGCGTAGTCAACCGTTCCAGCGTGTCGCCTTGAATTACAGGTCCACGATTCGCCACGCTGAACGTGCCATCGGACGACAGCGACACCCGTATGGATTCTTCCTGCGCGCCGTACTTCAGCGCGTTCTCGATCAGATTGCGCGCGACGATGGCGAACGCGTCCGGATCGATTCGTGAGCGCAGCGGATGCACCGGCAGGTCGAGCACGATTGCGTTCGCCCGCACGCCGCGTCGAAAGTCGTCGACGACGAGCGAGACGATGGGCCGCAAGTCCTGCGGCGTGTCCGCGAGCACGCGCCCGTCCTCGGCTCTTGCAAGCTGCATCAGCTTCTCGCTGATTCGCGACAAGGCGTGCAACGCGCTTTCCACATTGAGGGCGCGCTCACGCAGCGCTGCCGACGGCGCTTCGGCGATCAAACGTTGAGTCTGCGCGAGGGCGGCAGCAATCGGCGTACGAAGCTCATGCGCGCTGTTCGCAGTGATGCTGCGTTCGGCGGCCAGTGCGCGCTCGAGGCGTGCCATCAGATCGTTGACAGCGCTTGCAACCGGGACGATCTCGGTGGGCAGCGCACGCCTGTCGAGCGGTGACAAGTCGTTCTGGCCGCGTGCCGCGATGCTGCGGCAGAACCGGCGTATCGGTGTGAGCCCCCTGCGCACGATCAGCCAGATGCCAATGAGGCCGAGCGGCAGGAATACCGCAACGGCTCTGCCGACCGCCAGCGCGGCCTTGATTTGAGCGTGCCGTCGCGCCGTGAGCGGTTCGGCCACCAGCAGCGACATCGTGCCCTGCAGCCCGGTTTCCGCGTAGACGCGATGCGTTGCGGTCGAGACGAACCCGGTCTTCAGGTTCGGAGGGAAAACCGTTTCGTCTGCGTCGTGCGAGCGCAGCAGTGTCTTGCCCGTTCCGTCGCGCACGACGTAAGTGAGCAGTTCGACGTGCGGGCGCACCGCAGCGGTGCGGTGGTTCTCGTCGCCATCGGAGTCGCGCCCGAGAATATCCACGACCGCGAGCGGCAGCAGACGTTGTGCGGTTTCCTGCAGAGCGCTGTCCGACATGCGGTCGATTTCCTTGCTCAGCACGTGAAACGCAGCGCCCGCAGCGGCAAGCGACAACCCGACGAGCCCCGCCACGAGCGCGCAGGCGAGGCGGCCCTGAAGGCTTTTCAGCATCGCTATTCCTGCTTGAGGCGATAACCGAGGCCGCGCACGGTCTCGATCAATTCGGCGCCGAGCTTCTTGCGCAAGCGGCTCATATGTACCTCGATCGTGTTGCTTCCGATTTCGTCGTTGAATGAATACAGACTTCCTTCGAGCTGCGATTTCGACACGATCACGCCACGACGCTGGATCAGTGCTTCCAGTATTGCCCATTCGCTCGCGGTCAGGTCGATGCGCACGCCTTCACGCATCACGTTGCGTGTAGCCGTATCGATGCGCAGGTCGCCGAGTTTCACCAGCGGATTCGGATTGCCCGCGTATCGGCGCGCGACCGCATTCACCCGAGCCGACAGCTCGGCAAGATCGAAGGGCTTCACGAGATAGTCGTCCGCGCCGGCGTTAAGCCCGGCGATCCGATTCGCCACCTGGTCGAGCGCAGTGAGGATGATGACCGACACCGTTGAGCCCGCCGCCCGCAGCTCGCGCAGAAAATCAAGCCCACGGCCGTCCGGAAGCAGTAAATCGAGCAGGACCAGGTCGTAGTTCGCGGCCACCAGATGGCGGCGTGCGTCGGCCAGCGTGCCGACGAAATCGGTCGGGTGACCATCCTTTTCGATCTGGTCGCGTACTGCTTCTCCGAGCCACCGGTCATCCTCGACAAGCAGAACTCTCATGGAATAGCCCTGGTAAACGTCCTCGACGATTTTGCCACGTCAACCTGAAGCGAACATGACGGAAATTCTGCATGTCTGCAAGCTTCACTTCAGGTTCAGCAGGCATCGTAGAGCGCAACTACCCGAACGAGAGAGGTCATGCAATGAATCGTTCCCGATTTGCGAAACGCTGCGCCCTGGCATTTTTCGTACTTGGCAGCGCGGCCGGCATTGGCGCTGCTTCGGCAGGCGAAAGTTGCAGCAAGTTGCTTGCCGACTGGAGGCCGGTCGATGCCGTCTACGCAATGGCAGGGCAAAAACGCTGGCACATCGACAAGCTGAAGGTCGACGACGGCTGCTACCAGATCAAAGGCTCCGACGCCGACGGTCGACGATTCAAGGCGAAGCTCGACCCCGTCACGCTTGACGTGGTTCGCATCAAGCGCGAAGGCGATCACGACGACGAGGGCAAAGGGCATGACGACGACAAACATCGTCAGCGCCGCGAGACACCCGACAGTGCAGCCAGTGCCGTTGCAGCGCCGCCGTCGGCTGGTGCGCCAAGCGGCGGATTGTTGACGCCCGGATCGAAACCCGACGTGCAAATTCGTTAAGCCAGGACAGGCTGCGGAAAGACGTTTACTCATGTCAACCGCCGCCATAACCAGGAGGTCACCAATGAAACAGACATTGCCGATTGCTGCGCTCGCAGGCGCGCTGGCCGCACCGTTGCCGGCGTTCGCGCGCCAGGTCACGTTCGAAACCCAACTCACCAACTACGGCGGCGACGGTGCGTATGTCGTGATGTACGTCACCGACCAGGCGGGCCGCTATCAGGGAACGCTCTGGATGGCGGGCCGCGAAGCCAAATACTACAAGCATCTCGGCGATTGGCATCGCGCCACGGGAGGGACAGCGCGCCTCGACGGGATCACGGGCGCCAGCGTCGGCTCGGGCAAGACGCTGCGCGCGACACTCGACCTGTCCGACGCACTGCTCGATGCCGGCTATCAGATTCGCATTGACACGGCGGTCGAGGATATGAATGCCAACCCGTCCGAAATCATCGTGCCGCTGACCAGATCGGGGGCGGGCACGGCAACGAAAGGGCGTGGCTACGTGAAGACGTTCCGCTATTCGCTCTGATGGAGAGAGAAGGTGCTGCGCAAACTTCATTCGATTCCCGGTCTGATCGCGGCGCTGCTGTTCACGGTGATCACGTTGACGGGCGCGGCACTGTCGGTGATTCCCGCGCTCGAGCGTGCCAACGTCGCCGGCACGGCACATGCGCCAATGGATGTGGCGACACTCGCCGAGCGAACAAGCTCGCACGTGAAGGGGCTCACCAGGCTCGTGCGGCGGCCGTCGGGAGAATTCGTCGCCTATCACGAACTCGACGGCGAGCCGCAAGCGTCGGTCATCGACCCGTCGACGGGCCGCGCCATCGGCCCCTACCAGCCGTCGCCCGCAGTCCGCTGGCTCACGAACCTGCATCGCAAGCTATTGCTCGGTGACGCCGGCCGGATTGCCACGGGCGTAGCATCCGCCGCGATGCTGTTCGTCGGGTTGTCTGGCCTCGCCCTGCTGGCGCGCCGGATGGGCGGATGGAAACATCTGGGTGGACGGATTCGCGGCGATGCTTTGCAGCGCCTGCACAACGAAACGGCGCGAGTCGCCCTTGCGGGATTGACGCTTTCGTCCCTGACCGGGCTCGTGCTGTCGTTGACTACGTTTGGTGTGATCCCCGAGGGGGGCTCGACGAGTCCCGGGCTCGTCGCGCCGGCGCATATCGTAGGCACACAGCCGCAGCCGCCGTCGCTCGGGCGGCTCGCAGCGCTCAAGGCCATCGACGTGTCCACGCTGCGCGAACTGACGCTTGCTGCGCCAGCCGAACCGGATGACGCCATCGCAGTCGCGACGGCGCGAGGGGCCGGCCAGGTCGATCGATTTTCGGGTAAATGGCTCGTCTGGCACGCTGCGGATGGGTGGCAACGCCTGCACGGGCTGGTGCGGATGCTGCATACGGGGCAGGGATTGTGGTGGCTCGGGCTCATTCTCGGCGCGTCGTCGCTGTCTGTACCCCTGCTTGCGGTGACCGGCGTCATGCTCTGGGCGCGCCGGCGGCGTGCGATGCCCCGGTTTGCCGGAGCCGTGTCGGCTCGGGAGGCGGACACCGTGCTGCTGGTCGGAAGCGAAGGCAACAGCACATGGCGCTTTGCGCTGGCTTTGCATCGAGCATTGACACAAGCAGGATTGCGCGTGCACGTTTCGGCGATGAACGACGTGTCGAATACTTATCGCGCTGCAAAGCGCCTTCTCGTGCTCACGGCCACCTACGGCGATGGCGGTGCGCCAGCGAGTGCCGCGCAGTTTCTGTCAAAATTTTCGCCGTTCTACGGGACACACGATATTTCGTTTGCAGTGCTTGGATTTGGCGATCGACAGTTTCCCCAATTCTGCGGATATGCGCGGACGGTTCAGGACGCATTCGCTGCGAAGGGCCTCGATGAACTGCTCGAGATGGGCACGGTGGACCGGCAATCCGAGTCCGAGTTTCGCTCGTGGTGTGCGCGTCTCGGTGACGCGCTCGCTGTCGACCTCGATATCCACTACACACCTTCGCTGCCGCGCACGATACCGCTCGAACTGATTGCTCGCGAGGATTACGGCATGGACCCGCAAACGGCGACATCGGTGCTGCGCTTTGTGCGCCCGGCATGCACCTCGATGCCGCGGGCGATGCTCGGGAAGCCCAGGCTACCGACATTCGAAACGGGCGATCTTCTTGGCATCGTGCCGCCGGGCGAAGCGGCGCCGCGCTACTACTCGCTTGCGAGCGCATCGTCGGACGCCGTCGTTGAGATCTGCGTGCGACGCCATCCCCACGGCGTGTGCTCGAACTATCTGACCGGTCTGAGCCCGGGGCAGACGATCGAAGCATTTTTCCGCCCGCACCCGCAGTTTCGGCCAGGCGAGGGCAGCACGCCCGTGATCCTTATCGGCGCCGGTACCGGCATTGGCCCCCTGATCGGCTTTGCCCGCCACAACGCCCGTTGCCGTCCGATGTACCTGTACTTCGGCGCACGCGACGACGACGACGGCTTCCTCTATCGTGACGAATTCCCCGGTCTCATTCGCGACCGGCGGCTGTACGCGTTGAAGACAGCCTTCTCGCGCGCGGAACGGCGGGCATACGTGCAGGACCGCCTCATCGACGACGCGCAGCATCTCCTTGATCTCATCGCCCAGGGCGCGCAGATCATGGTGTGCGGCGGGCGCGCGATGGCCCAGGGCGTCGCACACGCGTGGGAACGAATTCTGGACGGTTCCGATTTGTCCGTTTCACAACTGAGAGAGCAGGGACGCTATGTCGAAGATGTCTATTGAATGGTCGCCGGGCTCGCTGCTGAACCGATGCCGCGTCAGCGGAGCGACGATGGGGACTCGCTATGATGTGCAGTTCTACGCGCCCTTGCACACGGACCTGAAAACGCTCGCGGCAGAACTCGATGCGGCAGTCAGCGCAGTGGACGAGCAGATGTCGAACTGGAAGACGGACTCGAATCTGTCGCGGCTGAATCGGGCAGAGCCGGGCTGCTGGGTGCCCGTTTCGGCCAATCTCGCCGCAGTGCTGGTTCGTGCGCTGGAAATCGGTCGTGAAACGGATAACGCATTCAACATCGGCATAGGCGAACTGGTCCATGCATGGGGCTTTGGTCCGGCGTCGCCGCTTCACGCCGACCATGGAGATGCCCGTGGCGCAGCGCCACTGCTTCCCGTCGGCGATCTGCTCGAGGTCGATGTGCAGCACGGGCATGCCCGAAAGCGTGCGAGCGTCGCGTTCGATCTGTGTGGCATCGCGAAGGGTTTCGGCGTGGACGAGCTCGCACGCGTGCTCGATCGGCATCGTATCGGCGCCTGGCTCGTCGGTATAGATGGCGAGATGCGCTCCCGCGGCCGGAAGGCCGACGGGTCTGCGTGGGCAATCGCCGTGGAGGCGCCCGATGACGAGCGGCGCGATATATTCAGCGTGATCGAGCTGGGCGATGCGGCCGTGGCGACGTCAGGCGACTATCGGCATTGGAGAAACGTCGGTGGCACGCGTGTCTCGCATACGATGGACCCGCGCGCCGGCTTGCCGCTGTGCGGCGAGATCGCGTCGGTCACCGTCATCGCGCCTACTTGCATGGATGCGGACGCTTATGCGACGGCGTTGATGGTCCTGGGCATAGAGGCTGGAAGCGATTTTGCCCGGCGGCACAACCTCGACGCGTTCTTCATCGTGCGCGACGGCGACGCGTTTCGCGGAATCGGCACCGGCTGCTTTCTGGAAATGCAGCCAGCCGCCTGATTGACGGCGCGGATGTCATGCCGGCGTCGAAAGTTTCAGGCGCGCGTCCGGTCCTGATTGCGTACGACGTGCCGTTAGCGGACGGGGGCGATGTTCCACATGCAACGCCGAAGTCCGGATTTTTATCGCCCCGCCATCGCATACCACATCGCGCCATCGTCGCGCAGCTCTCTCGTCACCTCCCCGCGGTGCATCAAGTAGTTCAGGCAAGCAAAACTCTCACCCGTTGCCAGCCCCATCTCGCCGATCTGCGCTTCGCCAATCGGCCGCGCGAACAGCGTCGGGAAGACATCCACCGCGCGCCTGGGCTCCGTCAGGCTGCGCCGCAACCGTTCGAGACTGCGTTGCTGCCCACGCTCCAGCCGATCGAGCCGCGCATGCAAGCCGCGAAAGCAGTCGTTATGCGCCGGCAGCACCAGCACATCGTCAGGCACGTGCGCCTTGAACTTTTCGATCGACGCAAACCAGTCGGCCATCGGGTCGGCGTCCGGCTCGATGGGATATACCGAAACGTTCGATGAAATGCGCGGCAACACCTGGTCGCCCGAAATCAGGAGCTTGAGTTCGGGGCAGTAAAAACACGCATGTTCGGGCGAGTGCCCCGAGCCCGTGATCACGCGCCAGACATGCACGCCGATTCTGATTTCCTCACCGTCGCGAAGGCGCCGAAAGCTCGCCGGCAGCGCGTGAACATGCTGGCCGAAGCGGCCAAAGCGCGCCCGATAGAGATCGATCGCGCTATTGCTCCATCCCGCTTGCCGATAAAAGCGGATCGCGTCGTCGGGCGCTTCGAGGCCTGTGTCGGCCATCGTCACTCTGCAGTTGTAGTACTCGCCGCGCGTCATCCAGAGGCGGCAGTCGTTCGTGCGCGTGAGCCACCCGGCCATGCCCACGTGGTCAGGATGCATGTGCGTGACGAACACACGCGTCACACGGCGTCGCTCGCCGCCGCGCTGGAGCCACTCGTTCCAGATGGCAGCGGCGGGGTCGGTGCGCAAGCCGGTGTCGACCACGGCCCACCCGCCATCCTCCGCGATCGCCCAGACATTGATGTGATCGAGTTCGTAAGGCATCGGCATGCGGATCCAGTGCACGCCGGGCGCGACTTCGCGCGTGCCGCCCGGCGCGGGCGGAGCGTCGAACGGATAGACGAGGGCGCCGGGCGCCGTGGGCGAAGCGGCATCGTCGTTCATCGCATGGTCATGATGGTTGTACGAGCATCGATCTGGAGCGTCCTGCGACAAGCCGGCAGACATCATGAGAACGGCCCGTGCAAGAACGCGGGAGCATCCTTGCACGGGCCGGTTCACCGCCACGGGTCGCGAACCGCGTCGCGCCAGAAGGCGTGGAAGCGCGCCGAAACTTTACTGCACGTTGCCGGCCACGGCAATCGTCTGTGCGTGGAGGGCGTTCGACTCGGTCGTGCCTCCGCGGCAGGGCCACGCCATCGTGAGCCCGTGCGCAATCATGCCGGGCATGTTGAGGGCCGCCTAGGCCAGCAGCTGCTGCGCGGCGGCTGCGCCCATCGCGTCGCTGGTTTCGCTGGCGCCCGGCTTCCTGAACGGAATCATCCCGCCGGCAACGAAAACATTCCGGCCCATGCGCTGCCTACTTGATCAGTTATGCAGACATTTTGAATCAGAGCTTGCGTGAGATGAGGTCGCGCATCACTTCGCTCGTGCCGCCATAGATGCGCGTGACGCGGGCGTCGGCGAACGCGCGGGCCACGTGATATTCGAGCATGTAGCCGTAGCCGCCGTGCAACTGCACCATCTCGTCGAGCGCCTTGCCGAGCGTTTCCGTGGCAAAGAGCTTGGCCACGGCTGCTTCTTCGAGGGTGAGGCGGCGGCTCATGTGCTCGGCCAGATAGTGATCGACCATGAGGCGCACGGCGATGGCCTGGGCCTTGATGTCGGCCAGCTTGAATTTGGTGTTCTGGAAGTCCCACACGGTCTGGTTGAACGCGCGACGGTCCTTCACGTAGTGGATCGTGTGCCCGAGGCTCGCTTCGAGGCGCGCGGCCGCGCCGATCGCAATCGACAGACGCTCCTGCGGCAGCTCGCCCATCAGGTAGGCGAAGCCCATACCTTCTTCGCCGAGACGGTTCGAGACTGGCACGCGCACGTCATCGAAGAAGAGCTCGGCCGTGTCCTGCGCATGCTGGCCTACCTTTTCGAGCTTGCGTCCACGGCGGAAGCCCGCGCGGTTCCCTTCCACCACGATCAGGCTCACACCTTTCGCGCCGGCGTTGGGATCGGTCTTGCAAACGACGATGATCAGGTCGGCGTTCAGGCCGTTGCTGATGAAGGTCTTGCTGCCGTTGATGACGTATTCGTCGCCATCGCGGATCGCGGTGGTGCGGACCGCTTTCAGGTCACTGCCAGTGCCGGGCTCGGTCATGGCGATCGCGAGAATGGTTTCGCCGCTGCAACAGCCGGGAAGCCACTTCTGCTTCTGCTCCTCGTTGCCGATGCGCGCGATGTACGGGGCGATGATGTCCGAGTGCACGCCAAAGCCGAGCCCGGAGAGGTTGAGCCGGTTGACTTCCTCGTTCATGACTGCGGCATGGCCGTAGTCGCCGCCGCCACCGCCGTACTCGGTGGGCAGCGTCAGGCACAGCAGGCCCTCGCGGCCGGCCTTCAGCCACGTTTCGCGGTCGACCTTGCCGGCCTTGTCCCATTCAGCCTGTTTCGGCAGGCATTCCTTTTCCAGAAAGCGACGCGCAGTGGTGCGCAGCATTTCATGATCGTCACGAAAAACGGTACGGGTAATGTGCATTGCAGATGTCCTGAAGATTGGGCCAGCGTTCGTTCGCGCGGGGGCGCAGCCGCCTGCCTGCCCGGCTCGAACCCCGTGAGCCAAGAATAGAGACTCTCAATCGGGCCACGCACCACCCGCGCAAGGGGGGAGTGCGCGCCCGAGAAGGGTGCGGGGCCCTTCGTATCAAGCACACACGCGGTTTCGCACGCGTTTATCGGGGTATTCCCGTCCCACTCCGGGTGGGGAGGTGTATCGCTGCCCGTCACCGGCACCATGAGGAAATCGACCAATTCATTCGGACAGGCCGACGAGCCGTGGGAGGGGGCTGCACTGGCCAGGTTTGACATTCCGCGTCCACTGGATGCGGCAAACATAATGAGGAGACGTGCATGCGGTTTGTAACCAGGAGCATTTACGGCGCTGCGCTGATACTGGCGGCGGGCAGCGCATCGGCACAGTCGAGCGTGACGCTGTACGGCGTCGTCGATGCGTTCGTGCAGTACTCGATGAACGGCCCCGGCACCAAAGGCGGCCCCGGCACGGCCTATGTGCCGGGCAGTCATACATACTCGGAGCGAAGCGGCGGCCAGAACCTGTCGATGTTCGGGCTCAAAGGCACCGAAGATCTCGGCGGCGGCCTGAAAGCCATCTTCGATGTGGAAAACGGCTTCAACGTCAACAACGGGACGTTCTTTGCCGACTCGACAGCGCTGTTCTATCGTCAGTCGTGGATCGGGCTCAAGGACGACGCCTGGGGGCAGCTTACGTTCGGCCGGCAATATCAGCCGAGCTTTATCGCGATCTATCCGTCTGATCCGTTCCGCGCCAACGAGCTCATTTCGCCGATCTCGGCCGTCGTCCTCGCCGGCGCGCGCGACCGGGCGACGCTCGCCACGCAATACGTGACGGGCCGCACCAGCAATTCGATCGTCTATCAGTCGCCGGATTGGCGCGGGTTGCGCTTCTACGGCATGTACGGGCTTGCCACCACGGTGACGCAGCCGATTGTGATGCGAACCGGCAACATGCTCGACCTCGCGGCCACGTATTCCGGATACGGGCTCTTCGTCGGCCTTGGCTACCAGTTCCAGCACGGCGGCCAGGAAACCGCTTCGCTCGGGACGTTCCCGGCCGGCACGCCGCTGGCCGGCCAGCCGCTGCCCGCGAGCACCTTCGATCTCGTCTCGACCGCGCACTATTCCGCAGCCATTGCGTATCGCATCGGCATCGTGAACCTGCAGTTCAACTACAGCTACAACAGCCCGAGCGATCCGCCGGCCGGCTCCCGCGTCACCGCGCCAGGCGTGGGCACGATCGCGCCGCTTGCCGCGCTGGTCCATCCGTACAGCATCATGGAGGCGGGCGCGACCATTCAGGCCACGCCGGTCGACGTGATCGAGATCGCCGGCGTTTACCGCAACGTGCGAGGCGTGGACGACAACACGCCCGGCTTCGAGATCGGCGCGGAACACTTCTTGTCCAAGCGCACGAGCGTGTACATGCGCGCCGGATACATAAAGAACAACGGCATCGCGAATGTGAGCTGGCCCACGATCGCGGCCGCGAGCGGCTCGAAGCAGGTGCTCGCCTTGATGGGCATGACACACCGGTTCTGATACGGCGGCTGACGCGCGCGGCATTGCTTCACGTGATGCCGCGCGCCACCTGCCGAGATGCGCGTTGCCGGACCCAACGACAATGGAGGACAACAATGAAGACAAATCACATGAAATATCTGGTTGCGGGATTTTTAATCGCGCTGACGTCGATTGGCGCCAATGCGCAAGACGGCGACACCGCGTCCCCGGCGACGGGGCCCGCTTCGGGAGCAGGGGCCGTCAGCGATGCCAAGGCCGCAAAGGCTGCCGACCGCGCGTTGCAGAAGGCCGTGATGCGCGCGCTGAGCAAGACCAAGGGCCTGCGTGTATCCACGATTTCGGTGCGCGCGCGCAACGGCGTCGTGACGCTCGAAGGCCAGGTGCCCGAGCAATCGCAGGCCGAGCTGGCGACCAAGGTGGCCGAAGGCGTGCAGGGCGTCAAGCAGGTGAAGAATGCGCTTACGCTCTCGTCGATATAAGGGCGTTTCAGCGGTGGTGAGGTGAACTGAATGGAGGGATGGACGGGAACGTTCATCCCTCCATTTCTATGGGGCGATGAGTTGATGCGTGGCGCTCGGGTTGTGGCTCAAGCCGTAACAGCCGCCGCGGCGTCCTTCAATGCGTGTTGCGCACGCGCCGGGTGTAGCCACCTGAGCGCGCAGAGCGAAACGCCGATCATCAAGGCCGCGCCTACGACGAAACCGATCTCATAGGCGTGACTGGTCCCGCTGCCATACGCCTGCACGATGCGTCCCATGACACCGGGGCTGATGGCTGCACCAAGGCTCGCAACGGCGGTGTTGATGGCCACCATCGAAGCCCGTTGAGCCGTGGGCACCATTTCCGCGAGTAGGGCCGGCGTAACCGAGAGGCAGACGGCGGGCAGCGCGCCGGCCACGGCATACAGCACCACCTTCGCCGCCGCGGAAAGATCGACGAGCATGAGAGCGATCAGGAGCAGTGCGGCGACAATCATCGCTACGCAGATCAGTTGCACGCGCGCCTGACGCGAGGTCGCGCCGCCATTGAGCATCCGTTGCGAAAGCCAGCTCAAGCCGATATTGCCCATGGCAATGGCGAGGATCACCAGCGCGAAGCAGCGGCCAGCCGTAACGCCACTGAAGCCGAGCCCATTTTCGAACCACGTGGGAAGCCACGTGATGGTCTGGCCCAGCAGCCAGTAGGCCGCAAAGCAGAGCAGAAAGACGCACAGCACGGAACGATCGGTGAGCATCCTGAGATAGGGCTGTCGTTGCGCGTCAGGCACGCCGGCCGCTTCGGCTTCGGCTTTGGTTTTGACTTTTGTGGCGGCTGCGGCGCCTGGCGCGCGCGGCGCGTCGTCGAGCGTGCCTTCGCGCCCGAAGCAAAGCCATAGCACACTCCACACCACGCCGATGGCGGTGAGCAGGAAGAAGTTCATGCGCCAGCCCCAGTGTTTCGTGATGAGCGGAATGGCCAGGCCCGCGAGGATCATGCCCATGGCCGCGCCCTGGTTGATGATCGCCACGGGCAGGTTGCGGTGCCGGTCCGGGAACCACTTGAAGATCGCATGCACCGAGGTCGGAAACGACGGCCCCTCGGCAGCGCCCAGCACCACACGGCAGACAAGCAACGCCACGGCGCTGCTTGCGAATGCCTGGGGCAATTGCAGCACGGCCCAGCTAACGCCCATGGCAAGCAGAATCCAGCGCGTGGGAAAACGGTTGGCGAGAAAGCCGACCAGGATAGCCGATACGGAGAACAACCAGAAGAAGCTGCCGGCCACCAAACCGAATTCCGCCGGAGACAAATGCAATTCGGCGATCAATGGCACGGCGACCATGCCAATCACGATCTTGTCGAGGAAGTTGATCATGGCGAGGGCGGTCAGCAGCGCGGTCATGATCCATGCGGACTTCGGATTGTAGCGAGTGTGAGTGGTCATCGAGAGCCTCGGTGGCATCGGATGTTATAGCGCGGAAAACGCCGGGATTGCCGCTCAGACGGCCGGATGCGATCACGGTACGGTGGCGGGAAACGGCGGGTACCACCCACACGGGGTGGGCAGGGAAATCCTGAAGCCAGAGAGCGTTTCCGTGAGCTGCGCTGCACTTGTTCGTGGCAGATCGGCTGAACACGCGCGAAAGTTAATAATCCAACGTAATATGTAAATTTTAATACTAATTACCCACTAACACACGACATTAGTACTATAATGTCGTGTGTTGTCAGCCAAATTAGCAGCCTGCGCATACCCAGCCGGAGCCTTCCAGCCGTGAAAAACACCGATCTCGCCACCATTCAGCCTGTCGAATCGCTCATTGTGCCGTCCGCGCTCGATGGCCGCGACGGCAGCAACCGTGGCGTTGCCGGAAACAGCCAGCTTGCGGCGGACAACGATCTGGATGCCTTGCGCGCGTGGCTCTCGAACTATGCGGATACCAAAACCACGTTCGACAACTATCGCAAGGAAGGCGAGCGTTTGCTGCTTTGGGCCGTCGTGCAGCTGGGCAAGCCGTTTTCCTCGCTCACGCACGAGGATCTGCTGCTATACAAGACGTTCCTCGCCGACCCGCAGCCGGCCAGCCGCTGGGTTTCTGCGAACGGCGGCAAATATGCGCGCAACGACGAACGCTGGCGTCCGTTCAACGGCCCGCTTTCGCCGGCCAGCCAGCGTCAGGCGCTCATCATCCTCAACGCGATGTTCACCTGGCTCGTCAACGCGGGCTACCTGCGCGGCAATCCCATGGCGCTGCTGCGGCAGCGCGCGAAGCGTTCGGCGCCACGCGTGACGCGTTATCTGTCCACATCGCTGTGGGACGAAGTCAAGGTGTGGGTCGAGCAACTGCCGCTGGAGTCCGAAGCCGAACGCAAATATCACGCGCGCTGCCGCTGGCTCACTACGCTGTTCTATCTCCAGGGCATGCGCATTTCGGAAGTCGCGGGTGGCCGGATGGGCGACTTCTTCCGGCGCCTCGGCGCCGACGGCCAGGAGCAGTGGTGGCTGGAAACCGTGGGCAAAGGCGACAAGGCGCGCATCGTCCCCGCTTCGCCCGAGTTGATTGCCGAGCTGCGTCGGTACCGGGTCGCGAATGGGCTGTCTGTCCTGCCCACGCGCGCCGAGGAACTGCCGCTCATTCTTCCGTTCAAGGGGACGGCTCGCTGCCTGTCGCGCTCGGCGGTTCACGACGCCATCAAGGGCATTTTCGGGGGCGCTGCCGGGTGGCTGCGCGACAAGGGCCCGGAATTCTCCGATCGCGCCGACGAACTCGACCGCGCCTCGGCGCACTGGCTCAGACACACCGCCGGTTCGCACCAGGCGGACGGCGGCGTGGACCTGCGCACGATCCGCGACAATCTCGGCCATGTATCGCTCAACACCACCAGCCTTTATCTGCATGCCGAAGACGATGAACGCCATCGCGAGACTGTGGAGCGACATCGGATGAACTGGAACGAGCGTGACAAGAAGTGAGAACGGCGCAATAGCCGGCGCTATGAGCTTTTGACTGTTCAGTCGTAAAAGGCCGTTTAATTCCGCAATGCGACTCCAGCCGCTATTGGAACGGCTGACAAATATCGTTAAATCAATTCCCCTCCAGCTTTTTAATGGCCGGACTTCTTTCCAGATCCTTTCTAATTTGGCACTCGATAGCGGTTATTTTTAAATATTGTCAAATCGCCGATTATTTATTGAGAGTTGTGCTTCGGTCAACTATAAAACCGCAACATGAGCGCTCGATAAAAATACGTAAATCGAATCGCGGCAATTGCCATGTTTGCCGCGCTAAACAACAGCGCACAGATCGGGCCATACCTATCGGAGAGGAGGACACACCATGGACCAGAAGCGCATTGCACAAGCCGCCCGCTTGACGGCCATAGCCGCGACCACCGCCGCTCTGCTGTCGCTGAGCGCATGCGGCGGCTCGGGCTCGCTCAGCAGCGGAACCGGCAGCGGCGGCGCCTTGCAGACGACGGGTGGCGCGGGCGGAGGCACCAACGGCGGCGGGTCGGAGGGAGGCACTTCAGCGGGCACCTCGTCAGGCAGCGGTGGCACGACCACCGGGGACAATGGCGGCGTGGGCGGCAACGGCAATAGCGCCAGCAACAATGGTGGAAACAACGGCGGCCAGGCCGTCGCTGCCAATGCCGTGGGCCAGCTCGTGCAGCCAGCGGGCAACGTCGTTAGCGACGCCGGCTCGACTGTCTCGGGCGTCGGCAGCACCATCGCTGCGCAAACGCTGCCCGGCACGAACCCGCAAACCACTCAGGCCGCAGGCGGTGTCGTTCAGAACGTGGGCGGCGCGATCTCCACACTCGGCGACGGCATATCCCAGGGGCTTGGCCAGATCGGTGCGAGCAGCAACCCGGCAGGCACCACGCTCGCTAGCACCGGCGGTGTCGTGAGCGATGCAGGCAAGGCCGTCACCAGCACAGGCCAGCTCGTTACGAGCGTCGGCAGCGGCCCGCTTGCGCCCCTCGCGCCCCTCGCCGCCGTTACCACGCCCGTCGGCGGCACGGTCGGTACGGTTGGCACCACCGTCACCGGCGCGGGCAACTCGCTCACGAACACATTCATGCAGGGCCCGGTGCAGCAATCCGGCGCAGGCAACCTCGTCGCCGACACGGGCAAGACCGTCGCCAGCGCCGGGAATCTGCTGTCCGGCGGCAGCACGAACGGCGCAGGTTCACCGCTCGCAGCGGTCACGGGCATCCTGAGCGGCGCGACAGGTGGAACGGGCGGAACCAATGGCGGCAGCACGGCCGTCGGCGCTGGAGCAGGCGTGGGTGTCGGCGCCGGCGTCAGGACCGCGAGCACTTCCGGCACATCGAGCACAGGTGGCGCCGCGCCGGGCCTTTCACTCATTTCGTTGACGGACGACAGCTCCGGCAGCAATACGGCCGCCCCGCTCAATAGCCTCACGTCACTTACAGGCAGCCTGCTCGGCGCGAAAAAATAATCTTCCCCGCCGGCTTCATATTGTCATTTGCATGCCGTAATAAAAAATACAGGCAATCAGGGAGCCGCATAAAGATCGCCACAAAGGCGGCATAAAGAGACGGACACGCTGGAGGACCGAGGCAACCGGCGTGCGCCGCCCGACAAGTCGAGGGTAGTTCAATGAAAGGCGCACCATGGGCCGTGCTCGCCACGGCGGGGATCATCGCGAGCGCGGGCTTGACGGGAGTCGCGCTCGCACAGCAGAACCGGCCGGTATCGACGGGTGGTTTGCAGGGCGGCAATCCCCTGGATGCCCTGCCCCAAATCAACGCGCCAAAGAAGGCGCCCAGCGTGACGGTGCAGGTGCGGCAGCAAGCGCCCGCGCTCGAGCAGCTGCTCGCCACGCACATCACGCCCACCACCTTCAAGGTCGAGGGCGTGAAATCGATTCCGTTCGACGAGGTCGCCCGCCGCTTCGCGCCGCTCGCGAATCACGACATCACGATCGGCCAGCTCATCGAAACCGCCAATGGCGTGACGAAGCTCTATCAGGACCGGGGCTATGCGCTCTCGTTCGCATTCGTGCCCGCGCAGGACTTCGCGGGCGGCGTGGTGCGCATCACGGTCGTGGAAGGCTACGTGAAAGACGTGAAGATCACAGGCAAGCCCGGCGCGCTCGAGGGCAGGATGCGCGCGATCGATGCGCACATCGCCGAAGACCGGCCGCTGCGCACCGCCACGTTCCAGCGCTACATCAACGTGCTCGGCATGCTGCCGGGCCTCAAGGTGAGGGCGAACGTGCCACCGCCCACGACCACCGACGGCGCCACCACGCTCGAACTCGACGCCACGCAAAAGCCCTGGGACGTGAGCACCGGCATCGACTTCAATCACCCCGGTGTGCAGGGTCTCCTCACGCTCACCGAAAACGGCCTCACGCCGCTTGGCGAGCAGTTGAGCTTCTCTGCACTGTTGCCCAAAGGACGCGACAACGTCACGTACCTCGCCGCGCACGCGGCCGTGCCGATCGCGAGCGACGGCCTCACCGCGAAGCTCGACGCCTCGCACTATCGCGGCAACCCGGTCGACAACCCGGGCCTGCCGGCTTACGTGGAGCGCACCGTCATCAGCGACAAGCTCACGGGCTCGCTCTCGTATCCGCTGCTGCTGGGCAATACACGCAGCCTCATCGGCACCGCGAGCGCCTACGCAGCACACGACGAGGACCGCTACCGCAACACCCTCAACGGACTGCAATACGACCTGAGTTCACAGGTGCGCGTGCTGCAGCTACAAGCCGATTACACCGAGGTAAAGCCAGGCCAGGTGCGCAAGGCGAGCCTCGTGGTGGCGAAGGCCTTCGACATTCTCGGCGCGTCGAAGTCGGCGCAAACGAATATTCCCGGTCTCGCGCTGCAAAATCCGGTGTCGCTGAATTTCGTGCGCACCGATGCCTCGTATTCGCAGAGCAACGACTGGCCGATGGGCTTTGGCACGTCCGTCGCCGCAACCGGGCAATACAGCCCGAACACGCTGCCGACTTCCGAGCAGATCTCGTTCGGCGCGCAGCGCTTCGCGGCGGGCTATCAGCCCGGCGAGGCATCGGGTGATTCGGGGCTGGGCCTTCGTGCTCGAGCTCAATCATCCATTCAGGCTGGGCAAGGTGTGGCTGCAGTCGATCACGCCGTATGTTTCGTTCGACATGGCGCGCGTGTACCTGCATGCGGGCACGCTCGCCTTCGCGGCTTTCCTCGGCTCCAGCGTGGTGCCGTTTGTCTTCGTGGTGTAGCGCGCGGAACCGGTCCGGTCGTTCAGCACGATCATCACGCCACGGCCACGTGCCTCCGGCGAGGCGGCAACCGTGACTGCCTGCAGGAGGTTGCTCGGGCCATCAGCACTGATCGCCGTTGACGGTCGCATCGAACCCGTGACTACCACCGTGCTTGTCGCTCTTGACAACAAGATCAAGAAAATATGCGGTTTCCTCAAGGGTATCGGTGCCGTGAGTAACCACGACACCCGCGATATCCGGTTGAACCAGAAGCTGATTCACGCGCTTGGCCAGTTTCAGGAGGATATCGTTGGTGATGTTCTCGCTTCCGACGTTCGAAAGCTGTTCACCGGACACCTGTGCAATCTTGCCTAGTGACGGCACTGATTTGAGAAGCGCGTATCGCTGGAGACGAGTGTAGTGACACATTCAAGAAATCAAATCAGGCCTGCGGCATCATTAGAGAAACTGATAGTGTGGTGTACAGAAGATGAAGGTGCGCGTATTCATGGCGCCCGCAGGTGGAAAGACCGCTTCGGGTCGCAAGTACGCATCCGACCGCGGTGAAAGCCATCGCAACATGAAAGCTTGGCAAACCGGGGGCGTCATGCATGACAAAGCCGACCGCGCCTATCCTGATCCCCGAGCCTCTGATTCACCTCGCGCCAACGTTTCCCGCCAGCGCCACTATTCCCCTTCAACCCACGGAAACACCGGCACGACCACCGGCTTCGCCCCCGCGTCATCGAAACGCCTTTGCCGCTGGTTCTCCAGCAGCTTGCCAAATTGCCGCTCAGCCTGCGCCTGTAACGCACTCATATCGGCACCGGCCACCGTGAAGTCCTCCATCACGCGCCGCCCCGCGATATAGCTCGCCCGACAGTCCGTACCTCGACCAGCAAGAAACAAATTCTTCAACGGATCGAAAATCGGACCAAGATGCGGCGCATTGAGGTCGAATATCACGATATCGGCCTGCGCGCCCGGCGCCAGCCGGCCCAGGTCGTCGCGGCCCAGCGCGCGCGCTCCGCCGAGCGTAGCGGCATTGAACAGATCGGCCATCGTGACGGCCGTAGGGCTCTTGCCCATCAGGCGGCCCACGTACACGCCAAGCTGCATGTTGTGCAGCAGGTCCGGCGGCCAGGTGTCGGTCCCCAGACCCAGGTTGATGCCGGCAGACTGATACTTGCCGAACGAATCCAGCGCTTCGCCATTGCGCACGAACACCGCAGGACAGTGAGCGATGGTCGCGCCCGAAGCCGTCAGGCGGTCCAGTCTTCGGTGCCCTGCACCGACACAGCCGGGTGGCCGCTCAGGTAGATCCCGTGCGGCAGGATCGATAGCGGCGTCAGCAAGCCCAGCGATTCCAGCCAGCCAAGCGGCGTGCGTTGTCGCAACTGCTTGACGATCTCGAATTCATAAGCCGACTGGCAGCAGTGCAGCCGCACCGGCGCGTTTAGCTCGGCGCTAGCCGCTGCGGTGCGCCGCCACCAGTTCGGGCGTGCAGGTTTCGATGCGATCGGGCGCGAACATCCCGCGAACGAGGCCGCCCTCGGCGCCATCGAAGTCCCTGAAGAAGCGCAGCGCATCTTCGAAGCCGGCGAGACCCCGGGCTTCGTCCCACCACTGGCTCATCGAGCGATCGGCGCGTACATAGGTCGTGCCGCTCATGTAGCAGGGCCCGAGATAGACCCGCAGACCCAGTTCGCCCGCAAGCGCCGACACGCCGGCGAACTCGTCGTAACCCTCGGCCCACGCGCGGTAGTACATCGACGTAATCGGCAACGCTGTCGTGATGCCATTGCGGATCAGATGGGTGAACGCGTAGCGGTACTTGAATATCTCTTCTTCGAGGGTGCAGGCATCCCGGGGACCGCGGCGGATGTAGTCGGCCGACCAGAGGCGGCCGTTGTTCAGCTTGCTGCCGTTGTCTACTGTCAGGACCCCGGAGTCGATATCGCCGAGCGCGTCCAGGTCGATCAGGCCGGGACTGATCACCGCCTGGCCGTAATCGACGGTGTGGTCCACAGGGCCGGCGAAACCGCGCCCGACGAACTCGATACGCTCGCCCGAAAAGACGACTTCACCGTCTCGCCAGAACACATGGGACCGGCCATCGAAACCGATCACGCACGATGCCTTCAACAAGGTCCGCATGGTGTTGTTTTCCCATCGTCATTGCTCCAGCCGAAGCGCAACGCGGGCAGCATCGCAGAAAACCTGCCGCCGTCCAGCAGGACGTCGACAGCGCGGCCGCCTGGCTGGCGTACGATGCGGATCACGTTGTCTGGCATGGCGGTCAGTCGATCTCGTCGATGGGGTTGGACGCAGGCGTGCTGTCGGCATCCATCGAAAAGCGGTCGCGGGTGCGCACGTAGTAGCTGGCGCCGAAGCGGCCCACCGGAAAATAGTTCTGCAGACGCACGCGGTAGCGCTCAAGGTCGATCAGGTCTTCACGTGCATGCAGGCACAGCACTGTACCGATGAAGATATGTCGGCTGGAGGTCTCCAGCGTTTCCGACAACTGGCACTCGAACGCGACGGGCGCCTCGGCGATGCGCGGCGGCTTCACGGCCACCGACGGCGCGGCGGTCAGGCCGACCAGTTGGAGCTCGCTCAGCGTGGACGGTACGTTTTCGCCGCAGCGGTGCATCTGCTCGGCCATCGGCTCGTCGGCGATGTGTACCACGAACTGACCGTTGGACAGGAGGTTGGCCGCCGTGTCCTTGAGCAGATCGTCCTGCAGCTTGTTGATGCTGATCATCAGGATCGGTGGATCTTCGCCCAGCATGTTGAACATGCTGAAGGGCGCGGCATTGACCACGCCGTCGGCATTCTGCGTGCAGACCAGCGCGATCGGCCGCGGCACGATCAGGCTGGCCATCAGTTTGTAGCGCTGGTAGGCGGTGAGGGTCGTGAAATCGATATGCATGGTTTTTTTTAATTTTGTATAACGAAGCAAGTTAGTTTCGGTCATGTGACGCGCGCGAAAGCGCATTGTGCGCGTCGGCTAGTGATTGCGGGCTCGTGAGTTCGGTCGGCGGATTTCTCCACACAGAAGTCGTGTTTCCATGCATGGCCGGAAGCGTTCGGCGCGCATGAACCCGCACCGGGATGCGGCGCTCCTGCTCCGATGGATGCGACCTGCGAGCCGCCGGGCTGGGTGACCAGCTCGGGCTTCACGCTCTGGCGGCGTACATTGGCATGCGCGCAGCTCGGGTGAAACGTGATAGCGCCATCAGTTGAAGTTTCATCGAATCACTTGATCCGGGAAAGAAGAGGTTGGTGTGCGGCGCGTTACAGCTGAAGGCAGCACCGAACCGGATGTGCTGCAGCATTGCACCGCGGCCAGGCTGCGGTGCAATGCTCAGTGACGCGTTCGAGGCTCTCGGTTCGCGCTGCTCGGTGTGCTCAAGAATGTCGCGGTGCGCTGAAGCTCGCTACTTTCGCCACGGCATTGGCCGAAACCATCACGAGGACGTTCACTGCCAGGCAGAGCAGTCCGAGGTTGAAGCCGCCCAGATCGACCTGCCGGACATACAAGATAATCGCCAGCACCTGGCCCACGAGAATGCCCAGCGCTACCGCCCCGGCCCGTACCCTGAGCGACAGCAGGACAATCAGCACACCCGGGAAGAACTGCGTGACACCATAAAGTGTCGTATTCACGAGCGTCAGCATCAGATTCGGCGTAGACAGCGTCATCACGATGGACACCAGCAAATAGATTGCGATGACGATCTTGGCGGTGCGTTTTTGCCGACTCTCGGGCAGGTTCGGCAGCAGGTTGCGGGTGACGATCGGGCCAATGGAGAGGCTCAGCCCTGCCAGCACCAGCAGACCCGAGAGCGACGCCGCGGCCGCGACCAGCCCCAATAGCCAGTCGGGCAGCAATCGCGTGGCCGCGGCGAAGAACGCTTCGTTGGGCGAGGCCAGATGCAGGCTCTGGCTCAGCGCATAGTACGACGCCAGCACCAGGAACGGATACATCAGCATGTACAGGGGCATGGCCATCTGCGTGCGCCGAATGGTATTGCCACTATTCGCCGTGAAGAAGAACTGCACCCCGACAGGCAGCATGTAGAACCCGAGCGCCTGGAACAACATGGTGCTCATCGAGAACGTCAGTTGCCGTGCGTTCATCACGTTGCTGACATGCTCGCTCGCGGCATGAAAGACATGGGAGACGCCCGCTTGCGAGGCGACCGCAACGCCGGTGACGATGATCGCCACCACCATCAGGATATCCTTGAGAATCGCGATGTAAGCGGTCGAGCGCACACCGGAGATCGTAATGTAGGTGAACGCAAGCAGTGCCGCGATAAGAACCAGATAGATCGGTTCGAGGTTCCAGCCCAAGCCTTTGAAAGCGGCGATCAAGCCGAGGAATTGCAATTCACCCCAAGGCAACAGGAAGAGAATTGCCGTAGCGGCGACCAGCACCTCCAGCAAGCGGCTGTGGTAGTGGCCCTTGAATAGATCGGGCAGGGTGATCGCGTTGTGGCGCTTGCCTGCTTCCCAAATCTTCGGCCCGATGAAATAGCCGAGCGGATAGGCGAGCAGGATGTAACCGAGGAACCAGATGCCGTAGGTCGGTCCTTTTGCATAGATGCCGCCCGGGAAGCCGACCATGGTGCCGATGCTATAGATCTCGCCCGCGGTCAGGAAGAACACAAGGCACGCACCGAACTGTCCCGAAGCCACGAAAAAATCGTGGACGTCCTTCTTGCTGGCTCCCTTCTTCGAACGTATCGCGAGATAGAGCGAGAAAATGATGAATCCGAGAAAAACTGCCGTGGCCATGTGTGTCTCCTCACCGTGTTGGCGATGCCGATTGCGCGGCATCGCAGTCGAACAGACGCCAGCACGCGAACAGGCAGCCGGAAGTCAGAATGAACCAGGTAAATATCCAGACGTATATGATTGGCACTCCGAATACGAACCTGTCGATCGACGCAATCCATGGCAACAGTCCGATGACCTCGACATACGGTATCCCTATACCAATTAAGAACTTCAACATTCTGTCTCCATCTTTGTAGTCATCCTGCGCAAAGCACAACGCGTACGCAGATATCCATTAATTTGCATCACTAATATTAGTGTCGCTAGTGCCAGACGGATCTTGTCTATGGGTCCATTCGACCGGTCGAGCAGCCCGAGTAAACAGTCGCGATACCCGTGGGATTCGCGATTCTTTCGACTTGAGTGCGACCTCCATCTCCGTCGGCCCGCAACGGCCATCATCGCGGCGCGCGTTGTGGGCCGATGAAGAGAGTTCGGCAACGGGCACACAACCACGATTGCTTCAGCCTGATCCTTTTACGACACCGGCCATGCTGCGCTTGTAGCTATCGGGCGAGAACACCGCCGTCAATGCCATCAGCATGACGGTCAAAGCGAGATGCACGTCCCATCCAGTCGTAAAGCTGCCGCCGTTATCGCGCAACCACCCGATCAGTAATGGACCGGACGCGACGATCAAAAAGCCGATTCCTTGCATGAAGGCGGCAAGGGCGCCGGCTGCTTGCGAGCCAGGCAGATGATCGAGGCAAACGACCAGACTCACGATCAGGCTCGTCGCGCTGCCAGCCCATGCACGTGAGGCACAGACGAGAGTGAGCAATACCAGCGCGCCGGCCACCGCGCGTCTTTCGCCGAGATACATCACCAGGGCCATGCCAAAAAATGCCAACGTGCCCATCAGGATGAAGGGCAAGGTCGTCAACGCTCCGGCTGCCCGAAATCCGATGCCGGTGTCGACGCGCACGAAGTCCAGCACGGGGCCGATGGAAGTGAGGAAGGGGCGCAGGTTCAGGCCCATCAGGACGGTCAAGGCCAAAGCCGTTGCCGATGCGCTGACTGTATGTTTTACCCGGAAACTGCCCTCTGCGACTCTCGAGTTAGCCACGGATACCCCCTTCGTATAAGGAACTGAAACGTGGACTGAGTGGGACGTACAGGCTCGACTGCATGTGTATCGGTTGACCGGGCACGAATGGGTGCGGCGCACATAGCAGATCGCGACCCGCCGGATTAGCGCCAGTTCCCAAGTCCATACCGGCACAGCAACGTTCAACGATATCGCGCGAAGAGGGACGACGGCCGTGCCGGCGAATGTCGGCGCTGCGCTGCTCTCGAGTTCGGCAGCGGAATAAGTATGCGCCTCATACACTAGCGTTTCGTCTGTCATGGCATCAGAGATGGTCGTCGGGGGACTCGTGCAATCAGAACGGCGTCGGCTTCCTAAAGACTACGCACCCGCGCTATCATTTGGAAATAAAGCATTTCACTCCCCATCAGTGGGAAACGTAATGGTCTCGGCACTTATCGACCCGGTATTGCTCAAAAGCTTCGTCGCGGTCATCGAAAGCGGCAGCTTCACGCGTGCAGGTGAGCGAGTACATCTGACCCAGTCAACCATCAGCCAGCAGATCAAGCGGCTCGAGGAGCAACTCGGCTGTGTGCTGCTCGACCGCAGCGGTCCCTATATCGTTGCAACTGAAGAAGGCGAGCAGTTGCTCGGTTACGCGCAGCGCGTGCTCTGTCTGATGGAAGAGGCGGTGGAAAAGCTGAGCGAGGGCCGTTCGCAGGGTGAGATCCGGATCGGAATTCCGGAGGACTTCGCGACCGACCCGCTCACCGCGACCCTCGCGCAATTCGTGCGCGCGCACGTCGGAATCCGGCTCGAAGTCACGGTCGGACTCAGCAACACATTGTGGCAGCAGTTCTGCGCCGGCGAATACGATCTGGTGCTCGTCAAGCAGCGCCCCGGACAGGTGCCCGGTCGGGCCGCATGGCCCGAGCCGCTGTCCTGGATCGACAGCCTCGAGGCACCCGCGCGCATGCAAGACCCGCTGCCTCTGGTGGTGTTTCCGGTCGGTGGCCTATATCGGAACGAGATGATCCATGCGCTCGAAAGCACAGGGCGTCGCTGGCGCATCAGCTATACGAGCGCCAGCTTGGCGAGCGTGCGCTCCGCAGTGGCGCGAGGCATCGGGTTGAGCGTGCTGCCTGCCCGGCTCGCGCAGCCAGGCCACCAGCGCCTGGGGTGTGCGGAAGGATTCAGCGAACCTCCGGCAATGGAACTTGCCATGCACGTAAGGAACAATTCCCCTCATCGCGTGCTGGAGTTGGCTGACCAACTGGAAGCCCAATGTGCGAAGGTCGTGGCGGTCAACGCCTGACTACGCCTCGTGCATGGGCTCGCTCCTGCGCGCTCGATAGTCCCTGCGTCGCCACAGCGACGATGGGGTTCCAGCGAATGGCACAAGCCAGTCGGGTGCCGCGCCGTCCGATCCGATCGCGACATTTATGCCCGCATCGATGCGCTCCGGCACCGGGCATCGTCCGATGAGCGACATGATCGAGCTCGGGTTGTGCACGATCGACGTGCCTGTCTCGACGCAAGCCGCGATATCTTTGTTCGTCGGATCGATTGCATGCGACATGAACGACGTCGCGCTCAACTGCCCCACTTCGCGATGCGCAAAGACCAGTGTGCCGGCGCGATGGCCGTCCTGCGTGCAGGCAAGCCCGCGTTCGCGGGCGAGCGCCGAGTATCGCCCGGCCTGTTCTCGGAGGGTGCGCTCGTGCGCCGCCAGTTCCGGATCGTGCCGCAGCGCGCAGACAGGCAGAGTCGGCGCAATGCGGCTCCGTTCGTTCGCGTCGACGCGCGTGACGCCGGATCGAGAGTGATCACGCAGCCGGGCTCGATCAGGATGTCGACTGCTCTTGATTACCCATAGGCGCACCGTCGGCGTGGATCGTCACGCGGCCTGAAGCAGCGCGCCGTTGCGCGCGACGATCTTCCCGTTTGCGACCACCAGCTTGCGCACCGGCCGCGCAACCACCGCATGCGCGACCGTCTGCGCATCGACGAGCACGAGGTCGGCGCGCGCGCCGACCCGCAGTCCGTAGTCGCGAAAGCCACAGCCGCGCGCCGCCGCGTCGCTTACGCAATCGAATGCGATGGCGAGCTCGTCGTCGCGACGCATGTCAAAGCGCATGCCGATCAGCATAGCCCGCTCAAGCATGTCTGGCACGCCATACGGCGACCAGGTGTCGCGGATGCCGTCATTTCCGCCGAAGATCGTCACTCCCTTGTCGCGGCATGTCCTGAGCGGGGGAACCGTGCGTGACGGCGGCGCCGAGGTCAATAGCGCCACGCGTAGATTCGCGATGCGCTCGAGCAGCGCGTCGCGTTCACGTTCCGGCAACGCGCCGAGGCAGAACGCATGACTGACGACCAGCTGTCCTTGCATGCCGAGCGCGGCAACGCGATCGAGCAGCAGCTTCAACGTGAATGCGCCCACCTCGCCCGGCTCGTGAAGATGAATGTCGATCGGCTTGCGGTGGCGTTCCGCTAATTCGAACGTCGCGTCGAGCGACGCGACAGGATCGCCGTCGATCAGCGCGGGATCGAGCGCGCCGAGCACGTCCGCGCCTTCGGCGAGCGCGCTGCCGAGCAGTTCGACCGTGCCGGGGCGCTTCAGCATGCCCGACTGCGGGAATGCGACGATCTGCATGTCCAGCACGTCACGCAATGTTTGGCGCGTGCCGAGCACGCCTTCGAGGTGGCGCAGCCCTGCTTCGGTATCGATGTCGACGTGCGTGCGCAGGCGCGTGGTGCCCGCCTGCAGGAACGCGCGCGAGAGTGCGAGCGACTGCGTGGCCGCGTCGTGACCAGAGGTCTTGCGCCAGTTGCGCTCGTTGTTGATCCGATCCATCAGGGTCGGGCCGACTTCGTTGGGATACCACTCCCGGCCCCAGTTGCTTTTGTCGATGTGCGTGTGCCCTTCGACGAATCCGGGCAGCAGCAGTGCGCCGCCGCCGTTTTCGGCCGAAGCGCCCGGTTGCGGCACGACGTTCGGCCCCAGGTCAGCGATGCGCCCGTCGGCGATCGAGACGGCGACCGGACTACCATCCGGCAGCCGGACATTGGAGATGACGAAAGAGGAGGGGGAAGATTTCATGCTGATTCGATTGAAGTCGCGCGGCGGATCTGCAAGGAGCGCTGTGCGGCGCTGATCGCGGTGAAAACCGTCGCATTTGCGAGCAACGCGATGAGACCCGGATTGATGGAAGTAAAGGCGACCGGTGCGGTCGGGAACAGCGACGCCAGCGTCAGGCCGCCCCAGTTCGCGATCGCAAGCACGACAGCCCCGGTGAGAATGCCGCCGAACGCGGCTTCCCGGGTGCCGAACGGGCGCTTCAGGAAGCTCGACGCGAGCATCGGGACCAATTGCGTGAGCAGGCTCGACGAGAAGATGGCGAGCGACACGAACGTCGCGCCGCCGCGCAGGACGAAGTAGACGACGACCAGCGTAAACAACGGCAACGCGATCCGGGCGACGCGTGCGACTTCGCGCTCGCTGGCGTTCGGCGCGAAGCCTTCCCGGTAGATGTTGCGGGCGATCGTCGTCGACGCGTTGAGCATGATGAGCGACCCAGGCACCAGCGCCGTCAGCAGGCCGGCACCGCCGACGATGCCGACGAACCACGGCGAGAAGGTCTGCTTGACGAGCCGCAGCAGCGCGAGATCCGTCTGGGAGCCTTCGAGCCCATGCACGGTCAGCACCGCGGCAAACCCGACGAGAAACAGGAATGCGATCAGAACTTGATAGAGCGGCATCAGCACCGTGTTCTTGCGCAGCGCCGCGGCGTCGCGCGCAACGTAGACCGCGGTGAAACCGTGTGGATACAGATAGTAGCCAAGCGAAGTCAGGAGCAGCGTCGAGTTGTACCAGCTCAGATTGAAACCGTGCTCCGGCATGCGCAGCAGTTCGGGATGTACCGCCTCGATGCGCGCGAACATTTCGCTGTAGCCGCCGAAGTAGTGCTGCGGCAGATACGTGCCGAGGAAGATCGCGAGACCGAGGATGAGCACGTCCTTGAAGATCGCGATGCTGGCCGAGCCGTGGATGCCGGATACGATCATGTACAACACCATCAACGTAGCGCTGATCCAGATAGCGAGGTCCTGAGAGATCAGGCCGTATGACATCTCCGAAACAATGATGCCGAGCCCGCGCAACTGAATGATCAGCAGCGACACCATTGCAAACACGGCGACCACTGACACCAGGACGCCGATCGCGCGGCTTTCATACTTGGCCGCGAAGTAGTCGGCGAACGACACAAGTTTGCGGTCCTTCGCGAAGCGCCAGATAGCGGGCAGCATCCAGTAGCCCATCAGGTACGCCAGGCAGCCGTAGGACAGGATGTAGAACGCCGGCACACCCTTGCTGTAGGTCCATCCGCTCGCGCCAAGAAAGGAAAACGTCGAGAAGGCCTCGCCGGCCATCAGGAGAAACGTGAGCAACGAGCCGAAGCCGCGTCCTCCCACCGCCCATTGCTCGAAGCTGAGCTGCTTGCCGCGGCGCGCGTACAAGCCGACCGCGAGGGCGAAGACCGCGAACAGTGCGATGATGATCAAGGCGGCGTTCATTGCTTCCCCCCGTTCTGCATGCGCGCGCTCACGGCTTCCGCGCGGCTGTCGAGACAGTAGATGATGGCGAGAACGGTAGCCGTCCCGGCCATCCAGATCAGGTTCCAGGCGAACAGAAACGGCATGCCGAACAAGAACGGCCGGATTGCGGCGAGCGTACCGCCCGAATACATTGCGATGAACGGCAGCGCGACCAACAGCAGGCGAAGTTTCACGTGATTCCTCCCAATGAAGCGTATGCGTGCGCTTAGAACTTGTGACGCATGCCGACGACGAACGCCAACTGGGATGTCGTGGACGATGGTGCCGCGAGTCCATCGATCCATGCCTGGCCGATGCTGGATGAGGCCTTTTGATAGAAGCCGTTCAAGTAGACGTCCGTGCGTTTGGACAGCTGGTATTGCACACCCGCGGAGACTTGATGATAGTGTCCACTCGTCTCGCCTTGTGCCACGGCTGTGTACGCATAGGCGAGCGCTGCGGTCAGCGCGGGCGACAATGAATAGCGCACGTTGCCTTCGTAGTTGTTGAAGCGCAGCGCGCCGTTTGCAGCCATGCTGAAGTTCGAGCCGGTGTACACCAGCCCGAGCGTCGCCGGCCCGAACGCGTAGGTTCCGCTTACGCCCCAGAGTTGCTGTTCCGTCGCGTTGGCGAGGTGGACTCCGAAGACCTGGGCGGAAGTGGGATAGTAGTTGCTGGATGCGACGGCGCCCGCCGTAGTGCTCCCGGGATGGTTCATGCGCGCGTATGCTGCACCCAGATTGAGCGGTCCGTGGGCGTAGGAAAGGCCCGCGCTCCAGCTATTGTTGACGGCAAAGTCGGCTGTATTCGAAAAGCCGTACATGAGGGTCGCCTGCAAGCCGGCGATGCTTGGTGACACGTACTTGGCGGAGTTGTTGGTGCGGAACGTGTTGTTGAGGTCGTCGTTATCGAACGGATGCGTCGAATATTGGGCCAGCGTGCTGCTGATCTGCATCGACGAGATGATGTCCTGGATCGGGTTGTACTGACGACCGAAAGTCAGCGCACCCCAATTGGCCGCGCCCAAGCCGACCCAGGCCTGCCGGCCGAACATCCGGCCGCCCTGGCCGAGCGTCCCGTTTTCGATGTTGAAGCCGTTTTCCAGCCGGAAATTCGCCTTGAGGCCTTCGCCCAGATCCTCGGTACCGATGAGGCCCCAGCGTGGCCCGGACTCGTTGCCGCTGGTTGCCTGCCATGCCGAATGTCCTTGCTGGTTGTTGGTGTAGGCTAGCCCCGAGTCTACGATCCCATACAGCGTGACGCTGGATTGTGCACAGGCCGCACCCGCCGTCAGCATGCCTGCGCCGATGCAGAGTAGGGTCCTCGTCACGCTTCCTTTCAATTGCCTTTGCTTCATTGCTGTCTCCATTTATTGATTTAAATATGGGGCTCTTCACCTGCTTTCACTGCGGCGTCGACTTGTTGGTCACGTCGATTCAGGGGCTTTGTCAGACCTGGAAACGGTGCAGCGAGTGGCTTCGCATCGCCACCGCAGGATGTTATCCATGCGCCCCTGTATTCAAAAATTAAACGTTAGAATGGGGATCAGTTGCCAATCGAATGAGCTGAATGAGCGGTGCCGTGACCCGCCGACCCTCTCGAGCACTTCGACGGGTGCTAGCGTGACGATGGTGTGGACGAGCACGGGTTAATGCGACTTGACCGAAGGTTGCAACTGGTTGCGAGTTTCGACGTTGATGATGCCCAGAGAATTCGGGTTCCGTCGCGTTAAGGAAGTCCAGACGGAATGAGACGATATAGATAGGATGACTTACATTATGAGGAAATAGAACTGCTCGACAGCGGAGCGCTTCGGTCCAGCGCCATCGATCATCTGGCCTTTCGCGATCATGTGCATGGTCTCGATTCCACCCAGCAGGATCCGGGCGCAGCGAAACGTCTTGAATCCCAACATGGGTCGCGTACGGCGCTTGATTGCCCGATGATCTTGTTCCACGATGTTGTTGCGGTACTTGACCTGGCGGATCTTGATAGGCGTCTCCCGCTCGGCGCTCATGGCGTCCAGCCCGGCCAGATTGGCACCACTCTTGTCGATGGTTACGGTTTCGGGCGCGCCATTCTGATCGATGGCTTTCTCGAAGTACTGTCGGGCCGCTTCCTTGTCCCGCTTGACTTGAGGCATGCGTCGAGCGGATGATGAATTCCCGCCGATCGCGTTTGCCATTCCCCGGAAACACGATGAAGCCGCGGAACACCAATGTCAATGGTCCCACGGCTTCAGGCCCGCACCGCATGAGCATGGCGGGGGCCCTTCAACGAACGCGCCCAATGCAAGCGCATTTTCCCCGCCCCATCACGATGCGTGAGCGACACCGTACTGCGACGACAGATAGCGCCGGATATCGTCAGGTGCATTGATGAAGCGTAGTCCGTTGTGCTCAAGCACGTCGACGGACGTGTCCTTTACCGCCTGGCCGCTACCAATCACGATCACTGGTGCCGACTGGTTGGTTTCGCCGATCAGTTTGACGATTGCCTTGCGCGGACGCGGGGCATCGATGTATTCGACGTCGACGTTGTTGCGCAGTTGCGGGAAAAAGCTCAGCAGCCCCTCCACGGCAACCGAGTCGCCGCAGTAGAGCGGGCCTTCTTCACCGCTAAAGAATCCAGGACGCAGAATGAACAGTTTGTCTTTCATGATTGTCTCGCTGTGGTTGGAAATTCAGAGTTGAGGTTCTACGTACGTCGATTCACGATTCCATCGGCACGAGGGTCGCGGCTCTCAGTCGCGAGAAACCGGCTTCGAGGTCGGCGATCATGTCGTCGGGATGTTCGAGGCCTGCGTGGATCCGCAGCAGTGGGCCGTCCCACGGCCATTGTTTCGCCGTGCGGTAGCTCCCCGGACTGGAGCGCAGAATGAGACTTTCGAAGCCGCCCCAGCTATAGCCCATGCCGAAGCAGGACATGCCGTCGAGCAACGCGCGCATCGCCTCCTCGGATTGCGGGTGCAACACAACCCCAAACAGACCACTCGCGCCTGTGAAGTCGCGTTGCCACAATGCGTGTCCCGGTGAACCAGGCCGAGCCGGATAAAGAATTTCGGCTACTTCCGCTTGCTGCGCGAACCAGTTTGTCAAGGCATGCGCATTGCGCTGGTGCCGCTCGAGCCGAACCGCGAGTGTTCGCAAGCCGCGCAGCGCGAGATAGGCATCGTCGCCGCTCACCGTCATGCCTAATTGCCGATAAAAACGGTTGATCTTCGGATATAGCGACTCCGTCGTGAGGATCACGCCCATCAGCAGATCGGAGTGCCCCGAGATGTACTTCGTTGCGGCATGAATCGATACGTCGACGCCATGCTCGAACGAGCGGAAATAGAGCGGCGTGGCCCACGTGTTATCCATCAGCACGATTGCACCGTGACGATGCGCGATCCGGCTGATCGCCGGGATGTCCTGCACTTCGAACGTCAGCGATCCGGGCGACTCGACGAAAACTGCGCGTGTGTTCGGCCGCATCAGCGACGCGATGCCGGCGCCAATCGCTGGATCGTAGTAGGTCGTTTCGATGCCGAGGCGCATGATCGTTTCATTGCAGAACGTGCGCGTCGGGTCGTAGACGGAATCGGTCATCAGCAGATGATCGCCGGGATTCAGCACGGCGAGCAGCGTGGTCGTGATCGCACTGAGTCCGCTCGGTGTGAGCATCGCGTGTTGCGCGCCTTCGAGTCGCGCGAGCGCGTTTTCGAGCGCGCGCGTGGTCGGGCTGCCGCCGCGCCCGTACGCGTTTGGCGTGCCGCTCGCGGTCCTCAGCGCTTCGAGATTTTCAAACAGCAGCGTCGATTGACGATAAACCGGCGGATTCACCGGCGCGCCGAGCTGGTCGTGCTTGCGGCCCTCGTGGGCCAGAACGGTGTCGGTCGAATGCATTGCGTTCAAGGTGTGTTCCTCTCTGTCGTCGGTTCAATCGGGGTGTATCGAGCACCGCCGCGATATCACTACCTGTGCTGTGTGTGAAGACATATTAATTTCGCGGACGCGAAAAATGTTTTTAAAGAATCGCGCAGATCCCGCTAAGATTGGGAAAAGTTTCTAACCCGGAGGAGATATGGATAAACGTGATGCGCAGATACTCAAACTGCTTCAGGCGGATGCCACAATCGGACTGAATGAACTGGCCAAGGCGGTCAATCTTTCGCCGACGCCGTGCTGGAGGCGCCTGCAGAAGCTGCGGGACGATGGGGTGATCTGCCGGCAGGTCGTGCTTTGTGATCCTAACAAGCTAAATCTTGGACTTACGGCATTCGTGACAGTGCGCTCGAACCAGCACGGTGATGCGTGGACAACGAGATTCATCGCCGCCGTGCGGGCGATCCCGGAGATCATCGAGATCCATCGGATGAGCGGCGATGTCGACTACCTGCTCAAGGTCGTCGTGCCGGATATCGCCGGCTACGACAGCGTCTACAAGCGGTTGATCAAAAGTGTCGAACTGATGGACGTGAGCTCGGCGTTCGCGATGGAGGTGATCAAGCGAACAACAGCGCTTCACTCGATTACGTGGTGAGTGAATAACGAAAACGCGCGACCTGCCGACAATTCAATTGTCGGCAGGTCGCGCGTTTATTGGCATTGCATGCCTGGCCTATGATGCTCCGAAGTGGCTCAGTCGCTGTGAAACGCCTCGCGATAAGCGAACAGCGCGGGTACGCCGCCGGTGTGTACGAAGAGCACTGGCCCCTTTCCGTCGAACCGACCGCAGGCGATTCCATCGAGCAGGCCGGCCATCGCCTTGCCCGTATAGACGGGATCGAGCAGCAATCCTTCGGTCCGCGCGAGCAGGCGAATTGCGTCGAGTCCGGCGGTATTGGGCTCACCGTAACGTGGTGCAAAGTAAGCGTCCCATAGATCGACGCGCATCGCCGGATCCGGTTCGAGTTCGAGCAGCTCGCTTGTCTGGTCGACGAGGCTTTGTACCTTCGGACGCTGCGCTGCCGAAGTGCGCGACACCGTCACGCCAATCACGGGCGTCGATGGCATCTCATGAGCAAACGCGAGCGCGAGACCTGCGTGCGTGCCCGCACTGCCGGACGCGAGCACGACGGCCGAAAATTCTAACCCCGCCCCGCGAATCTGCTGGTCGAGCTCGAGGCCCGCACGCACATAGCCAAGCGCGCCAAGCGCATTCGATCCGCCGACCGGAATCACATACGGCCGTCGCCCTTCGTTCCGAAGTTGCTGCGCGACGGTCTCGAGCTGCCGGTCTGCGTCGTCCAGATTGGCGACCTCATGGACCCTCACACGGAACAGATCGAGGAGCAAGCGGTTGGCGTTGCGCAGATAATCGTCGCGCGTGGTGCCGATCGGATTCTCCAGCAGCGCGACGCAGCCGAGTCCCAGTTGTGCCGCGAGCGCCGCGGTCTGCCGAACATGATTCGACTGGAGCGCGCCCGCAGTCACGAGCACGTCGGCGTTCTTGCGTATCGCGTGTGCACCGAGATACTCGAGCTTGCGCAGCTTGTTGCCGCCCATGGCGAGCGAAGTGAAATCGTCGCGCTTCACGTAGATGTCGCGACCGACGTGCTCGGACAGTCTCGGCAGCCGCTGCAGCGGAGTTGGTGCGTCGATGAGATTCAGGCGCGCAACGTTATTCAGTCTTGTGGTAAGCGTTGTCGTTGTCATGCGGATGGCACAGGTGTCGGGTTTGAAGGCGCCACCGCCGGTTAGAGGGCGGTGCGCTGCGGCTCAGTGGAGGATCTTGTCGAGGAAATCGCGTGCACGCTCGGAACGAGGCGTATGAAAAAATGCGTCGCTCGTTGCGTCTTCGACGATCACGCCACGATCCATGAACAGCACGCGATGTGCAACTTTGCGTGCGAAACCCATCTCGTGTGTGACGCAGACCATGGTCATCCCGTCGCGCGCGAGCTCGACCATGACATCGAGGACTTCGTTAATCATCTCCGGATCGAGTGCTGACGTCGGCTCGTCGAACAGCATCGCGATCGGGTTCATCGAGAGCGCACGGGCAATCGCAACGCGCTGTTGCTGCCCGCCGGACAACTGCCCGGGAAACTTCTGGGCGTGCGCTTTGAGCCCGACGCGATCGAGAAGACGCAGCCCGATGTCACGCGCCTCGTCCATGGGCCGGTGCAGCACTTTCGTCTGGGCCAGTGTCAGGTTGGCCAGCACGGTCAGGTGAGGAAACAGCTCGAAGTGCTGGAACACCATGCCAACGCGCGAACGCAGTTTCGCGAGCTTCACCGTTGGATCGTCTAGCCGGGCACCGTCCACCGTGATGCAGCCTTTCTGGAACGGTTCGAGACCGTTGATCGTTTTGATCAAGGTAGATTTTCCGGATCCGGACGGGCCGCAGACGACGACCACTTCGCCTTTCGTGACCGCTGCGCTGCAGTCGGTGAGAACCTGATGCTTGCCGTACCACTTCGAGACGTTGTCAAGGGTAATCATGTTCGGATTGTTCGTGAATGGAGGAACGCAGCCGTCCACGGTCCGGACGGCCGGCGGGTGCTCAGTGCGTCGACGGCAGCGCGCAGCGCGTTTCAATGCGGCCCTGGAGCCACGCGAGCAACGTGCTGAGCGCCCAGTAGATCGCGGCGGCCGCAAGATACAGCGGAAGCGGCTGGAAGGTGGAGGCGATGACTTCCTGAGCCGAGCGCAGCAGCTCGGTGACGGTGATGACGGAAACGAGTGACGTATCCTTGACCAGACTGATGAGCGTGTTCGAAAGGCTCGGCACTGCGAGACGCAGCGCTTGTGGACAGACGACGTAGCGCAGCGTCTGTATGTGCGTGAGACCCAGGCTGTGCGATGCGGCCCACTGGCCGCGGCCGATACCCAGGATCGCGCCGCGCATGCTCTCAGACAAGTACGCGCCGGCGTTCAGGGTCAGTGTGAGAATGCCGGCTGAAGTTGGATCGAGCGAGATACCGACGTCGGGCAGCCCGTAATACACAACGAACATCTGCACGAGGAGCGGCGTGCCGCGCATCAGGCTGACATAGCCTTGCGCGATCGAGGACAGGAACCGGTTGTTGCCGATTCGTACGATCGCGACCAAAAGGCCGACGATCAGTCCCAGCACCATCGATGCGACTGCGAATTTCATTGTGAGCACGGCGCCCGTTGCGAGGACGGGAAGGGTGTGCACGACCAGATCAAATGCGTCCATGAACTCGACTCCAGATCATTGTCGGGCGCGCCGGCGATGCGATCCATGCCGGTGCGCGCGTATCGTTGCTTGATTGGGGAGGGTTAGTGGGAGTTCGAGGCCGCCGAGACGTCGGCACCAAACCATTGCATCGAGATCTTCCTGAGCGTGCCGTCCTCGCGCATCGAGGCGAGCGCGCCGTCGATCGCTTTCTCGAACTTCGGATTGCCCTTGCGGAAAGGGATGCCCATCTTCGTGTCGGCGCCCGGAATCACACCGCTCGCACGCAGCGGCAGATGCGTGGTCTTGATCAGGTAAGGAACCATCAGGCGATCGTTCACTGCGGCATCGAGCCTGCCGGTCGCAAGGTCGCGCAGAATTTCGGACTCGCCGGGATAAATCTGCGCGTTGATCGCGGGCACCGTTTTCACAAGCTCCGCATAGTTGCTACCGAGCACGACGCCCATCTTGAGGTTCTTCAGGTCGTTCAGCGACTTGAACGCGCGAGTATCGTTCTCGCGCTGCAGCAGTTGCGCGGCCGAGTACACGTAGGGCTGGCTGAAGTCGAGCGCCTGCTGGCGCGCTGGCGTGATCGCTACCTGGTTGACGATTACGTCGAACTTGCCAGCCTGAAGGCCGGCGAGAATACCGCTCCATTCGGTCGTGACGAACTGTGGCTTGACTCCGAGCCGCGCGGCGACGGCCTTCGCAACGTCGACGTCGAACCCTTCGAGCTGCCCGTCGCTGTTACGGTAATCGAACGGAGGGTAGGTGCCCTCGAGCGCGACCTTCAGCACGCCGGCCTGCTTGACCGTGTCGAGCAGGTCAGCCGCATGCACGGATGCGCTCGTGACGCCGAGCAGAGCGGCGACCAGTGCTGACGTGAACAGCGGTTTGAACGACTTCATCTTTGTCTCCGTTGGTAACAATAAAAGTGGATGCTTTCTTTTAGATTTGAAGGGCGATTGACGCGCGCGAAGCGCAGTTTTCGCACACGGATCGGGTGCACCGGTCACGGTTACGAATGCGGCTCGACTGATGGCAAGCTTAGTGTTGTCAGAATGGAAAGTGTTTCCAAAAGCGTGCGCACATCGATCGATTCCTGGAAAATATTTCTAGTTCTGACCCAGGTTGCGCAACCGGCCTGCTATTGGTGCGACCGCGGTGTGGTGCGGTCCTACCCGCGTGCGCCGCGGTTGCTCCAACGCCGGTTGCGAGCCAGTGTGCTATGCATGAGGCGCGCTTTTTGCGATGAGGCCGGGCGCGACAGCGATCAGCAAGACGGAGAAGCCGACGTGCACGTGTCGAGTAAAGAGATGATGCGACACGCGCCGTCCCCGGGCATGCCGGGCGCTATCGCGAAGCTGAACGGAATGGTCAGCGCGACGGGCGACAGCGTACGGTCGAGTTCGGTCACCATCGGCAAAGAGGCAACGATGCCGTCTAGCGGTGCGTGTGTTGGGAGGTCGCGGCATTCGTGATGAACCACTTGCGGCCGTTGATCACGTAGTCGCCGCCGTCACGCTCGATGCGGAGCACTGCGTCGTCTACCCGGCCATTGCGATGCAGATCGAGCAACGCGCCCCGCGTTACGCCGACGAGTTCGAGCTCCACGCGCAAGAGTTGCGCACGCTCTTTGATCCCCAAGCCGCCTGTGAGGTGCGCGCCCTTGTTTGCAGTCACGCGAACCTTGTATTCGGCGATCAGGCGATCGAGCGTGGCACGCGGAATAGGCAACCCCTGTGTCGCCATGCCCTTCACCGCGTCGAGCGCCGCGCCGAATGAGTGGGCGCGCCCGGCTGGCGAAAGAGCTGGGTGCGGACATCGTCGTGTCCGACCCGACGCAGGTTGAGGCCGCCGTGCGTGCCGCAACCGATGGCCGTGGCATTGACGTCGCCATCGAAAGCGTCGGGCTGCCCGACCTTTACGAGCAGGCCTTCACACTGATCCGGCCGGGCGGCCGCGTGATTGCGTTTGGGCTTGCCAAACCAGGTCATACGTTCAGGATTGCTGCGCTCGATTTCGTGCTGCGCGAGCAGGGGGTGCAAGGAACCGTCGCGGGAATGGGTGACGACATGCACGAGGCGGCCACCCTGCTTGGCTACCGGCGCGTGGACGTTGCACCTTTTCTCACAACGATCTATCGGCTCGACGACGTGCAGGCGGCGTTCAAACGCCTGGCGGAGGACAGGAGCGTCCTGAAGATTCGGCTGCAGGTCGCGTGAGCGGCTGCAGCGGATCTGTGTAGCCCGAAACGGCCAGCATCAGCCGAACGGCGTATCGCGTAACAGAGGCACTCCATGAATGCTCTGGAAGTGAAGGGAATCAGCAAGACCTACCCGGGCGTGCGGGCCCTGGATCGTATCGAGTTCTCATGCAGCCGCGGATCGGTCCATGCACTGGTTGGTGAGAACGGGGCGGGCAAATCCACCTTGATCAAGATCCTGAGCGGCGCTACCGCGCCTGACGAAGGCGAACTGTTGCTCGATGGCGACCCGTACTCGCCGGGCTCGCCAAGCGAGGCGGTGACGGCCGGAGTTTCGACGATATTCAGGAGTTCAACCTGATCCCGGCCTTGAGCGTCACAGAAAACATTTTTCTGGGTCGCGAGCGGATCACCCGCGGGCTGCTCGATGGTGTGTCGATGCGCAGGGAGGCACAGGCACTGCTCGCGCGCATCGGTGCGCCGATCGACGTGCGCCGGCGTGTCGGTACGCTGTCGGTTGCGGAGCAGCAGCTCGTCGAGATCGCAAAGGCACTGGCCGTTTCGGCGCGGGTGCTGATCATGGACGAGCCGTCCGCCACGCCGTCGGATCACGAGCTGACGCTGCTCTACAACGTCGTTCGCACGCTTTCGCGCGATGGCGTCACGATTCTCTACGTGTCGCACCGCATGGATGAAATCTTCGATCTTTGCGATACCTGCACGATCATGAAAGACGGGCGATCGGTATGCACGCGCAAGGTGGCCGAGCTCGATCGTGCGTCCATGATCCGGTTGATGGTCGGTCGTGAGGTCGATACGCGCTTCCCCGACCGGCGCGACGTTGGCGGGAAAACCGGCATCGTGCTCGACGTGAAGGGGCTGCGGCTCGATCAGCGTGTACAGGACGTCTCGTTCAATGTTCGCGCGGGCGAGATTGTGGGCCTTGCAGGGCTTGTCGGCGCGGGGCGTACGGAGGTGGCCCGCGCGATCTTCGGGCTGGATCCCATCGTGGCGGGCGAGATATCCCTTGCCGGACGCACGCATCGGCCCGCCACACCAGCACAGGCAATCGAGGCGGGTATCGCGCTCGTACCGGAAGACCGCAAGACGCAGGGACTCGTGCCCGGCCTCAGCATCCGCGAGAACGCAATACTGCCCACGCTCACCGGAATTTGCCGTTTCGGCTTCGTCGACCGCCGTCAGGAACGGGACCGGGTGGCGTCCGTGTGCCAGCAACTGGCCGTTTCGGCATCGAGCGCTGAGGTGCCCGTTGGCACGTTGTCCGGCGGCAATCAGCAAAAGGTTGTGTTCGGCAAGTGGATGGCGCACGACTACACGCTGCTGATCCTCGACGAACCGACCCGTGGCGTCGACGTTGGCGCGAAGGTCGAGTTCTACCGGCTGATTGACGAGATTGCCCGCGCAGGCAAGGCGGTACTGCTGATTTCTTCGGAACTGCCGGAACTCCTCGGCATGGTCGACCGTATCGTCGCGCTGCGTGACGGGGTGGTCACCGGAGAAATTTCCGCGCACGACGCGACGGAAGAATCGGTCCTTCAGATGATAGCGAGATAATTCATGGCATTCGCAAAATCCCTTTCAGGTGCGCAGACAGACGGTCGCTTTTCAGGTGGTGCGTGGCGGCGCATTGAACTCATCCAGCGCTTCGGCATTTTCACCATCTTCCTGATCCTGTGTGTGATTGCAGGCGTCTCGTCTCCATATTTTCTCACCGCGGAAAACCTGTTGAATGTCGTGCGCCAGGTGTCCGTCGTCGGCGTGACATCGCTGGGCATGACGTTCGTAATCCTGACGGCAGGCATTGATCTGTCGGTAGGCTCCATTCTCGCGCTGACGACGCTTGCAGTCGCGGGCCTCAAGCCATACGGTCCATTCGTGTCGCTGGCAGGCGGAATGACGGTCGCGCTCGTGTGTGGATGGCTGAACGGGATCATTACTACACGGGGGCGTGTCCAGCCGTTCATTGTCACGCTTGGGATGATGACCGCGCTGGTTGGCATGGGCCTCGCCTATTCCGGCGCAGAACCGGTTATTGGCGTGCCGCGGGCGCTTGCATGGATAGGGCGCGGCCGCCTCGCTGGCGTGCCGGTGCAGGCGCTGCTTTTCATCGTCATGGCGGTTGCGTCGGCGGTGATCCTGCGGATGACGCGTTATGGCCGGCATGTCTATGCGGTGGGCGGTAACGCCGAAGCGGCGCGTCTCTCCGGCGTGCCGGTCGACAGGGTCTGCGTGATCGCCTATTGCCTGTCGGGTCTCTTCGCCGGCCTGGGTGGTCTCGTGATGTCCACGCAGCTCAATATCGGGGAAGCGAATCTTGGCAAGGGGCTCGAACTGGATGCGATTGCCGCGGTAGTGGTCGGTGGCACCAGTCTTTCGGGCGGGGTCGGCGGCATAGGCGGAACGATTGTCGGCGTCCTTCTGATTGGAGTGCTTAACAATCTGCTGAACCTGCTGAACATCCCGGCGTACACGCAGCTGATCGTCAAGGGCGCAATCATCGTGGGCGCGGTGCTGATTCATGCGCAACTCAGTCGTTCAAAAGGCCGCTGACGCGGACAAAAATCAAGGAGACACTTATGTTCAGGTTGAAACTCGTGCACGCCGCCGCGGTGGCGCTCATGCTCGGCAGCGCCGCGAGCGCATTCGCAGTCGAGACGATTGGCCTCTCGCAGGAAAGTCTCGATCATCCGCGGCTCGCCACGCAGCGCAAGCAGATTGAGGACGCGGCGAGCAAGGCTGGCATACGGGTGCTGGCAACCGATGGCCAGGGCAATGTGGCGACGCAGATCGCAGGGATTGAGGATCTCGAATCCAAAGGGATCAAGCTTCTGATGGTACAGGCGGGCAAGGCGGAAGGGTTGCGTCAGGAGCTTGCCTCGCTGAAGGAACAGCGGATTCCCTACATGTTCGTGGGCAAGCCGATCGACAACGCCGGGGCGATCACGATGGTGTCCGGAGATAACCGTGCGCTTGGTGCGGACGCAGGGCGCTTCATTGTCGACACGCTGATGCAGAAGAATGGCAAACCGTCCGGCAACATCGTGATCCTGGAAGGTATTCCGGGTGACGAGACCTCAGTGAACCGGATCGGCGGGCTGACCTCGGTGACCGACAGGTACTCGGGCATCAAGGTAGTGGCGCGACAGCCCGGCGATTATCGACGTCCGAAGGCGTATGCAGTGATGCAGAACATCCTGCAGGCACATCCACCGGGTACGGTAGATCTGGTGTTCGCGGCGAACGGCGAGATGGCGCTGGGGGCTATCCAGGCAATCAAGGAAAGCGGTCGCACGAAGGAGATCAAGGTGCTGGGGATCGATGGCCAGAAGGAAGAGTTCGATGCCATTCGGGCTGGCGACGAATTGGCGACCTGGTTGTATCCCCCCGCTGGTACGGAAGGCATGGAAATCGCGCTCAAGGTCCTGAAGGAGGAGAAGGTACCTCCAAAGGTAGTGTTGCCGACAGTGCGCGTCACGAAGAACAACGTCAATCAGGTCACGCCCGCATTCTGATCGCTCACGGCGCTCGGGGCGTTCGTTTCGCGGACAGACGAACCGGCGTCGGTAGATGTGATACGGGGCCGAAGGCCGTACACGTCTGAAGAACTGTGCCAGAACGGCCGTGAGGTGCAAGTGATCGGGCGGCGAGTGCATCCAAAGCCGTTCATGAGAACCGCCGTCGCGGCGGCAGCGGGCAGGATGAAATATATACAGGGGCGGCTGGTGGATCGATCAAGTTACGGATGGCGCATTTGCGCTCTGCTTTTTTTTTCGCAACGACAATCAATTATCTCGAGAGACAGGTTCTCGGCTTGCTGAAGCCTGATCTCGCGGCGCAATTCAACTGGACGAAAACCGACTATAGCTACATGGTGGCTGTATTCACCGCATGCTACGCGTTGGGGCTGGTTCTCTCCGGAAAACTGGAAGACAGGTATGGGGTCAAGCTCGGTTACGGCATCTGCGTACTCGTCTGGAGCGTTGCTGCGTGCGCGGACACACCCTCGTACGCAACACGCTGGGATTTATTTTCATGCGGGGTCTTCTTGGCGTTGCGGAATCAGGTAACTTCCCGTCGGCAGTCAAGGCGGTATCGGAGTGGTTTCCGAGAAAAGAGCAGGCATTGGCAGTTGGCATCCTTACCTCAGGTACGAGTATCGGAGCGGTAGCTGCACCCGCCGTCGTTCCCTTGCTCGCGGCGTCATACGGCTGGCAGGCGGCTTTTTTGGTCACGGGTATGACGGGCCTGGTGTGGCTGGGCTTTTGGTGTTTGATGTACTACTCGCCGCACAAGAACAAGCGCGCATCCGTAGCGGAATTAAGGTACATCATGGAAGCCCGCGCAGACGTCGAGGAAGGTAATGTGTCGATGAGCTGGCTTTCGCTTCTGCGATTCCGGGCCACGTACGCATTTGTCGTGGGTAAGCTGCTGACCGATCCCATCTGGTGGTTCATGCTGTTCTGGCTCCCGTCGTACTTTTCATCACGCTACCATCTTGATCTCAAGCAATCTCGGGCTGCCGCTCGTGAGCGTTTACATAGCAACATTGATCACAGGTTGCTAAGGAATGCTGGGTAAATTCTCGCGGCTCGGTGTCGAATTGAGCTTCAAATCGGTTTGCCAATGACTCGATTGCTAACTGTCGAACGGGTAGGAGAGGGCCGCCAGCACGCCAGCCATCACACCATCCACACTTGTCCTCTTCGGCCCGGTGGCGCCATACTTCTCGCGGGTTCGGTTCTCGTTTGCAATTGCCCCGAACCAGCGGACAATTGTTGCGTCATCCTGACGCTTACATGAGTCGAAGGACGATCCTCTGGAGCATGGCCGGCAGGTCGCGTCGTGTATCGACCACGAGGTGAATGAAAACGGTGTCGTCCCGCACCTGGTAGATGATCCGGTTCTTGCCGGACAGGGCCTGCCGGAAACGCTCATCGACGAAGCCTTCGAGTTCGGCAGGCATATGGCCACTGTCGGGATACCGGCGAATCTGCGTGATGGTTTCCTGAATCTGCGCCGATGTCTGACGCCAGGTCTCCCATCCGAAGGTGCGGACAATGTAACTTCTCAGTTCGTCCATGCTGATCCGCGCGGTCGGCAGGACGCGGTACTTCAGCAGCGGGGCCGGCATCAGCGAAGTTTTTCCTGGCGGTCGAGTTCATTGAGCTCCGCGAAGAAGTCGTCGCCGTCGACGTGGTCATCGCGCTCGATCTGTTTCTGGCCAATGGCCAGGATCTTCAGCAGCGCAATGGTCTGCTGGGTCGCTTCGTAGGTTCGCACGTCCTGGACCACGAGTTTCGCCTCGCCGTTCTGCGTGATGATGAGCGGCTCTCCCGAGTCGGTGAGGTCCTTGACGATCTGGGCGGCTTCGCTCTTGAGGTAGCTGATCGGCTTGACGTGATCGGCGAGGTGCATGAGGCGCTCCGTTGGGGTCAAACAGGACTGAATATAGACCGTTATCGGTCAGATCGCAACAGGTTAAGACGCTGATGGTCGACGTTATTTTACATAACATAAATTATCAATATTTTATGTGTAGGTCCCAAATAGAAATGGCGTGTTCTGTGTAGGTTGAGTGCCGCCCATGCACCGAAGCGCACTGGTGACATTGAACATGCGAGAACTCGATCGTTTGAAGGTAATCCAGGCTGTCGTGGATTCGGGCCTGAAGCCAGGTCGCGCGGCCGAGCGACTGGGCCTGAGCGTGCGCCAGGTCGAGCGGCTGGTGATCCGGTACCGGGCATCCGGCGCGGCCGGGCTGACTTCGCGCAAACGTGGCCGCACAGGCAATCGTCGGCTGGACGCTGAACTTGCTCAACGGGTGCTGACGATCATTCGCGATCGTTACGCCGATTTTGGGCCGACGCTGGCCTGCGAGAAGCTTCGGGAATGCCATGGTATTCGGCTGGCCAAGGAGACGGTCAGACGGCTCATGACGGATGCCGGCTTGTGGGTGCCGCGCCGGCAGCGACCACCGAAGGTTTATCAGCCGCGGGCCCGGCGGGCGTGCCTGGGCGAACTGATCCAGATCGACGGCAGCGACCATCGCTGGTTCGAGGGTCGAGCGCCGGCCTGCACGCTGCTGGTGTACGTGGACGACACGACGAGCCGGCTGATGCATCTGCACTTCACCGCGACTGAATCGACCTTCAGCTGTTTCGAGGCGACGCGGGCGTACATCGAGCGTCACGGCAAACCTGGCGGGTTCTACAGCGACAAGGCGAGCGTGTTTCGCAGTGCTGCTGCTGGCAAGACGGGTAGCAGCGTGACGCACTTCGGCCGGGCCATGTACGAACTGAACATCGATACGTTTTGCGCGAACAGCAGCCCGGCCAAGGGGCGCGCCGAGCGCGCGCACCTGACGCTGCAGGACCGACTGGTCAAGGAGATGAGGCTGCGCGAGATCAGCACTGTGGCTAAAGCCAATGCCTGGGTACCCTCCTTTATGGCGGCCTACAACGCGCGCTTTGCCAAGCCGCCGAAGAGCAGCTTTGATGCGCATCGGCTGATTCAGAAAACTCCCTCAGAAATTGCTCGTGGCGTGCCGTCATCCGCAGTAGCGTCAGCTCACCGTCGTCCTTGCACTGCTTGCCACTGTCCTTAAGAAGTTTCGACAGTTCACTCACATCGCGGCGCATCAGCGACAGTTCGCCAAGCACTGCCGCGATCAGTTCCTCGCGAATGGAATCGTCAGCCGCTCCCATCGCTGCACCAGCAGTTTGAAGGCAGTGTCGTGTTCCCGCGTGACCCGGGAGGCGAGCCGCTTGATAGCGACCATCTGGCGAATGTGCGCGCGCTCGTGTTCCGGCGTATCGCCCTCCATGGCCCGAGCGGGGTTCCGGATCACGGACGGCAAGTACTACAGCCTCGATCTCTCGGTGGCGAAGGCGCTGGCCGATTCGCCCGTTGAAAGCGCGTCGCGCAGCCCGCGCGTGAATGCGACGTTCTCGTATCAGCTCAATTGAGCGGCGCATATGATTAGCATATCAAATCACTTGGCACAGACGTGCTGCCGACAGTCGGAATGTCATGAGGTGGCGCGGTCTTGAGCACGACCATGAGCGTCACGAGCAGTATGACCGCAATGGTCAGCAGGATTGTCATCGCGAACCGCTTCATCGTTCCATCCCCTTCGAATCGAACTCGTGGCTCACGAGTCTCGTCAATTCGAGATCGTATCAAGGACGGTTCCGGAAGAGAGTCAAAGATAGTCAAGTGTGCTTCAGGGCGCGACGTGATCGGTTCGCGCGGCATAGGTCATCTCGCCCAGAACCGATCGCCGAGATCACCGCCGTATCCTTGAGCAACGAAATGACATTGTTCAGGGTGAGCGCCGCCCCCTAGATTCGACTCTGTTTGCGCTTATCGCTGATCATGACGCCGGAGATGGACGAAATTCATGCCGTCATCGTCGATCGACGCGAAGATGCTGGTGAACTGCGTATTTACAATACGCAGTTCCAAATGCTGCTGCCTGGCGATCACATCGATAATGTCGATGTCTAAGTCAACACCCTGCTTGTCCTTGTTTTCAAACGCGAACGGAGTGTACGTGGCGCTCGATGCCACGACCAGTTCCCGGTCGTTTGGATGGACGGTAGCGGACCAGACGGCGCAAGCGGCCGCCGAGGCGGCCAGGTAAGTATGAATTTTTTTACAGTGGCATTGCCCCGGGAGACTGGTAAAGTCGGAAAAGGATATTCGTTCGTTTATGCCTGCTGGGAGGTCGTCAGCTTTAAATTCGGCCGCAATTCCTGCGTGACGGACTCATGTTGTCCCTTGCGGTGATCCGAAACCTGTTCGATCCCCGTCTTCAAGACCTCCTCGCAAAACGCAATGCGCAAACGATAATATTCGGCCTGCAATTGCGCATCCAATACCCTCTGCTCGGCCTGAAACAGCGCCATGCGCAATTCGCCCAGCGCGCGTTCGGCCTGCTTCTCCGGCGTTGCGGCGTGATGGGCGATCAAGTTTGAAAGCCAGTGCAACATGGATAAGCCCTCCTGTCTTCGATTCGACAATCGCGCATCTCGGGGCGCGGATCAGCCCGAATTGGTCCTGCAGAAAAGGCTAACAGAGTCGAATGAAAGCAGTGAGTGCACTAACGAACATGTTGTATAAACGATGAAAATTATTTAAAGGCACGTCGTTGAACCCGTAATTCGGGCCGCAACGAGCCAGACAGCCCGTGTCGGCCCACAGGGTCACCACCGATAGCCGATACCGCCCAAAATGATGTCGGTGTCGCGGTTATAGCTCGTCACCACGCGATTCCATTCCAGCCGCGCATCCCAGTGCTGGCTGAAACGATACGAGCCGGCAATCGTGACGATCCCAGAGAATGTCCCCGCGCCCGGCCCCGGCGAGCGGCTGTTCTCGTGCTCATCGATCGCATAGTACGCACCTGCGCCCACACCCAGCGTCACGGCGTCGTTGAGGAACGCACGCGTGAGCCAAAGCTGGCTGGCAATGCCGTCGCGGCGGGCGACCGCGCTGCTGCCTTCGTGGATGTAGCCGACCGTCCAGTCCACATACTTTGCGAGGCCCCGCCGATATTCGATGGCTCCGCCAAATGCGCCCGGCGAGCTGGTCGAGTTGACGATGGTTTTGCCGAGGTACACGGCAACTTCGTTATGGGTCGTTTTCTTTGTCGAGCCGACCGCCCAGTCGCGCGGCCCCGGCGTATCGGGCGCGTCGAGCTGATAACCGACACCGAGCATCACGCCGGTGGAGTCCGGGCCGCGCTGCACGTGCACACGGTTCAACTGCAATTGCGTGACCCATCGGTTGGATGCGTACCAGGACCCGCGCAGGCTGTACACCACGCCCCAGCCGTGCACGTCCGAATAGCTGCCGCCCTGGTCGGCGGTAGTCGTATCGAAGTAGCGATACGGCCCAATGCCGGCCTGCACCACGAACTGCGGGCTGCCGACCGGCATCCGTGCCCAGAGCTGAACCAGTTGGCCATCGCGATGGTGATTCGGAATGTGCCCTTCGTTGAGCCACGTGAAGCTTGCCGCGAAGTACTTGCCGAGACCCTCTTGATAGTTGAAGGCCCACGTATAGGTATTGATGTCGCTGGCACGCGAACCGCCGCCAAACAGCGAGAATTCCTGCGCTTGCGCCTGGGTCGGCAGGGCCAGCCAGGCAAGCGCGAGCGCTATCGACGCAGCAGGACACGCCATGCGTGCGCGTTGGTGCATGCGCGGCCGGTTCCCATCGATCGACTCGAAGGGTTTCATCAACGTGGACTCCATGAATTCCTTGCAATAAAAAATGCATCGCCCTGCGGACGGCTTACAAAAATATGCGCGCAGAGTAGCACGGCACACCGGCCAATGGCGTCTACGCTGCCACTCACGCGTGCCGTCGGATCACGTCCAGCAGCCGATCGCAGTTTCGGGCGAGGTTGCGCTCCGGCGATGTCGCAATACCCAGCAGCAGGCCGGATCGCGCACTCGCCGGCGACATATACCAGGGCGACAACGGTGCGGGACCCAATCCGAAGGCCAGCGATTCTCTGAAGATGGACACATCAGGCGCGCCGTCGGGCAGACGCACGAGCACCGCGAGGCCCGCAGCCCGGGTCTCGAAGCCGCGTTCTTCGAGGCATGCGAGCAAGCTATCGCGCTGCGTGCAATAGAGCCGCTTCAGGCGGCGCAGATGGCGCAAGTAGTGGCCCTCGCGCATGTACTGCGCCGTTGCGAGCTGCACCGAGGGCCACGGTGCCGGCGCGAGACAGGCCGCCACCTCCGCGAACCGCGACGCGAGCGGCATGGGCGCGACGACGAATCCCAGCCGCAAGGCCGGGCTGAGCGTCTTGCTGAAGGAGCCGATATGGATGACGTGCTGGCTGCGATCGAGCGACGCGAGCGCGGGCGCCGCGCGCGCATTCAGTTGCAGTTCACTTAGATAGTCATCCTCAACGATCCATGCGCCCTGCTTCGCTGCCCAATCGAGCAGTTGCAGCCGTCTTGCCAGAGACAGCGTGGGGCCGAGCGGCGCCTGCTGCCCAGGTGTCACGACGGCAAGCGCCGCGTCGGATGCATGCCTCATGCCGTAATCGACGTCGATGCCTTCCATGTCCACCGGCACCGGCGCAAGCTCGAGCCTCGCGAGTTCCAGGCCATGCCGCGTGAACGGAAAACCGGGTTCTTCGAACCAGGCTTTATGTCCATCGAGGGCGAGCACGCGCAGCGCCAGCCCGAGACCACCGCTGAACCCGCTCGTGACGATGATCTGCGCGGGCGAACAGGTCATGCCGCGCGCAATGGCCAGATACGCGGCGATTTCCCGCCGCAATTCCGGCTCGCCACGCGGGTCGGGATAGCCAACCGAGGCGCTCGACTCCGCGCGCAGCGCGAACGAGCGTACCTTGGTGAAGAGCCGCGCGGGAAGCGTTTCCTGGGCAGGCACGCCCATCTGGAAGATAGCCGGGCCGGAGGTGAGTTCCCGATACATCTCCATGAACGAGCCCGGATCGCTGCGCTCGTGCACGACTGGCGCGGCGGGCGGCCGGTCCGCCACGCGCGTTCCAGCGGCCCGGGAAGCGACGATCAGTTGAGCGTCGGAGAGCCGATCGTAGGCGAGGCGCACCGTGCCCCGCGCCACGCCCAGCTGCGCGGCAAGATCGAGCCACGAAGGCAGACGGGCGCCGGGCGCGAGCACGCCGCCCTCGATGGCAGCACTGATTGCGGTGCGGATCTGCTCGGCCAAAGGCGTCTTCGCAGACCGGTCGAGTTCGATTTTGAGCGGCTGGGACATGCGCTCATGGTACATAAAGAATGTTCATTTCTGGTGCTTTCTTGTGGCCCAGCATCCCGCCACAATAGCTCTGGTCACAAGGAGAAAACCTGTCATGAAGATTCGAATCGCACTCGGCGCGGCCTGCGCGGCGCTTGCCCTCAGCGTCGCCGCGCCCGCCATCGCGCATGACGGCGGTGCAGCCGTCACGCCCAATTTCGAGCACGCCCTTCCCAACCTGCCCGGCAAGTCGTTGACGGCCGTGGTGGTCGACTATGCCCCTGGCGGCGCCTCGCCGCCGCACGAGCATGCCAGGTCGGCATTTATTTATGCGTATGTCGTTTCGGGCGCGATCGAGTCGCAAGTGGACGACGGCCCCAAGCGAGTCTATCACGCCGGCGAAAGCTTCTTCGAAACACCGGGCGCCATTCACCGCGTCAGCCGCAATGCGAGCACGACCGCCCCAGCGAAGCTGCTTGCAGTGTTCGTCGTCGATACCGGAGACAAGGTTCTGACCACGCCGGTCAAGTAAGCCAGCCCAGCAAACACAGGAGAACACTCATGAGCAAACGTCTCGATTACAACCAGATCGCGCCCGCAGGCGCCAAGGCGCTTGGCGGCGTCTATGGCTACCTCATGCAAAGCGGGCTCTCGCCCGTTCTCGTCGATCTGGTGTACTTGCGCATCTCGCAGATCAACAACTGCGCCTATTGCCTCGACATGCACACACGCGACCTGCTGAAAAAAGGTGTGAAAGTGGAAAAGCTGGCGCTGGTGCAGGCCTGGAGGGAAGCCGGCCATCTATTCGATCCGCGCGAGCGCGCGGCGCTTGCCTGGGCCGAGTCGGTCACGCTCGTCGCCCAGACCGGCGTTCCGGACGCGGCATACGAGGAAGTTCGCGCGGTATTCGAGGAGCGCGAGCTCGTGGACCTCACGATCGCCATCGGCCTGATGAATACCTACAATCGCATGGCGATCAGCTTCCGCAACACGCCTCAAGCCATACAGGAGCAATGAGCGTCCGCAACGCCTGTGCAAGACATGCGCAGCCGCCACGGCCGTCCCGGCAGCGCACATCAACGCGAGTCAACCGGGCGGCCGTTTGTTGCTAGATATATAAATATTTTCCGGAATCTTTGACAGGAATTCGTATTTCATTCATCGAATTAGCCGGAATCAGGTGCCGCAAAAAATCAGAATCATGCAAACACATTACAGGTAGTGATTTAAGTCAAAACCCTCAAGCATCGATTCTCAATCTTGAGGTAAAGGCGTTGAGAGCGCACTCCCGGCAGACGCGCTCGTTTTGAAAAAATGTCTTTTAGAATTAGATGTCTGTGCGCTGCTACGTCAGCCCCTCCGGATGTGCCTATCACCAATATTCATCTCTTTAAATTAGCGCAGAGAAAAAATCATCGACGCTCCGTGGCTGTCATTTCAAGGGATATGTATAGTCCGTTCCCGCACAAACGCGCTATGTGCTTATTTCCCATTCGTCAGTCGTAGTTCAGATAAGAGCGATCCATGAAAAAGACCTATATTCTTGCCGCCACAGTCGCCGCAGCCGCTGGCAGCGCCCATGCTCAAAGCAACGTCACGCTATACGGCCTCATCGATGCAGGTTTGACTTACGTGAGCAACGAGGCGAGCACTTCCTCGCCGATGTCGCCGAACGGCCTGACCGGTGGCAAAGCCGTGTTCGGCATGACTGGCGGCAACGTCCAGCAAAGCCGCTGGGGCCTGCGTGGCGTCGAGGATCTCGGCGGCGGCCTGAAGACGGTCTTCAACCTCGAAAGCGGCTTCAACGTGACGAACGGCAGCACCGTGAACAGCTCGCTGTTCAACCGCCAGGCCTATGTCGGCCTTTCGAGCCAATACGGCACGGTGACACTGGGCCGCCAGTACGATTCCATGGTCGATTACGTCGCGCCGATGTCGGCAACCGGTACGTGGGGCGGCACCTACTTCGCTCACCCGGGCGACGACGACAACCTCAATGGCTCGTTCAGCCTCAGCAATACGATCAAATATCAGAGTGCGAACTACGCTGGCTTCTCGGCGAGCGCCCTGTATGGCTTCTCCAACAGTGCGGGCTTTGCCGACAACCGCGCCTATAGCGCGGGCATGGGTTACGCCAATGGCGGCTTGCGTCTGGGCGCGGCCTACCTGCAGCTTCAGGGCCTCGACTCCAGCAACGCTAACGGCGCGGTGCAGAATCTGCCGGCGTTCACGACGGCCAATCTGCCCGGCGTCCAGAATCAGCGCACCTGGGGTCTCGGCGCGAGCTATGCGTTCGGCCCGATGATCGTCGGCACCGTGTTCACGCAGACCCGCTTGCAGGACAAGCTCGCGGATGCGTCGGTGCGCTACAACAATTATGAAGTCAACGCTCGCTACAACCTGACGTCGGCCTTCTACGTGGGCGCGGCCTATACCTATACGCAAGGTCTGCGCAACACGCCGGGAAGCGGCGCCTCGGACAACCGCTCGGCGCATTGGAACCAGTTCGGCCTTCAGGCTGACTACTCGCTGTCCAAGCGCACGGACCTCTACGCGCAGAGCGTCTTCCAGATCGGCGCCAACAATGCGGAAGGCACGAATGCGGCGCAAATCAACGGTACCGGCGCGCCTTCCACGAGCCGCAGCCAGGTCGTGGTGACCACGGGGATCCGCCATCGCTTCTAAGCGTTGAACCGCCGTTACCTCCAGCCCGACGTGGAGGCGGCAACCCGGCCGCCGCCACGTCTCACACCCCAACGACAATCGGCAGTTGCGCTTGCCCTGCCGCTATTGCGATGCCAGCTCAGGAGCACCCGTTGATGTCACCACGAGCGAGTCGAGTAGTTGAGCCACACCGTGTAAAACCCGCATGCGCCACGGTTGTGGCCGCGATGCTGTCGATCACTGCGCTGATGTGGAATGCGCCTGCGGCCCGTGCGGCCGACGCGCCGGCAACCCAGGCGCAATCCGCCGATCAGCGCGGCTGGCCGCGCATGCTGGAGAACGGCACCGAACGCGTCGAGATGTTCCAGCCGCAAATCGAGCAATGGACCGGTAACCGCATCGCAGGCCGCGCGGCGATCGCCGTTGGCGCGTCGAACGGCACCCCCACCTACGGCATCGCCCACTTCTCGGCGCAGGCCGATATCGACAAGGCCGCCGGTCTCGTGCAGTTGACGCAAATCCACATCGCCTCGGTCGAGGTGCCGACGGACACGAGCCTGGCCGGGCGCGTCAAGGGTGCCCTGGTCGCCCACATTCCCTCCAGCGGCATGACCGTTTCGCTCGACCAGCTGCAAACGAGCTACGCCGCGTCGCAAGGGCTCGATCGCTCCATGCGCATTGCGGTCAAGAACGACGTGCCGCAGATCGTCTTCAAGGACACGCCTACGGTGCTGGTCCTCGTCGATGGCGCACCGGCCTGGCGCCCGATCGCCGGCACCGGCTTCTCGCGCGCGATCAACAGCCGCGCGTTGCTGATGCGCGATGCAAACGGCGCGGTCTACGTGCATGCCGCTGGTTACTGGTACACGGCGCAGGGCCTGAGCGGCCCATGGCGGCAAGTGGCTGGTCCGCAGCAGGCGCTGCTTGCGGCGGCGCAAACGAGCGAAAAACACACGGCCGCCGACGCCATGCTGCCGTCGGACGGCAAGCCGGTCGTGCCGGCGCCGGCCTTGATGCTCGCCACGCAGCCCACCGAGCTGGTCGTGACCCAGGGCGCCGCGCAGATGTCGCCGGTCGCGGGAACCAACCTGCTGACGATCACCAATACCGATCACGCCGTCTTCGTCTATCCGTCCACGAATACGTATTACCTGCTGATTTCGGGCCGCTGGTTCCGCGCGGCCTCCACGAGCGGTCCATGGCGCTGGGTGCCCGGGAGCGACCTGCCACCCGACTTCGCGAAGATATCGACGCACGACCCGAAGGCCAACGTGCTGGTCTCCGTGCCCAACACCCCGGAAGCGAAAGAGGCCGAAATAGCCGCGACGATTCCGCAGACAGCAACGGTATCGCGTTCGCAGGCCAGGCTGACAGTGAATTACGACGGCGCGCCCCGCTTCCAGCCGGTATCGGGCACCTCGCTCAACTACGCCGTCAACACGGCCACGCCCGTGATCGAAGTCGATGCGTCGAACTTCTACGCCGTGTCCAATGGCGTGTGGTTCGTTTCGGGCTCGGCGCTCGGGCCATGGACGGTTGCGACTTCGGTGCCGGGCGTCATCTACACGATACCGGTCAGCAGTCCGATTCATTATGTGACGTACGTGCAGATCTATTCGTACACGCCCGATACGGTCGTGGTGGGCTACACACCCGGTTACATGGGGGTGGTGATCAGCCCGGACGGCACTGTGGTTTACGGCACCGGCTATGTCTATCCGGCGTATGTGGGCGACGTCTACTACGGCTATCCCGCCACCTATGGCTACGGCGCCGGCTTCGCGCTGGGCGCGGCGGAAGGATTCGCATTCGGCTTCGCCGCCGGCGCGATCTGGGGCTGCTCATCGCCTTACTGGGGGCCGTATTGGGGCGGCTACTGGGGCGGCGGGGGCTGGGGCAGCGTCAATATCAACCAGACGAACTTCTACGGCCGCTGGGGGCAAGGCACCGTGACCCATGCGTCGGGATGGAACGGCTGGACCGGCACGCAGTGGCGCGGCGCAGCAGGCGCGGGCTACAACCCGGTAACCGGCGCCCACTATCGGGGTGCCGCGGGCGGCGCGTTCAATCCGTACTCGGGCAATTACGCGGCGGGGCACCAGGGCGCTTACAGCAACCCGGTGACCGGGCGCCAGGCAGCGGGCCGGGGCGGCGTCGTCGGCAATCAGTACAACGGCAACTACGCGGGCGGGCGCGAGGTCGGGGGCTACAACCCGAACACCGGGCGTTCGGGCGCCGCGGAGTTCGGCGTGGCGGGCAATACCCAAACCGGCCAGCATGAGGCAGGAAGCCGGGGTTACGTGACGAACCACAACAACGGCAACTCGGTCGCCTGGAACAACGGCGACGTTTATGCGGGCCACGACGGCAACGTTTACCGGCACACCGCCGACAACGGCTGGCAACAGCACACGTCAAACGGCTGGCAATCGGCACAACCGGGCGGCGACCTGGGCAACGACCTCAATCGCCAGCAAGGCGCGCGCTCGCTCGGCGAGCAGCGCTTCGGCGGCGGTTTCGGCTCGCGCGGGGGATGGAGTGGAGGCGGCATGGGCGGCCGATTCGGCGGCGGCTTTCACGGCGGCTTCCGGCGCTGAGCGGGTCACTTCGTTGACGCGAACCGGCGGGCCGGCGCGCCAATGGCAGCGGCCCGCCCTGGCGCCATCACCGCGACGCGCAGGGTGCCGATGCGCTCGGCGAAAACGCATCGGCCAACTGGTGCAACCCGAGCGGTCACGCGAGCGGAAGCGCGCGCTCCAGAATCGCGTCCACCTCCACGCCGGCGGGCAGCGTGCCGAACACGCGGCCCCACTGGTCGTCGAAGCGGCTGGCGATGAACGCGTCCGCCATCGGAGCGGGCGCGAATTCGCGCAGCAAACGCGCCTGCACCAGCAGAATCAGACGTTGCGCCTCGCGCCGTGCGAGGAATTCGAGCGTATCGCCGTCTTGCCGGAACGCGCGCGCAATGGCTTCGAGGCTCGGGCGCAAACGCGCGTCGCCGCTGCACACCGAGGCCAGATCGCCCATCAGCGCTTCGAGCGCGTCCGGCTCGCGGCCGATCGCACGCAGCATGTCGAGCGCCATCACGTTGCCGGATCCTTCCCAGATCGAGATGACCGGCGCCTCGCGATACAGGCGCCCCATCGGTCCTTCGTCCATATAGCCATTGCCGCCGAACACTTCCATCGCTTCACCGGTCAGCTCGATGCTGCGCTTGGCAATCCAGTACTTGGACGCCGGCGTCACGATCCGCTTGTAGGCGCGCTGAAGCGGCGAGTCTTCCGCGCGCGCGAACGCTTCGGTGAGGCGCATCATCAATTGCGTCGCGGCCTCGCTTTCCAGCGCCAGGTCGGCCAGCACGTTGCGCATCAGCGGCTGGTCGACGAGGTATTTGCCGAAGGCCTGGCGACCGCGTGCATGGTGAATCGACTGCACGAGCGCCTGGCGAATCGTGCCGGTGCTGCCCATGACGCAATTCAGGCGCGTATAGGACGCCATTTCGATGATGGTCGGGATGCCGCGCCCTTCTTCGCCAACCATGCGCCCCCAGGCCCCCAGGAATTCGACCTCGCTGCTGGAGTTCGAGCGGTTGCCGACCTTTTCCTTCAAGCGCTGGATATGAATGGCGTTCTTGCTGCCGTCAGGACGCCAGCGCGGCACGAAGAAGCACGAAAGGCCGTTCTCCGTGCGCGCGAGCACGAGGTGCGCATCGCACATGGGCGCGGAGAAGAACCACTTGTGGCCCGTAATCTCGTACTCCGCGCCGCGCCCCTGGCCGCGCAGCGGCGTGGCGCGCGTGCTATTGGCGCGCAAGTCGGAGCCGCCCTGCTTCTCCGTCATGCCCATGCCGACCAGCATCGACGATTTTTTCTCGAACGGAATATCGCGGGCGTCGTAGCTGCGCGAATAGAGCTTCGGCGCAAGCTGAACGAATAGTTCGGGCTCCTTCTGAAGCACCGGAATGCATGCGAAAGTCATCGAGTTCGGGCATTGCGATCCCGCCTCGATCTGGCCATGCATCGAAAATCCCGCCGCATACGCCGCCCATGCGCCCGGCCGCAAATCGCTGAATGGCCGCGAGACCAGGTCATACTCGCGCGCCATTTTCATGAAGCCGTGCCAGGCGGGGTGGAATTCCACACGGTCGATGCGATTGCCCTGGCGATCGAAGGTATGGAGTTCGGGTTTGAAGTGGTTGGCGTCCTCAGCCATTTGCACCATTTCTTCGCTGCCGAGCAGCGCGCCATGGCGTGTCAATTCCTCTTCATAGGCTGCGCCGCCGCCGCGCTGGACCGCCTCCTGCAGCGCGATATCGGTGCTGTAGAGGTTGTAATTTTTCAGTTCCGGCACGACATTCGTGACTTCGTGGGTTGTCCAGTTCATATCGCAATGTCCCTTTCCTGTTCCATTATCTTGCGCCGATACCCACTGGCACGCGAATTGCGCTGCCAGCGGCCGACGCGGGATGCACATAACAGTGTAGGGAGGAATGCTCGCGGGAGTGTCCGGTTTGAAAAACGTCACGCCCGCCGCCCACGCCTGGCGCAATCGCAACGGCGGCAGGCTACGGCGACGAAGCGCCGCCGGCCCGCCCAATCCCGGGCGCTTGCCACCACCGAAGCCATCCAGCAAGCATTTATCGAGTTGCTGGTCGAGCGCGGCTACTGCGCGGTGTCGATTCGCCAGATCGTGGCGCTGGCGGGCGTGGGCGTGGGATAGCGCACATACGCGCGAGATCGGATGCGTATTCCCGCCCCAGGGTTTGCTGATTACTGCACGCCCTCTGCCCGGCGCGATGGCAGCGCATACTCCGCGGCCTGCCAGGCGAGCAAACCAGGCACATAAAACAGCAGATCGCGCACGCGCCGCGCGCCGGCGAGCGCGAGACACGTGGGCGCGTCGAAACCAAGCAGCCCGCCAATCAGCACGAAGCCGCCCTCCTGCACGCCCAGGCCGCCCGGCACCAGAAACGCAGCACTACTGACAAGCTGAATCAGCGCCTCGATCACGAACGCCTGCGCAAAGCTCGCCTGCGCGCCGAGCACGTGCAGCGCGCCCCAGATCTCAAGTGCGTAGCCCGCGCACTGCAGCGTCTGCCAGATGAGCAGATAGCGGACGACCACACCCGTCTGCCGCCAGATCAGCTTGACCGACTGGTCGACGCGCACCGACTTGCCCACCAGATCGACCACCTTGCCGCTCGTGACCCGGTTGATGACGTGAGCGGCCCGCTCGAATGGCCGCGCATGCTGAACGAGTGCGAACAGCACCAGCACCGGCGCGATTGCGGCGATGCCCCACGCCAGCCGCCCTGCCACGCGCGCGGCATCGGAATTCGAATGTTCGAGCAGATAGCCGGCGGCGATCAGCCCAAAGACGAGCTGGCTGATCAAGGTGAGCTGCATGTCGACGACGAGGCTCGCCGCCGCCGTCGCGGGACGCACGCCGGCGCGCCCGAGCAGGCGGAACGAGACGATTTCCCCGCCGATGCGCGCGACTGGCAATAGATTGTTGATGGATTCGCGAATCCACACGAACCGGAGCATGGTCGCGAACGACGGTCGCTGCGCCCTGCGAATCAGGGTGCGCCAGTCCCAGGCGTTCGCGGCCATCGGCACGATATGCAGCAAGGCGGCCAGCACGAGGCCCATGCCTGCGCCTTGCAGGAGTTGCAGCACGGCTGCGGGATGGTCGCGCCATACGAGCCACACGGCAACCGCGAGACCGCACAGCGCAGCAATACGCCCAAGGTGTTTCATCCGCTGATATCGTTGATCTACTCATTTGTCTTGAACGGGTGACAGCATCCCGTTCGCGTCGACGCGAAAACGCGTCCCGCGCCACACCACGCCCGACGAGCAAAAGCTCGCCGCATAAATCGCGAACTGGGCCGCATCCCAAAGCGGCAGGCACAACAGCCCGCTGCACTTTTTCCCGGTGGCGCGATCGGTCCTCCAGACCAGCAGCGCGCGGGCGCACAACGCAACACCGGCCAGCGCCCAGGCGGGGATCGCGCCGCCCGACATCGCCACCGCAAGCAGCGCGAGCGGCAACGGATGCATGAGCACCGCGCCCAGATGCCCCGAGCGGTCCGCCGCTCGGATGGTGCGGCTCCAGCGCAATTCGTGCGCGAACACCCTGGAAAACGTATTCTCCGCGCAAGCGTGCTCCACCACAATGGGCGGAATGGCGACGGTGGCGCCCGCGCGCCGCACGGCCTCGCCCACCGCGTGGTCCTCCGCAAGGTGATGCGCGAACTGGGCCAGACCGCCAATGCGCGCGAGCATATCGCGAGTCATGGCGATGGACTGGCCGAAACACGGCCGGGCGCGCCCGAGCGCGAGCCCCGTGACCACGCCAGGCAGAAAATGATAATTGGTCAGCGCGGCGGCAAGGCGCGGCCAGAATCCCGTCGCATGGCGGCCGCGATAAACCGTCGTCACGAGCCCCACGCCCGGTTGCTGCAGCGTCCCGACGATATGGCGCAAATAATTCCGCTCGACGCAGACATCGCTATCGGCGAAACACAGCACCTCGTGCTCGGCCTTTTCGAGCATGTTCACGAGATTCGCGATCTTCCGGTTGGGCCCGTACAGGCGCGCATCGGCCACCACGGTGATATGCGCGCCGGGATAGCGAACCCGCAGCCTTTCGACGGCCAGGAGCGCTGCATCGTGCGCATCATGAACGCCAAAAAGATACTGCACCGGCCCCGGATAATCTTGCTCGAAGAAACTGGCGAGATGCGCTTCGAGTTGCCATTCGTCGCCGTGCAGCGGCTTGACGATGGTGACGGCGGGAAAGCGCTGCGGCGCAGCCACGTCGCGCGCAAAAAAGCTGCCGATCAGCCAGCTTGCCACCACCGTATAGACAATGCCGAAGATGGCGCCAAGGCCGCACAGGATCGCAAGGCATTGCGCAACCATGTGAGTAATGGTCAGCAGCGCGACGTGCCCCGGCAGAAGCGCAACCGAAGCGATATCGACAGAAGCGGCGGCCGCTACCATGACGCCTCCCAGGCGCGCCGTCGCCCGGCAGAAAGGCAAAGCTGCAAAAGCCAACGTTGCAAAAGCCAAGGTTGCAAAAACCAGGGTTGCAAAAACATTACATGCCCCTTCGAGTGCCCATCTGGTTCGTCCGCGGTTCGTTCGCCATTCGCCGGCTAACCGAGCGTAGCAGTGTTTTCTGACGAAAAGATTAACTTCTTGCTAACGGTTCGTCCCCTCTTAATCTTTAGTTAACGGTCGGCGGCTACAATCCGTGCTCGAATTCACTCTCTTGCGCCGAGGTCTCCATGCATACCCCATTACGATACGATGCGCCCGCGCGTCTTCTTCACTGGCTCGTCGTGGCGCTCGTGGGCGCACAGTTCGTGCTGGGCTGGACGATGCCCGACGTTCACCGCGATACCCAGCCGGTCGGCCTGATTGCGGCGCACCTGATCGTCGGCACCACGCTGGTCGCCGCCATGGCGCTGCGTATCCTCTGGCGCGCCACGCATCGCCCGCCCCCGCCCGCAAGCGAACTCTCGCAGCCGCTGCGCACCATTTCCACGCTCACGCATATTGCACTTTACGCGTTGCTGGTGGCCGTACCGGTGCTCGGCTGGATCAATGCGTCGTCGCGGGCTTGGCCGCTGACGCTGTTCGGCGTGGCGCCGCTGCCCGCGCTCTCGCCTGCGGGGTCGTCCTTCGGGCATGCCATGGGCGACGTTCACAGCGTTCTCGCGTGGGCCTTGTTCGCGCTGATCTGCCTGCATGTCGCGGCCGCGCTGCTGCATCGCTTCGTGATTCGCGATCGCGTGGTGCAACGCATGGCGTTGTGGTGAGCGGCGGGCCCAAGCTTCATGCGGCGGCGGCCAATTGCTGAGTCAATTGTCCGGCTGCCGCCGCGATTTCCCCGCGCCGCCATCGATGCGCGCCCGACGTATGGCGGCGCGCGTGCCAGACCGCCGATACGGTGAACGGCGCCATTTCCACGGGCGGCTCGAGCAGCTGCAGCGGCAGATTGCCGACGATGCGCCGCGCAGTCAGTTCGGCAATCATGCCGATCATGTCCGATTGCGACACCAGCATATGGGCGAGCATGAAATGCGGCACCGTCACGGCTGTGCTCACGCGAATGCCGAGATGTTCGTAGAACGCGTCCACCGCCTCCTTGACCGCGCCGTAGGGGCCGCTCACACGAATGTGCCGCCCGCGCGGAACTGCTCGACGGACAGACTGCCCTGAACATGCGGATGCCCCGCACGCACGATCGACTTGAGCCGGTCGGTAAATAGCGGGCGCACGTAGTAGTTCGAGGAGCCGTGTCCTCATTCCAGAGAATCAGGTCGAGCGTGCCTTCGCGCAGCGCGGCCAGATCGTCGCCGGGTTCGAGCGGCTTGACGTTGATTGCAAGTCCCGGCGCCGCCACGCTCAAACGGTCCATCAGCACGGGCAGCAGCGGAAAGCCGATGTAATCGGTGGTGGCAATCTCGAACGTGCCTTCGAATGCTGCGGGATCGAACCCATCGTCGGGCTCGATCAGCGCGCCCACCGCGGCCAGCGCGCGATGCAACGGCTCTGCCAGCTCCAGCGCGCGCGGCGTGGGCGCGAGGCTGCGCCCGGCCGTGACGAAGAGCGGATCGCGAAACAGATCGCGCAAGCGGTTGAGCGTATGGCTAACCGCCGATTGCGTCATGTTGAAGAAACGACATGCCGATCAGATGCGGGCTGCCGTAGTCGGGATTGCCGATTCCGCCGGCCACCCAGTTAGCGCTTACGCCCATCAGGCATAGCCCCACCACGAGAATCTCGGTGCCGATCACCACCGGCGGGAAAAAGCGCAAAAGCTTCGCCATGAGCGGCGCGGCCAATAGCCCGACCGTGCCGGAACAGATCATGGAGCCGAAGATGCCCGGCAAGCCGAGCGCGGGATTCGAGGCAATCGCGATCATCGGCCCATGATCGGCAGGCGAATGCCGAAATTCCTGAAACCCACCGACTGAATGAGCGTCACGAGCCCCGAAACGAACAGATCGACGCTGATGAGATACGTCACTTGATCTTTCGGCAGCTTGAGCGCCATGCCGATAATGAGCGGCACGGCGATGGCGCCCGTGTACATCACCATCACGTGCTGCATGCCGAGCAGCGCGAGCCGTCCTGTGAGCAAGACTTCGTCGACGGGTTCCCGCGAGTCCGCGGGCAGATAGCGCTTCGATTGAGCCATATGATCCTCTCTGCTGTGTGCGGTACGTGCTTTTTTTTGAAACGGTTCGGCGTGCCTGAAAATTTTTCCAACGATCAGGATCGCTGATTATCTTCAAGCGATGCGGAGCCCGGGAACATACCCGCCATCACAATGAATCCAGGCAGCATCTTGACCCTGTCGGTCCAGCGGCGAATGGCCGGGTAATCGAGCAGCGAGATGCCGCCCAGTGGCGAGCGGGTCATCGTCGAGCGGGTGATCGTCTTTTGCCAGCCGCGAAAAAGATTCGCTCGATGCATGGAATAGTTCGCGCCGGCAACCGTTTATCACTTGCCGCAGTCAGGGAGGAACCTTCTCTTGCAGCAGTGCCCCGCTTGCGGCTTTCATACTGCGTGGTCGCGCGGTGATGCCGCGCGCCGCGCCTATAAAAGGAGTAAAAACATGTACAAAACTCTGTTGTGCATCCTGGCTTGTACTTTGCCGGTTGTGTCGACATACGCCGAGACGCCAAAAATTTCGAACGGGATGGTGGTCGACGACAACGGGATGACGCTCTACGCATTCGACAAGGATACGGTGCCGGGCAAGAGCGCCTGCGTGGGTGCCTGCGCCTCGCTGTGGCCGGCAGCCGTTGCGGATTCATACGACAAACCGGGCGGCGACTGGGGGTTCATCGACTCCGGCTCGGGCAAGCATCAGTGGACCTACAAGGGACGCCCGCTGTATCGCTTTGCAAACGACAAGCAACCTGGTCAAATGAACGGTGACGGAATCAAGGGTATTTGGCATATCGTGAAGCCTTAAACCCCTTGCTAACCTTATCCTGCCGGGTGGCTTCCCCCCCGGCAGGATGGTCCATACAGGTGGCGAGCAGAACGTTGAATATGCAGCGCTCCGCAAAACACCGCAAAGATGGCACGCACTGGTGACATCAATCGCGTAAGCGCGCACGCGACAGCCTGCTACCCCGCCCGCGCGAGCAACCGCTCAACCGCCCGCCAACGCACTCTCCATCACCACCTGCAGCAGCACGTTCGCGCCGGCCTCGGCCCATTCAGGCGTGATCGCCTCGCCTTCGTTGTGACTGAGTCCGTCGATGCACGGCACGAAGATCATGCCCGTGGGCGCGACGCGCGCGAGATAGCACGCATCGTGGCCCGCGCCCGAGACGATATCGGCATGCGGCAAACCCAGCGTCACCGCCGCACGCCGAACGGCGTCGATGCACGCGGGTGCGAACGGTACCGGCGCGTAGTCGAAGATCTGCGTGATCGTGTGGCCAAGCTGTGCTTCCTGCGCCACGCGCGCAAGCTCGGCGCGCAATTGCGCATCGAGCTCGGCTAGCACGCCCGAGTCCGGATGACGAAACTCCACCGTGAAAAAGCAGCGCCCCGGCACCGTGTTGCGCGAGTTGGGCTTCGCCTCGATCATGCCGACCGTGGCGCGCCCATACGGCGCATACTTGCGCCCCAGCGACTCGACGAACGTGATCATGCGCGCCGCCCCGGCCAGCGCGTCGCGGCGCAGATCCATCGGCGTAGTGCCCGCGTGCGCGTCCACGCCCACGAGTTCTATCTCGTACCAGCGCTGCCCCTGGCCGGCCGTCACGACGCCAATGGTCTTGCCGCTGCGCTCGAGAATCGCGCCCTGCTCGATATGCAGTTCATACGCGGCGTGCACCGGCGTGCCGCCCACCGGCTCATCGCCCGCATAACCGATCTGCTCGAGCGCCTCGCCTATCGTCGTACCCGATGCATCGGTACACGAGAGCCCGTATTCGAGCGCATACACGCCTGCATAGACGCCCGACGCGATCATCGCCGGCGCAAAGCGCGAGCCTTCCTCGTTGGTCCAGATCACCGCTTCGATGGGGTGCTCGGTCTGCACGCCGGCGTCGTTGAGCGCACGGATCACTTCGAGCCCGCCCAGCACGCCATAAATGCCGTCGTAGCGGCCGCCGGTCGGCTGGGTGTCGGCATGCGAGCCGGTCAGCACGGGCGCGGCATCGGGATTGCGGCCCGCGCGGCGCGCGAACACGTTGCCCATCTTGTCGACGCGAATCGTGCAGCCCGCCTCGCGCGCCCACTGCACGAACAGGTCGCGCCCTTCGCGGTCGAGCCCGGTGAGCGCAAGGCGGCACACGCCGCCCTTCTGCGTCGCGCCAATTTGCGCCATGCGTTCGAGCGAATCCCACAGCCGCGCGCCATTCACACGCAACGCGCCCAGCTCCGATGCCCGATGTTGCGAGCGTTCAGTCATCGGAACGCTCCTCGGCCGAACTGGCGGATTGAGCGGCTTCGGCCGGCTTCGCATCGTGCATGCGGTAGCGGAAATCGCAGCGCTTGCCGCCCTGCATGATGGTGCTCGTGCGCGTGAGCTCGACGCGCGGATCGTAGCCCGAGATGAATTCGGCATCGCGCGCGCAGCTCAGCAGGTGGCCGATATCGCCGAGGCCCATCGCGTGATACATCTCGGCGTAGGCGCAGCGATGCACGTTGGAATCGTAGGCTTCGTCGTCGGCGCGCAGGGTTTCCACTTCGAGCGCATCGTCCTTTTCCCAGAGCACCTGCAGCGCGACGAACGACGCGATGCTCGTGCCGTTCGGTTCGCGCGCCGCGAACTGGCGGCCCGCATCGATCGCCGCGCCGCGCACGGCTTCGGCAATCACGGCCTGGGCGCGCTCGATACCGAAATCGCGCTTGAGGATCTCGTAGATCGGCTTGATGATTTCCGCTTCGATGCGCCGGCGTGCAAGAATGCCGAGTGTCTCGCCGTTCACGCCAGTCTCGTCCGCGACGCTTTCGCGTTGTTGCTGTGTCATCTTTGTCTCCTCGTTACGTCGTCACATCGTTACATCATCGCGTTCAGCGGGCAGCGGCCTTCGCGAGCGTCTTCGTGGCCGCGCCACCGCCAAGCACATCCACCACGGCCCATTTGCCATTCTTCACCTGATAGATCGTATAGGCGGGATCCACGAGATTGCCTTGCGCATCGAAGCCAATCGTGCCGGTCACGCCATCACGATGAATCGCATGCAGCGCCGCGACAATCTTTTTCGGTGCAACAGAATTGGCCTGCTGGGTAGCGGCGATCAGCGTCGCCGCCGCGTCATAGGCGAACGGTGCGTGCAGTTCGATCGGCGCGTGCCAGCGCGCACGGTATTGCGCATCGAACGCCGCGCCGCCCGGCATGCGATCGAGCGGACGGCCCGGCTCCAGCGCCGTCACGCCGTCGCCCGCGGGCCCGGACAGCGTGAGGAAGGTCTGGCTCACGAAGCCGCCCGCGCCGAGCAGCGGCGCCTGGATATGCAACTGGCGCATGCGGCGCACGAGCGGCGCAGCCTGGGCATCGAGGCCGCCGAAGAAGATCAGGTCGGGACGCTTCGCCTTGATGGCCGTGAGCACGCCGCTGAAATCGAGCGTCTTGTCGGTCACATACTGATGATCGACCACCGTGCCACCGTTGGCCTGCACACCCTTGATGAACTGGTTCGCGAGCCCTGCGCCAAATGCGGTCTGATCGTCGATCACGGCAATGCGCTGCGCCTTCAGCGTTTTCACGGCATACGCGCTGGTGTACGCGCCGCCATCGTCGTCGTGGCCCATGATGCGAAACGCGGTATCGAAGCCTTGCTGCGTGTATTGATGGCCCGTCGAGGCTGGCGCGATCTGCGCGATGCCCGCATCGTGATAGACGCCCGCGGCCGGCACGCTGCAGCCGGTGTTCCAGTGGCCGACCACGGCAACCACGTGGCGGTCGACGAGTTGCTGCGCGACCGTGACAGCCGTGCGCGGGTCCGACTGATCGTCGGCGCTCACGAGCTTGTAGACCACGGACTTGCCCGCAATGGTCGGATGTTTCGCATTGGCGTCATCGACGGCGAGCTGCGCGCCGTTTTCGAGATCCTTGCCGATGCGCGCAGACGCGCCGGTCAGTGGCGCGGCAAGCCCGATCAGCACCACCTGTTCGTCCTGGGCGTGCGCGACGCCCGTGAAAAGCGACGCCGCAAGCGCGGCAGCCGGCAACTGCATAGCTTTCTTTTTCATGTCGATCGATCCTGATGAGCCCGTGTGTTGAGGCGCTATTGAGGCGCATGCCTGCCCACCCCCGGGGTCTATGGCGCGCAACCTTGAATAGTGAAAAATATTAGTCTGTTGTATTCCGTGGTCTAAATTACGTTTGGTTCGATCAATATGCCGGCACCCTATAACGTCGATTAAATCCTTGTTTTACAACGGTAAACTGTATTCCATCCGTTCCGTGCACCTTTCGATATAATTCGATACATGAATAAAATTCAGCGAATTGCCGATGATCCGCCGCTGCGGGCGGTGCGCGCGTTCGAGTCGTTCGCGCGTCATGGCTCGGTCGCGGCCGCCGCGCGCGAGCTCGACATCACGGCCTCGGCGGTGAGCCATCAACTGCAATTGCTCGAATCGTTCGTGCAAACGCCGCTGACGATTCGCCGTGGCCGCGCGCTCGTGCTCACCGACGAAGGCCGCGACTACTATCGCTCGATCAGTGCGGCGTTTTCGGTGCTGCGCAGCGCCACGGGCTTCGTGCGCGAGCGCTCGTCGCGGCGACAGATCACGATCAGTCTGATTCCGCTCTTTGGCATGGGCTGGTTCATTCCCCGGCTGCATGACTTTCTCGCGGCGAATGAAGACGTTGACGTGACAGTGCTCTACGCGAATCACCGCAATTACCGCAGCGACGCCGCCGATTTATCGATCCGCTTCGGCACTGGCGACTGGATCGGTTATGCGAGCATGCCGCTCATGTCGGGCGCGGTTGTGCCGGTCTGCACGCCGCGCTTTTTGCAGCGCTATGGACCGCTGCGCAAGCCCGCCGATCTCGCGGGCGTGCCGCTCGTTCACGATGAGGATCGCAGCACGTGGGCGAACTGGCTGCAAAGCATGGACGTGCGCCACGTCGCGCGCACCGAGGGACCGCTCTTCGAAGACGGCCAGCTGACCTTGAGTGCCACGCTCGCCGATCTGGGCGCGGCGCTCATGCGCGCGCCGCTGGTCTCGCGCGAGCTTGCGTCGGGTGCGTTGCGCAAGCTGTTCGACCACGAGCTCGACGATGGTCGGCACTACTACCTCTGCTGGCGCGCCGATGCCGAAATGCCGGACGGCGCACAGCGGCTCGCGCAATGGCTGCTGGAGTCGGTGAAGGCGCGTTGATCGCGCCAAAAGACCTCAGAAGCTCCAGAACGGAAATGATGTCGCGGCCGTGGACGGATTGATCCGCGCTATTGATGCGGATTGTGTTATGGTGCATCCCCTACGCGGAAAGCGTAACGACGCGCCCGCCCTGCCAGGTATGGATACGCGAGCATGCAACGCAAGACGCATGAATGACGTACGGGGCGGATACGTTCGATTTTATGTTCCAACCGGCTCCAACCGTTTTGTCATTGCGTGGTCCACGGACTTGCGCTTTTGCGATTATCCAGCTCCTCAGGCGTTAGATAGTGACGAAAGATTTCGACCTCGCGCAAATCCACTGCCCTGCGAACATTGCGTATATCCCACGGTCCTTTTTCACTTGCTAGTTCGGCAAGATATCGAATGTTTGCCTCAATATCGTAGGGGGAGTCATCCGCCAATGGCAGGCGATAGCCAAAAACAACCGTATTAATCGGCGTGCCGCCAAAGATGTCGAAAAGATATGGATATCCAACGAAATCGCTTTGTTCGACGCGCAAATTATCGATGCGCTCTCCACGCTCAATACGTTTCATTCCTATCTCATCGAAGTGCTGGTAGAGAATATTTGTTGAGACGTCATCCTCAATTTGGATGTTGAATTCGCTCACGCATGGCGTTCCATCCGTAGAATTTCGCGTATCAAATATAAAGCTCACCGACATTACTTTTTCTTGGAACCACGCGTATTCTATTTTTCCATCTTGGTCGGAGTGAAATTGGGGAATCCCCATATTTTGATGACATCATCAAGCGAGATTTCGCCACGAACCCAACGAAGCCCAATTTTTGTATACTGGAGAAGCGCTTCCTGTTGCTCCGGTGTCATCGGGTTTTGTTGTGAATACGTCATGTTATTGACCTCCGCTCGTGCGACTGGAGAAAACTCGCAGCGGTCACTGTGGCCATAATCAAACTCGTAAGCGCGGCTACACTGGTCTTCCGGGAAAGTCTTGAAAAGCAAACCCATCTTCGCTTTCCAGTAGGCTGTAGCCATGTCGCCACAGAAGAATGCATCATTCTCCCAGGGTCTCCCGCTGTAGTCGCGTCGGCAGCCAGACGGCGTTTCCACCATTGCATCGATATCAATTGGAGTTCCCCCCGCTCGTAAGATCCGGCCACTTTGAAATATTCGGAATATCCTCGAAGTTATCAGGGTGCCGACGCGCCCCGCAACATCGGCCGCCACCTGCTTTATCTTGAATGTATCTTCCAGTGATGAAAGATTCAGTTGCATGGTCCACGCGGAAGGCGAGAACGAACCCTGCTCAAGAGAATTCGCAGGTCGATACGAAATAATTTGTGGTACTGTTTCAGATGGAATTCAAAATCCACCAGCCGGATTAGTCAGCGGGCCAGTCATAACAGGTTTGATCAGGGTGTGGAAATTCTTGAATTGCTCTTTATCTATTGGCCACGTCAGTTTAAGCGCAGGCGCTGTATCGGTCGGCCCGAAATAGGCGCCACCCTACTGAATTTGATTGAGCAGCAGGGAATGCATCGCTTTCGCGTAGTCGCGCGCGAGCGGATACACAAGCTGCCCCTTTCGCTCAGGGTCACGGTCGGAGTAGCGCATGCCCCATCTGTCCGGTGTGCACGTGGCATAGGTCGGTTCAATTCCGGCAGAGGTTACTCCCGGTTTCACCTTTTCCAGTGTGTACGGACCTACTTTCTGAACTGCCGCACTATCTGCGTTGCGGTTGTTGCTCATGACTGTGTGCTCCCTGAAGAATTAAAGGCGGTCTTCACTGTCTTTGCCAGCATGGGACGGTAAGCCGACAATAACGAGCCGTCCTTTCGCAAGAGTTCAATTTCTGCGATCTGCATTTCGTCGCCTAATACCAACGAAGTTTCGCCTTTCTCTCTGGACGTTCCCTCGATGAGTTGTCCATCCTGAAGCGTGATCCGGTAGCGTTGGTGCGCTATCGGCAGGCCGGAACCATCGTCAGGCAAGACGTAGTGGTCGACGATTTTTGCGTCGGCGATATTCGTAATCGGCGTTTTGACTGGTACGTCCTGCGGATCATCCGTAGCGTGAGAAGCCGCATGAACAAGAAATGCCCCATTCGTCTTCCCGATTACGCCTTCCGGGCCGATCACTAGTTGTGAGCCCCCACCGTTGAACACAATGCGTCTTGCCGTAAGCCGGATTTCATCCTGCTCGCTCAGAATCGTGATGACCTTCCGAGCGATCTGTCCAGGGTGTCGGTCTGTGACGTGATACGCACAGACCCCGGCGTGCCAAGCGATACGGCTTTCTGCGCGTAGAACGCGATGGTCTCGCGCACCGATGCGAAGAACGATTTGCCCGTAGCGATGGAGACATGCCTGCCGGTGGTCAGCGCGGTGTCTTCGTCGCTCGCAATGTGCGTGCTGCCCGCCGCCGCCGTCTGGACACCCGCCGCGCTGGCAAGGGTGAGATGCGGCGCTTCGAACTCGGGGAAGTCATCCACGCCCGGGCGCGTGCTGACCGAAGGCTTGCCGCGCAATTCGGCGTTGTCGCGCTGCATGTTCGCAGTCACGCCGGACTGATCGCTGCCAGCGTCCTGCGCGCCATGTCGCTGCGCCTGCTGCGCCAGGCTCTCGTGAATGTCGCGCGCACGCGTGAGGCGGGCGATGGTCTCACGCATGTCCAGCATCTTGCCCGCTGCGCCAAGCTTCGCGATGGTTGTGATAATCAGGCCCAACCCTGCGCTCACCGCGCCCCGCATGTCCGTGCGCAGTTCGAAGCCTTCGCCGCGCGCGTCCTGCCGCCCCTCATTGCCTTCGATGCGCGTGACATAGCCCAGACTCAGGCTGCTCTTGCCATGATCCGATGCCAGTTGCGCCTGCTGACGATTGTCCGTGTCGTCCAGTGCAAGATGGTTTGATGCGCCGCCGTTGCCGAGCGTGCGGCTTACGATGCCGGTGAGCGCACGATTATCCGGCAGTTTCCACGGTGGCATGTTGTCCCGATTCGGCACGAACGCCGCAACGACAGGGCGGTCAGGATCGCCGTATTCCCGTGATGGTTGCCCTCGCGGTCCCACGCGTACTGGATGCGCACACGGTTATAGGCATCGACCGTCATCGGATACTGTTCCCATCCGACAATCACCGCATGTTCGTACCCGTCGATGCGTGGACGCGGTGTGACCTGCGGCATGCGATACGGCTCGCGCGTCGGGTGCAGTTCGAACTGCGCTTCAAACTCATACTTCGCTGCTGCGCCGTCCAGCTTCGACGACAGTCCCTGGGTGTTGCGGATATCGATCCGGCAATCCAGCACGAGATACGTGTCGTTCGCTCCGGCGTGTGGGTGATCCGTCAATGTGAACGTCCTGCCGGCTTCGATGCCGCGCAGCGCGCCGCGGCCCTTCGCACGCATGCGCCCGCAGCGTGCGGCTTCGAGTTTCACGCGCGCGAGATGCTGCGCTTCCCCGCGCCAAACCTTCGCTTCCTGGGGTCCCTGACTTTTCACCGGCTCCGCGTGGTAGTGGATTGTCTCCGGCTGTGCGTACCCGGCTGGCTCGTAGGATTCGATTCGTTCACTGTCGAAGACGTACTCTTGTCCGTCTCCATGCTTGATGCTGTGCTGCTCGCGATACGGCGCGCTGTTCGCGCTCAGTCGCGGCGAAATATAACTGTGGTCGTGGACCACGACCTTGTTAAGCGCAACCGACGTGCGCCAGGAAAGATGCGTGACATATTCCCTGTCGAGATGCCCGCCTTTGGGACGGTAAGACAATGTCGCGTAGGGCGGGGTCTGCGCCTTGCAGGCACGAATACTGTCGGCAATGACAAGGAAATGGCGGCCTTCACGGTGTTCGAACCAGATCAGATAGCCGAATTCCTCGCACAGGCGCATACAGAAGTCCCAGTCCGTCTCCCATGCCTGCCGGATGAAATCGCGCCGGGGAGTTGGGTGCTCGCCGCAGCGAAAATCGATATCGTGGCTGTACGACTTAAGGATGGTGTAGAGGATATTGGTGATATCCGTGTGGATGAAGATGCGCGAGTTCTTGCGCAGCGTCGCGCACCACCATTGCGGGCGCAATACGAATTCATAGACGACATCGTTTCCTTCGGTGTCCAGAATTCCGGCCTCTGCGACCATACCGGTGATTTCGCGCAGGCCCGTGCGTTCACGGTCACGGGGCTCACGCCAGCCACGTGCCCGTGTGAAAACATCCTTGAACGTCAGCGTGATGGCCGAGCCCTTGATGGCATCGAGATCGACTTCGAATTCGTCGGTTGAAAACCACTCCGGGTGGGGAACGGATCTGACCGCCTCGATGCGATATTCGAAAAGCTGGCCGATAGCTTCATGGCCTGTAATGCGTCGCGGCAGCAGGACATCCTCGCGGTAATCCTGTTCCCGCCTGCGGTGTTGCAGGGTGATTTCCCGTACGGGCAATGCGTGGCCGTGCATGCGTACGGGGGTGTTGTACTTCCTGGGGAACCACATGCTCAGGTTCCCTTCTGCAATGTCGCGCCGCAGGTTGTGGTGTCACCGATGAACGCCACGCGCACGCCGGCATGGTCCATCGTCATATCGCCCAGGCGCGCGACCTCGCGCCCCGTTATTGCGTCTCTCATCGGCTCCGGCCTCCAAAGGCCGAACTAAAACTCAGGGCGCGTAAATGCCCGTGAAATGTCTCCCTCCTCTGACATTCCACAAAATGATCGTCATCGCACAGCCGAGGCGCATCCGGTGTCAGCTCAACCGCCTCAAATCGGTGCCGGAGGGCGTACAGCGGCTCGCGCAATGGCTGCTGGAGTCGGTGAAGGCGCGTTGGTCGCGCGAAGAACCTCAGAAACTCCAGAACAGGAAATGATGTCGCGGCCGAGGCCTGCTCGGGCGCGCTACCTTGCGCGGCGGCGCAAGCTGCGCGTGCGAATCGATCACCTGCGCACGTAGCGCCATGTCGTAGAACGCCCCCACCATCGGCAACGCGCTATGCGCGCCTTCACCCCAATAGTCGTTGCGCAGCGTCACGCGCGCGTCGTCGAATCCCACCCATGCGCCCGCAACCAGTTCGGGATGGATCAGGATGAACCAGCTATCCGTATTGTCCTGGGTGGTGCCGGTCTTGCCGGCCACGTCCGCGCGAATGCCGAAGCGGCTCCGGATATCGGTACCGGTGCCTCGGTCCACGACATCGCGCATCACGTCCACGAGCTTCAGCGCCGCGCTGGCGGGCAGCGCCCGCTCCGGCCGCGCTGCCGGAAAATCGGCGAGCACGTTGCCCTCGCGGTCCTCGATGCGCGTCACCATGCGCGGCTCGATATACGCGCCACGATTTTCGATCGTGCAGTACGCCGACACCATTTCCTTGAGCGTGACCGGGCTCGTGCCCAGCGCGAGCGACGGCACCGCATCGAGCGGGCTTTCGCGCACGCCCATCGCGCGCGCCAACGCCACGACCTTCGCGGGGCCTTCGCGCTGCATGAGCTGTGCCGTTACGCGGTTGCGCGACAAAGCCAGCGCGTCGCGCAGCGACATCGGCCGGCCGGTGGGCGGCTCGGCGTCGGTCGGCCGCCACACCGCATTGCCCTTCGACGCAATAGTCACATTGCGATCGACGATCGTGTCGCCCGGCTGCGCGCCATCGGCAAACGCCGCGCCGTAGACAAACGGCTTGAACGTCGAGCCCGGTTGACGCCGCGCCTGCTGCACGTGATCGAACGGCTCGTCGCGGAAGTCGCGGCTCCCGACCCACGCCTTGATGTCGCCGTTGCGCGGGTCAATCGCGAGAAACCCGGCCTGAATCTGCGTCTTGCTGTGGCACAACGCATCGACGAACGGGCCGGCCATCGCGAGCTTTCTGATCGCCGCCGGATCGGAGAGCCCCGCGTCGCGCGCACTGCGATATTCCGGGGTCTGCCTGATGAACGACTGGAACAGGCCATTGCCCGGCCAGCATCCCGTGCGCGTATTCCAGGCGGCGTTGGCGATCGATTGCAACTGGCTCGTCTGCCAGGCAAGCGCCTCGTTGGCCATGTCCTGAAGCCGTGAATCGATGGTTGTCCGCACAACGAGCCCATCGGAGTAAATATCGTAGCCGTTGCGGTCGGCCCAGCCGGTCAGCCAGCGGCGCAATTGCGCCGCGAAATGCGGCGCGGCGCCCGTGGGTTCGGACTGGATTTCGAAGTTCACACCAAGCGGCTGACGCTTGAGCCAAGCGCAGTCGGACGGCTTGAGCTTGCCGAACTTCACCATCTGGCCGAGCACCGTATTGCGCCGCTCCAGCGCGCGCTCGGGATTGAGCACCGGGTTATAGGCGCTATTGGCCTTCAGCATGCCAACCAGTGTTGCGCTTTCCAGAATATTGAGCTGCGCGGCAGACTTGCCGAAGTACGTGCGTGCGGCCATTTCCACGCCATAGGCGTTGTAGAGAAATGGCACGGTGTTCAGGTACGTCTCGAGAATCTGGTCCTTGCTGTAGACGGATTCGATCTTGAGCGCGGTAATGGCTTCCTTGAGCTTGCGCGTCAAGGTGGGCGCGCGGCCCACTTCATCGGGGTACAGATTGCGCGCGAGCTGCTGCGTGATGGTCGAGCCGCCCTGCCGCGTGCCGGAGAACGTATGCAGCGCCGCAGGCGCCACACGCAGGATGTCGATGCCGTGATGCTGATAGAAGCGGCGGTCCTCGGTCGCGACCAGCGCCTGCACCACGTATGGCGAGATTTGCGCGAGCGTCACCCATTCGCGATTGACGGGCTTGAACTCGGCGAGGCGATCACCATCGGCGGACACGATCAGTGCGGGACGATCGACGCGGGCCTTGCGAATATCGCCGATGTTCGGCGTGAGCGGGATGAGCGCGAGCACATACGCGAGCAGCAGCAAAGGCACGGCGGCGAGCGCCAGCACAACGCCACGGCGCGTCGGGTGGCGCAGGCCGTGCAACGCGGCGGCAAACACGCCGCGAGCTTTTGCGCCGGCGCGAGCGGCAAGCGACTGTCCACGCTTGAGCCATCGCGCGCAGAGGTCACGAAAAAACGATCCAGGCGGGGGATTCACGGTGACTGAATGAAGAACTGCGCGAAGATCGGCGCGATAAACGAAAGGCGGGATCGTACCAAAGCGAAAACGGGGCGCTGACGCTAAAGCAGCAGTTTGCGAGTGCCGCTAACAGATGATTACATTTGTTTCCATTCCGGTTTCAATGGCGCAACGCCGGTTGCGCGCGGAATATTCAACACCTCGTTTCGTTTACGCAGAACGCGAGTCCCGCGAGGTCATGCAGGCTCGATGCCGGCGCGATTCGCTCTGGCGGCCGACACCACGCGTGCATGAGGGAGGTGTCAAATAGAAACCTCGCGTTTGTTGTCTGCATTCGATTCATACATGGGGTTCGGCGGGCGCATGAAAGGTGCGCGCATCGCGTTTCGTGCGGCGCGCGGTATGTGCTGGGCTAACGTGAATGGACGAGGCTCGCTGCTCGTTACCAATGCGCAAGGACGGGTGGTCATGGAATGAGCGAACGCACTGCAAGCTTGCCTGCTCCAGCGCCCGATGCTGGAGCAGGCAAGCTTGCCCGGCGGCGGCGTTCACTTGCCGACATCGAGGCGGCCGTAGAGTCCGTCGGCTTCGTCGTTGATCCCGGCCGCGAAAAACAGCGTGTTGGCGGGTTGACTGTCGAGGCCATTGCCGAATGCCATGCCCCACAGCCCCGGCTCGACGATCGGCGTACCTTCATGCTGCTCCAGGGTCCCGAGCATGACTCCAGTGGTCGGGTCGAACGCATGAATCATGCCGTCACCAAAGTTGCCGATCAAAACGGCATGACTGAAGCGGCCGAAATCCCCGGGCGACAATGCCATGCCCCACGGCGCATTCAGCACACCGCCGGTAGCGAAGCGCTGAATAAATTGCCCCGACGGGCTGAACACGTCGATCAAGCCCATGCCCGCGCCCGCAACGTCGTCGTGCGCGGCTGCATCCTGCTTCGCGTACGAAACGAACAGCTTCGAATCGATCACCTGGATGCCAAATGGCGCGAATCCAGCCGGTAATGTGGGATCCTGAAATGTGCCAGCCAGCGAGACCTTCGTGAAGGTCCGGTCGAACACATCGATCCTGTTGTTGTGAAAGTCCGTGGCGTACAAGAAGTTCGCGCCGTTATTGCTGGCCATGGCGAGCCCCTTGTAGACTGCGCTGCCGCCGCTGTCGAACACCGTGATAGCCGATGTCGGGTTCACCGTGGGCGACCACGCCGTCATGGTCCCGCCCTCGCCCACGAAGATAAACGCCGCAGGGCCCGATTTTGCCCCTTGGGTCACCACGAAATCCGTCGTTCCATTGAACACGATGCCCGTTGGATCGGCGTCGCCGCTCTTGCCAGCGGGAATCGTGACCACGAGCGACTGCGGCACGCCATTGCCGTCGTAGAGTGTCGCGCGCTGGGTACCGTTATCGGCGACCCAGGCAAAGCCCTTGGGATTGAAGGCGACGCCCCACGGATTTTTCAGGTTGGCGTCTACGTGCGCCGCCGCGACGGCGCCATCGGAAACCAGTGCGCTAACCTGATACTGCATCGATTGCATGCTGTGGGATGAACCTCCACACGCTGCAACGCTCGCCAGCACCACAGCCGCCAACAGCGCGCCGAGCGGCACATCAGCCTGTTTCATGATTGCACTCCTGACACGAAATCATTGAGATTCGCCGGGAGATTCACGGCGTCACGACAAGCGCCGTATGCATCCCCATTGCATAGTGTCCTGGCTTGTTGCAAATCAGCGCGTAATGGCCAGGCGCAAGCGTGAACGACGCGCGCTTGCTCTTGCCCGGCGCGATATCCTCGACTTCCCCGATCTTTTTCAGCTTGTGCTCCAGCACCTGCCCCATGCCGACGGGCAGCGCATCGTCCGGGAGATTCGTCTTGAGCACGACGAGTTCGTGCGCCATGGTGTTGCTGGCGTCATTCCTGATATCGAGCGTGAGGCGCCCTGCCTTCACGCTGTGCGTTTCGAGCTGGATCGAATCCGATAGCAGGGTTGCGTTGACGGTTTGCTGGGCCCAACTCGCATGCGGTGTCATGCCGGACGCGACCACGATGGCGATGATGGCAATTCTGTGAGTGGCATGCACGGCCGCCTCCCTTGCGTCGAGACCTCGCGCTTGCCGGACATCGCGCCATTGCCATGCGCGCTTCACATTTCGCAGGCGCGCGAATCCCCCTGCCTGCGCGATGGCATGACTGCGTTGAGCGGCACACGATACGTGGTGTAAACGTGTGCCGTTGGCGGCATATTCCGGCGCCGTTCAGGATCTATCCGGACCTCTGGAATCATTGCCCATCGCGCTTGTCGCTCGAATCCGCAACATTTGCTTGCATAACTCACAAGTGTTGGGTAATCCGCGCCGTTCATTGCGCCGTTGAGGATGCAGGCGGCACACGAGCGTGCCGCCACCCCTTGCACCCCATGCTCAACGGAGCTTGCACATGAACACGATCCCGGGTCCTGATACGTCGCCGCGCGCCCGCATTCATCCTCTCGTCGCGGGGGCAGCCGTCGCTGTGATTCTCGCGAGCGCCACCGGAATCGCCGCCATGACGGGATGGCTACCCACCACGCATGCGAGCACGGCACCCGTTGCCGCGCAAGCCGGCACCGCGGCGTCGGGCGGCGTGCAGACGATCACCCATCAGCCCGTTAATCAGCCTGCCATCGCGCAAGAGCCCGTGCGGCGCGAGCCCGTTCATCATTACCACGCCGCCCCGGCCGCGCCTCACTATGCAAATGCCAACGCCTACCCGGTGAGAAGCGAACCCAGAAGCGAACCCAGAAGCGAGGCCGTGGATCCGAACTCAGGCTCGGTCGTTGCCATCAATGCGATTCAGGCGCCCGAGCCCACTACGGGAATCGGCGCGGTGGGCGGGGCCGTCGCGGGCGGGCTGCTAGGCAACCAGATCGGCGGGGGACGCGGCCGCACGATTGCCACCATCGCGGGCGCGATTGGCGGCGGGCTCGCAGGCAACGGCATCGAACACGAGGTGCGCAAGGCCACCACGTACCAGGTTCAGGTGCGCATGGCCGATGGCAGCTACCGGAACTTCACCTACTCGACGCCGCCTCAGTTCGCGATCGGCGAGCGCGTTCATGTCGATGGTGGTGCATTGAATGCGGCATGAGCATTTCTGGCGGTCGAGCGCGCCGACCGCCCTCGCTCATGACACCGACCGAACCTGATTGATCTCGACCGTAATGTGTGAAAGACCTTTGAAACGCTTTAGCGCCGCACGATAAAAACCCGGACTGCGCTGCGCATTACCGGTAGCCACCGATATCACCGCGCTCATGTGCCCCGGACCCACGCGCCAGACGTGAAGATCGAGCACGGCGTCGCCATGCTTCTCCACGACGCCGCGAACGTTTTCAGCCAGGCGCCGGTCCGCGTTCATGTCGAGCAGAATGGCTCCCGTATCGCGCATCAAGCCCCATGACCAGTTCGCAATCACGAGTGCGCCAATCACGCCCGCAAGCGGATCCATCCAGACCCAGCCGAAAGTGCGGGCCAGCAGCAGGCCGACGATCGCCAGCACCGAAACCGCAGCATCCGCAATGACGTGAATGTAGGCCGAGCGAATGTTGTGATCGCGATGCAACGCGGCGTGGGCCTCGTCGTGCCCGTGCTCGTGTTCTTCGAACTCGATCCGGTGCTCGCCATCGGGCAGGCGGACAACGGCCACGAATGCATGCGGCTCGGGAATGTCGTCCACCGATTCCAGATAAGCGCCACGGTCCGCGAATGCAAAGGTCTGGCGCACGCCGTCGGGGCGAATCGTCGTGACCGAAACCGCATCGGCCGTCAGCTTCGCAGCCGAGGCTTCCAGCGTAATCCGGAAGACAGGCGGCACGCCGTCTTCGAAGATCGACACGGCGAATGCCCCTGCGCCACCGACGATGCGATGCCCGTCTTCTTCATGATCGTGTTCATCGTCGTGACCGTGGCCATGGCTATGACCATGGCCGTGACCGTGGCTATGGCCATGATGATCGCCGCTCAGCAGCCAGACGCTCGCCAGATTGACCAGCAACCCCAGCACCGCAATAGGAATCGCCTGGCCGAACTGAATCGGCACGGGCGCGAGAAAACGCGAAATGGCTTCGTATCCAATTAGCAGCGCGATCATGGCGAGCACGATGGCGCTGGTAAAGCCCGCGAGGTCGCCCAGCTTGCCGGTGCCGAACACGAAACGGTCATCGCTCGCGTGCCTGCGTGCATAGGTGTACGCCAGCGCTGCAATCAGCATCGCACCCGCATGCGTCGACATATGCAGGCCATCGGCAACGAGCGCCAGCGAGCCGAACATGCTGCCGCCGACGATCTCCGCCACCATCATTGCGCTGCATAGCGCGATCACCATCCAGGTTCTGCGCTCGTTGTCCTTGTGAGCGGCGCCCAGAAAGATATGGTCGTGCCCCGCCCCGAATGCGGCGTCTTCAAAGTTGCTCATGGTTGTCTCACTTGAAGTAGCTGTGCACCACTTCGATTAGCTGCTCCTTACCGCCGCCGTGCTCGTCGTCGGGCTCCGCGTCGACCAGGTGAGTGCGGATATGGTCCTCCAGCACCACGGCGAGCAGCCCGTTCATCGCGCCCCGGCTGCTCGTGATCAGTTGCAGCACGTCCATGCACCCGCGCTCCTCCTCCAGCGCGCGCTCGATGGCCTCCATCTGCCCCTTGATGCGGCGCACCCGATTAAGGAGTTTCTGCTTCTCGCGGATCGTATGGCTCATGCCTTTGCTCCAGTTATGCGGCCTGTGCATATTAGCAAAATAGTATGGGGGGGTATACTAATCGTCGTTCACAAGCGGCGGGCTGCCGCGTTCAATGGCGCGCCTTTCGCGATCCAGGCGGGGGACGACATCACCGCGAAACGCGGCGCAATGGAACGGGCGGAGTCAGCGTGCGCGGCGGCGGCCATGGCACAGGGTCTCTTCACATTGGAAGCAGACCTAGCGATCATGCCTCCCCAGACGTGGCGCGAAGCGGCACATCGCCACGGGGACGACCGCAAGAGCCGCGCCGCCCCAAAATGTGGCCGTAGCGCCGTGCCGGTCCCACAGCCATCCGGCAATGACACTCGCGAGCAGCAAGCAGACACCACTCACGAGATTGAACACGCCGAAAGCGCTGCCGCGCAGCGCCGGCGGCGCCGTTTCCGCGACCATCGCGGCGAGAATGCCTTGCGTGAATCCCATGTGCAGCCCCCATAGGGCAACCCCGATGAGCACCGTGACAATCGACACGCTCATACCGAGGATCAGATCCGCCGCAATCAAGAGCACGAGCCCGCAGGCCAGCAGAACCCGCCGGTCGATGCGATCCGATAGCGCTCCCACGGGGTACGCTGAAAGCGAATAGGTCAGGCTCATGATGACCATCACACCGGGAATCCATGCGATATTCAACCCTGTCTGCTGCGCGCGCAGCACCAGGAACGCTTCGCTGAAGCGCGGCAGCGTGAAAGCGGCGCCGAGTGCTACCACGAACCAGTAGCGTCCGGAAAACGCTTGCAGTGCGCGCCAGTGCAATGGAGACCGGAACGCATGGGCGGCGCCCTCGCCCGCCGGCTCCTCGATGCCGAATGCGATCAATCCCACTGAGACAAACGCCGGCAATACGGCAAACCAGAGAACCGTGCGAATGTGATCGGAGAACCAGAACATCAGGACAATGGCGGCAAGCGGCCCGGCAAACGCGCCCACCGTGTCCATCGACTGCCTTAACCCAAAGCAGGCGCCGCGAATCTCCGGCGGTGCGATATCGGCAATGAGCGCGTCACGCGGCGCGCCGCGTATGCCTTTACCCACGCGGTCGATGATCCGCGCGGTCGCGACCATCAATGGCGTGCTGGCGAGCGGGAAAAGCGGCTTGGACAACGCGGCCATCCCGTAGCCAAGCAACAGCAGCGCCTTGCGTTTGCCCAGCCAGTCGCTTATCGGCCCCGAAAAGATCTTGACGATCATCGCGCTCGCCTCGGCGGCCCCTTCGAGCACGCCTAGCGCGCTGACGCTCATGCCCATCGTGGTGACGAGAAATATCGGCAGCAGCGCATGAATCAGTTCGGAGGAAAGATCCATGAAAAGGCTGACAAACCCGAGCATCCGGATTGCACGCGGAATGGCAATGCGTGGGGCACGTGTGGCATCAGGCAGCATCGTTCGTTTTCCGGAAAATCAAAAACCCCCGACCCGCGGTGCGCCGAGTTGCCGAAGTATCGACAGATGAACGTTCAAATCGACCTTCACGAGATGATCGATGGATATCTCTCCACCCACGATCAGAGCGGGCTCGAAGCCATACATCTCCTCCGGTCCCAGCGGCCCCAAACGCTTGAGCGCGCGCTTGAACAAATTGTCCTTGTCGCAGCCGTCTCGCGAAAGCGTTGCAAAGAAGATACTCAATGCACGATCGGGGTTTTCAACCCTTTTTTCGACCCTGCCCGGCAGGAAAACCAGCATGTGCAGCGGACATGAAAGCGTGATCCTGGGTCCCGTGGCCTCGCCCCACAGAAAAAGATCGCCAAATGCAGTTCTCGCAATGACGTGGTATTTGTCGAGGCCAGCAACCGGCGTATCGCGCAGCCACATATCGACGATGCCCTCGTATGCTTGCGGGTCGACGATCCAGACCAGACCGTCTCCATACGAGGACCACCCTTCTTCGCGCCAGATCTCCAGCAAACGGTCGGGCAGTACGCCCCGGTACCGGCTCAATGCGGACTCGGGAACCTGCTGGCGAGTCTTCCCGCAGCCGAACGTCTGGATAAATGCGTCAAATAGCTCGTCTGTCATGTCGTTACAACCCTATCATTTTTTTCCCAGGCCACGGCATAGTCTCAGTTTAATGTTCATTAGATAGCCGCCCCTCCCAATATCAATTGCGGTCTGCGCCCACTGTTCAAGGGCATCCGCGCGACCGTCGCTGTTCCAGCCCGATCCAATTGACGAGTTCACGGGGGAGTCACCCATGCCTACCGGCTCGTAGTGGTGCCACCCTCCGGCGACCATGTCGGGATTATGTAGCGCCGCAAGCGTGTCCATGATTTCTCTGGTGCGTGCCTTTGCTTGCTTCAAGGCTTGTGCTTCGGTGAGACTCGGGTTTTTCTCCATTATGTCTTCAAGAAGGCTGGCCTGAATCGGGGCTTCGTATAACTTCCGGTAGGCCCGTTGCGCTGCTTTGCCTTTAGGATTTCTTCCGCTTGGCTTCTTTTTGCCGGCTGCCTTCTGCGCCTGGAATGTTGCTTCGAATGCATCGCGCGCGGCCTTGAATTCATCCGCCGTCATGCCGTTGATTCCGCGCTCCTGGCCGCTTAATTGCTTCGCATAGTTTTCCAGGTACTTGCGCTGGGCGCTTTCGGACAAGCCTTTGTAAGCATCTTTGTCGTATGGATGGAAACACGGGATTTTTGGCCATTCCACGTCCACGGGCTCGTTCGATCTCGGGTCCACGACCGGCTTGATGTCCGCCGGATACTCTCCCGGGTGCCCCACATACTCATGATCAGGTCCCTTTCCATCGCAATCGTTCGGATGATTGGCGTTGGGACAACGCAGCCCCAGCACGTCGACCTGAACCAGAGGATTCGCCACATACGCGTAGAGATTGATTCCGCCCGACTGCCCGGCCGGGTCGGACTGCAAGTACCGTCCCAGCCCCGGATGATAGGAGCGAAACCGGTTGTAGTGCAGCGACGTGTCCCGGTCGTAATAGTGTCCGGGCCATCGCAGCGCGTAGTCGATGGAATTTCCCGCCGCAACCCGGCTCATCCCGTAGGGATCGATATCCTCCGCAAGCCATGCCGTTTGCCCATCGCAATCGACGATCCGCTCCGGCAATCCCGCCTGATTGCACAGCACGAAATAGGCACTGCCGGATTTCGGATCGGCGTCCAGGCCGGCATAGTCGATGAACATGAACGGCAGCAGCGCGGTTTCGTTCACGTATAGATAAAGGCGAACCCGCCCGTCTGGTCCCACTTCCGCGCCTGGCCGGTCGCCGTCCCAATAGTATTGCGTACACGCGTCGCCCATTCTCGTGGCGGAGCGCCGGCTCAAGCCGTCATACTCGGCGGTCCACAGCTCCGGTCGATCGCTCCATTCGACCTGTACCAGCAAGTCCAGACTGTTATAGCGCCAGGTGGTGCGGCGGCCATCCGCTGCAATCTCGTGCGCGAGGTGATTGCGCTCGTTATAGTGAAACACCGCGGACGACGTTTCCGAAAGCCGGTTGCCTTCGGCATGGCGCATCGACGAGCCGTCTGGAGCCAGTAGCAAATTGCCGGCGGCGTCATATTGATAGCGGCGTACTGGCCATCCTTCGCGCGTCTCTCCAATCAGGCGATGAGCCGCGTCGTATTGATACTCGGTTGTCCCCGCTTCGGTATCGATCACGCATTGCAGTTCGCCCGCCGCGCTGTACTGATAGCGCACGCCCCACGCCCCGCGCGCCGCCGCGCCCGGGCCATCGCGCCATACGAGCCGCCCCGTGCAGCGGCCCGCGGCATCGAAGCTGCACAACAGGTTCAAGCCGTTTCCAAGACTCAGATAGATCCGGCCGTCGTTCGAGCGCAGAAGCCGGTGCCTGCCGCCCTCCGGCGTGCGGATCAGCGTTTCGCCGAGAGCAACCAGGTCGTAGCGAACCACGAAGCGATCAAACCACGTCGTACTAGCCAACCTGTCTTCGAAGTACTCGTGATCCACGCCTGATCCATCGCGCTTGTCCGCGGTGCGCCGTCCGTCTTCGTCGTAATCGATCAGGATATCGAACTTGTCGGTCGATGCCTTCGTGAAATTTCCACGGGCGTCGTATTCGTAAAAGTGCGTCTCGCCACTCGCGAGCATTCGCTTGCTATGCAGGCCCTGCTCACCGACTTCGAATTGAAGCAGCGGATTGCCTTGTCCGTCGCGCTTCTCGATTAGCCGGTCGCCGGCGTCGTACTGGTACGTCTCACGCAGCCGACCGTGTCTCGCTACACTGGCGATCCTGCCTTTCAGGTCGTAGGTGTACGCGCTCTCATTGCCATTCGCGTCGATGATGGCGGCAATCCCCGCTTTGGCCGTATACCGGTATCGGACGGTATGGCCCATCGGGTCCGTCTCGCTCTCGCGCAAGTTCCACGACGCAATGGTGTAGTGGTAGTCGCGCCCATCCTTGTCGCGCAGCCGCACCAGATTGCCCGCAGCGTCACGGTGGAGGTGTTCGGCGTTCCCAAGCTCGTCCGTGCGCTCGACCACGCGACCTACTGCATCATGCTGTTCTTTCTGTATGCCAAGGGAGCGGGCCGGCGCGGCAACGGAAACCGCGAGCGCCTCGATTTCCGGCGGCAACAGCATCCGGTCCGGCATGTCCTCGGGATTGTCCTGCCCCCACTGCTGCCCCAACGGCGTCACCGGTACTTCAAGCGCTCTCGCATTGGGCAGCGCGGGCGCATCTTGTCGCGTCGGCCATCGGTTCGCCCACTGATCCAGACGCCCCGTGTTGGCCCCTCGCCTGTCATAGAGCCAGCTCATGACGCGCCCGCCCGAATCGACCTCGCAAGCGACTCGTCCATCGTCGCCCAGCACACGCTCGGTTACGCCACCGTACGGATCCAGAATGCGCGTCACCGTTTGTGCCGCGTTGTACAGGAACGTCCATTTCCCGCCGTCGGCCCGCGTGACGGCGGTGCGGCCCGGCTGATAATCGAGCAGGACGCGCCACAACCCATCCTGCCCCGCACTCTCGACGCAACGGCCACGATCGTCGTAGCGGTAGGAAAACGCATAACCATTCGCGTCCGTTTCCCGGATCATCCGGCGCCCGCTGTCGTAGCCGTGCGTCATCGTTGCGCCAGGCGCATTGGTGGATGCCACGAGGCATCCGGAGCGATCGTAGCGATACCGGGCAATGCATGACACGGCGCCCTGGGCGTCGATCATGTTCACCTCGGTGACATGGTTGTGCGCGTCATAAACGAAGTCGATCAATCTGCGTTGCCCGCCGCGCTGCGCTGCCAGCTCGATTTGACGCAATGCCCCATCGCTCGCATAGCGAAGCGTGCTCTCGACTCCCTCGTTCACATGACGCACGAGCCGCGCCGAACGTTGCGATTCGTCCGCGCGTTCGAACGTGAATTCGCCCGATGCGCCATGCCGCATCACGAAGCGGTTCGCGCTCTGCTGCTCCAGTTCGCAGCCAGCGAACACGCCCGCATAGCGCCCCATGTCGTCGCGGCGAATCGGATATTGCCGATAGAGACTATCCACGTACACCGCACGCGTGCGCCGCAGGCGCAGCTCATGCTGGAAGACGTGACGAAAGCCGTAGCCGAGGGCGCCGTCCTGATCGCTCCAGGCGCTGCAGTAATAGCGCTCCCATTTGAACGCGGGTGCGACGCGCGTGCTGTAGTCGACGAACTCGTTTTCCGCCGCGCCCGTGACGACATCGACCGGGTGACCATCCTTGCAGGGCTCTTCGTGCGTTCTCTTCGGCCCTTCGCCTTCGTCCTTCGGCTTGGTTTTCTTGCGCAGCCCCCATCCCAGCATCACCATCGCCAGCGCGTCGGGCATTGGAAAGCCGCCGATCAGCACGCTTCCGTCGCCGAGGAGCAGCGTGCCCATTCCCGGCTCCACGCCAGGGTCCTTGCCCATCAGATTGCTCAACGCCATCGCCATGGCATCCGCCGCCGTCTGGGCCGCGGTCACCGCAGCGTCCACCGTGCGGCCGCCGATTGCCTGGTCCGCCGCCGTCGCCCCGCCTGCCACTACGGGCGCCGCCGTTCCGGCAATGTTCATTGCGCGCCTGAACCCGCTCGCCTTCCCCGCCTCCTCGGCACCATGCCCCTTGCCGCTCATCCCGAGCGGATTGCAATGGCGCGTGAGATCGATCGCCATGCGTGCCGCGCGCGCGCCGCCAATGAAGGTGTTGCTCGAACCGGTGCTGATCTCGAACACCGGTGCGAAGCCGCCGCAGGTGGGCGCCATCCCCACGTCCAGCACGCGTGCGGCGGGCATGCCGCCATACAGCACGCTCAGGCAACCGCTGCCGATGGTCTCGCCGACGCTAGGCAGCGGCACGCCATTGCTCGGTGGATGCGCGTGCGCATGCGGCACGCCCAAATGAGGCACGCCGATGAACGCGGCAGGCATGCCCGGCATCAGATTCGCGCCCGGAATCAGCGCCATTCCGGTATTGAGCAGCTGATCGAACGCGCCAAGGCTGCCCACCGCGCCGTTTACGACATCCGATATGCGGTCCAGCGTGCTGGCCTGGGGATTACCGAGATCCTGAAACGGCTGTGCACCGCTATTGACCGCACTCGCGAGTGCATCGACCGAAGTATTGCCGGTCGGGGCGATCAGCGGGCCGGGTGGCGCGGGCGGTGCGCTGGCCTCGGTTGCCGCACTGGCCGCTCTGGCCAGGTTGCTCGGATTGCCTGGCGAGGTGCTCATCTAGCGCCGTCCCTCCCGTTCCATCTCCCGATGCACAGGAATCCGATCTTTCTCCATTTCGTATGCCATGGCTTGTGTCTTCAACCCAGCCTGCGCGTATAACGCAGCCAGCCGCTCGAGCACCGAATGGCGCTGATGCTCGCAGCCGAAACGCTCGCACAACGCCTTCGCATCGGTCCACGCGCGCGCGGCCTCGACCGTCTTGCGCGCGCCCAGCAACGCCACGCCGAGTTTCTCCAACGCATCGACGGCTGCATGCGGGAACATCAGCTTGTCCGCCGTGCGGCTCGCGAGCTCGAAATACTCGACCGCGTGCGCGGGCTGTTTCAGGCTCAGCCGCGATTGCCCGGACGCCATGAGCAAATTCAGCGCGACACCCAGGTTGCCGCTATCGGCTGCGGCGTCGAGCGCGTGCGCATACCAGCGGCTCGCATCGGCATGCTGGCCGCTGCGTGTCGCGACATCGCCGATTCCCCCCAGCGCCAGCGCCTGCCCGAGCGGATTGCGCTGCTCGCGATGCCAGCCATACAGCAAGCGATATTTCTCGAGCGCCGGGTCGAGGCGGCCATGCGCGAGATCGAGCGCGGCCAGTTGCATGGCCGCCTGCATCCGCTCCGCGAGCGGACGGGCCGCATCGTTGAGCGCGCCCACCAGCGTATCGGCGGTTTTTTCCGGCGAGAAGTCGAGGTCGAGCGCAAGCACATGACGAGCCTTCTCGCGCTGCTCGGGCGTCGGAAGAAAGCGCCGCGCAGGATCCTCGCGCAAGCAGAATCGATGCCCTTCCATCCACGCTTCGAAGCCATCGAGTGCAAGCAGCGGCCAAACTGCTTCCCGATAACTGGTTGAGTCCGCAACTGTCGACGGCATGAGTGCCCAAACGATATCGACGCCCACCTCCACCAGCCCGCGCACATGCTCCACCGCCGCCTTGAGGCGGCTCGCGTGGGGCTGGCCCGGGTCGGTGCAAAGCAGCGGGAGTGCGCCCCAAGGCGGCTCGCCCGCTTTCACGCGCGCGTCGTTCTCTGCGGCGATCTGCGCGGCAAGCGAATCCATGCACTGCTGCAAATAGCGGCCTGGCGCATCGCATGCGAACGGAAACAGCAGATAGATGCGCTGCGCGTCGCGCCGGTCGCGCTCCTGAAGCATCTTGAACGCGAGCACGATGTCGAGATCGGTTGCGCCGAGCACGAGCGTCGGATAGTCGGGCTGCTCGATGAAGTCCCCGAGCGCGGCGTCCGTGGCGGCAAATTCGCGCTGCATTGCTGGCGTGCTCGCGCGTCAGTTCAGCCGGATATAGCGGCTTCGCACGACCGTATCGGACTCGGTGCGGATATCGACGCCGCCGCGCCCGGCTTCCAGTTCCAGCGTCTGCGCGCGCAGGCTGAGTTTGCCCGCGGCCTCCAGGTTGATGTCCGGACTCATGAGCCGCACCACCGGCCCCGCGCCCGAAGCGAGAATCCGAACGAGCGGCTTGCCCTGGACATCGTCGATCTGCACGCATTGGTCGGGCGCGAGCTGGATGGCATGGCTCGCGTGCGTATCCTGGTCCTCCTCCAAAGCCGGCGTGACGGGCTCCGCCGCGCCCGGTGCGAAAACACCCGTCACGAGCGGCTCGGCCCAGTTCACCGGCTGCTCCACCAGTACACGATCGCCTCTGCGCGGCCGTTGTCCACGCAGGCAGGCAAGCCAGCACTCCACCATCTCGCCGTGCGCATCGAACCAGCGCACGCGCACCCGGCCCGGACAATCCGGGTGATGCGTATCGATCACCTCGCCGACGAGCAAGCCCTGCGCGGCAGGCGCTCGCGCGGGCGCTGCCGGAGCGGGCGCCATGCCCGCTTCGAACAAGGCGCGCAGCTTCGAGCGCGTGGCGGTGTCGATGGTGTCCTCCGGGTCGATTTGCACGGCTTCCGTTGCCGCCGCGTCTTCGGCGTGGTCTGCGTAATTTTCTTGAATATCCATGAAATCCTCTCCGTTTCTCTGCTTGCCTGCCTTCGCGAAGCGATGCAGCTAGTGCAGCACCACCCTTATCGCGTTGCAGTCGGCGTTGGCGCTTGACAGTTAGTTGCATCTACGAGGCGAACCGCAACTAGTTGATGTGCGCGATGGTCCCCTGAATCGTGATGCCGGACGAGTCGAGCGTGATGCTCGCGCCGTCCGTCGAGATCACGATCGTCTTCGCGTTGATATTGACCTGCTTGACGTCCGCGTCGCCCACATTGATCGTCGGCGCCGAGACATCCACGTTGGTGATGCCATAGACTGCCGTGAAAGGCGTGCCGGTGATGATGACGCCCTTGCCGGTCCCGGTGATGTTCACTCCCCGGCCCGCGCCATCGCCCGTGATGCCGACGCCGTTTTCGAGTCCGTGCACGTCCACGCCCGAATCGCTGCCCTTGATGGCGACGCCGCCGGTGTCTCCGGTAATGTGCATGCCCTCGCCTATCGCATGCAGTCGCACCGCCTTTGCGGCGGTCGCGCTGTAGTCGCCGGTATTCACATTCACAATGCGCGAGCCTGCCGCCACCGTATGCGCGCTGGTCTGCTGCACCACTACGGTGTGAGTGCCGGTGGCCACGGTGAAGCTGTGATTGCCATTGGTGACGGCATGCGTGCTGTTGCCCGTCACGGTCACGCTATGGTCGCCGCCCACGCTCGTGGTTTCGTTGCCGCCGATCTGCGCCGTGCGGTGCTGCTTGACGCCCACGGTCTCGTTGTTGCCGATCTGCTTGTTGCGGTTGTTGCTCACCTGCACCGTCTCGTCGCGCCCCACACTGCGGGTGCGGTCGCGGCCCACCGAAACGGAATGATCGACCTCCGCCTCCATGTCGAGATTGCGCTCCGCGTGCATCCACAGTTGCTCCGAGCCCTTGCGATCCTCGAAGCGCAGCGCGTTCGCATGCTCGATTGTGCCGCCCGGCGTAGAACGCGAGAGCAACCCGCTTTGCGTCGCGCTCATCGGCAGGCCCCAGGGCGGCATGCGCGCGGCGTTGTAGACGCGCCCGGTCACGATTGGATAATCGGGGTCGCCGTTCAGAAAATCGACGATCACCTCGTCGCCCACACGCGGAATCTGCACACCGCCAAAGCCGCCGCCGGCCCATGGGCTCGACACGCGCACCCAGCATGAGGAATCCTGATCATTCTTCCCGTAGCGGTCCCAGTGGAATTGCAGCTTCACGCGGCCGTACTGGTCGGTCCAGATTTCCTCGCCGGGCGGCCCGACCACGACCGCCGTTTGCGGCCCGTTCGTGTGAGGCCGCGGCGTGGCGCACGGCGAACGGTATGGCAGGCTGTCGGGCTGCGCGAGCAAATCCGTCTCGTGCAGAACGGGCTCGTTGCCAGTATGGCTCGCGTAGGGGTTCTCCTGAAAGCGCCAGGCGCAGCGGACGATCAGATACTTGCGGTTCTGATCCGCGCGCGGGCAGCGTGCAAGCTCGAACAGATAGCCCGGCGCGCATGCGCGCACGTCGGTATGCGCCTGCGCGCGGTCGTAGACGCCCTGCAGTTCCTCCAGCCGCACGCGGTTGCGATGCTCGCCGTGCGCATCGTCGCGGTAGCCGCCCGGCCACTCGAATACGGCATAGTGGTCGTGATCGTGGCCGCGCGGTTGAGCGCGCTGCACGCCCAGATCGGCAAGCGGCTTCGTGTAGTCGTAGTCGCTCGCCTCGCGGCGCCCCGCGCTCACTTCCTGCACGGGCTGCCAGCGGTCGATATGCTCTTCGTCGGCAATCGCGGCCCGGTCGCTGGCGATGAACGGAATCGTCGCGAAGCCGGGCAGCTTGCCATGCGAGGCCGTTGCATCGCAGAGCACCAGCGTATGCATGCCAGCCTCGTGCCGGAAGAAATAGTAGATGCCCTCCGTCTCCATCAGCCGCGACACGAAGGCGAGGTCGGTCTCGTTGTACTGGACGCAGTACTCGCGCGGCGCGTAGGTCTCGGTGAGCCGGCTTTCGATGGGATAGCCATAGGGTGCGAGCACCTGCTGCACGATCTGCGGCACACTCTTTTCCTGGAAGATGCGGCAGTCGGCGCTGCGGCTCGCGAGCCACAGCCAGGGCCGCACGATCAGTTCGTATGCGTAGTAGCGCTCGGCGTGCCGTCCGATCAGCGTGGCGCGCGCGACGATGCCGTTCAGATAGCGTTGCCCGCCCTCCGCCAACTCGACGCGCACCGTCACCGGCTTGCCGAGCAGATCGCGCAGCGACACGCTATGGCTCGCGGCCAGTGCCTCGATGCGCCATTCGAACGGATGCCCGAGTGCCTCCCGGCCACTCAGGCGATAGAACTTGAGCTCGTCGCCGAGCGGGCTGTCGAGCGTAAAGATGCGCGCCACGCGTCAATCTCCTTGCGCGCGCGCGAAGACGGGCGGCTCACGGGTGTCAGTGCGCGCAGCATCCACAGCGCGCGCGGCCAGATCGATCACGAGCTCGCGCGCGGGTTCCTCGCTCAGCCGCTGTCCGAGCCAGGTCGAGAAGCCGAGCCGCCCCGCTCCGCCGGGCGCTGCGCGCGGCACCTCGGGCGCGGCCAGTTCGAGTTGCAGGTCCCAGTCGAACTCGGCGCCCACGTACTCGCGCACCCAATGCACGAGCCTCGCGGCATCCGCGCCGCCGGGCAGGAACGACTGGTAGCGCGCGAGCGGCAGCGGCCCGAGCACGATGCGAAAGCTGCCTTGCGCGTCGCGCACTGCACGCCCGAGCACCGCACCTTCGCCGAGCGCCGCGCGCGCGCCGCGCCCCCGCCGCCCGCCCTGCCCCACGCCGCGCATGCCGGTTGCGCCTGGCGTACCGGATGCGCCCGGCGTGCCTCGCGCACCGATCGCGCTACGCTGCCGTGCGTCGAGCGCGACCCAGCGAACGACATGCTCGACAATGCGCACCGGCACGCCGAAGTCGTGGCGCAGCATCTGCGCGAGCCCCTCGGGATTGCGCGTCTGGCGCACCCAGTGGCCCGCATGGAAGTACTTCGCATGACGGCCAGGCGCTTCGCGCGCTGGCAACGCGGGCTCCGTGGCACGCGCGCCGATCAGGCTCGCGACATAGCCGTCGAAGCGCGAGGCACCGGGCCAGTCCAGACCGACGACCGGCTGCGCATCGGCCCAGGCGCGATAGAACAGCACGAGCAGACGATGATGAAAGACGTCGGCGAATGCGCTCATCGACGCATCGCCCACGCTGTGCGCACGCTCGAATGCGTACTCGGTCACGTGCTGCGGCAGCGCGCCATTGGGACCGAACAGCCCGAAGCCCTGGACGAGCACGCGCGGCGGCGCCGTCTCGCCTGGCGCATCGGCAATGCCGGACACCATCGAAGGCGCGAAGGCAAGCGAAGGAATCTGCCCGAGCCGCACCGGCTCCGCGCCGGGGTGTTGCGCCGCGCCGAGCCGCGCGGGCGCGCTCGCGAGCGCATCGATCCAGCGCAGCAGGTGAAACAGGTCGTGCTCCGCCGGCGCGGCGCGCAGCCGGCGCCAGAACGCCAGGTAGCGGGCGCGGTCATTGTCGCGGCCCATATTTCGATATCCTGATCGATCGTTCATATCGCAGGCCTGCGTCCCACGCGCGCGGGCCATTCGGCGATTTCCCCGCGCTGCGCCGAATACAGCGCGAACTCGACGAACGCGTTAATCGACGCATGCCGGGCGAAGAATTGCTCCAGGGCCGCGCCAAGCGCGTAAGGACTGTCGCCTGCGAAGGCGTGGTCGTCCACCGTCATCTCCACGCGCACGCCGCGCCCATAGACGAGCGGCCCGGCCACCGGCAAGCGCCTGAATACCGGTTCGCACGCGAGCCGCCGAATGCCGCGGATGCGGCGCGCGAGCGGCGCATCCGCCGGGTCCGCGTAGATCTCCAGTTGCTCGCGCAGCCGCTGTGCGCCGGCCTCGTCGTCGATATCGGCGAGCGGCTGGTAGTTGAGCCCCAGATGCGCGATCAGCCGCCAGTTGGCCTCATCTTGCGCGAGCGGCGGGCGCGGCGTCGAAGGGCCGCGCACGATGTGCACGCGGCTCACCGGTGCGGATATTTTCAGCGTGAGATCGGTCACGCCCGCGGCCGCGAGGTGCAGCGGCAAGTCGCGGTTCGTGCACAGCGTGTCGGCGGAAAGCAGTTCGATGCGCTCGTCGAACGGCGCGTGCCTGCGGTCGACGAGCGACACGCAAACGTCCGTGCCCGCATAGTTCGAACGCATGCCGCCGCGCCGCGCCTGAGTACCCACAAGCCGCGTTTCGCGCCGCACGGAAAAGTACGCCCCAGATTCCTCGGCATCGCTGGCATTCGCCATGTAGAGCGGATGAAACGCAGTCTCTCCCTGGGCGTTTCCATTGCTGCCCTCGCCGGCACGATGACCGATCACGCGCTTCACCGAGAAAATTTCGTAGTCGAGCGCGCGCGTGCGGTCGACCATCAGCCGGTATTCGCTCGTGCCGGGCGTCACAGGTATGCGCTCCGTGCGCCTCGGAAACAGATTGATCGCCGGCGTGCAGTTGAGGGCGAGATGGGTGGCGTCGATGCTGCGTTCGAGATCGGCGTCGTCGCCGTCGATGAGCAAGAGCATCTCGATGCACTCGCCACGCGAGGCCTCGAACGCCTGGCGCAGGCCGCGCACGCTGAAAAATAGATTGCGCGCGCCAAACGCGAAATGCTCGCGCAGGATCCGGTAGCCCTCGAAGCCGCGCGAGCCGGGTGGAAAGAGCGCCTGGTCCGCGTCGAAGCCTTCGTGAACAACGGCCTCTGGCCCGAGCGAGGCGAGCCGATGGCTTTCCGCGCCACGATCGGATTCAGCGGATTCAGCAGGATTGGCGCCATCGCGCAGCACGACGCCGAGCGTGCGCGCGCACACGAGTTCGAGCAGCCGCATGGCCTGCCGCTCGGGTCCGCCAAGGAAAAACGTCAGCTGGTCGACGGGCAAGCGATTCAGACTCGCGCCGCCTTGCGCGCCCAGCACGACGCGCAAGGCGCGTCTCGCGCCGCTGCCCTCGCCAGCGCCCGCCGGCACCGGCATCAGATCGACGGCGCGCAGCACGAGCGGCCACAGCGTGACTGGCTGCGCGGTGCGAAACTCGCAGGCCGTACCCATGCCGCGCGGCGCGGCCGCCATGAGGCTGGTCCCCGCCGGCACGGTGAAGCCCTGGCCCAGCGTGCCCTGGGCCGGATCGGCCTCGAACTGGACGATCGCCATCGCGGGTGTGGGCGCGAGATGATCGGGATACACGACATCGAGCAGCCGCTCGGAAAAGCGCGGAAACTCGGCGTCCATCTTCAACTGCACGCGCGCGGTGAGAAAGCAGAAGCCCTCGAGCAGGCGCTCGACGAACGGGTCCGCGACGTCGATGCCGTGCATGCCGAGTCCGCCCGCAACCTTCGGATACTGGCGCGCGAACTCCGCTCCCAGTTCGCGCATATAAGCCAGCTCGCGGTTGTAGTAGTCAAGAAAGCGTGCGTCCATAGCGTGACGTTGGTTCAGCGCCGCGCGCGGCCGCTGGTGGAGTCTGCATCGCCGGACCGGTTCAGCGGGCGCAGCAGCGCGAAGCCCGAATCCAGATCCAGCTCGGTTTGCAGCAGCATCGCAATCGGCGGCTCCACGCACGCGAGCCGCCCCGCGATCTCGAAGGTCAGCACGTTGTGCCGGCTCGCGCGCCGTGGGTCGCTCACACACCGCACCTCGACGCTCTCGCTTTGCAGGCGCGGCTCGAAGCACACGATGGCCTCACGCAGCGCATTTTCCAGGTACTGCGTATCGATGCCCGAAAGCGGCGTGCCCGCGAATGCCGGCACGCCGAAGTTGAGCACCGAGCGGCCCGCTTCGGCGTAACGGCGCGCATCGTGCTCGTCGAGGGCGCAGGCCGTGTTCAAAAGCCACGACAGGTCGCGCAGCACCGCTTCGAGCAGCGCGCCTGTGCCGTGGCCGTCGTCGCGCAAGCGGTCGAACAGCATGGGACGCGCCGTGCGCCGGGGTTCGACCGCATGGACCGCGCGGGCTTCGCGCACGAAGTCCCGATAAGCGGAATCACTCGCCATGCGGGCCTCACATTTCCGTGTTCTTCTTGATGTCCCAGCCCATCGTCACTTCGGGCCCCTTGCCGCCGTTCGCGTTCTGCTCCCAGTACTGCTTTTTCACGCGCGCGGCCTGAAAGCCGTATTGCATCATCAGCCGGTCGGTGGCGTCGTTCGCTTCCGCGCCCACCACGCGCGCCGTGGTCACGATCACCTCCTCCAGCGTGACGCGCGAGAACTCGATCTGCTCGCCGCCGGTCTTGCACGACGATATCTCCACCTTCGATAAATGCTTGCCGCTCGCGCAGTGCTTGATGATGGCGGGCGTGGCCTTGTCCATGAAGGCCATCACCACGAGGTCGTCGAAGTTCGCCTTGCCCGCATTGCCGCCCCCGCCCGTGGCCATGGCCGCCGGTTGCGTCGCGCCCCAGGAAAACGACTGGATGTCACTCCAGCCGCCATGCTGCTTGTCGGCGGATTCGCCCGTTGCGCCATCCACCTTCATGAACATCGCCACGCCCATTGTGTTTCTCCTGTTTGCTCACGCGGATTGATCAATCATCCTCATCAACTGCCCGATACCTCCAAGGCCGGCAATCGGGACACCAGCCGCAGCGACACCGTCAAGCCCTCCAACTGATAATGCGGCCGCAGGAAAAACCGCGCGGAGTAATAGCCGGGGTTGTCAGCCACGGCGTCCACCACCACGCGCGCCTCGGCCAGCGGCTTGCGCGCTTTGGTGTCCTGCGAAGAGTTCGCCGGGTCGCCGTCTACATAGTTCATGATCCAGTCGTTGAGCCAGCGCTCCATGTCCGGGCGCTCGCGGAACGAGCCCACCTTGTCGCGCACGATGCACTTGAGGTAGTGCGCGAAGCGGCTGCACGCGAACAGATACGGCAGCCGGCCCGAAAGCCGCGCGTTCGCGGTGGCGTCGGGGTCGTGATACTCGGCACTTTGATACAGCGACTGCACGCCGATGAAAGCGGCCACGTCGGAGTTCTTGCGATGAATGAGCGGAATCAGCCCGTTCTTCGCGAGCTCCGCCTCGCGGCGGTCGCTGATCGCGATCTCGGTCGGGCACTTCAGGTCGACGCCGCCATCGTCGGTGGGGAACGTGTGACACGGCAGGTTCTCCACGGCCCCGCCCGACTCCACGCCGCGTATTGCCGAGCACCAGCCATAGAGCTTGAACGAGCGGTTGATGTTGGCCGCCATCGCATAGGCCGCGTTGGCCCATGTGTAATGGTCGTGGCGCGCGCCATCGGTTTCTTCTTCGAACTCGAATTCGTCGACGGGATCGGTGCGCGCGCCATAGGGCAGGCGCGCGAGAAAACGCGGCATCGCGAGCCCGACGTAGCGCGAATCGTCCGATTCGCGCAGGCTGCGCCACGCGGCGTACTCGGTGTTCTGGAAAATCTTCGTGAGGTCGCGCGGGTTCGAAAGCTCCTGCCACGAGTCCATCTGCATCAGCGACGACGACACCCCGCCGATGAACGGCGCATGCGCCGCCGCCGCGATCTTCGAGATCGATTGCAGCATTTCGACATCGGGCGGGCTGTGGTCGAAGTAGTAATCGCCCACGAGGCAGCCGAACGGCTCGCCGCCCAATTGTCCGTACTCCTCTTCATAAACCTTCTTGAAGAGCGGGCTCTGGTCCCAGGCAATGCCCTTGTGGCGCTTGAGCATGCGCGCGACTTCCTGCTTGCTCGCGGGCAGCACGCGAATCTTGAGCATCTCGTCGGTTTCGGTGTTGTTCACGAGATAGTGCAGCCCGCGCCACGCGGACTCCAGGCGCTGGAAATCGGGGTGATGGAGCATCGCGTTGATCTGCGTGGACAGCTTCTCGTCGATCGCGGCAATCATCTGCCGCACGCCTTCGTAGGCATCCGACGATAGAGTCACCGTGCGGCTCTGTTCGAGCGCCTCGCGCGCGAGCGTCTGCACCGCGGTTTGCACGGCCACGCGCGCGAGCTCGGTCTTGGGACTGATCTCTCGCTCCAGCAGCACCGAGAACTCGCCGCCGCTCAGCGTAGCCGCCGGCAGCGTGGTGGCGGCGCTGCGCTGTGCGCCTTGCGTTTCACTTCGGCTCATGGTCGTCCTCCTCGCTGGCGTTGCGTGCCGGCGGCGCGCCGAGCGCCTTGGGCTCGGACAGCTCAGCGAGCAGCGCCGGGTCGCCCAGCGCCCGCGCGATCAGCTCCTCCGCGCCGCGCTTGCCGTCCATGTACGAGAGCAGGTTCGCAAGCTGGGTGCGCGCTTCCAGCAAGCGTCGCAGCGGCTCTACGTTGCGCGCGAGCGCGGCGGGCGCGAAGTCGTCGATGCTGCGAAACGCCAGCTCGACGCTCATCGTGCCGTCGCCCGTGAGCGTGTTGGGCACCTGAAACGCGAGCGACGGCGCGATCGACTTCATGCGGTCGTCGAAGTTGTCGACATCGATCTCCATGAAGCGGCGCTCGGCGAGATCCGGCAGCGCCTCGCTGCGGTTGCCCGCGAGGTCGGCCAGCACGCCCATCACGAAGGGCAACTGCACCTTCTGCTCCGCGCCGTAAAGCTCAACGTCGTATTCGATCTGCACGCGCGGCGCGCGATTGCGCGCGATGAACTTCTGGCCGCCGTCCAATGACTTGTTACGAGACATGTGAGTCAACTCCCGCGCAATCCGTGCGCTTTAATCCACAATCCAGCAATACGATTGAACCGGGCGCTTCACTGCGGCGATTCATTGCGGTTCCCGCTCAGGTGGTCGAGCTCACGCACGCTTTCCGGCGCAATGTCGCGAAAGATCTCGTAGAAGTTCAGCGAGAGCAGGCGCTGCGCCCGGCGCAGAAAAATGGGCGCCGGGTGGCTCGGCTCGTGCAGCTCGAGGTAGCGGCACATTTTTTCGAGGCCAAAATCGATGTCGGCGCGGCTCGAAATCTCGGCGTCGCGCCATGCCGTGCCGTTCGCGGCGGGTGGTCCCGCTGCGCGCTGCTGCGGTGGTGCGCTTTGCTCTGCGTTTTGCTCCGCGTTTTGCCCCACGTTTAGGGGCGTGCCTTGCCCCGCGGCTTCCGCCATGGCCTGAGCCAGCTCGGCAGCCAGCGCGGCTAGCTGCCGTTCGAATGCGCTCCTGTCGATCGTCCACGCCTCGCCGAGCCTCTCGCTCGTCCTGCGCCGCAATCCCTCCAGTTGCTCCCGCACCGCGAGCGCGGACAGCAGCGCGGGGCTGTCCGCAGCGTGTGCCTGGCGCAATTCGCGCAGAAGGCGGGCGCGTCCACCGGCGTAGCTACCCACGCCGTTGCCGGCATCGCTGCCGCTTTCGCTGGACATCACACCTTCGCCTTGCTGCAACAGTTCTGCCGCCGCACTCACGCTCAGCGTCCCGATGAGCGACTGCTCGCGCGCCGCGCGCACGCAGCCCTGTGGGCCGGCCAGTTCCGCCAGCGCATTGAAGCGCGGCAGCGGATCGGCCTCGTCGTCGAAACGCAGCGCCGGATGCAGCGGCTCCCAGTACGCGTCGAGCAGCGCCGACGCAAGCCGCAATCCATCCGCATAGCCTTGCAGGCCGCGGCTGTCGATCCACGCCCAGGTGAGCGGCACGACGATGCGCAAGTCCTTCGTGCGCGCCAGCAGCGCGAGCGCGAGGCGCTCCACCTCGCGCCACGCAGGCGACTGCGCAGCGATGACCACGTCGCCGTACTGCTCTTCGGGCTTCGCCGTGGCGCAACGCTGCAGCTCCAGAAAGTCCGCGTCGTATTCGAGGTCCGGTCCGCACGGCGCGTCGGCGCTGATCGGTGCGAGCAGGGTGTCGATCATCGTTCGGTCTCCTTGACGCATTACTCGAACTTGTAGCTGATTTCGAGCGGCGGGCTGCCCGCGTCGAGCGTCACGGTCCGCACGTAGGGCGCGAGCGAGCCGTTGCGGATCTCGATGCGATGCGTGCCTGGCGAAAGGCTTGCTGTATGGAACGGCGGGCTCACGCCGCGCCTCACCCCATCGACATAGACCTCGCCCCACGGCAGGACCTGGAAGTGCACGCGCACGGGGCGCATCGGCACAGGTGTGCGCACGGTGGGCGCAATGGCTGGCCGTGACGGCACCTGGGCGATCTGCGGCTCCGAAGGCGCGGCCTGCGTGGAGTCCGCGGCTTGAGCCGTTTGCGAGGATGCGGCGGCGGATTGACTGGTGGCGTTGTCGACGGTGTTATCCGTGGCATTGGCGGGCTTGTCCTTGCCGGCGTGAACCTCCACCACCGTAGTGTCCGTAGTCAGGGCCGGCGCGGCGGGCGGCATGACGGAAGCTGGCGTGGCCGCTGCGGCCGCTGCGGAAGCTGCCGCGCCGGGTTGTGCCTGCGCGGGCGGGTTGGCGGCGGGGGCCGCCAGCGCGAGGGTAGCCGGGTGGCTCGCCGGTGCAGCGGGAACCGCAGGCGCGCTGGGGGTCGCTGCCGTCTGCGTGGAGTCTTCCGGCGTGTGAATCGCATAGCGCAGCGCCAGAATGCCCACCGCCAAAACGAGCAGCAAGACAAGCGCGGGGATGCGCATCGACCGCCATGCAAAACGCGGCGCTAACGATTCGGAGGCCGAATCGTCTGGTTGCGCGGCAGCCGAAGCAGTAGCGTTATCGGCGGATGGCGTCCGTGGCTTTTCCGGTTCGACTACGCGCGGGCTTGCCTCCGGCACTGGTGCCGCCACCGGTGCCTCCACGCCATCGCGTTGCTCTACCGCCCTCGCCTCTGGCTGCGCATTCGCCACGGTTTGCACGGGCTTTTCGGCGGCGGGCGCCGGCAGATCGGGCGTCGCCGCGCGCTGCATCGCTTCATACCCGGCAGGCACGAACACTCCCGGCGTAGGCTCGTGCAGGCCGAGCGACTGGGCAAACGCCGCCACTGACTCGGGCCGGTCCTCGATCCGCAGCGCGAGCGCATGGTCGATGGCGGCCCGCACGCGTTCGCTGTAGTGCTCCTGTTCGTGTTCGCCTTCGTTGGCCGCCGCGCGCCCCGCCAGCGGCCGATATTGGTCCTGAATGCTGCGCACCACCGCCGCCGGCGGCAGCTCCCCCGTCATCAGCACATGCGCGAGCGCGCCCAGCGCATAGATATCGGTCCAGGGCCCCTGCCGGAACGCGGGGTCGTCGGTGTATTGCTCGATCGGCGCGTAGCCTGGCTTGAGCATCATCGCGGTCTCGTCGACCATGTCGCCGATCAGCTTGCGCGCCGCGCCGAAGTCGAGCAGCACCGGGTTGCCGTTGGGCAGGATGAGAATGTTGTCGAGCGAGATGTCGCGATGAAAGCACTGCGCGCGATGCAGCACGTCTAGCGCACCCAGCACCGCCGCCAGCATGCGCAGCAGCGCGGGCTCGCTCATGCGCTGGCCGCGCTGATGCAGCTGTTCGAGCGTCTGGCCTTCGTAGTACGGCATCACCATGTAAGCGGTGCCGTGGCTTTCCCAGAAGTGCAGCACCTTCACGAGGCCCGGGTGATCGAATTGCGCGAGCAGGCGCGCTTCGTTCAGGAACGCGGCGCGCCCTGCATCGAAGGCCTGCGAGAGGCGCGCGGCGCGCAGCGCGACCGTGAAGTCGCCCGCGCGCGACGCGAGCATCGCGGGCATGTACTCCTTGACCGCGACCGCGCGCTGCAAGGTGCGATCGAACGCGCGATAGACGATGCCGAAGCCGCCCGTGCCCAGCACCGAGTCGAGCTCGAAGCCGGCCAGCCGATGGCCGTTCGGCAAGGGCCGCACGCCGTCGCTGCCGGACGCCGAGCCCGCTTGCGCGCCGCCGTGCGAGCCGCTTTTCGAACCGTTTCTCGAGCTGCCTTGCGAGCCCGCGCGCGCGGCGTTCGGCGCGGCTTCGGCGTAGTGCGGGTCGGTCATGCCGGTCCTCCCTGCGGCTCGCCGAAGAGCCGCTGAAACAGCGCGGCATCGAGCCCGCCCGTGTGGACGTCGGTGCGCGGCGCGCCGCCATTGGCAGCGGTCCACCAGAAGCTCGTCATGCCGTGCGGGTCGAAGTATTCCCACAAATTCGGCCAGCCGCCTTCAACGCCCGGCGCATCGCTGCCTGCGAGCGCTGCGTCGTCGCGCAGGCCCTGGGCCAGCGCCAGATCGAAGTCCTCCGGCCCCAACGCGCCGCGTATCGCGTCGCGCACGATCGCCCCCATCAAGCGGATGCGCAGATCGGCGCGCTCGCGCTCGCCGCTCTCGCGCCCATACCGCTGCGGCGCGAACGGCTGCGCGACCACGAGCGGATAGCGCCGCCCGACGCGGTCGCGACTCGGCGCGACGCAGCCGAGCTGCACCCAGCCTTCGCCGCTGCCGGCGGGAATGGCGAAGCTCCAGAGCGGCGCGTGCGCATCGAGCGTGGCGCCGCCCGCCGCCATCCCCTGCGAAAGCCATTGCTCCCATGTGCGTGCGAGCGCGCCCTGCATGCGGCGGCCCACGAAGTCGCCTGCGCCCGGCAGCTTGCCGTACCAGGCGGGCAACGCGAATTCAGCGCCAAGGAGCGCGCCGTTCATGATTTCCCCGGACACGAAAACGACTCCAGTTGCGCGAGACGCAAGGGATTGCGCACGCTATCCGCGCTCACCTGCATGGCGAGCGCGTGATGATCGACGTTGAAACCGGCCACCATCTGCTCGGGGCCCTGGCCGCGTCCCGGCGCGGCGCGACCTGAGGCGGCCCCATCGAACAATCTCATGAGCGCCCACGGCCCCTCGGTCACGATGCCGTCGGTCGCGCCCGACTGATCGACGACCTGCAACCGCACCTGGTTCATGCCGCGCGGCCCCGGCCACTGCACCGTCACAGGCGCCTGCGGACCGTGCGCATAGCGCACCTGCTGGCCGTCCACATCGAGCGTCCATTCGGAGATGTCGGGGTCCATGTCGAGCGGCTTGATTTCCAGCTTGATGGTGGGCGTGCGCGCGCCGCCCGCGAAAAACGCATCGCGTATCACGGCAGCTTTTTCGAACGAGGCAAGCAGCGCGCTATCTCCCGAAACGCCCGACGCCCCCGCACCGCCGATGAAGCGCCACGGCTGCACGCTCGTATCCACGCGGTTTTGCAGGTTCTTCTGGAAGAACTCGTCCATCATGCCGCCCTGCGCGAACAGGCGCGCGAAGTCGCCGGGCGCGACGTCGCGCGACGAGCCCCGCGCGAACGGATAGCGCCCCGCGATGGCCTGGCGGCAGAAGTCGCCGATGTTGACGGACGCGCTCTGCGCGAGGTTCTGGTCGACGTTGTGCGTGACGGTGCCCTGCGCGGCGTTCGCGAGGTCGCCCAGCATCTGCCGGAACGGCGCAGGCATGCGGCCGGCCTCGGCGCGGATCTGGTCGGCACTGTCCGATTGCGGCGGCGTCCCGCCACCGCGCAGCGCGGCATCGGCGGCGGTGAGCCACGTATAGAGGTTGTCGATCGACTTGAGCACCGCGGCCATCGCGGGATTCGCGCCGCCGCTGCCGCCACCGCTGCCTTCGCTGCCGCTGCCCGCGTCGCCGAACTCGCGCAGGCCCGCGAAGTGTGCATCGACCACCGCTTCGGGCCGCGCGTCCGCGCCCGATGCCTCGCTGCCGCCCTGCGGCTGGCCGAAGATCTGCGCGAGCGATTCGCGCGCCTGGTTCACCTTGTCCTGTGCGCCCGCCGCGAGCCCGCCTGGCCCGCTGGCGCTTTGCGTGAGCGTGGTCTGCCGCGCGGCGGCGTTGGCCAGACGCGTGAGCGGCGAGTCCGGCGCGGACAGCACGCGCGCAATCTGCGTGACCTGCGCGATTGACGCCGTGCCCTGCAGGCGCAGATCGCCGAGCAAGGCGTCCCAGCGGCGCATGTAGTCGTCGAGATAGAGCGCGCGCACGTCCTTCGCCTGGGCGCTTGCGGCAGCGGGCGTCGCGGCCTCCTGGGCGCGCAGCCCGAGCACCCAGGTTTCGTCGCGGCCAAACGCTTCCACCGCCGCCGCGAGCCGCTTGTCGAACACCTTCCAGTAGCCGTCCCAGGTATAAAGACCCGGCACGCCCTCGTTCAGGCTCGCGCCGCTCGCGCGCCTGAACACCAAGGCGCCCGAGGGGCCCGCCATCTGCGTCACGTTCACGTCGTAAGCAGCCGCCGCCGGGCGCAGCGTGCGCGCAAGCTGGGCGTACAGACGCTGCGCGAAGGTGAGCCACAACAGCTTGTCGCGCGCGGCGGCCACCATCGGCTCGTTCTGCGCGAACGGCGAGACCACCACGCGGCCCGAGAACAGCGCCGCCATGTGCGCGCGCAGGTCGTTGCGCTGCGCGGGCGTCAGCTGAACGCCGGGCGCGGAGGCAATCTCCAGGTCCAGCACCGCCTGCACGAAGTCGGGATCGTAATGGGCGCTGTCGTAGAGCATCAGATACGCCTTGAGCGCCGCGTACACATAGGCAGGGTCGTCAGGGGGCGCGTCGCGCACCGCCGTTTCGAGCCGCCGCGCGGCCAGCGGCAGCAGCAGCTCGTCGAGCGCGCGGTGATAGACGTTCTCGGCGGCCGACTGCACCTTGTCGCCCTGAAACAGCCCCCAGCGAGACGCAAGCGGCGCGTCGGCCGGATCGACGCCCTCCACGTGCCCGATGTTGCGCATCGCGTCGAGCATCGGCAGCACACGCGCGATGTTGTCGGCGTCGGTGATCGTCACGCCTTGCAGCGCGCGGTCGATTTGCGGCACGCGCGCCTCGACCGACGCCAGATACGCACGATTGCGCGCGTAGCTGCCCATCCACGCCGCCAGCGCGCCGGCCAGCAGCAGCGCGAGCGCTGCGTAGGCGGCGAGCGCAAACATTCGCTGGCGCTGATACCAGCGCATATCGGTGCCGGCGAGGCGCGCTTCCTTGAAGATCAATTCCTGAAGCAGGTCCTTGAGGAAGAAGCTGCGCCCGCTCGCCGCCGACCCGGCCACATGCGGCGCGGGCGGCGCGCCGTCGATCTTGAGAAAGCGCTTGATGCCGCCCATCACGCGGTCGAACACGGTCCCCTCTTGCGTGCCGCTCGTGAAATAGACGCCGCGCAGGAGCGGCATGGCGTCGAAGCGCGAGGTCGAGAACACCTGCTCGACGAATTGCCCGAGCACTTCGTGCAAGCCGATGAATTGCTGCGGCAGCGAATAGATGAGCTCGCGCCGGCGCGCATCGGGCTCGGCGGTGAAGAGCTCGGGCAGCGCGTCGTTCAGGCGGCGGTGCAGCAGCCGGTATTCGCGATCGAACACGGGGCGCAGGCTGAAGTCTCGCGCTTCGGTCTCGGCCAGCGGGATCGTGAAGCCCCACACCTGCGCGCGCTCGGTGCGGTTCAGGCGCGCGAAGTAGTCAGTGAAGCCCGAGAGCAGGTCCGCCTTGGTCACGAGCACGTACACGGGGAACTGGATGCCCAGTTCGGTGCGCAACTCCTGCAGGCGCTTGCGCAGCGCCATCGCATGTCCGGTGCGCTCGACCTCGGAGGCGCCCAGCAGATCCGATACGCTGATGGTCAGCAGCGCACCGTTCAGCGGCTGGCGCACGCGGTACTTCTTGAGCAGCGCGAGAAAACCCGACCATTCGTCCTGATCGAGCGCGCGATTGCTTTCGTGCGTAGCGTAGCGGCCCGCCGTATCGATCAGGACGGCTTCGTTGGTGAACCACCAGTCGCAATGGCGCGTGCCGCCCACGCCGCGGATGGCAGCCTTGCCGAACTGCTCGGCGAGCGGAAACGTGAGGCCCGAGTTCACCAGCGCCGTGGTCTTGCCCGAGCCGGGCGCGCCGATGAAGACGTACCACGGCAACTGATAAAGATACTGGCGCGTGAGGCCTTCGAACCAGCGGCCGATGCGGCCGCGCAAACCCTGAACGTTCTGCGCGCCCGACTGTGCACCCTGCAGTGCGCCCTTCTGCGCGCTCCCGAGGCGCGCGCTGCGCAAGAGCCTGGCGGCCTCGTCGAAGCGGCTGCGCAACTCCTGCGCATGCGGCGCTTCCTCTTCGCGCGCGTGGCGGCTTTCAACGGGCTCGCGCAACTGGCTCAGCAATTGCGCATTCAGCTGCGCGGCGCGCCAATGCCGATACCCCACGCGCGCGGCCCACACCGCGAAGATCAGCGCGATGAAGAGCACGCGTGCGAGCGCGCTGTCGAGCGGGCGATACGTGCCCACCGAGATCAGCGGCCCCACGAGCCAGATCAGCGCCGCGAACGCCACCAGGCCGATGACGGCCCACACGCGCGCACTCAGGAGCGCGCGCAGCGCGTGCCATGCCGAACGCCCGACGCCGCTCATGGCGCACCTCCCGCAACGCCCATGTCCGGCGTCGCGAGCTTCGGCGGCGCGGTGAGCAAGGTAATTTCCACGCGCCGATTGCGGGCGCGGTTCGCGGCGCTGTCGTTCGGCGCGACGGGATCGGCGGCGCCGCGTCCTTCGGCGCGCACGCGGGCGGCATCGCCAAGTCGCGCGGCAAGAATGGCCGCCACGGCCTGGGCGCGCTCGACCGAGAGGTTCCAGTTCGACGGAAAACGCGCGCTGTGCACCGGGACGTTGTCGGTATATCCGGCCACGACAATCGCGCCCGGAACGCGCGCCAACGCGGCCGCCACGCGCGCGAGCGTCGGCTGGTAGCGGTCGATCACGGTGGCGGAGCCCGATTCGAACAGCCCGTCGCCGCGCAGCACGATCACGCTGCGGTCGGCGGCGTCGCGCACTTCCACGAGCCCCTCGGCAATCTCCGGCGCAAGGAAGCCCGCGAGGCGCGGAGGCGGCATCGGGTGGACCGCCGCGGGCTCGGCGGCTTGCAGGCGCACGCTCGGGATCTGCAGCCGGCCGATCATCGCGAACGCCTTGTCGGAGCGCCCCGCCAGCGCGAGATCGAGCCCGAGGTAGACGCCGAAGCCCACCAGCAAGGCGAGCGCGGCGCAGGCCCAGAGCGGCACGGCGAAGCGATGCGGGTCCTCGCGCGCGATCTCGTCGCGCCAGTGCGCCGAAAGCGCGGCGTCATAGTCGCCGCGCACGCTGCGGATCGTGCGCGCGAGCGAGTGACGCAGATCGTCGAGCTGGGCGCGGCCATTGTCGAGCACGCGATAGCGCCCTTCGAAGCCCAGCACGAGGCAGTAATAAAGCAGTTCGAGCAGATTCAGCTGCTCGCGCGGCTGCTGCATCAAACGGTTCAGGAGTTCGAAGAATTTTTCTCCGCCCCACGTCTCGTTGTGAAACGCCACGAGCAAACTGTTCGACGACCAGTCGCCGGCCCCGCCCCACGGCGTGAGCGCCGCCGCCTCGTCGAGCGCCGTGCACAGGCAGTAACGCGCCGCGCCGATCTGCTCCGGCGACGCCCGCGCGTCGCGCGCACGCTCTTCGAACTGGCGGATCTCGTTGGCGAGATGTTCGCGCAGCCAGGCCGGGTTCGGATGGTGCACGGTGTAGCGAATCTGCGGAATCAGGTTCAGCAATGCGTTGGCGGCGGCCACGAGCGGATTGCCGCCCTCGGCAGAGGCCGCCGATGCGGCGGAGGCCGCCAGTGCGTCGCCCGCGAACCCGCGCGCCTCGCCGGGCGGCGCATCGGCGCGCCACGGCTCGTCGCCGGTTGCCCGGGCGAGATCCGGCGGCGCGGCCATGAAGGCGCCATGGCCGGCCTCGCGTTGCGCGGCGAAGGGATCGTTGAGCGGATTCATCGCGTGTCACCTGCGCGCATCTCGCCCATGCGCACGCCGCCTGTGCGCACGCCGCGGATCGCCCAGAACTCCATCGCGAGGCCCGGAAACTCGCCGGCCAGATGCAGCGCGAGACCACCCGAGCGTTCGAGTTGCCGCCACAGGTCGCCGCCCTTGTCGATCTCGAAGTAGCTATGGCCGGCGTGATACGGAATCTCATGCGGCGCGACCGGCAGCGCGCGCACCGGAATGCCCGGCAACTGCAACTGAACCAGATCGCGGATGCGCTCGACCGGCCCGAGCTTGACCTGGGCGGGAAAGCGCGTGCGCACGCTTTCGGCGGGCACATCGGCGCGCACCGCCAGCACGAAGCCCGCGTCGCGCAGCAGCGAGGTGTCGGCAATCACGGCCACCTGCACGCCGTTGCCCGCGTCGGTGAGCGCGATCTGCACGGCATTCTGGTCGAGCACGGTGGCGAGCGAGCGCCGCAGTTCGGCGAACAACTCGCCGAAGCTCGCGCGCAAGTCGTCGTGACGATAGGCCGGCAGCACCTCGGGCCGGCGCGAGGCCGCCGTAAACGTCGCGAAGTCGCAGGCGAGCTTGAGCCAGTCGCGAAACAGCTGCTCGGGGTGAACGCCTGGCGTTTGCGCGGTGTGCGAAGTCACAGCCAGATAGCGATTCACGAGTTGCAGCAGCAGGAAGTCGGCGACCTCGGAAACGCCGCCGCGCCCAGCCTGCGCGAGCCGCCCGGCAAGCAGCTCGCTGCGCTGCGCGAGCAGCCGGTCGAGCTCCTGCACATAGCCCGCTAGCTGCGGATGCGCGTGCGCGTCGAGCAGCGGCGGAATATAGGTCTCGTCGATCACCAGTTGGCGGTCGGCGCGCCGCTCGATCACGCGCAGCACGCCCATCGCGTGCCAGTCGTCGTCCACGCTGCTCGCGAGCGCGAGCTTGAGCTTCAGGCGTCCTAATTGCACGAGCGCGGGTTCGAGGCGCACCTCGTTGACGTCGGCGATCTCGGCCTCATGGGCTACATAGCGCGCGAGCGCCGCCGCACCGCCGCCGAACGTCACCTGCGCGCTGCTGCTGCGCGGCGCCGGCAGCGCCAGCACGACCGTGGTATCGCGCACGTCGGCGCCCACTTCCAGCGCCTCGGGCGCTTCGTCGAGATGCGAAAAATCGAACGGCGTGCCATCGGGCAGCATGCCGCTCGCGGCGCGCAGCATCACCTTGCCGTGCGCGAGCGCCTCCTCGTCGATGCGCAGCGACGCGAAGCCCCATGAATAGCACTGCAGCGGCGCGCAGCGCAGGTGCACGTAGCGCTCGAAGTAGCGTTCGAGTTGCTGGAAATGCTGGGGCCGCAGGAACATGCCCTCGGACCACACCACGCGGTCGCGCTGGCCGGCGCCGCCCGCGACGGGCACAACAGGAGCATTCATGCGGTCGTTCATGGAGCCTCACCGGAATGGGGTGTGGCGACGAGTCCGTCGCCCTGCACCGCGATCACGTAACGCATTTCGGAGGGCTTGCCCTGCCAGAACTTGAACAGGTTGGTGCTCGCAGGCGGCGGCAACGCCACCACGACCTTCCAGCGGCGCTTCTCCAGCTTGCGGTAGCCCGCCACCACGCCGAGCGCCCGCACTGCTTCGCCGCCCGGGTAGTGAATCGTGCGCGACTCGCCCGGACGCAGAACGATGCGGTCCGTGCCCGCCAGTTCCGCGCCGAGCGCGTCTTCGGGTTTGCTTTGCAGCGAGAAATAATCGGCTCGGCCGAAATTATTACCGGATTTCAGCTGAAAAGTTTGCAGCGCGATAGGCGCGGGCCGATTTTGAGAATCGCGATTGACGTCGGCCGCCACCTGAAATGTTACCGAATAGGGAACCGGTAAATCCTTCTCGGTCGATGCACACCCCCAAAATAATAAAAAGGCAAAATAAATCCCCGCGCGCGGTTGAAGCACGCGCTTAATTTGCGCTCCGTACATACCGTGCCAGTCCTCTGATTCAGCGCGAAAACACGTTCTCATGCACAGGCACGAACACGCCCCGTCCCCCGGTTCATGCCTGCAAACAGGGGCTAAGAGTGCTGCTCCAGGAATACCCACCCTGACCCATGCGTGCCGGATAACAAGCCACGGGGCCACGACGCCATGCCTTTTGCTGTTTCGCGGAATTAAATTAATCTATCGCCGACGCTGTCTCACGAGTAATAATTCATATGAGGAAAAATCAGGTGACTAGACTATAGTTCGTACGATTCCTTACCGCAACGATCTCCGAATACGCGCTCTACAAATAAATTTTTCAGGCCGTAGTATTTACACTGCGCGCTTGAATCCAGAATTAAATACCGGACTGCCGACGATGAACTGGCCGATACGCTGGAATTTATTACGTGCGAATGGCACGCCGGCCGCCCTTGGCGGCGTATTTTTACTGGCGCTTGCTGCAATGCTTGTTGCAACGGGCGGCTGCAGCAGCCTCTCGCCCGCGCAACGGGCCGCCGCGAATACCGTTGCGTCCGCAAACGATGCGTATCTCGCGGGCGACTACTCGCGCACCATCCAGCTGCTGCGCAACAGCAACGCTGTGGAGGACGGCGACCGCGCCACCCAGATTGAAGCGCACAAGCTGATGGCATTCAGCTATTGCGTGACGAACCGCGTTGCGCAGTGCCGCGCCGAGTTCGAGGCCATCTTGCGCATCGACCCGCACTTCGAGCTGTCCGCCGCGGAGAAGGGTCATCCCGTCTGGGGCCCCGCCTTCGATGCGGCTCGCCGCAAGGTCGCGCCATCGTGACAGGCTGCCGTGACACAGCGGCGCGCCGCAAGCATCTTTTGTCCGTTATTGAGTGAGTCAGTCAGCATCATGCAATTGACCGTCATCGAATATGCAGGGGAGCCGGTCCGCACCGAGACCAGCGTGATGTTTCATGCGCCGGGCGGCACGATCGGACGCAATGCCGATAACCAGATGGTGCTGCCCGACGAAACGCGCCAGGTCTCGCGGCTGCAAGCGTTGCTGCAGATCGATGGCGAGCATTGCGTGCTGAAGAACTTGAGCAGCGTCTCGGTGGTGGAGATCAACGACATGCCGCTCGAGTACACCGAGGAACATGCGCTGGCGTCCGGCGATGCGATCCGCATCGGGCCTTATGTGCTGCGCGCCCATGATGGCGAAGCCGGCGTGGAGGACGTGGCGCAGGCCGCGCCGCCGGCGCCGGTCGAGCGACGCATTGCAACGCCCTCGCGCGAGCGGGAAAGCGAAGGCCGCGCGCCACTCAACGGAAACGTCAAGAGAAACGTCAAGGAAAACGCGCCGATCCCGACCGATCCGCTCGCGCTGTTCGCGCGACCGAGCCGTGACGAAACGGGCCGCGCATCGGCACAAACACTGGCATCTATGCCGCCCCCGACATCGACGCAAAAATCCGCGCCAACGCCGGCCCGAGAACAAGCAGCCGCGCACACCCTCAATATAGATGCGCACGCAACTAAATCTTCAGAGAGCGAGCCGGAGCGCGAATTCCCGCTACGGCCACCGCTGACACGCGCATACGACCCGGCATCCGCGCCAACCCAGGCAGCAAGCACCACAACCCGCGCCGATGCGCCCACGCCTTCGGCCGCACCCGATTCCGCCGATGCGCTGCTTTCCGCTTTCCTGCGCGGCGCGGGCCTCGACAAGGCCACTTGCGACTGGCAAACCGAGCAGTTGTATACGGCCGGGCAATTGCTGGCGCTGTTCGCGAACGGCACGGTCGAGCTGCTCTCCTCGCGCAGCATTCTCAAGCGCGAAGTGAAGGCCGACATGACCGTATTGCTCGACCGCGAAAACAACCCGCTCAAGCTGCTGCCCGATGGCAGCGCGGCGCTGCGCCAGATGTTCGGCCTGCCGTTTCCCGGCTTCATGACGCCGCCTGGCGCCGTCGAAGACGCGTTCCACGACTTGCAGGCGCACCAGATCGCCATGGTCGCGGGCATGCGCGCCGCGCTCAATGACGTGCTGCTGCGCTTCTCGCCCGAACGCCTGGCCGCTCGCAATGCGCCGAGCCGCTACGAAGCGTTCCTGCCGGTGCTGCGCAAGCTACGTTTGTGGAACCGTTACGAACGCCTGCATCACGAGACCATGCTCGCCGTCGAGGACGACTTCAGCGCGGTGTTCGGCCGGTCCTTCCTGCGCGCCTACGACGAGGAAGTAAGGAGCTATCACGCGCGACGCCGCCCGGCTCGCGCGAGCGACGCATGAACCTCTCGTGCGCCCAGTTCTCGCGCGCGGGCACGCGCGAAAGCAATCAGGACGCACTCGGCTATTCGATCTCCGACGACTACGCGTGCTTCGTCGTGAGCGACGGCGTCTCGGGCGAGCCCGGCAGCGAGATTGCCGCGCGCTGTGCGGTCGAGCGCATTCTGGAACGTGCACAACACAGCGATCCCACTCGCACGCCCACGCTCGCGCACATCCTGCATGCCTGCATCGAGGACGCGCACGGCGCGATCCGCGCGAGCCAGCAGCGCGAGCACGAACGCGGCCGCATGAGCGCGACGGTGATCGTGCTGCTCATCGACCGGCGGCGCAACCTCGCCCAATGGGCGCACCTTGGCGACAGCCGGCTATACCGCTTCGCGCGCGGCGCGCTGATCGAGCGCACGCGCGACCATAGCGTGCGGCAGCAGTTGCTGGACGCGGGGCTGCCGAGCGACGGCGTCAATCCTGGATGGCTGCATATGGCGCTGGGCATGCGCGGGCCGATGGCGCCCGCGATCAGCGAGCCGCATGCGCTGGAAGACGGCGACGTGTTTCTGCTATGCACCGATGGGCTCTGGCAGACCGTCGCGGAGGATGCGCTCGAAGACCGGCTGCGCATCGTCCATAGCGTCGACGACTGGGCGCTGCTGATCGAGCACGAGGCGATGCGCCATTCGGGCAGCGCATCGAATGCCGATAATTATTCCGCGCTGGCGGTGTGGGCGGGGAGCCCGCAGAACGTGACGCTGCAGCGGATCAGGACGCGGCGGGAAGGGTAAGGCCGGAAGGCCTGGGAGAAGCCCCCGCCGCGCAGGGGCGAAGCACCGATTAGTCGTAATGCTTCTTGTGCTTCTTGTTCTTGTGCTTGTAGCTGTTGTCGTGATGGTAGTCGTTGGAGTACGAGTTGTTGCGCGAGATGTTGCCCCCCAGCGCAGCGCCACCGGCGCCCCCCGCCGCCGCGCCCACGAGCGCGCCCGTCGTACCGCCCATCGCGTTGCCCGCTGCCGCGCCTGCGCCGCCGCCCAGCGCGCCGCCCACCACGGCGCCGTGCGCTCGCGATGGTTCGACGTTACCGCTGCGCCCGCGCCGCCGCCCACGGCGCCGCCGATCACCGCGCCGTGCTGCCGCCCACGGCGTTGCCCACCGCCGCACCGGCCACGCCGCCAAGCGCGCCGCCCACGGCATTGTTCATGTCACCCGCTACGGCGGGCAGCGACGCCACGGCCATCGCAGCAGCAATCGCCGTCGTTCCTGCAAGCTTCTTCAGCATTGACTTGTCCTTTGCCTTGTTGAGATATGGGGCAAGTTTAACATTTAACATGAAAGCATAATGTTAGATAGTGTCAAAAACCATGCATCGCACGCCATTTCACGTCAACGATTGGTCTTTCTACTGATATCTTGCTCCATCCGGCGAAAACGCAGGTCGCGCTGCGGGTCGTGTCATTTGCGCTGGCGCGCGCGGTGGCTTTGGCAGAACATAGGCCATTGCCATTGAGGAGCGCGCCATGAAATTCGTGCCACTCAGGTACGCAGCCGGCATAGCCGCTGCGTTATGGAGCATTTGCGGCGTGGCGACCCTGCCCGGCGCGGCTTACCAGACCACGGTTCAGCTAGCGAGCGGAAAACACTTGCTGTGCAGCGTGAACGAAGCGCGGCCCGCCGGCGAACCGGCGGTGTTGACGCGCCGCGAGCAGGACCAGGCCGAGGTGCTGGCGACGCAGCGCCTGCGGCTGCTCAGCGGGCCGTATTCGGATTACCCATCGGACTACACCGCGCCTGCCGTAGCGTGCGTGAATGCGGACTAATTGCGCAGACTGAAGCCGGTGCAATGACATGAAGAAATAGAAAAAAGCCCGGCGCGCGGCCGGGCCAAGCGTGGAATCAGACTGCCTTAGAAGCGCGTGCGCACACCCGTGGTCAGTTCGAGCTGATTGGACGCGCCAAACGTCGAGCCGACCGTGTAGCCGCCGTGCAGCTTCATGTAGTCGCCGGCCAGATACAGCTCGGTGCGCTTCGAAAGGTGATAGAAAACCGAAGCGTAGAGCGTTTCCTTGAAGCCGTTGTGCAGGCCGCTGGTCAGATCGAAGGTGCCGAGGTTGGCGTTCGGAATGTTGCCATCGGAGTTGTACGCGGCGTTATGCACGCGCATCTGCTGATAGCCGAGTTCGTAGTCGAACGCACCCTTCGGCGCGACCTTGAGCGACACGGTCCACGAATTGTCCTGACGCTGGCCCAGCGCGCCCTGGTTGCCCCAGTAACGGAAGTAACCCGCGTTGGCGCGCACGATGCCCAGCGTGTAGTTGCCGCCGACCGAGAACGACTGGTTCGTGTTGCCGTTCAGGTTCACGTGGCTATAGTACGTCGACGCCGCGTACGAAGGGCCGTTATAGCCGAGCGCAAACTGGTAGGTCGCGTTGTTGCCGAAGCTCGTCTGGTTGCCGAACGCGTAGCCCGCGCTCGCGAAAATGCCGTTGCTGAACAGCTTCTTCCACGCCAGGCCGTTGTTATAACGGGTGCCGGTCGCGCCGGCGGCGTAGAAGATCATCTGCTTGAAGTTGTTCGAGTTGGTCCAGCCGCCCTCTTCCGTGGTCAGCTTCGCGCTGCCGTACGCGTCGCCGTAGATGGCCGAGGCGTCGCGCGCGATCGTGTTCTGGAAGCCGGCGGTGAACTTGCCCAGGCGTTCGTCTTCCACGCCCACCCATGCGTCGCGGTCGAAGATCTGGCCCGGGTCTTCCATCGCGCCGTTATTCACGGTGTATTCGCTTTCCAGACGGAAGATCACCTTGGTGCCGCCGCCGATGTCCTCGGCGCCTTTCAGGCCCCAGCGGCTGCCGCTGAACCACGGCTCGCCGTCGTTGCCCATGCCGATCACGTGGTTGCCGTTGGCGTCCGCGTGCGTGCGGTAGGTGGGAACGCTCAGGTCGATCAGGCCGTAGAGTTGAACGCTCGACTGGGCGTGTGCGCCGCTCGCCGCCAGAGTGCCGGCCGCCATGGCGAATGCGAGATGCTTCTTCTTCAAGATTGTCTCCTCAGGTAACTGCATTGAAGTTCTGTTTATTCCGTTGCCCTTTTCTGGCCGGCTGCTGCTCCCGGTTTGCATGACAATCAACGGATTGGTACGAATCGTAGTGCGCCCAATCCTTCGCGCTCCTTTCGCGAATGCTTCGCATCGCTTAGTGGATTCACCAATGTCTAAACCGGGGAAATGGCGCTCTGGTCGCGCGGCGTAGCGTCCTTCGCGCGCAGGATGTAGCCAAGCCCGCGCAGGGTCATGATCTGCGCGCTCGACTCTGCCAGGTGCTTGCGCAGCCGGTGGATATAGATGTCGATGGCGTCCGCGCTCGGTTCGTCGTCGAGGCTGTAGACGCGCTCCATGAGCGTGTGCTTCGACACGGTCTTGCCCTGCTGCAGCATCAGCGCTTCCAGAATCGCGTGCTCGCGGCGGCGCAGCGCGAGCGGTTCCTCGTTGTGGCGGAATTCGCGCGTGTCGGACAGGTAATGCAGATCGCCGCAGGTGAGCCAGCCCGACTTGTCGCCCACCTGCCGGCGTATCAGCGCCTTGATGCGCGCAACGAGCTCGCGGCTGTCGAAGGGCTTCACCACGTAGTCGTCGGCGCCGGCGCTGAAGCACGCCACCTTGTCGTCGATCGAGCCGTGCGCGGTGAGCATCAGCACCGGCACGTTATCGCGCCGGCGCCGCAAGCGGTTGAGCACATCCTTGCCGCTCATGCGCGGCAAGCGCATGTCGAGCAGCACCACGTCGTAGCGCTGCGTCATCAGCACCGAGTCCGCGGCCTCGCCGTCGCCCACGCAATCGACAGTGAAATTCTCGGCACGCAGCAGATTGACGATCCAGTGCGCGAGCTCGGCGTTGTCTTCCACGAGCATCAGCTTCATTGTTGTTCCTTGTTCACGTCAGCGCTGTCTCCAGCATCGCGGGCCGCTCCTTCGAGCCGCTGCGCGCCGCCGCCTCGCGCCACACCGGCAGGCGCACCGTCACGACGAGTCCGACCCGTCCGGCGCCGGGCCCCACGCTCACCGTGCCGCCATGCGAGCGCGCCACCTGGTGAACGATGGCGAGCCCAAGCCCGGTTCCTTCGGTGTCCGTTGCAACGCGATAGAAGCGCTCGAACACGTGCTTGCGCGCTTCAGCGGGAATGCCGGGGCCGTTGTCGACCACCTGCAGAACGACCTCGGCGCCCTCGCGGCGGCAGATGGCGGTCACGTTGCCGCCCGTCTGGGTGTAGCGGATCGCGTTGTCGACCAGATTCGCGGCGAGCGAGGCCAGCAAGCCCGCGTTGCCCGCCACCACTACGCCGTCGTCCAGTTCCGCGCCCAGATCGATATCGCGCTGCTGCGCGGCTTGAATCAATTCTTCGAGCACCGAGGACACCACCGCGCCAAGATCCACACGCGTACCCATGCGCTCGGGCGCGATCGATTCGGCCTGGGCGAGCAGCAATAACTGGCTCGTCAGTTCCGCCATCTTCTGGCTCGTGCGGCGCACGCCGTGCAGCGCGACGAACAGCGCCGGGTCTTGCGCATCGCATTGGCTCGCGAACTGGATCTGCGTGGCGAGCAGCGTGAGCGGCGTGCGCAGTTGATGCGCCGCGTCGGCGATGAACTGGCGCTGGGTCGATGCGTGCACCTTCAGGCGCGCAATGCACTGATTGATGGCGTCGACGATCGGCCTCAGCTCGGAGCGCAAATGATCGGGCCGGATAGGTTCGAGCTCGGTGGGCTCGCGGTCGGCCACGTCGTTCTTGAGCTTCATGAGCGGGCGCAGCTCCAGCGTGAGCCCGAGCGGCACGAGCAGCGCGGCGAGCGCGAGCATCAGCCACTGGCGCATCAGCTGCGGCCGCCAGAGACCGTCGATCATCGCCTGGCGCGAGGCCACGGTCTTGCCGACGATCACCGTGACGCGCTCGGCGCGGCCCGAGTCGTAGAGCGTGCGTTCGTAGGCCACCGCGCGAATGGGTGCGCCGTCGTACTGGCTGTCGTAGAACGCGGGCAACGGCGCGGACGACTGCGCGGACGACTGCGCGGATGATTGCGCGCTCGCGGGCGGCGGCGCGAGTTCCGGCACGCCACCGAGCAGCCGGCCGTCGCCGGCGAGCACCTTGTAGAACACCCGGTCCTGGTACGGCGACTCGAATATCTCCAGCGCCGCCGGGGGAATGTTCGCAACGAGCGCGCCGTTCTCCCAGTCGACGTCCTCGATGATCGTGCGCGCCGAAGCGAGTAGCGAATTGTCCTGCAACAGATCCGCGGTCTGTCGCGCGGCATCGTAAGACATGCCGCCCGTGACGACGGTGAACGCCGCCAGCGGCAGCAGCAACCACAACAGCAGACGCGCACGCAGGCTATGCACCATGTCACGTTCTCCGGTACAAAAGAAGCCGTCCCGCAGCGCGGGACGGCGTTAGAACGCTTCGGACCTCGCCCGCCGGAACGGTCTCCGGCCGGGTCCTTCAAGTGATCGAAGCGCTCAGAATGCGGAGGGCCGCCATTTGAGCAGGCGCTTTTCCAGCGAGCTCAACAGGTAATCGGTTGAGAGCGCAACCACTGCGAGCACGATCATCGCCGCGAACACGCCGCTCGCGTTGAACGCGCCTTGCGCGGTCGAGATCAGCAGACCGATGCCTTGCCTGGAGCCCAGGAATTCGCCCACCACGGCGCCCACCAGCGCGAAGCCGAAGCTCACGTGCAGGCTCGCGAGAATCCACGAAAGCGCCGAGGGGATCACCACCGACGTGGTCACCTGGCGGCGCGATGCACCGAGGATCTGCGCATTGGCGATCATGTAGCGGTCCGCTTCGCGCACGCCCTGGAACGCATTGGCGAACACCACGAAGAACACCATCACCACGGCGAGCGCCACCTTCGACGCCATGCCGAGTCCCAGCGCGATCACGAACACCGAGCCCAGCACCACGCGCGGAATCGAGTTGGCGATCTTGATGTAGAGGCTGAAGACGTCGGAGAGCAGCTTGTTGCGGCCCAGCACCACGCCGCAGAACACGCCGCCGATCGAGCCGATGATGAAGCCGAGCCCGGTTTCCTCGAGCGTGACCCAGACCTGGGTGAGCAGCGGGCCTTGCGAGGTGCCGTTCACGAACCAGTCGACGATCTGCTCGAAGATCAGCGAGGGCATCGAGAAGAAGAACGGGTCGATCCATTTATGACGCGCGGCCAGTTCCCAGCCGCCGAGCACGACGACGAGCACCAGAATGCGCAGGCCGATCACGAGCGCGTGGCGCTGGCGGATGCGGCGCTGCGCGGCGCGCTCGACGGCGTCGAGCGAGGCCGCGTCGATGCCTTGCGGCAAGGTTTGTTGCGGGGTGGACATGAGCGAGCGCTCCAGCTTGCTTGATGTTTTGGCCAATTCGACCGGGTTAGCCGATCTGCACTTCTTCGCGCAGGTCGTGCCAGATATCGCGCGACAGCTCGACGAAGTGCGGTTCGTAGCGGATTTCCGACGTAATGCGCGGGCGCGGCAAATCGATCTCGTACACCTTCTTGAGCGTCGCGGGCCGCGCCGTGAGCACGAACACGCGGTCGGCCAGCGCAATCGCTTCTTCGAGGTCATGCGTGACGAACACCACCGAGCCCGTGCCGCCCCACAGTTGCAGCAGTTCGTCCTGCATCAGCGTGCGCGTTTGCATGTCGAGCGCCGAGAACGGCTCGTCCATCAGCAGGATTTCGGGCTTGTTGATGAAGGTCTGCGCGAGCGCGACGCGCTTGCGCATGCCGCCGGAAAGCTGATGCGGATAGTGCTTGCCGAACTTGTCGAGGCCGACGCGGCGCAGCCATTCGTTCGCCTCGTCGTAGGCCGCCGATTTCGAGCGGCCGCGAAACAGCGGGCCGGCGGCCACGTTGTCGAGCACCGAGCGCCACGGAAACACGGCGTCGGCCTGAAACACGAAGCCGATGCGCGGATCGATGCCGTTCACGGGCGCGCCCATCACGCGCACTTCGCCCGTGGTGGGCTTGAGCAGGCCCGTGATCATGCTGAGCGTGGTGGACTTGCCGCAGCCCGTGGGACCGACGATGGCGATGAATTCGCCCTGAGCGACAGCCATGCTGAAATCGCGCAGCGCCACGGTGGCCTTGCCGTCGGGTGCGATAAAGCGGCACGAGACGTTGCGGAATTCGATGGCCGGCATAGTGGATTGCGCAGGGTCTTGCGCGGAAGTTCGCGCGCCTGGTTGAACTGGAGCTTGCTTCATCAAGGACATCTCACGATTGTTCGGACCCGGCCAGAGAAGCAGCCGGCGCCGAAACCACAAAACACAGGAAAGCAGCAGCGCGGCGGTCCTCGCGGACCGCCTTGCCGTAACGACGTCGAAACGCAGTTATTTCGCGCTGACGAACTCGTTGGTGTACGTCCTGGCCAGGTCCACGTGCTTGCCCTTGACCGACGGATTGAACGCCGAGAGCACCTTCAGCACGGTAGCGGGACCGTCGGCGGGCATCTTCGCGTCCGCGGTGTACATCGGCAGCGACGCCTTGAGCGCGGTAACGTAGAGCGCCTTGTCCTTCTGGTAGTCGTCGGGCATCTTTGCCGCGATGTCCTCGGCGCTATGCGTGTGGATGAACTGCATCGTGCGTGCGAACGCATGCGCGAGCTTCGCCGCCTCGGCCTTGTGCGAGGCCACCCAAGCGTCCTGCACGTACAGGCTCGCGGCCGGATAGGTGCCGCCGAGCGCGGCGCGCGTGCCGTCCACGGTGCGCATGTCCACCAGCACCTTCGCGTCGCCGGTCTGCAGCAGGCGCGAAACGGTGGGCTCAGTGGTCATGCCCGCATCGATGCGGCTCTGCTTGACGGCGGCGATGAAGCTTGCATCGGCGCCCACGGGCAGCATCGTGTACTCGGTCGACGCAATGCCATGCTGGCCCGCGAGATACTGCGTGAGGAAGCTCGTGGACGAGCCCAGCCCCGTCACGCCAAGGGTCTTGCCCTTGACGTCGGCCATGCTCTTGATCGTGTCGGCGGACTTCGACGACACCACCTCCACTTCGCCCGGCACCTGGCCGAACACGGCAATCGCCTTGACGTCCTTGCCCTTCGTCTGCAGGTCGATGGTGTGGTCGTAGAAGCCCACCACGCCTTGCACAGCGCCGGCCAGCAGTTCGTTCTCGGCGTCCACGCCGGCCGGCTGCGAAAGCAGTTCGACGTCGAGCCCTTCGTCCTTGAAGTAGCCGAGCTGCTCCGTGAGCTTCGCGGGCAGATAGATGAGCTTCGTGATTCCGCCGACCATGATGGTGATCTTGCCGGGCGCGTCGGCGGCCTGCGCATTTTGCAGCGCAGCGCCGAACAACAGGCCACAGGCGATCGCCATGGCGGGCAAACGACGGCGCAATGCGCGGGAAGTGGGTTGCATCGACTGTCTCCATTATTTTGGGCCGGCGGCACGATGCCGCCTGCCTCGATGAATGGCGGCATTCTAGCCAGCGCAACCCTTCTCGATGCTTTCGCGCCAGGCGGCGAAACATGGGGGATTTCCATGAAATGCGGCCTGGTAGCCGGCAATCTTCTCAACGAGAATCACTTGCATTCAGTCCGCATCGCATCGCGCCGAATTTCAAAGCGAACAAATAATCTTCCATTCCAGCCAAAATGTTTATAAACAATTCAACGATTATTCTGGTCATTGTTTTTATCGTATGAAAATATGCAATCCGACTATGACAAAAAGTCGCTTCTTTTTATTGTTGCCGGGTAACAACAGGTTATTGCCGCGGCGCTCGATATTGAAGAAACTGACTACGGGCTTACCGTTAAAGCCGATAAGATACAAACTACGCGCAGCAGTTAAATTTCCGCGCAAACGGCATAAAAGCCGTTATGCACTTCCTGTATTCCGATATGCAAATGTTTTACAACATGAATATCAAACGCATTCGCGGCGCATGAATTTAGCTGTTTACTCCACCTGTACAGGAATTGACGACGATGAAAAAGAAGACCCTGGTTTTTGCTGCGGCGACTGCGGCTTTTGCGGGCGCAGCCCATGCCCAGAGCAGCGTGACGCTGTACGGTATCGTCGACGCCGGACTGACCTATGTGAGCAACGAAGCGAGCCGGACTTCCACCATCACGCCGAACGGGCTGGCCGATGGCAAGGCGACGGTTGGGCTGTTCAGCGGCAATGTGCAAAAAAGCCGCTGGGGTTTGCGCGGCGTTGAAGATCTCGGCGGCGGCCTGAAGACGATCTTCACTCTCGAAAGCGGTTTCAATGTCGCGAACGGCACCCTCGAGAACAGCGCGCTTTTCAATCGTCAGGCTTATGTCGGTCTCACGCATAACGACTACGGCACGCTGACGCTGGGCCGCCAATACGATTCCGTGGTCGATTATCTGGGCCCGCTTTCGGCAACGGGCACGTGGGGCGGCACCTACTTCGCTCACCCGTTTGACAACGACAACCTCAATAGCTCAATCAGCCTCAGCAATACGGTGAAGTACCAGAGCCCGGTCTACGCCGGCTTCTCGGCGAACGCCCTGTATGGCTTCTCCAACAGCTCGGGCTTTGCGGACAATCGCGCGTATAGCTTTGGTGCGGGCTACGAGTTCAGCGGCTTCAAATTCGGCGCCGCCTACCTGCAGCTTCAAGGGCTGAATACCAACAACCCCAATGGCGCAGTGCAGGGAACGCAGACGTTCGTCACCGTCAATCTGCCGGGCACCCAGAACCAGCGCACTTGGGGTGTGGGTGGCAGCTATGCGTTCGGCCCGGCGCTGGTTGGCCTCGTGTTCACGCAGACCCGTCTGCAGAACCAGATCGCCAACAGCTCGCTGCGCTGGAACAACTTTGAAGTCAACGGCCGCTACAACCTGACGCCGCAGTTCTACCTTGGCGCCGTGTACACCTACACGCAAGGCCTGCGCAACACGCCGGCAAGCGGCACGTCGAACAACCTTTCCGCGCACTGGAACCAGTTCGGCCTGCAGGCCGACTACGCGCTGTCGCGCCGCACCGACCTCTATGGCGAGACCATGGCCGTCCTCGGCGCGAACAACCAGAACGGTTTCAACGTGGCGCAAGTCAACGGTACGGGAGCACCGTCGACGAGCCGCAACCAGGTGGTCGTGAGCGCGGGTATCCGTCACCGCTTCTAACGTGTCGCGGTATGGCCTTGGGCAGGCCGCTGGCCTGCCCGCCGCTCTTCGTTGTAACTCCGATTGCCCGCCTCGCGCGGGTTTTTTTCTGTCTGGAATACCCTAAGCGTAAAAAAATAGGCCCCAAACAGGCCGCCGCTTTCGCTAGAATTTGCTTTCATCGAGGCGAAAAGCATATTTGTGTTGTTGCCGTCGTATCGAATCACAAATACTGCTCACCTCATTCATCTCATACCGGAGGCGAGCGTGCCAGGTTTACTCCCCAATGTCGACCGCGAGGGACTCCTCGAATATTCAGTGGTCTACACCGACCGCTCGATCAACCATATGTCGCAGCTCTTTCAGGGCGTCATGCGCGACATTTCCAGTCTGCTGAAAAAGGTCTACAACGCGAAGGCGGCCATTGTGGTCCCGGGCAGCGGGACTTTCGGCATGGAAGCCGTGGCCCGGCAGTTCGCGACGAATAAAAAGTGTCTGGTCATCCGCAACGGCTGGTTCAGCTTCCGCTGGTCGCAGATCTTCGACATGGGCGGCATTCCGTCCGAATCAATCGTATTGAAGGCCCGCCCGGTCGAGCCCGGCAGGCAAGCCGCCTATGCACCAGCCCCGATTGAAGAAGTCGTCGCTGCCATCAAGGCGCACAAGCCCGATCTGGTTTTCGCCCCGCATGTCGAAACGGCATCGGGGATGATCCTGCCCGACGATTATTTGCGCGCAGTGGCCGACGCCGTGCATGCGGTCGGTGGCATGTTCGTGCTCGATTGCATCGCCTCCGGCACGATCTGGGTCGATATGCAGGCAAGCGGCGTCGATGTCCTGATCAGCGCGCCGCAAAAGGGCTGGAGCGCCTCGCCCTGCTGCGGGCTGGTCATGCTCAGCCCGCTCGCGCGCGAAAGAATCGACGCCACCACCAGCACCAGCTTCTCCTGCGACCTGCGCAAGTGGCTGCAGATCATGGAAGCCTACGAGAACGGCGGTTTCGCATACCACGCCACGATGCCCACGGACAGCCTCGCGACGCTGCGCAACGTGATGAAGGAAACCGAGGCTTACGGCTTCGACAAGGTGCGGGCGGAGCAGCTCGAACTCGGCAAGCGCGTTCGCGCGCTGCTGGAGAGCAAGGGGTTCAGGAGCGTGGCGGCCGAGGGTTTTCAGGCGCCGGGCGTGGTGGTCAGCTACACCGACGACGATGGCATCCGCTCCGGCAAGAAGTTCGCCGATGTCGGCTTGCAGGTCGCCGCCGGCGTTCCCCTGCAATGCGACGAGCCGGAGGACTTCAAGACCTTCCGCCTCGGGCTGTTCGGCCTCGACAAACTGCATGATGTCGATAGCGCGCTCGCCAGACTCGCCAACGCGCTGGATCGTATCCTCTAAAGCGCGTCTTCAGTTTCAGGCGGCCGCTCGCGCGGCCGCCGGCTCATACCTTCTCCGCCTCTCTCGCGGTAACGAGCGCTTCGTATTCTTCATCGCTCATCGCCGGGCCCGGCTGGCCCTCCCATTTCGCCACGACCGCCGCGGCCGCGCCGTTGCCGGGCACGTTGGGCGGCCGCGCCCCACGTCGAGGAACGTATCCGTGCGGAGGATCAGCCACAACCCCGCTTCGGGAAGTCAGTGCGCCACGTTGAAAATCAGTGATCCTGATGATTTGCCGGCGCGTTATCAGACGCAGCGCCGAGCGTGTCTTGTGGCCGGTCAGGTAAGCGGCGAGGCTATCGGGGCCTCATACTGCACGCACTTTTTCATCCACGCAGGCGAGTGCACGACAAGGTCATACTATCAACGACCTTCCGTGCGCCTTGATTTAACGGCGCGCAGCGGTTTAATCGAGCACGCGCCCGCTCGCGTTAAAATATGCGCATTACCCTCAACACCCCACCCGCCGATGTCCAGCTACAAAGAATTGATCGCCCAGCGCGAGCAGCTCGAGGCCCAGCTTCAGGAAGCGTTCAAGGAAGAACGCGTGAACGTGCTCGATGAGATCATCCGCAAGATGAAGCTTCACAGAATCACGCTCGATGACATTCGCGGCCCTGTGCAAGCCGAGAAGGCCAGCAAGGTGCCGCCGAAGTATCGCGACCCGGCAACCGGCGCGGAATGGTCGGGGCGCGGCAAGCCGCCGAACTGGATCAAGGACGAGCCGGACCGGACGAAGTTTCTGATTAACCACTAATCGGAAGCCGGCTCTGCGAGACTCAGGGCCGCAGCCAGCCCTGGCGAATGGGAAGCGCAAGCAGCATGCGGTACAGCGTGACGGCAAACTGCGTGAGCGGCGTGCCGTACGCACCCCAGACCGGCGTAATCACCGCGTAGACGAGGCACGAGATCACGAGTGCGCCGATCATGTCGAACGGAAAGTGCACGCCGAGAAAGACCCGCGCCCAGGCAATCGCCACTCCCGCGACCAGCGCGAGCAAACCGCTGCGCACCATGCCGCCCAATAGCAACGTGAGCACGAACACCGAGCACACGGTCCCGTGATCGCTCGGAAACGACGAGTCGGGCGCGTGCTCGAAGAAGGTATGCCCAAGCCCGATCACGAATGGCCGCGGATGCGGCCAGGCGAAAGCGATCGCCTGATTGATGCCCAGCGTAACCAGCGCGACCACGCACACCCGAAGGGCGATGGCGCGCTTGCGCTCGTCGCCGGACAGCCACATCAGCACCAGCGCGAGCGGCACCACCAGGATCAAGTCGTTCGCGACAACGAGCGCCGTTTCGATGAGCCAGTGCGGCGTGGCCGCCGTGGCGTTGATCGCGAGAAAGAGCGAACGGTTCAATGCTTCGAGTGTTTCCATTGCAAAAGTCGAATTCAGATTGATGTACAGGCGCTTGTTTCAGCGCCAGGCTGCGCGAGCCGCTGCCGCGCCGGAAAGCGCACACGGACCGTCAGCCCCCGGCCATCGGACCCGCTGTCGAGCGTAACGTACGCCTGATGCTGCTCGGCAATGCGCCGCACGATCGAAAGCCCCAGCCCGCTACCCGAAATCGCCTGGGCTGCATGGCCGCTGCCACGATAAAAGCGCTCCCACACACGCTCGCGATCCCGCTCGGGAATCCCTGGGCCGTTGTCGCTGACTTCGAGCACCGCGCACGGGCCCTCCTTGCGCACCACAACGTCGACGCGCGCGTGCGCGCCGGCATAGCGAATCGCGTTATCGACCAGGTTATTGAGCAGCACGCGCAGGTTCTCGCCATAACCGCGCACGCTCACCGCCTGCTCGCCCGCGAGCCCTAGGTCGATCTGGCTCGCCTCGGCAAGCCGCACGCGCTCGGCCACCACAGAGCGCGCGAGCGCGGTCAGATCCACTTCCTGCCACCCTTCGCGGCCCATATCGTGAGTGTCGGGATCGAGCCGCGCGAGTGTGAGCAGTTGCGCGACCAGGTGCGCGAGCCGCTCCGTACCCGAGCGAATCTGCATGACGATTTCGTCGCGCTCCTGCACGCTCTCCGCCTTCGGTAATAGTTCGGCCTGCAAACCAAGCCCCATGATCGGCGTGCGCAATTCGTGCGCGGCATCCGCGATGAAATGCTTCTGCAAGGTAAAGGCTTGATCGAGCCGCACGAGCAGGTCGTTGAGCGCGTCCACGAGCGGCTTCACTTCGTTGGGCATCTGCGACGTTTCTATGGTCTGCATGTTGTTGGCGTCGCGGCGCTTGAGCCCCGAAGCCACCTCGCGCAGCGGCCGCAAGCCGTAGCCGATGCCGAACCACAGCAGCAGCGCGACCACCGGCACCAGCGAAAGCACCGGCCAGAACAGATGCATCGAGACCTCGGCCAGCGCCTCCCAGCGTGCGAGGCGCGCCTGCGCCACGCGCACCAGCATGGTCCCGCTCGGGCTCGCCCAGGTGTGCCAGACCTGGCCGTCGACGGTCATGTCGGCATAGCCCGGGCCTTGTGGCGCAGGCAGCCGCGCATCGGGGTCGCTGCTGAACACGAGCTTGCGGTCTTCCCACACTTGCAGCAGCACGCCGTGCGACTGCTTGCCCGAAAGCCGGCCCTTGCGGTCCGCGCCCGTGAGCGAGAGACGGCCGTCGGCGTCCACCACCACGTGCCGCGCGACCGCCTTCATCTGGTCGTTGAGAATTTCGTCGATCTCGCCCAGCGAGCCCCACCAGGTGGCCGCGCTCGCCAGCACGCCGGCGAACAGCATGGACGGCAACAGCCACAGCAACAGACGCCGGCGCAGCGACGACATGAACCAGCGCGCGGAACGCGCACGCAACGTGGTCATTCGATCTTCCCGATACCGTATCCCACGCCGCGCACATTGCGGATGGCATCCGAGCCCAGCTTGCGGCGCAGGTTGTAGACGTGCACCTGAATGGCGTTGCTCTCGATTTCCTCGTTCCAGCCATACAGGCGTTCTTCGAGCTGCTCGCGCGTGACGATGGCGCCCGGATCGCGCATCAGCTCTTCGAGCAGCGCGAATTCGCGCGCCGTGATGGAGATTTCCTGATCGTGGAGCCAACAGCGGCGCCGCGCCGGATCCAGCCGCAACGCGCCCGCCGTCAGCATGGCCTGGGCACGCCCGGCCTGGCGGCGGTTCGCGACGCGGATGCGCGCGAGCAGTTCCTCCAGCGCAAATGGCTTGACGAGATAATCGTCGGCCCCGCCATCGAGCCCGGCGACGCGGTCCGGCACGCTGTCGCGCGCGGTAATGACGATCACGGGAGTCGAGTCGTCGCGCTTGCGCAATGCGGCAAGCAGCGTCATGCCATCCTGGTTCGGCAAGCCCAAATCGAGCAGCACGAGCCCATAGACCGTGGTGCGCAGCGCCAGCGCGCCGACGTCGCCGTCCTGCACCCAGTCCACGGCAAAGCCTTCCCGACGCAAGCCGATGCGCAGCCCATTGCCGATCAGCGGATCGTCCTCAACCAGCAGTATTCGCATGCTGTCGCCATCTCCTGTACTGGCCGGTTCTCCAAAAAAGGCTCACGAGCTTACCTTTGCGCAGATTAAGAGAGCATTAACGCGACGGACCGCGCCGCTGCTCCCGCTTCACGCGGACTTCAGTCTCGCTTTCGTAGACTGCTTCCTGTCGCGGCCTCGGGGGCCGCACCTTTGAACAAGGAAAACCGATGAAAAAGCTCATTATCGCCGGCCTGATCGCAACCTTCGCTGCGGCTGCGCATGCCCAGTATACGGGCCCGGGCGAGCAGCCCGCGGCCACGACGGTCCAGCAGTTGACCAGCGCGGGCAAGGACGACCAGCGCGTGGTGCTGCGCGGTCAAGTGGTGAAATCGCTCGGCGATGAGAAATATACGTTCAAGGACAGCACCGGCGAGATTCCGGTCAAGATCGACGCGAGGCACTGGCCGTCGGGGCAGCCGGTAAACGACACCACCACCGTCGAACTCACGGGCAAGTACGACAAGGAATGGTTCGGCACGCCAAAGGTCAAGATTCACGACGTGAAGGTCGTGCAATAACCGGCACGGCGCATTCCATCAGGAATGCAGATTATCGTGCGGCAGGCCCGAAAGAGGCCGCGCCCTTTCTTTGAGCATGAGAATGCGCACGGGAACGTGCGCGAAGCCGTGCGCCCTCGCTGGCGCGCGGCTTCGTTCCTGCACTACATCAGATCTTCTGGTCAACGGCGAGGTGCTCGCCGTTCTCACCGCGCTTGCCCGCCTTGCCGACATGCTTGCCATCGTGCTTGCCCGGATGCGAGACCGCATGCATGCTCGCGCGATCGGCAGCACGCTCATGGCCGGTATCGCGATCGGCGGACAAATGGCCGTTCGTGTTGGCCTCGCCCTTGCCGCTCATATGACCGCCCGACATGCCGCCCGCAGCGTGGCCGCCGCTCATTCCGCCGCCCATGCCGCCGCCGACGCCGCCATTGCCCCCTCCGTTGCCGCCGCCATTACCTCCGCCATTGCCGCCACCGCCGGCACCTGCGAATGCCGGTGCGCTTGCGCAAGCCACCAGAAAGGCTGACACCGCAACGATTGCTCGTACTTTTGCCATCATCTTCTCCCCAAAATTCGCTTCGATGAGGGATTGTATGAGAGCCGATATCGCCCGCACGCGTCAGATATGTAATCGTCTGTAAAAGCTGTTTCGGGCCGGTTTGCAGCCGGTTTTTAGCCGGCTTTTAGCCGGCTTTTAGCCGGCTTTTAGCCGCTTACCCGCGGGTCTGCCGCCAGTTTCGGGCCGGATAGGACACGCCCGTGCGCCGGCCCTGGCGCGTGCCGGCGAGGCGTAGAAAGCCAGTTCATCAAAACCGGTAGTCGAGCGCCGCGAACGTGGTCAGTTCGCGGCGGCTTTCGGTGATCGGGCTGCCCGCGGCGTAGTGCTGCAAACGCCCGAGCGTCGCGTTCACGGAGCCCACCCAGTGCTTCGAAAAATCGTGCGACGCGTAGAACGTCATGTGCAGATCGCGCACGCCGGAACCCGTGGCGTACTGCGGCAAGCCCGACGCCGCGCTCTGCGCCGCCGACACGCCGAACAGCGTGCGCGTATAAACGGCATTGGCCCATGTGAGCCCCGGGCCGACCGAAAGGAGCCAGCCCTGCAGCGGCAACGACGCGTACAGGTCGGCGCTGGCCGTCGTGCCCTGACCATTGCCGCTGATGTCCTGATACATGGCCACTGCACCGGTGAAGGCCCACACGGTGTAGTCGGCGAACAGGCGCAGCTTCGGGCCCTCATCGACATTGCCGAGGCCGTGCAGATGCGGATCGTCCGCGACGTTGCGCGACTGGAAGTCGAAGCTCAGCGACGCGCCCACGTGATAGTTTTCCGCAGTCAGCACGTTGATGCCGAGCACGTCCGGCCCCTGCGAAAAAATGCGGCCGCGGTACGAGATGTCGAGCGCCGGGAACGGATACACCTTCATGTGCTTCGCGCCCGGATACTGCGGCGCGAAGTACGCGCCGGGACCGATTGCAATCTTCCAGGGCGAGTCGGCCTGCGCCCCTGACTGCGCCCCGGCCCGCGCAGCGGCAGCGCTTTGCTCAGGCGCCGCTGCGTCGTCGGCCCATGCCGTGCGCGCCAGCGCGAGCACCATGACAGCGGCGCACGCGAGGCGTGCCGTCGATATGAACGGCTTCATGCTTTCTTCCTTCCCACGGCGGCCAGCTGGCGCAAGCGCCGCGCGAGCGCCTTCGAAACAACCGGTTGATTGGACGCGTCGCCCGAGCCGCGCGCCACTTCGCTCTCGCGCAGGAACAGCGCGGTTTCGCGCGCCACGATCTCGCGCTCGTTGTCCGAGGTGATCATGTGATACGAGTCGTCGAGCCACAGCGTGCGCAGAAAATTCGCGCCGATATGGTCAATCACATAGCGCGGGTTGCGCGGGCTCGAGGTCTCGTCGTCGATGGCGTGAATCACGAGCGTGTCGGTCTCGATGCTCGGGACGTCCTTGCGCGCGGCGCGCGACAGACGCAACGCCTGGTGCAGCGCGGGCAGCGAGATCGTCGACGGCCCCACCTCGCTGAACGCATTGCGCTGCATGGCGCGCGCGATCTTCTTGCGCAACGCCTCGTTGCGCACGCCGAACGGTTCCGCCTCGCGATACCGGTAGCGGTGGCGCAGCGGCGTGTAATACGCCCAGTCGAGCAGAAAGCGATACCACGGTATCGCCCAGCCGTCGTAGGCGAGCGTGAGCGAAAGCAGCACCAGCGACTGCGCGGCGGGCCGCTCGCGCACGAGCCGCAGCGCGAGCGCGCCGCCAATCGAAAGGCCGCAGACGGACACGCGCTCGTAGCGTGTCGCGAGCGCATCGAACTCGCGCACCGCGCCCTCGACCCAGCGTTCCATGACCTGCTCGCGCGAGCCCGCGCTATACCCTTCGATGAGCGGCGCGCGGACCGTGAATCCTTCGTTCTGCAAATAACGCGCGAGGTAGCGCAGCTCGATCGGCGAGCTCGACAGCCCATGCAGCAGCAAGACCGCGTGGCCATCGCCTTCGCTGAAGATGCCCTCGGGCTGAACCGCTGATGCGGGCGCCTCGGGCGCGGTCCGCTCCATTTCGACCGTCGTCATCTCAGCGCTCCGTGCGCAGCACGAGAAAATCGCCCGCGTGCGTGGTGAAGCGTTCGCAGTTGCAATTCGTCATGCGGAACTCGCGCTCGTTCGACTCGCGCCGCAGACGCACCCGATGCTGCCCCGGCCACAGCGCTTTGCTCACGCGCTGGATGTCGTCGGGATGCACCGCGTCGAATAGCGGGCCCGGCGCGACTTCGGTCGCCGCCGGCAATGCCGCAATACTCTGCCCCACGCTCGCGCGCTGCGCGGCATCGCGCTCGAGCGCCTTGATGAGGATGAAGCCGTCGTGGTGCTGCGCGAGATGGCGCAGCAGGCGATGTGTCTCGTCGACGGCGCGGCGCGCCAGCACGCGCTCGTTGTCGTGCCGCAGCAGCATCTCGTAGCGCGACTGAGCCACTTCAGCGAGCAATTGGCCGCGAAACTGTTCACGCCGCAAACGCTCGATCAAGGTCATCACGATGATCGTCAGGAACGGATAAGACACCAGCAGGACCACATCCCGACGATCGAGGTAGCTGAGGTTCCCGTAAGGAGGGACGAACAGAAAGTCGGCAATGCCGAGCCCGAGCACCATGACGACCGCTGCAGGCGCGAGGCCCAAATAGTATTCGACCAGCGAAGCCGCAATGCAGAACAGCGTTCCCGGCATCATCGGCCCGAGCACGGGGTGCAGCGCGATGCGGATGGCACTCGCGACGGCGAGCGCGGCAGCGGCCAGCCACCAGCGGCGCGGGCCTCGGGGTGCCCAGTTGCGGGCATTGCGGACTTTCATGTCTGGTTCAATGCGCCGGCATTCAGACAGGCCGGCGCAGGTCGATGGCGCAATCAACGGCGGCTGGCGCTGCGTTGTTGTCGCGTTGTAACGAGGGCGGGAAGACAGGGCCAGTGGCGATGGCCGACACCGGAACGTCCAAAAATATGACGAATCCTTCCACGGGTGGCTATGTTACTGACCTTTACATACAATCAGCTTTCGGCAGCAGGAATTGACACAAATTAAAAGACGTGGCGGTTTCAGCCTGCGCCGATAGCTCCGCCCCGGTCCCGATTCGTAGACTTCCGCCCCCGCACCGGCATCCCGGCCGTGCGGCTAGCCAGCCTACGGACCCGTGACCGCCTTCCCGATTTCCCTTCGCATCGCCTGTGCCGCACTGTTCGGCGTGCTGTCCGCGTTCATCGCCTCCATCGCACTCGCGGCGGCGCCGATGCCCGGTGCGGCCGCATCCGCCCTGCCCGCCGCGATCGGCACGCCCGCGCCGCGCCGGCCGCGCATCTGCCTGGCGTTGTCGGGCGGCGGCGCGCGCGGCTATGCGCATATTGGCGTGCTGCGCGAACTCGAAAGGCTGCACGTGCCGGTGGACTGCATCGCCGGCACCAGCATGGGTGCCGTGATCGGCGGGCTCTACGCGAGCGGCTTGTCCGCCGACCAGATCGAACACGCGCTCACCGCGCTGAACCTGAACGACGTGGCGTACGATCGCGATGCCCGCGAGGACTGGCCGCAGTCCATGCGCGAGGATAACCTCGCCTACCCCATCGGCATGCCCGTGGGCTTCGGCAACGGCCAGTTGAAGATGCCCAACGGTCTCGTGCAGGGCAACAAGCTCACGGCGCTGTTGCGCGCCAACACCGCGCAAATTCCCGCGGACGTGGACTTCGACCGGCTGCCGATTCCATATCGCGCCGTGGCGACCGATCTCGAGACCGGCGAGCGAATCGTGTTGCACGACGGCTCGCTCCCGCAAGCCATTCGCGCGAGCATGGCGGTGCCTGGCCTGTTCGCGCCCGTCAAGATCGGAGGCCGCACGCTGATCGACGGCGGCCTCGCGTCGAATCTGCCGATCGATATTGCACGGCAGATGGGCGCCGATATTGTGATTGCCGTCGACATCGGCACACCGTTGAAACGCGCCGACCAGATCACGTCGATGGCCGGCGTCACGTCGCAAATGATTCGCCTGATGATGACGCGCAACGTGCTCGAGCAAAAGGCCACGCTGCGTCCGGCCGACGTGCTGCTCGAGCCGGATCTGGGCGAGCTCTCGTTCAGCGACTTCGGCGCGATGCAGCAGGGCGTGGCCGCCGGCACCGCGTCTGCGCTGGCGCACGCCACGCAGCTGGCCGCGCTCTCGATCGGCGACGCCCACTATGCGGCGTATCGCGCCGGCCTCTCCCATGAGGTGTTCCTGCCGCCCGGCACGCGCATCGACCGCATCGACATCGCCACGCACGGCAACGTGCCGGCAAGCCGCGTGCAGGCGGCGCTGCAGGTCAAGCCGGGGGATGTGTACGACGCCGCCGCCATCGACAGGCATCTGGGCACGCTGGTCAACACCGCCGACCTCGAAAGCGTCTCGCAGTCGTTGAGCGGGCCGCCCGGGGATCGCGTGCTGCACGTGGACGCCACCACGAAAAGCTGGGGGCCGAATCTGCTGCTGTTCGGACTTGGCGTGTCGACCAACTTCAACGGCGACGGCGGCTTCACGTTGCAAATCGGCCATCGCCTGCCCTGGATCACGGAGAGCGGGCTCTCGTGGCGCAACGACGTCGTGCTCGGCAGCCGCGATCTGGGCTGGCGCACGGAGCTGCGTCAGCCGCTCCTTCACAGCGACGTGTACGTCGCCCCTTACGCATCGATCCGGCGCAACGACATCAATCTCTACCCCGACGACAACACCGACGCCAAGGAAAACAGCCGCCCGATCGCCTCGTACATGCAGCAGGATTTGCGCGCCGGGCTCGACCTCGGCGTGCCGCTCGGCACCTGGGGCAAGGCGCGCGCGGGCGTCGCACAAGTCTGGACTGCGTATCATCCGCGCTCGTCCATCATTACGGCGACCGACAATGGCGAAGGCGACTGGTCGTATCAGGCCGCCGCGCTATCCGCCGGGTCGACGAGCCAGACCGTGGGCACGGTCGGCATGACGATCGATCAACTCGACGATTCGCTCTTTCCGCGCCACGGCTTCTACCTCGACAGCGGCGCGCAATTCAGCCTGAACCAGAACGACGGCAGCTACAACATCGCGCAGGCGCGCGGCCTGTGGGCGGCGAGCCACGGCATCTATAGCGTGAATGCGGCGCTCGAAGCAGGCGGGCAATTCGGCGGCAATCGCGAGTCGTCGGCCTATATGTTCAACCTCGGCGGCTTCCAGCGGCTCTCCGCGTACGCCCCCGACCAGTTCAGCGGCAGCTATATTCTCTACGGACGCGTGACCGGCTTCGCGCAGCTCTCGAAGTTCGATTCCGGGCCGTTGCGCGGCGTGTTCGCTGGCGCGAGCCTGGAGGCCGGCAATGTCTGGAACTCGCCCCAACACTTCGCGCGCGGCCCCTGGCTTACCAGCGCGAGCGTGTTTGCCGGCTCGACAACCGTGATCGGGCCCGTGTACCTGGGGCTGGCCATGGCGCCTGGCGGCACTTACAACGTCTATTTCCAGCTTGGCAACCGGTTCTGAGAATGGCGGGAACCCTCGCGCCCGTGGGCGGGCACCTCGTCAACCACGACGTCGCAACAAACTTTACACGTCGTTACACGCGCGCAGCGGACGGCCCGCCGGGCATTCCTTATACTCCCGCGCATCCGCCTTCTCGATCACGCTCGCCGCGCCCAATGCGACGCCGATGCACACCAGACCCATGACCATGTTCTCTACCCAGTCCACCCTGATCGTCGCCCTTGCCACCGCCGCCAGCCTTTCGCTTTCGGCGTGCGTCGCGCCGGGCTATCCGCAAGGCTATACGCCGTACGGTGCACAGCAACAAGGCTACCAGGGCCAGCCGGTCTACGCGCAACCGGGCACCGTGCAGCAGCCGTATCAGCAGCAACCCTATCAACAGCCGCAATATCAGCAACCGTACGACTCGCAGTACGGCAATCAGAACAGCAGCCAGTACGGGAATCAATACGGCACGCAGTACGGCACCATCACGAACATTCGCGCTATCAGCAACGCCACGGGTGCTTCAGGCATCGCAGGCACCGTAGTGGGCGCGCTGGTGGGCGGCGTGGTGGGCAACCAGTTCGGCGGCGGCCATGGCCGCGACGTGGCGACGGTTATCGGCGCGCTCGGCGGCGCCTACGCGGGCAACCAGGTCGGCCAGAGCATGGGCCAGCCCGCGGGCTATCGCATCGACGTCCAACTGAGCGACGGTTCGATGCGCTCGTTCGACGTGCCGACGCCGGGCGACCTGCGCCCCGGCGACCGCGTCCAGGTGAACGGCAGCCAGCTTTCGCGCTATTGATGTAAAAACGCGTTCGATTCGTCATCCTGAAGAATCGAACGCGTCAACGCTGGATCGCTCACTGCGCAGTGCTGCCATGCACTGCCGTCGATTACTCGGCAAACTCCTCCACATACTCGCGATTGGCCGCATACGCCTGGCTCCGCATGCCGCGCACGAAGCGGCGCCCGTTGGGCCCGTACACCGCATCGGGTTCCGGGAACATCCCCAGCAGCGCCAGATACAGCGCGCCACCCACGATCAGCGAAACCGGCACGCTCAGGTCGCAGCCGCCCGCGAGATTGCCCAGCGGCCCGACGAACTGCCCCGGCAGATTCACGAACGCCAGCCCGATAAACGCGGCCGGCAGCCACGCGCCCATCGCACGCAGATTCCAGCCGCACGTGAACCAGTAATGGCCGCCGCGTCCGCCACGATTGAAGATCTGCAGGTCGTCGGCGAGATAGAAGCCGCGGCGCTGCAAGAAGCCAATCACCATGATCGCCATCCAAGGGCAGCTGAAGGTGTCGATGAGCGTCGAGAACGTCGAGACGCTCTCCACCAGATTGAACGCGAAACGGCCCGCGAAGATGAAGCCGATGGCGAGCGTGCCGATCAGCAGCGTCGCACGTACGCGGTCGAGCAGCCTGGGGAACATGCTCGACATGTCGAGGCCCGTGCCGTATAGCGCAGTGGTGCCCGTCGACATCCCGCCGATGATCGCGATCAGGCACATCGGCAGCAGGAACCAGCGCGGCGAGACCGCGAGCAGCCCGCCCACGTAATCGTTCGAAGCGATATAGCTGGGCGCATGCGTGGCGATGATGGTGGCCGTGGCAAGACCGAAGAAGAACGGCACGAAGGTGGCGATCTGCGCGGCGAACACGGCGCCCATGATGCGATGGCGCGGCGTGGTTTCGGGAATGTAGCGCGCCCAGTCGCCGAGCGTCGAGGCGAACGACACCGGGTTGCTCAGCGCGACGAGCACGGAGCCCACGAACGCGGCCCAGAAGCCCGCGCCGCCCGCTTGCAGCGTGCCGGCATAGTTGATATCGAACGTGCTCGCGAACGCAAATGCACCGACAATGAACATGAGGCTGGCGGCCCACACCGCAATCTTGTTCACCCACAGCATGAAGCGAAACCCGTAGATGCAAACGATCAGCACGAGCACGGCGAAGATCATGTACGCAGTGCCGAGCGTCCAGTGGTTGACCGGCACGCCCGCGAGGTTGTGCGCACCGCCCACGAGCGCATCGCCCGAGCTCCACACCGCCAGCGAGAAGAACGCAATCGAAGTCAGCAGCGCAAGAAACGAACCGACGATCCGCCCATGAATGCCGAAGTGCGCGCCCGAGGAAACCGGATCGCTGGTGCCGTTGCGCGGACCGAACAGGCTCATCGGCGCGAGAATGCAGGTGCCCACGAGCACGCCCAGCACAATCGCGTAGACGCTCGCCTTGAACGAAAGGCCGACCAGAACGGGAAAACTGCCGAGCACCGAAGTGGAAAAGGTATTGCAGCCGCCGAACAGCAGCCGGAACAGATCGATGGGACGCGCATAGCGCGAAGCGTCGGGAATGCGCTCGAAGCCGAATGCTTCGATCTGCGTAATACTGGTATTTTCAGCCATGATGTCTCACTCCTTGGCGCACCGGCACGGCGCCGCCCCGAGGATCGCTCGAGGCCGGCCGGCGCAAGTCTCAGGCGGTCACTCTAAATCAGTCGAGTGCGCGCCATATTGCGTATTTAAAACGTTCACTTCGAGCCCGCGCGATGTATGCGCACACGCATCACGCGCACGCCGGCTCCTCCACCAGGACGCGCGCGCCGTACACATTGAGCAAGTCGTCGCAGAAAGCGCGCACGATCGGCTTGTCCGCTGCGCCACGTTTGATCGCAAGGTGTAGCGGCACGTCGAAGCCGAACGCCGAACGCCCGAGCACGCGAATCAGGCCACGCTGCTCGAAAGTCTGCGCGTGATGCTCCGGCAGATAGCCGATATGGCTTCCCGAGAGAATCAGCACGGTGGCGGCGTCGATGCTGTCCGCGATGGCGGTCACCTGACGCTCGCCGATGCTCGCAAGCTCTTCGGGCACCGGGTAGCTGCGCCAGATCCAGTCGTGCGCGCGCAGGTCGTCGAGCGTGACGTGCGGCTCCGCGTGAAAGAGCGGATGCCCGCGCCCGCAGCAGATCACCTGGCGCTCGCTGAATAGCTCGGTATAGGTGAGCCCGGCCACGCGGTGCCAGAAGTAGCCGATCGCGAGATCGAGCTGCTGATTCACGAGGCCTTCTTCGAGCTCCTGCGGCGGCGCGACGCGCATCGCGAAGCGCACGGCCTGGTCACGCTTGCGAAATGCGCCGATGGCTTCGGCAAGACGGGCGTTCTCCACCTGCGAGGCCTGCCCGATCAAGCCGATCGACAGCGTGCCCACGAGCTTGCGGTCGATGTCGCGCACCTGCGCGACGAACTGCGAAGTCGCCGCCAGCAGCGCGCGCGCCGACGCCACGAAGCGCTCGCCCTTCGACGTCAGGCGAAAGCCGCCGCGCCCGCGCTCGCACAGCGTGAAGCCCACGCGCGCCTCGAGCGCGGAAAGCTGCGAGCTGATGGTCGACTGGCGCACACCGAGCGTGGCTTCGGCGGCGGTGATGCCGCGCGCGTCCACCACCGCGAGAAAGACCCGCACGAGGCGCAGGTCGAGGTCAGAGGTATTGGAAAACATGCCGACTCACACTCACACCGCAACTCACATCGGAAAGCCCATGGCCTTGATGCCCTTGATCCACGCGCGCTTCCAGCCGCCTTCGGCGTCGGCGCCATCGAAGGCATGGAAGGTGACCTTGGCCGCCAGCCAGCGCACCGGCTCGGGCGGAATCCAGCTCGGTCCCAGCCTGGCGATATCGAGCTCCTGCTCCGGGCTGTTGCGGCCGAACAGGATATTGATGCCCATGAATGCCCCGAAGCGGCTCGCGGCCACGCCAAAACCCGTGTAGCCCGCAACGAACACGCCCTTGCCGCCGAGGTAGCGCTTGGCGAACACCGAGCCGCGCGAGCAATAGTCGATCGGGCCGCCCCATGCATGCGAGAAGCGCACGTCGGAGAGTTGCGGGAAGGTCTTGTAGAACGCTTCCGCGAGCCGATAGTAGGTTTCGCGCTGCCCGTCCTGCGGCGGATGCGGATCGCCGTCGAAGTGATAGCTCACGAGGCCGCCGAAAATAATGTTGTTGTCTTTGGTGAGGCGGAAATAATTGAGTTGCGTGCGCGTGTCGTAAATGCCCTGGCGGTTCTTCCAGCCAATGCGCGCAAGCTGTTCTTCGGTGAGCGGCTCGGTGGCGAGCACGTGATCGCGCACTTGCAGCACGCGCCGGTTGATATCGGGAATGCCGACCTTGGCCGTGCCGCTGCCGAACAGCACGCGCGGCGCGCGCACGCTGCCGCCGAGCGTCTTGACGAAGACGGTCTCGCCCTCATCCTTCACGCTCGTGAGCGGCGAGTGCTCGTATAGCCGCACGCCGAGCGCGAGCGCCGCGCGCTTGAGGCCCCATGCCAGCTTGGCCGGGTGCACGATGCCGCTACGATTGCGCGACCACAGCGCGCCCGCGAACAACGGCGAATCCAGCTGCTCGCGCGTGGCCTGCTCGCCCAATAGCACCACGTCGTGGCCGTGCTGCTTGTGCAGTTCGTAGTCGGCGCGCAGATGCTCGACGTGGTCGGGGTCCACCGCCACCGTCATTTCGCCGTTCCATTCGATGTCAGCGTCAATGCCGTAACGCTTGAGCGTTTCTTCGAAGCCATCCAGATTGCGATGGCCGAATTCCTCGAGCTGCGCGATATCGTTCGGAAACACCCGCACCGCATTGGGCAGGCCGTGCATCACTGAAGTCGAGATGATGCCGCCCGCACGGCCCGATGCGCCATGCGCGACGCGGCCCGCTTCGATCACCACCACATCGAGCTCGGGCATCTGCTCCTTGGCCTGCACGGCCGCCCACAGCCCCGTGAAGCCGCCGCCCACGATCAGCAGGTCCGCCTGGGTGTCGCGCGTGAGCTTGGGCTCGGCCGGCGGCTGGTCAGGGTTATCGAGCCAGTACGGCGAGAGCCTGGTGCGCGAGAGCGCATCTTCGACGCTCAGCGCGTTGGGCTTGCGGGCCGCCTGGCGCGCGGCGGCGGGCGCCGGCATGCCGGCTTCGTAGAGTTGCGCGCTTTTACTCATGATGGCGTTCACTGCTTGAGGCGTGAGGGGAGCATGCCGCCCTCAAGAGGACGGCACGGCTTGACGCGATTCCGGATTTAATGCCTGGTTTAATTACACGCTATTCCAGGTTATTCCGGGTTTAAGGTTTATTGCTTTTCAAGCAGGACGTAGAACTTCCTGGCGTCTTCGATGGTTTCCCAGCGGCCTGCAAAGCCCGCCGGCAGCAGATAGCCCTCGCCTGCCTTGAATTCCTTGCGGCCGCCGTTCGCATCGGTGAGCGCGATCTTGCCTTCGACGAGCCACACGGCTTCGTCAGCGGTCGTCTCGGGGAAGTCCACCGCGCCCGCCTTGCCTTCCCACCAGCCGATCACGTATTTGCCGCTCTGCCCCTCGGCCGCACGCCAGTCGCTTTCATCCATGCCGAAGTCGAGTTTGGTGAATTCGCCCAGGCCTGCGCCCAGTTGCACGATGTCCTGAATCAGCTTGCTCATGTGTGTCCTGTTTTATTCAATGAAATCAGTGACGCTAAAGTTACCGATTCGCGACGTCCCGGTATGCCCTCCCTCAGGGGGGACAACGTGCGTTTTGACGGCTTCCGGGGGCACTCGAGGCTTCGGCTATAATGAGTTCGCCTTTCAATCGGGGCACGCCATGCAGATTTCCGTCCCCTCCCCAGCCAGCGATCCGTCGAATTTTCCGCTCTCGTTCAAGACTCTCGGCAACGTTATCGAGGCCGTCGGCACGCCCGATTTCGTGCGGCGCCTCACGTTGCTGCTCAACGAGATCATTCCGCTGAACGTCGTGCATCTCGAGCGCTCACGCGCGGACAGCACGATGCCCAACGGCTTTCTGTGCGAATGGATCGGCAGCAGCGGCGTGGGCATGGACACCGGCGCGATCTCCGAGGTCATGACGCTCTACTACGACCGCTTCCATGAAGTCGATCCGCTGTTCGCGGGTATTCGCGGCAAGATCGGCACCCTGCTCGTGGTGCGCGACATCGGCGCGATTCCGCCCGGCGAGTTCCGCCAACGGCTTTTCGATGAAGCCTTCATCGCTCATGAATGCGTGCTCGCGCGCGGCACGCGCCACGCCCAGCACTCCATCGCCATCGAGCGCGCGCTCCATGAACCGCCGTTTTCGCTCGCGGAAATGAACCTGTTTCGCAACGTGAGCGATTTCCTGTTTCCGCTGCTGGAACTGCATGCCTCGACCAGCGCGGCCAGGCGCGTGGCCCATCCCACCTCGTATCTGCACCCGCTCGCGCAATTCGACGCGCGCATCGCGGCCGATAGCGTGCGGCTTTCGAAACGCGAATACGAAATCTGCGCGCATCTCATCGAGGGCAAAACGGTGCCCGAGGCGGCGGAAATCGTCGGCGTGCGGGCCGCCACGGCCGAAACTTATGTGAAGCGCGCATTCGCGAAGCTGGGCGTGCGCACCAAGCGCGAACTGGTTGCGTGGGGGCATGCGCCGGCTCGTCTGCAAGCGCCATAACATCCGCTGCCTCTCTGCTGCAGCTCCGCCGCCGTTGCGCAGCCGGGTTATTTCCTCCGGTTAATCCCTGATACCCTTCCTCATCGCCGGCGTAACACCCCGCCAACATCGATCGGCATCGATGTAAACATCTCAACTTCGTGATTTGCACGGGCGGCGTGTCGCCTACCATCGGCGCACTCGCATCAACCCGCATCAACCCGCATCAACCTGCATCAATCAGACGGAGACACGGTCCATGCAAAGCGAATTCAACCAGCCGCTCGGCGGCAACGAGATGCCGCGCTTCGGCGGCATCGCCACCATGATGCGCCTGCCGCAAGCCGCCACCACCGAAGGCCTCGATGCCTGCTTCGTGGGCGTCCCGCTCGACATCGGCACCTCGAACCGTTCGGGCGCGCGCTTCGGCCCGCGCCAGATCCGCTCGGAATCGGTGCTGCTGCGCCCGTACAACATGGCCACGCGCGCGGCGCCGTTCGATTCGCTGCAAGTGGCCGATATCGGCGACGTCGCGACCAATCCGTATGACCTCAAGGACTCGATCCACCTGATCGAAGCAGCCTACGACGAGATCGTCGCCAACGGCTGCCGGCCGATCACGCTGGGCGGCGACCACACGATCGCGTGGCCGATCCTGCGCTCGCTGCACAAGAAGTACGGCAAGGTGGCCGTGGTTCACGTGGACGCGCACGCGGACGTGAATGACACCATGTTCGGCGAGAAAATCGCGCATGGCACGCCATTCCGCCGCGCGGTGGAAGATGGCTTGCTCCAGTGCGATAAGGTCACGCAGATCGGTCTGCGTGGCACGGGCTATCACGCCGACGATTTCGACTGGTGCCGCAAGCAGGGCTTCACGGTGGTGCAGGCCGAAGCCTGCTGGAACAAGTCGCTCGCACCGCTCATGGAAGAAGTACGCGCGCGCGTGGGCGACACGCCCGTGTACCTGAGCTTCGACATCGACGGTCTCGATCCCTCGTTCGCGCCCGGCACGGGCACGCCCGAAATCGGCGGCCTCACGGTGCAGCAGGGCCTCGAAATCATTCGCGGCATGAAAGGCCTCAATGTCGTGGGCGCCGACCTCGTCGAGGTCTCGCCGCCGTACGACCAGGCCGGCACGACCGCACTGGTCGGCGCCAACCTCGCGTTCGAAATGCTCTGCATCATGCCGGGCGTGGCGTACCGGTGATCCACGAGACCTTACGATGGCCACGATACCTTCGATTACGACGCCCGCAGAACAGCAACGCGAATTCGTCTTGCCGGCCGCAACGATTGCCGGCGCGCCTGTGAGCGACGGCGCGCAAAACGGTATGCATCACGCGACGCCCATCGTCAACGCCTCGACGGGCGCGACCATCGGCTGGCAGGAGCACGCCGATGCAGCGCTCGTCGACAAGGCGGTGCGTACGGCCCACGCCGCGCTTGGCTCATGGCGTGACACCACGCCCATCGCGCGCGGCAAGTTGCTGAAAAAGATCGCAGAGCTGATCGAATCGGACCGCGCGCGCCTGAGCGCGATGCAGATGCAGGTGAGCGGCAAGCCGCCCGCGGAAGCCGACATCGACGTGAGCGACGCTGCGGCCACGTTCAACTATTACGCCGACCTGTGCTTCGACGACAAGACCTTCGCGCCCGAATCGCTCGCATTGCCCGACGACAGCGTGACGGGCGAGCGCTTCTATGAAGCCGTTGGCGTGGCGGCGTTGATAGTGCCGTGGAATTTCCCGATGGTCACCACCGCATGGAAGATCGCGCCCGCGCTGGCCGCCGGCTGCACGGTGGTGCTCAAGCCATCCGAGATCACGTCACCGGTCGAGCACATCATCGCCGCCATCATCGACGAGGCGGGCGTGCCAGACGGCGTCGTCAGCCTCGTGAACGGCGGCGCCGAAGTGGGCGCGCTGCTCACCGCGCATCCGCTCGTCGACAAGATCTCGTTCACGGGCAGCACGGCATCGGGCAAGAAAGTGATGCAGACAGCCGCGCAGGACATGAAGCGCGTCACGCTGGAGCTCGGCGGCAAGTCCACGCTCATCGTGCGCGCCGATGCCGACGTGGAGCACGCCGTCACGCTCGCCGTGGGCGGCGCGTTCACAAACGCGGGCCAGATGTGCTCGGCCACCGCGCGCATCCTCGTGCACGACGACGTGTACCGCAGGTTCATGGCCGCGTTCGAAACTGCGGTGCGCGCCATCGTGGTCGGACCGCCGCAAGCGGCGAACGTCACGATGGGACCGCTCGTGTGCGCGGCGCAGCGCGCGCGCGTGCAGTCGCTCGTGGAGCAAGGCCTGGCAGCCGGTGCGTCCATCGCGTTCTCGGGCCGCCTCGATCAAGCCTGCGCGGAGGGCTTCTTCATGGCCCCCGTGGTGATTGCCGAGCCGCCAGCCGACAACCTGCTGTGGACCGACGAGATATTCGGCCCGGTGGCGTGCGTCAAGTCGTTCCGCAGCGACGAGGAAGCCATCGCGCTCGCCAACGACACGCGCTATGGACTTGTCGCGACCGTCGTGACCGCCGAGCGCGACGCCGCGCGCCGCTACCAAATGCAGTTGCGTGCGGGGCTGGTGTGGATCAACACGCCGCAACTGATCTTTCCGCAAATCTGCTGGGGCGGGCTCGGGCTCAGCGGTATCGGGCGCGAGCTCGGTCTGGCCGGGCTGCGCAGCTATCAGGAACTGCGGCATGCGCTGGCAGACGCTGGCTATCAAACCGCGCCCGTTTGAATCGCCTCGGGTGGGCGTGCCCGGGCCAAGCAATCAAGCGTAGCTATAAACACCGTGGCCGGTCTTGCGCCCCAGCCGGCCCGCGGACACCAGCTCGCGAAGGAGCGGGCACGCCCGATACTTAGGATCGCCAAAATCCTTGAGATAAACATCCATCACCGAAAGGCAAACATCGAGACCCACGAGATCCGCCAGCGCGAGCGGCCCAATAGGATGATTCGCGCCCAGGCACATGCCGGCGTCGATTTCCTCTGCGGTCGCCGCCCCTTCGGCCAGCAGGAAAAAGGCTTCGTTGATCATCGGCACGAGAATGCGGTTGACGACGAAGCCCGGCGAATTCTTGACGCTGATGGGCGACTTGCCGAGCCGCGTGGTCAGTTCGCGAATCGCCTCCGCCGTGGCGGCGCTGGTCTGCAGGCCGCGAATGATTTCGACCAGCGGCATGAGCGGGACCGGATTGAAAAAGTGCATTCCGACGAAGCGCGCCGGATCGCCGAGTGCCGCGCCCAATGTCGTGATCGAAATGGACGAGGTGTTGGACGCAATAATGGCGGTGGGCGCCACTACCGATTCGATCTGCTTCAGAATGCGAATCTTCAGATCGAGGTTTTCCGTGGCCGCTTCGATCACGAGGTCCGCGCCCGCGAGACGCTGGTAGTCGGTGGACGTTTCGATGCGGCCGAGCGCGGCGTCCTGCGCAGCCGCCTCCAGTTTGCCCTTTGCCACGAGACGGCCGAGGCTGTTGCTGAGCGCGGCGATGCCTTTGGTCAGTGCGGCATCGGCCACGTCGATCATGATGACCTTGAGGCCCGCGACAGCGGCGACCTGGGCAATGCCGGCGCCCATCGTTCCAGCGCCGATGACGCCCAATGTTTCGATTTTCATCGCAAGTTTCTCCTGCGCGCACGGTCGCGCGTTGCTATTACGTACTATTACGTATCGTCATGCGGCGATCCTAGCATCGCGGGGAAAGGGCCAGCCTGGCCAAACCTGCCGCTCTAGTGACAAATTTGGCCACGCCATGCAGCGCCGCCGGTTGCCTCGTCTCAGGGGTTTGGGGCCCGACAGCAATGGGTCTGCGCGACTTACGATATTCGTGCGGGACAATCGGCACGCTCCGGTATCCCTGAGTGGCGAATTTGCCCGCTTGCCCGGGCTTTTCCAAATCGAACTCGAGTATGTAAAAGGCCTTGTTTTAAATGGCCTTTCAGCGCGCCATACCCGTCACACGGCCTAAATAATTCCTGCCGCGCGCAACGCTTCGAGTTGCGCCTCATCCATGCCGAGGCGTGCATAGATTTCCCGATTGTGCTGCCCCGTTTGCGGTCCCGTCGTCATCTCGGCCGGGGTTCTTCCCACATAACGCGGCACGGGCGCTGGCGCGGGAACCGTGCCCAATTCCGGGTCCTGCAATTCGACGAGTACGCCACGCGCCTGAAAATGCGGGTCCGCCTCCACATCGGCAATCGTATAGATCTTGCTGAACGGCACCTCGCAATCTTCGAGCCGCTTCGCGATCTCCGGATACGGCAAGGATCTGAACCACGTTTGCACGCAGCGATCCAGTTCAGCCAGGTTCGCAACCCGGTCCGTATTGGTCAGAAAGCGTGGATCCTGTGTCAATTCGGGCTGGTCCATCGCCCGGCACACGCGCGCGAAAATGGCGTCGCCGGTGCCGACCAGCGTGACCCATTGGCCATCCGCCGTCTTATAGACGTTCGACGGCGCGGTATAGGTCGCGCGCGATCCGGTGCGCATCCGCGCCTCTCCGGTGTAACGGTATTCGGCCGCCAGAGGGTCGAGCAGACGCAGCATTGCCTCGGTGGCGGACAGGTCGATCTCCACGCCCTTTTGCTGGCCGGCCGGCAACGCGTTACGCTCGGCCAGCGCGGCAGAAATGGCGAACGCGCCGAACAGGCCTGCAACCGCATCGCCCAGCGGATAGTTCATATGCTGCGGGGGACCATCCGGTTCTCCCGTCAGGTTCGCAAAGCCGCTCATCGATTCGAAAATACGTGCGAAGCCAGGGCGGCGCGCATACGGTCCGGTTTGCCCGAAACCCGTAATGCGCAGCACGATCAATCGCGGGTTGTGCTCATGCAAAGTCGCCAGATCGAGCCCCCACTTGTCCATCGTGCCGGTGCGAAAATTTTCCACCAGTACGTCGAAATCGCGAATCAGGCGCAAAAAGAGCGCGCGCCCCTCGGGCTTGCGAACGTCGAGCGAAATGCCTTTCTTGCCACGATTGGCGGTCTTCCAGAAAAGCGGAATGCCGTCGTGCACCGGTGCCAGCGTGCGCAGGGAATCGCCTCCTCCCGGCAATTCCAGCTTGACGACTTCCGCGCCCAGGTCGCCGCAAAGCGTCGCCGAAAATGGACCGGCGAATACCGTGGCCATGTCCAGGATGCGCACGCCGTGCAGCGGGTAATGTGCGGTCTCCATCTGCCTACTTCCCCTCGCCGCGCAACACGAGCCTGGCAATATTCAACTGATGTATCTGGCTGGTGCCTTCGTAGAGGCGGAACAGGCGCACGTCGCGGTAGTAGCGCTCGATCGGGCTGAAGTCCGCCACGTAGCCGGAGCCGCCGAACATCTGGACCGCGCGGTCGGCCACCCGCCCGCACATTTCCGATGCGAAGTATTTGCACATCGATGCCGGGAGCGCGACGTCCTCGCCCCGGTCACGGGCGCGCGCGGCTTCGACGATCATCGAGCGCGCGGCGAAAATTTCGGTGCGGCAATCCGCGATCATCGCCTGAACCAGCTGGAAGTTCGCCACTGGCTGGCCAAATTGCGTGCGATGCGTGACATAGTCGATGGCGAGGTCGAGCATGCGGATCGCCGGGCCCGTGCACAATGCCGCGAGGTGCAGGCGCTGCTTGTTCAGCACCTTCATCACGGTCTGGAAGCCGACGCCTTCGCGCCCGCCGATCAGCTGGCTCGCATGCACACGGCAATCCTTGAAATACACATCGGACACCGGCGATCCGGCCTGGCCCATCTTGCGATACGGCTCGCCAGTGGTGAGTCCGTCGCTGCGTTCGACCAGAAACGCCGAGAGACCCGTGCTGCCGCGCGTGCCTTCTTCGGTGCGGGCGATTACCGTGAATATGTCCGCCACGGGAGCGTTCGTGATGAAACACTTGGTGCCGTTCAGCACGTAATGATCGCCGTCCTTGCGCGCCGTGGTCTGCACGTTGCTCGCTTCGGAGCCGGCCTGCGGTTCGGTCAAGGCAAGGCAGCCCGTGAGTTCGCCCGTCGCCATGCGCGGCAGCCAGCGACGCTTCTGTTCTTCGGTTCCATCGGCCACCAGCGCCTCGGAGCCGATTCCGGTATTGGTGCCCACGCGGGCGCGAAGGGCCACGGACGCTTGCGACAACTCCATCGCGCACAGCACCAGTTCTTCCGTGGTCAAGCCCAGGCCGCCGTAGGCTTCCGGGATGCTCCAGCCGAAATAGCCCTTGCGCCGCAGCGCTTCGACCATGTCCGGCGGCACGAGATCGTCGCGGGCGACCTGTTCTTCGATGGGGAGCCACTGTTCGCGCACAAAAGCGCGAACATCGGCAATCAGGGCTTCAAGGTTTTCATTATTTCGGATCACGAATCTAACTCCGGGCAAGCGTGAATAGGGATTGAGACGCCAAAGCGAATTCAGGTTCGCACGTCCGGCGATGCGCGACGGGTCGCCAACATCATGAGCACGGCGCCGCCGACTGCGATCACTCCCAGCGCGGTCAGCGCCGGATAGAGACTGCCGGTGCTGGTTTTGATCCAGCCCACCAGGGTCGGACTGGCGAAGGCGCCCGTGCCGCCGATGCTGGTGATCAGGGCAATCCCGGCGGCCTTGGCGTCGCCGTCGAGGAACGAAGGCGGGATCGTCCAGAACACCACGAACGCGCCGTACGACGCCGCGGCGGCGACACCGAGCATGGCGATGGCGAAGCCCTGGCTATGCAGCGCCAGCGGCAGCATGCCAAAGCAGATCGCCATGACGGCGCTGCTGATCAGCAAGTGCCAGCGCCGCTCCTTGAGACGGTCAGAACTCGCGCCCAGGATCCAGGTCCCCATTGCAGCGGCAACGAACACCAGGCTCGACAGCCAGCCCACGTGAATCAGGTTCTTGATGCCCATGTCCTTTAGGATGGTCGGCGTCCAGAAACCGATCGCATTGAACGGCATGATCACGCAGAAATAGGCGACTATCGCAACATAGATCCGCGGTTGTCCAAGCACCTTGAGGATCCCATGTCCCGCTGCGTGCCCCCGTGCGCCGCCGCCCTCGTCGGCGCGCAATTGCTCGAGGACGATGGCCTTTTCCTTGTCGCTGAGCCAGCGTGCGTCGGCCGGGCGATCGCTAAGGATCAGGAAGGCCAGCGCCCCCAGCAGCAGCGACGGCATCCCCTCGGCCAGCAGCAGCCATTGCCATCCCTTCAAGCCGAGCAGGCCCGCCATGTGCACCATGATCCACGCAGATACCGGGCCGCCGATAATGCCGGCAAGCGCCGTGGAGGCCATCAGATAGCCCGTCACGCGTCCGCGCCGTGCGGAAGGGAACCAGATCGTCAGATAGAACAGCACGCCGGGGAAGAAGCCCGCTTCGGCCACGCCGAGCAGCACCCGCAAGACATAGAACTGCATGGGCGTCTTCACGAACATCGTCGCGCTGGAGATCACGCCCCACGTCACCATGATGCGCAGCAGCGTGCGGCGCGCGCCGATACGCTGCATCAGCACATTGCTCGGGACTTCGAACAATACGTAACCGAGGAAAAACAATCCGGCGCCCAGTCCGTATGCCGCCTCGCTGAAGCCCAGATCGCTCATGAACTGCAGTTTCGCGAAGCTGATGTTCACGCGGTCGAGGTACGCGCAGACGTAGCAGACAATCAGGAGCGGCAAGAGCCGGAACAGAATCTTTCGATAGGTGGCGTCGACGTCGGCGGGCGCGGCGGGCATATGGGCATCGTCCGTTGCGGTGACGAATTTGGCGGTGTTCAACGATGTCTCCTTCATGGGGGCGGGCTTCACCGGTCTTGGCCGGTGATAAGGGATGCGTCAGCGGCGACGCGCCCGACCAATGCGGCGACTCTACGCGCAAGCATCACAGGGAATGAACTAGAATTTCAAATATTGAAATCCGGTTGCAGCAAGGCCATTGGCGGCTATTTCGGGGAATTCGTATGCGCAAATCGCTGAACGCTTATTCGATGCAGGACGACACCGATCTGCGCCGCGTGAAGGAAGACGACCCATACTTTTCCGGCACCCTGGCCAAGGGCCTGCTGATCATGAAGTGCTTCGTAGGCGAGCCGCGCGCCCATGCCAACAGCGAGCTTGCGGCCCGGCTGGGACTGTCGCGCCCGACGGTTTCGAGGCTATGCCGAACCCTGCATGCGCTGGGCTTTCTCGACCACGACGAACGACTGGACCGCTACTTCATCGGGCCCGCCGCCGTGACGCTTGCGTATCCGTACCTGATCAAGACGCCGATGCTGGCGCTCGTGCGCCCGGCCATGCAGGCGCTGGCCGATCGCGTGGAGGGCGCGGTTTCGGTCGGCGTAACGATGGATCTCGACGTGGTGTATCTGGAAACCTGCGCTTACGAGGAAGGCACGCTCAAGCGCCCCGGCGTGGGCGCGGTGAACGGCGTGCTGGAGACGGCCATGGGGCGCTCGTGGCTAGCGCAATTGACGGCGCCCGAACGGCAGGAATTCCTCAAACGCGCCCGCCAGCTTCGTCCCGAAAGCTATGCCCGCACCCACAAGCGCGCGATGGACGCCGTGGCGGGCTACGCCCAACGCGGATATGCGATCAACATGGGCGATTCGGGGCTCGGCGTGCTCGCGGTTGGCGTGGCGTCGCGAATCCATTACGGGCCGAGAAGGCTTTTGTTCAATTGCGCGGTTCCCGGCCTGCGCATGGGCGAGAAGGAACTGCACGACACGCTCGGACCTGAACTCGTGCAACTGGTCAGTCTCGCGGACAGGCAAATGGGGTTGCGTTGAGGTCGGGGGCCTCGACAATATCCGCCACCCCCGCACATTCAGCATCCTGGAAATTTTCGCCTTACACGATGGATCTGCTTCCGCATTACGAAAGGGAACCAGGTCTGCTGCGCCGCTCGATCGGCGTATTTGCGGAGCGCTACCCCAAGATTGCTGCCCGCCTCGGAATGGTTGGCGACCATGTCGGAGATCCCCATGTCGAACGGCTCCTGCAATCGTTCGCGCTGCTCGCCGCCCGTCTCGGCAGCCGCCTCGATGACGCTTATCCGGAGTTTGCCGACGCTTCATCCCGATTCGTGGATGGCGCAACGACTCGCGCCGCTGTCGGCAAGCCATCTCAGTCTCTTTTGCACCCCGGTCGTCAACTTGTTCCGGCCCAGGGCACAGCCACTCAAGCGAGATCCGGTTACGGGCCTGTACCCGGTGAATCGCACGAAAACAGCCATCACGGGCAGCGAGATCTGGTCGGTCAACGAGGTCCGGAATGCGGCCGGCACGGCCCCGAAGAATGTCATTCGTCCATTCACCTCGCTGATGCATGGTAGTTCGGCGAAGCTCGCGGGCCCGACGCCAGGTGTCATACCGTTCCGTCGTGGCAGGCGGCGCTTTCGCCGGCGCACCAGCGCGCAGGAATGGAACCGCAGCACGCACACGCGAGAGTTTCTCCTCACGGCTCATCTGCTCGAGATCCGCTTGTTTGCGCACCAGGGCGATCGCATCGGTGTTGGACACTCCGGCCCGTTTCAGCAAAAGCGTCTGGATCTGCTGCCATTGCCCGGGGGTTAGCGCCAGTTCGCGGTTTGACTCCCCGGTCTGGCTGTAGGCGCACGGTCTTCCGCCTGCGTCGAGTGCATGCCAGACGCTAATGGGTCCCAGCAGCGCCTCCTGTTCTCGTCCCGTAAGCACGGGCCAGAGCAGGCTGAGCGCACGCGCGTCGTGGAAACGCAGTACGCACGCGCGTCCTGCGTCGTCGTACTGCAAAGCATGACCGGATGGCCGCGCAATTCGAAGCGTCCAGGCATGGCGCAACGCAGTGCGCCTGCGCCGTGAAAGCGCTTCATGCGCCACATCCGCTCTTCGAGCCTGATCTGCGCACGGCGCTCGCCCTGATCGCGGTCCGACCACATGTACACACCGGGGTAGTCGTAGGCCTCGCCATCGGTCGGCAAGCTGTTTGCGGTATCGGTGACGCCCTGGACCTGCCTCGGCAGGTCGGGGCGCTGGTAGTCGAACGAGCGCGAGGTCAACTGCGCGCTCTCGATCTGCAACTGCTCCTTCCACTGCGTGAATCCGTCGAGCTCGTCGCCAATGCTCATGCGTCCGAATTGCACAACTGGCTTTTCAACTCAGGGACAAACCAGGCATCGTCGGTCAGCACCATCGTGTGCGAGCGGCCATCGTTTGCCTGCTCGAAATACGAAAATACCCCGACCTCCTCCATACTGCGATAGACGAAATTCAGGTCGTATTCCCACTGCACGCGATTCGAAGACGACGGCAGTGGCGTGTGCAGATCGAAACGGAATGCGCCACGTGCCTGCGGATGCGCGTTGAACACATCGGTGAGAATCTGCTCACCGTTCCGCTCTTGCCAGTCGCGCATATCGCGCCGCAGGCGCAGGAAATACAGCCAGGACGAAAACCGAATCTGATAAAAGGTCAGCGGCCCATCCGACCCAAGCCGGCTAAACCGGTGAACATAGCCGTTGACCGGCATGTAGGCGCCGTCCATCTGCTGGCCCCAGAGCGTGCCGGCCTTGCCGGGCAAGGCAGTCAGATCGATCTGATCGCCTCGCCGCGAAACGGCGTCGACGATGAATTCGTAATCGCGGCCCAGTCTCGCCTGCCTTTTACGTAAAGCGGCAATAGCCAGTCGGCGCCGATCGGCGAATCGAACTTGAACAGACGGTTATATTGCGGATTGCGCAGGCGCAATGCCGAGTCGAGTGCGGTGTGATCCATGCACCTTTTCCTTTGCTCATATTCGGACGAGTTATTGCCAGCCTGCGATTATAAATTCATGACGGAACTGTAAAGCAAGGATTTTTGAGAAAAATGCGGGATATTTTTACTGATTAAAGGCAATACCTCCTGCCATTATCTGGTAAAAAATCCCACATCTGGAATATGCAATGCGCATTGATAATGCCAATACCACGCTGTTTGGGATTTACGTCCCAAGCCCCCCCGGCAAACGCCGCGTCACCCACTGCGTGGCTTGATCGTAGGCATGCGCCAGTTGCAGCACGGCAAGATCGGCGTGCGGCTTGCCGATCACCTGCAAGCCCATCGGCAGGCCCTGCGCGTTGAAGCCCGCCGGCACGCACATCACGGGCAGGCCCGCGAGCGTCCCGCCGATCACCACCTCCATCCAGCGGTGATAGGTGTCCATCGTGCGGCCCGCGACGGACTGCGGCCAGTGCTCCTTCGCATCGAACGGGAAGATCTGCGCGCTCGGCAGCACGAGGTAGTCGAAGCGCTCGAACAGCGCGAGCAGCGCGTTGTACCACTGCGTGCGCGCGACTGTGGCGTTCCACACGTCCTCGCCCGAAAGTTTCAACCCGCCCTCTACCTCCCATTGCGCCTCGGGCTTGAGCAGCGCGCGCCTGGCGGGATCGCGATACAGTGCGCCCAGCGTGCCCGCCACGGAGAAGTGGCGCAGCGTGAGCCAGCAGTCCCAGAGCTTGTCCATCGCATAGTCGGGACGCGTCGCCTCGACCTTGCAGCCAATTGATTCGAAGTCCTTGAGAGCGGTTTCGCAAAGAGCGAGCACGCCGTCTTCCATTGGCAGATAGCCGCCGTAATTGCCGAGCCAGCCGATTTTCGCGCCACCGAATTCACGCGCGAGCGGACCGGTAAATTGCGCCGGATCTTCGGCAATCGAGAGCGGCGCGCGTGCATCGTAGCCCGCCTGCGTGGAAAGCAGCATGGCCACGTCGGGCACGCTGCGGCCCATAGGCCCCGCACAGCCAAGCTGGTTGTAAAACATGTCGACGGCAGGCACCGATGGCACGCGCCCCTGCGAAGGCCGGAAGCCGAAGATGTTGTTCCAGCCCGCCGGATTGCGCAGCGAGCCCATCATGTCGCTGCCATCCGCCACCGGCAGCATGCGCAGCGCGAGCGCCACCGCCGTGCCGCCGCTGCTGCCGCCCGCGCTGCGCGTGGGATCGTAAGCGTTGAGCGTGGTGCCGAACACCGGGTTGTAAGTATGCGAACCCAGGCCAAACTCCGGCGAATTGGTCTTGCCGATGAAGATCGCACCTTGCGCGCGCATGCGTGCGGCCACCAGCGCGTCGGCCTTCGGCACTTCGTCGCGGAAGATCGGCGAGCACTGCGTGGAGGGAATCCCGGCCGTCGCGGTGAGGTCCTTGGGCGCTTGCGGAATGCCGTGCAGCCAGCCAAGGTATTCGCCGCGCGCGAGTTGCGCGTCGCGCTCGCCGGCCTCGGCCAGCAGGGTGGCGCGCTCGCGCAACGAGACAATCGCGTTGGCCGGCGTGTTCACGCGCTCGATGTGGTCGAGGAAGGCGCTCATCACTTCGCGGCAGGAGACCTTGCGAAGGCGGATCCATTGCGAAAGTTCGAGCGCGCTGGCGGCGACGATTTCGCCATGCGTGGGCTGGGCGGGAGAAGGCGATGCCTGATTCATGCGTGACTTTCTTGAACGAAGGATTGTGGATGGGGACCGGAGAGCGTCATAGTTCCGCGCGATTCCAGCGCCAGCGCTAAATGCCGGCAAAGAAGGCCGCAGACGATAAAGTCATACCATTCGAGCGCATTACCGACAACGGCGGCGGCCCGTGCGCAGCGACGTTGCTCGTATTGGAAAGCCGGATTTCGAAAGATAATAGATACGCGGACAATCTCCATCAATCACGTTGGCGTTCGGAACGTTACTCTCCGGCTAATGATCGCAGAGGACCGCGGGCGTCCTTCCAGCCGCCCCGCCCGAATTGCGACGGCTCGTGTTCTGGTGCAGAATTTCCTGCCGCCTCCCGAACAGCCGCCCCACCATGCTCCCCCGCGTCGACGAAGAGATCACCTTCCGCAAGCTCGAAGTGCTGCTCGCGTTCATGCAATGCGGCAACCTGGCCAAGGCGGCCGAGGCGCTCGACATCAGCACGGTCAGCGTCCATCGCGCGCTGCATTCGCTCGAGAAAGGCCTGCGCTGCACGCTGTTCCGTCACGAAGGCCGCAGCCTGACCCCGACCGACGCGGCCCGTGTGCTCGCCGAAGTTGCCGGCGAAGTCCTCAATACGATGATCGACGGAATCCGCGCGACGCGCGAAGCCGCAGGCTACGGCTCGGAACATCTGAAGATCGGCTCGCTGTACTCGCTGACGATCCGCGCCGTGCCCGAAATCGTCACCGTCATCAAGAGCCGGCGCCCCGATCTGCAGGCGGAGCTGATTCTCGGCTCGAACGCCGACCTGCTCGACAAGCTCAAGCGCGGCGCGATCGACGCCTCGCTCATGGCGGTTCCCTCGCATGATTCGGAGATCGAATCGATCGGGTTGTTCGAGGACGAGATTTTCTTCGCGGCGCCAATCGGCTCCGCATACGGCCAATACGACGCGATCGACCTGCGCCAGTGCCGCGACGAGCCCTTCGTTTCGTTGAGCGAGGGATTCGCGACGTCCGAAGACTTTCTCGAAGCGTTCCGCATTGCGGACTTCACGCCGAACGTCGTGATGAAAGTCAGCGACATCTTCTCGCTGATCAACCTCGTCAGTGGCGGCGTGGGCTATACGTTGCTGCCGGGCCGCGTGCGCGACCTGTTCGCGCACAAGATCATGCTGATCCCGCTATCCGCCCGGTTCAACATGCGGCAGACCATCGGCCTGAGCTTCCTGCGCCGGCGCGAGCGCGACCCGAATCTGCTCGCGCTCGCAACCGTGTGCCGGCTCACGATCAAGGATCGGCAGGCCACCTGAGCCGATCGCGCGATGCGCGCCAGGTCACGGCCCTCCCCCTGTTCATTCAGATAGGTGTTTCGCACGCGCACCGTGCGCTACAGTGTGTCCCAAGGGCATACCCCGACGCCCTTATCCGGTCTCCTCGTACTTGTGCCCGCCTTGAGCGGGCATTTTTCTGCTCAGTCGGCGGCGAAATCGGGATCGGTGTGCGTGCGATGAATGCGAACATCGTACGTATTGCCCCGCAATCAGGCCGCAACCATCCGGGTTTGGGCAAGCCGAATTTCCCAAAGGAGCATTCACGCCCGCGTTCCTTCAATTAGCCGGAAAATCAAAACGCATTAACGACCCATGCACTCGCCGCCCCCAGGAATCATCGCTGGACATTGCAGCCGGTCACGCGCAAATCGTGGATGCGTGAATTCCTCGTCCTGCTTTCGGTGCTGGCCGCGGCGAATATCTTTACCAATGCATGGCAGTCGTGGCACGACTTCCGCGCCGCGAATCTGCAAGCCGCCCAGCGGCTCACCGCACAAACCTCGCTAGTCGCACGACACCATGGCCCCCGAACCGTTCCAGATACGTTCGGGCGTTCGCCACATGCTGGTTCACTGCACGAGACTGCCTGCACTTGCGGAGCCCGGCGACGACGATCCCCTGCTCGTGGTGCTGACCGATATCACCCATCAGCATCTGCTGCTCAAGCAATTGCAGACCGATGCGGACTTCGACCCGCTCACGGGGCTCGCCAATCGCCGCTACTTCGAAAAGGCCGCCGGGCAGGCGGTGGCGCAGGCGCGGCGGCATCATCGCCCGCTTTCAGTGCTCGCGCTCGACCTCGATTATTTCAAGCGCGTGAACGACACGTGGGGCCATGCGATTGGAGACCGCGTGCTCGCGGTGGCCTCGCGGGTATTCGAGCACGCGCTGCGCGAAGACGATCTTGCCGCGCGCATCGGCGGCGAGGAGTTCGCCGCGATCTTGCTGGACACACCCGAAGAGCGCGCCCGTATGGTGGCCGAACGGATTCGGCATGCGCTGCAGGACACGCCCATCGAACTCGACGATGGCGGCACGCTCACGCAGACCTGCAGCATCGGCATTGCCTGCTACGACGAAGCGGAAGACAGCCTCGAAGCCACGCTCAAGCGCGCCGATGCGGCGCTGTACGCGGCGAAACACGCCGGGCGCAATCGCGTTCAACGCTGGAGCGCGGAGATCAAAAACTGAGCGCAATCCCGAGCGAAGCGCCCGACACATTCGGGCTGTTCTTGTTCTCGTCGATGTGCCGGTTGATCGGGAACCGGGCCGCCGAGCGGGGTCATGTTCAGCGCCGGGTTGCACGTGTTGCCGTTGTTAATGCCCAGCGAACTCGCGGTCTGATCCGGCGTGACCGTGTAGCTGAGCAGCGCGAGCACGGCGTTGGGGCGCTTTTTCATCTCGGGGCCGCAGGCGGCGCCCGTGAGCCGCAACTCGGCCTCACAGGTCCAGACGGGTGATCGTGGTGCCGGAGAGCGAGAGGTTGCCCATCAAGCCGCTGTTCGTCAGCACGAACACCTCGACCGGCTTGGTGGTGGTCGTGGTGTCGAGCTGGCCATTAGCGCCCATCTTCACGACCGCAACCGATGCGTCGCCGCCCGCCGACCAGCCCTCGGAGGCGCGGAATTTGTCGAGCGCGTCCTACGTCCTGCGTCATGAACAGATAGACCACGGCCTTCGACTGCATGCCGAGGGTCGCGCCAAGCGAAGCGGCCAAGAGGCCGTAATATCCCGTCGTGCTGCCGCCCACGCGCAGTGCGCCGTCGCCGTGCTCGCCGCCGATGCCGATGCCGATGCCCGCCTGGGCTGAATCAAATCGTCGAATTGCCGCTGAAGCGGCGAATCTGGCAGCATATGGGTTCGGAGCCAGCTGATCCGCCGGCGAGCCGCAAACGTGCAAAGGCGCTGCGCCGCGCTCCTCCACCGTATGCTTTGAGAGACTGGAATTCACCATGTCGAACCACTATGTTGCGTTGCCGTCGCCGCGCTGGTTATTGCCGTCCTGCCCGCTTGATGGCGTCCTTTCACCTCCGCATGCAAGTTTTCGTAATTCGGCATAAACCCGCTATAGGTAGTAAGGGCAATTAATTGCCCCGCGCGGCAATTCAGATAAAGTACGCGCCTGATACTCCATCCGAAGCCATTGCTTTTGGTGCCGCGCTGCAAGAACCCGAAACGAGTCAATTGCCGTAAAATCCTGACGCCCGGCCCTGCTACTCAATAAAAATCCAGTCCAGGAATAATTGAAATGGCCATGCTCGTTCACCACCCTGCCGTCCTGTTCGTCGCACTGATCGTGCTGTTCGGTGTGGCCGCCGCTCTTGGCGCGGTCTTCTTGCAGCGCGCCTTTCCGCTCTCCGACGATGCGCGCGAGAATTACAACGTCGTGCAAGGCGCAACGCTCACGCTGCTCGCGCTGCTAATCGGCTTTACGCTCTCGATGGCGGTGAGCCGCTATGACCAGCGCAAAAATTACGAGGAAGAAGAAGCGAATGCAATCGGCACCGAATACGTGCGTGCCGATCTGATCGGCGAAGCCGAGGCGCCCAGAATCAAGGCGCTGCTGGCTCAATACCTCCAATTGCGCATTGACTATTACAAAACGCGCAATGCGCACGAACTCGATGTCATTAACAACAAAACCACGGGGCTCGAGGCTCAATTGTGGGAGAACGTGCGCGGCGCAGCGCTCGCGCGGCCCACGCCGATCACGGCGTTGGCGGTGTCCGGCATGAACGACGTGCTGAATACACAAGGTTATACGCAGGCGGCCTGGCTCAATCGCATTCCGGTGTCGGCGTGGGGCTTGATGATGGCGATCGCGTTTGTCAGCAACCTCATGCAGGGTTACGGCGCACGCGGCACGACCGGCCGGCGCGTGCTGATGTTCGTGCTGCCCGTGACCGTGGCGCTTTCGCTCTCATTGATCGCCGATATCGACAGCCCGCGCGGCGGCATGATTCGCGTGGTGCCGGTCAATTTGATCAGCTTGCAGCAATCGCTGGGGCAGTTGCCCTGAATCGGCATGCGCGGCTAGCCGACAATCGGCGCGGCGCGCCGCAGCAGATCGGCAAACGAGGGCGTCTCGAAGCGCTGCATCAGCGCGGCATGGCAACGCCTGCTGAACAAACCGCTGGGTCCATTCTTTTATGTTTAAAATCGACGAGACGCTCGCAGACTGTCTGCCGATCGCTTAGCCGGAACGGTTTCGTAGCGAAACCGATGGCGATTCACCAAACATCCGCTTGTAGTCCATTGCGAACCGGCCCAGATGGGCGAACCCCCATTTGAGCGCGACGTCCGTAACGGACATCGGTTCAGCCGCCGCGCCGCGCAGTTCATCGCGCACACGCTCAAGGCGCAGCTGACGCACCCAGGCCATCGGGCTTACGCCGTGGCAATTGCGGAAGCCGGCAAACAGCGTGCTTGCACTTACGCCTGCGAACTCGGCGAGCCGTTCAATCGTCAGGGATTCATGCAGATGCGCGCGCACGTACTCCTCAACCCGCTTCACGTAGAACGGCGCAAGCGGCCCGCGTGAGGGCCGCATGCCACTGCGCGCCGTGTTGGGCTGCCCATAGACGAGCGCGTTGAGCAAGGTCGACTCGAACTGCTCGTAGGCCAGTGGATGACGCAGCGGGTGCGCCGGATCGTTCAATGCATTCCCCAGCACCGAAAGCAGTGACAACAGGCACATCCCCGATGGCGAAGCTAGTTCGAATGCAGGCTCGAACTCCACCGCTCCGTGCTCTTCGGTGCCAAAATGGCGCGCGCAGTGGCGCTCGATCGCTTCGCGCTCGATGCGCAGCACGACCTGCGGACAACGAATCCAGCGCATCCGCAAGGGCAGCGTCGGCGACACGAGCGACGCAACAGCCGGCGACGAGTCGAAACGGCGATCCCCACATTCGATTTCAGCACCGCCACTCACGGGGATCTGCAACAGGAAGAAGCTGTCGAGACGTTCGGGATCGATCGTCACGTCGCCATCGTAGTGGAGCAGATTGAGCGACAGGCTCCCGTGCCGGGCGTGATACATGCGGCTCGGTAACTGGTGTGAAGCGCCCGGCAGCGCAAGCTTGTGAGGCTTGAACACAGAGCCGACGCACTCGCGCACCTCGTTGAGGTCGCCCGATTCGAGCAACAGGGTGTCGCTGTTGAAGCAGGCCGCGCCGACCAGCACATTCGCAGCGGGAAGATGCTCCATAGAAGCGCTCCAAGAACGTTCGCGCGCACCTGATCCGTGCACGAGTTTCCCGACTCCACGAACCGTCTGAAGGAAGCGGATAGTCGCGTGGGAGATCCAGATAGTTTCCTCGCTCCGGAAGCCTCCAGCAAGCCGGGCGACGCCAAAGGCACAGGAGCTGTGCCCTCTGCCGGAAGCTGCGTACTGTAGGCCTGCCCTGCCGCGGCAGCCATCCTCAATTACCCTCGCCCGCCTGGCAGGGTTTTCCCTCGTTCCGCACGTTTCTGGATTCCGCGGATACCCGTTGAATGAAACGGATAGAGCCCATTGTTTTGTCGCAGAACACTGGGGGCATTCGAGACAGAACCTTGGTGGAGAGCCCGCAATGAAAGGAAGATACATCGATATTCCCGCACCGGAAGGCGGCGTGTTCCGGGCCTACCTGGCAACTCCTGCAAGTGGCACGGGGCCGGGTATTGTGCTGTGCCAGGAGATCTTCGGCGTCAACGAGACCATGCGCGACGTGGCCGACTACTACGCCGAGGAAGGCTACACGGTGCTGGCACCCGACCTGTTCTGGCGCGTCGAACCGGGCATCGAACTCGGTTATACGGAGGCCGGCTTTGCGCGTGCGTTCGAGCTCTATCAGCAATACGACGAAAACCAGGGTGTCGAAGATATCGGCGCGACGCTCGCCGTACTCCGGACATTGCCCGAATGCCGCGGCGAGACTGGTGTGCTCGGATTCTGCCTGGGCGGCAAGCTGGCCTGGCTCGCGGCCTGCCGTCTTCCCTTGGCTTGCGCAGTCAGCTACTACGGCGTGGGTATTGAGCAGGCACTGGACGAAGCGAAGAACATCAAGGGGCGCGTCGTCCTGAATATCGCGGCGCTCGATCGCTTCTGCCCGGCCGATGCGCAGCAGCAGATCACGGCCGCGCTGGGCAACAACGAAAATGTCGAAGTGTATGTCTATCCGGGCGTCGATCACGCGTTCGCCCGCAAGGGTAGTGATCATTTTGACAAGCCCTCGGCCATGATGGCGCACGAGCGCGCGGTCGCCGCGTTTCGCAAAACGATAGGGCCGCAATACGATCTCTCTGCACTATGGGAGGCGCACCTCGCCCACGAGTTCGCGACGCGCGACGTCGAAGCCACGATGGCGACGATGGTGGCCGAGCCCTACGTCAACCATATTCCGACGCTCACGGGCGGCGTGGGCTACACCGAGTTGAAGCGCTTCTATCGCCACCACTTCGTGCACGCCAATCCGCCCGATACGACGATCATCCCGGTTTCGCGCACCATCGGCGCAACGCAGATCGTCGACGAAACGCTGTTCTGCTTCACGCATACCACCGAGATCGACTGGATGCTGCCCGGCATTGCGCCGACGGGCAAGCGCGTCGAGATTCCGCTGCTTGCCGTGGTGAAATTCCGCGGCGACAAGCTCTACCACGAGCACATCTACTGGGACCAGGCCAGCGTGCTGGTGCAGATCGGTCTGCTCGACCCGAGGGGACTGCCCACAACAGGCGCTGATACCGCCCGCAAACTGCTTGACGAAACGCTCCCATCAAACACGCTGATGAAGCGCTGGCGGGACAGTGCCCCCGCCAACGACGCGAACTGACCGAATCATCCTCTCAAGAACATGGAGCAAGCCATCATGACTTCACTCGCAGGCAAAGCCGCCATCGTGACGGGTGGCGCCACGCTGATCGGCGCGGCTGTCGCCCGGGATCTCGCCGCCGCCGGCGCCAGCGTTGCCGTGCTCGATATCGACCTTCAGAACGGCAGACGCGTAGCCGAAACGCTCGGCACCAACGGTCTCTTCGTCGAAACCGACATCACCAGCGACAGCGCGCTGGAGCAAGCTGTTGCCAGAACCGCGCGGCAGTTCGGCGGCATCGACATTCTCGTCAATCTGGCATGCAGCTATGTGGACAACGGCATCCAGGCAGGCCGAAACGACTGGCTCGCCGCGATGAACGTAAACGTGATCTCGGCGGTCATGCTGGTCAAGGCCGTGCATCCGTATATGGTCAAGCGCGGCGGCGGCTCGATCGTCAACTTCAGTTCGATCTCGGCCGAGTGCGCTCAAACGGGGCGTTGGCTCTACCCGACCTCGAAAGCCGCGCTCAAGGCACTCACGCGCAACATGGCGATGGACCTGTCCCAGGACCGGATCCGCGTGAATTCGGTTTCGCCCGGCTGGACCTGGTCGCGCGTGATGGACGAACTCACGCATGGCGATCGCGCAAAGACGGACCGCGTGGCCGCGCCCTTTCATCTGCTTGGACGCGTCGGCAACCCGGAGGAAATCGCGCATGTCGTCACCTTCCTGTGCAGCGATGCAGCCAGCTTCGTGACCGGGGCCGATTACGCCGTCGATGGCGGCTATTCGGCGATGGGCCCCGAGCAGGCCGTGCCGGCCATTCCGAGGCTGGCTGAGTAAGACCCATCACTTCGCAAACACTCTTTCCTGACGTATCGACTTCGAGGTATTCGTTATGAGAAAAATTGCCATCGTCGGCGCCGGCCAGTCTGGTCTGCAACTGGCGCTCTCCCTGCTCGACCGCGGCTATGAAGTCACGCTCGCGACCAATCGCGATGCACAGCAAATCCGCACCGGCAAGGTCATGTCGAGTCAGTGCATGTTCAACACTTCTCTGCAAATCGAGCGAGATCTCGGCCTGAACTGGTGGGATGCGTCCTGCCCTCCCGTGGAGGGAATTGGCTTCGCGGTGCCGCACCCGGACCTGCCGGGCCGCAAGCTCATCGACTGGTCCGCGCGCCTGACTCGACCGGCCCAATCCGTCGATCAGCGCGTCAAGATGTCGGCCTGGCTCGAAGCCGTCGTCCAACGCGGTGCCGACGTGCGAATCTGCGACGTCGGCGTACCCGAAATGGAAGAGCTCGCAAGGAGCCATGATCTCGTGCTGCTGGCAGCCGGCAAGGGGGAGATCGTAAATCTGCTGGGCCGCAACGCCGAACGCAGCCCCTTCGACAAGCCGCAGCGCGCGCTGGCGCTGACCTACGTGAAGGGCATGACGCCGTCGACGCCCTACTCGCGCGTACGTTTCAATCTGATTCCGGGCGTGGGCGAGTACTTTGCGTTCCCCGCTCTTACCACGAATGGTCCGTGCGAAATCATGGTGTTCGAAGGCATTCCCGGCGGTCAGCTCGATTGCTGGGCGGGCGTCAAGACACCCGAGCAGCATCTCGAGACCAGTTTGGCCATTCTCCGCCAATATCTGCCGTGGGAAGCCGAGCGCTGTGCAAACGTCGAACTGACCGACCCCAACGGCGTGTTGAGCGGGCGCTTCGCGCCCACTGTGCGCAATCCCTACTTCAGGCTGCCTTCCGGCAAGACCGTGTTCGGCATGGCCGACGCGATCGTCGTGAACGATCCGATTACAGGCCAGGGTTCGAACAATGCTGCAAAGTGCACGAAGGTCTATCTCGATGCCATTCTCGAGCGCAACAGCGCTGCCTTCAGCGAGGACTGGATGCAGCAGACGTACGACCGCTACTGGTCGTACGCGCAAGAGGTCGTCAAGTGGACGAACTCACTGCTCACGCCACCGCCGCCGCACATTCTCGAGTTGCTCGGCGCGGCCGGTCAGTTTCCAACGCTCGCCTCGACGATTGCCGACGGCTTCGACGACCCGCGCACGTTCTCGCCGTGGTGGTTTGATCCGGCGGCCTGCATGGCGCTGATCGACGAACACGCTGCGCGCGCCGCGTAACGAACACGAAAAGGAGAAAGCTCATGTGCAGCACGCTCGAACCCACCGCCGCAAAACCCGATGACCAGCTCAATGCGATGCGGCAATTGCGCAACGCCTTCGGGCAGTATCCGACGGGCGTTACTGTCATCACGGCCGCAGCGCGGGATGGCCGCAAGATCGGTCTGACCGCAAACTCGTTCGCGTCACTGTCGCTCGATCCACCACTCGTGATCTGGAGTATCGGCAAGACTTCACCCAGTTGTGTGGAGTTCGTCCAGGCGGGCTACTTCGCGATCAACGTGCTGGCCAAAGACCAGACGGAACTGTCGCGCCGCTTTTCGAAACCGTCGCCAGACAAGTACTCCGGTGTTGCCTGCCGTGAAAGCCTTGGCGGCACCATGGTGCTCGACGGCTGCAGCGCGCACTTCGTGTGTCGCAACCTGGCGCAGCACGAAGGCGGCGATCACCTGATCTTCATCGGGCAAATCGAGCATTTCGAAGCAGATGGCCACGCGCCGCTGGTCTTCCATTCCGGGCAGTACGGCGCAGTAGCCAATAATTCAGAATTTATTTAATCAATTTATTTAGCAATACATATATATAAGGTGACCGCATGAAGCGCTCCGCGTCCCGCCTGCTGCTCTGCTTCGCTGTGTCTGGACTGATGCACACCGGATCGGCAATAGCGGGCGACCTGCCCAACGTCAACCTCGGCTTCACGAGCTTCCTCGATGGTGCACCGCCAGCGGGGCCCGGCTGGTATGCAACGCAGTACCTCGAGTACTACACGGCAGATCGTATCAACGACAATGCCGGAAACAAGGTCGCCTTGCCGAAGCAGAACGTCGACATCTTCGCGGGCCTGACGCAACTCGTTTATCAGTCGCCCTTCAAGATTGCTGGCGCGCATCCGGGCGTCGACGTGATCCTGCCGTGGGTGGCATCAGCACACACCGATGACGGCATGGGCGCCGTGGCGCTTAATGCGCGCACGGGGTTCGGCGATCTGCTTGTTGGGCCGTTCATCCAGTTCGACCCGGTAGTCGGCCCGGACGGACCGCGCTTTGCGCACCGTTTCGAACTCCAGATCATTGTGCCAACGGGTGCCTATGACGCAGGCAAAGCGATCAACCCGGGCAGCGGCTTCTGGTCAATCGATCCATACTGGGCCGCGACTGTCTGGATCAATCCGAAGTGGACGGTTTCCTGGCGGCTGCACTATCTCTGGAACGCCACGAATAACCGACCATATCAGGGCTTGGGGGATGGGGCAGCTTCATCGCAGGCCGGACAGGCGCTGCACGCCAACATCGCCACGGAATACGAGGTGATGCCGGGTTTTCGAATCGGCCTCAATGGTTACTGGCTGCGCCAGATCACCGACATGAAGGTGAACGGCCAGAATGTGCAGGGGCAGCGTGAGGCGGTGTGGGCGATCGGCCCGGGGGCAATGTACAGTTTCTCCCGGCAGGACCACCTGATGTTCAATGCCTATTTCGAGGCGGATGCGCGCAACCGGCCCGAGGGAACGCGCCTGGTGCTGCGCTACGTGCATCATTTCCAGTGACACGCTGATCAAGTGTTCGCGCCATGCACGCCGGCTGGAGTCGAGTCTGCGGATATGGCGCACGCGAATGCTTGTAGAGGCATTCGTTAGTCCCCACCCCTTGAATCCCTTCCCGGCTGCTCAGTGCCACGCTGCATTGACAGTTCACACAATCCTGCTCGCATGTCCTGAAGCCGCCTCCACGCCATGCCACGGCGCATAGCTTGCCTCGTCAAGCGGCGCACGTCGCCTGGATGCCCAGGCGCAAGCGCCCGGTTCGCCCACACTGTCTTTGCGTGTCTCGAAGCCGGACGATCTATCGTCCTGAAGCGCGCCTGAGTGTCTGCGATGGCGTTTCGCCGAAGAGTTGCTTGTAGTCGTTGGAGAATCGCCCGAGATGGGAAAATCCCCAGTTCATCGCGATTGACGAAACGTTGCGCTCCGAGCAGTCCGAGAGCATCTCGCGGCGTACCGCTTCGAGCCGGTGCCTCTTGAGCCAGGCCATGGGCGCAAGCCCAAAGTGCTGCCGGAAGCCTTCGAACAACTTGTAGCGCGACACGCCCGCAGCACGCTCGATGTCTTCGAGTGCGATATTTTCGCGTGCGTTGTCGTGAATGAACTGTTTCGCGCGCAACAAATAGTGCGGACATGAAGGACGCATTGCCTCGGCAAGCGCCTTCGAGTAGTTGTGGGGCTGAGCAAGCAGCAGCCCTTTGATCAGTGCCTGCTCGAGATCTCCTGCCATTTGCTGGTGACTGAGCAGCGGCCCCGCCTGCCCCATCTCGGCCAGCAGGAACTTGACCATGCGCCACCAGGCCGCCTGGTCGCCTTCGGCGGCATTCATCTGCGGCTCAAACGTCAATGCAGCTTCGAGCGGGCGTTGCAGAAGTCCCTCAAGCACCTGACGCAGGGCCGGAATCGGAATCGAAACGATGATCTTGCGACAGTTGCCCATGATCGCAAGGTCCTGCGTCTGATGCGGCGACAGAACGAGGCCCCTGTCCTGGTCCGACAGCCACAGACGGCCCTGCGCGGCGAGCTCCTGCTGGCCGGTGAGTGGCAGGCTGACGCTATAGCTGTTTAGCGGCGCATCATTGTGCACCGAGACGGTGACATCGGTGCCGTACTCCACATACCCCAGCGTGCTGGCCATGGAACGCATCACCGTTCCAGAATGATGGAATTGCAGTTCGTTCGGGCTGCGTACCTGCAGCCCATGGGGTCCGCAAATCGACGCCATCCAGTCCCGCGCGCCCTCAAGATCGCGACTCAGCGCGTCAATACCTCGACTGTCGTTGAAGGCGGGGGAAGGCATGGCGTTTCACGGGAGGATTGACGAATGCTCAATGGTAAACCACCCCGTGCCCAGACAAAATACCGAAACACCCCAAGGCGCTCCGGCATCAGCAGCGTCAGGCGGACGACTGCACACTGTTGCTGTCCCCGAATTTTTCGTAGTAGAGACGGCCTTCCAGTTGTTCGCTTGCAAGCCACGTCTTGATTGCCTCAACCATCGGCGGCGGTCCGCAAACATACATGTCGAACGGGTTCGCTTCGAGCATCCCGCGGTCGAAATGCTCGGGAATGAGCCCCGTCTTGCCCTGCCATGCTTCAGAGGGATTCATCACAACGATATCGCATGCGAAGTGCGGAATGCGTTCCTCGTAGGACTTCAAACGATCGAGCTCGCATAGATCCCGCACGTTCGTCACACCATAGTACAGATGAACCCTCTGGCCACAGCCGCCCTTGTGAGCGAGATCGTCGAGCATGCCCAGAAATGCGGACAGGCCCGTACCGCCTGCGACCATCACCAGCGCTCGCTCGACCTCGCGTAGATAGAACGTGCCCAGCGGCGCCTCGAACTCGACCGTCTGGCCCGGCTGGCAGCGCTCGCGCATATAGTCGCTCATCGCGCCGTCGGGCAGCAGACGGATCAGGAACTGGATCTGGTTTCCGTCCTCGGGACGGTGCGCAAACGAATAGGATCGCCAAACGTCTGCGCCCGGCACCTTCACGCGGGCGTACTGGCCCGGCAGAAAATCGAGCCGCCCGGGATGGGCACTCGCGTCCAGATGCAGGATCGCCGTCGTTTCTGAAACCTGCTTCACGGCGGTGACCTTGCCGGTGAGCAGCGTGGTGCCGCCGGCGCTGCACAGGCTCGAATCGAAGTCGAAGTAGAAGGACGCATCGGATTGCACGCGCGTCTGGCAGGACAGGATCTTGCGCGCAGCGAGGTCGTCGGCAGAAAGTGTCTCCTCGTCGACATAGTCCTGCGTATAGCTGCCCGATTCGCAGCGCCCCTGGCAAGTTCCACACACGCCCTCACGGCAATCGAGCGGGATGTTGACGCCATTGCGCAGTGCGGCGTCGAGCAGGAGTTCACCCGCCCGGACATCAAAGAACGCCGTCTTGCCATCGGCAAAACTGAAGGCAACCTTGTGGCTCATCTCGTGGCACTCCCGCTTACAGATGGTAGAAATCGAGCACTGCGTTGATCGTGTCGTTGAGCAGGAGCACGTGCTTGCGAGCGATTTTCCAGGTCTCGCCGGCTGGGCGCAGCTGGTAGGTGACGTGTCCGAAGAAGTGTTCGGCAACGCCATGCCGGGCGTAGAACGTGGCCCAGTTGGCCTTGACTTCCAGCTCGCCGCGATCGCGCTCCGAAATACGGACGTTGGTGATCTGGTGCAACGTGCGCGGCAGCGGCGTCGACGCCGCCGACTTTCCCGTGCGCAGGCGGAACACGCGATCCTCGAGCCCCGTGCGGTTCGCATAGTAGATGAGCGACATGCCGCGCTTCGGGTCGGTCGTGTACACGTGCTCGGAGTCCCACTGGGGTACGTGGAATTCGCTGTTCTCGTCGAAGAGGGCGAGGTACTCGTCCCAGCTCTGCGCGTCGCAGAGCTCGGCCTTTCGATAGAGAAACTGCTCGACCGATTGTTGCAGGGTGACGGACATGATTCAGGCTTCCTTCGTAACGTTCGACTTCTGTGCGAGCCCCTTCATGAGGTAGGTCTGCCACGCAGCGTGCTGGTTGACGTAAAGCCCCTCGTGGGTCAGCTCCGTGCCGCACAGCACAGGTTCGATGCCGAGCAGGCGCGTATTTGCCGTCTCGCCTGCCACCCACTTGTGGTGTCCGCGAGAGATGTCGCTCCAGCGCTCCAGGCGCGCCTGGAAGCCGCGTTGCTGCTCGCGAAACTCCACGAGATCGTCCGGCGTGCCCATGCCCGAAACATTGAAGAAGTCTTCGAACTGCCGAATGCGGCTCTCGCGATCCTGATCCGATTCGCCCTTCACGCCGATGCACTGGCTGATGACCTCCGTCTTGTTCCAGGCGACCGGACGCACGATGCGAAGCTGGGAGCTGATCTGATCCATGAAGAACAGGCTCGGATAGATGTTCAGGTTGCGCAGGCGATGCATCATCCATTCGGCCTTCTGCTGCCCCTGTGCCTCGACGAGGCGCGGCATGACGCTGCCGTAGCCCGGACGCACACTGGGGTTCGGCATGTCGCTGAACAGCACGCTATGGCCGTTCCTGAATGCGAACCAGCCGTCGTCGGTCTCGGAATCGCCTGCGCCAAGCTTGCTGTAGTCGAGCGTCCCGCTCGTTGAGCCGCCGCTTTGTGCATTGGCCTCCTGACGGCGCTGCACTGTGGCGACGTAGTTGTAGTGCACCGTGCTCACGTGGTACCCGTCGAGGCCGTTTTCGTTCTGCAGCTTCCAGTTGCCTTCATACGTGTACGTGGATTTGCCCTGCAGCACCTCGAGCTCGCCGGTGGGAGATTGCGCGACCATCATGTCGAAGAAGATGCGTGCATCGCCCAGGTAGTCCTCGAGCGTGTCGGTCGCATCGGCGTCGAGGCTGATGAACACGAAGCCCTTGTAGCTTGCAATGCGCGCTTTTTTCAGGCCGCGCGAGGATTTGTCGAAGTCATCGCAGTATTCACCCGGCGCCTTGACCTTGACCAGACGTCCGTCGCTCTTGTAGCACCACGCATGAAAGGGGCAGGTGAAGGTCGACTGATTGCCTTTGCCCATACGCGTGAGGGTCGCGCCGCGATGCTGGCACGCATTGATCATCGCGTTGAGCTGACCGTTGCCGTCGCGCGAGATGATCATCGGCTGTCGGCCCGCGCGCATCGTCATGAAGTCTTGGGGCTTTGGGATCTCGCTTTCGTGGCACGCGTAGATCCAGTTCTTCTCGAAGATGAACTCCATCTCCAGGTCGAACAATTGGGGCTCCGTGAACATCTCCCGCGCAATGCGATAGACGCCCTCCGCCGGGCGGAAATCGAGGCATCCGCCAATGAAATCCTGCCATTGCGACGTGTTTTTCTCTGCACTCACGATGGGTTCTCCTCCTGCTGTTCAGCGGTCTTGCGACCGGGGTCTTGATGAACTGGATTGAATACCCGATTCGGTGCGGACGCTATCCACCTGGTCGCCGTTCGCTATCCGTTTTTTTTGCAGCCTTTTTTTCGCATCGCTGGAAGCGTCTTCGCGACGCCGCACAACCGGCCCGGCGCCTGGCGTTTCGCGCCGCGCCGGAAAAAACGGATAGTGAGTGTCCAATAGACGGATAGCGCTCGCGCGGGCCCGGATATCTAATGCCGTCAGCGCCCCAACATGCCCATCGGGGCTACAGACACCAAGTTCAAGCGCCCGCGGGCTGATGTCCACCGGATTCCACGTACACCACTGATCTTCTGCCATGACCGCAACGACGATTGAACGTATCGAAACCCGCCTCGTCGATATGCCGACGATTCGCCCTCACAAGCTGTCCGTCGCCACGATGTACGGGCAAACTCTGATGCTGGTGAAGGTGTATTGCAGCGATGGCGTAACTGGCATTGGTGAAGGTACGACGATTGCCGGCATGGCCTACGGTCCCGAAAGCCCGGAAGCGATGAAGCTGGCGATCGACGCGTACTTCGCCCCCGCGATGATCGGCCAGGACGCCACGCAAATCCAGGTGCTCATGGCGCACCTGGGCAAGCTCGTGAAGGTCAATCATTTCGCCAAGTGCGCGCTGGAAACCGCGCTGCTCGACGCGCAGGGCAAGCGCCTTGACGTGCCGGTGAGCGAACTGCTGGGCGGCCGCCGCCGCGAGCGTCTGCCGGTGGCATGGACGCTCGCTTCGGGCGATACCGCCAAAGACATCGCCGAAGCCGAGGCGATGCTCGAAGTGCGCCGCCACAAGATCTTCAAGCTGAAGATCGGCGCGAAAGACCTCAAGACCGACATCAAGCACGTGGCCGACATCAAGAAGGCGATGGGCGATCGTGCCGCCGTGCGCGTGGACGTCAACATGGCCTGGAGCGAGACGCAGGCGGCGTGGGCGATTCCGGCGCTGGCGGAAGCCGGCTGCGAACTGGTCGAGCAGCCGGTGGCTTCGCCCGCGGCGCTGGCGCGCCTCATGCGCCGTTTCCCGGTCGCATTGATGGCCGACGAAATCCTGCAAGGACCGGAAAGCGCGTTCGAGATCGCGAAGAACGAGGGCGCCGATGTGTTCGCCGTCAAGATCGAGCAAAGCGGCGGACTGTTCGCGGCGCAGCGGGTGGCGACGATTGCGGACGCCGCGGGTATCGAGCTGTACGGCGGCACGATGCTCGAAGGCGCGTTCAGCACGGTGGCGTCGGCGCACCTGTTTGCGAGCTTCGCCAACCTGCAGTGGGGCACCGAACTGTTCGGGCCGCTGCTGATCACCGAAGAACTTCTGACGACCCCGCTGGACTACAGCAACTTCGAGCTGACAGTGCCGAACGGCCCGGGCCTGGGCATCGAACTGGACGAAGCGAAGGTCAAGCGCTTTACCCGCGACGGCTTCATGAAAGCCACCAAATAATCTGGATACCTGATAAACGGAATTGACGATGCTTTTCCACGTACGCATGGATGTGAACATCCCGGCCGACATGCCCGCCAATGTCGCCAGCGAAATCAAGGCGCGCGAAAAGGAGTACTCGCAGGAGTTGCAGCGCAGCGGAAAGTGGCGCCATATCTGGCGTCTTGTCGGCGAGTACGCGAACTACAGCATCTTCGACGTGGGGAGCAACGCGGAGCTCCACGACCTCCTGAGCGCTTTGCCGCTGTTCCCGTACATGGAGATTGAAGTAACCCCATTGTGTCGCCATCCGTCGTCGGTCCGTGACGGCGACGCGTGAACCGGAAATGCTGATGTTTTAAAGGATGCCCCTGCTCACCCGCGTCACCCCCCAATACCAACTGGAGACAGTCATCATGAGCGTGAAAGTATTCGAAACCAAGGAAGTTCAGAATCTGCTGAAGGCCGCCACAAACATTGACGGCAACGACGGAAACACACGTTTCAAGCAGATCGCCCACCGTCTACTGGGCGATCTCTTCAAGGCCATCGACGATCTCGACATTTCGCCCGACGAAGTCTGGACCGGCATCAATTATCTGAACAAGCTCGGCCAGGACGGTGAAGCGGCCCTGCTGGCCGCAGGCCTTGGTCTGGAAAAGTATCTCGACATCCGCATGGACGCCTCGGACAAGGCGATCGGCATTGACGGCGGTACACCTCGCACTATCGAAGGTCCGTTGTATGTGGCGGGCGCGCCCCTGCGCGATGGCGTTTCGAGGATCGACATCAATCCCGACGCCGATGCGGGTCCGCTCATCATCCACGGCACCGTCACCGGTCCGGATGGCAAGCCGGTCGTTGGCGCCGTGGTCGAATGCTGGCACGCGAATTCGAAGGGCTTCTACTCGCACTTCGACCCGACGGGCGCGCAAAGCGACTTCAACCTGCGCGGCGCAGTGAAGACCGGCGCCGACGGCAAGTACGAATTCCGCACGCTGATGCCGGTCGGCTATGGCTGTCCTCCCCAAGGCGCGACTCAGCAACTCCTCGACGAAATTGCCCGTCACGGCAATCGTCCTGCGCACGTGCACTTCTTCGTCACCAGCGACAGCCACCGCAAGCTCACGACGCAGTTCAACATCGAAGGCGATCCGCTGATCTGGGACGACTTCGCCTACGCCACGCGTGAGGAACTGATTCCTCACGTCGTCGAGAAAACCGGTGGTACGGCATTGGGCCTGAAGGCCGACACGTACAAGGACATCGAATTCAACATTTCCCTGACTCCACTGGTCCAGGGCAAGGATAACCAGATCGTCAATCGCCTTCGCGCTTCGGCCACAGCGTAATGGGCCGACCCGGCGGCAGAGCCGCAACGCTGCCGCCGGTCAGTGTGGTGGATTGGCCGCTGCTACCCGCGAGACGCGTTCTAGCTGCAAGCACCAGTTCGAGAGCCTCATTGATCAAGCGCATTCACGAAAGCGGCTATAGGGGACAAATAAACGAATGACGAAAAAATCCCCGCCTGTGGAGCGGGCACCCTTTTTGCCTCTTCCCCCTGCGCGAGCCCGCCATGCGGGCATGGCCGCCTTGTGCGGCGAGGAGGCGCGATGCAACGAACCCGCAACAACCTGCGCGGTGTAACTTCTGCAATAACCTCGACAATCCTGCTTGCACTGCTTTGCGCGTGCGGCGGCGGTGGAGGCGGCAACAGCCCAGCCCCCAGCGCAGCTCCCCCGCCCGGCGGCGTGCATCTGCAAATCGTCTCTTTCGGCGACAGCCTTTCCGATGTCGGCACCTATGCGCCAATAGCCAGCGCGGTGGGCGGCGGCCGCTTCACGACCAATCCCGGCCAGGTGTGGACGCAAAACGTTGCGCAGTATTACGGCGACAACCTGAGCGCGGCGTACACGATCGGCATCGACCACCGGCTCAGCGCGCAAAGCGGTTTGGGCTACGCGGAAGGCGGCTCCACCGTGGCCACGCCGGCCAACCAGTACGACTTTCTCTCCGACGTGATCGGCAACGTCGAAATGCCCGTGACTCAGCAGGTTTCGAGCTACCTGTCCGCGCATGGAAATTTCAACGCCAATCAACTGGTGCTGGTCTGGGCCGGCTCAAATGACGTGCTGCGCGCCGGCACGCCACCTGCCGCCAATGCGACCGTGGACCAGGCCGCCAGCACGCTCGCCCAGATCGTCGCGCAGATCGTCCAGAGCGGCGCCACGCACGTCGTGGTGGTCAACGTGCCGAACGTGGGCCTCTCGCCCAAGGGCATAGCCGAGGCCGACCACGGCGCGAACCTCACCCAGCTGTCGCAACGCTTCAACACGACATTGAACGCCGCGCTGCAAAGCAATGGCCTGCAAGGCAAGGTCATCGAGATCGATTCGTACACGTGGGCCACGCAGTTGATCGCCAATTACCAGGCGAACGGCTTCACGGTGTCCAACACCGCGCAGGCCTGCGATCCCGCGAAAACGCCTGACGACACCGCGCTGCTATGCTCGCCGAACACCTACGTCACGCCCAATGCGGACCAGACCTATATGTTCGCCGACGATCTCCATCCGACCACGCGTATGCACGCCCTGTTCGCGCAATTCGTCGAGCAGCAGATCGCCAGGTCGGGGCTGGGGCATTGAACGGCGCAATGGGGGTTAAACGCTGTCCGTCGCAACCGGCAAGCCTTCGGCCTTCCAGCGCAGCATGCCGCCCGCGAGGTTGGCCACCTTGCCGAAGCCGGCCTTGCCCAGCAGCACGCTCGCCTGCGCCGAGCGCACGCCCGAGCGGCACACCGCCACCACGGGCCGCTCGCGGTCGAGTTCGTCGAGCCGGCCCATCAACTGCGAAAGCGGCACCAGCGTCGCGCCTTGCAGATGGCCGAGACGATCGATAAATTCCGGCGCCTCGCGCACGTCGACGATCTGGAAATCGGCTGCATGCTCGAGCAGCGCCATGGGCTCGATTTCCCATACGCCGCTAAAGCGCAAGGTCAGCGGCGCCCAGTCGGGCGTCTCCATCGCCGCCTGTGCCTCGCCCTCCGGCTTTCCGCAGCGCAGGTTGGCAGGCACCGCCACGGCCATCTGCTTCGGATGCGGCAAGTTCAGGTTGTCCATGTAGCCCGCGAAATCGCCGAGATCCACGTCGCCACCCAGGCGCGGATTGAAGCGCCGCTCCTCCGCCACGCTCGTGACCGTAATGCCGCGATAGTCGTGCGCGGGGTAAAGCAGGCAGTCGCCGGGCAGCGTCAGGATCTGCTCGCGCACCGACGCAAACAGTTGCTGCGGACTGCCGCCCTGGAAATCGGTGCGGCCACAGCCGCGAATCAACAGACTGTCGCCGGTGAAAGCCATGCTCTCGTCGTCGAGCACATAGGTCAGGCAGCCGCTCGTATGCCCCGGCGTTGCGCGCACGCTCAAATAGCGCTTGCCGAACGCCACGCGGTCGCCATGCTGCAGCGGACGCGTCACGCCCTCGGCAAGCACCGTGGCCGCAAGCGCGATCTCGCTCCTGCAGCGCTGGCGCAAGCGCCACGCGCCGGTCACATGGTCGGCGTGCACATGGGTGTCGAGCGTCGCCTGCACGCGCAGGCCCAGTTCCTGCAACAGCGCGAGATCGCGCGGCACCTGCTCGTAGACGGGGTCGATCAGCAGCGCCTCGCCGCTTTCGACATCGCCAAGCAAGTAGGTATAGGTAGACGAAACGGAGTCGAATAGCTGGCGAAAAATCATCGCGGACCTCGCGGAGGAGAAAGGCATGACGCTGGCCGGCTGGCGCGCACGTGGGAATTCTCCGCCGATTTTCGCAGACGCGGACGCTCATCGGTCAAGCGTGCGTGTTCGACAACGCACGCATCGACCCATGCATTGATTCATGCATTGATTCACTGCGCCGCTAGATCCGGCCCAGCTGCGCGAGCACGGCGGCAACGATGCGGTCGCAGCACGAGCCGCCAAATTCGAACAGCGCCGGCCCCAGCCGATCGACCTCTTCTGCCAGTGCGTCGCGCAACATCTGACGGGCCCGGAAATGGCGGCTGCGCACCGTGGCCTCGGGAATGCCCAGGCACTGCGCCGTTTCCTCGATGCTCATCTCCTCGACCGAGCGCAGCACGAAAACCGTGCGAAATCCCACCGGCAGCGCATCGAGCTTGCGTTCCAGCAGCGCGCGGATCTCGGCGCGGGAGGCCGCCTGGTCGGGGGCAACATCGTCGTGAGCGTTGATCGGGTCCATATCGAGAGCCATCTGCTCGTCGTCGGCGCAATGCACAAGCGTGGGCATCAGGTGCTGGCGGCGGCCCTCGCGGCGCATCCGCGCGAAGCACTCGTTGAGCACGAGGCGCGAGAGCCACGTCGCGAGCGCGGCATCGCCGCGAAACTGCCCGAGCGCCCTGAACGCCTTCAGATACGCGTCCTGCAATGCGTCTTCCGCTTCGGCGTCGTTGCGCAGCGTGGCGCGCGCGAGCCGGAACAGGCGGCGGTTATGGCGGCGCATCAACAACTCGAAGGCCGCGAGATCGCCAGCCACGACGCGGCGCACGATATCCGCGTCGGCATCGTCCAATGCGCTCACGTGCGAGTCCCGCATTGCAGTTCCTCGTTCCATCATGGTTTCGGCTCGACAATCAGTGTGCCACGCATAGCCGGATGAAACAGGCACTGGTACGGATACGAGCCGGGCGTGCTTGCAACGTATCGCCACGACGCGCCAGGCGCGATGCTGCCCGAATCGAAGATCTTCGTCCGCGCGCTCGCCGTATGGGCCACGAGGTCCTGGTTGACCCACACGATATGCTCGCCGAGATGCACTTTCACGATTGGCGGGCTAAAGCGCATTTGCACGATCGCCACCACATGATCGCCCGTGGCGGCGGCCCCGGCGAAGGCCATCGGCGCGAGCGCGCAAATCCCGCAAGCGCCGACTCTAGCAAAACGGCGGACAATCGGCAGCCGGTTCATTGCGCTCTCGCCATGGCAGCCTGCACGTGCTTCGCGTGGTCGAGATGCGCGACGAACGCAGGCCGCACCTTCACCAGCAGCGCTTTCAATTCGGCGTTTTGCGCGCCGGGAATGAGTGTCTTGTCGAGCGCATCGATTACCTGCTCGTGATAGCTCACCTCGTGATCGATATAGGCACGGTCGAATTGCGCGCCCTGCAACGACCGAAGATTCGCAATATTGGCTTTGCCGCCCTGTTTGAGGCCGTCACTGGTCGGATTGTCTTGCGGCGTCACGCCGAGCTTGTGCACGAGGTCGACGGCCGCCTGGTTCACGCTCGTGTGATCGGCGACCATGCGCTGCGCGAACGCCTGAACCTCCTGCGAATGAGTTTTCGATTCGGCGAGCTTGCCCGCGTCGATATCGGCCTGATTCGCGGCCACGACGATGGCGGCAATCTGGGGATCGGTCGGGCCCGCACTCTGCGCCCGCACCAGCGCGGGCGCGCATGAAAATGCCAGTGCAAACCCGGTGCACAACAACCTGCCTGCGGTTTTCATGTGTCTCTCCTCGAAATGGTCAATGGCCGGGACTTTCCCAGCTTTCGAGGAAATAGATGTCACGAACCGAAGCGCTGTTCCCGGTCTATGAACAGGCAGCCCCACGCATGGGTACGGCACATGCATACTAAAAAAACGCGCGATGCAACCGTTCAAGTAACACTTCCAAAACGCATATGTGCGGTAGGTAACAGCTGCGGTTGACTCGCTGTGGGAAATCACCCATATTTTCCTCACCAGCGGCGGCGCACGGACCAACGCCTCCGCTTTCTCGCACATGCAGATCGTGGCTTCAGCGACGCCTCGCCGATCGCTTCGACAACGATTCTGAACATGCCGAACGGCATCGGCATATCGGTGGAGCATCAATATGTCCACTCAGATTTCACGTGACCCGAGTTTTCGCCCGGCGTGCAGGCGCTGCGGCGGCGTGCTCCACGATGACGTCGACCTTTGCCCTTACTGCGGCGTGAATCATCCACTCGACAGGATTGCGTTGGATGCGCGCGCGAGAATCATGCCGGGCGCTCCTGGCCCCCTGGCGGCGGGCCCGCCCGCGCCTGCGGCGACGAAGCGCGCACCCGCGGGCGAGCCTGCACCCGATCATGCAGCAGTAAAGCCCGAATACCAGGACGGACCGCCGGAACCCGGGACGCCATCCTGGTTCATCCCGCGCTGGATCTTTACGAAAGGCTTGTTGCTCGCCGGCATTTTTCTCGCCATCGCCTACGCAGCGCATCTTCTGGTCGCCGAGATCCGCAAGCCCGACAGTGCCGTTGACGAACAGACCGCACATGCTTCCGGCGGCCCCATTGTTCATGACGCACCCGCGCAACAAGCGAGTGTGCTGCCCACGGCTGCCGATACGGGATCGCAATCCGCCACGACAAAACCGCAAGTCATGTCCTCGTTCACGGATATATCCGACAATCCACGCGACCAGCGGCGCGACAGTGCGTTGCGAATCGCAGAGCAATGCGCGTCGGAGCATGTCTGGGGTTGCGTGCGGCAAAAGGCATCGGAAGCGCTCGCGATCGATTCGAACAGCCAGCGCGCGCGAGCGTTGATGGAACGCGTCATCCTCGCCACGGGCTGGAAACCGCTGAGCCCGCCGAATCCGCCGGGTGCGCCCAACGCCAACGCCATGGCGTCCGCAGCGACTCCATCTGCTGCCGCCCACGCCGCCAGTCCGGCCAGCAATAAAAATAACAACAGCGTCGATACGCAGCAGCGAGCGATCGTGCAAGATGGCTGGAAACGCTCGGCGCCGGCAAATGGCGCGCATTGAGCAGGATTCCATATCATATTGAACGTCTGTTGGTCATCAGATTCCATGCGGGAGACAGACCATGCTGAAAACGACCCTGGCGGCCCTCGCGGGCGCGTTTGCCCTGTTTTTTTCCACCTTCGCCGCCAGCGCTACGGCAGACGCAGAAGCACACTATAAGATCGTGACGGGCCCGGAGCGAGGCACGTACATTCAGATCGGCCAGGACTTGTCAAAATGGGTCGCGCAACCCGCCGGCATCGACCTCGCCGTGATTCCCTCGAAAGGGTCGGCGGAAAACGTGCAGCGCATGCGGTTCGAACCGGGCGTAAAGCTCGCGCTCGTCCAATCGGACGTCTATCAGGCCTATGTCGATATGGCCAAATCGGGCAACGAAGAGGCCGGCACGACGATTCGCCCGTTGCGGCTCATCATGCCCCTCTACGACGAGGAAATTTATTTCGTTGTTAGAAACGACTCGCCGATGAAGACGATCAACGAAATCAAGGACAAGGTGATCAGCGTGGGCCTGATCGGCAGCGGAACCGCACAATCCGCAACGACACTGTACCGCCTCATGTTCGGCCAGCAGATTCCCGCGCAAAACGCACAGAATCTGAGCAACGAAGATGCCCTGGCCGCGCTGATCGTAAAGAAGATCGACGTTGCGATTGTCGTCGCGGGGCAACCCGCGAAGCTCTTCACCGATATGAACCCCGACTTGCTTCAGCAAATCCGCTTCCTGCGCGTCGACCCGAATGCCCCAGAAACGGCCCGTGCGAAGCAAACCTATTTTCCCGCGACCATTCATGCATCGAGCTACCCGAACTGGCTGAAAGAAGATGTACCGACATGGACGGTCAAGGCCTTTCTCGTGACGTATGACTACAATCTGCGCGATACGGTTGGCAACCTGAAACGATTTGCCGATTCGCTCTGCGAGAACTTCGGCAATCTGCAGAGCCAGGGCCACCCGAAATGGAAGCAGGTGAAGCTCGAACTGCCGGGCCTTGGCAAAGGGTGGCAATACTATCCGCCTGTCGAGCGGCGCCTGAAAGCGTGTATCGCGCATCGCGCCACGACGCAGGCCGCGATGCCGCCAGGCCCCACCGCCCAGCAGAAAATCACCGGTCGGCCGTGCTCGGACCAGGAGCGCCTGCTCCTGCTTTGTGGCAAATAATCGCCATTTGGCCGTTTGAATTCAATCGTCTTGAACTCATGAATCATCACCCGGCCTGCTTTATTGCGGTCTATGTCTGTGCCGAGTCCGGCATCGGCCAGCTCTGCACCATCACCTTGTGCGGATTCACAAGCGTGATCCCGGCGGCCCGCAATTGCTTGAGGATGGCGAAGAGAAGATCGCTCTTGGTCTTGGCGGCGATGCGCGGGCTGCCGACATAACCCGTCACGCTGAGCGTGATGCCCTGGGGCGTGAGCTGGCTGAACAGGACCGATGGCGCGGGCTCGGTCAGCACATCGGGATGCTCGAGATAGACCTCGAGCAACAGGTCGCGCACCTGCTCCGGGTCGGTATCCAGCGGGAACGTCAAGACCAGCGTGGCGACGCCCTGGGTGCTGTCGCCCATGGTGACGTTGCGCACGTTCTGCGAAATCAGCTGCGAGTTGGGCACGATCATCGTCGAGCGGTCGAGCAGCTGGATTTCGGTCGCGCGCACGTTGATGCGGCGAATGTCGCCTTCCATGTCCGCGATGCTGATCCGGTCGCCCACCTTCACGGGCCGCTCGGTCAGCAGGATCAGGCCCGAGACGAAATTCTTCACTATCTCCTGCAGGCCGAAGCCGATACCGACCGAGAGCGCGCTCACGATCCACGCGAGGCTGTCCCAGCGCACGCCGAGCAGCGAGAACGTCATCAGCACCAGCAGCACATAGCCCACGTTCGTGAACAGCGTGATGAGCGACATGCGCATGCCGGGGTCCATGCCCAGCGCCGGCATGAATTCCTGGTCGAGCCAGCGGCGCACCGAGCGCAGCAGGTAAAAGCCGACCGCGAACCCGATCACGGCGTTCACGATATGCGCGGGCATGATATCGAGGCTCTTCAGCCGCTGCCCGCCAATGATGCCGATGAGGCTGTTGAGGAGATCTGCCGGCGTGGTGCCGAAGCCGCCCGTCAACAGCGCCACCACCGCGAGCAGCATCAGGACGCTCGTGCCGGCGCCCGAGAGCACGGCTTGCACCTGTTCGAGATGCTTGTCCTCGAGCCCGAGCAGATTCTTCAGTTGCTTGCCCGACGAGAAATTCGCGCTGAAGAGACTCGCGCAGATATCGCGGTTCAACTGCGTGAGCACGTAGATGCTGCACAGCACGATCTCGAACCATACGAGTTCGTAGGTAATGAAGCGCGCAACCGTGATGTAGCCGATCACCAGCGCGATCAGCGACGCAATGATCGCCAGCGCGGTGCCCGCGTGAATCAACCCCGCCACCGTCGAGTGCGATTCGGGCGCCTCGCCGGCCGCGGCCATCGCGGCGCGCACGCGGTTCGCACGCAGCAGCGCCGCGCCAATGGTCAGCACCGTGACGAGCGAAACGAGGCCGCGGCCGAGCAGCGTGACCGAAAGGCTCGTGTCGACGATGCGGTTGATCGCCTCCACCGCACCGGCGACGAACAGCAGCATCGCGAGCGTGCCCGGAAACGGCCGCAGCGCACGCGCCACCGGATCGGCCAGCGCAGGCAGCCGCCACGACGGATGATTGGTGCACAACAGCGCGCGTCCTAGCCCCGAGATCAGCGCGCAAGTTAGCGTGAGCTTCGTGAATTCGCCCCACAGGTCGCTCAGCGCGGGGGTGAGATCGACGCGGCGCGCGAGCGCCAGATAGAGGACCTGCAGCGCAATGGACGTTGCCAGCAGCGTGGAAATGGCCATCGACAGTGCAAGCGCGCTGCGGCGCAGACGCGTCGGCGGCAAGCGGTGCAGACAGAACCATGCGAGCGCGCGCTGCACGAGCTTGCGCCCGCCGAGCCAGATCACGAGCGCGGCCATCAACAGCAGCGAAGTCAGGAAGCGCTGGCCCGGCTCCCAGACCGAGCGCAACATCTCGCGCACCTGGGCGTCGAACGCGTCGAGACGCTGCCCGTCCTCGGGCGGCTGATGCAGGAGCGGCACCCAGAATTGCGCACTGAAAATGCCGCCCGAGCGCAGCGCGAGCTGGTTTTTCAGCAAGCCCCGGTGCAGCTTCGCGAACTGCGCGGACAGAATGTCGAGATTGCTTTTCTGGTCGTCGGCCAGCTTCAGCACGGCGTCGATCTGATCCTTGCGCGCGTTCAGGCTGGCGCGCTGGCGGGCCACCGCCTGGGTGCCGGGCGGCTCGCCGGGAGCAGGCGCCGGCCCTAGCACATCGAGTTGAGCCTGCACCTGGGCGCGCAGCGGCACGATCTGGCTGCGTAATTTGTCGACGTCGGTACTCAGTTGCTGGGTCGCGTCAGAAAGCGCATCGAGATCCTTGCTGCCGGTCGCGGTCGAGGTCTGTTGCTTGATGCTGTCCTGCTTGGCCTGCATCTGCTTGAGCAGCGCTTGCGCATCGGTCAGCGAAATGGAGGGCGGCGTCGCGTCCACGCCGCTTGCGGTCGCGGCGGTTGCGATCGTGACAGCCGGAAACGCCAGCGCGGGCGCAACCAGGGCAAGCGACAAAAGCGGGGACAAAAGCGCGATCAGCGCAATTCGTGCAATTTGGCGCGCGAAAGCGGAAAGTCGGTGCAATGCCATGGGGGCTTTCAAATATTACAGGTAGTTCGCGTAGGGAATTATGCCTTGAGTGCCGTAAGCGCTACCGATTCGTGAACCGCCCCTAAATCGCGGAATCTCCATCGGACCATTTGCCCCTGCGCAAGTGCCAGGAACATATCGATCGATCCACCGATCGACTGCGTATTATGACGACGCATCACGCACTACCCGCGCCGCGCCTCCAACCATGGATCACCTGCTTTCGAACTACGAACGAGAACTCGGATTGCTGCGCCGGTCCATGGCGATTTTCGCGGCGCGCCACCCCGCCATGGCCGCGCGCCTCGGCATCGTCGGCGACCACTCCGAGGACATGCATATCGAGCGTCTCCTGCAGTCGTTCGCGCTGCTGGCCGCGAACCTCGTCAACCGGCTCGACGACCCTTATCTGGAGTTTACGGACGCGCTGCTCGGCATGGTGTATCCCCAGTACCTGCGGCCGCTTCCCGCATGCGCGATTATCCGGTTCGACGTCGCGGACATGTCCGACAAGACCAGCAAGCCCGCCACCATTCCACGCGGCACCGAAATCAGCAGCAAGACAACGGGCTATCGCTTCCGGACCGTCCACGACGTGACGCTTTCGCCCGTGCGTATATCGAATGCACGTTACACGCCAACTACGAGCGCTATTCCGTCCGGCGTCGTGCTGCCCGCCGGCACGACCGGGATACTCTCCATCACCTTCGCGGTGATTCGCCCGGATTTTCGCATCGAGGACATCGCGGGTCCGTTGCGCATCTATGTTGGTGGTCAGAGTGAAATCGTCAGCATGACGATGGATACCATGATGCTGAATACAGCGGGATCCTTCGTTGAAAATGCCACGGGTCGCTGGACGCAATTGAATGCATCGCCGTTCGCAGCAGTTGGCTACGACGACACGGAAAGGCTGATCGACGAAGACGCATCTCAACCCGCCTTGCGTCTGCTGACCGAATACTTTGCGTTTCCGAAAAAATTCGATTTCGTCGACCTCGATTTCAAGGCGCTCACGCGCGCCGCAGGCTCCGGTCAGCATCTGACGCTGCACCTCGCCATTCGTCGCGTTCATCCGGATTCGTGGCCAGCGCAACGACTGAAACACTTGTCCGCAGAAAATATCCAGCTCTTTTGCACCCCTGTCGTCAATCTGTTCCGGCTTACCTCGCTGCAGCTCAAGCGCGATCCGGTCACGGGCGCATATCCAGTCAACATGCCGAAAACGGTTGTAGCGGGCAGCGAAATCTGGTCGGTCAATGCTGTCCACGCGACAACGGGAAGGGCCAGAAAAATGGCCATCCACCCATTCACTTCGCTCATGCACGGCAGCGCCGAAACGCTCACGGGCCCTTACTGGATTCTTATGCAGGCCGAGAAGAACGCCGGCTCCGGGAAGACCGAAACTGCGATTGGCCTGGTCGGGCTCGACGGACAACGCCTGAAAGAGCCGGAATTTGAACAGATCACGGCCACCATCACCTGCTCGAATGGCAATCATCCACGTACGATGCGCCTGGATGCAGATGGCGACGATCTCGCGAGCGAACAGGGCGTCGTAACGCCGATCGCGATGCTGGGCGCCCCCACGGAACTCAAGCGCCCGCTGCGTGACGGGGCGCAGCCATGGCAGCTCGTCGCGCAACTGGCGCCCCACTCGTTCGAGTTGACCCGAGCGGGACTAGGGGAATTGAAGCGAGTGTTTCGTCAGTTCACGGCCCACTCGCCGACGCTCGCGCGCCTGATCGACGGGCTAGTGGACCTTCGCCACCGTTCGAGGATGATGTGGTCGGAGAAACCGATGCCGGGTCTTGTACGCGGCCTGGAAGTCACGCTCGTGGTCGACGAAGCGGTATTTCTGGCTGCGAGCCTCAGCGCGTTTATCGGCGTGATGGAGCGTTTGTTCGCGCAGCATGTGACTGTGGTCAGTTTCGTGCAACTGGTCGTGCTTTCCGCGAATACGGGGGTGGAAATTCAGCGGTGTGTACCGAGGCCCGGTACGGCGCCGCTTGTTTGAAGGGGTGTTTTTCAGGCTACTGTACAGCCGGCGTTGGCGCTAGCTGTGACGTGATTCGCTTCGCACGGGCACTGGACCAGATCGCCATCCAGCACGCACGCCCGGCCGTTGTCTTGCATGTCGGTGCCCGTGGCGCGGATTGGATGCTCGCCCGGGCAATTGCCGCACGTCGCCATTTCCTGATCCAGCGCGATGCGTCTGTTGCCGTCGTACAAGCTGGAGGTTGTTGCGATGACGTGGCCGCCGGTGGTGGTGGGGTCGCCGTTGCAGATCAGGGATTTGGTCATGGGAGATTTCGTGGGTGGATGATTCCGCCGTTTGAACGGCGATTCAGGGTCGATATCGGAAATGTTAGTAGCGGAAATACAGGACGCCGAGCGCACCCGGATCTCCGGGTTTCTTTCCCTTCTTCGTAATTGCGGGAAGATCGATGTTCTTTGCATCTTGCCACCCAAACCCCTCAAATATTCCTTCTGCGAGGCGAACGAATCCCATCATTTTTCGTGAGACACGATAGGTAATAAAAGCGTAGACCGCGGCTGCCCCCAAAGTTCCCATCGCACAGCCTATAAATAAAACGTCTAATGGTGCACCGCCTTTAAAAATCGCGAAAGCAGCGATAATTGCATAGAGAATAAGCATCATCGATGCAAAAAATATCCCCCCCACTTGAACGATGCTCGATAGTGAGCAAAGCGACCCCGACTACAGTGTGGGTGGAGCGCTACAATTTTGTCGGAAATTCGTCGAATTCCGAACGCCTGCCAAGTATCGCCCCAACGCTCGGCAACGACCTCTACCTCATCACCTTCCGCAAACACCGACCACCAGACCCACGCCTTGATTGGCTTGCCATCAAGTTCGAACTCGAGTAAGTCGGCTTCTTCGGTGGTGTCCATCGCCATGCCGCTCAGCCCAACGGCGATACCGCCAAGCCCGGCCAAGCTTGCCGCGACGGCGGTCGCTCCCATCTTGGCTCGATCAGCATCTCCGAAAAAGAAATCCTGACTGCAACGTGTCTTGCGCAGATTGTGGATGCGTCCGCGAAGCAATTGTCTGTGCGAAGAACCGGTACTCATCAGCGCAGATTCAGTAGCGGAAATACAGCACGCCCAGCGCACCCGGATCTCCGGGTTTCTTTCCCTTCTTCGTAATCGCGGGAAGATCAATACTCCTAGGATTCTTCCAGCCAAATCCCTCAAAGATTCCCTCGGCCAAACGAACGAAGCCCATCATTTTTTTCGATACGCGGTAGGTAATAAACGCATAAATTACCGCCGATCCCAAAGTTCCCAGCGCACAGGTTATAAGAATATTTTCAATTGGCACACCGCCTTTGAAGATCGCAAAGCAAGTCATTATAAAATAAATCACAAGCATCGCTGCAGCAAAGGCCATGCCTCCCCACTTGAATGATGTCCGATAGTGAGCAAAGCGCCCCCGGCTACAGTGGGGGTGGAGCGCCACAATCTTGTCCGAAATTCGTCGAATGCCGAACGCCTGCCATGTATCACCCCAGCGCTCCACAACAACCTCTACCTCATCGCCCTCCGCAAACACCGACCACCATACCCACGCTTTGACTGGCTTGCCATCAAGTTCGAACTCAAGTAAATCGGCTTCTTCAGTGGTGTCCATAGTCACACCGCTCAGACCAACGGCAATACCGCCCAGTCCAGCCAAGCTTGCCGCAATGGCAGTAGCCCCTATCGCAGCACGATCCAAGTCATTGAAAAAGAAGTCCTGGCTACAACGCGTCTTGCGCAGATTGTGGATGCGCCCGCGAAGCAGAACCGTGGAAGGCGCCTGTCTATTAATCGTCATCGTTACGAACCCTCACTCGCCTTCAGGCCGACAGCAGAAAGAGCTTTTTCAAATTCTTCATGCTGTTTATCCGCCGCCCATTGTGGACTCTCGGGATGTTTGCCAAACGTACACTTCTCAAACCATGTCTGCAGTTCATTATCGGAAAAATATGCGATCAAAAGCTGCAATACAACGAGCGCCACAGCAACCTCCCAACCAGCGAGGAACAGAACCACCCGCCCAATTAGCAACAGGGCGGCACGTTCGCCAACAACTACCCCAGCCTCTTCAGCAGCTGTTCCAACTGCAGCTCTCCCTATAGCGTTCGCCGCTCGCTGTCGCGCAATCCATCCCCCTGCGTCATTAGTTGCCAACGCGGTGGATCTAGCAGCTGCGCCTGCAATACCAGCTCCGATTTTTCCGATAAACACAACACTACGCGCTCCTGCAATTCTAGCTACCAACGGAGCAGATGAGGTCAGAGCCGTAAGGAAATTTGCCATAGTTGCGCCAAATCCAAGCGCAGCCTTAATAAAATATGCAAACGCAACGGAATATTGGCCCTTTCCACCACTTTCAAATGCCTTTCCGGTATCCACCACCGTTCCAATCATCGCCGAAGCACCACCAAAATACCCCGTAATCGCCTTCAAGTTAGTCAGCGTGCGCCCGGCATCCTTCCCAAGCCCCGCCATCAATTTGCTCGACGCCTGCAAACACGCCGACATCGACGAGAATCCGCCCGCCACCAGCATCGCGTAATCCTCGCCCTTCTTGTTTGCTTTCGCGAGATTGCAACCGAAGCTCAACAGTTCGATCACCGCAAGCGTTCCGCCTATCCTTACCCCGAGGTTGATCGCCTTGCCCTCCTCGGTAAGCTTGACCGCCGCCCATTTCGCACGATAAAGCTGGCCACCTTCGTCCTCTGCAAGCGACTGCACCGTTCTCACGAAAGCGTCCTTCGCCGCAATGCCCTGGCTTCTGAGTGCCCGGTATCCCTGATCAAGCTTCAAACGCAATGCGGGCTCGACTTTAAACCCTTGTTTGACGAGGTCGATCGTATCCTGCTTGCTGACACCCACACGCATCATGAGTGCGCCACGGATCATGAACGTGCCCGCGCAATCTCCTAAAACGCCCAACCCCGTCCATTTGAAAAGCGCGTTGCCCACCGTGATGATGAGGCCGTCACCGTGGATATTCTTCAAATACTTCTCCGAGACGGAAACAGGGTTTTCATGTTCGTGGACTTCGCTCATCTTTTCCCGGAACTCAACGAACGTTTTCAGATTCTCCAGTACCTTGCTGATCTTCTCGATGACCTCGCCGGTCGCATCCGGCTTCGTGGTCTTGTTTGCAATAGCCTGCGCCAGAAGCGCCTTGATCTCCGCTTTCGGATGCTTCTGGTTATAGGCAAAGGCGCGCCAGACGAGACTGGCGGGCTGCGTCGGGTCCATGTTATTCACCAGGTCGTAGACAATGGCCTCGCCATGCTCCTCCGAAGGCAAGCCACTGATTGCCTGAATGATGACCTTTTCAAATTCGCGACCATCGCCAGCGTTTTCTTCGTGATAGTCGTGCAGCGCGGCGATAAACGTAGGCGCCTTCAGCCACGCCTCCACATCGGGGGCGCGTTTGGCCTGAATCGCGGTGACCGCATCCTGCACCGACTTGAACCAGGGCCGAAAATCCCTGAGCTTTTTCAGCGCCAGCTTGTCCTCGTATTTCGGCCACTCGGCATCGCCAATTTTCCTGGCTTCCTCGGGGCTGATCACGCCGGCATCCTGTATCCGCTTCGCCGAAGCCGCCTCCTGCTGCGGGGTCAGCATAGGGAAGCTCGGGATGCCATCCATCGCCCCCGGGTTGTTTATCATATTTTCCCAGCCGGCTTGCATGCCGGAGCGCAAGCGGCTCTTGAACGCCACCGCCCCATTGCGCACAGCGGCTTCGGCCGCATCGATCGACTGCATTGCATCGATCTGCACGGCCCGCTCATTGACATACAAGGCCAGCATGCTGCCGGCGTCGTTGCGGAAGTCGTTGAGTTCGTGAACGTTGCCTACGCCGTCCCACAAGGCCAGCATCATCGGCGGATGATGCTGATCTTTTCCAGTCGAGCCGATCTGGTTCATCAGCTTGACCAGCGACTCGCTCGATGAAAGCGGCGAAGCCTGGCGGATGTGCAGCGGGTAACGCGTCGATTCGCGCGCCATCAGCGCTGGTTTGTACGCGCCGCTTTTATCCGTCAACGGCTCGTCTTTCGGCACGAGCAGCTTGGGATCGAGACCCGGCATATATTCGATGACGCTGTCGATACTCTGCTGAGTCGCAACCGTGGCGTGCTTTTGCGGATCCGTGGGATCCTTGAGCCACTTGGACGGCTCGATCCACTGCATACGTTTCTTGAGCAGCGCCTGGTCCGACTCGTACTGCTTGAAGGTGTCTTCGATCCACGCATGCTCGGAGAATGCAATGTAGACGCGATCGGTGCATTTCTCTGGACACTCGATCGCAATGACATCCATTGGCACAGCAATCGCGCATTGAGCACATGCAGGATGCGTGGTGGGTGTCGCGGGCAAGGGACGCGACTGTTTCCACAGACGTCCGTCCTCAGTCACCTTGTACACCTCCCAACGACCGGGACCTCTCGCACTTGCGACATAGTAGAGATAAAGCCAACCGTCCCGAAGCGTGCGCAACCCATATCGGTGCGTAGTCAACGGGACATCCGTGACACCCGCGCCCGTAATTCCCTCGGGCAGTTTTGCGGGAACGGTATGTGGCAGGACGGTGTAGCGAACAGGCAAGATCGCCAAGCCGGTCTTCTTGCAGTTCACGCAATCTTGTTGGGTCATAGCCATTTCTATTCTTCGCACTGTGCACTGTGTATAGGTCACAAACCAGATTCACCCGATCCGCGACGAGGCTTTCATCGTGTCGTACCACGCGCCGCGTCGAATTTCCTCGATTGCATCGGGCTGAAGCGCATCGATGGCCGCCGTGTAGTAATCGCCTGGCTGCATCTGCTGCAACGCATCCGCAACCCTGGAATGCCGATCGAACTGCGGATGCCACTCGAGCGCATGCCCGATGAACGCAAGCTGATCCTCACGGTCATGCAAGCCGTGCTGCTGCGCGCGCGCCGCAGCAGCAACTGCCGCGTCGACTTCCGCCGGCTCAGGCTGACGGCCGTTCGCCAGCGCGTGCAGCGCGAGCGCCCGGTTGATCAGGCCATGCCGATGAACGTCCGGCCATTGCACCCTTTGAATTGAAAGACTCCGCCTCGATTGCCCCATGCCGCTATAGGCATGCGGCTTCGCGCAGGCATCGAGTGCATGCCAGACCTTGACCGGCCCCAGCAGGGCTTGCTGCTGAGATTCGGTCAGAATCGGCCAGATCAGGCTGAGCGCACGCGCGTCGTAGAAGCGCAGTGCACAAGCGCGTCCTTGCTCGTCGTACTGCAGCGCCTGGCCGGACCAATGTGCCGCCACTTCGTCGAGCGTGGCCTCGCTTGCCAACCACCCGCCAATGCACTGCCCCTGGCCCTGGGCCATCGATGCGGGGCGCCGGTCTTCAAAGGCGAGCCGCACGCTCGCATCGAGAAGCGCCCTTCCTTCGCGCGTATCGAGGTCCATTTCGACCAGATATGGCCGATGGGCTTCCGGAAACGCCTCGTGGTCGATCTGCACGAACGTCCGCGGCAATTCCGCCATGGCATCGGCTCCGTCCATTTCGGCGAAATCGCGCTGGCTCGGGTCCACGGCCAGAATGCAGCGCATCGCGGGATGCTTGCTGAAATACGCGCGTAGCATGTCGACCGTCCTCTCGATTGCCGCCGCCTCCCGAGCTTGCGGCGACTCGATCGCGCCTTCCTGCGCTCCTGCGCCGTGAATGCCTGTCTGTTCCATCGTCCTTACTCCAACACGACACTCGAAGCACTATCGGCGGCAGCGGAGGCCGTCTTCCATGTGCAGCCGTTCGGCACGCTCTGAAGCGACGCCGGCAACCTCATCGCCGATGCCTCCAGCTTGCTCCACGACGCGCCCTTCTCCAGGATCTGTCCACTCGTCCCGTTCTCGATCGAGTCAGCCGTGATCTTGATGTAAGAGCCTCCCGCGCCAATCCAGATTTCCTTTTCCGCCGAGATCACGACCCTGCCATCCGTGCTCGTGATCGTTATATCGTTGAGCGCCCCAAGTTTCATCTCATCGCTTTTCGCCTGAATCTCGACCTTCCCTTTCGCCGCAAAAAGCTTGATCCCCGCGTTTTGCGCGAACAGGCTGATCTTTTCCATCACACTGGCGATCAGCGACTTGCCGGCGGCCACATGCGTGCTCTTGCCGCTGACGATGTTGACGTGCTGGTTCGCCGTGACCTGCGCCGATTCCTGTGTCGAAAGGCCCACGCCCGCGGGGCTCGCCATCAGCATGATCGGCGTCGAGAAACCGTTGGCGTTGCCCATGCCGCCACCGCCCGTATTGCCGCCACTGCCTGAGCTGCTGCCACTCACGCTGTACTGCGTGGCGTCGGTGAATTTTTTCAGCGCGTCCTGTCCGTCCTGCAGACTCTCGGCCTGGTTCGACGCGCTCGCATGCGACGCCAGTTCCACCACGCTTTCGGCGCTTGCCAACTGCTCGCTCGCAGCCGCCACGTTCATCGGCTGTGCGACGGTCGCTGGGTGAGTCGACACGTACAGGCCCTGGCCGGCACGGACGGCGCCGTACCCTTCCGACTTGAGGTCGAAGCCGCTGCCGAGAAAAACGCCACGCGTGTTGCCGGTGTGCTGGATCAGGTAACCCAGATGCAGGTGCGACTGGTAGCTGCTCGAATAAAGTTGGACACGGTTCTGCTGTGTCGAGTCGTCCATGACGAGCTGGTTGTAGCCCGTGCCGCCGTACTCGCGCGAGCGGTAACCGGACAGCAGGCCGTTCGAATGCCACACGGGTTGCGTCGCGCCGCCGTAGAGTCTGGCGATGATGACAGGCCTGTCACAATCCCCCTCCATGAAACCGACCAGAACCTCATCGCCCTTTCTCAGCGGCTGCACGCCGCCGCGGTTGGCTCCCGCATCCGGGAATGTCGTGCGCACCCAGCACGACGCGCGTTCGTCCTGGCCGTTGCGCCGGTTCCACGGGAACCAGACCTTCGCGCGGTTCAGCTCGTCGGTATAGACTTCCGCGCCGCCCGGTACGGAAACGATGCCGTTTTGCAACTGCATCACCGGCTTGTTGTGCTCGAACGGGCTGCGGAACGGCACGTTGCGCGGCAGCGCCTCGACCGTCACCTGAAAGAGGCCTTCGCTGCCGTCGGCATGGTGCACCGTCGCGCCGCTCCTTGCGTCCGCAATTTCCCGCGCCAATCCGTCCGGGAAATCCGCCACGCCGTCCAGACCCGGCAAATTGTTGCGGATGAGCCAGTCGACCCCCAGCAGCACGAATTCGCGGTCCGCCTTGCTGCCCTTGTCGTGCACCGGATGCCCCCGCAGTTCGAAGCGCCGCCCCGGCATCGCGCAGCGCAATGCGCCCGAGCCGTGAAAGCGCTTCATCCGCGACATGCGTTCTTCCAGCCTGATCAACGCGCGGCGGTCGCCCTGCTCCTGGTTCGACCACATGTACGCACCCGGATAATCGTAGATCTCGCCATCGGTCGGCAGCTCGCTTCCGCTCTCTGTGGTGACGCCCTGAACCTGCCTTGGCAGATCGGGCCGCTTGTAGTCGAACGAACGCGACGTCAACTGTGCGCTCTCGATCTGCCGCTGTTCCTGCCACTGCGTGAAGCCGTCCAGTTCGTCGCCAATGCCCATGCGGCCGAACTGCACCACGGCTTGCCTGAGCTCAGGGAGAAAATACGAATCGTCCGTGACGACCATCGTGTGCGAGCGCCCGTCATCGGCGTGTTCGAAGTACGGAAATATTCCGACTTCTTCCATGCTGCGGTAGACGAAATTCAGGTCGAATTCCCACTGCACGCGGTTCGAATACGAAGGGAGCGGCTTATACAGGTCGAAGCGGAATGCGCCGTGCGCCTGCGGGTGCTCGTTATAGACATCCGTGAGAATCTGCTCGCCGCTCTGCTCCTGCCAGTCGCGCATGTCGCGGCGCAGGCGCAGAAAGTACAACCACGACGAGAAGCGGAGCTGGTAAAAAGTGAGCGGCCCGTCCGCCCCCAGCCGGCTGAAGCGGTGAACGTAGCCATGGATCGGCATATACGATCCGTCCATCTGCTGGATCCGCAACGTGATGGGTTTTCCGATCAGCGCATTCAGATCGATCTGGTCGCCGCGCGACGATACCGCATCGATCACATATTCATAATCGCGGCCCAATCTGGCCGTGCCTTTCACGTGAAGCGGCAATAGCCAGTTTGTGCCGAGCGGAGAATCGAGCTTGATCAGGCGGTTATATTGCGAATCGCGCTGGCTGAGCGCGTTATATAGCGTGGTGTATTCCATGCCGCTTTCCCTTGATTGGCATCCGTCATAGTTTCTGCCAGCCGGCGATTATAAATGCCCAATTGGTCAACAAGCGCGATGAATACAAGGATTTTTGGTTTTTTGACAAAATGGCAGGCATTTTTACCGATAATCGAGAAAATCAGTGTTCTTTAGAGAAAATAATCCCGCATCCAGAATATGCCAGGTGCATTGATTTTATTTGCCGTCGGCCTATCATAATCTGATCCATCCAACGCAAGGGAGCGCGCTGCATGAACCGTTTCCTGATTGTCGTCGGCATCGCCTGCATCCTCGCCGGCATGGGGTGGCGCTGGCTCGTGCGCATCCCGTTCGGCCGGCTGCCGGGCGACATTCATATCGTTACGGACGGCCTCGACTTCTATTTCCCAATCGTGACCGGCATTCTCGTGTCGGCCGTGGTGTCCTTGCTGCTATGGCTGTTGAAGCATTGAGCGCGCGGGCTGCTTCGCGCCCCCTATACTCCCCGGCAGTATTGACCTATACTCGCTACCAGTATCACCATTCCGGTAACGCCATGCCCCATTCCCCTGAAGAAAAGAAACGCGTCCTCACGCGCGTGCGCAAAGTGCGCGGGCAGCTGGACGCGCTGGAACGCGCGCTGGAGGAAGGCGCCGATTGCGCTCCCGTGCTGCAGCAACTCGCGGCCATTCGCGGCGCAATCAATGGGGTCATGGCCGGCGTGCTCGAAAGCCATCTGCGCGAAGAGTTCACGCAACTGACTGGAACCACGGAGTCTGCGTCCGGTTCGATCGACGATGTCGTGAGCCTCGTCCGAACCTATTTGCGCTAGGACACCCCCAGCGTTCGACCACCATTCTTAAGGATTCCCATGAAATCACGTGCTGCAGTCGCATTCGAGGCGGGCAAGCCGCTCCAGATCGTCGAGATCGATGTCGAACCGCCCCGCAAGGGCGAAGTGCTGGTGAAGATCACGCACACGGGCGTCTGCCACACCGACGCCTTCACGCTTTCGGGCGACGATCCGGAAGGCCTCTTCCCCGCCGTGCTGGGCCACGAAGGCGCCGGCATCGTCGTGGAAGTGGGCGAAGGCGTGACCAGCGTGAAACCCGGCGACCATGTGATTCCGCTCTACACTGCCGAATGCGGCGAGTGCCTGTTCTGCAAGAGCGGCAAGACCAACTTGTGCGTTGCGGTGCGCGCGACCCAGGGCAAGGGGGTGATGCCGGACGGCACCACCCGCTTCAGCTATAACGGCCAGCCCATCTATCACTACATGGGCTGCTCCACGTTCAGCGAATACACCGTGGTGGCCGAGGTGTCGCTCGCGAAGATCGACCCGCAAGCCAATCCGGAGCAGGTCTGCCTGCTGGGCTGCGGCGTGACCACGGGCCTTGGCGCGGTGAAGAACACGGCCAAGGTGCAGGAAGGCGATACGGTTGCGGTGTTCGGCCTGGGCGGCATCGGCCTCGCCGTGATCCAGGGCGCGAAGATTGCCAAGGCGGGCCGCATCATCGCCATCGACACCAACCCCGGCAAGTTCGATCTGGCGCGCGCCTTCGGGGCCACCGACTGCGTCAACCCCAAGGACCACGAAAAACCCATCCAGCAGGTGATCGTCGAGATGACGGGCTGGGGTGTGGACCACAGCTTCGAATGCATCGGCAACGTCAACGTGATGCGCGCGGCGCTCGAATGCGCGCACCGCGGCTGGGGCCAGTCGGTCGTGATCGGCGTGGCTGGCGCGGGCCAGGAAATCTCCACCCGCCCGTTCCAGCTGGTGACGGGCCGCCGCTGGCTGGGCACGGCCTTCGGCGGCGTGAAGGGCCGCTCGGAACTGCCGGGCATGGTGCAGGACGCCATGGAAGGCAAGATCCAGCTCGCGCCGTTCGTCACGCACACGATGCCGCTCACGGGCATCAACGAGGCCTTCGATCTGATGCACGAAGGCAAGTCGATCCGCTCCGTGGTTCACTACTAAGACAAGCAATCGTTGCGGCGCGCAGGGCAATCCGCTGCCCTCGCGCGCCGTGGCGTGCCCTTGACCTTACGCCGAGACGCCCGCGCCATCTACGTACCCATGCTCGGAGCGCGCCCAGGCAATGAGCGCGCCCACGCCGAGCACGGCGAGGCAGACGATGGGCACGATCATCGGGCCGAACGCGGTGCCGGTGGCCTTGCCCGCGAATGGCATCAGGTTCTGGCCGAAGAAGCCGCCGAGATTGCCGATCGAGTTGATGGCCGCGACACTGGCTGCCGCCCGCGCGCCGGTGAAGTAGCGCGGCGGCATCGACCAGAAGCACGGGTACAGCAGCGGAATGCACGCGCCGCCGAACACGAGCGCGATAAAGCGCAGCGGCGTCGAAGGCAGCAAGAGACTCAGCAGGAAGCCCAGCGCGCCCAGTGCGGCGACGATCGCGATGGCGCGCAGGATGCTTTTCGCGCGGCGCAGTTTCCCCGGCAAATACAGCAGCAGCAACACCGAGATCGCCCACGGCAGCATGCTCAGCAGGCCGTTCGTGCTGCTCGACACGCCGAACGATTTCACGAGCGTCGGCAGCCAGTAGGTCACGCCGTAAAGCGACGTCGACATCATCATGTAGGTCGCGGCAAACAGCATCACGCGCGGGTCGAGCAGCGCCTTCCAAGGATGCGCATGCTCGGCGTGCTCGGGCTTCTCGCGTTCGTGTGCGCACGCAACAATCTCCTTCTCGTGCGCGCTCAGGAAGCCCGCCTCGCGATACGAAGCCGGCAGCAGCCTGAACACCATGACGCCCACCAGCACGGCCGGCAGGCCCGTGGCGATGAACACCCATTGCCAGCCCTCGAGGCCCCACACGCCGCTCAGGCTCAGCAGCCAGCCGCCGACGAGCGAGCCCAGCATGTTGGCGAGCGCGCTGCCGAGCGTGAACACGCCGAGCACGCGGGCGCGGTAGCTTTGCGGAAACCACAGCGTGAGGTAATAGATCACGCCCGGATAAAAGCCGGCCTCCGCAATGCCGAGCGCGAGGCGCAAGCCGCAGAACACCTGCATGGAGGTCGTGAAGCCCATCAGCACGGTAATGGCGCCCCACGTGACCATGATGCGCGCGAGCCACACGCGCGCGCCGAAGCGGTGCAGCGCGAGCGTGCTGGGCACTTCGAACAGCAAATAGCCGATGAAGAACAGCGACGACGCAAGACCGAATGCCGTCTCCGTCATATGCAGGCTGTGCACCATCTGCAGCTTGGCGAAGCCGACATTTTGCCGGTCGATGAACGAGATCAGAAACATCACGACGAGGATCGGCATCAGGCGACGCGCGATCTTCGACATGACCAGCCGCTCTTCGGCGGGCTGTTGTTCGAGGGATGAGGCTGGGTTCACTGCGGACTCCTTGTGGTTTTATTCGGGCTGATACTCGCCCAGCGCGGGGGCGAACATCTCGTTCCAGGTGCGCGGCCTGGACTTGATCGTACCGACCATGTACAGAAAGTCGACGTACTCCATCAGTTGCTCCGGCCACACCAAAAAGCGCGTCTCGGGCGCGGCGAGCATCTGCATCACGCCGTCGTGCGACACATCGAGCCCCGAAGCGGCAACATAGATGGCCGCCGCCGCTTGCCGGTCCTGCGCGATCAGCCGGTTCGCCTCGTCGAGCGCGCCGAGGAACGCCCGCACGAGTGCGGGCTCGGTATCGACGAGACGCTTGGGCGCGTACACGACATCGAGCGTCAGCGACCCCAGCACGTCGATCGAATTGACCACGCGATGGATGCCGGCATGCTTCAGTTCGAGCGCGGAAAACGGCGGCGACGCGAAATGCGCGGTGATGCCGCTTTCATGCCGGACCAGCGCTTGCACTGCCTGCGGATGCGGCAGGCTCACCGTGATCGAATCGAGCTGCGCGAAATGCTTCGGCCCGAGCAGCTTGCTCGCCACCATCTGCAACACCACGGCCGAGAGCGAGGTACGAATGCCCGGCACCGCGATGCGGTCGGCGCTCGTGAAATCGCCGAGCGTGGCGATGCGCGGCTGGTTCGTGTTCAGCGAAAGCGACGTGGTGGACAAGCCGCTCACGCCAATCACCTCGACATTCGGAATGCCCCGCGCCCGCGCCCACAACTCGATGAAACCGGGCGCGCCCACGGCCGCGAAATCGAGCGTGCCGCCCATCATGGCGTCGTCCACCGAATTGCCGCCGTCGAGCAGCGTCCATTGCACGCTCACCGCGCCCAGGCCCTGGCGCACCGCATGCCGCTCGAACAAGCGGCGCTTCTCCATCACCAGTAGCGGCAGATACAGCAAGCCGTAGCCCTTCGAAATGCGCACCGTGCGCGGGCTCGACAGCACCAGCGCGGGCGCGAGCGCCGCGCTCAGGCCCGCGGCCACGAACGCGCGCCGCCGCAATGCCGGCTTGCTGTCTCCACTCGTTCTGGTAATCATGGTGCGAGATTACCGGGCGAGTCTGAGAAAATGCTGACACCGCCCCTCCGGGAAAACCCGCAAACTCAACCATGACTCACACCGCAGGAACGGCATCATGCGCATTCTGGTCGTAGAGGACGACGCCCAAATCGGCGCGGCGATGCGCAGCCGGCTGACGAAGCTCGGACACGCCGTGGATCTCGAAGCCGATGGCGCCATGGCAAACAGCCTGCTCGGCGTCGAGCGTTTCGATCTGGTCGTGCTAGACGTCATGCTGCCTTCGATGGACGGCTTCGCGATCTTGCGCAATCTGCGCGCGGCAGGCTCCGCCACGCCGGTGCTGCTCGTGACCGCGCGCTCCGCGATCGACGACCGCGTGAGCGGCCTCGGCCTGGGCGCCGACGACTACCTCGTCAAGCCGTTCGACTATCGCGAGCTGGAAGCGCGCGTGCAGGCGCTCCTGCGCCGCAATAGCGGCCACGCGAACGACCTCGTCAAGGTGGGCGGGCTCGCGATCGATCGCAGCAGCCGGCTCGCGGAACTCGACGGCAAGCCGCTAGCACTCTCGCGCCAGGAGTTCGCGCTGCTCGAAATTCTCGCGAGCCGCCCGCAGCGCATCTACTCGAAGGAAGAATTGCTGAACCAGTTGTTCAGCTTCGGCCACGAACCCAGCGCCAACGCCGTCGAGCAATATGTCACGCGCGTGCGCAAGAAGCTGCAAGGCAGCACGGTGGAAATCCGCACCGCGCGCGGCATGGGATATCAAATTGCTGCGCTTTGACTGGTTCCGCAAAACGCTGCTCGGGCGCACGCTGCTCTTCATCGCGCTCGTGGTGGCCTCCGGCGCGCTCGCACTCGCCGTCATCGCGCGCTACTACGCGGGCGTCGCCGCCGAGCGCGCCTACGACCAGTTGCTGGCCGGCGCGGCCATTCAGGTCGCCGAAAATCTTTACGTGCAGGGCGGCGTGCTCGCCCTCAATCCGCCCGTGGCGGCGCTGTCCTCGCTCTCGCGCTACGACCTCGTCTATTACAAGGTGGTCGATTCGCGCGGCGTCGTGGTGGCGGGCTATGGCGACCTTCCCGGTGCGGCCGGCAAGGCAGCCGGACGGCAAGGCACCGAGTTCGCGAACGGCGCTTACCAGAACCAGCGCATCCGCACAGCCACCATCGCCCGCTACATGCCGGAGGAACGCACGCCCGGCTGGGCCGTCGTGACCGTTGCGCAAACAACCAATGCGCGCCAGCAACTGACGAACGACATGAGCTTCAAGGTCTGGACGCTCATTCTGATGATGAGCGTGCTCGCCATCGGCGCCAGCGGGCTGGCAATCCGGCGCGGCCTGCGGCCGCTCGCGCGCATCGAGACCATCATCGCCGCGCGCGACCCCGCCGACCTGCGGCCCGTGGAGCACGACACGCCCAGCGAAATCAACGCGATCATCGGGGCCATCAACGGGCTGATTGGCCGCCTGGCCGAACGCATGACGGCCATGCAGCGCTTCATTGCCGATGCCGCGCATCAGATGCGCACGCCCATCGCGCGGCTCGATGCGCAAATCGAACTGCTCAGCGGCGAGACCGATCCCGCCCGCTATGCGCAGGGACTCGACGCCTTGCGCACGACCTGCTCCGATGTTGGCCGGCTCACGGGGCAACTGCTCAATCACGCGATGGTGATTCACCGCACCGAGGCGGTGCCGCTGCAACCCGTGGACCTGGTTGCGCTCGCGCGCGAGGCGATCGGGCGCACCATCCCGCTCGCAGGCGAACGCGACGTGCAGGTGGCATTCGAAAGCGATGCGCCGGGCGCGATGATTGCCGGCGACCCGATCAGCCTTCAGGAAGCGCTTTCGAACGTGCTGCACAACGCATTGCTGCACGGCGACGCCGATGAGATCGTCGTGCGCGTGGCCACTGCCGACGACGCGCTAACGTTGACAGTGACCGATAACGGGCGCGGCATCCCGCGTGAGCATTGGGACGCCGCGCTCAGACCGTTCGAGCGCTTCGAGGCCGATGGCGCGCCGCGACGCAGCGGCTCCGGGCTCGGGCTCGCGATTGTTGCCGAAGTCATGAAGGCGCATCACGGGCGTGTGGGTTTTGCGTTTCCGGCGAGCGGGGGATTTGCTGTCGTATTAATGTTTCCTGTCGCCCCCGCTCTCGCTCATGCCGCGCGTGGCGACGCTGCAGGCGGCGAGCCTTCGTGAAAGAGCTGACTGATCTGTGCGCGCAGTTCCGGCGAATCGGCGTGATGGTGCACGCTTACCGCGTGCTGCACGGCGGCCTCCAGAAGTTCCGAGTCCGAATCCGCCGAGATCGCAACCGTGCAGTTCATCTCGCTGGGGAACTCCCTGCAATCAATGTACTTTCGAGTCATGGCGAGACTCCTCGTTGTGAGGTTAGCAGCGCAATACGACGTACGCATTCGCGAGCAGTCCGCGAATGCGTAAAAATTATAGAATCCGCTTAATGCGTTTGCTAAACTATTAAAATAAAGCGGCGCATAACAATAATCTGATTTAACTTTGCGAATTAAGTACGCAAATTAAACGAGAAAGATATTATTTATCGAGCTTGATCATTCAGGTTAGCTAATTTAGCTTCGAGCCGCGCCGGCTACCGGGGTACGAGCCGTTTCGCGAAGCGCTCGTCGGCTGGGGCTCCACGTCCCGGCCAGCCACGCTGCGCCCGCAGCCATTCCGAAAGCCCGTCTTTCACGCTTTCCCGACCGATTGCACGCATTGAACCGCGCGTGCGAAATCCGCCTTGATTCGACACATTGAATCGGTCGCCAGAAATTCAGCCAGTCCGTGCTAACGCGCGATATGCGAATCGCGCGCGTATCCCAACCCGATGTCAACGTACGAGGAGCCGTCATGTCGACCTATGTGGTTCTTGCGCAGTTCACCGACCAGGGCATTCGCACCGTCCGCAACAGCGCGCAGCGCGCCGGCCAGGCCGCGGAAATGGCCAAAACCTTCGGCTGCGAAATGAAGGAAATTTATTGGACACTGGGGAAATACGACATCGTCACGATCGTCGAAGCGCCGGATGAACAAAGCTTCATGGCGTTCGGCCTGGCGCTCGGCTCGCTCGGCAATATCCGCACGCAAACGCTGCGCGCGATGAGCAAGGACGAGTTCGGCGCCGTGCTTGGCAAGCTGCCTTGAGGCGGGCGCTGAACGAGGGGCGCGGGTGCCTACCTGATCCGAACGACGCAACCGCGCTCGATCATCAACCAGTCGCCCCCGTGCGAACCGGTAATGTACTCACCGCCTTGGCAAATTCGGGCGAGTAGTTCATCACCGCGAGTTCGATCGGAAAATGCCTGACGCCCAAATCGAAGGTATTGATGATGTTTTGCTGCTTAAGGAGGATGCCCTTGATCACGGCGTCCAACGCGCCGGTGTCGCCCCTCGAGTTGATGGTTGTTGAGCTTGCATCTCTGAGGCCCACGGACGTTTTTACAGGATCCGCAGTGTCTTCATTCCCCGTCAAACTCGACATCCGATTTTTCCTAAATTAGTTATCGACCCTTTCAAAAGGATCGGTCATCTTCGTATCCAGCAATAACCGCCCATAGCGGCGAAAGTCTGGACATTGGCTCATCTGGCGGCCCCCTTCCCCAGAAAACCACCTACTCTTAAATATCGGGCCATTTCCATTTGCCCGTCCGGACGTTCCGATGCGCGCTCATCGCCCCACCCGGGCGGCGGAGCACGACGCGCCTCCGCCCCATCGTCGCCCGCCGCGCCACCCTCTGCGGGCGCGGCTCGCGCGCGCCGCGCTTTTTGCGGCGCTGCTGGTGGTTTGCGCGGCGGTGGCGGCGCTCGAGTCAGTCAGCGCCATGGCTCTGGCTCAGCGCGCCCCAGCGGATGCACAGCGCGCGGTCGTCGTGATGACCGTCAACGGCGCCATCGGCCCCGCCAGCGCCGATTTCATCGTCCGCACGCTCGAGCATGCGGCGCAGCAACACGCGCAGCTCGCGATTCTCCAACTCGACACGCCAGGCGGCCTCGACACCTCGATGCGCCAGATCATCAAGGCGATCCTCGGCTCGCCCGTGCCGGTGGCCGCGTTCGTGGCGCCCGGCGGCGCGCGCGCCGCGAGCGCGGGAACCTATATCGTCTACGCGAGCCATGTCGCGGCCATGGCGCCCGGCACCAACCTGGGCGCGGCCTCGCCAGTGCAGTTGGGGATCGGCGGCGGCATTGGCGGCGCGCCAGGAGCGGCCTCCGGCGGGCAAACCAACGGCAAGGCCAACGACAAAACCAGCAACGAAGCCACCGACACCGCCTCCACCGAAGCCCGCAAGGTCATGCACGATGCCGCCGCCTACATTCGCGGCCTCGCGCAACTGCGCGGGCGCAACGCCGTGTGGGCGGAGCGCGCGGTGCGCGAGGCGGTGAGCCTGTCCGCCAGCGAGGCGCTCGACCAGCACGTGATCGACCTGATCGCGCAGGACCCCGCCGATCTCGCACGCGAGCTCGACGGCCGCACCATCGCCACGGCGGCCGGCACGGTGCGCATCGACACCGCGCACGCGCCGCTCGTGTACGTCGTGCCCGACTGGCGCAATCACTTCCTCTCCATCGTGGCCGATCCGAACGTCGCGTTGATCCTGCTGACGATCGGCATCTACGGTCTCTTCTTCGAGTTCGCAAATCCGGGCTTCGTGCTGCCCGGCGTAGCCGGCGGAATTTGCCTGCTGGTCGGCCTGTTCGCGATGCAGCTTCTGCCCATCAACTACGCGGGGCTCGGTCTCGTGATGCTGGGGCTCGCGTGCCTGATTGCCGAGGCGTTCCTGCCCACGTTCGGCGTGCTCGGCTTCGGCGGCATCGTCGCATTCGCCGTGGGCGCGCTCATGCTGATCAACACCGACGTGCCAGGCTACGGTATTCCGCTGCCGCTGATCGCGGGCCTTGCGCTCGGCGGCGCGGCGTTTGTCGCGGCGGTCTCCAGCGTGGCGCTGCGCGCGCGGCGCCGCCCGGTGGTGAGCGGCGCGGAAGCGATGGTCGGCAGCATCGGCGAAATCATCGACGATGGCCTGACGCCCGATCACGCGGCGGCCTCGGGCTGGGCGCGCGTGCATGGCGAACGCTGGCGCGTGACTTGCGAGGTGCCGCTCGCCACGGGCAGCCAGGTGCGCGTAACGGGTCGCCACGGCCTGCTGTTGAGCGTCGCGCCGCTGCATGAAGCGCCGCTGCGCGAAGCACATCACGGAGGACATTCATGATCGGCTACACCTTCGGCTTCACGAGTCTCCTGGTCGTGCTGGCCATCATGCTCGCCGTTTCGGCCATTCGCATTTTCCGGGAGTACGAGCGCGGCGTGGTGTTCATGCTCGGCCGCTTCTGGAAGGTCAAGGGGCCGGGGCTCGTGCTCATCATTCCCGTCGTGCAGCAGGTCGTGCGCATCGATTTACGCACCGTCGTGTTCGACGTGCCCGCCCAGGACGTGATCACGCGCGACAACGTCTCGGTGAAAGTCAACGCCGTGGTCTACTTTCGCGTGGTCGATCCGGAAAAGGCCGTGATTCAGGTCGCGCGCTTTTTCGAGGCCACCAGCCAGCTCGCGCAAACCACGCTGCGTGCGGTGCTGGGCAAGCACGAACTCGACGCGTTGCTCGCGGAGCGCGAGCAATTGAACGCCGATATCCAGAAGACGCTCGATGCGCAAACCGACGCGTGGGGCATCAAGGTCTCCACTGTCGAGATCAAGCACGTGGACCTCAACGAGACGATGATCCGCGCCATCGCGCGCCAGGCCGAGGCAGAGCGCGAACGGCGCGCGAAAGTGATTCACGCGGAAGGCGAGCTGCAAGCTTCCGAAAAATTGCTGCAAGCCGCGCAGCGGCTCGCGCAGCAGCCGCAGGCCATGCAATTGCGCTATTTGCAGACGCTCACCACTATCGCCGCCGACAAGAACTCGACCATCGTGTTTCCGTTGCCGATCGATTTACTGAGCTCGCTGCTGGAGCGCTTTAACTCGCCGCGCGGGAATTGAAAAGGGTTGGCGTTGTCGTTGCGATTGGCGAGTGCGAAACGGCGGCTGGCCATTGCCGCCGTTTCGGCCATTCGTGAATTCACGCGGACAACACATCGCGCCGCACAACAACCCATCGTTGCGATCCCCTCGCGCCTGCGATCCTGGCTGAGGGCCATGACCACGCGCGGCTTCGGCGTGAAGGAAGCCGAGCAGGTGGGCAACCTGATTGGCGACGTGCTGGACAACCCGGAAGACGCCGCAACCATCGAACGCGTGAAGGCGCAGGTGGCCGAGCTGACGAAGCGCTTCCCCGTCCATGGCTGATTCGCCCCGCCGTGCGGCGGCCCGCCCGGACGCCGATTTGCACTAATACTTCCCGCGCGGGTATGAGACCAAAGTCCAATACCCGCTGACTCCTGCCTCGCGTACGCTTGGACCGGCACTGCCCGCAGACCGGCGGCGGCGCTCCCCGCGCCGCGCAAGCTTATGTCAGGGAGACCGAGGCATGAGAACCCAGCAACACGGATTTTCGCGGCGAGTCCGCATCGGCGTGGCCTGCGCACTGCTATTCGGGCTCGCCGGGACGAACGCACTGGCCCGCCAGCACTTCAGCACGCCGGATGCGGCGATGACGGCCTTCGGCGAGGCCGTGCTGAACAACGACGAGCCGGCAATGCAAAAGATGCTGGGCGCACATTTCCGCGACATCGTCCCACCGGTCGGCGACGCCGTCCGGGAGCAGTTCATCAAGGCATGGGGCGTCGCTCACGCCATCCAGCAAGCGGACGGCCGGGCGTTCATCGCGGTCGGCAACGATGGCTGGACCTTGCCCGTCCCCATCGTCAAGTCGGCCGGCGGCTGGCAGTTCGATACCGTCGCAGGCGCGCGAGCAATGCGCCTGCGACGCATCGGACGAAACGAGCTTGCCGCGATCCAGGTCCTGCAGGCAATCCACGACGCCGAGGACGAATACGCCGAGACCACCCACGACGACGGAACCATGATGGTCTACGCGAGCAAGCTGTCGAGCTCCCCCGGCAAACACGACGGCCTTTACTGGCCGACTGGCCCGGGAGAATCTCCGAGCCCGCTTGGGCCGGCGTTCGAAGGCGCCGGCGCGCAAAACGGGGGCAAGGACGGCTATTACGGCTATCACTACAAGATTCTCACCTCGCAGGGGCCCGACGCCCAGGGCGGCGCGGCCAATTATGTTCTCGACGGCAAGCTGTTTGCCGGCTTTGCGGTCATGGCATGGCCGGCGCGCTACGGCGATACCGGGGTGATGAGTTTCATCGCGAACTATACGGGCCAGGTCTATCAGCGCGACCTCGGGCCGAATACCGCCGCGCAGGCAGCGGCCGCGCAATCCTTTGACCCCGGCCACGGCTGGAGGAAGGTGTCGCCATGACGCGCCGGACCTATGCCGTTTCGTGTTGCGCCCTGCTTGCGCTCGCCGGATGCCAGACCGCTGCCCCGCCGCCAGCGGCCGGCCCGGCCGCCGTGACGCCAGCCGCCGCGCCACCCGGCGCGAATGGTGCAACTGGCGTGAATGGCGCGCCAGCCCGGAACGAACCCGCGCCGTACCGGAGCGAGGAAATCGAAGCGATGGTCGCGCCGATCGCGCTTTATCCGGACGAACTTCTGTCCCAGGTGCTGATGGCGTCGACCTATCCGATGGAGGTCGTGGTTGCCGCGCGCTGGGTCAAAGCGCATCCGGATCTCAAGGGTGAGGCCGCCATCAAGGCGGTGCAGGGCGAGACCTGGGACGTCAGTGTGAAATCGCTGGTCGCGTTCCCGCAGATCCTCGAGCCGATGAACGACAAGCTCGACTGGACCCAGAAGCTCGGCGACGCCTTTCTGGCCCAGCCGAAAGACGTGCTCGACGCCGTGCAGCGGCTACGTGCGCGCGCGAAGCAATCCGGACACCTCGAGTCGAATGCGCAGCAGACCGTGACCGTGGAGGCCCCGGCCGGCGGGGAATCGATCGTGCGCATCGAGCCCGCGGATCCGGCCGTGATCTATGTGCCGGTCTACGATCCCGCCGTCGTCTACGCCGGGTGGGCCTACCCCGCCTTTCCGTACTACTACTGGCCGCCCTATCCCGCGTACTATCCCGGCGCCGCCTTCGGCTTCGGCGTCGGCCTGATCGCGGCAGCGGCGATTTTCGGCAACTGCGACTGGAATGGCGGCAATGTGTATGTCGATCATCGCAAAGCCACCAACATTGACCGCAATTTCGAACGCGGCAAAACCGATGGCAGCGGACGCTGGCAGCACGACGCGAAACACCGCCAGGGCGTAGCGTATCGCGACAATGCCACGCGCGAAAAATACGGCCGCGGCGGCGCCGGCGCGGACGGACGCGACGCCTTTCGGGGCCGGGACGCGGCCGCTGGACGCGACAGCGGATTCCAGGGTTTGAGCGGCGGCGGCAATGCCGTGCGGCAGGACGTCAATCGCGCCAACACGAGCCTGCAAAAAGGCGGTGCTTCGCGCAGCGGCGGATGGGGCGCACGAGGCTTAAGCGGCGGCGGCCGAGGCGGCGGCCGCCGCCGCTAAGCGCGATCTTCAACCGCGCTTCGCCGCGGCGGGTCGGCGCGGCCCGCTGCTGGCTGACCCGCGGATGAGGCCACTTGAGCCGTCATCCACGCCTCGCGAGCGCGTTGGACGACTGCCATGATCCGCCTGCGCGGCGACTGAATTCATGCCCCTCTCCGTTCAAAGCGCCAGCGAATTCTCTTTGCTGCGAAAGATGAGCGGCCGCTCGTCCGCCTGTCTGGGCTGCCGTGCAAATTGCACCGTCCGCACGACCTCTGCGTGATGCGGTGACTTTTCGCATACCGGATCGGCTGCTGCCGGGTCGCCGGTCAGCATCCAGGCCTGGCAGCGGCAACCGCCATGATCGGCGTGGCGCTCGTCGCAGTCGCGGCAAGGCTCGCGCATCCAGCCGTCGCCGCGAAAAGCGTTGAATGCGTCGCTCTCGTACCAGATCTCACTGAGCGGCATGTCGCGCACATTGGGCAGCACGAGTCCCGGCAGCGAGCGCGCCGCGTGGCACGGCAGTGCGGCGCCGTCGGGCGCCACGCCAAGAAATACCGAACCCCAGCCATTCATGCAGGCTTTCGGACGCCGCTCGAAGTAATCGGGCACCACGAACAGAATCTTGCAGCGCCCGCCAATAGTCTCGCGATAGCGATTGACCGTCTCTTCGGCCTGGAGCAGTTGTTCCGCCGTCGGCATCAACTGGTCGCGGTTCAACATGGCCCAGCCGTAGTACTGCGTGTTCGCGAGTTCCAGGTAGTCAGCGCCGAGCTCTAATGCCATTTCGATGATCTGCCCAACATGCGGCAGGTTGTAACGATGCAGCACGCAGTTGAGCACCATCGGATAGCCGTGCGCCTTGATGAGCCGGGCGACCTCCTGCTTGAGCGCGAATGTGCGCGTACTCGTCACGAAATCATTCAGTTCGCGCGTGGAGTCCTGTAAGGATAACTGAATATGATCGAGTCCAGCCAGTTTGAGCCGCTCGATGCGCGCCTCGTTCAAGCCGATGCCCGAGGTGATCAGGTTCGTGTAAAAGCCGATCGCGCGCGCATGCTCGACGAGCACCTCCAGATCGTCGCGCTGCAGCGGCTCGCCGCCGGAAAAGCCGATTTGCGCCGCGCCGAGCTTGCGCGCGGCGCTGATGACCTCGATCCATGTGTCGGTGTCGAGTTCCGCGCCGTGTCGTGCAAAGTCGAGCGGGTTGTAGCAGAAAGCACAGTGCAGCGGACACCGGTACGTCAACTCGGCGAGCAGCCACAGGGGCGCGGGAGGACGGGAATTGTCGTGTGCCATGTCAGTCCAGCCAGCCGCGCTGTCGCGCGTGATCGAGAAAACGGTAGACGTCGGGCGCAAGCTCCGCGGTGCCGAACAATCGCTCGAGCTCGCCAATGATTTCATCGAGCTCGTGCGCTCCGTCGCAGCGCGCCAGTATTTCGCCGGCGCTCGTATTGAGCTTCACCATCCCTTCCGGATACAGCAGCACGTAGGCGTCTTGCGCCACTTCCCACTGCAGCCGGAAGATGCCCCGCAGGCGGGGGCGCAGCGGCACGCCGCTGTCCGCGTCACTCGTGTTCATAGGGGCCAGGCCTTTTCGACCGCATCGAGGATCGACCAGAGAATATCGAGCTTGAACTGGAGAATATCGAGCGCTCGCTGCTGCGCCTCGGGCGTACGGAAGTGGTTCAGCGTCACTTCGAGACCGTGGTCGACATCGCGCTGGGCGAGCGGCACGCGGCTGCGGAAATAGTGCAGCCCGTCCGGCTCGATCCACGGATAATGCGACGGCCAGCCAGCGAGACGATCGAGATGGATCTGTGGCGCGAACATCTCCGTGAGCGACGAGCATACCGCCTCCTGCCATGGCGCACGGCGCGCGAAATTCACGTAGGCGTCCACTGCGAAGCGCACCGAGGGCAGCACGAGCGACTGCTCCCACATCGTGCCGGAATCGATCCCCACCGCTTCGCCAAGGCGCACCCACGCATCGATGCCGCCCTCGCCGTCTGCCTGGCCGTCGTGATCGACGAGCCGCTGAATCCAGCGCCGGCGTGTGGGCCGGTCCGGGCAGTTGGACAGAATCGCTGCATCCTTGAGCGGGATGTTGATCTGATAGTAAAACCGGTTCGCCACCCAGCCCCGGATCTGTTCGCGCGAACACTTGCCGCTATTGAGCCGCTGGTTGAATGGGTGATGGATGTGATAGTGCGACTCGAGCGCGCGCAGCCGTGCCTCGAATTGCGCTGGCGTCCACGGCGCGTCGTGCAACGCCTGACTGGAGAGCTGTGCGTTCATGTTCATACCTGGAGAACCATGCCGTCGTGCGCGACGTCGATGCCGCGTGCACGCAGTTGCGCGTGCTCGTCGGAATGCGGGTCGAGAATCGGATTGGTGTTGTTGATGTGCGTGAGAACCTTGCGCGTCCCGCGCGGCAACGCTTCGAGCCAGTCGATCATGCCGCGTCGTCCGCCTTCACCGCATTGCGCCAGATGCCCCATATCGTCCGCGTGCTTCGTCGAGATGCCCAGATCGATCATCTCCGTAGCAGTCCAGAACGTACCGTCCACGAGAACGAGATCGGCACCGCACATCGTGGCGTGAATTTCGTCGTGCATCTGCGCCAGGCCCGGCGCATAGAAGGCCCGAGTGCCCTTGATCCGATCTTCAATCAAAAGGGCGATATTCGTGCCGTCGATGCCGCTCTGGCGAAATGGCGAATAAGGCGGCGCCTTGCCGTCGACGGCGATCGGGGTAAAGCGCAAGCCTTCGCAGTCGGGAATCGTAAAGTGCTTGCCGGGCTGAATCGCATGCGTTCGCACTCCGCAGTAGTGGCCGAGCAGCGGCACGAGCGGCAGCCCCGTCGAGAGATCTTCCAGCACGGGGGCGCACGCATAGAGCGGTAGCGGCGTGGTGCGCTCGCGCAGCATCAGCAGCCCGGTCACGTGATCGATCTGCGCGTCGCTCAGCACGACCGCCGCGATTGCGCTATCGCGTAGCGCGCGCGCGGGCTGGAGGTCAGGATGCGCGCGCAACTGCGAGAGCAGGTCTGGCGATGCATTGACGAGAATCCAGTCGACGCCGTTGTCGCTGACCGCGATCGACGATTGCGTGCGTGGCAGCACGTCGCCGCAGCGGTGGCGCGCGCTACGGCAGTTCGCGCAGTTGCAGTTCCATTGCGGCAGGCCGCCGCCCGCGCCCGAACCCAGTATCTTGATCTTCATGGTCGTTGCTTCCGGGCGCCGCCCGCAACGCCGTTCGGGCGCTACGGGCGGCGGTCCCCAGTCCGCTTAGCGATTGGCGATATACATCGTGATTTCAAAGCCGAAACGCAGGTCGGTGTACGACGGGGTGGTCCATTGCATGGCGTGTCTCCTTGTGTGCAATTGATTTGCGATTGGATGGAAGAACCGCACTTGATGCGCGGCCGCTTCCTTCAAAGCAAGGTGCATGCCGATGCCGATACGCAAAGCGCGCAAGCCGTGCGAATGGAGCTACGCGCGATCGCCGACGAGAATATTTTCGTATCGCAGACGCGAGCGGGCCGAACGCGTCGCCACTCGATGCGTTCGGGACATGCGCAGTGTTGATTTTTGGAACACTGGTGCTGCAGGATGCAACACCGGTGTGACAGTTCGCTCGCGACAAAGCGCGGCGAGCGCGATGGAGGGTGCGGCAGCGCTAGAGCCGCGCAAACAAGGCTAGCCGGGTCAGAGGTCGTCCACGGCGCGGCCAGGCTCGATGGCGGGCATCTTGCGGTAAATCGTATTGCGCGACACGCCCAGCTCGCGCGCAGCCGCCGAAACGTTGCCGCCATGCCGCGCGAGCGCAGCGGCAATCACCGATACAGTCACGTCCTGCAGGCGCCCGCTCTCCGGCAGGAATGCGTCGGGCGCCGTTGGCGCATCCAGCGCGCCACCTTGCGAAGCGCCGCAGCGCAGGTCATCGAAGAAGTCGTCGGGCAAATGCTCGCGCCGAATCTCACCGTCCGCGTCGACCATGGCCGCCGCCGTGCGCAGCAGGTTGCCGAGTTGCCGGAAATTGCCCGGCCACGGACAGCGCTCGAACATCGCCATGACATCCGGCGCGACACCGAGCGCCTGCGGATTTCCGGCTGCAATCGATTCGCGCTGGAGCATCTTCTGGATCACCACCGCAAGGTCGGTACGGTCGCGCAGCCGTGGCAGCCGTACCACGAGGCCATTGAGCCGGTAATAAAGATCCTCGCGAAAGCGGCTTTGCGCGATCATCTCGCGCAAATCGCGGTGCGTCGCACAGATGATCGCGATGTCCACCGGAATGCTCTTGGTCGAACCCAGCGGGTTGACGACGCGCTCCTGCAGCACGCGCAGCAGCCGCACCTGCAGCGGATACGGCATGTCGCCGATCTCGTCCAGAAACAGCGTGCCGCCGTTTGCCTGCAACAGCTTGCCGATGGCCCCCCTGCGCCGCGCCCCGGTGAATGCGCCCTCCTCGTAGCCAAATAGCTCGGACTCGATCAGCGTTTCGGGAATCGAGGCGCAGTTCACCGCCACGAATGGCCCAGCATGCCGTGGCGAATCGTTGTGGATCGCCTGCGCGAGCAGCTCCTTGCCCGTGCCGGTCTCGCCGTTGATCAGGATGGGAATGTCCTTGCCGATCACCCGCCGGACCTTCGCGATGACTGCGGCAACCTGCGGGTCGCCCGTGTCAAGGTAGCTCAGGCGCGAAAGCCCGACAGCCGACGCGGGCGGCTCCGGGCGCGCCATGGAACGTGCGCCGTCGTGCACCGCCACCGGGCGGCTACCCTCTGCAAGCGACGCGCGCTTGAACTGCACGCGCGCGCACACGACCGCGCCGCTGCTCAGATTGAGCATCAGATGCGGTTCGAGGCCCACGCGCATGCGGTCGATCAGTTGCGCGCTCGTGGTCTGAAATAGCGACGAGAGCGTATGCGCGCGCAGCGCCGCGAGCGACATGCCGAGCTGGAATTGGGCGCTGCGGTTGGCCGAAAGAAAGCGGCCATCGGACGTGAACGCCACGATGCCCTCCATCAGCGTGCCGAGAAACTCAGGACGACTATGGAACGATAGCTTCAACGTCTCCTGAAAGGTTGTCGTAAAGAGATGATTCTCGATCATCTGCACCGACATCTTCGCAAGAGCCATCGTGTGCTGGTGATAGCTGCGGTAGTCGCCAGTCACATCGAGCACGCCGATGACGTCGCCATACGGATCGAGAATCGGCACGCTCGAGCAGGTCAGGAAGCGGTTGGCCGCCAGATAGTGCTGGTCGCCGTGCACGACCATCGCGCAACGCTCGGCCAGCGCCGTGCCGATCGCGTTGGTCCCCTGGCGGTCTTCGGCCCAGTTTGCGCCGGGCCGCAGCGCCACCTTCTCCGCGCGCGCGAGGAAGTCGTCGTCGCCAATCGAATGCAGGATCAGGCCTTCGGCATTGGTCAGCACAATCATGCTTTGCGTGTTGACGATCTGCTCGTGCAGCGTTTCCATCACCGGCATCGCGTGCGCGTACAGCACGCGGTTCTGCTCGCGCTTGAGCTCGAGTCCCGCACTCGAAAGTATTTCGTAATCCGGCCGCGCCGACGCACAGAGACCAAACGTCTCGGAACGCTCGTGCGCTTTCTGGATTGCCGGAGCGGGCCAGCCATTGGATAGCACGGCCGTCCGAGCGGCGGCCGGATAATCGTCATCGCGCATTGTCTCCTCCACGACAGCCAGGTACCTCGCCAGGCTTTTCGTCATCCTGTAAAGCAAGCTCCGGGCCATCTTGTCACGGCACGGCTCAGGCGGTGCACCAAATTCGTGCGCGACGCGCAGCATTGCATATCAGCGTCATGCGGGTGGGCGTCACGCACTCGCAGGCCTGATGGTGTATTACCGCAAATGCGTCAGGATGCGATATGCGGACTCACCCCAATTTGTACCGGCTCGTACACAGCGCGCGATTCTTGCTTGGCTGAGCGCTCTTCTCCACCACGGGCTCGCGATGAGCAACACATTCATGAACAGACGCGTTTCCGCCTGGCCATCCTCGCATGCCCCGTTGCAGCACATGCGCCTGAACCGAAATGGGCATTCAATCGCGTTCACGGTTGCCGGCGCGCGCGCGGTGCAGGCAGTCGTGGTGTTGCACGGCGGGCCGGGCAGCGCCAGCCAACCCGGCATGCTGGCCTTGTTCGATCTGACGAAGACGCGCGTCGTGCTCGTCGATCAGCGCGGCGCGGGTGAATCGCTTCCACGCGGCGGATTGCGCGGCAACCGCACGGACTGCCTCGTCGAAGATCTCGAGGCGATCCGTCGTGCGCTCGGGATCGCACGGTGGGGTGTCATCGGGGGCTCATGGGGCGCCGCGCTCGCGCTCGCGTATGCGGGACGCCATCCCGCGAGCGTGCTGGGTGTCGTGCTGCGCGGCCTCTTCCTGACCTCGCGACAAGAAGTACGGCGTCTGTTCGTGACGTCGCGGCGCAAAGCGCCGCGCGCCTGGCGGCGCCTGTGCGCTGCTGCCGGATGCACCCGCGCAAGCGCGTTGCTCGCTTGCTGTGCGAAGCAATTGCGCCCTGGCGCGGCACGCGCGCGCCAACGTGAGGTCGCGCTCGCATGGCGCGCATATGAAGAAGCGATACTCGCCTCGTCGCGGCCGGGCCGCGCCACGGTATCTCGGCCCCGCCGCGCAAACGCCCCGAAGGCCGTGCGCACGCTCATCGCCAAGTACCGGATCCAGGCCCATTACCTGTTGCACGACTGCTGGCTCGGCGAGCGGCGCCTGCTCGCTTTCGCGCGCATGGCGGAACACGCAGGCGTGTCGATCCATGCCGTGCATGGGATGCGCGATCCCGTATGCCCGGTCCGCAACCTCAAGCGTCTTGCGCAAGCCGCACCCACCGCGCACATCGCTCGCGTGCGCGGCGGGCATCTCGCTAGCGATCCAGCATTGAAGCACGGTGTCGCGCAGGCGGTGCGGGCCATGCTCGGCCATGCGCCCGCTCAGAACAGCGCCACGCTCGGGCCCCACGCGTAGCGCAGACAGACGCCGCGCGGCGCGCCCAGGCCGACGAACTGCTCTTTAAGGGGCAGCACCATCGAACGAATGGCCGGGCCATGCCGCGATAGCGGCGCAGCGCCTCTGCCCGGCAACTGTCCTTTTTCTCAACACCGACTCGCCCGCGTTGTACCTGGATGCAACACCTGGAGCACCGCGCGGTCGTCGTCATCCGTCTCGCATTGCAGGCTTGCCGCACCCGGCGGCTCGCGCGCACAAATGGCATGCGATTTGCAGTAAGGACACCGCAACCGGACGGCCACCGAAACAAGGGCTGCACCTCTGCCGGCACTGCATCGACAAAGACTCAGGAGACGACTATGAAGAAACGTTCGGCTGCCGCAAGCCGGCTGGCTGTCTATGGGGCGAGCACCGCCATCGCGATGACGCTCAATGTGGCTCCGGTGGCCGCCGCCCCGGACTATCCCGCCGTGACCTACGAGCGCCTCTCCCACGCGCAGAGCGACCCGGGTTGGCTCACCTATTACCGGACCTATAGCGGCCAGTCGCATTCGCCACTCAAGCAGATCGACGCCTCGAACGTCGCCGGGCTCAAACAAGCCTGGAGCTATCAGTTCCCTGCGGATCTCAAGCAAGGCTTTGAAGCAACGCCCATCGTCAACGGCGACTATCTATTCGTTAGTACGCCGAAGGACAATGTCTACGCATTCGATGCAAAGACCGGCAAGCAGCTCTGGAAGTACGAGCCGAAGCTCGGCCAGGAATCGTTCAAGACTGCCTGCTGTGACGTAGTGAATCGTGGCGTCGCACTGTACGGCAAGAACGTCTACGTGGCCATGCTAAGCGGTGAAGTGGCCGCGCTCGACGCGCAGACAGGCAATCTGGTCTGGAAGAAGCAGATGTTCGAACCGGGCCTCGGCTACGCGTTCTCGCTTGCGCCGCTCGCGCTCGACGGCTCTATCGTCGTGGGCACGTCTGGCGGCGAATATGGGATCCGAGGCTATATTGCTGCCCTCAATCCCGACGATGGCTCGATTCTGTGGAAGCGCTACACGATCCCGAATGCCGACGAAAAGGGCGGCGATACGTGGCCCGATGGGATGCAGGGCCACGGCGGCGGAGCAGCATGGCTGACCGGCACCTACGATGCCGCTACGCGCACGCTGTACTGGGGCGTGGGCAATCCGGGGCCGTGGCTGGCCGCGCTGCGTCCCGGAGACAATCTGTACTCCGATTCATTGCTCGCGCTCAATCCGAAGAACGGCGACCTGAAGTGGCACTACCAGTACACGCGCAACGACACGTGGGACTATGACGGCGTGAATACCCCGATCCTTGCCGACATTAGCTACAAGGGCAAGGAATACGACGCCATCATTCACGCCGACCGCAACGGCTTCTTTCACGCGATCGACCGCAAGACCGGCAAGCTGATCTATGCCGAGGCGTTCGTCAAGGCTGAATCCGTTACGGGCTACACGAAGGATGGTCAGCCGATTGCCGATGCCAGCAAATACCCGAAGGCCGGCACGACGATCAACACGTGCCCGAGTTTCCTGGGAGGCAAGAACTGGTGGTCGGTGTCCTACGATCCTGACCGGCACATCGCGGTGGTTCCTTCTCTGCATGCGTGCATGAGCTTGTCCGGCAAATCGGTCAGCTATATGGAGGGCCTGCCCTACCTCGGCGAAGGCTTCGAGATCCAGCCTGAGCCGGGCAGCAAGGGTTATGGCGAGCTTCAGGCCATCGACGTGAATACCGGCAAGAAGCTCTGGGGCCACTGGAGCAAGATGCCCTGGAACGGCGGCGTTGCCACGACGGCCAGCGGCATTGCCTTCAGCGGCTCGCTCGACGGCCATCTGTACGCGTTCGACGTATCCACGGGCAAGGTGCTGTGGGAGAGCCCGCAACTCGCGAGCGGGATCATCGCGCAACCTTCCGTATTCGAAGTCGACGGCAAGGAATACGTGGCCGTGCTCGCGGGCTACGGCGGTGCGAACCCGATCTGGGGCGGCCCGATGGCCGACGTCGCCAAGGATGTTCCGCGCGGCGGCACGCTCTACGTGTTCGCACTCGATCACAGCTGAGCCCCGCATTGCCTCTACATCGGTTATCTGCCGCTTTGCGCGCCCGCACGCAGCCAATGCGGGCGCGCGGTTTCCGCCATCACTGGAACGCAACACCATGAACATTCGACTCACTCACATTGCGCTCGCCGCCGCGCTCGCCGCCGGCGCTGCGCAGTCTCCCGCGCAGGCCGCATCCAGCGTGCGCGTGTGCACATTGCCCGGCAGTCCGTCGGCCGAACTGGACACGTCCGTTGCACGCGCGGTGCTGGGCGCCGCTGGCATTACCGCGACATTTAGCAAGCGCGGTATCGACGACGACGGTGGCGACGACGGCATCTCCGCTCATGAGCTCGCACAATCGCTGCAGCGCGATTGCGATGTGATCGCGGGCTTTCCGCGCTCCAGCGTCGCCGACGGCACAGGCTCGCGCCTGCTTTTCTCGCAGGGCTATTTACGTTCTGGCTACGTAAGCGTCACCCTGCACGGCGCACATGCGGCAAACACCAGCGTCGAACCAGGCGGCGGCAAGGTCACCATTTCCGCCACCTGGTCGAGTCCATCGCAATTGATCGCGGTCCAGCAGAAGAACGCACGCTTCGATCTCGAGAACACCTCCGAGCTGACCGTCGATGCGCTCGCCAGGGGCCGTGCACAGCGCGCGATCGTCTGGTATCCGGCCGTGGTCGCGTACCGGCATGCGCACCCGCAGCAGCAGTTCGACGTTGCTGTCGCCGAGTCGCCCTATGCCGACTGGAATCTCGTGTTCGCATCGGGGCCCGGCACGCAGTCGCTGCAAAAGCGCATCGACGGCGCGCTCACGCGCATGCGCAACGACGGCCGGCTCGCCGCGCTGACGCGCAACTGGACGCTACCCGGCAACAAGGCGACTGGAGCCACCACCGCCGCCGGGTCCACCACGCAGGCGAGCGTCACGCGCATCTCAGCGCGCTATCTCACCGGCGCGACTCGCACGTTGCCCCGCGCAGATGTGTGGCAAGTGCGCGGCGTGCCGGCGGGCGGGGGCTTCATCAAGGTCGCTGCAACAACGGGCGGCGCGGCGCCATCGTTCGATCACGACCAGGTCACGCAGGGCGAACATCTTTATGCGGATTCCTGCGCGAAATGCCACGGCGCCAAGCTCGAAGGGATCACGGCGCCGGCGCTGAGCGGCCCTGCATTTGCGCCCGCAGCCAACTCGCATTTGACGATCGGCGGCATCTATCAGTACATGTCGACCAACATGCCCGCCGATCACCCCGGCAAGATGAGCGACGAGGATTACGCCGACTTGATGGCTTTCCTCCTCTACACGAACGGGTATGAGTCCGGTGGCACGAAGCTGACCGCGCAGGCCGCGCAAACCTCGACAACGCCGCTCAATGCCGGGCCGCGCCACTAACACGGCGCTTCGCGACGAAGGGTGCCGGCTTCGCTGGAGCGCGGCATCCTCTCGAATTGGCATCGGAAGGCCAATTCTCGCTGCTTGCCATCGGCTCGCTCGACAACGGCGATCTCCCTGGAAACGAAATTGCGGCGCGCCCGATCACCGGGCGACGCCGCAAGCAAGTCAATCAACGGAGAACGCGTAGCCGCGTACTACGATCCCACGCGGCAGCATCTTGGCGAGCGTTACGACATCCTAATCATTCATTCGATTAGCGACGGCTGCCCGTTATCTGATTCAAAGCGCCTCGCCAAGCTGATCGAGAATCGCCGGGTTTTCCAGCGTGGAGACGTCCTGGGTGATCGCCTCGCCCTTCGCGAGCGAGCGCAGCAAACGCCGCATGATCTTGCCCGAGCGCGTCTTCGGCAGGTTCTCGCCGAAGCGGATGTCCTTCGGTTTCGCGATCGGCCCAATCTCCTTGCCCACCCACGCGCGCAGTTCGGCAGCGAGCTTCACCGCATCGTCGCCGTGCGGGCGCGCGGCCTTGAGCACCACGAACGCCACCACGGCTTCGCCGGTCGTGTCGTCGGGGCGCCCCACCACGGCGGCTTCGGCCACCAGCGGGTTCGCCACCAGCGCCGACTCGATCTCCATCGTGCCCAGGCGGTGGCCCGAGACGTTCAGCACGTCGTCGATGCGGCCCATGATCGTGAAGTAGCCGGTTTCCTTGTCGCGCACGCTGCCGTCGCCGGCCAGATACAGCTTGCCGCCGAGTTCCTCGGGGAAGTAGCCCGACCTGTAGCGCTCGGGCTGCCCCCACACGTTGCGGATCATCGCGGGCCACGGGCGCTTCACCACGAGAATGCCGCCCTGCCCGTTGGGCACGTCCTGGCCGGTTTCGTCGACGATCGCCGCCATGATGCCCGGCAGCGGCAGCGTGCACGAGCCCGGCACGAGCGGCGTGGCGCCCGGCAGCGGCGTGATCATGTGGCCGCCGGTTTCGGTCTGCCACCACGTGTCGACGATCGGGCAGCGCTTGCCGCCCACGTTCTCGTAGTACCACATCCATGCTTCGGGGTTGATCGGCTCGCCCACCGTGCCGAGGATGCGCAGCGATGTGAGGTCATAGCTCTTCGGGTGCACCTTCGCATCGGCTTCCGCGGACTTGATGAGCGAGCGGATGGCCGTGGGCGCGGTGTAGAACACGGTGACCTTGTGCTTCTGGATCATCTCCCAGAAGCGGCCCGCGTTCGGGTACGTGGGGATGCCCTCGAACATGACCTGCGTCGCACCGATCGTGAGCGGGCCGTAGGCGATATAGCTGTGGCCCGTGACCCAGCCGATGTCGGCCGTGCACCAGAACACGTCCGAGGGCTTGTGATCGAAGGTCCACTTCATCGTTTGCGCGGCCCACAGCAGATAGCCGCCGGTGCTGTGCTGCACGCCCTTGGGCTTGCCGGTCGAGCCCGAGGTATAGAGGATGAAGAGCGGATGCTCGGCGCTCACCGGCACCGGCGCGCAGGTCTCGCTCTCGACTTGCGAGAGCTCGTGCATCCAGTGGTCGCGGCCTTCGGTCCAGCCGACCTTGCCGCCCGTGCGCTTGTAGACGATCACGCTTTTCACGGCTTCGCAGCCGCCCATGGCGATGGCTTCGTCGGCGATGTTCTTCAGCGGCAGCGCCTTGCCGCCGCGCATCTGCTCGTCGGCGGTGATGAGCGCGACCGCGCCCACGTCCACCATGCGCTCGTTGAGCGACTTCGACGAGAAGCCGCCGAACACCACCGAGTGCGTCGCGCCGACGCGCGCGCAGGCCTGCATCGCCACCACGCCTTCAACCGACATCGGCATGTAAATGACCACGCGGTCGCCCTGCTTCACGCCGCGTTTTTTCAAGGCGTTGGCGAAGCGCGAGACGCGCGAGAGCAGGTCCTGGTAGGTCACGTTGGTGACGGTGCCGTCGTCGGCTTCGAAGATGATCGCGACGCGCCCGCCGTTGCCCGCTTCCACGTGGCGGTCGAGGCTGTTGTACGAGGCGTTGAGCTCGCCGTCCTCGAACCAGGTGTAGAACGGCGCCTTCGACTCGTCGAGCACCTTCGTGAAGGGCTTTTGCCACGTCAGCGTTTCGCGCGCGAGGCGCGCCCAGAAACCCTCGTAATCGCGTTCGGCTTCGGCGCACAAAGCCTTGTATGCGTGCATGCCGGACACCGTAGCGTCCGCCACCGTTTGCGCGGAGGGCGCAAACACGCGATGTTCCTGAAGAACCGATTCAATTGCAGACATGTCCATTCCATATTGTGTATCCGGGCACATTAGGTGACGCCTGCTTCGGGCGAACGTACCTGAATTAGGCCGCTGAAAGCCGCCGGATTGCTACATCGCGGCGGTCATTCAGGGCAGGTGCTCATCCAGGCGCCACGCTATGCGCTCAGAAGAAGCCGAGCGCCTCGGGCTGGTAACTCACCAGTACGCACTTGGTCTGTTGATAATTCGACAACGCCATCTTGTGGGTTTCCCGGCCGATGCCCGACTGTTTGTAGCCACCGAACGCCGCGTGCGCGGGATACAGGTGGTAGCAATTGGTCCAAACACGTCCGGCCTCGATCTCGCGGCCCATTCTGTATGCGCGCGTGCCGTCGCGGGTCCATACTCCGGCGCCAAGGCCATAGTAGGTGTCGTTCGCGATCTCGATGGCTTCCTGTTCATCCTTGAAAGTCATGACCGAAGCTACCGGCCCGAAAATCTCTTCCTGAAACACGCGCATCTTGTTGTGGCCGAACAGCATGGTCGGTTTCACATAGAAGCCATTGCCGAGCTCGGCGCCAGGGGCCGCGCGTTCGCCGCCAGTCAGACATTGCGCGCCTTCGCCTCGCCCGATGTCGATATACGACATGATTTTGTCGAGTTGCTGTTGCGACGCCTGTGCGCCAATCATGGTGTCGAGGTCCAGCGGATGCCCGATCTTGATGCGTTCGACCCGGGCAATCGCCTTCTCGATGAAACGCTCGTAAATCGATTCCTGAATCAGCACGCGGGACGGGCACGTGCAAACTTCACCCTGATTCAGGGCAAACATGGCGAGCCCCTCGAGCGCCTTGTCGAGGAACACGTCGTCATGGTCAAGCACGTCGGCAAAGAAGATGTTCGGGCTCTTGCCGCCCAATTCGACCGTCGAAGGGATCAGATTGTCCGCTGCTGCATGAAGGATGCGCTTGCCGACGGGCGTCGAGCCCGTGAACGCGATCTTCGCGATGCGGTTGCTGGTTGCCAGCGCTTCGCCCGCTTCCTTGCCAAAGCCATTGACGATGTTGATCACCCCCGCAGGGAACAGATCGCCGATCAACTCGATCAGTACGAGCACGGAAGCCGGCGTCTGCTCGGCGGGCTTCATCACGACGCAGCAGCCCGCCGCGAGTGCAGGCGCGAGCTTCCATGCCGCCATCAGCAGCGGAAAATTCCAGGGAATGATCTGGCCGACAACACCCAGGGGCTCGTGAAAATGATAGGCGACCGTGTTGTCGTCGATCTCGGAGATGCCGCCCTCCTGCGCCCGGATGCAGCCCGCGAAATAGCGGAAATGATCGATGGCAAGCGGCAGATCCGCGAGCGTCGTTTCGCGCAGTGGCTTGCCGTTGTCGATGGTCTCGGCGACAGCGAGCAGCCTGAGATTCTTTTCCATCCGGTCCGCCGCCGCGAGTAGCAGATTCGCCCGCTCGGTCACGGACGTCTTGCCCCATTTGCGGCGCGCCGCATGTGCGGCGTCGATGGCGAGATCCACATCCGCACCGCGCGAGCGGGGCACGTTACAGAACGGCTGCCCATTGATCGGCGACACGTTCTCGAAATACTCGCCATCGAGCGGCGCCACCCACTTGCCGCCAATATAATTTTCGTACTGCTTGCGATATGGATACTCGATATCAACGCCCAGCTGTTTCAGATCAAACGGGTTCATCTTGCGTCTCCTGCTCAGTATGTGAGGTTCAAAGCGTGCTAATGGCACTCCGCCTTATCTGCAAAGTACGTGCCATGCGGACATGGAGCGCGCGGGCGCCGTCCCGCGGCATGAAATTCGCAGGCATGCGTGCACGCGTGTTGCTGTTTGGATCATCGGGTGTCACAAACTGTGGTCCTGTTGCAGAACGGCACAACAGAATCAAGCGCGTTGTGAGTCTCCAGGTATCTGTACCTGCGCGGGAAAAGCGCAGTGCGCCGGCCCGGCCCCGGAATGGGCAGCACTGGCGCCTGAACGCTGCACGCCAGTGCTGCTGTATCGATCAGAAGTGGTGCGCGATGCCGACGTTGACCAGCACGCTCTTCTCGCCCGGGGCGGTGCCACCGGCGACGATCGACGTCTTGAGGCTTTCGAGTGGATCGGCGGCACCGACCGCACCGGCATCGACGTACGCCACCTGTGCATACACAACGGTGCGCTTCGACAACGCGTAATCGTCGCTCAGCACCAGCGAACGCGTCGTGCTGTTGTGGCTGGCGCGATAGGTGTTGTAGTAAGCGGCCAGTTCAGCCGTATTCGCCGCGCTCCACTGGTAGCTGATGCCCGGACTGATCGAGCTCACGTGCGAGATGTCCGGGCCATAGATGGAGCGGTCGATCACATCGAAATAGTTGAGCTTGCCGGTTACCGGGCCAAACGATTTGGCCACGCCCACGCTCCACAGACGGCTCACGTTCTCGCCGGTCACGGAATCGGCAACCTGCTGATAAGCAGCGGACGCCGTGAACGGCCCCGTATAGGTCGCACCCAGCGAGATCTCACTGCCCTTGTGCAGGCTGCCCGCCACTCCGCCGAACGACCACGCGGCGCCAAGCCAGACGGGGCCGAGCGTGTTCGCGTACTGCAGCGCATTGCCGATGAAGACGCCAACGTCGTTACCGGGGTTGGTGCCCGCGCCCAGCGCGTTGCCGGGTGCCGCGAGCTGGTTATAGGCCCAGGTGTACAGGTTCGACAGGTTCTCCGCGAATGCGCGCGGCTCGGTCGTAATGGCGGCCAGAATCGACGGGCTGTACATCCGGCCCAACGTGAGCGAGCCATATGGCGTGGTCAGCCCGACGTTGGCCTGACGCCGGAAGATTTCCGACTGATAGCCGGGTCCCATCATCAGGGCGCCATTATTGCTGGCGAAGTGGGATTCCAGGTCGAAGGTCGCGGCCATGCCGCCGCCCAGATCTTCGTTACCCTTCAAGCCCCAGACGCTCGGATCAATGCCGCCAGTTGCGAGCTGGACCTGCGAACCCTGCCCCGTCGCCGCACGATTCTGATAAAGCAAACCCGCATCGATGGTGCCGTAGAGCGTTACCGAAGATTGCGCCGCTGCGGCGCTCGCCATCGTTGCAAGTGCCACAGCCAGCGTAATGCGTCGATAGTGTCGGATATGCATCATGTCTCCTTGATTTTCTGATTGAATCAAGCCTGATCGGCTTCTCTTCTTTTTAACTGCGAACCGCGCCATCGAATTGGCGCGCGCGAGGGGATTTCAACGATCGAGCCGGTTTTCAATATTTCATTCGCGCTCCATTTATTTTGTATGACTAATCAAGTAGATGCCTGAATCGCCGGATGCCAGAGCCTCGTCATCAAAGGCTCATCGAAGATCCGCTTTCGCCCGCCCGCCGTGCCAATGGGATAGCGCCGCGACGAACCCCAGCCACAACACGCCCGCCCACCTGACCGAAGCAAACCCGACAAACGCGCCGAAAAGCAGCAGCACCCAGCCGGGCAGACTGGCGAGTGCGGCGGCGTATTGGCGTGTACGCCGCGTCTCGTGCCATGCCAGCGACAGCACGATAGCCGCTGCGCCCAGGGTTGCGGCGAACCAGACCGGGTTGTATCGCGTTGCCGCGAACCAGCTCGCGCCGAATAGCCCCGCGTAGGTGGTCCAGCAGATCGCGCATTTCGGCGCCACGATCTGCAGTGCGAGAACTGTCAACCGCAGAGCGCGCGATACGACCCGGGACGTCGGGAGGCATGCGTCCAACGCCGCTGAACGGCAGGCGCATCGAGCGTCACGGCCAGGCATGGCATGACCTGGCAATATCGTCCATCGCGGCATCTCGCGAGCTGCCCGTGCGCAGCAGGCGTGCCGAGTTGAACGTGACCGACAGCGAGCTCGCGACCATCAACGCCGCTGCCATGGCCGCGGAGACGTGCCCGGTCAGTGCAAGAGGAATCGCCAGCAGGTTGTATGCGGCCGCGGCGACCAGGTTCTGCTTGATGGTGCGCGCGGTATGCCGTGCGAGCAGCAGTGCGTGATCGAGCCGCGCAATCCCTCCCCCCGTCAGCACGATCGCCGCCGAGGCCACCGACGACGCCGTAGCGCCCTCCACCGCCACCCCGAGATCAGCCGCGGCAAGCGCTGGCGCATCGTTGAGACCGTCGCCGACGAACATCACGCAGGCGCCAGCAGCCTGGGCAGCGTGGATGCGGCGCGCCTTCTCTTCGGGCGAGTGGCCGGCAAAGACATCGATTTCCGCAATACGCACCTTGCGGGCGATGTCCCGGGCGACATCGTCGGCGTCGCCGCTCAGCATCGCAACGGTGAGGCCGGACATGCGCAGACGCGTCACGGCATCGCGGACACCGGGTCGTGGCATGTCGGAAAAGGCCAGTGCACCCAGCCACCGATCCCCGCGCGCCACATGCGCCAGCGTGTGCGGCACGGACTTGAACGGCACGGCAACGCCGTTTTCAGCCAGCCATGCGGCCTGCCCCACGCGCAGGCAGACGCCATCCGCGCCCAGCCATTCGACGCCGGAACCCGGCACCGCCCGGCAGGTCCCGATGGCGCGATCGAGCACCTCGAGACGGGCTGCTGACACCAGCGAACGAATCGATTTCGCCAGCGGATGTTCGCTGCCACGCTCGGCCAGCGCTGCCATTTCAATCAGGAAATCACGATCGATACCTGGCGCAAGGCACAAGTTCGCAAGCCTGGGCCGGCCCTCGGTCAGCGTCCCCGTCTTGTCCAGATAGACGTGTGAGATTTGCCCGGCCTTTTCCAGCGCTTCGACGTCGCGAAACAGGATGCCTTCCCGCGCGGCTCGCCCGACACCCGCCGACAACGCCAATGGCACCGCCATGCCCAGCGCGCACGGACAGGTGATCACCAGCACCGCCACCGCACGCTCGAGCGCCGTCGGCCACGCCATCCCTCGGTACAGGCCCAGCATGCAGGCACCCACGGCCAGCATGCAGATCGCCGGCACCAGACGTCGCGTGAACCGTTCGGCGAGTGTCTGCGAGGCGGTCTTGCGCGCCAGCATGCGACGCACTTCGCGCGCGATCCGGTCCACCCGACGCGCCCCCCATGCGCCATGTACCAGCACGATCAGTTCGCCCTCGCCGTTGAGCGTCCCGGCCTCCACCGCGTCGCCGCAGCCGGCTTTCGCGGGCTGCGTTTCGCCGGTCAGCAGCGAGCGATCGAGCAGCGACGTGCCACGCACAACGATGCCGTCGAGTGGAATACGCTCGCCGGGCCGGATCCGGATGGCGTTGCCCGGCGCGACCCGCTTGGCAAGCATCACCGTCTCGGAACCATCCGCGTTGACGACGCAAACGTGCTCTGGCGGCAGATCGAGCAGGACTCGCACGGCATCCGCGGAACGGGCCCGCACCGATATTTCGATCAGGCGACCCGCGAGCAGGAAGGTCACGATGGTAGCCGCCGAATCAAAATACACGGCCGGGTTACCGCTCGCGAGACGCCACAGCGACAAGGCGAAGGCCCCCAGCGCGCCAAGCGACACCAGCAGGTCCATGCCCGGCGCGCCAGCACGCAGGGTGCGCCAGCCCGCGCGAAGGAACGGCCGCGCGCACCAGCCGATGATCGGCAGACACATCACGCCTGCAAACAACGCGAAGTCATATTGCGCCGCAGGCGACAGTGTGCCGTCGGGAGATAGATAGAGCGTCCATTGCGCGACCATCACCCACATGTCGAAGAACACCGCCACGGCCAGACGCAAGCCCAGATCCCGCCTGATCCTCGCGAAGTGCGCGCGGCGGTCGTGGCCGGCGCCCTCCGCAGCGCAGGCGTAACCGAGCTTATCGGCGGCAGAAAGGATCGAATCGAGTGTGGTCACCTGGCGATCCCACTGCAACTGGGCAGACTCCGAGGCGAAACTGACCGTGGCATCGAGCACGCCCGGTTGACGCTTCATTACGCGCTCCAGGGCGTTGGCACAGCTCGTGCACCACATGCCTCGCACGTCGAGTGTGATGCAGTCGAGAGTCGATGTGGCGCTCATGGACATATCGCTATTGCGCCGACTTCAGCTCGGCGTCGCCCTTCCACGGCGTAGCGCGACGGCCCAGGCGATCGCGTTCGGCCTTGACGAGCACAGCGTCGAGCGCAGGCGCATGATTGCCGAAGCGCGAGCGCACGTAGCTGCCGACTGCGGCGATTTCCGCATCCGACAACGTCCCGCCAAACGTCGGCATGGTGCCATTGAAATTCGCCCCCTTGACCGACAGCGCGCCCTCGATGCCGAGCAGCAGGATATCGGCAAGCTTGTGGGCGTCGCCATTTACCCACTCCGATTCGGCCAACGGCGGGAACATGCCCGGCAGACCGCTGCCCGTTGCCTGGTGACACGCGGCGCAGCGGCTCGAGAAGATCTGCGCGCCGTCTGGCCCTGGCGCTGCCGCAGCACCCGGTTGGACCGCCGTGCTGGCCGCGGCACCCTGCTCGGGCCAATACATTTCCAGCCAGAAATAGCTGGCACCCCACACTGTGAGCGACAGGACGGTGATCCACAGCAGCCAGGGCACGGGATGAGTGCGCTCACCGGGCTCCGCATGTTCGCGCAGGTCAATCAAGGAGTCGTGTTGGAAACGGCGGTTCATTGCATGGCTCCAGCTTCGGAAGCGGAAATCGGATAGGTGTGGTTCAGCGAAATCAGGTAGGCCGCCAGATCGAGCGCCTCCTGCGTGGCGACGATCTGGCCGTGCGCCGGCGCATACCGCGGCGGCAGGCTGATCACCTTTTCGCCGGGCGCGGCCTGCGTGACGTGCCGGAACAGAAACGGATACGACGGCATCACGCTGCCCGGCGACACCGCTCGCGGCTGATACAGGTGGACAAGATTCCAGTCGAGGCTGGGCTGGCGCACGCCGATATTGAACAGATCGGGGCCGGTGCGCGCCACGCCAAGCTGATGCGGGTCGTCATAGGCATAGTCGGCCGGCACCGAAGGGCGGCCCCAGCCGCGCAGCGCATCGGGACCGAAACTGGCCGCGCGCGGTTGCTGCGTATGGCAGTAGACGCAGCCCATCGAGATATAAGTGGCGCGGCCCCGCAACTGGGCCATCGTGTAAGGTGCGAGCGCTTGCGGTGCCGCCACGGCCCGCAGTTCCCGGTACGGCAAGGCCACCAGCAGGAGCGTGGCAAGCGCCAGCATGATCAGTGCGCCGATGAAAACGGTCAGCAGGCGGTTCATGCCCGCACCCCCAGCGAGCCCGCTTGCTCGACACCGCTGTGATCTGTCCGGTACACGCTGCGGCCCACTACCATCGCAACGAAATGACCGGCGAAGATCACATGGCCGAGCGTCATCAGCGCGCCGCCAACCGTGCGCGCCAGCAGCCAGGGTTCGAGCAGTGTCACCGATTCGATGAACGGGCGCGAGGCATCGAGCAGCGCGACGCCCTGCAGCACGCCGCCAATCGTCAGCGATACGAAATAAATCGCGAAGCCGACGCAGACCAGCCAAAAATGCGCCGCGATCAGGCACGGGTAGGGCCACGCACGTTCGAGCACGCGCGGCATGATGAAATAGATCGAACCGAACATGATCATGGAAAAGAAGCCATAGACCCCAAGGTGCGCATGCGCAACCTTGTATTGCGTGAAATGGACCAGCCGGTTGAAGAACGGTACGGCCTCGAGCGAACCCTGCAGGGAAACCAGCGTGTAGAGCATCGCGCCGAGCACCACGAAACGCAGCGTCGGCGAATGGCGCAGCGCGGCGAAGCGCCCCACCACGGTCATATGCTGGTTCACACCCACGGCCAGCACCGGCACGATCATCATCACGCTCTGCACCACCGACACGCTCACCAGCCAGCCGGGCACTGGCCCGCCAATCAGGTGGTGAATGCCAGCCTGACTGTAGAACATCGCGAGCGCCCAGAAGCCGACCAGCGAGAGGCTATACGAATAGATCGGACGCCCAAGCACCTTGGCGATGAAGTAGTAGGCCGATGCGAGACCGATCGGCGTGAGCCAGAGGCCAAGCACGTTGTGTGCATACCACCAGTTGACGATCGCCTGCTCTACGCCGGAATGAACGTGCGGGACCTTCGCGACCACATAGAGGATCGGGAACCAAAGCAGCGCCGCGCTCGCATACCAGACCGATACGTACAGGTGATCGACGGTGCGACGGCGCAGCGTGCATAACAGCGGCACCGCGCAGAGCGCGCCACCTGCCGCAAACAGGATGCCAATCTGCCAGGGGATCTCGAGCCATTGCTGGCCGTCGGTCCAGCCGCACAGGATCGCCGAGACGCCACCTGCCACCGCGCCATTCCAGACCAGCGCGCCGAGCGTGGCGAAGCGCGCGCCGGCCAGCTCGGTGCCGAGCAGGCGCGGCAGCATCCACAGCACGACGCCAAGACCGGCCATCGAGGCCCAGCCATAGGCGACCATGTTCAGATGCGCAGTACGGATCCGGCCGAATGTGAGCCAGGCGCTCTGCGTGAGGAAGTCGGGTGACGTCAGCTTCTGTGAGGCGATCAGGCCCGCCAGCGAGCCCAGCACGAGCCAGACGATGGAGGACGTCAGGAAGCCGAAAGCGGGCCAGCGGCTCGAACGGTCCTGCTTCAGACGCGCTTCGCAAGCATCGGGCGCGAGGGCGAATTGCGCGGTGCCGGCGTGGGCTGCACCCTCGGCGGCGCGCTCGACGGCCTGCAAGGCCGCGAGCTGCGCCTGCGGTGCGGCGGGGTCTTCGACGAAGCCGACCTCATGCGCGGCGAAGATCACCTCTGCCGCTGCGGGGCCTGCGCGCATGAGCCCCTTGCTCTGGGCCCAGATGAACAGGAACAGGCCGAGCATGGAGATCAGGAATGAAAGCGCCAGAAGTGCGCCGATAGTCAATGTCATGCGGAGAATGCCGGATTCAGGAACGGGAGGTGCCGGGCGAGCCGGCACCGGGCGGACTCAGGTGTGCTGCTCAGGCGCGCTTTGCATAAACGTTGCACCAGCCGTCCGCGGACACGGCCTTACCCGGGAACATCGGGCACGGCCCTGAGGGCTCGTTCGCCGCGCCAGTGTAGAACCGGCAGTTCGCACACTTCTGGCCCGCCTGATACTTGGGAAAGTGTGCAGCGTCGACTGTGCTGGCCTTGGCGCGATAGCCAAGGCCCTTGGCTGCCGGGTCGTTCTCGTCGACGGGCGGCGCACCCGCCTGTGCGCGTTGCGCCACGGCGAGCGCCGCGCACAGGCCCACGGTGTGGATCATGAAAGTTCTGCGTGCTTGGGAGACCATGATGTAGTGCTCGTTATGAAGATGAATTCGTGAGAGGCCGCACAGGCCTGAATCAGTCCTGCGCCAATGCGAATACGTAGAGCGTGCCGCCGCGCGGAACATCCTTGGAGACGTCGGCCATCGGTCCGCCCCAGATCGGATTGGCGCCGCCGTAGCCTGCCAGTACTGCTACGTATTCCTTACCGTCAACCTCGAAGACTGATGGCTGCGCGATGATGCCGCTCGCCAACTGCGGGCTGGTCCAAAGGATCTTGCCGGTAGCGGTGTCGAACGCATACAGGTGGCCGTCGAGCGAACCACTGAAAGCCAGACCGCTCGAAGTGGTGGCCACGCCGCCATTCCAGGGCATCCTGGTCCAGTGACTCCAGAGCTTCTTGCCGGTATTCACGTCGATTGCCTGCAGTTCACCGTAACCCTCGCTGCCCGGTTCCGGCTTGATCTCGAAGCCTTCGCCGAGATACGGCAGGCCCTCCATGTAGCTTACCGATTTGCCCGACAGGCTCATGCAGGCGTGCAGGGTCGGCACCACGGCGATATGACGGCTCGGGTCATACGACACTGACCACCAGTTCTTGCCGCCCAGAAAACTGGGGCATGTTTCGATAGTCGTACCGGCCTTCGGATACTTGCTCGCGTCGGCGATCGGTTGACCGTCCTTCGTGTAGCCGGTGACGGATTCCGTCTTGACGAAGGCCTTGGCATAGATCAGCTTGCCGGTCGTGCGATCGATCGCGTGGAAAAAGCCATTGCGGTCGGCGTGCACGATCGCGTCGTAGTGTTTGCCCTGATAGGTGATCTTCGCGAGGATCGGCGTGTTGACGCCGTCGTAGTCCCACGTGTCGTTACGCGTGAACTGGTAGTGCCACTTGATCGAACCATTCGACGGGTTGAGCGCGAGCAGCGAATCGGAGTACAGATTGTCGCCGGGACGCAGTGCGGCCAGCCACGGGCCGGGGTTGCCCACGCCCCAGTAAAGCGTGTTGGAGGAGACGTCGTAGGTGCCGGTCAGCCAGGCCGCGCCGCCACCATGATCCTGCATGCCTTCGGGCCAGGTTTCGCTGCCCTTCTCTCCCTTGCCCGGAATCGTATTGCGCTTCCATTGGATCGAACCATCCTCGGGGTTCAGCGCCGCGATATAGCCGCGAATGCCGTACTCGCCCCCCGATGTGCCGACCACGATCGAGCCATTCAGCGCGAGCGGCGCAAGCGAAAACGCGTAGCCGAGACCAGGCTCGAACATCTGCTTCTTCCAGACCAGATTGCCGGTCTGCGCGTCGATCGCGGCCACTTCGCCGCTGAGCATCGCGACATAGACGTTCTTTCCATACAGCGCGACGCCGCGATTGACCACATCGCAACAGGCCGTCTTGAACGACTCCGGTCCGAGCTTCGGCTCGAACTTCCATAGCTGCTCACCAGTTTTCGCGTTGAAAGCGTAGACGTTGTCCTTTGGCGTGCTAACAAATAGATAATCGCCGTTGACGATCGGGGTTGCTTCGAAGCCCTGTTTCAGGTCGTCAGGGAATTTGTAGGCCCACGCCTGCTTCAGATTTGCCACGTTCGACGCAGTTATCTGCGTTAGAGGCGAATGCGATTGACCGTCATAGGTGCGGTAATAAGTCAGCCAGCCCGGATCGCCCTGCGCGCTGGACAGCCTGCCGAAGGTGACGGGCGGATAGTCGGCGGCCGCGCGCGCCATGCCGCCACTGAGCATGGCCACTGCGGCAAGCCCTATCCCCCATGATCTCATTCGGAATGCCGACGCTACACGTTCTCTCATCATTGTCTCCATGTGAATTTGCATGACCGCTCGATAAACGCAGGAACACCTCACGCCCGGAAGGGCTGGGGCCTGGTACCGCAGCTACAAAGCAAACCACATGCCAACATGGCGATATCCTTGCTGGACAAGGGTTTAGGACATTTTTGTCAGCACCTCGCGCATGCAACAGTCAACACGAAATTTGTTGCGTTTCGCCACAACCGGGCAACGGACATGTCACCAGCCAGGACAGCGAACGATACGGACCGAACACGGCCTGCAGGGTTCGTCAGACAGGCATCGACAACAATTTTTTATAGAGGAATACTGAGTGATTGGCGGCGCTGCCGGGAACCTGTTCGCGCAGCGCGGCTTATGGCAGGATGCGTATCGTTCAGTTGCGTGGTGAGGTGAACATGAGGGCGAAACGCGAAACGGGCTCGTCATTCGGGTACGGCACCCAGCACGGTGTTTCGGAGATTACCTTGTGCTGTACGGCCTGGTAGTAGTCGCCGGCGTTGAAATCCTGCAGGTCGAAGGACTCGATAGCTTCGCTCTTCCACAGGCGCAGCGTGTTGCACGTATCGACGCGAAGGCCGGGTTGTCGGCTTGAACTTCCTGAGGGTGAGAGAGCAGCAGATTTCGACCGTGTATCACGCTTCCATGAGCGGACTGGCAGCTATACGCATCCATCTTCTGTGGGCTGAGCAGCACGAGTTTCGCGAGCAACAGTGGGATCGCCACGTTCAGGCTGCTCCACCGCCCCCCGCACACACGGCGGGCGGTGCTCATCCAACTGGTCAGAACCTCGTCTGGATCCCGACCCGCCCCACAAACTGATAATTGCTGCTGGACGGGCCGAACGTGCCGTCGATGGCCGTGGTCGCCCCGGCGTTGGCGATCTGATACGACGTCTCGGCATAGACCGTCGTGCGCTTCGACAAACTGTACTGAGCCACGGCATTGATTTGATGCGCGTGATTGTTGTCGACGCCCGCGTTGCCCCACATGTACATATAGTTCGCCCCCAGCCCGAATGCCGGTGTCACGCGATACGTGCCGCCCGCCTCGACCATGTTGACGGCCGCACCATTTTGTGTGTTGCGCGTATTGGTATAGAGCAGTGTCAACAGCGCGCCGCCGATCGAGTAGCGCGCGCCCGCCCCCCAGTTGCGGATACTCCCGCCTTCGAGCACCGCGTACTTGACATTCGTATAGGCGGCCCCCACGGCAAGCGCCCCCCTAGCATAGCTCACGCCGTAACTCGATGCGCTGTTCTGACTGAAATTGCCGGCGGTCCCGCCGAACGCGTACATACCGCCGAACTTGAGTCCGCTAAAGTTCGCCGACGTGTATTTCACCGAATTCGACAACGCTTCGGCGCCGTTCATATGATCGAAGTTATAGGCTTCGTTTGGCGGCGAATCCGGCAGATTCAGGCCGGAGAACGGACCGTCACGGAAGTTGTACAGGCCGCCCACGTATAGCGCCGAATCCGCACCGACGTCTGCGAGCAAGGTATCGACCATGAAGTCCTGCTGGCGGCCCATTGTCAGGCTGCCGTAACGGTCGCTCGCGAGGCCAGTCCATGCTTCGCGGGCAAAGAGACCGCCGCTCGTCATCGAGCTGTTGCTGGGCGAGGCGATGATCGAGCCGTTGCCGAGCGAGAACTGGTTGACGAGACGGAACTTCGCCTTGAGGCCGCCGCCCAGATCCTCTGTCCCCTCCATTCCGAAGATGTTCGGCACCGCAATGCCATCCGCCATCTGCCAGTTCGATTTACCACCCTGATTGCTGATATACGACACGCCGGCGTCCAGCAAGCCGAAGATCGTGACGCTGCTTTGCGCGTGGGCGACCGGTGGTGCAAGGCCAATCAGCGCAGCGAGCGCGCATTTCCCGTACTTCCTCCCCATCGACAACCTCCAATTTTCATCAATGATTCGTCATGCTTAGTAATAGCCCGGCATCGTCGCATAGTTGATACGAACAAATGTGCCAGGATCTCCCCGAATGAGAGAAGTCAGCCCGCTGCCGCCAGTTGGTCAGCGAGCGCGGTGTAACGCCCCTGCCAGTAGACGAGAGGACAAGGCGTGGACTCGTCGCGATTCACCGCGCGCACGCGGCCGATGATAAGCAGGTGCCCGTGGCGTACGATCAACTCCTCCACCTCGCAATCCATAGCGACCACGCTATTCGCCAGCAGCGGTGCGCCGTCCGGTATCGCGTGCACCCATTCGTCGTCGCCGTAGCGCGCCTCGCCCTGTTCGCCGCAAAATCCGGCGAAGCGCTCAGCGATCGCACGCTGCTCGGTGCGCAGCAGGTTCACGCCGAAGCGTCGCGTACGTTCGAGCAGTGCGGCCGAAGAACTGGTCGCTTTCAGCGAGGCCACCACCATGGGCGGCTGAGCCGAAAACGACGATACGGAAGTGGCGGTAAAGCCGCTGCGCACTTCTGCGTCCGCGACGGTCACCACGCAGACCGCGCCCGCGAAACCGCGCATCGCCTGCACGAAGCAGCGGCTTAGCGCGCCGATGTCATCGATGGCTTCAGGCTGCATGGCTACGCTCCCGCGGGCTGCGCAGCCCATGTGCCTCGAGGATCGGCAACACCGTATCGCGGAAGTACGGGAACTCCTTCACATAATCCACGAACGACAGCGTCGTGCCCTTGAAACCGGCTTCGGCGAGCGAGATCAACCCCGCCGCCACCTGCTGGGGCGTGCCCACGAGCGGGAAGCCACCGTGCCCTGCGGCCATCCGGTCGCGAATCAGCGCGAGCAGATCATGCGGGAACGATTGTGCATTCGCGAACTGCAGTGCAACCAGGTTATCGACCGCCCCCCAGTCCGCGTTGTCCTGCGCAAAATAGTGCAGATACTGGCGCGCTTCCTCCTCGGTCGGGCGGCAGACCACGTGTGAGAACGTCAGCACGTTGACGTCCTTGCCCGCAGTGACGGCTTTCTGCGTTAGCTCGGCGATCTCCGTGCGCGAACGCTCCAGATCGATCGCCGGCGTAAACAGGAAATTCGCGTTGCCGATCGCGAAATCGCGCCCTTCGCCTGAACCGGCCGCGTTCAGGATCGGCGGGCGTTCGCCGTTCCACGGGCGCGGCAGCCCATAGACGTTCCTCAGCTGGAAATTTTCGCCGTTCCAGTTGAAGGGGCCGTCGTGCGTCCAGATTTTCTGCACGACGTCGAACCACTCCTGCGCATACGCATAGCGCTTGTCGTGGCCTGTCGCGAGCGGCAGGCCGAGCGCTTCGTACTCGGGGCGGTTCCAGCCCGCGACGATGTTCAGGCCGGCGCGTCCGCTGCCAATCTGGTCGAGCGTCGCGATCTGCTTGGCAACCACGACCGGATGGTTCGCCGCCGTGTGAATCGTCGCGAATACGGTGAGCTGGCGCGTTTTCGCGAGCAGGCCCGCGGCCCACGTCATGGTCTCCAGCACCGAGCCGTGGAAGTCCGTCTCGCCGCCGTAGCCAATCCAGCGCGCGATGGGCAGCATGAACTCGATACCGGCCTCGTCCAGCATGAGCGCGAGCTTTTCGTTGTTCTCCCACGAGTTGGCCCAGCGCTCCCCGATCTTCGTCACCGACATCCCGCCCGAGCAGTTCGTCGCAAACGTCCCCAGAATGAAATCCTTCGTGTTCAGAATTCGTCTCATGTCAGTCCTGGCGCAGTAAAATTTGTTTACATGACGGGCCGCCTCGCGGCGCCCCCCTCTCTCAACCCAGTCGACGGCATGGGCCGCAACCGCGCGATTCCGCAATGACCGAACATTCACGCAGAACCACAAAAAAGACCGACGCTGCCGAACATCGATGGCACCTCGCGATGGACGACTTCGGCGTCGAGATCACCGACCTCGAATACGCCGTGATGCGTCTGAACCAGTCGTTCTCGCGCTGGCAGTCCGAGTGCATGGCCGCGGTCACCGGCACCACGTTGAGCGGCCTGGAGAACGCACTGGTGCACGTCATTCATATGCACGAACGGCCCAAGACCATTCGCGATCTGCTGCATATGACCAACCGGCAGGACGTCGCTAATATGCAGTACGAACTACGCAAGCTGATCAAGGCCGGACTCGTCGAAAAATCCGGAACGGCGCGCACTGGCGTGTACTACGTGACCACTGCAGAAGGTGCACGCGTGTGCGAAGAGTACGCACGGTTGCGTGAGGCGGTGCTCCTCAAGATGGCCAAGGCGGCCGCGGGCATCCAGTCCGCTGCCGAGCAGGCTACCGCCTGCCTCGAACAGATGGAACGTGTCTACGAATCCGCCACGCGTGAAGTCGCCACCTTCCATCGGAGACGCTAATGCCATCGCATCCCGGCCGAAATCATGAGGCGCACCGGACCCTCCGGTGTCCAGGCCGCTTTACATGGAATTTCACATCGAATTTCTATTTGATTGAATCGTAGTGCAGCCTTTTTTTGGCTGCAACCGATTTCATCTCAGGGAAAACACCGGCTGCCACCCAGTCGCCTCGACGCTGGCTTCCGGCGCCACCGCTCGGGACATCGCTGAAGCCGAACAAGCGCTTTCGGGATCGCGAAGCACTGGGCCCACTGCTGAATGACTTGGCGAGGCATTGGCCTTGGGACGAACTCGGGCCAATGTAGAAGACGCAATGCTGCGCTCCGGCGGTTGCGCGTCCATAACTCTGCCTATACGGACAGGCTCCCGGGCATGACTTTTTAATATTCCCTGCGTATTCTTCTTTTCCCGGCTGAGATAGTCGTCAAAAATGGATACCAGAATGGTCATACAAAGGCTTTCGATCCACGCCGCCAAGGGCAAGCTGCAGGTCATTCCGATATGGCAATCGCTGGCGAAAAGCGGCGCCAAAGTTCGGCGCTGGAGTGTGAGCGTCGATCGCAAGACCGGCGTCGAGTCAATGACAATCGATATTTCCGTTGCCGGGCCCCAGTGCACCGAAAATGTCATCGTGATGCTCGCCAGTTCTGCGCTGGACATGACGGTTACCCCGCTTCCTCTCGCGTGTGTCCACACCACGGAGCTGGACGTGGGCAGCGGCAGGTCCATGCCCGAACACCCGCTCAGGACCGGAGCGAACTCTAGTCGAAGGCAACACTGACCGTATCGCCCTCCCGTGCAGGACTGACCGATAGAAAGCGGCAAAAAATTATCAGAAGCACAAAGGAGACAGCAATGTTGAGCCCTCACGAATTCGCGACGCTCATGCTGGTCAAAGCGTCGCCCGACCAGATCGGCCTGGACCGCGAAGAACTCGATACGCTGCTTGAGCAGCAGCTTGTCGCACTCGAGAAACTCGCGTCTGGCGTGCACCGCCCGCGTGTGACGCATGATGGTGAAACCCTGCTCCACGCCATGACGCGAAAACGTTAAAGGGCGAGTGCCGGCCGGGGCGGGTTGAGCGAGCGATCGTGTGCCCGGACTCGGTCAAGGAAATCTCTTATCCCGTGGCTGACCGCGTGCGCCCATTGTTTGACTATTTAATGGCGCGCGCATACGCATGGCGGCAAACAATTGAACGCCGCCGCACCTGGACAAGCGACGCCCAACTCCAACAGTCAGCCAAAAAGCACGTGCTTGCTTGTTGACCGTCTGGCCGGTCGGCAAGCAACCAGCGCTTCGAGCTTGCGCAACTGCTCTTCGCGGCGCGCTTTCAACCGCGCCACGTCCGCAAGCAAAATAGCTTGCGCTTCATCCAGCCATGGGTCCATTCCCTCTTGAGCGCTGCGCTCCATTTCAGCCAGACGGTTCGTGCGGACCCTGATTTCCGCGTCGATGTTCAGGACGGTCGCCAGCATGTCACCAGCCAGTTCGTTCATTCGTCTGCTCCAATCATCACTGGTGAAATTCATTAAGCTTTGCTCTCGCGGTGTCAATCGAAATAGGCCACGCCAGCTGATCTGATCGTAAATGGTGGACGGCAACGCGGCAATCCGGGCCGTCCCGCATGTTGCTGAAACTGTCGTTGTGCGCGGTGGGATGGGCGATTCAATCAATAAATGCGGCCCGCCAGATTTGCGAAAAGAGTTTCATCTGAGAAAAGAAAATGTTACTTGTCAGCGCGAGGAAATTGGACTCTCAAAAACACGATTTAGATATCCAAATTATTGACTTTCCAGGTCACTGAATTTTGGCGACAACGACCGACATGAGTCCGTTCTCATCGATGGCGACTGTCGAGATGATGGTGGGGCTTCAGGCGCGGGAATTGCGATTGGGTTCGTGTTCCATCCGGCTTTGCTTTCGGCGCTGCCGGGGTAACGAATGCGGGAGAATGCGGGACGGAAGGTTCGTACCCGCCTGTTAATGAAGGTCACCAGACAATTTTCAGCCATGAGAAACCGCGCGACGATCGTGTGCCGAAATGATGGCAGGGTACTGCTCGTGACGCGCGGGCGCTCTCGCTGGTCGCTCCCCGGCGGGACGGTAAAGCGGCACGAGGCCCCACTGCATGCGGCGAAGCGGGAGCTGCTGGAAGAAACATTGATTGTCGGAGAATTGCTACGGTATGAATTCGAGTTTGTGGGCTTCAGCAAACGGCATCACGTATTTGTTCTCGATGTGCCAGTCGATACGACGCCACAGCCCGCCCACGAAATTATGCATTGTCGCTGGGTTCGCCCGACCATGGTCGGCGCGCTGGCGGTGAGCGTGCCGACGCGCGAAATCGTGGCTCTTCTCATGGAGCACGCTGGCGCAAACGCTCGCGCACGGCTGCTATGACCGCCCGCGCAGCGGCGGCAGGCCCGCTTCGCGCGCCATCTGAAAACTGCGTTCAAGCATCCATGTCGCGTCATTGCACTGTCGTCATCGGGCCGTCGTTCGTAGGGGAGGCACCATGGAGCACGAGCTGAAGTTGCGGGTGTCCAATGAGGACCTTGTGGCGTTGCGTCGTCACCCGCCAGGTAGGCAGCACGAGGGAGCGGCCAGGCGCCCCCGGTTGTTGACGACTACCTATTTCGATACGCCTTCGCTTGAATTTCATAGCTGCAACGCTTCTTTGCGCGTGCGGACCGACGGCAACGACAGGTTCCAGACATTGAAGCGGGAAGGGTCGGCGCAGGCGGGCCTTTTCGACAGGGACGAGTTCGAAACGCCCGTCGAGAGCAACGTCCCCGATCTCAAGTTGCTTCGGGATCGCATCCCTGACGATAGTGACTGCGGCAGGCTGGTTCGCGACGACGCGACTGTCGCACAGCTAAACCCCGTGTTTGTCACCCGGATCAGGCGCTCAGTCTATCCGCTGCGCTTGTCGTCTGGCGACGAACTTGAGGTGGCGCTCGACGAGGGAACCATCGAAGCGCAGTCGGCTTCTGAGCCGATCGCAGCGGTGGAACTTGAGCTGAAGCGGGGTAAGCCAGAGAGCCTGTACCAGGTCGCACTGGAACTGCTCGAATCTGTACCCTTGCGTATCGACCATTTCAGCAAGGCTGACATCGGCTACGGCCTGCTCCTCACTGAGCACTGCGCGGCCGTGAAGGCGCAGCCGGTGCAGCTGAACAAGCGAGACTCTGTCGAAGACGCCTTCTGCACCATCGCGCGCAATTGTCTGGATCAGGTCGCCGCCAACGAACGCGGTGTCGTCTCCGGCCATGGGCCGTCGAGCGTTCATCAGATGCGCGTGGGGCTGCGCCGTTTGCGCTCGGCGCTTGGTCTGTTTGGAAAAGTCATTCCCGCGCCTCCCGGACTTGACGATGAATTGCGCTGGATTGCCGCTGAACTCGGCGCTGCACGGGACTGGGAGGTACTCGCGGGGTCGACGCTCGAACATGCCGGTGCAAACACGACTCCGGACGAGATTCTGCCCGTGCGCGAGGCATGCGCGCAGATCGCCGCCAGCAACCGGCAACGGGCGGCCGCTGCAGTCGAGTCGGTTCGCTACACGCGACTCGCGCTTCAACTCGCATTGTGGTTGCAGCGAGGAAGCTGGAGAGTTGAAATGTCCGACGAACAGCGCGAAGCAATCAGCCGTCCAGCAAGACAATTCGCCGCGAATGTCCTGCGCCGTCGTCACAGTAAACTGATTCGCCGCGGCAAAGGTCTGGCCGGCCTCGACGCTCACCATCGCCACCGCGCCCGCATCGCGGCAAAGAAAGTTCGGTATGCCACCGAGTTCTTCGCGTCACTGTGCGCGAGGCGGTCCGTCCAACATTATGTTGAAGCGCTAACCGCGCTCCAGGATGATCTGGGTTGGCGAAACGACGCCGTCGTTGCCGATCGGCTTCTGAAGGCACTCCCTCAAACGTCACCTGAAACGGCGCCGGGCGCCTCCTTCGCACGGGGCTTTCTCGCCTCGCGCGTCGCAGCCGATCATCGGACAATGAAAAAGCTGTGGAAGCGTTTCAGACACTGTTCTCCGCCGCATTGAGCCGGCGACGCGCCAGATTACGATACTGTCAGGCCCCTGCCAAAGCAGCGTGCCTCGCTCATGGCAGCATATTCGGGCGCGGCACGGGACTTGCACGCTCCCGGCAACATCGCATCCCGCGCGTTGCAGGAAACTTTCGTGGCCGACAATCAAAAGCTTGAACCAGAAGCCGCCGTAACGGATCGAACGGAACGATCCTGGCTGTCCCGCCTCGGACCCGGACTCGTAACGGGCGGTGCCGACGACGACCCGAGCGGAATCGGCACCTACTCGCAGGCCGGCGCGAAATTTGGTCTCTCATTGCTATGGACGCTGCTGCTGACGTATCCGCTGATGGTCGCCATTCAGATGATCAGCGCGCGAATCGGTCGGGTGACCGGCAGAGGGCTTGCTTCCAACATGCGCGCCTTCGGTCCACGCTGGATCGTGATCGTTCTCGTGCTGCTTCTTGCTATTGCCAATACGATCAACATCGCCGCGGACCTGGCAGCCATGGGTGCGGCCATCCATTTGCTGGTGCACGGCCCGGAGCAACTGTACACAGTGGCGCTGGGCGCATTTTCCGCGATAGTCCAGATCTGCCTGCCTTATGAAAGCTACGCCCGCTTTCTGAAATGGCTGACCATCGTGCTCTTTACGTACGTCGCGGTCGCGTTCGTTGTGCCTGTCGACTGGTCGCAAGTCGCGCTTTCCGTGGTTCACCCGCGTGCGCAGCTGTCTGGCGAATATCTCACCACCATTGTCGCCGTACTCGGGACCACGATCAGCCCATACCTTTTTTTCTGGCAAGCTTCACAGGAAGTCGAGGAGCTTCGATCGAAGCCGGGCGAACATTCGCTGCGCTGGGTCTCTTCGTTCCGTGCATACCGGCAGCTCGACAGGATTACGGCAGACACATGGATCGGTATGGGTGTTTCAAATGGCGTGGGCTTTTTCATCATGTTGACTGCGGCAGCCACGCTGCATGTTCACCACGTCTCTATTCAGACTTCCGCAGACGCGGCGAAAGCCCTTACGCCCATCGCCGGTCGTTTCGCTGCGTTCGTATTTGCCGCGGGCATCGTGGGAACCGGGCTGCTCGCGCTGCCCGTGCTTGCCGGTTCCGCGGCCTACGGCGCGGCGGGCGCGTTCAGGTGGCGCGGCAGCCTGTCCCTGCATCTCACGCTGGCACGCGAGTTCTATTCCGTCATTGTCCTTGCCATCCTGGGCGGCGTAGCGGTTACGTTCTTGCACCTCGACCCGGTAAAGGCGCTTTACTGGAGCGCCGTCATCAATGGTCTTGCCGCCGTACCCGTTATGATCGTCGTCATGCTGATGGGGACCAGTCGTCGCATGATGGGCAAATTTGCCATTTCAGGCCTCCTGAAAGTCGGAGGCTGGACAGCGACTGCGTTCATGGCCCTGGCAGCGATCGGTATGTTCGTTCCCGCATAGCGTTAGAGAAACGGCAATATCGTATGCGCGGTCAACGCTGCTCCCGCAGCAACGACCGCCAACCAACTCAATGCGCGCACGAACCAATGAAGTTTCAACGTGCCGACCGCTTCTGGGTGACGGCTCAAAAGGACGAGCAGAATGAGCACCGGCGTTACTGTAATGCCATTGGTCAACGCACTCCAGTAACAGGCCTTCACCGCATCCACGCCGAGTGCCACAAAGAGCAGGGCGGTGGCGGCGCTCATTGCCATGAGGACGAGCAGCACGACGGCGATGCGGCGGTCGCGTCGTTTGCCCCGGGCCCAGCCGAACGAGCTCGCCGCTGCGTGCGCCGCCGACCCGGCCAGCGGTGGTAGCGCGAGAAGCGCCGTGCCCAGGAGCGCAAGACCGAGGACCTGCGCGGCAAATCCATGCGCAAGAGGAAGAATCGCTTTCGCTGCGTCGCTAACCGAATTGACCTGCATGTGCTGCGCGTGCAACGTTGCTGCCGAAGCGCACAGAATGAGTGCGCCTGCCCCATTCGACAGCAGTGTGCGAATCAGCGTTTCATGGCGCTTTCCTTGTAACTGGCGCGGCTCTTCACGCGATTGCGCACGATCGACATTGGCTTGCGAAGCATCGTCTCCCCGTTCCTCGACTTCCTCTTCGGCCTGCGAGAACAGCAGATAGGGACTGACGGTTGTACCGAGTACGGCTACCAGCATTCCCAGAAAGCCTTCCGATAATGTCACGTCCGGCACCAACGCGTGCCATCCCGCCACCCGCCACTGCACGTCGGCCACAAGCAGCGTGCCTGCATAGCAGAACAAGGCGACACAAAGCCACTTTACGACGCCTGCGTAGCGGGCGTACGGCACCCACCATTGGAGCGCAATTGATGCGCCGGCGAATGCGAGCGTAAGAAGTGCCACCGGGCCGCGAAAAATCTGCTGCGCGCCTTCGCCCATCGCCAGCATGTCTGCGGCCATGTTCAGCGTATTCGCCAAAAGAAAGCGCCCAACCGCGAGCAGAAATAGCCAACGTGAATAGTGCTCACGCATGTTTTCCGTGAGGCCTTTCCCAGTCACCGCTGCAACGCGCGTCGCGATCAATTGAAGCGCAACCATCGACGGATACGAGAGCACGCATATCCACAGCAGGTCGAATCCATATTGCGCACCGGCGAGGGAGTAAGTCAGAATGCCGCTCGGGTCATTGTCGGTTCCGGTGGTGGCGAGCCCCGGATGCATGTCGACCGCCCATGCATGTGCCGGGCGGTCGCCGTGTTTTAACGAGTGGCCTCGCGGCCAACGGACTCCGCGGGTTTTCATGAGGCAATTGCATCGTTCGCCCCGCTTCAGAGACGCCATTAACGCCGTAAAGCGCCAAACAGCAGACTCACAACGAAGAGGACGACGAAGATAAAGAACAGGATTTTGGCGATGCTCGCTGCTCCGACAGCGATGCCGCCAAACCCGAAGAAGGCGGCGATCACGGCGATGATGAAAAACACGAGGGCGTAATAAAGCATTGTCAACTCCTGAATGGCGCGGGCCGCGGCGCAACTGGCCGAGGAAACCTTCCGCCACGTCGCACGGACCCGCTCTACATGGTCACGCCTCGTGTTACGCAACGGCCGTGCCTCGAAGCGCGCATTGCGTCAACGCGACAAAGTCAGCGCGACAAAGTCAGCGCGACAGAATCATCGCGCAGGTTGCCGACCAGTTAGACGCCATCGTTTGACGAGTTCGACGGCAGTGGAGATTCATCGCGTAGACGAGTGTTTTAGCGAGAAGAACGCGCCTGTCGCGCAAGGCAAACAGGCGCGCTGCCCCTCGCCTCAGGCGTGCTATTAGCGGTCGCGGTCTTCGTGCTCACGATCGCCTCGCGGGTCATACTCATGGGGATGACGGTGCATCCATTCGTCATGCTCCCAATAGCGGTGGCCGTCCCAATAGCGGTCGCCGTGCCACCCAAGCGTGATCGCCACGCCAGGCGCCGGGGCGGGAGCCGGCTCTTCGTACCGCGGCTGTGGTTGCGGCGTGACATAGACTTGCGCGAAGGCCGCGTCTGCCGTGACGAGTGCCATGCCTGCCAGAAGTGTCATCAGAATCGTGTGCGTTGCATTCATCATAGGTTTCATCATGTACCCTCCTCAAACACCCCATGTTGCGCACCGCCCGTACCCACGATGAATGACAAACGCCGTGGCGGGCACGACGAGTAGTGCCCGTGATGCCCCTCTCCGTAACCGTCAAGACGCACAGCCGTCGTCTCACGCTGTGCGCCACACCCCAACGAGACGTTATGGCAGTCGCTTCACCGACCGCCGCTGGCGCCGAAAAAAATTCCACAGCATCGCCGTTGCGTCGGGACCTTTGCCGGAATGAAACGCTTCGCGTGGGTCGCCGCCGCTCCACGCATGGCCCAGACCCCGAACGATGCAGACTCTAACGACGAGCCGCCCCGCCCCCAGATAATCGGTGTACTCGACCGCATCGCGGCTGTATGTCCGTCGCTCGCCGACGCGCATGGCGCCTTGTGCATCGATCAGCCGGTTGAGCCGCGCGAATTCGACGGCGAGCTGCGCGGCGTTGCGCTTCGAGACAACCGCATCAAGCTCCCCATGGACAATAATGGCCGGCATGCCCGGATGGTGGGCCAGATCCACAACCGCCTCCAAGAGACGCAGGGGATCTTCGCGGCTGCCGTCACGCATGACGCGCATGGCGGTCATGGCGGAATTCGCGGCGCCAAACACCGGGCCTGAATGCAGGCCAACGGCGGCAAAGCGCTCTGGATAATGAACTGCGAGCAACGCCGCGAGGCCCGCTCCTGCCGAAATCCCCGCGAGATAGATGCGTTCGCGGTCGAAGCCGTGCGCCTCGACAATCTCTTCGACGAGCGACGCAACGGCAGGCGCCTCGGAATGCGCCAGACTCTCGTGCCAGTGCCAGCAGCGGTGCGCGTGCGCGGTCTTTGCCTGCTCGGGAATGAGCACGGCAAATCCGGCGCGCTCTGCGACCCTGCAAATGCGTGTGCCGGCAGCAAACGACTCCGCGGTTTGCTTGCAGCCATGCAACATGACCACGAGGGGTATGTCCGCCCAGGATGTCACTGCGGCTGGCAGATATAACGCGTACGTCAGGTGATTGACGAGCCGACCGGGCAACGCGGGCGCGGAGTGAAACGAGCGCACCCACCGCCCCGGCGTGCGCGCCACAAGTGGGCGGCCAGCATGGGGTTCGCTGGTACGCTTCGGCGCGGGCGTACGGGTGGGTCTGGCCGTCGTCGGCTTGCGCGCGAGCGCTTTCCTCTTCTGTCGTGCGCCCGTTGGGCTGAAAAGCAGCTCGAGGCATCTGAGCCAGACTCCGGTCTTTTTCCTTGGCATGAGCGAGCGCAGTAAGCCATTCAAGTCGGCGTTAAGGTTGGTATTCTCGGCCTGCTGGATTTCCGCCACGTGACCAAAGCCGCGCGGCGCAATCCGGCGCATGCGCAGGGCGCATTTGCTGTGCCGGCTCGTCTATCGCGCTCTTACTCCTTTGCCTTCCCCAACTGTCGCCACATCGCCGCCGTAATGCGCTGGCGCGCCTTTGCGTAGTCGCGCCATGGGTCCTCACGCAGGCTATCGAGCCGTTCACGCACATTCGCTACGTTCCATTGGTCGCCGCTCGTCACGGCCTGCAGCTCATCCCAGGCCACGGGCACCGAAACGCCGAGGCCAGGCCGCGCGCGCGGCGCAAACGCGGCGGCAGTCGTCGCGCCGCGCCCATTGCGCAAGTAATCGACGAACACGCGCCCTCTGCGGTTTTGCGCGCCCATCTTCGCGCTAAAGCGCTCAGGAAGCGTCGCGGCGATATGGTCCGCCACAGCCCGCGCGAAGTCTTTCGCTTCGTCCCAGCCCGCATGGCGCGCCAGCGGCACGACCACGTGCAGCCCTTTGCCGCCGCTCGTCTTGCACCACGCACGCAGACCGAGCGCGTCCAGCAAATCGCGCGTGAGCCGCGCCGCTTCGAGCATGCGCGTCCACGGCAGCGAGGGATCGGGGTCGAGGTCGAAGACGATGCGATCGGGCTTTTCGATGTTCGTCACGAGCGCGCTCCACGTGTGCAGCTCGATGGTATCCATCTGCGCGGCCCCTACGAGCGCCTCAGTCGAGTCGAGCGTCAAGAGCGGAGCGTGACCGGGGTCCAGATCGGCATGCTGGGTGGCCTGCGCAATCTGCAAGGCGTTCGCGTGCTTCTGAAAGAACAGCTCCCCGCCCACGCCCTTGGGTGCGCGTGCGAGCGCGACGGGACGCTGTGCCAGATGTGGCAGCAGCCAGGGCGAAATCGCCTCGAAGTACTGAACCAGATCGAGCTTTGTGAGGCCGCTTTTCGAATCGATCACGCGATCGGGATGGCTCACGCGAACGCCTGCCACTTCGGTATCGCCCACCTTTGCACGGCGCCGGGCATGCGGGGCTGGCGCGCTGGCTTTGGACGTGCTCTCAGCCTTCGCCGTCCGGCCGTTGTTCGAGTTCTGTGTTCTGACCTTGTGTTTGCTTGCGCTCTCGCTCCGGTTGCGTCGCACGGGCGGCGGCTGCGATTCGCGCACGATGCTCTGCGCGGGCTTGTCCTCGCGCAGGCCGACGAACGACGCCTGACGCACGACGCCAGCGCTCGTCCACGTCTTGAAACGCACTTCGGCCACGAGTTCGGGCTCTACCCAGTGCACGCAGGCGCGGCGATCGGCGGCAGGCACGGCGGCGAAAGGCGAGGTCTTGCGCTCGCGCGCCGCCAGATCGCCCGCCATTGCCTTGAGCCGCCTGGCGTCGAAACCCGTGCCGACCTTGCCCGAGTACTGCAATGCGCCCTTGTCGTCATACACGCCGATCAACAGTGCACCAAAGCCGTCGCGGCTGCCCTGAGGCTCCGTATAACCGCCGATAACGAATTCCTGGCGCCGTGAGCAGCGCAGCTTGAGCCACGCCGCGCTGCGCCTGGACGTGTATTGGCTATCGCGCCGCTTGGCGACGAGGCCTTCGAGATTCGCTTCGCAAGCGGCTTCGAGCAACGCCTGGGGCGCACCTTCGAATGCTTCGGAAAAACGCAAGGCCTCCTGGGGCTTGCGGGCCAGCAAGGCGGCAAGTTTCGCCCGGCGCGCCTCCAGCGGCACGGCACGCAGATCCATCCCATCGAGCCAAGGCAAGTCGAATAGCCAGAACGCAATGGTGTCGGCCCTGCCCGCATCGAAAGCGTTCTGCAACGCCTGAAAGTCGGGCACGCCCGCATCGTCCAGCACCACGGCCTCGCCGTCAATCCAAGCCGAGTCAATATCGAGCGCGCGCAGCGCTTCGACCTGGCGCGGGAATTTCGCGGTCCAGTCATTGCCGGTGCGCGTGAGGATGCGCACATCGCCCTCGCCGCGCGCCTTGCGATCGATTCGCGCGAGCACGCGGTATCCGTCGAACTTTAGTTCGTATAACCAATCATTGCCCTCCGGCGGCGCTTCGGCTGGCGTCGCCAGTTCCGGGGCGAGCGTGGCGGGCAGCTCGGCGCGCACGGCGCCTTGCATCTCCGCTGGAGCTTCGCCGCGTACGCTCTTGCGCGAGGTCGCGCGGCGCGGCCTGGCAGCGCTCGCGACGCGGGCTTCGGCTTGCGTGCCGGCTACCTCGCTATCCGCAGAGCGCTGTTTCGACCCACCGGTTCCCGCGCGCTCGCGCGACGGCTTCGCAGCCGGCTCGTCGTCGACCACATGGAAATCGTCTTCGCTCACGGCCTCATCGTCACGCTGCTTGATGAGCAACCACGTTTCCTGCTTGCCGTCGTGCATCGCGCTGCGCACGAGCGTAAAGCCACCGTGCAGCTTTTCGCCGTCGAGCGTGAACTTGAGCTTGCCCTGCGCATAGCCATCGCGAGCGGCGCGCATGCCGCCCTCGGGCCGCCATACGCCGTGATCCCAGATCGCCACCTCGCCCGCGCCATAGCTACCCTCGGGAATGCGTCCCTCGAACTTGCCGTACTCCATGGGATGATCCTCGACGTGCACGGCAAGCCGCTTCACGCCAGGGTCGAGGCTCGGCCCCTTTGGCACCGCCCATGACTTGAGCGTGCCGTCCAACTCAAGGCGAAAGTCGTAATGCAACCGCCGCGCATCGTGCCGCTGGATCACGAACGATCCTTCGCTCTCGTTCGCGCGTCCACGCCCTCGTGCCGCACGGCCACGCGGCTCCGGCGTCACTTCGAAGCGACGTTTCGATTCATAGGCATCAAGCTTTCGTTTCATACCACTCCCCTTTTTTGATGCGTGTTCGCGCGGCGGCCTCGAGCCGCATGCCACTCGAGTTCCGGTGCGCTTGTGCCGGCGCGTTCGCCGCCCGGGCTACTTGTGCGTTGACGCTACGCTCACGCAAGTGCAATGCCCGTCGTGCCCGGTCGTCACGCGGGCTCCACGCGGCAGCGCCCGCACCAGGCCACCCGGGTGTCCCATACCATACGGACCTCCTCCAACGCTCGATCAGGAACGGTCGTTGCGCCAAGACCGCGCGCATCCGGCGCAAACAAATGGAGAACCATCATGAACAAAGAGCATGTGAAAGGCGAAGCTGAAAAGCTCAAAGGCAAAGCGAATGAAGTCACCGGAAAAGTCACGGGCGACAAGTCCCGGGAACTCAAAGGCGACATCCAGCAGGGAGCCGGTGAGGTACAGAAGAAGGCAGGCGACATGAAGGACGCCGCAAGAGATGCAGCAAGGGATGCCCCCAGCGACGATCAAGACAAGGACCGCTAGCCAGCAACGGTTGCAACGAGGCGCGCGGGTACCGCAAAGGTGCTCGCACGCACCGACCTGGCCTTTCCGCGCTTCGGCGGTGATGCTTCAGTCGAGCGGCGTCCCGTCCGCCTCGGCCACGAATTGCATCAGCAGATTCGCGCCATCGAACTGCAGCGGCTCGCCCTGGTATCGCAACTTCGTTTCGGGATCCTGTGCATGCAGCGGAGTCTGCCGGGGCAGCGCGGGTTCGGGGCTTGCGCCACTGCGTTTCGGAGGGTGCCAGCGAGGATCAGACGATGACGCGAGCAAAGGCAAGCGCCGATCACCGGGCGACGGCCCACACTGCGTCCGGCGCCATCCCCCGCGCCGTCTACTATGCGCTCGCTTCAAATGTTGTCGTGGCGCTCGGCAAGTTCGCCGCCGCGGCATGGACGAACTCCAGCGCGACGCTTGCCGAGGCAGTCCACTCCAGCGCGGATTGCATGAATCAGCTCCTGCTGATCGTCGGCCGCCGCGCGGCCGTTGGCGACGCGGATGAACAGCATCCGCTCGGCTTCGGGCGTGAAACCCATTTCTATGCAATGCTCGTCGCGCTCCAGTTCTTCATCGTCGGCGGACTCGGTTCTGTGGGCATTGGCGTCTGGCGGCTATGGCGGCACGCCGGCCTTCAGCATGTGCCCGTCGCCATCGCCGTGCTCGCTGTGTCGGCCATTGTCGAGGGCAGCGCCTTGCGTGCCGCGATTCGCTCGATCGATACGAAACGGCGCGCCGGTGGGCTGTGGCGGTGGTTTCGCGAGACCGGCGAGCTCGAAGTCATGCTTTCGATTGGGGAGGATGCCGCCGCGCTCGTCAGCGTGCTAGTCTCGCTCGCCGGCATGGGGCTCGCGGCGCTCACCGGCCGCCCCGTTTTCGATGCGCTCGGCAGCATTGGCGTGGGCACCGTGATGATGGTGGTGGCCATCGTCTCCATGCGTGAGATCAAGTCGCAGATTGTCGGCGAGTCCGCTGGGCTCCGCGATCGCAAGGCCATTCGCGCATGGCTCGAAGCGCGTCCCGAGATCGAACATATCGTGAGCCTGGTGGTGCTGCGCTGGTCGGACAGCTTCGTGGTGGCCGTGCAGGCCCGGCTTGTTGCACACCACAGCGCCGATGACCTCGTGCGCACCATCGACCGAATCGAAACTGACTTGCAGACCGCCTTTGCGCCCGCGCGCTGGATTTTCTTCGAGCCCGAACTGAGCAAGCCGGGCGAGCATCCTCTTTAAGGGGAACGAAATACAGGTGGCGCAACGCAAGCGCGCCGCAACATTCCGGAAGCGGCTTGAATGCGCGACAACTGAAGTCTGGCGCTACGTCACTTTGGATAAAGCGTGAGTCCAGTAGCGAATTCCGCCGCCTGCGCGCGATGGGACGCCAATTCAAGGACGCAATCGACTAGACTCCGCGCGACACACGTTCCCAACCGCGCCTGACGGTCATCTTGAACCGCTCCCATGCGCTCTCAGGATTGCGTGCCTCCCATTTCGCCCGCGCATCCGCTTCGACGCCCTGCCAGTCGGCCCCGCGATACCGCTCGTCGCGTCCGAGCGTCGCCTCGTGCGGGTAGCCACGTCGATGCTCGTCGTACGACGCACCCGTGTTCGCATAGCGTGCATCGTAGTCCCTTCTGAATTCGCTTTCGCGCCAGTCTGCGTCGTCCTGCGGGGTGCCGAGACGACCAGGCTCATCCCTGTTGCCCGTAGCCAATGAACGCCGGGCTTTTGGCGCGGGCGGGTTGCCGTCGCTTGCCTGGGCGGTGTGCGATTTCACGCCCGCATTCTGATTCGTGCGCGCGAACCCGGCACGAGACACGTCCGTTGCATACGACGGCTTCCCTATCGGCGGGGTCGGTCCGCGCCCTTCCGTGCGCGTCGATACCTGCCGCAGATTCGGATCGGTTGACGAAAATGCGGTGCCTTGCATATCGTCTATCGCCGCGGCCGGCGTGACCGTGGCAGGCGTCGTGCGTACCGCTGACGCAGCCGGCATGTTGCCTTGCCGTCCGCGCGTTGCCTCGTTCTGTCTGGCCAGTTCGTCGGCCATCGCGCTGACCGAAGGCGCCGCATGTTCCGGACTTTGGGCATTCGAAGCGCCAGGACGCCACGCCGTGGCGCATTCCTCGATGTCAGCAGCGCCCGTTCGAAGCATCACTTCAAGCGCCTGATCGACTTGTGCTTCAGAAACATCGGCACTGACTATCGTTCCGCCGCGACGCATGAACTCCCTGTAATCCTCCGCATCCGGGGGGTACGATCCTTTCGTGAAGATGCGTGCGAACAACTGCTCAAGCCGATCGAAGACCTTTCTGTGATGGCGCGTATCGACAGCGCCCTGTACATAGACACGTGGCCCTTTTTCGCGAGGTGCATCAACTGATGTCGAATAGATGGCAATATCCGCTTGCGCCATCCCGGCCTCGAGTGCGCGCTGCGCCGAGCGCGCGTTCGCGTAGCTGTCGTACACGCCTAACACGGTTTGCCTCATGACTTTCTCCTTCCGCAATTCGCGGGCGGTATCCTCACCCACCCTATCAACGAGCGTGCAATACGCGTACCCATGCGACGCGGCATCCAATTTCCCCCATCTGTCCGTAAATTGTCACTTACGGACGCCTTCCTGTAGATACTCTTTCACTGATTCTTTGTTAAGGTCTTCTCTCGGCCTGCGTGATCGCCTGGCAGCGTGGCAGACAGACCACGCAAACAACTATCAGGAATTCGAAGGAGACAGTGATGCCTGGCCCTCACAAATTCGCGGCACTCATGCTGGTCAAGGCCTCGCCTGACCAGATCGATCTGAACCGCGAAGCGCTCGATACACTGTTCGAGCAACAACTTGCCGCCCTCGAAAGCTCGCGTCCGGCGTACACCGTTCGCGCGCGACCCTTGATGGTGTATCACTGCCTCAGGCCATAACGCGCAAGGGTTGAACAACAGACGGCCGGCCGACTTGCTCGGACGAATTCCGCTCGTACTCCACTCGTTCGTGCGAAGGTGTGACGGCGGAATCGCTCGCTGGCCTGAAACCTGCTTTCTCGAGGGAAGGCTCGGTGACTGCGGCCAATGCATCCGGTCTCAACGACGGCGCGGCGGCCGTAGATCTCATGGAGATCTACGAGGCGTTAGCGGCGCAGGCCCGGGTCGTGAACAAACAGGTGGGCTAGGACACGTCGAAGATCAACGTGAACGGTGGCGCGATTGCGATTGGACGCCCGATTGGTGCATCGGGCTGCCGCATTTTGGTGACGCTGCTGCACGAGATGTCGCGTCGTGATGCAAAGCCCGGTCTGGCCTCACTGTGCATTGGCGGTGGCATGCGTGTGGCGCTTGCGGTCGAGCGGGTTTAAGCGAGAGGGACACCATTAGCCGCGCGATCTTACCCGCGTGATCTTCGCCCAGTGTCCGAAGGCGGAGGGCCTGGCCAGAAGGGGTGACCGCTGGCCAGGCACCACCTGATTTTTTAAATCTCATTTCTCTCAGGTAGACAGGATGACTAATCGTATTGCATTGATAACGGGCGGAATGGGCGGTCTCGGAGAGGCCATCAGCGTACGACTCTACGACGCAGGCTACAAGGTCGTCGTCACCCACTCGCCGGACAACGCCGGCGCAAAGGACTGGCTGGCCAGAATGCAGAAAACGGGCCGCCAATTCCACGCGTATTCCATCGATGTCGCCGACTACGACTCATGTCAGCGTGGCGCGCAGAAGATCAAGGACGAAGTCGGCGCCGTCGACATTCTGGTCAACAATGCCGGCATCACGCGCGACATGACTTTCAAAAAAATGGACAAGGTCAATTGGGATGCAGTCTTGCGCACGAACCTGGACTCCATCTTCAACATCTCGAAGCCGCTGTGTGACGGTATGATCGAGCACGGCTGGGGCCGCATCATCAACATCTCGTCGGTGAACGGTTCCAAAGGCGCCGTGGGCCAGACGAACTATTCGGCGGCAAAGGCGGGGATGCACGGCTTCACAAAAGCGCTCGCGCTGGAAGTCGCCCGCAAGGGCGTGACGGTGAACACGATCTCGCCGGGCTACCTCGCGACGAAGATGGTCACCGCCATTCCGCAGGAGATTCTCGACACGAAAATCATCCCGCAGATCCCGATGGGCCGCCTCGGCAATCCGGATGAAGTCGCTGCGCTCGTGCTCTTTCTGTGCTCGGACGATGCAAGCTTCGTCACTGGCGCGAATATCCCCATTAACGGTGGTCAGCATATGCAGTGACCGTCGTGCCTGGGCGACCGGACAGAACGATTTCGACAGCACGTCGTAATCTCCAGGCGCGCGCCGCCGGCAAGGGCGACGCGCGCACCAGAGATTCGCTCGATGTCCATTCACTCCCGTCAGCTTGACACGCGCTTGCGGCCTTCACGTCCAATGGATGCAGAGAGCTCGGCTCCCAGCAAGAACGTCACCGCCGAAAAATACAGCCACATCATCAGGACCGCAAGCGAGCCGGCCGCTCCGAATTCGTTTGCCGTTCCGGCACGAGCGAGATACAGGCCGAAAACATGGCGGCCGATAGAGAACAGCACGGCAGCCACAACACCGCCCCATATTGCATGTCTGGTCGGTACCCTTGCGTCTGGCATGAATTTCATCAACGCAGCAAAGGCGGCGGCCAGAACGACTAGCGTGAGCGCCGCCTGAGCCAGCTGAGCGATGACGGCGAGGGGAGAATCGCCGAACAGATGATCCCCGATCCACTGGACCGCCGCATCAAGCACGAGGGAGACGACGAGCAGAAAACCCACTCCCATGACCATGCCCAACGACATCAGGCGAGCCCGGATGAGCATCGTGACGCTGCTGCGGTTCTTGAGCGCCAACTCATCGAAAACGACGTCGAGCGCCGAGTTCAGCGAGGTGAACGTCGCGGACGCACCGATAGCCAGCAGCACCAGGGAAACGAGAGCTGCGAAGCCCCCCTGGCCGGAGCGGTGCGCGTGCTCGACGATTGCTTGAATGGCCGCCGCTGCGTCATTTCCCAGAATATCGTGGATCTGGTCAAAGAGCCTGCCGCGAGCTGCATCCGCGCCGAGTACCCGCCCCGCGATGGCGAGCACGATGATCAACGTTGGGGCGAGCGAGAAAGCCGAAAAGAATCCGATGCTGGCGGCGAGCATCGAACAGCGGTCACTGCCAAAGCGCTCGACCGCGTCCAACGCAACGCACCAACAAAACCTAAGGCTCGAGTGGCTGCGGGCGGCACGATGTTCAGCCCGTCCTTTCATCGCGTGACTCCGGCCCCGAAAGAATCTCAGAGAATACGGGAACTATCGCAATCTGTATGCCCCGCGGCACGCCAGCCGCGACAGCCAGCCATGTTTGGTGTGCGGACTCGCGGTATCGCGTGCACCAGCGTTAGTGCGGTTAGCCCGCCCGCGAATATTGGACATCCTGCGAGAAGCGCGACAGACAGGTGCCTGCCGTTTTGATCAGCGCGCGATGGCAGCCCGGACTTGACGCGCAATCCACGCGGTCAGCCCTGTCCTCACTACGGTCGGCAAGACGCGCCTCGGCCCGATCAGCAGTGATCCAATCATAATGGAGCCAAGCAGCGCAATATCTGGCGTCGCAATCAAGGCACGACTGAGTTTCGAAAATGTCAGCGAGTTTTCGCTCTCTCTTGCGCGCTCCCTGGAACCTAAACCCTTGTTTGCAGCAAGCAATTGCGCACGTGTCAGCTCCATTCTGGCTAGCACGAGCGCTTCACGTTCGTGCAGTTTGCGCAGACCACGTTTCACTTGAGCGCCTCCCTGAGCGTTTCGATATCAGCGCGCAGTTCCCGCTCCAGAATAGAGAATGCTTGCGCCGGCTTCTGCGCGCGCACGACCATGAGCGCCGCCAGTGAGGCGGCCAGCCAGGCAATCGCGATGCCCCATGCCACGAAGAGGAAATAGCGCGTGTGCCAGGCGGACGCTATGGCTGCGAGACAGAAAAACGACAACGTCAAGAGACCGCTGACGATAAGGGCGATGACGGCGAGCACTTCGCGAACAATCCGCAGGCGAGTTTCCGCCAACTCAATCACAAACAACTGCCCGTAATCCGCGGATCGGGAAACCGCGAATCGCGCCACGTTGCGCCAGCGGCGGAGCTTCGGATTCGTAGACATGATGTTCACATCTGCCGCGGTTGTGAAAAAGCCGCTTTTCGCATCCTGCGTGCCATACGGCTTCAAAACCAGCGCGTCATCAATCGCTCCCGAAGGCGATGCTGGATAGCAGTGCCAATTCAGCCTGGCGAGAATCCAGGCGCGTGTGCTGCACGACCACCGGCACATCCGACTCGAACACGTTCGCGTACTCCGTACCGGTTGGAATAGACTCAGGTTCGCGAAGATCGTTAAAACGCATATGCAGCGCTCTTCTTGCAGGCACCGTAATAAAGTATGGGCCGGCCGGTTCACGATCCTTGAACAACACGGTCACCTTGATGTGCGCGTCTTGCTCGCCGGCATTCAAGATGCACGCCGTCTCATGGCTCCTCAATTCGGGCCGGTCACCCGAGCCATACCGCGGCAAGTAGCCTTCCGCGATGGCCCACCGGGTCTTTCCGATCGCCTGCATAAAGCCTCCTTTCTTTCCGCCGGGCACGATACCGCTCCCTGTCTCAGGAATAGTCCGCAACCTGCATGCCAGCGGTGCCGCCAGATTAGCCGGCGAACTTGTCGCGAACCAGAACCATTGACGTCGATACCGTTCGCGTGACGCCGTCGAGACATGCGCAAGCTGACTAGTGGGCGACGTCCATGGAGCGGCGCAACCGGCGCGAGCCCCGCGATTTTTACAGCGCCGCCTACGTCTTCGTTACAATGCCCTTGGTATATTCCATTCGGTATCACGCCCGCCGAGCCGATGGCGTGCGGAAAGTGCGATCGCCGAAATCTACCAGGCAAGCATGGCTGTGCGGTAAAGATCGGTACGCTTGCTAACGGCATACTCGCATTGGATCATGCCCATGTTCCACCCCGGTGTAAAACGGTTGTAGGCACCGTTCGTGTAGGTATATTCTCCGGACACCTGAAGGCAGGTGTCAGCGCATACTTTGCGTTCACCTTCATTCTTAACCGTTACGGAACGCGCATGGCCGTCCGGGCTCGTGGCGCCACAAAGATGATTGCCGCCTCCGCCCTTTTTGCTGCGACTTGTAGCGGTAGCGATTGCGGGCGGCAGCTATCGTGCCGCGCCTGCGCGCCACCTATTCTGAAATCGCCGGGTGCAGCAGCACGTCCAGGTTCATTGACATGTGGGCCATGCTGCTCCTGTGCACCAATCAGAACGAGAATGGTTTGCGCATCCTCATCAATCGTCGGCCAGCGGCAACCGGGAGGTTTCGCTGCTCGCCAGCATGGCTACTAGCGCGACGCCAGCAGCGCCCACGAGGTACCACGCTGGCGCGAGTTTGCTGCCGGTCGTAGCGATCAGCCAGGTGGCGACCAGCGGCGCAGTACCGCCAAAGATCGCGTTGGCGGCGTTGAAGCAGAAGGCGAAGCCGCTGTAGCGCACGCGCGTTGGGAACATCTCGGACAGAAAGCACGGCAAGGTGCCGTCATTGAGCGTGAGCAACGCGCCGAACGCAATCTGGATCAGCACAATGGTCATGAAGCTCGCGCCGGCTAGTCCCTTGAACAGCGGCACCGTGAGCAGTGCGAACAAGACCGATGCCCCAATCAGCATGGTCTTGCGGCCGACACGGTCGGACAGCGCGCCCATCAGGAAAATCAGCCCGATGTATGCCGCGAGCGAAATGGTCGCGGCCACGAACGACGCCGTTTCGCTCATACCCATTTCCGTCGACAGGTAGGTCGGCATGTAGCTCAGCACCAGATAGAACGCTACGGCATTCAGGCAGGTCACCCCGAACGCGATGAGCATCTTGCCGCGATGGCGGGTCAGCAACTCGGTCACAGGCGCCTTGGCCAGGTCGTGCGATCCTTCGAGTGCCTTGAACTTCGGCGTGTCTTCGAGCTTCAGCCGGATGTAGCGTCCGACCAGCCCGAAAGGTGCCGCGAGCAGGAACGGCAAACGCCAGCCAAAATCATGCAGTTGCTGCGTGGTAAGCATCGCGTGCATCACGGCGACGAATACCGAGCCGAACAGCAGGCCGGCAGCCGTGCTCGCCGGCACAATGCTCGTGTACACGCCGCGCTTGCCCGGGGGGGCGAATTCCGCGAGAAACGCAGACGCACCCGCATATTCGCCCGAGGCTGAAAAGCCCTGTACGACGCGCACCAGCAGCAGCAATGTGGGTGCAATCATGCCGACCTGGGCATAGGTGGGCAGGAACGCGATCAGGAAGGTCGAACACGACATGATCAGAATCGACAGCGATAGCGCGGCCCTGCGCCCATGCCTGTCCCCGAAATGCCCCCAGACCACGCCGCCCAGCGGACGCACGATGAACGAGACCGCGAATACGCCGTAGGCCGCGAGCAGTCCTGTCATCGAGTCGCTTTTCGGAAAGAACATCACCGCAATGATGGTTGCAAGATAGCCATACGAAGCGTAGTCGAACCACTCGACAAAATTGCCGATGAAGCTCGCGAGTGCCGCCCGCTTTAATAGCCCTGCATCAGCTCTATTATCACTGCGCCCTGCCACTTCGTCCGCCTTCCACTCACTGGCCGCCGCAAGGCAGCTCGGCACCGCTTTTCTGGTACTCATCCAAGTCTCCAATGGTTCTGCTGGTTCGCTCCAACGAACACGAAATTCCGCCTCGACCGTTACCGCTTCGGGCGCCGTCGAGTGCTGAGAATTGCGCGGGTTCAAGGGAATAGTAGAAGTTGCCACCAATGGAAAATATCTTTATCGGACAAGCGGCTTTCTGCATTCGACATCGAGGGTAAACACCCCGGGAGAATTCCTCGCGGCACGCGGCGGCATCATGGCACAAAGACACACGCGGCAATGCGCTTCAAAGGCGGCGTTGCCGCGCTTACGCACTTATGGTGTGAAGGAAGTGAGTCGGGGGGCCTGCGTTCAACGCGTAAGCAAGCGGCCGATCCGATCAGGCGTGGCGATCGAGCGGACGCTGGCACGCTGCCAGTAGCGCGCCAACGAGCAGAACTGCCGAAGAATAGACGAGCCCGCGCGTGAGACTCGCATTATCGGAGACCCAGCCGATCGCAACCGGCCCGGCGATCTGGCCGAACGCGAACACGATCGTGAACGCGCTGATGCCGCGCGTCCATTCGTCAGACGGAAGATTGTGTCGCACGAATGCGGTCGTCGAGGCCACTGCGGAAAGTAATGTCGAGCCGAAGATCACACCCGAAATAGCCGCCGCCAGAGGGTGTGCGAACATGGCCGGCATCAGCGTCGCGAGGCCCAGTAGCGCATTGAACGTCGCCAGCGCGAGGCCGCCATGCGTGCGGTCCAGAAAGCGCGACCAGATGCGTGCCGAGGCGACCGTTGCCACTCCCAACGCGATATAGAACGCGCAGACGACGCCCTGGCTCATGCCTTCGCTGCGCAACAGCGCAACGATGAACGTCATGTAGCCGATATATCCCACGCCAAAGAGGCCGTATCCGCCCAGTGCGGGACCGTAGCGCCACCACGCGGTTCGCTGCGTGGGCGTGCATCCTCGCGCACTCGCGATGGCCGCGCCCGCTGCATCGATGCGGCGGGCGGCGCCTCGTGCAAGCAGCGTGCAGGCCGCACATGCGGCAGCCAGCGCGAACCATGCGGGCTGCCAGCCGTGCAGCCCGGTACGCACCGTGGCCGGCACGAGAATGGACGACAATACGATGCCGTATCCTGTCCCGCCGTAATAGAGGCCCAGGATCAGTCCGCCACGGCGCGGCACGGCTGTCGCGAGCCGCGCCGCCAAGACACCGCCGCTGATAAAGATGAACGCGCTGCCGACGCCAGCCACGAGCCGCTGCGCGAGCAGCAGGGACGTGCCGGAAACGAGACCACACAACACCGTCAGCACGATCACCGCATATGCGCCCGCAACGAACAGCGTGCTGGACGCTCGATGGCGGGCGAGCCAGGGGAACATGACCGCGCCGATCAGATAACCCACCGCGTTGGATGTGTTCATCGCGCCGGCCTGGGCGAAACTCCATCCCAGGTCGGCCTTCATCGCCGGCAGGAGCAAAGCATAGGAAAAGCGCACGAAACCCAGGGCCATCGCGCTGCCCAGCGACAGGCGCATAGCCAGCCAGAGCGGCGCAAACGACTCGCTATCCTCGAGAGGTGCCGGCGCCGCCTCGATACGTCCGGCAGTCCGGTTGTCGGTATTCGACTGCATCCAGGTCGGGATCTCCGTATTCCAGTTGCCCCGTCACGCACGGTCCAGACCGGGCGCCCGAGCACTCGCCGGTCGCCCGCACCGCCCGGAATAGTGCCAGAAAATCCTGCGCACCGGAGCGCTAGCGCAGGACAACCGTTCGCCCTTCGTGAATAAAGATGCGCCGCTCGATAAAGCCCTGCACGGCCCGGGCGAGCGCGGCGCGCTCCATGTCGCGGCCCGCCGCGAGCAGCCGCTCCGGTGTGTAAGTGTGATCCACGCGCTCCACCACCTGCTCAATGATGGGCCCTTCGTCGAGATCTCCGGTCACGAAGTGCGCAGTGGCCCCAATCAGCTTGACCCCGCGCGTATAGGCCTGATGATAGGGCCGCGCGCCTTTGAAACCCGGCAGGAACGAATGATGAATGTTGATCGCCCGGCCCGCAAGACGTGCGCATAGCGCGGCGCTCAGGACCTGCATGTAGCGGGCGAGCACCACCAGCTCGGTTCCCGTGCGCTCGATTAGTGAGACGAGCGCCTGCTCCTGTATGGATTTCGTTTCAGTGGTCACGGGAAGGTGATGAAACTCGATCCCATGAGATCGCACCATGGGCTCCAGATCGCGATGATTGGACACCACGCCCACAATATCGATCGGCAATTCATTGATGCGCCAACGATGCAGCAGATCCACCAGGCAGTGATCGAGCCGCGAGACGAGCATCAGCACCTTTGGCTTCACGCGTGCGTCGAAGATGGCCCACTCGAAAGCGTGCTGGCGTGCAAGCGGCGCAAAGGCTTCTGATAGCGTCTCGAGGCCAAGGCGTCTCGGCGCAGGAACATGAAACTCGCAGCGCACGAAGAAGCGGGTGGTCTGCGGATCGTCGAAAACCGAGAATTCGTCGATATAGCAGCCAAATCCGTCGAGCAAACCGACGACAGCCGCCACCTGGCCCTGCGCGCTGGCGCAGGTCACGTTCAGGATAAAGCGGCACGTGCTATCGGTCACGTCATCAGAAGACCAGTTCATGATTTCCCCCCCGTGATTGGCACATCGATTGAGTGCCGTGTTTTTTCCGTATCAGTCACGCTTGCATGTGCTCCACTGCAGATAATCGGCGCGCGTCCATTCGAGCGACACGCCGATGCGCTGCGTGCCGGGCCGGATCTTCGGCTTGTGCACTTCGATCGTGAGCGTATCGAGCGCGGGCCACTCGCGAAACGAAAGCGCCGCAATATCGGCCACCAGCGTTTCGAGCAGCCGCGTATGCGGCTTCTTCGCGAGAAACTCCGCAATGCGCGCGCAATAGCGCTCGTAATCGATCCAGTCGCTCTCTTCCTTCGGCATCGAGCGATAGCCCAGTTGCGCATCGATCACGAGCGGCTGCGGCTGGCCATGCTCGTGCGCATGAATGCCGATGCGCGCGGGCACGCTCAGGCCCTCGACGAACACGCTCCAGCCGCGGCCGCGCGAGGGCGGCACATCGCGCGCCGCCGGCGCATCGAACGGTGCGGGCGCCGGATCGAAGGTTCCGTCGACGATCTTCATGATGCAAGCGACGCCGTGGCGTCGAGCATGATGCGGCAGAAGTAATCCGCGAAGCTGCGGCGCACGACGATCTCGAAGCGCTCACCGCCCATCGGAACCAGCACGATCGAGGCCTTGAAGAACACGCTCTGCGCGCACTGCCCTTCCTTGAACAGCCCCGGATGCAGGTCGAGCGGGCAGCCGCGCGAGAGCAGCTCGCGCGTGCGCGCGCCGTCGATCTCCACCACCGTGTAGCCGCTGCCCACGTCCACGGCAGCCGCGTACGCCTCGCCGAATGCGGGCGCGAGCTTCGCTTCGAGCACGCCGGCCTGCACCGCCGCGTCCGAGCGCACGAGCCATTCGTCGGGGCCGAGCCACAGCACGTCGTAGCCGTTGCCGCGCGCGACCGTGTTGGGCGTCGAGGGCGGCTGGCAGCCGACCACCTGGGCAAACCCGTCCACGAACGCCGGATCGCTCAGTTCGCCGCGCACGTTCACCAGATCGCGGAACGGCAGCTCACGCAGGGTGAAGCCCTTCGGCGCGCGGCCCTCCTGGGCCTTGATGAGCCCGGCCACGCCGACGAAAGGCGACTCGAGCCGCACCGCCGCTGCTGCGCGCTCCGCAAGGGGCGCCGTATCCATCGTTTCATTCAACATTCTGACGCACCCCTTCAGTGTCATAGAAAATCGGGCTGGCAATCTTCGCCTTCACGCGCCGGCCATCGGCCATCGAGATCGCGACGTATTCGCCGGTTTTGTTGTGGCCGCCCTTCACGACCGCCAGTGCGATCGAGCGGTCGAGAATCGGGCTGTAGTAGCTCGACGTCACGTGGCCCAGCATCGGCGTGGTGCCGTCGGCCCTCTGCTGCGCATTCACGTCCACGATCTGGCCGCCTTCGGGCAGCACGAACTTCGCATCGTCGGTCAGGAGTCCGACGAACTGCTTGCGCCCGTCCTTCGCGGTGTCCGAGCGCTTGAGCGAGCGGCGCCCCAGGAAGTCCTTGGTCTGCGAAACCAGCCCGCCCATGCCCAGGTCGAACGGCGTGACCGAACCGTCGGTGTCCTGGCCGACGATAATGTAACCCTTCTCCGCGCGCAGCACGTGCATCGTTTCCGTGCCGTACGGCGTGATGTTGAACTCGGCGCCCGCGGCCATGATCGCTTCCCACACTGCGCGGCCCGCGTTGGCCGGCACGTTCACTTCATAGGCCAGCTCACCCGAGAAGCTGATGCGCATGACGCGCGACTTCACGCCCGCAACGGTGCCGTTGCGATACGACATGAACGGGAACGCGGCGTTGTCGAAGTCGATGTCCCTGCACACCTTCTGCAGCACCTTGCGGCTCTTCGGGCCCACCACGGCGAAGGTCGCCCAGTGATCGGTCACCGAAGACAGACGCACCTTCATGTCGGGCCACTCGGTCTGCAGCCAGCGTTCGAGCCACGTGAGCACGCGCGCCGCGCCACCCGTGGTGGTCGTCATCATGTAGTGCTGCGCTCCGAGGCGCACGGTCACGCCGTCGTCGAACACCATGCCGTTCTCGTCGAGCATCAGGCCGTAGCGGCACTTGCCCACTTCGAGCTTGAGCCACGGATTCGTGTAGACCCAGTTGAGCAGTTTCGCGGCGTCCGGGCCCTGGATGTCGATCTTGCCGAGCGTCGACGCATCGAGAATGCCCACGCTGTTGCGCACCGCGAGGCACTCGCGCCTGAGCGCCGCGTGCATGTCCTCGCCCTTCTTCGGGTAGTACCAGGGGCGCTTCCAGTTGCCCACGTCCTCGAACAGCGCGCCGTTCTCTTCGTGCCACTCGTGAATGCAGGTCTTGCGGATCGGGTCGAGGAAGTCGCCCAGTTCGCGGCCCGCCACGGTGCCGAACGTCACGGGCGTGTAGTTCGGGCGGAACGTGGTCGTGCCGGTTTCCGGAATCGTCTTGCCGAGCGCATCCGCGAGGATCGCCATGCCGTTGATGTTGCCGAGCTTGCCCTGATCGGTGCCGAAGCCCATGGCCGTGTAGCGCTTCACGTGCTCGACCGACTCGAAGCCTTCGCGCGCCGCAAGCAGGATGTCCGATGCGGCCACGTCGTTCTGGAAGTCGACGAACTGCTTCGGTCCGCGCGGCGCGGCCTTGCGGCTGCCCACGAGCCACAGCGGCTGCAACGGCGTTTCGGTGATCTCGGCGGCCTTCGGCACCTGCGGACGCGTCACCTTGAAGCCGAGCGACTTCGTCGCATCGATGCCGGCGTCGACGGCCTGGGTCAGGCCGCGTGCCAGGCTGAATTCGCCCACTGCCGCGCCCACGCTCACTTCCTGCTGCATGCGCTTGCCCGGCGTGAAGCAGGCCTTCGCATCGTTCCAGTGCGCCTTGCCGCCCGACTGCGCGAACAGGTGCAGCACCGGGCTGAAGCCGCCCGACATCGCCACCAGATCGCACGGCAGGTCAGCCAGCTTCGCGCCGGTCTGGCCGTTCTGATACGCGACCACCTCGACCGAGTTCACGCGCAGCTTGCCGTGCGCAGCCATGATGGCCGCGTTGTTCATGATCTTCACGCCCTGGCGGCGCGCAGCGTCCTGCAGCGCGCCCTTGCCCTGCGCACGCGAATCGACCACCGTGACTTCCGCGCCGCAGGCCTTCACGTCGAGCGCGCAGCGGTAGCCCGCGTCGTTGTTCGCGAACACCACGACCTTGCGGCCCGGCAGCACGCCATAGCGATGAATGTAGGTGCACACCGCCGAGGCCATCATGACGCCCGGCAGATCGTTGTTGCCGAACACGATGGGACGCTCGTGCGCGCCGGTGGCGAGAATCACGCGCTTCGCGCGGATCTTCCAGAGCAGTTCGCGCGTGCCCTTGCGCGTCGAGACCGGCAGATGCTCGGTCAGGCGCTGCGTGACGGTCACGAGGTTGTGATCCTGGTAGCCGAAGGCCGTGCTGCGCGAGAGGATCTTCACGTCCGGCATGGCCGCGAGTTCCGCCTCGATCTTTTCGACCCACTGGATGGCGGGGCGGCCGTCGATCTCGCTCTTGCACGACAGCAGGCTGCCGCCCAGTTCGCGCTGGTCGTCGACGAGGATCACGCGCGCGCCGGCACGGCCCGCCGTGTGCGCCGCCAGCAGGCCCGTGGGGCCGCCGCCGACCACCAGCACGTCGCAATGCGCGAAGCACTTGTCGTAGCGGTCGCCGTCGCGCACTTCAGGCGCCTTGCCCAGACCCGCGGCCTCGCGGATCTTCTCTTCGTACTTCGGCCAGAATTTACGCGGCCACATGAAGGTCTTGTAGTAGAAGCCCGCCGGCAGGAAGCGCGAGAACTTCTGGTTGATCGCCATGCGGTCGTGCTCGAGGTCCGGCTCCGCGTTCACGCTGGTCGCCACGAGCCCCTGATAAAGCTCGATTTCGGTCGAGCGCGCGTTCGGCACGGTGTACGCGCCGCGCTCGAGCTGCACCACGGCATTCGGCTCGGCCACATCGGCGGTCACGATGCCGCGCGGGCGGTGGTACTTGAAGCTGCGCGCGACGAAGTGCACGTCGTTGGCCAGCAGCGCCGAGGCGAGCGTGTCGCCCTGATAGCCCTGATAGGTGCGGCCGTTGAACGTGAAGCTCAGCGGAATCGCGCGGTTGATGCGCCCGCCGGCGCCGAGACGGTTCTTCTGGCTCATCGCTGCTTGCTCCCCTGCGTGCCTTGTTGTGCGCCTTGTTGTGCGCCTTGTTGCGCCCTGGCCTGGACGTTCACCGCCGAGCCGGCGTCGCCAAACGTTTCGTAACCCTGAATGTCGTAACTGACGGTGTCGCGCGTCACCTTGAACCAGCGCCGGCAGCCCTGCGTGTGCAGCCACTGCTCCTTGTGCACGCCGCGCGGGTTATCGCGCATGAACAGGTACTCGCCCCATTCGCGGTCGCTCAGCTTGTCGGTGTCCAGCGGCCGCGCGATGTCCGCCTCGCCGCCGCAGGTGAATTCGAGTTCGGCGCGCGGCCCGCACCATGGGCATTCGATCAGCAACATAATGTCTTCTCCTGTTTCAGGTGCGTAATCAGTGCGCCACGGCAGCTGCGCCGTGCTCGTCGATCAGATGGCCGTTATAGAAACGGTCCAGTGCGAACGGCGCGTTGAGCGGATGCGGTTCGTCGTTCGCGATGGTGTGCGCGAACACCCAGCCCGAGCCCGGCGTCGCCTTGAAGCCGCCGGTGCCCCAGCCGCAGTTGAAATAGAGGCCCTTCACGTCGGTCTTGCTGATGATCGGGCAGGCGTCGGGCGAAACGTCGACGATGCCGCCCCACTGGCGGTTCATGCGCACGCGCGAGAACACCGGGAACATTTCGACGATGGCCTGCAGCGTGCCTTCGATGATGTGATAGCTGCCGCGCTGGCCAAAGCCCGTGTACTGGTCGACGCCCGCGCCGATCACGAGGTCGCCCTTGTCGGACTGGCTGATGTACGCGTGCACCGCGTTCGACATGATGACCGAGTTGACCACCGGCTTGATGGGCTCGGAAACCAGCGCCTGCAGCGGATGGCTTTCGATCGGCAGGCGGATGCCGGCCATGTCGGCGAGCGTGGTGGTGTTGCCCGCGGCCACCACCGCCACCTTCTTCGCCTTGATGAAGCCCTTCACGGTATCCACGCCGGTCACGCGCCCGCCATCGCGGCGGATGCCCGTGACCTGGCAATTCTGGATGATGTCCACACCGTGACGGTCCGCGCCGCGCGCGAAGCCCCAGGCCACCGCATCGTGGCGCGCCACGCCGGCGCGACGCTGAATGGATGCGCCCAGCACCGGATAGCGGCTGTTCAGGTTGATCGTGGGCTCGATCTCCTTGATCTGCTCGGGCGTGAGGAACTCGGCGTCCACGCCGTTCAGGCGGTTCGCGTTCACGCGGCGCTCGGTGTCGCGCACGTCCTGCAGGTTGTGCGCGAGATTCATCACGCCGCGCTGGCTGAACATCACGTTGTAGTTCAGGTCCTGCGAGAGCCCTTCCCAGAGCTTCATGGCCTTCTCATACAGCGCCGCCGACTCGTCCCACAGATAGTTCGAGCGCACGATGGTGGTGTTGCGCGCCGTGTTGCCGCCGCCGATCCAGCCCTTCTCCAGAATCGCGACGTTCTTCACGCCGTGCTCTTTCGCGAGGTAGTACGCGGTGGCGAGACCGTGCCCGCCGCCGACGACGATCACGACGTCGTACTCCTTCTTCGGCTCGGGGCTCCTCCACTGCCGCTCCCAGTTCTCGTGATACGACAACCCGTTGCGGAACAGACTGAATATCGAATAGTGGCTCATGGTGTCCTCCCTCAGCATTCGATCACGTTGACCGCGAGGCCCCCGCGCGATGTTTCCTTGTATTTCGTTTTCATGTCCGCGCCGGTCTCGCGCATCGTCTTGATGACCTTGTCGAGCGAAACGTAGTGCTTGCCGTTGCCCCTGAGCGCCATGCGGGCCGCGTTGACGGCCTTTACCGCGCCCATCGCATTGCGCTCGATGCACGGAATCTGCACGAGGCCACCTACGGGATCGCAGGTCATGCCCAGGTTGTGCTCCATGCCGATTTCAGCGGCGTTTTCCACCTGCTCGGGCGTGCCGCCCATCACGGCAGCGAGCGCGCCCGCTGCCATCGAACAGGCCACGCCCACCTCGCCCTGACACCCCACCTCTGCGCCGGATATCGACGCGTTCTCCTTGTAAAGCAGGCCGATCGCGGCGGCAGTCAGAAGAAACGTCACTGCGCCGTCATCGTCGGAGCCCGGCACGAACTTGGTGTAGTACTGCAGCACGGCCGGGATGATCCCAGCCGCGCCGTTGGTCGGTGCGGTGACAATTCGCCCGCCCGCCGCGTTCTCCTCGTTCACGGCCATCGCGTAGAGATTGATCCAGTCGATCATCGAAAGCGGGTCGCGCAGGCACTCTTCCGACTGCGCCTTCAATTGCTGAAAGACCGCGGAAGCGCGCCGCCGCACTTTAAGCGGACCGGGCAGCGTGCCTTCGATCGCACAGCCGCGTGCAATCGATGCCGCCATCACGTCGCGAATCGTCAGAAGGCCCGCGCGCACGGCATCGGGCGAGCGCCACGTGCACTCATTGGCCATCATCACATCGGCGATCGACAGGCCGCTTTCGCCGCACAGCCGCAACAGATCCACGCCGGTCCGGAACGGATACGGCACGTCGTCGGTGCCCGGCAGGCCATTGAGCCGCTCCCCGGCATCGTTGACCACAAAGCCGCCGCCCACCGAGTAGTACGCCTGAGTATCGAGCACCGATCCGTTCGTATCGAGCGCCGTAAAGCGCATGCCATTGGGATGCAGCGGCAATACCTCGCGCCGCAGAAAGGCAATCTGCGTCTTTTCGTCGAAGGCGATGCGGCGCTCGCCCGCCAGGTCGAGTTCCTTCGCCGCGCGGATGGCGGCGAGGCGCTGTTCCGCATAGTCGGGATCGATCGTATCGGGCAGGTTGCCCTCGAGACCGAGTAGTACCGCCTTGTCGGTACCGTGCCCCTTGCCGGTTGCACCAAGCGATCCAAACAGCTCGATACGCATCGAGCCCAGACGAGCAAGCACGGAACGATCGCGCAAACGTCCGGCAAACTTGCACGCGGCGATCATCGGTCCCACGGTGTGCGAACTGGATGGACCGATGCCGATCTTGAACAGGTCGAAGGTGCTCACGTTCATGGCGTCCTCACAGACCCTGATAGACCGGATACCGCGCGCACAGCTTCGCCACCTCGTCACGCACACGGCCTTCCACCTGCGCGTCGCCCAGGTGATCGAGCACCTCACAGATCAGTCGCGTCGTCATTGCGGCGTCGTCCTCGTTGAATCCGCGAGTGGTGATCGCGGGAGTACCGATACGGATTCCGCTCGTAACGAAAGGCGATTGCGGGTCGTTGGGCACGGCATTCTTGTTGACGGTGATATGCGAGCGACCGAGCGCAGCATCCGCGTCCTTGCCGGTCATGCCCTTTGCCACGAGACTGACAAGAAAGAGGTGGTCGTCGGTGCCGCCGGATACGACCTCGTAGCCGCGCGCGATGAATACTTCCACCATGGCCCGTGCATTGGCGAGCGTCTGCGCCTGGTAAGCCTTGAATTCGGCGCTTTGCGCCTCCCTGAATGCAACGGCCTTGGCGGCAATCACGTGCATCAGCGGACCGCCCTGTGTGCCCGGAAACACTGTCGCATTGAGCTTTTTCTCGATATCCGTGTTGGCGCGCCCGAGAATCAGGCCACCGCGCGGGCCGCGCAGCGTCTTGTGCGTGGTGGTGGTCACCACGTCGGCAAACGGCACCGGGTTCGGATACAGGCCCGCCGCGACGAGACCGGCGACGTGCGCCATGTCCACGAAGAGGATGGCCCCCACCTTGTCGGCAATAGCGCGAAAGCGCGCGAAATCGAGGACGCGTGAGTACGCGGAGAACCCTGCCACGATCATGCGCGGACGATGCTCGAGCGCAAGCTGCTCGACCTCGTCGTAATCGATCAGGCCGGTGCTGGCGTCGACGCCATATTGGATGGCGTTGAAGATTTTTCCGGAGAACGAAACCTTGGCACCATGCGTGAGGTGTCCGCCGTGAGCGAGGCTCATGCCGAGAATCGTGTCGCCCGGCGAGAGCAAGGCAAGGTACACGGCCGCGTTGGCCTGCGATCCGCTATGCGGCTGCACGTTCGCGAAATCCGCGCCGAATAGGGCCTTGGCACGCGCAATCGCCAGCTGCTCGACCACATCGACGTGCTCACAGCCGCCATAGTAGCGCTTGCCGGGATAGCCCTCCGCGTACTTGTTGGTCAGCACCGAGCCCTGTGCCTCGAGCACGCGCGGGCTCGTGTAGTTCTCCGATGCGATCAGCTCGATATGCGCTTCCTGGCGCGCGCGCTCGAGGCGCATCGCTTCCGCGAGATCCGGATCGAATCCGGCGATGGTTTGTTCCCTGGAAAACACGCTGGCGTCTCCTGTCGATTCGGAGCCGGCGCTTTGGCTGTCGACCCGGGTTCGCGCTCAAGCGCGCTCCCCGGATCCCAGCCAAAGTACTGGCTCCGGTCCAATGCAAGATGGTTGCTGTCAATAAGCGCCCGCGGGCTGCGCCACGGGCGGCGATAGCCTGATCAGGCCTTGATGATGTTGTGTTCGGGGCCGTACGGGAAGGCGGTGATGTTGGTGGCGCCTTTCTCGCCAACCACGAGGATGTCGTGCTCGCGATAGCCGCCGGCACCCGGCAGACCCACAGGGATCATGATCATCGGCTCCATCGAAACAACCATGTTCGGCTCCAGCACGGTGTCGATGTCTTCACGCAGTTCGAGCCCTGCCTCGCGGCCGTAGTAGTGGGACAGCACGCCGAACGAGTGGCCATAGCCGAATGTCCGGTTCTGCAGCAGCCCGTATTCCGCGTAGATCTTGTTGAGTTCCTGGGCGATATCGCTGCAGCGCGCGCCCGGCTTGATCAGCTTCAGGCCGGCTTCGTGTACTTCGACGTTAGCTTTCCAGAGACGCAGGTGCTCGTCCGGGCAGTGGTCAAAGAACATCGTGCGCTCCAGCGCGGTGTAATAGCCAGCGATCATCGAGAAACAGTTCAGGCTGAGGATGTCGCCCTTTTGCACCTTGCGCGTGGTAACCGGATTGTGTGCGCCATCCGTATTGATGCCCGACTGAAACCACGTCCATGTGTCCATCAGTTCCGAATCGGGAAAACGACGCGCAATTTCCCGCACCATCGCCTGCGTCGAGGCGAGCGCAACCTCATGCTCGGGCACGCCTTCGTGCACGGCCGCCGCGAGCGCCGCGCCGCCGACATCGCACACGTTCGCGCCATGCTTGATGAGCGCGATCTCTTCGTCGGACTTGATCATCCGCATGCGCATCGTCTGGGCGCCGATGTCAACAAACTCGACCGACGGGAGTGCCGCCTTCAGTTTCGACAATACTTCGACGGGGACATGATCGAACTCGATGCCCACACGGCCCTTGTTGTCGATCTCGCCCTGCACGGCGCGAAAGAAGTTGTCGCGCTGCCAGTCCGTGTAGACCACGTTGTAGTCGCCGACCGTGCGTCGCCACGGTTGACCGCCGTCGATGTTGGCCGAGATCGAAACCACTTTGGACGGCGTAACCACGAGACCGTACTTTCTGCCAAACGAGCAGTAGAGAAAGTCCGAGTAGTAGTTGATGTTGTGATACGACGTGAAAAGCACGGCGTCGATATTCTCGCGCGCCATCAACTCGCGCAGCTTGCGTTGACGGGTTGCGTACTCCGCATCGGAAAAGGTGTGCTTCACCTTCTCGCCATTCTCGATTCGAATCAGGTTCTCCATCTTCATGTGCTCGCTCCTGGGTGAAAAAGCGTGGTGGGTGTGAGCAGATGGTAGAAGTTCGGGAATTTTGAGAATTTCCGAAATGGACAACGTCGTTCCCGAATTGGCCAAATCGGGTTAACCATGAAATCGCTCGCTGGCTTGCGGCCGTAGTATCCGGCCGCGATGCCAGAATGGCTACAGCGCGTTCTGATAGCGACGCCGGTCAGCGATCGGGGAGATCTGGAATTGCGCCTTGTAGCGCGTGGCAAAGTGTGTCGTGGACGTGAAACCGGTGCGCGCGCACACTTCCTCGAGCGGGGCTGCCGTGCGGTACAGAAGTTGCCGGGCGCGCAGAAGACGAATCTCGAGGTACGCCTCGGCGGGGGACTTGCCCAGACGCTCCTGAAACCAGCGCTGGAGCTGCCGCTGCGAGACACGCAGATGAGACGCAATCTCCGGCACGGCAAGCGGCTCTTCGACGTTGCTTTCCATGATTTGCAATGCCTCGTCGAGTTTCTCATGCTCCGCGCCGATATATTGACGTAACGAAGTCTGCTGACGATATTCGCGGCTGCGCGGTTCCGCGACCAGCAATTCGAGAACACGTGCCGCGAGTGCCTGGCTGCCCGGCGGATTCGCCAGCAGATGCACCATCAAGTCGAGCGGTGCCACGCCACCGCTGCAGGTATAGCGATCCCGGTCGATTTCGAATAGCCGCGTTGAAACCGTCAGCTTTGGAAACTGCTCCATCAATACGTCCTGGTCTTCCCAGTGAATCGTGCAACGGTATCCATTCAGCAATCCGGCACGCGCCAGAAAGTAGCTGCCGGTGTCGAGCCCGCCAAGAGCCGCCCCCTTTCCCGCCTGCCTGCGCAGCCAGTCCACCACTGCACCAATTCCCCTTTTCGGAATGGGATTCGGCCCGACAACGAACACCACGTCAAAAGGCGCGCTGTCCGCCATCGAGACGTCCGTGACCACGCGGATACCGTCACTCGACGGAACAAACTCGTCGCCTGGTCCGATCAGGCTGTAGTCGTATACACGCCGTCCTACGATCATGTTGGCAATCCGAAGTGGATCAATCGCGGAGCCAAGCGCAATCAGGGAAAAGTTCTCGAGCAACAGGAAGCCGTAACGCATGACACGTAGATCGTGCATGCCGTCACGTACCTTTGACGGTGGCGATTGCCTGGGCAGGGTCGTAGACATTGGAGGATCGGTTTGAAGCTGAAAGGGACCGGTTGATAGAGGCACGAGGATATGGGCGTGAACCCGGCGCTCTCGACCGTTATCCCGCTTGATGGGTTTCGCTTACAAAGACCAGGGTGCGAAACACGCCATGCTTGTCTCCCCACTGGCTGACCACCTGCACCAGAACCTCCGGCCCTGGCCCGCTTGCACGGCGCATATGACCGGTGATATTGAGCATCTTGAGCGTGCCGCGCGCCTCGGCAGACTTCATATGGTCGCGCAGAGACTTGCCGGTCGCTTCGTCGAACAGCGAAGCCAGCGGTTGCCGGGCCAGCGAGTCGGCTGTGAGCGCCGCCAATTCGGCAAGTTTGGCGTTCGCGCACAGGGTGTCACTGCCCGACTCCAGCCAGGCGATGCCCACCATCGGCTGATCGAATATCGCCCGCCAGCGATCTTCACTGCGCGCAAGAGACGCTTCGGCCTGCTTCTGCGAAGTAATGTCCTGATTGACTTCGATGGCGCCAATGATGCGCTCGTCGTCGTCCAGCAGCGGAATGGCCGACATGATAATCGAGCGTTGCTGCCCGTCGAAGGCGTCGATGTTGACGATTTCCCCCCGGCTAGCCTCGCCCGAGAGAATTGCGCGCGCCAGCGTCCAGCCCTCGCCGCCCACCTCCTTGCCCGTACTGTCCCAACGCCCGCTGTACTCGCCATAGCGGGCAAGTTCGACGAGTTTGGCACCGCCCCAGATGCGCTCCGCCTCCGGATTGGCGATGCGGATATGGCCGCTTTCGTCGGCGATCCACAAACCCACCGGAATCATTTCGATGACCTTGCGCATCATGTATTCGCTGCGCGTGAGGGCCTTTTCCATTGCCTTGCGCTGCGTGATATCGATGCATACGCCCACGACCTTGAGGGGCCGCCGCGCCGCGTCGTAGATGAGCTGGCTGCGACAGGAGAGCCAGCGCTCCTCGCCCTGTCCGTGTCCATCTCCCACATCGGTGCCGGGCACACAGAAGTCCCATTCCTGAGTTTCGGCGCCATCGGCGAACTGCGCCACCAGGCGTTCGAGGGGAAGCGCCTCAAACGGGACGAGATTGGACCGCATGGCTTCGACCGGCTTGCCGAAGATCTGCTCTGCACCAGGCGAGGTCGTCAGCTCCCGCGTCAGGACATGCCATTCCCAGGTGGCGATGCGCGCGGCGTCATAGGCGAGCTTCATGCGCGCTTCGCTGTCGATGATCTGGCCGAGGTACTTCTGCCGCAGGTCCTGCGCGCCGCTCTCGGGTACCAGGGTCTCCTGGAGATCCTGGATCGCCTCGTCGCCGTAGCGTAGCCAGACCCAGTTGACGTCCAGAAAAGCGGCAAGTACACGCAGATTCGCGTATTCGATTTCTCCGCCATTGGTCCACCGGTGAACCGACGGCGTGGAGATGCCCAGCGACTTCGCGACTTGTGTGAGGGTGAGTTGCTTTTGCTGCAGCAATTCCTTCAGACGCTGACCAAACCCCGATGACTTCATCGTCTCCCGTCTCGCTTTGCCTGGAACTGAGATTCGTGGCGCTGGAGCACCCCCAGTCGAGTGCCAGCGCCCTTTGTGCGCCGATCATAGCACGCAGCTATCGGCTACCTCTTTGTGAGTATTACTTCATACGCAATAGATTACTTGACGAGAAATATTGCGACTTCTATAAATTCCACACGCGTTCTGACGGCGTCCAGGAACGTGCTGCAGAACACACAACCGGCAGTTCACCTTGGAGGAGACAACTCCCGTGGAAACCGCAAACGATCCCGTCATCAAAGAGGCGGGTGCATCCGATGATGCGTACGTCTCGACGTCTCACCCCGGCGGCGGGCAGGCCAGCCTGCACCGGGCCATCAGCTGGAAGGGCGCCTTCTGGGCGGCGAGCGGCGTGCCCGCGCTCGTCCTCTTCAACATTGGGGCGCTTGCTTCGACCGTCGGACAGCCAGCATGGCTGATCTGGATCGTGTCGATCCTGATGGGCTTCATCCAGTGCTTCACATACGCCGAGATTGCCGGGCTGTTTCCACACAAGTCCGGAGGCGCGTCGGTGTATGGGGCAATCGCCTGGGTGCGTTACAGCAAGTTCATTGCCCCGATCTCCGTCTGGTGCAACTGGTACGCATGGTCACCCGTGCTCGCACTCGGTACGGGTCTCGCCGCGGGTTACATCCTCACGGCCCTGTTTCCCGCGAACTCGGCCATCAACACCTGGTCGCTTACGCTCATGCACCTCGACTTCATCGAGCACGGCCTGACGTTGCGGATCAATTCGATGGCCATCCTCGCCGCCCTCATCCTGCTGATTACCTTCGCGATCCAGCATCGCGGCATCTCGCAGGCGACGCGTACCCAAATGATTCTCGGCATCAGTTCGTTGTTGCCGCTCGTGCTGATCGGCATTGTGCCGATCATGAGCGGCGATATGCCGAGTACGCATTTTCTGCCGCTGCTGCCGCTGGCACGGGACGCGTCCGGCCATGTGGGCTTCGGCCACTACAACCTGGCCGGGATCACGCTGATGGCCGGCGGCATGTTCATTGCGGGCTGGGCCACCTATGGCTTCGAAACCGCGGTGTGCTACACCAGTGAATTCAAGGATCCGAAGCGCGACACCGTTCGGGCGATCGTCTACTCGGGCCTGCTATGCGTTGCCATCTTCACCCTGGTGCCGCTGGCGTTCCAGGGCTCGCTCGGGCTCGACAAGCTGCTCGACCCCGGGCTCTATGACGGCACCGCAGTCGGCGTCGTGATGGCGAAGATGATAGGCGGCGGCGCACTCGTCACTAACGTGGTGGTTGCGATGCTGGTGCTCTCGCTGGTGCTCGCAGTGATGACCTCGATGATGGGTTCGTCGCGCACGTTGTACCAGGGCGCAGTCGACGGCTGGTTGCCCAGATACCTCGCGCGCGTCAACGAGCACGGCGCGCCGACGGCCGCCATGTGGACCGACCTGGCTTTCAACCTGGTGTTGCTGATGCTCTCGGACAACATCATGCTGCTCGCGATCGGCAACGTGGGCTACCTGATCTTCAACTTCCTCAATCTCCAGGCAGGCTGGATTCATCGCCTCGACCGGGGAAACTGGCCACGTCTGTACCGGGCGCGCGGATGGCTGCTGGCGCTCGGCGCGATCTTCGGTTTTCTCAACCTCGCGTTCATGGGCATGGGTGCCGATATCTGGGGGCCCGGCACGCTGCGTAACGGCCTGATATTCACATGCCTGATCGTGCCGGTGTTCCTGTTCCGCCACTATGTTCAAGACCGTGGCAAGTTCCCGGCCGCCTTCAGCCGCGATACCGATCTCGTGAACCGGGTCGGTACACGCAGGCCCTGGCAGCCCTACGCAGCGCTCATCGTGGCGGCGCTGGTGGTGGCAGTGACCCATCACCTGGCGGTCTTGCCTTAAGTGTCTCCCGCCCGCATCGAGCGCAAGCGCGGCGGCGACGGCTTACCGATCGCACTGAACCGGAAAGGATTTTTCATGTCGAATACGGAACATCTCGATGCAGCGGACACGCTCTGCGGCTATCGGAAGGTGCAGCATGCCGCGCGTCGGACGCTGGACGAAATCGTGCACTTCATTGCGCCGGGCGTCAGCGAAATCGACCTCGTGCGCAAATGCGACGAACTACAGCGCGCGGCGGGCGTAGACGACTACTGGTATCGCGCCTTGCCAGCGCTCGTGCTGGCTGGCGAGCATACCTGCCTCGCCATTTCGCGCGAGGCCTACGTGCCCGAAAGCGCCCCGCTCAAACACCACGACGTGCTGACCATCGACCTCAATCCGGCCATGAATGGCTACTGCGGCGATCTCGCGCGCACTTACTTCATCGAAGATGGGCAGGTGCGTCGCGCACCGCACCGCGACGAGGAGTTTCTCGCCGGCGCCCACGCCCAGGCATCGCTGCACGCCCTGCTTCGGCGTGTGGCGACGCCTGACCTGCGTTTCGACGAGTTATACGGGATGGTGAAGGATGCCGCCGACCGGCTCGAATGCGAGCTGCTGGACTATCTCGGCCACAGTATGCAGGCCAATATGAGCGCGCTCGACTTCATCGCACCGAAGGTCACCCACACGCTCGGAGAGGTGGGCCTGTTCACCCTCGAACCGCAGCTTCGCGTCAAGGGCGGCCGCCATGGGTTCAAACACGAGAACATCTACTTCTTCGCCGGCGGCGTTTTGCATGAACTCTAGGAGCGGGAGCGCCACTTGTTCGAGGCCGGTCGATACCACCGTACAGCGCCCCCTGACGCTAGGGCCGCCGCGCAGTAGCGCCCTGGAAGGCCGCGGCCGGCCGACCCGCCCGCGGCCCTGTCCGGTCAATGCGGCACCGATGGGATCATCCAGCTGAGCACGTGCTGCTGCAGGTACACAAGCACGCCGAGCACCAGCGTGAGGGCGATGCTGTGCCAGAAGGTACGCGCGAACACGACACCCTCCTGCCCCTTGAGGTCGGTCGTTGCCACGCCGGTCGCAATGTTCTGCGGCGAAATCATCTTGCCCATCACGCCACCCGAGGAGTTGGTCGCCGCCATCAGCACCGGGTCCAGGCCGAGCTGCTTTGCCGCCACCACCTGCAGGTTGCCGAACAGCGCGTTGCCCGACGTGTCGCTGCCCGAAAGGAATACCGCCACCCAGCCGAGCGTCGCCGAAACGAGCGGGAACAGCGCACCCGTGGACGCGACTCCCATCCCGAGCGTGTAGCTCATGCCCGAATAATTGAGCAGATAGGCAAGCGCCACGATCATCATCACCGTGACAATGGCAATGCGCGTCTGTTTCCAGGTCTGGGCGACACAGGCGGCAAAGCCGCTGATCCCCACTCGCGTCCACACTGCGGTGATCGCCGCGGCAACGAGAATCGCCGTGCCGGTGCCAAGCGGCTGGAACGTCCAGATCGCGGCATAGGACTTGTGATAGAGCGTCATATAGACGGCGTTGTGAAGGCCGGGCCACTTGATGTTCGCCTGGCCAATCGACGCAATGCCCGCATGCACCCAGAAAATCACGACCACCGAAACGATGATCCACGGCAGCCAGCCGCCGTAGCCGATGCGATCGGCGTGGTTCGTGGCTCGCGTGGCACCGCGCGCGATCGCGAAGGCTGCGTCGGGTTCAGGCTTCCAGACTTTGAGGAAGCCGATGGTGACGATCAGCGAGGTCAGCGAGGACAGCACGTCCGTCAATTGATAGCCGAGAAAATTCGACGTGACGAATTGCGCGAGCGCGAAGCTGCCGCCCGACACGACGAGTGCCGGCCAGAGCTTGCCGATGGAGCGAATGCCGCCGTACATGGCGACCACATAGAACGGCAGCAGGAACGCGAAAAACGGCAACTGGCGGCCGACCATCGCGCCAAGCGTCTCGGGATGCAGCGACGTCACAGCGCCCAGCACGGTGATGGGCACGCCAAGCGCCCCGAATGCGACTGGCGCCGTATTGAAGATCAGCGTGAAACTGAGCGCCTCGATAGCGGGAAAGCCGAGGCCGATCAACAGCGCGCTCGTGATCGCCACCGGCGTGCCGAAGCCGGAGATGCCTTCGAGCAGGCAGCCAAACGAGAAGGCGACGACGAGCAGCACGAGGCGCCGGTCGTCGGGAAGATGATCGAGCATCCATTGGCGGAACTGGTCGAAGCGGCCCGACTTCACCGCGATGTTGTAGAGCAGCAGCGCGTTGACGACGATCCACATCACCGGTATCAGCGCGAGCGTCATGCCTGCGCCGACGGCATCGAGCGCCAGGCCAGCGGGCATGCCCCACACGCCGATCGCGATGGCGAGGCCGGCGACCAGCCCCGCCAGCGAGGCCTGCCACGCGGGCCGGCGCAGGATGCCGAGCATCGCAAGCGCAACTGCAATCGGAATGACGGCGACGACAAATGAAAGGGGCAGTGAGTTGCCGACAGGCGTCAGCGGCTGCGCGAACAGGGTTCCTGCGGGTAAAGCCAAACCTGAATTCACTATGTCTCCTATGTCCCGTTGACGGGACTTTTGTCTGTATGCTGCCGCGATGAAAATGGAGCCCCGTGCGGAGGACGCGGCAATCCCCCGCAGCGGACAAGAAAGCGATAACCAGGCAGACGCCAAAGCGTCTGCCTGGTTACTCAATCCGCGCGCTCATGGATATCCAGATTCATGCGGCAACGCACCGTGCGCCCGCACTGGCAATCTGCGCGTCCTGGTCGGACTTCACCCCCGATACGCCGACGGCCCCGACCACCACGGCACCGACGATGACCGGCACGCCGCCCTCCAGGGTCGTGCAAAGCGGCGCACTGAGAAAGGCGGCGCGGCCGCCGTTGACCATGTCTTCGTAGACTTTTGTCTCGCGACGGCCAAGCGCCGCGGTGCGCGCTTTCTCCTCGGCAATGTAGGCACTCAGCGGCGCGGCACCGTCCAGACGTGCGAGCGCGAGCGGGTGGCCGCCGTCGTCGACCACGGCGATCGCCACGGCCCAGCCGTTGCGCTGGGCCTCATCGCGAGCGGCTTCGAGAATCCGGTGCGCCTCGGCGGCACCGAGCACGGGTTTGGTCTGCATGTCAGTCAGGCTCTCTGTTGGGAAATCGGGGCAAGCAGGGATTCGACGAGCTCGATCCAATGCGTGACGGGCGTGCGGCCCGCGCTGTTCAGGTGCGTCTGGCAACCGATGTTGGCCGTCACGATCGCCTCCGGCTGGCCGGCCTCGAGCGCATCGAGCTTGTTATCGCGCAGTTGCTTCGCGATCTCGGGCTGCGTGAGCGAGTACGTTCCGGCCGAGCCGCAGCACAGATGGGCGTTCGCCACAGCGCTCAGATCGAAGCCGAGCCGGGTGAGCACGCCTTCGACGGCGCCGCCGAGCCGCTGCGCGTGCTGCAGCGTGCACGGGCAATGGAAGGCGATGCGCCTGCCGGTAGCGCGCGCGAACGCATCGAGCGGCTCCGCGGCGATCACCTCGACCAGGTCGCGCGCAAGCGCGCTCACGCGCCGGGCTTTGTCCGCATAGGCCGAATCGAAACGCAGCAGGTCGCCATATTCCTTCACGAAGGCTCCGCAGCCGCTCGCCGAGATGACGAGCGCCTCGGCGCCCGCTTCTATCGCGGGCCACCACGCGTCGATATTGCGCCGCGCGCGCGCGAGCCCCGCCTCCTGCGCGTTCAGGTGATATTCGTTGGCGCCGCAACAGCCGCTGCGCGGCGCGGGCGTCACGCTGATGCCAAGATGATCGAGCACGCGCGCGGCGGCCGCGTTCGTATTCGGAGCAAGCGACGGCTGTACGCAGCCTTCGAGCATCAGCACGCGGCGCGCATGCCGCACGGCGGGCCTCGGGCGTGCAGCAGGCGCCTGCGCGGGAATCTTCTCGCGCAACGTTTCAGGCAGGAGCCCGCGCACCGCCCGGCCCGCGCCGATCAATCCGGCGAATACGGCCGGCCGCGACACGCCGTGGCGCAGCCCTGCCCGCAGCCAGCGCTCGCGCGCCGGCCTCGCCGTGCGCCGCTCGACCTCGGCGCGCCCGATGTCGAGCAGCGCGTGATAGCGCACGCCCGACGGACAGGTCGTTTCGCAGTTGCGGCAGCTCAGGCAGCGGTCAAGATGCAACTGGGTCTTTTCGGTGACCGGCTGCCCTTCGAGCACCTGTTTGATCAGATAGATGCGGCCGCGCGGCCCGTCGAGTTCGTTGCCCAGTAGCTGATAGGTCGGACAGGTTGCATTGCAGAATCCGCAGTGCACGCATGAGCGCAGAATCGACTCCGCCTCATCGGCGCGTGCAAGAGACTGCGCGGCTTCGCTCAGGTTGGTTTGCATCGTGAGGCATCCCTCAAAGGTCCGCGTAGAGGCGGCCCGGATTGAAAATCCCCTGCGGGTCGAGGCGGGCCTTCAGGCGCCGGTGCAACTGCATCAGCGCGGCGGGCAGCGGCTGGAACGGCGCGTCGGTCACGCCAGGCGTGAAGGCTGTCGCGTGGCCGCCGAGCTCGCGCGCGAGCCCGCGAACCTCATTCGCGCCGACAGCAGTCTTGAGCCAGCGCTGGGCACCGCCCCAGTCGAGGAGCACTTCGCCCGGAAGTGTCACGAGGGGCGCGGCAACGGGCAGCGACAGGCGCCAGAGCGGCCGCTCGTCCGCGAAGAACGGCAGCGAGAAGTCGCGCAGCCGGGTCCAGAACATGGCATCGGCCTCGGCGCCACCGATTGCCTCCCGCGCGGCGCGCACGGAACCGGTGCCGCCTTCGAGCCGTAGCTGCAGCATGCCGTCGGCATGGCACGCACCGGTGATCGGCAGCCCCTCGCGGCGCCAGCGGGTGAGCCGCTCGCGCGCCTCCTGCGCCGTGAGCTCGAGCGCGATATGGCGCGTCGCGCGCGGCCGGGGCAGCACCTTGAACGACACCTCGGTCACGAGCCCAAGACAGCCAAAGCTTCCCGCCAGCAGGCGCGAAACGTCATAGCCTGCGACGTTCTTCATCACCTCGCCGCCAAAGCGCAGGTGCCGCGCCTGCCCGGTGATCACGCGGCAGCCGAGCACGAAGTCGCGCACCGCACCGGCCCATGGGCGCCGCGCGCCCGACAGGCCGGAGGCGAACACGCCACCCACCGTGGCCGCGCCGCCAAAGAGCGGCGCTTCGAACGGCAGCATCTGCCCCGCTTCGTCGAGTACCGACTCCACGTCGGCGAGCCGCGTACCCGCGCGCACCGTCATGACAAGCTCGGTCGGATCATAGTGAACGATGCCCCGGTGCCCGCGCGTATCGAGCACTCGCGCATCGACCGCGCGCCCCAGCCACACCTTGCTGTCGCCGCCGCGTATGCGCAGCGGCGTGCCCGCGGCAAGCGCCGCTTCGACTTCGGCGATCAGCGCGGCACTGTTGTCCGTCGAATCCAGTTCGCGTCGCATCAAAACCGCTCCAGTTCGGGAAAAGGAAGTTGACCACGGTGCACGTGCATCGCACCGAACTCGGCGCAGCGGTGCAGCGTTGGGATGTTCTTGCCTGGGTTGAGCAGCCCGGACGGGTCGAAGGCCGCCTTGACGGCGTGGAAATACTCGATCTCGTCGTGCTTGAATTGCACACACATCTGGTTGATCTTCTCGCGACCCACGCCGTGCTCGCCGGTGATGCTGCCGCCCACCTCCACGCACAGTTCGAGAATGCGGCCGCCCAGTGCCTCGGCACGGTCCATTTCGCCGGGCTGGTTCGCATCGAACAGGATCAGCGGGTGCATGTTGCCGTCGCCCGCATGGAAAACGTTCGCGACCTTCAGGCCGTACTCTTCCGATAGCGCGGCGATGCCTTCGAGAACACGCGGCAGCTCGCGCCGCGGAATCGTGCCGTCCATGCAGTAGTAGTCCGGCGAAATGCGCCCCACCGCGGGGAACGCGTTCTTGCGCCCGGCCCAAAAACGCTGTCTTTCCGACTCGTCGCGCGCCACGCGCAGCTCGCAGGCGCCCGACTCGCGCAGCAGCGCGCCGACGCGTTCGGCGTCTTCCTCGACGTCGTCGTGTGCGCCGTCGAGCTCGCACAGCAAGATCGCCTCCGCGTCCACCGGGTAGTCCGCGTGGATGAAATCCTCAGCCGCGCGGATCGCGAGGTTGTCCATCATTTCGAGGCCGCCAGGGATCACCCCCGCGCCGATGATCTTCGCCACCGCGCCGCCCGCAAGCGCGACGTCATCGAAGCTCGCCATGAGCACCTTCACGCTCTGCGGCTTCGGCAATAGCTTCACGGTCACCTCGACGACCACCCCGAGCATGCCCTCCGACCCCGTAAAGAGCGCGAGCAGGTCAAAGCCAGGGCTGTCGAGGGCGTCGCCACCGAGCGTGACCCGCTCGCCCTCGATCGTGAGGATGTCGACTTTGAGGATGTTGTGGACAGTCAGGCCGTACTTCAGGCAGTGAACGCCCCCCGCGTTTTCCGCAACGTTGCCGCCGATCGAGCAGGCGATCTGCGAAGAGGGGTCCGGCGCGTAGTACAGGCCGTAGGGTGCGGCCGCCTGGGAGATCGCCAGATTACGCACGCCGGGTTGCACGCGCGCGATGCCCGCTTCGGTGTCGATGTCGAGAATCCGGTTGAATTTGGACATCACCAGCAAAATGCCCTTCTCGAGCGGCATCGCGCCACCCGAGAGCCCGGTGCCCGCTCCGCGCGCCACCACCGGTACACCGCGCACCGCTGCCACCGTGAGCACCGCGCGCACTTCATCGACCGTGGACGGCAGCGCGACCATGAGCGGCACCGTCCGATAGGCGGCGAGGCCGTCGCATTCGAACGGGCGCAGATCCTCGCGTTCGGTAAGGAGTTCCAGCCCGGGCGCTGCCGTGCGCAGCGCCGCCGCGAGTTCGGCCCGATCGACAGCCGGCAGCGGGCCGTCGATCGCCTCGTCATACATAAAGCTCATTGCGTCGTCTCCAGCGCGGGGCGTCGCATGGCGCACCCGCAATTGCGAATTGGCGCAATTCTTCTGGGCGCGCGCCGGGCTGTCCAGAGCCTTAAGCACTGGTCACACCAGTTCTTTTTATGGGGCCCGCTTCCGGCCTGTATTTTTTAACTTTTTCTCAATAAATACATGGAGTTATGAGATACTCGCCTGTCCCTGTGAAAAGTGGTCATACCAGTATGGAAGGCAAAGGCGAAATGGCTGGCGCACGGCGTGTTGCTGACGTCGTTGCCGAGCGCATCGAGAAGTTGATTGTCGACGGCGTGCTCAAAGTCGGGCAGGCGCTGCCCTCCGAGCGCCGCCTCACAGAAAAGCTCGGGGTTTCGCGCACGGCACTGCGCGAAGGCATGAAGGTGTTGCGCGCGCGCGGCATCATCGAGACGAAGCACGGCAAGGGTTCGTTTGTCGCAAGCCTCACGCCACAGGAGCACATCACGCCGATGATGCACCTGCTCGCGTCGCAGCCACGCACGCTCTACGACCTTTTCGAGGTGCGCGGCATGCTCGAGGCCGAAGCCGCCCGACTGGCGGCGCTGCGCGGCACCGAAGCCGATTTCATCCTCATCACGAGACGCTATGAGGAAATGAACGCCCCGGAAGCTCATAATTTACCGCCCGCCGAACGGGCGAGGCTCGATCACGCGTTTCACCGGGCAATCTACGAGGCGTCGCACAATCCCATCCTCGTCAATACGTTGCAGTCGCTCACCGACCTGCTACTGAGTTCGGTATTCGCCTCCGTGAACAACCTGTACCACCGCGAGCCACACAAGAAACAGATCGATCGGCAACACGCCCGCTTCTATAACGCCGTGACGGGAAGATTGCCCGAGCAGGCACGCAGAGCGGCGAGCGAGCATATCCGCAGCGTCGTTGATTATCTTCGCGAAATCGAGAACGAAGAACAGCGGCTCGTGCGGGCAACGCTCCGGCTCGAGGGTTGGGCCTGAACCGCGTACAACGCTCATGCAGGCCACCGGCTTGGTGGCCTGGACAATGAGAACCAGGTGAGTATCCCCACGCTAAACGAGCACGGCTATGTGCGGGTGCCAAGCCTGCCGCACGAACATCTACGCGAGCAATCGCAAGGCATCGCCGAGCGACAACACCGTTGTGCGCGAATCGAATGCGGTGGCGAACAGATGTTCATGCACGACCGGATCCGGGTCGTAACAACACTCCTTGACCGTGTACAGGCGGAAGTCCGCGTCGCTTGCATACGCGACCGAAGACAGCACGACACCGGTCGACGCGATGCCGACCATGATCAGCGAATTGATTCCTTTTGCCGAAAGCCGCACCTCCAGATCGGTGCCGAAGAATACGCTGGCGCGGTGCGCGACGATGAGCGGTTCATGGGCCTGCTGGCCCAATTCGGGCGCGGTCCGGTCATCGACAAAGCGGCGCAGTTCTTTGATGCCCTGTCCATTCTTGTTCAGCGGGCTGACTTCCGGATAGCCCGGACTGAACCGCAAGTTGGCGAAGTAAATTCCAACGCCTTTCGCCCGCGCGGCGTCGCAAAGTTTGCGCGTATTGGCCAGCAAGTCTGGCGCAACCGATGGAAAGAGCCCGAGAATATCGGTCTGGTAATGCATGACGACAAGCGCGGTTTGCGCCGGCGCGATTGCGTCCATTTGCGCATCTCCTTTAGGCCGATAAATAATACTTCATGCTGTCGTATCGATAACGATCATTCGCGTGGCCCGGAGCGCAGAGCTACCCAATCGAACGCGAATGCATCATTTGAGGCGCCGCAGGACCACTTCGGCCGTGCCACCGCTGGAAGCCGACGTCGTCCATTTGAGTGTGTCTCCGCTGATCACAAATGGCCGCTTTTGCTCGGCTCCATTCCAGTTCGGAAACGTGCTGGCGGCGACATGGAAAGTGATCGTCTTGTCAGCTTCGTCCACGGTGTATGTACCGAAGTGAGCGATCGATCCTTGCACGACGGACCTGTTTTCCTCGGGCGAGCCCTTCATCCGGTTGCCGGACTCAAACTTTGCGATGTCGGCGCGAGATGTCATCAGAATATAGTGCCCACGCCCGTCGAAGATCGCGAGTCCTTGCGGATTGGTGCCGAACATGGGTTGCCGGCTGCCGTCCGGGTGCACGGTATCGACCGATACGTAGGCCCACGTTCCGACGACCTGTTCATTCAGCGTTTCCGCTCGGGCGGCGACGCCTGCGTATGAAATCGTCATACCCAGCAACACCGCCAAAGTATGGCGGGTGAAAGCGCTCACTTGACTCATCACGCTTCTCCTCGAGAGTACGTTCGTCGTGTTCCGCTGTTTCGAACACCGCAAAGATCGCTTATCGAGTGGCTTCAAGGTTACCTTGCAACGGATTAATCTCATCCGCAATGACCAGTATGGGACAACGCACCTATGGGGGCTATATTAGTTTTCATGCTGGTCAGCGCATTCGCTCGCGCGGCAACGATATTTCTCCCGATTCGCCCATTGGGCTGAAAGGAGCGGCAACCATGTCTGACAAGCAAGACAACCCATTGCGCACGAAGATCCTCGGCACCTGGCGCATGCACGCCTGGACGCGCCGGGTAGTCGATACCGGCGAGCTAACAGATGCACTCGGCCCGCATCCGTTCGGTTTCATCAACTACTCCGCGGACGGACGGGTGATGGTCTTCGTGCTCAAGAGCGGGCGCCTCGTACCCGCCTCAAGTCGGCCGACCAATGAAGAGAAAATCGCGCTCTTCGATTCGATGTTTGCCTACGTCGGAACATACGTCGTGGAATCCGATAGGGTTATTCATACCCTCGACGGCAGCTGGAACGAGCTTTGGACAGGCACGCAACAGATCCGCTTCATTACCCTTCAGGGAGCGCAACTCGTCTACCGCACGCCGGAAACCATTGATCCGATGGATGGCCGGCTCTGCACCTACGAGGTCACATTTTCCCGGGAATAAGGAAGCCCTTGCGACCCAGAAAGCGGAGTTTCACCGTTCGAGCGTATGGACAAACCGCGCGCCAACACCGCGGGGGCCACAAGCTCGCCCGCATGGTCTATTTCATGCTGACGCGCGGTGAAGCGTTCGTTGACCAGGGGCGACAGCGTTACGAGGAACAGCAAAGGCAGCGCAGCATCCCGGCCCTCAAGCGACATGCCTCCGCCCTCGGATTCCAGCTCCAGCAGTCCTCCCGCGCGTAAGGACTGCCCCAATGATTCCGAAACGCAAGACTGTCAATAATTACAGGCGGATGGTCCAGTCACGCGCCTCGCCGCGTGCTTGCAGCAACTTCCTAACGATCACGATACAGCAATCCCTAGACCACTAGCACGCGCTTTGGCTATCGCGTAAACCGCGTTCAGCAACGGTGCCGACTGTTTCACTTCGGCCGCGATTGACACAACACTTCCAAGAATTGCTTCCAGCTCGATCGGCTTCCTGGCCTCCCAGTCCTGGAGCATCGATGTTTTGACGTGTCCGAGCCGGCGAGTCAGCGCGATCCGTTGTTTCGGCTCTACGGTTAGGTCTATCCCGATCCTACCTCCTAAATCGATTGCTTCTTGCATCATGGATTCGAAAAGCGCATTAATGTTCGGGTCGTCAATGAGCTCATCCGTTGCACGCTCAGCTAGCATGCTAACCGGATTGAAGCAAAGATTTCCGAGTAGTTTCAACCATATCTCGTTGCGGATGTCGCGAACAGCGGTGGCGTCAAATCCTGCGTCGCTCATGGCTTCCGCGATCATCTTTATCCGCTCGCTGGATGCACCGAACGGCTCTCCGAACGCGACACGGTTTCCAGAAGCATGCCTCACTACGCCCGGCTCTAACGTCGAGCAGGACGGGAATACAACGCAGCCTACAATCTGGTCAATCGGCAGCGCCGCTTCGAGGCGTCCCTCGGGATCCACGGCTTCCAGGCGCAATCCCGAGAGCGGAACAGACTCCGAGAGGAAAAACCACCAGGGAACGCCATTCAGTGCTGGAATGACAATGGTGTTTGGGCCGATTAAGGGCTTGGCCTGTTGAGCCGCTTTCGGTAGTGCGGGAGACTTAACGGTGAAGATCACAACGTCCTGTTCCCCAAGAACCTCCGCGTTATCGCTTGCCTTGGGCCGGGTGTGAATCGTCTGCCCATCACTTTGTAGAGTCAGCCCCCGGTTATCAATCGCAAAAAGCGTTGCGCCGCGTGCGAGCACACTTACATCGTGACCGGCTTTCGCCAGGCGTGCGGCAAAGAAGCCGCCGATTGCGCCGGCGCCCACTACACAAATTCGCATGTTCTTCCTTTCCTTAATGCGCCGCAGTACTCGCTGCTATTAAAAATGTACCGGAGTGCTTCAGGCGAAGTTACCAACGATTCCTTACTCGTGTGAGCCGGCTTGGCGTTCGTCTTGAAGAGTCGTCAGGATTTCCGGGAGTTTAGAAAGGGCATTTTGAGTAAGCCCCTCATAGACGCTGTTGCCATGCACGTCTATCCCAACAGTCAGCGGACCGAGGTTTTCGACTCTTACTTTAACTAGCCGGTAGTGCGTGATGAGATCTTTCCAATACACGCCTGTGACTTCGCGGATCGCTTCAGACAGCAATGCGCAACCACCTCCCAGGAACGATAGGTATATACACCCAGCCTCCTTCATGGCTTGAACGCTTTCGAGATCAAGCCCGCCCTTACCACCAGTGAGACGCAAGCCAAGCCCACGAATCAATGTTGGCATGTATTGGTTGAAGCGCGTACTGGTCGTGGGGTTGAGATACAGCATCTCGTACCCATCATCATTTTCACGGGTCATGCTTCCTACGTGAAAAAGCGCGCCACCAGAGAAGTCGAGCGGAAGTGGCTTTTTGTCGTTGACGAACTCCGTGAGGCGCTGATAGGTGGGAAGCCCCGCCGATACGACAATCTCTCCACTCAAATAGACGAGGTCACCTACCGATAGATCCCGTACTGAGCTGTCGTCGAGCGGCAGATGAAGATTGTGTGTCTTGAGCATGATTTATCGTCCTATTCAATTACCGTGACTTCGCCGTCGTTGCTGATACGCACCCGCGTACGACGATCGATCCAGCAGTTGAAGCACACGGCTACAGGGGTGAATCCATGTCCTGCGGCGTAATTGATGTGGACCGCCATGGCAGTGGTATCGCCACCGGTACCCATAGGACCAAAACCCGTAGAGTTGATCGCCTTTAGCAGGCGCTCTTCCATAGCGGCCAGAATCGGCTCAGGATTTTCTTCCTCCATCCGGCGAAACGTAGCTTCCTTGGCCATCTTGGCGGCATAGTCAAAACTTCCGCCAATTCCCACGCCTACAACAACAGGTGGACAAGCCTGTGAGCCAGCGCGAATGACCGTGTCCAGAATGAATTTCTCGATGGTCTCCAAGGATGGAAATGTAAAGATCTCAAGAGCGGCCCATCGCCCGGATCCTAACGCTTTAGGAGAGCAGGTGATATCAATGTAGTCGGCGTCGTCAATGACGTCGAACGTGATAATTGGCATATCCTTACCCTCGTAACTGCGCTCGAGAGTGAGGGGATTCGTTATATGCTGCAGTAGCGGAGGGTTAATTGTGTTGGTCAGTTCCTTGAACCCGTCACGAATTGCTTTTTTGACACTTCCCTCGAAAGTCACCTTTGATCCGATTCGCACGAGGTAGGCGGGAAAGCCCGCATCCGAGCATACGAAGTGGTTGCGTGATTCTGCAGCCTCGGCGCTCTTGAGCATAATGGTCAGCGTATTCCTGGCAACTTCGCTGCGTTCTCGTGTGTGGGCAGCGCTGAGAGCGCGCCTGGCATCTTCCGGGACCCGTCTGAGCGAGCGGTCATACATCTGCGCCGTCACTGCTTTCAACTGATCGTATGAGATCGCCACGATCTTCTCCTTTCTTTCGGGTATTTGTTGCTTAAAGTTTCCGCTCGAAAACCGCTTACGCTCGACTTACTGCGCCAGGCCGCATGTTCCATACCGGACCATGCGGTATCTGGGCGTCTCCATGCCGTTGTCAGAACTTGTGACGCAGGCCGATACGTACCATCGTGACGCTGTCCGATGAGGATGGCGTCAGAACGTTGATGGCCGCAACCGCCTTATGGTTTGTCGAATCGACACCTGAGGCGTGCTGATAGACGGCCGTTAAATAAACGTCCGTTCTCTTGGACAAGAAGTAGTGCGTGCTGGCCTCGGCTTGGTGGTAAGTCGCCCCTTCATTGACGTTGTTCGAGCTACCCTTGGTGTAGTCGTAAGCAACGCCCGCCATCCACGCAGGCGTGATGTGATAGTTGAAGTTCACCTCGGCGTTGTTGAATGTCGCATTTCCCGCATATCGGCTCGGGTTTGGCCCAGAGGTCGTATCGCCCATGTCATGGAATCTGATATTTGAATACGTTGCGCCGAAAGTGGCGGCGCCGTATGTGTATGACGCGCCTGCACCGATGTCCTGATAGGAATGCGCCGAGAGGAAACCGCGATAAACGGGCGATGTTGCATTGGCCACGGTGGCCGTTGCAGTCGTCGCGGAGTTGCCCCCGAACAAGCTCGTGTTGGGGTTCCGGGCATTGAGATAGGCGACACCGAGGGAGAGCGGGCCGCGCGTGTAACCGGCGCCGAATGACCAAATCTGATTACGCGTCACGTCACCAGCTACACCTCCGAGACTGTACGTGCCGCCGAATGAAAAGCCAGCGTAGTCCGCACTCCTGAACTTCACCGCGTTATTGCTTCGGAAGCTGTAGTTGAAGTTGTCAAGGTCACCCGGATGAGCCGAGACGTAGCCGCCCCACTGGTTGCTCACTGAGTACTGACCCAGGAAGTCGGTGAGCGCGTCATACTGTCGGCCGAATGTCACGGTACCGTACGTGCTGGATAGTCCGACATAGGCTTGCCGGCCGAACATCAGGCCCCCTTGGCCGAGTCGCCCGTTCGTTATGTCGAATCCATTTTCCAGCCGGAAGATCGCTTTAAGCCCCCCGCCGAGATCCTCGCTTCCTGAGAGTCCGAACCGACTTCCCTGATTAACGCCGCTCACCATGGCAAACAGGCGTCCGCCATTGGCGTTCGACTGATAGTTGAAGCCGGCATCAACAATGCCGTAGAGCGTAACGCTGCTTTGACCATACGCGGCAGTGGCAAAGGCGCTGAGCGCCGCGAGCGCGCAAAGCGAGCAGGAATGCTTTTTCATTAACAGTCTCCAAGGTTTGGTTTTATATGGGCGTGGGCAAGCCTCCGCCATCAGAGAGACCGAAAAGCGGTGGCTCACGTTGATAGTTACGTAATGGTGTTGTGAAGCGATGCAGAGGATCGATCCTCGGCTCTGCGGGGCTGCTCAGACGTTTTTCGTCTTGTTCGGTTTGTCGTGACGACCCACCGCGACGACAGTCACGGCGCCAATCAGCATCAGGGCAGCAAGGTAATACTGGCCCGCGGCGAGCGTGTGTGTGGTCTGGTTGAGCCAGCCGATGATGCCAGGGCTGACGAGGCTGCCAAGTCCAGCAAGCGTGCTGATCAACGCAATCCCACCTGCGGCGGCTTCTTTGCTTAGATAGAGGCTGGGCATGGACCAGAACGGTCCCATGGCGGAAAACGTGCCGGCTGCGGTCACGATCAGTGCGACGACCGACAGCGCAGGATTTGCCGACACTAGCGGCAGAGCGGCCCAGCCCACCGCTGCGACCAGACCAGAAAGCGCGGCGTGCCACCGGCGCTCCTTGCGCGCGTCGGAGTGTCGAGCCACGAGGTACTGACAGACGAAGCCAGCGATGAAGGGGAGCGACGACAATACGCCGATCGTCCACACATCGGTAATACCAGTTCGGTTGATGATTGTAGGCAACCAGAAGAAAACGTTCGACGCGCCGGCGAGGAGCGCGACACCCATTCCTGTCAACAGATAAAAGCGAGGCGAGAGCAGCGCCTTTCCGAAGGATTTGTGGGCGTTGACGCTGCTCGCCTCGCGGTCGGCACGCAAATCGCGCTCAATGACGGCGACCTCGTCCGACGAGAGCCATGGCGCATTAGCTGGCGTATCATGCAGCCGCCGCATCACGACGAAGATCAGCAGCAACGGCGGCATACCTTCAATCAGAAAAAGCCATCGCCAGCTGTGCAGCCCTGCAACACCATCCATCGTGTGCATGATGATGCCCGACAGTGGGCCGCCGATCACACCCGCAATAGGAATGGAGGCCATGAAGAGGGCGGTAAAGCGTGCCCGGCGGGAGACCGGCACCCAGTAGGTGAGGTAAAGCAGAATGCCGGGGAAGAGTCCTGCCTCGGAAGCGCCCAGCAGAAAGCGCCAAAGGTAATAGCCGTTCTGACTGTTCATGGCGGCCAGCCCGGCCGAACACACTGCCCAGAGAACCATGATCCTGAGAAATGTCTTTCGGGCGCCGATTTTTGCTAGCAGCATGTTGCTCGGAATCTCGAAGAGCATGTATCCGGCGTAAAAGATGCCGGCCCCAATTCCGAACACTGTCTCAGAAAGCCCCAAGTCGCGCAGGAAGCTCAGCTTCGCGAAGCCGACATTGGAGCGATCGATAAAAGCAACGATGTACAGCAGCATGAGAAGCGGCATTAAGCGCCAGAGCAGCTTCTTATAGACGGCGTTTTCCGTCGTAATACCAGCGGATAGGTTGCCAGTCGGCGAGGTGGATGTCTGGATGGTCACTGCTGTCTCCGTCTTTGAACAGGCTCGATGCGAGCAAGCGCACTCGGTAGCCGAATTAGAGACCTTGGGTATATAAAAGTCAATAACATGACCTATAGGGTTTTTACGGGCGGTGTCGGGGTCCAGAAACAGACAAAATACGACGCATGGATCGTGACGTACGTTGAAACGACAACGAGTCGTCACGCGAACTATCGATTGGAATGGGAAAAGATCATGAGTGGACCCCTCTCTCACGTCAGAGTGCTCGACCTCAGCCGCATCATGGCTGGCCCCTGGAGTGGCCAGATCCTTGCGGACCTCGGCGCCGACGTCATCAAGGTGGAACGCCCCGAAGTCGGCGACGACACCCGCAGTTGGGGGCCGCCGTTCCTGAAAGCAAGCGATGGTACGTCGTCGAAGGAGTCAGGCTATTTTCTGTCCGTGAATCGGGGCAAACGCTCCGTCGCAGTTGACCTGGCGACCCCTGAGGGACAGGAAACCGTACGTGCGTTGGCGGCGCAGTGCGACGTTGTGCTTGAGAACTTCAAGGCCGGCGCCCTGAAGCGTTATGGCCTTGCCTACGACGACTTGAAGGCAGTCAGGCCGGACCTGATCTACTGCTCGATCACGGGTTTTGGTCAAGATGGCCCGAAGTCGGAAAACGCCGCCTACGACTTTATGATTCAGGCGATGGGCGGGCTGATGAGCGTGACGGGCGAGCGTGACGACGAACCAGGCGGGGGCCCGCAAAAGGTCGGCGTGCCCATCGTCGACATCATGACGGGCATGTACGCAACGGTCGGCATTCTCGCCGCGCTCGCAAGGCGCAACGAAACGGGCGAAGGCGAGTACATCGATGTGGCGATGCTCGACGTTCAGGTCGCGTTTCTCGCCAATCAGGCGATGAACTATCTTGTCTCGGGCAAGACGCCGGCTCGCAACGGCAACAAGCATCCGAACATCCAGCCGCAGGACGTGTTCAAGTGCCGAGATGGCTATCTGGTCCTCGCGGTTGGTAACGACGGCCAGTTCCGCAAATTCTGCGACGTCATCGCGCGTTCCGAACTGGCTGACGACGAGCGCTTTGCGACCAATGCCCAGCGCGTGCGTAACCTTCCGCCGCTGCTCGCGATCATTCGCGAAGCGCTGCTTAAAGACGACCTCGCGGTCTGGCTCGCCAAACTCGATGCCGCCACGGTGCCGTGTGGGCCGATCAACACCATTCCAATGGTTTTCGAAGACGCTCAGGTCAAGCACCGCGAGATGCTGCGCCATCTTCCTCATCCGGTCTCCGGCACCGTGCCTCAGGTCGTGAGCCCGATTCGGCTGCGCAATGCACCGTTGAGCTTCGACCGCGCACCCCCGACGCTCGGGCAGCATACGGACCAGGTGTTGAGTGAACTTGGCATTACGCGCGCGTGAAGCGGGCGATGCAGACCAAATGACATCAATTTGCAAGGACTGAACGTGGCGCGCATTCCCCTTTTTTCTCCCGAATCGATGACCGCCGAGCAGGAGCGCGTCTATCGGGCCGTCGTCGACGGACCACGCGGAACTGTCGTCGGTCCCTTGCGCGCTGCGTTGCATCGCCCCGACTTGGCCGACCGCTGGCAGCGGTTTGGAGAAATCCTGCGCTATGGAACGACTTTGCCGGCGCGGCTGACAGAACTGGCAATCGTTGTCACGGCACGGCGCTGGAACAGTCAGCTCGAATGGCATATTCACGCCGACGCGGGCCTGCGTGCTGGTCTGAGTCAAGCCGTGCTGGACGCGATCAGGACGGGCGCGCAGCCAGCATTTGATGACGCAGAAGAAGCTGATATTTACGAATTCGCGCGGCAGCTGCAACAGACCGGCAATGTCGATGAGGAGGTCTACCAGCGTGTCATGCATCGATGGGGCAACGTCGGTGTAGTTGAGCTTGGAGCGGTGATTGGTTACTACACGCTCGTGTCCATGACCCTCAACGTTCACCAGATCCCGTTGCCCGACGATGTGTCGCCGCCGCTCGCTCCCCTGCCCCATACGAACAGATCAGGCGAGGCGCTGCCAACTCTTGCGCGTTGTTCCTTGTCATGTCCGTCATCCGATGCGGAAGCCGGAAACGGGGACGAATCTGCTTTCCCTTCTGGTCGGACAGCCGAAAAAAGTCAGTAGGCTAGACTACCGGTTCTTTGGATTAAACTAAGAGGGCTCGCGGGCGCGGGCTGCTCTCGGCAGTCGCGCTGGAAGAGCCACTTGACATCATCCGGAGTTGGAATGAGCACAGAGGCGGCCCTGAAGGAACCAGCCATTGATTTCAGCCTGAGCGGGGTAGCCCGCTACATCCAGCTTGCGACGCTCTTCAGGAGGCGCATTGAGTCGGGTCAATGGGGTGTCGGCACGCAGATTCCGACCGTTGACGAACTGGCCGAAGAATGCGCCGTCGCTCGCGCCACGGTCCGGCAGGCGCTTGACATCCTCGAGGAGGACAAGCTCATCGAACGCTTTCGGGCCAAGGGTACCTTCGTCACTCAGAAGCCACAGAACCAGCTCTGGTGCGAGGTGCCTACCGACTTGTCCGGCCTGCTGCTCGCCGCGGAGGGGGCCAGCATCGAATTGCTGAAGTCCGAAAAGGGCGTCATGCCCACCAACATCCTGCACACCGGCGGCAAGCTCGCCCCTTCCTATCACCACTGGCGCCGACGCCATTCACGCGAAGGCCAACCTTATTATCTCGGCGATGCGTATATTGACGAGCGCCTGAGCCGCCGCATCCCGAAGTCCGCGTTCAAGCAGTACACGACCATGCGCATCCTGCGCGACATGCCGGATCTCAAGCTTCAGGAGATTCGCCAGACAATTACGATCGGCACCGCCGACATGGAATTATCACGGATGCTGCAGATCCCGCTCAATGCGCCCGTTGCCCATGCCTATCGCACTGCAACCGATGCCGATGGAAACATCGTTTTCGTAGGCAACGGCGTGTATCGGGGCGATGTCATCCGCCTGGATATCAAGGTCACGCTCTAAGTCTTATACGGGGCGCCGCCAGGCGCGGCGCTCGCAGTCCTCGTATCAGTGTTTTCACCCATGCGCTTTTCGGCGCCTTTAGGTCAAAAGGCCATATAATTGCCCTAACACGAAAGCAGGTCGTATCGCTGCACAATGACCTGGCCGAGGTTCGTGTGTTCCTCAACGCTCCTCAAGGACAAGCACATGAAACTGCATTGGTCGCCGCGCTCGCCGTTCGTCCGCAAGGTGATGGTATGCGCGTACGAGGCGGGTATCGCCGACAAGTTCGAATGCGTGCGTTCTCCAGTGGCAATGGATAAACCCAACCTCGATCTATTGCCCGACAACCCGTTGAGCAAGTTGCCTACGCTCGTTCTCGACGATGGATTCGCTCTGTTCGACTCATCGGTCATCTGCGAATACCTCGACACATTGCACGCTGGTGCGAAGCTCTTTCCTGTCGAGGGTCGCGAGCGCTTCGTCGCGCTGCAACAACAGGCTTTTGCTGACGGCTTGCTCGACGTGTTGCTGCTCTGGCGCCAGGAGCGCAACAAGCCTCAGCCGCAACAGCGCCCGGAGTGGCTCGCAGCTTTCAAGGTTAAGTCGACTGCGTCGCTCGATGCGTTGGAGAAACTGGCGCCGCAATTACGGCTTGACGCGATCCAGATCGGTGATATCGCCATAGCTTGCGTACTCTCCTACTACGACTTCCGCCTGCCCGATGTGCAATGGCGCAACGGCCATCCGATGCTCGCAGCGTGGCATGCGCGATTCGCCGAGCGCGACTCGATGCGCCGCACCGAACCTGGCGATGGAGAGTGAAGCCATGAGCGGTCTTATGGATCCCCTGCGCCCCGTGGAGGTCGTGCCCGCTCGGATGCCGAGTGCACCGAGTCTGCCGCTTCCCGAGGACGCCTGCGATGCGCATTCGCATGTTTTCGGTCCGTACCAGGATTTTCCGTTTGCGACACCGTCCAACTACCCGCCGCCGCTCGCGCCTTCAACCACCTATTTCGCCATGCTGGACACGATCGGCGCCAGACGCGGCGTGCTCGTTCAGCCGGCGCCGTACGGCACCAACAATGAGGCGCTCGTGGCGGCGCTCAAGGCGGGTGCCGGAAGGATTCGCGGCGTCGCAGTCGCACAGCGAGATGCGACCGAGGATGAGTTGCAAAACCTCCATAACAGTGGCGTACGCGCACTGCGCTTTAATGAAATGCCGAGTCCGCAGACGGGTAAACCGTTCGCGGGCAGTGTCGGGCTGGAGGTTGCGCTGTCGCTTGCGAGCCGCATGAAGGCACTCGATTGGCACGCTCAGGTTTGGGCGCAATGCTCCGACGTTCCCACCATTACTGAGAAACTCCAGCGGGCGGGATTGTCCGTGGTCTTCGAACACATGACGTGTTTCGATCCCTCGCTCGGGACCAGCCATCACGACTTCCAGAACATCCTCGCACTGCTGCGCGAGGGACGCATCGGCGTAAAACTGGCTCTGTGTCGGGTGTCGAAGCGAGCCCCGCACTATGAGGATCTGCGTCCATTCCACGATCTGATGGTCGAAGCGAACGCGCAACAGCTCGTATGGAGTTCAGACTGGCCTTACGTCCGAATGGGCGATGCTGCGCCGGACGTGGCCGACTTGCTGGATACATTCCATGACTGGGTGGATGACGCTTCGTTGCGTAAGACCATCCTTGTCGATAACCCCGCACGCATTTACCGGTTTGACGCTTGATTGCACTAGTCACTTCCCGAAAGGCAACCCATGTCACTGATTCTTGAAAAGCGCGACGGCATCGCGATCGTTACCATTGACCGGCCGCCGGTCAACGCACTCACCCTCGCGCTTTATGGCGAAATCGCCGATGTGTTCGAAAGCCTCGGTAATGAACTCGATGTCCATTGCGCCATCTTCACCGGTGCGGGCAATCGCGCTTTTTGCGCAGGCCTGGACCTGAACGAATTTTTGAGCGCAACGCCCGAGCAGGATCCCGAACGCGCGGCCATCGTGCGCAGGACGTTCTCCGCCGTCTACCGTTGCCCGATTCCCGTCATCGCCGCTGTCAACGGTCCGGCGCTTGGTGCCGGTTCCGTACTGGCCACAGTGTGCGACATTCGCATCGCTGCGAACAATGCGCGTTTTGGCACGCCCGAGATCAACGTGGGCCGCTGCGGTGGTGCGGCTCATCACGGCCGCCTTATTCCGCAGGGCGCGCTGCGTCGAATGTATTTCACCGGCGAACCGATCGAAGCGCAGGAAGCGTTCCGGCTGGGCCTGATCGATGAAGTGGTCGAGCCCGACAACCTGATGCCCGCGGCGCTGAAACTCGCGGCGAAGATCGCCGCCAAAAGCCCGCTTGGATTACGTTACGCAAAGCAGGCGCTTAACGACATCGAATCGATGCCGCTCGAAGCCGCTTACGAGCACGAGCAGGGTTACAGCACGAAGCTCATGTACACCGAGGATGCGCGCGAAGCGACGCGGGCATCGGTAGAAAAGCGGCCGCCGGTCTTCAAGGGCCGATAATCTTGTGCCCGGTCGTGGGACGCAGTGCGCCCGGGGCAGCCGGCGAATTCAGCGAGGCGGACATCGAAACCGCCGCGTTCACGATCTTCCTTCACCCGCGCGGGCTCGGGTGCGCGGCGGAAATCGACGATCATCTGAACCGCGGACGCAATATGGACGCACGCACGCCGGCCTCCCAGTGTGCGAGCGCCCTGCTGTCGAGCAGTGCGCATCGAACACAGCACGATGCCCCGCCCATTCAGCCGGTCTATGACGCCAAATCGGCGCATCAAGGCGATGGCTTGAAGTAATGCTGCGCCAACGCAACCCAATACCGGACGCCGGCCGAAATGATGTCGTCGTTGAAATCGTATCTTGGGTGATGCAGTGCCGGCGCGGCCGCGCCGTCCCGCGTATTGCCGATCAGCACGTAAGCGCCCGGCCGCTCCTCCAGCATGAAGCCGAAGTCTTCGGACGTCATGTTCGGCGGCACGTCCCGGTACAGGCGCTGGTCTCCGAACGTGTCGCGAATCACCGCTTCGCACAGCGCCGTCTCGGCTGGCGTGTTGACCGTGGCCGGGTAGTACTGAAAAAACTCCACGTCGACCAGCGCGCCATGAGCCGCGGCTAGTCCCTCGCACGCAAGCTGGACGTCGCGCTGCAGCTTCTGCTGCAACTCGGACGACAGCGTGCGAATCGTGCCGCGCAACTCGGCAGTGTCCGGAATGACGTTGTCCGTCGTACCCGCATGGAACATACAGACGGAAATAACGGCCGGATCGACGGGATCCTTGTGTCGCGCGGCGATGGTCTGACACTGCAGCACCATCGCGCACGCGAGCGGTACCGGATCGATGCCCAGATGCGGCTGCGCTGCATGCGCGCCCTTGCCCGTTACCGTAATCCTGAAGCGGGAGCCCGCGGCCATGATCGGGCCGGTGCGCAGCCCGAAATGCCCGGCGGGCAAGCCGGGCCAGTTGTGCATGCCAAACACCGCTTCGGTGGGATATTGCTCGAACAGGCCGTCGTCGATCATCTTGCGGGCGCCCGCGCCGCCCTCTTCGCCGGGCTGAAACACGAAATGAACGGTGCCCGGCAATTGCGGCAGTTCCTTCAGGATGCGCGCGGCGCCCAGCAACATGACGGTATGGCCGTCATGCCCGCACGCGTGCATGATCCCGTGCGTGCACGATGCGTGCGCGAAGTCGTTGGCTTCGCGGATTGGTAACGCATCGAGATCGGCGCGCAGCACGATGCCGCGGCCCGGATCCGCACCGCCCAGGCTCGCGACGACACCCGTGCCGCCCAGCCCGCGCGACACCGAATAGCCGAGCGCTTCAAGCTCGCGAGCGACGACGCCGGCCGTTCTGTGCTCCTCGAACCGCAGTTCGGGATGCGCATGCAGATCGCGGCGCAATCCGGCCCAGTGCGCTTGATGCGCGCTCAGCGACATTTCGGAATCAACGGAGTCTTCCAATTCAGGCACCTTCGGAAAGTCGATGGCTTACATCCTGTACTGTCGGCGCCTTTGCGCGCAGCGGCCGCGTCAGTCGTAGTATCCGAGGATCGACTTGACCTCCATGTACTCCTCCATCCCTTCGATCCCGTACTCGCGGCCGTTGCCCGATTGCTTGTATCCGCCGAATGGCGCCTGCGGATCCCACGCCGGATAGTTCAGATGCACCTGCCCCGACCGGATGCGCGCGGCCACCGCGTGCACGCGTTCCATGTCCGTGCCCTGCACATGCGCGCCGAGCCCGTATACCGTGTCGTTCGCGATCGCGACGGCCTCGTCAACGGTGTCGTAAGGCAGGATCGCGAGGACCGGACCGAAGATCTCCTGCTGCGCGATCGTCATGTCCGTGCGCACGTCCGAGAAAATCGTCGGTCGCGCATAAAAACCCTTGTCGAAGCCCGCAGGCCGCCCTGGTCCACCGGCGATCAACCTGGCGCGTTCGTCGAGGCCTACGTCGATCATCTGCGCGACCCGCCCGAACTGCGCGCGATTGGCGAGCGGCCCATGCGTCGTTGCTTCGGCGAAAGGGTCGCCGACGATGAGCCGCTGCGCTGCCGCGATGGCCTGTTCTTCGACCGCGCCGAGCACGTTGCGCGGCACGATCATGCGGGTCGGCGCGCTGCACGACTGCCCCATGTTCCGGAACGCGGCGGCCACGCCCGGCGCAATAGCCCGCTCCAGGTCCGCGTCCGGCAAGACGATGTTCGGCGACTTGCCGCCGAGTTCCTGCGCGACGCGCTTGACCGTCGGCGCAGCCGCCTGCGCAACCAGCACGCCCGCCCGCGTCGATCCGGTGATCGACACCATGTCGACCTCAGGGTGCGCCGAAAGTGCAGCGCCTACCTCCGCACCGCTGCCGCTCACAAGGTTGAATACGCCGGCGGGCACGCCCGCATCGGCGATCACTTCCGTGAACAGCAGCGCGCTGAGCGGCGCTAGCTCGCTCGGTTTGAGCACCACCGTACAGCCGGCGGCAAGCGCCGGCCCGACCTTAGCGGTGATTTGATAGATCGGCCAGTTCCATGGCGTGATCAGCGCGCACACGCCGATCGGCTCGCGCGCGATCGCGGTAGTCCCCCGCCGCGTGACGAACGAGTAGCTCGCGAGGTTGTCGCGCGCAACCCGGATATGTTCGGCTGCGAGCGGCACATGCGCGGCACGCGCATAGCCGATGGGCGCGCCCATCTCCATGGCGAGCGCGGTAGCAAACAGTTCCGCACGCTCGATGATCAACGCATGAATGCGGTCGAGCAGCGCGGCGCGCTCTTGCGGCGAAGTAGCCGACCAACGCTCGAACGCCCGGCGCGCAGCGCTTGCGGCCCGGTCGGCGTCGCGCGCGCTGCCGAGCGGGATCTCGCACAGTGTGCCCTCGGTGGAAGGGCACACGACCGCGAACCGGTCGCCGCCGTCGGGCACGCTCCAATCGCCATCGATGAAGAACCGGTCCAGCCTTCCGGCTTGCATCAGGTGAGTCACGGGAGAAATCATTGCAGGATGTCCTTGAGTCGATAGCACGCTCCGCCGAACGGCAGAAACCAGGGCTTTCCGAAGTGACCTGGAATCGCCGGCCAGTCAAAGCCCGTCCACGTTTTGAGACCGGCGCGCCTGCCCATGATCTCCGCCATCAGCGTCGCCATGTGCGTGCCGTAGCTCACGAATGGCTCGCACGTATCCAAGCCAGCATGAGCCGAAATGCATGACAAACTCCAGGGCTGGCGGACTGATGCGAGCCCATTCGATCCGCCTCATCCCGAGGCCGCCACCGTCATCCGCGTGACGGCCCCGCCCTAGAAATCGGCAACCTTACCCCACGAGGAATCGTTGAACCGGCCCGGCTGATACGGCACCGGGTCGACCAGCGGTTGCGCGCCGGTCGCGAGATCCGCGATGAGGTGCCCGGCGCCCGGTCCTATCCCGAAACCGTGGCCCGAAAAGCCCGCAGCGAGGATCAGCCCCGGCACGCCCGGCACCTCGCCGATGCCCGGCACGCCATCCGGCGTGCTGTCCACGAACCCGGCCCATGCGTGCGTGATCTTTGCGTCGCGAAGTTCGGGCAGGAGCTCGACGGCGCGGCGGTACGTTTCGTGGATCGTCCGCATGTCGGGCTTCGGATCCAGGATGCGTACCGCCTCCATCGGCGTGGGCGCATCGAGGCGCCAGCGCTTCAGCGATTCATGGCCGCCGCGCATCCCTTCGAGGCCGCCCGGCAGTAGATTGCGCCAGCGCTTCGCGAACATCGGCACGAATTGCGGCGCAAAGCGCAGGAACTGTTGCGTCAAGTCCACGCGCGCGCGGCCGCTGATTGCCAGGGCGTAGCGTCCGTCGCTGCGGCGCGTAACGGAAACGCCGGACGTGTACAACGCATCCGGCAGCGGATGCTCGACGGGCGAAACGCTCAGGATCGACTGACGGATCGAGGCCTGCGGAAAACGGATGCCGAGCTGGCGGCAGAACGACGACGCCCATGCGCCACCGGCGAGCACGACCGTCCTGGTCTTGATGACGCCCGCCTCCGTGACGACGCCGCTGACACGCCCGCCCTCGAGTTCGATGCCGCGCGCCGCGCAGTGCTGATGGACACTGCCGCCGAGCTTCATCAGTGCGGTGGCCACGGCGGGTGCGGCCTTCCCCGGGTCGGCCGTGCCGTCGCTCGGCGAGAATACGCCGCCTTTCCACTGCCGCCCGGTCGCGTGCCCACGCTCGGTGGCCTGCTTGCCGTCGAGCATGTACGTTGTCACGCCCGCGGTCTTCGCGAATTCCCCCCAGCTGGCCCAGCGGGACAGCTCGGCGTCGTCATTGCTCAGATACAACAGCCCGCAGCGATGAAAGCCCGTGTCTTCGCCGGATTCGGCCGCGAATCGCTCCCACAGATCGATGCTCTTGCTCGCCATCGGCAACTCGCGCTCGTCGCGGTTTTGCTGCCGGCACCAGCCCCAGTTGCGGCTCGACTGTTCCGCGCCGATTCGCCCCTTCTCGACGAGCGCGACCGACACTCCGCGCCGGGCGAGGTAATAGGCGGCAAAGACGCCGATGATGCCGCCGCCGATCACGACGACATCGGCCAAAGCGGGCGGCGTGGCCGGAGTTGCGATATGGTGCAGCGGAGGGGACATGATCAGTCTCGCTCGGTGGATGCATTGACGTTCTGCGCGACGTAGAACTTCGCCACGCGTTCGCTGCTTTCCCAACCGATCGATGCACCCCGCGGCACGAACAGCGCGTCACCGGCACCGAGCGACAGTACGCTGCCATCGGGCGCGGCGAACCGTACGCCGCCGTCGAGGAGGAGCATGAACTCGTTCACGCGATGCGCGCGGACGATCCGGTGATAGGGCGTCGAATCCCACGTGCCCGCGCAGTACGCGGCGCCGTCGTCGACGAACACGTTGTCGCTGCGGCATTGCGGCGCCGGGCCGAGCAGCACCTCCGCCGGCAGCGTTGCGGACGGTTTGAAGTCGGCGTCGGCATGTAGCGCAAAGAGGCCGCGCTTCGTCGGTGTCGTGCATGCGGCCGCGCAGAACATCAGCAGCACCCGCGATTGCGCGACGATGCGAAGCGCGGTGCCGCCGCCGATGACGGCGCCTTCTCGCGGGCCGAGCACCAGCGGCGCGGCCCCGGCCGCCTCGAGCGTCAGCTCCCCTTCGACGACGATGATCGTTTCAATGTGCGGAAAGCTCGGCACGTCGAGCTCACCGACGAAGCCGATACGCCCCGCGGCCATCGCGTCGGGCCCCTCCCATGCAATCTCCCGGTATTGCGCGAACGGATCGCTCTCGCCGAACGCATGCTTGCGGAATGCGGTTGAAGAAGGTGCGCCGTCGGCACGGTGCAACACGAAAGCTGCCGTCATTTCTGCTCCTGTGCAGTGCGTGACGGTCTGACTGAAAACGCCACGCAATATCGGAAATCGTCGTTCGCCGGCTCTCCTGCCGGAAATCTTAAGGTCTACATACCATCTGTGATCGTTCTTACGCCGCGTGACACGTCGCTTCACGGCCTTCTGCGCACGTGCGCGTTTGCGACGTGCGCGTTTGCGACAGGCTCGCCGTCGCGCAGCCTTCCCGCGCGGCTACGTAATCACGCGGCGTGATCCCTAGCACCCGCCGGAAATGTCGGCACAGATGGCTCTGATCGAAGAAGCCGACGTCGGTCGCGACAACCGACGGCGCGAGACCGGCGCGCAACAGGTCCTGCGCACGCCGTACCCGCACGAGGCACAGATACCTGTGCGGCGACAACCCGGTTTCGCCGCGAAAGCGCGCAGTGAAACGCGACACGCTCAAGCCGGCTACCGATGCGAGTGTGTCGAGGTTCAGCGGCTGCGCGAACGATGCGTCGATCGTGCGCAGCACATCGCCGATCGCCGGCGATATGGGCCGCCCGGCACGAGCCAGGCCAACGAATTGCACTGTCATATCGAATCCTCCCGGCGCTCGTTTCAGTGCAGGAAATCCTGCATCCGGTAGTACGCGCCGACGAACGGCAGGAACCACGCGTGGCCGAAATGGCCGGGCATCGCGGGCCAGTCCAGCTCGCGCCACGGATTCGACGCGGCCGCGCCATACAGCACATCAGCCATCACGCGGCCCATATGCACGGACATCTGCACGCCGTGGCCGCTGTAGCCCATCGAGTAGTAGAGCCCGTCGTGCTGGCCCGCGCGCGGAAGGCGGTCGGCGGTGATGTCGACCAGCCCGCCCCAGCAGTATTCGAGCCGCACGTTGGCCAGTTCCGGGAAATAGCCGGCCATACCAGCACGCAGGATCTCGCCGCTTCTCGCGTCGGAGCGCGGGCTCGACATGGCGAAGCGCGCGCGGCCGCCAAACAGCAGCCGGTTGTCGTGCGTCACCCGGAAGTAGTTGCCGATCTGGCGGGACGTCACATACGCACGGCGGTTCGGGAACAGCCGGTTCAGCTGCGTGTCGGGCAGCGGCTCGGTGACGACGATGAAACTGCCGACCGGCGCGATGCGTCGCCGGAACCACGCGAACGGCCCGTGCTGCGATGCGCCGGTCGCGACCAGCACACGATCGGCGATGATCGTGCCACGCGTGCAGGCGACCGTATGGCGCTCGCCGTCGAGCCGCTCGAGCTGCGTGACGGCAGCGTGCTCGAAGATTCGTGCGCCGGAGCGCACCGCCGCCTGCGCCAGGCCGACGCCGAATTTGCCCATGTGCATCTGCGCGCCGTTGCTCTGCAAGAGCCCGCCGTAGAAACCGTTGGAATCGACTTCATCGCGGATCCGCGACGGCTCGATCAGTTCGATGTCCGGATCGACGTCCCGTCGCAACAGCTCGAACGTCTTCGCGAGTCCTGCGAAATGCTGCGGCTTCGCAGCGAGCTTCAGCTTGCCCGCACGCCGGAAGTCGCAGTCGATCGCATGTTCTGCGACGATCGACTCGACGCTCTTCACTGCGCTCTCGTATGCGCGATAGAACTGCTTCGCCGGCTCGGCGCCGAGTCGCGCGACCAGCGACGCGTAGTCCTGCGCAACGCCGGTGTTGCACTGGCCGCCGTTGCGGCCCGATGCTTCGCCCGCGATCTGCGCGGCCTCCAGCAGGACCACCGATGCGCCGCGCTGCGCGAGCGCGAGCGCCGCCGACAATCCGGTGAAGCCACCGCCGATCACGACCACGTCCGCACGCCCTTCGACGGGCCCTTCGCTGCCGGCCCCAAACGCGGGGCGGGTATCCAGCCAGTACGATTCCAGTTTCATCGAATCCTTCTCGATCATTCGTGCGACGACCATCGGCGACCGTCCATTGCAAGCCATTTAATCACTGTCCGAAAGCGCAGTTGCCGCGCATTTGCGTGCGGAACGCGTACAAATCGCCGTTTTGCGCGATCGCCGCAGCAGACTATGCGGAACGCCGGCTACCGCGGCACGCGGGTGACAAGCCGCGTATCGCACCCTACGGATGCACCGGCTGCACCGGCGCGATGCCAACCTGAAGCGGCTCGGCCTGGAAGCGCGCGAGATCTTCCTCGCTGCGATGGCACAGCACCTGCGCACCGTTCTCGAGCGTGCGCAGCGCCGGCGCCGTCCGGTTGCAGACGCCGTCCACCCGCATCGCGCAGCGCGGCAAGAACGAGCACAGCTCGGTGTCAACTGTGCTCGCGCCGATCGGCACCAGCGGCCGGTGGCAACGCTCGCCGGCTTCGTCGAGCCAGCCCGCGCGCAGCTCGGGCGCAGACGACACGAGCAAGTGCGAATACGGGTGGTAAGGCGGCGCACACAGCGCGTCGCGGCTGCCGGTTTCGACGCGGCGGCCCGCGTACAGCACGACGATGTCGTCGCTGATCGCGCGCACCTTCGCAATGTCGTGCGTGATGAACACGTACGACACGCCGAGCTTCGCCTGGAGCTCGCGCAGTAGATCCATGATCGCGGCTCCGACCACGGTGTCGAGCGCCGACGTGACCTCGTCGCACAGAATCAGGTCGGGCTCGGCCGCGAGCGCGCGTGCGAGGTTCACGCGCTGCTTCTGGCCGCCGGACAGCTCGCCGGTGCGCCGCGCTGCGACCGCCTGCGGCAGCCGCACCAGTTCGAGCAGCTCGGCGACGCGCTGCCGCGCGCGCGCGCCCCTGATCCCGTGATAGAACGCGAGCGGCCGCGCCAGCGTACGCTCGACCGTATGCACCGGATTGAGCGCGGTATCGGCGTTCTGGAACACGATCTGCACGCGGCGGTGCTGCTCTTTCGTGCGCTTGCCGATGTCGAGCGCGAGCGGTTCGCCGTCGAGCAGGATCTGCCCGCCCGTCGCCGGCACGAGCCCCGCGATCACCTTCGCGAGCGTCGTCTTGCCGGAGCCCGATTCGCCGATCACGCCGACCGTCTGTCCGCGCCCGATGCGCAGGTCCACTTCGTGCAAGATCACCTTCGCGGGCCAGCCGTTCGCGGCGCGGCTGCCATAGCCGGCGATCACACCGCGCACATCGAGCAGCGGGCCCGGTGCGGCGGGCGTCGGTTTCTCATCTCGTTGCGCATCGCTCGGCGTGACCGCCGCGATCAGGCTCTGCGTGTAGGGGTGCGTCGGCGCATGCAGGATCTGTTCCGTATCGCCGGTTTCGCGGATCACCCCGTCGCTCAGCACCACGATCCGGTCGGCCATTTGCGCAACCACGGCCAGGTCGTGCGACACGTAGACCGCGCTCATCCCGCAGCGCCGGATCACGTTCTTGAACGCCTGCAGCACGTCGATCTGCGTGGTCACATCGAGCGCGGTGGTCGGTTCGTCGAGGATCACCAGCTCCGGATCGGTGATCAGCGCCATCGCGGCCATCAGCCGCTGCAGTTGCCCGCCCGACACCTGGTGCGGATAACGCTTGCCGATCGTCTCCGGCTCGGGCAGCGCGAGCGCGCGAAACAGCTCGACCGCCTTCGCCTGCGCTTCGCGCTTCGTCAGCGTCCGGTGGATCAACGCGCTCTCGATCACCTGGTCGAGGATCGTGCGCGACGGGTTGAACGCGGCAGCCGCGCTCTGCGCGATGTATGCAACCTTGCGGCCGCGCAGCGCGGTCAGCGCCTGCGCCGGCAGCCTGCAGACGTCGATGCCGCCGAGCTTCACCGAGCCCCCGGCGATGCGGCAGCCGGCACGCGCATGGCCCATCAGCGACAGCGCGATCGTTGTCTTGCCGGAGCCCGACTCGCCGATCAGCGCGAGCACCTCGCCGCACCCGATGTCGAAGTCAACGTCGTGGACGATCGTCGTTTCCGCGCCGCCCGGACGGCCGCCGACCACGCGCAGCCCGCGAACCTCGACGAGCGGAGTCGATTGATCTCGCATCAGTGTTCTCCCGCGGCCACGGCTGCGCCCTTGCGGCGGCCGCGATGCGGCAGGCCGTCGATCAGGAGGTTGACCCCCACCGTCAGGATTGCGATCGCGACCGCGGGCATGATCGCGACGGCCGAGCCGTCGCCGAGGCTGGCGATGTTCTCGCGCACGAGCGAGCCGAGGTCCGCATACGGCGGCTGTACGCCGAGCCCGAGAAAGCTCAGGCCGCTCAGCAGCAGCACGACGAACGTGAAGCGTAGCCCGGTATCGGCGAGCATCGGGTGGATCATGTTCGGCAGCATCTCGACGCACGCGATGTACAGCGCGCTCTCGCCGCGAGCCCGCGCAACCTGCACGAATTCGAGCGTGCTGATGTTGACCGCCAGCGCGCGCGCGATCCGGTACGAGCCCGGCATGTAGCTGACCGCGGCGGTCAGGATCAGGAGCGGCAGCGACGAGCCGAACGCGGCGACGAACATCAGCGCGAACATCTTCGACGGAATTGACGTGAGCGCGTCGAGCAGTCGGCTCATCGTCTCGTCGACCGCGCGGCCCGACACGGTCGCGAGCAACCCGAGCGTCGTGCCGGTCAGCGCGGCGAGCAGCACCGCCGCGAGCGCGAGCAGCACGGTGAGCCGCGTGCCGTACAAGATCCGGCTCAGCATGTCGCGGCCGAGGAAGTCGGAGCCGAACGGCAGCTTCGCGCTGAACGGCGCGAACACGTCCGACGTGACGATCTCGCCGACGTCGTGCGGCGCGAGCAACGGCGAGAACGCCGCGATGAACAGCATCAGGCCGACCATCGACAGCCCGACGCGGCCGCCGGCCGTCAGTTTCATGCGCGGCGCGCGGCGCCTGGGCGGCTGATCGGGGGAAGGCGCGGCCGGCGGCACGCCGCCCCGCGGCGGGGGGGGCTCGCTTGACGGCTGCAGCGTGCTGCTGCGTTGAACGGATTCGCTCGGGTGCATGGTCGGTATCTCTGTAGAAGGACGAAACACTCAGCTGCGCAGTCGCGGGTTTGACACGATCGAGCACAGATCGGCGAACAGCACGAGTGTCAGGTAAGCGACGCAGAAGATCAGCGTGCAGGCCTGAACCAACGGGAAATCACGGTTGCCAACGGCATCGACCATCAGGCTGGCGAGGCCGGGATAATTGAAGATCGTCTCGACGACGATCACCCCGCCGAGCAGATACGACAGGCTCAATGCGATCGCATTCGCGATTGGACCGATCGCGTTCGGCAGCGCATGACGCAGCACGACTCGCGCGGGGCTCGCCCCCTTGAGCACGGCCATTTCGACATACGACGCGCTCAGCTGCTCGATCACCGCGGCGCGCGTCATCCGCGCCATCTGCGCGATCACGACCGCGCACAGCGTCAGCACAGGCATCGCATACGCACGCAGGAAATCGTGCACGCTGTCGATCGGGCCGCCGTACGACAGCGCGGACAACCACCGCAGCTTCACCGCGAACACGAGCACCGCGACCGTCGCGATCAGGAATTCCGGCGTCGCGACGAGAGACAGCGTGCCGAGGCTGATCACTCGATCGATAGCCGACTCGCGCTTGACTGCAGCGACGATGCCGAGCAGCAGCGCGATCGGCACCGACACGGCGGTCGTGATTGCCGCGAGCGCGAGCGACTTCGGCAGGCGTCCGCCGATCATCTCCGACACCGGCATATCGCCGGACAGCGAACGGCCGAAATCGCCGTGCAGCAGCCCCGCGAGCCAGTGCAAGTAGCGCACGTGCGCCGGCAGGTCGAGGCCGAACTGCTGGCGCAGCGCGGCGATCGTCTCCGGCGTCGCCGACTGGCCCAGCGCGGCCTGCGCGGCGTCCCCCGGCAGCAGGTTCGTGATCGTGAAGATGATGGCGGACACGATCAGCAGCGTCAGTGCGGTTACCGCGATGCGCCGGCCGATCAGCGCGACGAGGATTCGGTTCATGAAGCAAGACTCCCGAAAAAGCCGCGCGCGGCGGCGGCAAGCGACAGCGTCAGGCGTTCCACCACACGTACTCGGCGAACATGCCGCCCATCATCGGGCCGGTGGGGATCGAACCGAGGCCCCCGAGCCGCTTGTCGTACCCGTCGAGGAAACTGATGAACGCGGGGATCCCGACCCGGCCCTGCTGCGACACGATCGTCTGCATCTCGCCGTACATCTGCTTGCGTTTCGCATCGTCGGTTTCGGAGCGAGCGGCAAGCAGCAATTGGTCGAAGTTCGCGTTGTTCCAGCCCGACTCGTTCCACGGCGCGTCCGACTTGAAGAACTGCGTGAACAGCACATCGGCACTCGAGCGCGGGTTGATGTTGCCGAAACCGAGCGGATGCTTCATCCAGTGGTTCGACCAGTAGCCGTCGGCCGACACGCGGTTCACCTGCAGGTTCAGGCCGATTTTCTGGCCGGCCTGCTGCAGCAGCACGGCCATCTCGATCGAACCGTTCGCGTCGGACGTCGCATAGATCGGCGGCAGCGTGGTGCCAAGCGCGCCGGCCTTCTGGAACAGGAATTTCGCCTTGTCCGGGTCGTGCGGCCGCTGCGGCAGCGACGCGTTGAAGTAGCGATGCCCCGGCGGAATCGGCTGGTCGTTGCCGATCACCGCGTAGCCGCGGAACACGGCCGAGCGGATCTGTTCGCGATCGAACAGGTACTTCATCCCTTCGACGAAATCGGGGTTCGCGGTAATCGGGTTTTCGCTACGCACGATCAGATCGGTATACAGGCCCGACTTGGTTTCCTTCAGCGCATAGCCCGGCGTGGATGCGACCCGCTGCGTCGAGCGCGGATCGATCGCGTTGACCAGGTGCACGTCGCCCGAAAGCAGCGCATTCAGCCGCGCTGCGCTGTCGCTGATGCCGATCAGCTCGATCTCGTCGAGATGCGGCATGCCCGGCTTGAAGTAGCTGTCGTTGCGCACGCCGACCGTCGACACGCCCGGCTTGAACGTCTTCAGCTTGTAAGGGCCGCAGCCGATGCCGGTCGAGAAGTCGGTGGTGCCGTCCTTGACGATCACGAACTGCGGCGTCGCGAGGATCACCGGCAGGTCCGCGTTCGCGCTGGCGAGCGTGAGCGTGACTTCGTCTGGGCCGCTCGCCTTCGCGTCCGCGAACTGGTCGGCGAGCGTCTTGACCTTCGACGCGGTGGTCGGGTTCTTGTGGCGCATCAGTGAAAACACTACGTCGGCCGGTCCGACCGGTTTCCCGTCGTGGAACGTGACCCCCTTGCGCAGCTTGATGACCCACGTCTTCGCGTCTGCCGTGTGCAGCGACTCGGCGAGATTCATCTGCGGCGTCAGGCTCTGATCGAGTTGCGTGAGACCGCTATAGAACATGAAGAAGCGGATGTAGTCCGCGCCCGTCGAGCCCTTGGCCGGATCCAGCGTATCGGCCGTCGAACTGGCATCGTTCGCGACCCGGATCTTGCCGCCGCGCTGCGGCGCGGGCGCGGCGAAGGCAGTCCGGGGGTGCACCAGCAGTCCGCCGGCGCCGGCGGCCATCATGCCGCTTGCCGCCATGACCCGCATCATGTCGCGGCGCGTGAAGCCACCGTTGCCGCCGCCGTTGTCGATATCGTCGCTCATCCGAACTGCTCCTGACTGTGGTAAGTGGATCGTGGGGTCCAGCGTGGTTCTTCAACCCCGCCGCGCCCGCTTGCTGGTGGCGGGCGTGACGTCGTGCGCATGCGATTCATTTAAGCACCGCCAAAATGCGGTTTGTCGCGATTCGGGCCGCCCTCACGATATGAATCGACCGTTTTGAGCCATCCGCGCAGCATTGTTTGCTGCGTGCGCGCATGTATCGCCGTTTGCCGAACGCAGAATGACGGCCGCCGCCTGTTAACCGTTCGGTACAGAATTCGGCGCGGGCGCTGCTTACAGCCCGAGTTGCGTCGCGAGATGGCCGATGTCCGACACTTCGTAATAGTTGTAGAAAGGCGTGCCCGGCTCGTGGCCGCGATTGACGAACGCCTTGTGCTTGATGCCGAGATCCTCGGCCGTCATCAGGTCGTAGCGCAGGCTCGACGACACGTGCAGCACATCCTCCGGCTTGCATCCGAGCTTGTCGAACATGTATTCGAAGCCCCGCATCCGCGGCTTGTACGACTGCGCCTGCTGTGCGGTGAACACCGCATGGAACGGCGCGCCGAGCTTGTCGACGTTGCTCATGATCTGGTCGTCCGACGCGTTCGACAGGATCACCAGCCTGTATTTCGTCGCGAGCCGCGACAGACCCGCGGGCACGTCCGGGTGCGGACCCCAGGTCGGCACTGCCAGATAGAAGCGCTCGGCTTCGGCTTCGTCGAACTTCACGCCGACCCGCGCGCAGGTGCGCCGGATCGCATTGACGACGACGTCGCGAAACGGCTTCCACGCGCCGAGCACCTCGTCAAGCCGATAGGCGGCGAACGCGCGCACGAACTGTTCGAGCGCGACCGGCGACAGCCTGTCCGCGTAGACCTCGCGCGCCATCTCGGCCATTCGGAAGTGGATCAGCGTGCCGTAGCAGTCGAACGTGATGTACTTCGGTTCAAATTGAATCATGGTGACGTCCTGTCGGTGTGAAGCCCCGGCAGGGCCGGGGACGGGCTGGGTTCAACGAAATTGAATCAGGGCAATAAGTCGTTCGCGCATCGTTCGGCGCGGCTCCAAACGCAGAATCGTCGCGTATTGCACGCAGCGAGCAGCACGATCTGCCGCGGCCGAACGAAGCGCTGCCGTGGCCTTCGCGGTCCTGCCGCGCGGCCTCCAGCGGTGCGGCATGGCGACGAACGACGACGCCGCCATGCTTGCATCGTAGTGGCATGCGCGCAGCAGAAGCTGCCGGATCGATGCGCCGCGGCGGCACGAAACGCGCGTTCGTCGGCACCGGGCACGCCGGATTGCGTTGATTTCGAACGCGCGGCCACTGCCGCGGCGAAACAGGCGAATCGTCCTATCCGGGCCGCACCGGCGCTGGCAGAGTGAGGACGTCATTTCTACCGCTTTGGAGTCTGGCGTGGCCGACCTCAATCCTTCCCGCACGCTTATCTATCGCCCGTTCACCGAAACCGACCTGCCCGCCGCGCATCGACTGTCGGAGGCGGTCAAGTGGCCGCACCGGCTCGACGACTGGCGCTTTGTGTTGCAGCTCGGCAGCGGCTTCGTCGCCGAGGACGAATCCGGCGTCGTCGGCACCGCCCTCGGCTGGCCCTTCGGCGACGCGCACGCGGCGCTCGGCATGGTGATCGTGTCGCCCGGGCATCAGGGCCGCGGCATCGGCCGCGAACTGTTCTCGCGTGTTCTCGACAGCCTCGGCACGCGCACGATATTCCTGCATGCGACGCCGTCCGGAGAACCGCTCTACGCGAAGTTCGGCTTCAAAGCGATCGGCACGATCGATCAGCACCAGGGCGCGGCGTTCCAGCCGCCGCTGATCTCGCTGCCGCCGGGCGAGCGCCTGCGACCGCTCGGAATCAACGACGGCCCGCGCCTGGCCGCGCTCGCATCGCGCGCGGCCGGCTACGAGCGCGGCGCGGTGATCGACGCACTGCTCGACTTCGCAAACGGGATTGCGCTCGATCGCGATGGCGAACTGCTCGGCTTCGCGCTCTTTCGCCGCTTCGGCCGCGGACATGTGATCGGCCCGGTGATCGCGCCTGACGCGCTGCGCGCGCAGGCGCTCATCAGCCACTGGCTCGCGCTGCACGAGGGCATGTTCCTCCGTCTCGACGTGCCGGGCGACAGCGGGCTGTCGGACTGGCTGCAGGGGCTCGGCCTGCCGCGCGTCGATACCGTCGTCGCGATGGCACGCGGCGCTGTGCCCGCCCGCGAACCAGCGCCGCGGGCGTTCGGGATCGTCAGCCAGGCGCTCGGCTGAGCAGTACGGGATGAGTTTCCTGTACAAATCCGACCCGGTACGGGGCGCGCAATGGGCTCAGCGCTTCGCACAAAAAGCGCCCGACCTCGCGTTCCGGATCTGGCCCGACATCGGCGATCCCAACGCCGTCCGCTATCTTGCCGCGTGGCAGCCGCCGGACGACCCCGTCGCACTGCTGCCGAACCTCGAGGTCGTGTTCTCGGTGGCGGCCGGCATCGACCAGTTCGATCTGTCGAGCGTGCCCGCGCATATCCCCGTCGTGCGGATGATCGAGCCGGGCATCGTCGAAGGCATGGTCGAGTACGTGACGCAGGCGGTGCTGACGATCCACCGCGACCTGTTCGACTACGCGGCGCAACAGCGCGCGCAGGTGTGGGGCGAGAAGCCGGTGCGCGCGGCCGCGTCGCGCCGCGTCGGCGTGCTCGGCATCGGCACACTGGGGCAGGCCGTGCTCGACATGCTGCGCCGCTTCGGTTTTCCGTGCGCCGGCTGGAGCCGCACCCCGCGCACGCTCGACGGCGTCGACTGCTACGCGGGCGACGCGGCGCTCGATGCGTTCCTCGCCCGCACCGACCTCCTGATTTGCCTGCTGCCGCTCACCGAGAGCACGCGCGGGCTGCTCGGCGCGCGCGTGTTCGACGCGCTGCCGGCCGGTGCATCGCTCGTGCAGGTCGGGCGCGGCCCGCAGCTCGACGCGGCCGCGCTGCTCGCGGCGCTCGATGGCGGCCGGCTAGACAGTGCGATCCTCGACGTGACCGATCCGGAGCCGCTTCCGGCAGGCCACCCGTTCTGGACGCATCCGCGCATGCGGATCACCCCGCACATTGCCAGCGCAACGCGGCCCGGCACCGCGGTCGACGCCGTGCTCGCGAACATCGCGCGCCATCGCGCAGGACAGCCGATGATCGGCGTGGTCGACCGCGCGCGCGGCTACTGACGCGCGCGCTGCCCAGCGAGGCGTACAGCAGAAAATGCGGAAGCGTCCCGTGCAAACGCCGTGTCCATACGTTTCAGGCCGCAAATTGAAGGCGCATGCGGACTTCTCGCCCGGTAGCATGAACTCACCGCTGACAACCGACGAGAGCCCCGCCCCGCCATGAACCAAGCCGAGCTGATCGAAGCCGATCGTCAACACCTGATCCACCCCGTCGTCAACTATCGCGCCCACGAGGCGCGCGGCGTCACCATGCTCGAGTCTGCGGAAGGCGTGTTTCTGCGCGACGCCGAAGGCCATACGCTGCTCGACGCATTCTCGGGCCTGTGGTGCGTCAACGTCGGCTACGGCCGCGACAGCATCGTCAAGGCCGCGGCCGCGCAGATGGCGAAGCTGCCGTACGCGACCGGCTATTTTCATTTCGGCTCGCAACCCGCGATCGAGCTGGCCGACCGGCTCGCGTCGCTCGCGCCGCCGTCCCTGAACCGCGTGTACTTCACGCTCGGCGGCTCGGACGCGATCGACTCCGCCATGCGTTTCATCACGCACTATTTCAACGCGACCGGCCGCCCGTCGAAGAAGCAGATGATCGCGCTCGAACGCGGGTATCACGGTTCATCGTCGATCGGCGCCGGCCTTACCGCGCTGCCGGCGTTCCACCGCCACTTCGACCTGCCGCGCGCGGACCAGCACCATATTCCGTCGCCCTACCCGTACCGCCACCCGCTCGGCGACGATCCGCAGGCGCTGATCGCCGCGTCGGTCGCCGCGCTCGAGGCCAAAGTCTCGGAACTCGGCGCGGACAACGTCGCGGCGTTCTTCTGCGAGCCCGTGCAGGGCTCCGGCGGCGTGATCGTGCCGCCGGCCGGCTGGCTGCGTGCGATGCGCGACGCGTGCCGGCGCCTCGGCATCCTGTTCGTCGCCGATGAGGTGATCACCGGCTTCGGCCGAACCGGGCCGCTGTTCGCGTGCGAAGCCGAACGGGTCGACCCGGACCTGATGACCGTCGCGAAGGGGCTGACCGCCGGCTACGCGCCGATGGGCGCAGTGCTGATGTCCGACGAAATCTACGAAGGCATTGCGGGCAGCCGGTCAGAGTCGGCCGTGGTCGGACACGGCTACACGTATTCCGCTCATCCGGTCAGCGCGGCGATCGGCCTCGAGGTGCTGAAGCTCTATCACGAAGGTGGACTGCTCGCGAACGGCCAGGCGATGGGGCCGCGCTTTGCCGCAGGACTCGACGCGCTGCGCGCGCATCCGCTCGTCGGCGATGCGCGTTCGATCGGCCTTCTCGGCGCGCTCGAACTGGTGGCCGACAAGGCGAGCAAGACGCGCTTTGACCCGGCGCTCGACTTGCCCGACAAGATTGCCGCCGCCGCGTATGCGAACGGCGTGGTGTTCCGCGCCTTCAGCGACGGCGTGCTCGGTTTCGCGCCGGCACTGAGCTTCACCGCGGGCGAGTTCGATCTGCTGTTCGAACGCGTGCGCAAGACGCTCGACGACGTGCTGGCCGATGCGGCCGTGCAGCGCGCGCTGGACGTCGCGCACTCGCAGCCAGCATGAGCCAGTATGCGAAGCCGGGCTTGTGGCGGCCAACGTTCGACTCTAAAGTAACCAGACATTCCATTTTCGCCTTTTCACGTGAACATTACGGACAGCAAGCTGGATCGCATCGACCTGCGCATCCTCTCCCAGTTGCAAAAGCGCGGCCGCATGACCAACGTCGAGTTGGCCGATGCGGTCGGGCTATCGCCCAGTCCATGCCTGATCCGGGTGAAGCGGCTCGAGAAGGCCGGCTACATCGGCGGCTACGGCGCGCACATCCAGCTCGAGAAACTCGGCGACGTGCAGGTCGTGTTCACCGAGGTCACGCTGGCCGACCACCGGCGCGAGGACTTCGACCGTTTCGTCGCTGCGATCCGCAACGTCGACGAGATTGTCGAGTGCCACCTCGCGAGCGGTGGCTACGACTATCTGCTGAAGTTCGTCACACGCAGCGTGAGCCATTACCAGACGATCGTCGAAGGGCTGCTCGAGCAGAACATCGGCATCGAGAAGTATTTTAGTTACGTGATCATCAAGTCGCCGTTCGTCAAACGGCACTATCCGCTCGAATCGCTGTTCGGCGAACGAAACTGACGGTCGATGTGCGCCCCTGCAACGCGGCAGCCCGCTGTCCGCGCGGGAGTCGCGCGCCCGCACCGCCGCCGTCGTCGCTGGATCGCTTCATCCAAGGACCTGCCATGCCGCTTACGCTGACCCGAACCGAACTCCTGCGCTCCGCCAACCTGATCGACGGCACCTGGCGCAACGCGCTCGACGGCGCTCGCTTCGACGTCGTCGATCCGGCGACGCTCGAGACCGTCGCCCACGCACCCGACAGCGGCGCGGCCGACGCGCGCGCCGCGGCCGACGCGGCCGCACGCGCGCTCCCCGCATGGCGCGCGACGCCCGCTCGCGAACGCGCTGCGATCCTGCGCGCCTGGCACGCGGCAATCGTCGCGCACACCGACGATCTCGCGAAGCTGATGTCGCGCGAACAGGGCAAGCCGCTCGCGGAGGCGCGCGGCGAAGTCGCCTACGGCGCATCGTATGTGCTGTGGTTCGCAGAGGAAGCAACGCGCACATACGGCGACATCATTCCGCAGCAGCAGCGCGGCAAGCGGCTGAGCGCGGTCAAGGAGCCGATCGGCATCGTCGCCGCGATCACGCCGTGGAATTTCCCGCTCGCTATGATCGCGCGCAAGATCGCGCCCGCGCTCGCGGTTGGCTGCACGGTGGTCGCAAAGCCTGCGGAGGACACGCCGCTGACCGCGCTCGCGCTCGCGTTCCTCGCGCAGGAAGCCGGCGTGCCGCCCGGTGTGCTGAACATGATCGCCGCGTCGCGCGAGCACGGCATCGACGCGGTAGCCGATTGGCTCGCCGACGGCCGCGTGCGCAAGATCACGTTCACCGGATCGACGCCCGTCGGCAAGCTGCTCGCGCGTGAGTCGGCCGCGACGGTGAAGAAGCTCTCGCTCGAGCTCGGCGGCAATGCGCCGTTCATCGTGTTCGACGACGCTGAGCTCGATGCCGCGGTCGACGGATTGATGGCGGCCAAGTTCCGCAACGGCGGCCAGACCTGTGTGTCGCCGAATCGCGTGTACGTGCAGACCGGCATTTATGATGCATTCGCCGCGAAGCTCGCCGCGCGCGTGGCAGAGCTGAAGGTCGCGCCCGCGACCAATCCGGCCGCGCAGATCGGCCCGATGATCAACGCGCGCGCGGTCGACAAGATCGCGCGTCATGTCAGCGACGCCATCGAGCGCGGCGCACGCGTGCTCGCGGGCGGCAAGCGTCTGCCCGAACTCGGGCCGAACTACTACGCGCCGACGGTGCTCGCCGACGCCACCGCCGACATGCAGCTCACCTGTGAGGAAACCTTCGGTCCGGTCGCCGCGCTGTTTCCATTCGACACCGAGGACCAGGCCGTCAACGCCGCGAACGACACGCCGTTCGGGCTCGCTGCGTATTTCTACACGCAGGACTTAAGGCGGATCGCACGCGTGTCGGCGCGGCTCGAGACGGGCATCGTCGGGATCAACGAGGGGGCGCTCGCGAGCGAGGCCGCGCCGTTTGGCGGCGTGAAGGAATCGGGCTACGGGCGCGAAGGCTCGCGCTACGGCCTCGACGACTACTTGTCGATCAAGTACCTGTGCCAGGGCGGGCTCGACTGAGTCGCGCCGAATCCGCGAGCGCCGGCGCCTATAAGCCGCCGCGATAGCGGTCCGGGCCGACCTTTCCTGGCCGCGCCAGTGCGGCCGCCGAGCCCGTGATTCCGCCGCCCTACCAGCGCCGGATATCGGGATTCGCCGCCAAGAGAGGAACGTTCACAACGGATTCCATCTCCATTAATCTGTTCTACAAAATATTTGAGTTCCAGGCGAGCGCAACCACTTGGGGCTATACAACTGCAACCGCCTCGATCTCGATCTTCAGACCGAAGTGCAGTGCCGGAACCGGCACGACGGCGCGAGCGGGTCTCGCATCGCCGGCCCAGCGCGCGTAGATCTCGTTGAAACTCGCCCAATGCCCGACATCGACGATATAGACGCGGACCTGGGCCAGTTTCTTGACGTTGCTGCCTGCACCGACAAGCGCGGAAGACAGATTTGCCAAAACCTGCTTGGCCTGCGCTTCAAAAGAGCTGTCCGTGAGTTTTCGGCCGGTTGCATCGATCGGAAGTTGACCCGATACAAAAACCAGGCCATTTGCCATTGAAACGTGACTGTAGTGGCCGCCCGGCGTTGCCAGCCCAGCGGGGTTCATCGTTCGAGGGTACTGCGTACCGTGTTCATACTGATCCATAAAGGCCACTTTAAGTACAATAAACCGGCCGGCGCGCTTGCGCCGTGCCAGGCGGGAAGGCTGTCAGTTTTAGAGTCGCCTCGCCAGTCCGCCTCCAGTGTGGATCGGCCCACGGCGGTTGCCAGCTGACGCGACGTACTATAGAAATAAATATCTTGGTCGTGTTTAATAACTGATGAATCCGTCGTTAGCGAGTTCTTAATGCTTCAGCTCGAAGACATGCAGTTACTCCGTGCGCTTGGCGTATCAAAGTCGCTTGCGGCAGCGGCCAGGCTACTGGATCTAACGCCGCCCGCGGTTACGGTACGTCTTCAGCGCATAGAAGAACGTATCGGGGTGAGCCTTGCGACACGCGCAGCCAGAGGCATTTCTCTCACTGATGAAGGCCACCGCTTCGTTCAGGAAGCGATCGAAATCCTGGAGCGGATCGAGTCCATTGCGTCCCGCGTCTCGGGAAAGGCGAGCGGTGTTAGCGGCCATTTACGCGTCGTAGCACCGTTCGGGTTCGGCAGGGAATACGTCGCGCCGCTCGTTCGGGACTTGCATCGCTCGCATCCCAATTTGGGGATTTCGCTCGTTTTGTTCGAAAGTCCGCTCGCTGCCGCGTCGGGCGCCGACGTAGTCATTTCAATCGGCCACATCAAAGGATCGTCTTGGGTAGGACATTACCTGGCCCCGAACGAGCGCTTCCTCTGCGCGAGCCCCGCTCTTGCACATAGCTTGTCACAGCTTAAGCATCCGTCCGAACTCACCCGGCACGCGTACCTGACGCTACGAGAAAACGATGAAGACGTGACGCGTCTGCGTTTCAGTCAATACGACGCCAAAGGCAAACGCATCAGCAAGGCCGTAACAGTTCGCCTGAACAGCATTTTGTCTTCGAACGACGGCACCGTGGTGAGGGATTGGGCGGTTGACGGCCTCGGCGTTGTCGCGCGATCCGAATGGGATTGCGCACGGCTAATCGCCGAGGGAAAGCTAAAGCGCGTGTTGCCGGCATGGCGCCTTGAACCCGCACCGGTAATAGCCCTGACGCCCACGCGTCAGGGCTTGACCATCCGTCAGCGCGTGTTTTTGGAAGCCGCGAAGCAAGCCTTCGACCCAGTGCCCTGGCGGAATTGACTCAGCATTGAACGTTGCTTAAAGGTGGATTTATCGGTCATTAAGCACAAGTTCGCAGCGAACTCCTATAGTGGCTTTTCTTCACGCGCGAGATTGGCATCGAACATCGATCGCGCGAATACTCGCCAGGAGTTACAGATGAACTTGGAGTCATTGAACACCCCAGCAGCGTTGATCGATGTGGTTCGCATGCACCGCAATATCGAACGGATGCAGCGACGCATGAATGCGCTCGGCGTGAATTTCCGGCCGCACGTCAAGACAACCAAATGCGAGCAGGTGGTCACTGCGCAAATGAAGGCCGGCGCACACGGTATCACGGTGTCCACGCTCAAGGAAGCCGAACAGTTCCTGGCACGCGGCATCCGCGACATCGTATACGCAGTGGGCATGGCCCCGACGAAACTCCCGCAGGCACTGGCGCTGCGCCGGCAAGGCTGCGACCTGAAGATCGTCGCCGATAGCGTCGTATGCGCCGAAGCCATCGTTGCATTCGGGCGGGAACACAATGAACGGTTCGATGTGTGGATCGAGATCGACGTGGATGGCCATCGCTCGGGCATTGCACCCGAGGATGACACACTTCTCGCAGTCGCAGCGACGCTTTCCAACGGCGGGATGCATCTCGGCGGCGTCTTGGCCCACGCGGGTTCCAGCTATGACTACGACACGCACGAGGATCTCGTCCGCATCGCGGAACAAGAACGTTCGGGCTGTGTGCGCGCCGCCGAGCGCATTCGCGCGGCCGGCCTGCAGTGTGACGTCGTCAGCATCGGATCGACGCCGACAGCGCTGGCCGCCGAACATCTGGAAGGCGTGACGGAAGTTCGCGCTGGCGTCTACGTGATGTTCGATCTCGTCATGCATAACGTGGGCGTCAACGACACGTCAGAGATTGCATTGAGCGTATTGACTACTGTCATCGGCCACCAAAGCGAGAAAGGCTGGGCCATCGTCGATGCGGGCTGGATGGCAATGAGCCGCGACCGGGGTACTCACCGCCAGAAGCGCGATTTTGGCTACGGCCTCGTCTGCCTCGAAAACGGGGAGGTGCTAGACGGATTTGTGATGAGCGGCGCGAACCAGGAGCACGGCATAGTGTCCCGGTCAGGAACGCCAGATCACGAGATCGAGCAGCGCTTTCCAATCGGGACACGTCTGCGCATCCTGCCCAACCATGCGTGTGCCACCGGCGCGCAGCATCCCGTCTATCAGGCCGTCGGTCCTGACGGAAGAGTCGAAACCTGGCCACGCTTCTATGGCTGGTAAGACGAACGGTGGGCGCGTGATTCAACTGTTGCCATTCTCAATTTCCGGGCGCGGACGAAATCGGGGGGAGATGCTCCGAGGCTAGACTGTAGCGGTTGATCTACCCGGGGAGTCGGCCATGAAACTGCGCTGGCAAATTCTTCCGAAACGACAGGGAACGGACGAGACGGTCTCCGTTTGCTCTCTTCGGCGCTATGAACTGGCTTTGTCGCAGTAAGATTGAAGGCGCAAGCGGTGTTGAGATGCCAAGTACTGCTTATGTTACGAGATCGTAGAACTGATCGACAGCAGACGGTTGGTGTTGCCGTCCCTGATGACGGCCCGGTCGAGATAACGCCATTCCCCGTTGACGCGAATGCATGTTTCGTCCATTCGCCAGTTCTTGCCAACCAGGCGCTTGCGGCGGCGGAACGCCTTCTCCAGCACCGGCAACAGCTTGATGGCCCAGTGATGCACAGTCGAGTGATCGACCGAAATGCCGCGCTCGGCCATCATGTCTTCCAGGTGCCGCAGGCTCAGCGGACAGGCCACGTACCAACGCACGCAAGTCGGGATCACTTCGAGCGGTAATGCAGGCGCTTGAGCACTCGGGCTACCGCCGGCTTCAACGTCTTCATCGAGCTTTCTGTCATTCATGTCGTTCCGCACATCATAGCGGAGCGCCTTATTGCAACAGAACCGCCGATGCGGGGGTTAATGCCGCCCGCAGCCAATCCACGATGATTCGAGTTATTAATCAGATTTCTACGCAATATAAATCCCGCGAGCGCACCGCGTTGCACTGGAGATTACCTGAACGAAACGAACATACGCCCTCGCGCCTGACCGAAGCTCATGCACCGAACTGACGAGTGGTTTTGATATGATTTCCCAAAAATCGTAGCGAGCTCCGTCCATGAAAGACGTCGGCGCAATTCGGGGATCATTTGCATGAATACAGTGCCGTCGACGGCGACTCGCGCACGCACGCTCCTGCAAGCCATTGCGCTCGGCACGCTCTATTACCTGCTCGCCCGCCCCGTCGCGAACCTCGAGAGCGCCAACTCCCTCGCTGCCATCGCCTGGCCGGCGCCGGCCACCGCAATTGCTTTTCTCTGGCCGCTGCCGCCGCGACAGTGGTTCCCTTTTCTGCTCGCAGTCCTGGCCGCAGTCGCGTCCAACGGCCATTTCAGTGCCGAATCCTGGCGTAGCGACGTCGGCTTTTGCCTCCTCAACGTCTTCGAGGTGGCGTTATGCGCGTGGCTGGGCCGGCGCTATGTCGGCGCGAGCGGCATACTGTCCACCACCTCGGCGCTGATACGCTTTCTCGTGCTGCTGCCGCTCGTGGGCATCGGGCTCACTGCCATGCTGGGCGCCACATTCGCGGCCGATCTGGGCGGCGACAGCTGGTGGCGGGAATGGCAGATCCTCTTCGTCGGCAATGGCGTCGCCGTGCTGGTGCTCGTGCCTGCCCTGCTCGCATGGCGGGACCGATCATCCGCCGCGGCGCCCGGCGGGCGTCTCAGTGCGCTGGCAGGATGCCTCGCCGTCGTCACGATACTCGCCGCAACGGCCGCCCTGCACCTTTCCGAAGAAGTGCAGCGCGGGATGCTTGCGCTCGTGCTCGCCGCCGTTGCCATTTACGGCGGCCTGCCCGCGGCTGCGGCGACAGTGGCGACCGCGGCAATACTCGGCGTCAGTCTGACGCTCGTGCATCTCGGCCCCTACCAGTACGAGGGTGCGAACAGCTCCTGGAGCCTGCAGGTCGATATAGCCGGGCTCGCCATTCTGACTTTCTTCGTCGCCGTGGCCACGCGCGAGCGCCGGCAGCTTGCATTGCGCCTCGAGCGGGCGCGGCGCATGGAGTCGCTCGGCCTGCTGGCCGGCGGCGTTGCGCACGACTTCAACAATATCCTCGCGGCCGTCGACGGCTACGCGGAAATCGCCCATGATCGCCTGCCCGAGGGTTCGTCCGCCCGCCCGGCGCTGGACGAGGTGCGGACCGCATCTGCGCGGGGCCGTGACCTGACCGAGCAGATTCTGCTCGCCGCGCGCCGCGGCGATCGTGTGCGCGAAATGCACGAGCTTGCGTCGGTCGTCGGCGAAGCCGTCGCGCTCGCGCGCCCGCTCAGCCGCAACGGCGTCGTCATCGATATCGAGGCAAACGCAGGCCCGTGGCCCGTCATCGCGCACCGTGGCCAGCTCGTGCGCGCCGTGCTCAATCTCGTGCGCAATGCATGCCTCGCCGCGCGCTCGCGTGTGGTCGTGCGCGTGGCCAGCGCCGGGTCGATAGCTGCGCCGCTCGCCGTTGGCGACGCGCCGCCGGGCTCCTCCGTCTGGATCGAGGTGGAGGACGACGGCGGTGGCATTCCCGCGGAACACCTTGCGCATCTGTTCGAGCCGTTCTATTCAACGCGCGCACAAGGAAACGGCACCGGTCTTGGCCTTGCGATCGTTGCTGGCGTCGCCTGCGAGCACCAGGGCGGCGTGAGTGTCGAGACGAGCGGCGCTGGCACGCGCTTTCGACTCGTCCTGCCACTGGCCGAAGCAGCGCCCTTCCCGCCAGCCGGGCAATTGGGCAACGGCGAGGCCGTCGTGCTGATCGGCGGCGATCCGGCTTCGCGCGAGCGCAGCGAAAACTGGCTCGCGGAACTGGGCTTCGAGCCGCTCGGCTATGGCGACGCGAGCGAGGCGTTCGAAGCGCTCGCCGATGCCACCGATCTGCGCGACAGCATTGCGCTATTGCTGGCCGACCTCGACGGCCTGTCGATGGACGGCGCCGACCTCGCTGAGCACCTGCGCGACCAGGTGCCGGCGCTGCGCGTGATCCTGTGCTCGGATAACTCCGATGTCGTCACTGTCGCGCGGGCCGCGCGTGCGACGGTCCTCCCCAAACCTTTCGACCGCGAGGCGCTCGGCCGCGCCGCCGCGTCCGCCCTCAAGAGCCTGCCATGACCCTGCCGCCGCAACCTTCCATTCTGATCGTCGACGACGACCACTCGATGCGCACCATGCTGATCGAGTACCTGTCGGGTCACGGCTATCGCGTGGATGGCGCCGCGAGCGCCGTCGAGGCGATGAGCGTGTTCGACGCGAAGCCCTATGATCTCGTGCTGCTCGACCTCGGCCTGCCCGACGGCGACGGCACGGAGCTCGCGCGCCGCTGGCGCGAGCAGGCGCCGGTGCCCATCGTCTACATCACGGGGCGCAACGAGGAAGCCGACATGGTGATGGGGCTCGAGCTCGGCGCAGACGACTACATCACCAAGCCCTTTTCGCTGCGCGAGGTGCTGGCGCGCCTGCGGGCCGTGATGCGCCGCGCGGGGCAGACGACGCAGGCGCCGATGACGCGCGGCAAGCATCCGCGCGCCTATCGCTTCGCGGGCTGGACGCTGAACCTGAACACGCGCCGGCTCACCTCGCCCGACGAAAGCGTCGTGCCGCTCACCAACGCTGAATTCAATCTGCTCGTGGTGTTCCTGAGCTCGCCGCAACGCATCATCTCGCGCGAGAAGCTGCTGGAGAGCACGCGCGCGTTCGACGACATCTACGACCGCGCCATCGACGTGCAGATCCTGCGGCTGCGCCGCAAGATCGAGCGCGATCCGAAGAACCCGACGCTGTTGCGCACCGAGCGCGGCGCGGGCTATCTCTTCGATGCGGTCATCGAGCCGCTGTGGACCTGAGCGCCCTTCCCGACCAACTTTTCCAGACAGCCCATTGCCCAGTGAACGACTACACGAGCCTCGCAACACAACCGGTCAGCGAAGCGCAGCCCTGCGGCGCCGACGTGCGCGACGAACCCGAATTCGAGTCGCTGCAGAACGAAATCGCCAGGATGTCGAACCCGGCGGCTAGCGGCACGCCGGACTGGGAGCAGGTGGTACAGCTCTCGTCGACGCTGCTCGCGAGCAAGGGCAAGGATGTGCTCGTCGCCTGCTATCTGGCCGGCGGCCTGCTCGTCACGCGCGGCCTGCCGGGCTTGAGCGACGGCGCGCAGATGCTGGCCGCGCTGCTCGACATGTGGTGGGATCAACTGCATCCGCCGCTCCCGCGGCTGCGCGCGCGGCGCAACGCCGTGCAATGGCTGATCGACCGCGTGCGCGCGCATGCCGAGGAACACGACTGGTCGAGCTGGCCGCCGCAGGACCCGCAGCAGGTCGAGAGCCTGCGCACGGCGCTCGATACGATCGATCGCGTGCTCGCCGACAAGGACAGCGAAGCGCCCTCGATGCAGCCTTTGCGCGCACTCGCCGGCACCGTGCCGATCGCCGAAGCCGCGCCGCCCCCGCCTGTCGCCGAAACGCCGGCGGCAACCGATGCCCCCGCAACGGCAACCACGCCGGCCAGTGCGCCGCGCAGCGAGGCCCCTGCTGTGGCCCCAGCGCTCACCTCCGCCGCGCCTGCCGCAACGGCGTCCGGCTTGGCGGACACCGCGCTCGCGTCCACGGCAGTCGATGGGCCCGAAAGCGCCGAGCGCGCCGCGACTGAAGCGCTCGAGCGGCTCGCGAATATCGGCGCCTGGTACGCCGAAGCCGATCCGTCCAACGCGATGGGTTTCCGCCTGCGGCGCATCGCTGTGTGGACCGGCATCGAACGCGTGCCGGTGGGCGCCGGCACGGACACCGCGCTGCCCGGCCCGATCCCGCCGCTGCAGGACGCGCTGCGCGCGCTGCAGTCGCGCGCGGCGCACGCCGATCTCGTGAGCTTCGCCGAAACCCAGCTGCGTCAGCATCCGTTCTGGCTCGACCTGAACTGCGTCGCCGCGGCGGCGCTCGCGCAACTCGGCGAGACATGGGCCGCCGCGCGCAAAGAGGTGTGCAACGAAACCGCGAAGTTCGTCGACCGCATGACGTGCATCGCACAGCTGAAGTTTGCCAACGGCGTGCCATTCGCGAACTCGGACACCGTGCAATGGCTGCAGTCGCTGGCGGCAGGCAGCGGCGGCGAAGCCGCGGCGGCACCCGATCCGCTCGCCGGCGCGCTGTCGCGGGCGCGCGCGCTCGCGGCCGAAGGTGAACTGGCCGACGCCGCGCAGTGCCTGCAGGACGCGATCGAGTGCAACGCCGCCGTGGGTGCGCGGCTGCGGCTGCGCACGGCGCTCTGCGATCTGCTGCTCGAGCATCGCCCGGGCGCGCGGCTCGATTCGTTCGCGCGCGCCGTGGTCGCGGAGATCGACCGCTACGGCGTCGCCGCATGGGACCCGGCGCTCGCCGCCGACGGCCTGCGCGCGGCCTGGGCAGTGCTTAGCCGCAACGACGAAAACCAGGCTGAAACCGACGCCCTGCTCGCGCGCATCGCGCCACTGAACGCGGCCACGGCCGTGCGCCTGATTATCTGATTGCCTGAGCGGCGCGTCGCCGCTTCGTACGCCCCCACCACGCACAACAATGCAAGCGAGAGACCATGAAGACGAACCCGGCAGTGACTCCCCATTTCCTGATGCGCCGGCGCGTGCTAGGAACGGCGCTGTGCGGCGCACTGAGCGCGTGCGGCGGTGGCGCGGTGGTCTCGCTCGGCCCGGACGGCCCGGTGTCGGACACCCAGATCGACAACGCGCTTGCGCAACTCGACGCGCTCGCCCGCAACCTGATGGCGAGCTCGGGCATTCCCGGAATGTCGGTCGCGGTCGTGCAGGGCGCGAAGTCCGTCTTCGCCAAAGGCTATGGCGTCACGAGCGTGAAAACGCAGCAAAGCGTCGACGCCGACACCGTCTTCCAGCTTGCTTCGGTATCCAAATCGGTCGGCGCGACGGTGGTCGCCGCGCAAGTCGGCAAGGGTGTCGTGAAGTGGGACACCCCCATGTCCAGCGTGCTGCCGTGGTTCACGCTGTCCGATCCGGCCGTCACCGCGGAGGTGACGGTCGGCGATCTCTACGCCCATCGCTCGGGATTGCGGGACCATGCCGGCGACAGCCTCGAAGAGATCGGCTACGACCAGACGCAAATACTGCAACGTCTGCACTACCTCGGGCTCGACCCGTTCCGCACGACCTATCACTACACGAACTTCGGGCTCACTGCGGGCGCGGCCGGCGTCGCGGCCGCGGCGGGCACGGACTGGGCCACGCTTTCGCAACAGGCAATCTACGCGCCGCTCGGTATGACACGCACCAGTTCGCTCTACGCCGATTTCGCCGTGCGCACGAATGCCGCGGCGGGCCACGTCCTGGTCAACGGCCAATACGTGCCCGGCCCGCTGCGCGACCCCGACCCGCAATCGCCGGCGGGCGGTGTCAGCTCGTCCGCGAACGACATGGCCCGATGGCTCGCGATGTTGCTCGGCAACGGCACCGTCAACGGCCAGACGGTGATTCCCGCCAGCGCGCTCCAGCCGGCACTCTCGCAGCAGATCCAGAGCCGCGCCGCCAGTGCGACGCTGCCGGCCTCGTATTACGGTTTCGGTTTCGTCGTGAGCACGCTCGATAGTGGCCGCGTGACGTTCAATCACTCCGGTGCATTCACCACCGGCGCCGCCACCACCTTCATGGTCGTGCCGTCGATGAACCTCGCGATTGTCGTGCTCACCAATACGGCGCCGATCGGTGTGCCCGAAACGCTCGCCTACCAGTTCCTCGATCTCGTGCAGTATGGCAAGGCCCAGCGGGACTGGGCGACGTTTTTCAGCACGACGTTCGGCCAGTACTCGAAACCCACGGGCGCGCTGGCGGGCGCAACACCCCCGGCATCGCCGACACCCGCGCAGCCGCTCGCAAATTACGCGGGCGTCTACGCCAATGATTATTTCGGTCCGCTACAGGTTGCCGTCCAGAACAATGCGCTCGTGCTCACGCTCGGTCCCGCCGGCACCCAATTCACCTGCACGCACTGGAGCGGCGACGTGTTCAGCTACGTCCTGCCGCTCACGGAGGCGCCGGCCGGCTCGCGCTTCGAGGTCAGCTTCGCGGGGCAGCAGGTGACGCTCGACTATTTCAACGACGAGGGCCTGGGGACGTTTACGCGCACCGCGTAGCCGGGCGCACAAATGCGGTTCGGCGGCGCGGCGCACGCGCCGCCCGCCTGACTCGCCCGCCGTCGCGGCGCGCCTTACATGCCGTCGCCGCGCGCCGCGCCCGCGAGCACGGGCGCATGCCAGCAGGCGCCGATGATCGCGGGCAGCCCGAGAGTCGCAAGGCTCGGCGCGCTGCCCGCGACGCTCGGCACCGACGCCGGCAGCGGCGGATTCTGCGCGGCCATCTGATCGACAATGCTCAGTTGCTGGCGTTGCGCCTGCGCGTCCTGGATCTGCTGCTTCTGCTCCGCCGTGGTCTTCTGCAGCGTCTCGTAGGTATTGATCGCGCGCGCCGCGTCGAGCACCGTGTCGTTGCCTGTGAACGCGTAGCTCACCGTGAGCGTGCGCACGCCGAGCGCATCGAGCGCGGCCTGATCGGCCGGGAAGTCGGCCGGCACGAACTGGCGCTGGCCGTTGGCGAAGTCCTTGAGGAACGCGGCGACGCCAAGGGGACCCGGATAGCTGCGGGTCAGCACGAGATTGCCGATCTTGATCTGCAGCCGCGTGTCGCCGCACTGGCCGGCCGTCCACGCAAAGCTGCTGCTCACCGGGAAGTTGTAGTTGTTGAGCGTCTGCACGCCGGCCGCGCACTGAACGGTGAGGATCGTCGCGTACGGCTTGGACTTCGCGCCCGCGTTGACGCCCGTGGGCTGCGCCGTGATCGTGAGCGGGACCGAGAGCGCGCGGTCGGCGTCGGCCTGCTGCTTCGCCGTAGCCAGCGTCCGGTCGAGCTGGTCGAGCGTCTGCTGCGCCTGCAACTGGGCTTGTTGCGCCTGCAACTGCTGCGTCTGCTTTGCGGCGGCGCTGCGCTGCTGCGTCTGCTGCTGGGCGACCTGGCGTCCGAGCGCACCGTTGAGCAGGGTCACGAAGGCCGGCGTGAACGGCACGCTGTAGCCCTGCGTCTGCACGACGTCGTAGCGGCTCGCGTCGCGCACGAGGAAGGGTTTGGCGGCCCCGTCCGCGAACGCCCATACCGTGCCCTTCGCGCCGAATAGCTGATCGACCGCCGCGCTCTTGTCGAGCGCGCCTTGCAGCGGCCACACCACGCTCGAATCCCAGTTGCGCTGCAGCTCGCACGAGGTCTGCTGCTCGATATAGCTCGAGAGGAAATCGAACGGCCCGCGAATCAGCCGCCAGGTCACGAGATCGGAACCGTCGCCGGCACCGATCAGCGTATGCAGGCGCGTGAGCGGCTCCAGCGCGCCCATCATCAGCGAGGGCTGTGGCTGCGCGCTCGTTGCGACCTGATGGAATTCCGCCGCGAGCTGATAGTCCTTGCCGCTGCCCGTGCCGCTGTCGATCGCGAGCTTGTTCAAGGCTCCGAGGTAAAGGCTCAGCGCGTCCACGGCGCCCAGGTTGCTGTTGACGGTCTGGCCGCCCGCGATCGGGCCGCCCGCCAGCGTCTCGCGGATGGCCGAGGCGCCCACCGCGTTGAGCGCGCCGGCCAGCTTGATGGCCCGGTTCGTCGCGCCGAGTCGTGTCGCCTGCTCGCGTAGTTGCTCGAACTGCCGTGCGAGCGTGAGCCAGCCCGGCAGCGGCGCTTCGTCGGCGGCGGCACCGCGCGAGGTTTGGAAGTCGTCCTTGAACTCGTCGGCGAGCCGTGCGATCAGGCGGAAGTAAGGGCTCTGCGCGCCGCTCACGGTGCCGAGCGCGGCGCGCCAGTCGGCTTCGTTCGAATACGGCGTCGCGCCGCTCGCGAACGCGTCGGTGAAGCGTTGCCACGCCGTCACGCGCTGCGCGCGATACCAGGTATCGAAGGCGGCGCGCTCGCGGTCGAACTGCGCCGTGTCGCTCACGGCAGCGCGGATCTGCGCCGCGAGCCGGTCGAGCGCCTGCTTGCCCGCCACCGTGTAGACGGCCGGCACGACGACCTCGGGTGCGCTGTCCACCTGGGACGCTTGCGCGATCTGGGTGGGTTGCCCCATCGGCGCTGCCTGCGGCGCGCGGCTCACGAGGCCGCTGCCCCAGTAGTCGCTCGCGCGCACGGGTGCCGCGCCCGCGCCATCCGGCACGAGGCCGACAAGCCAGGTCATCTGCGGATCCGCGCTCACGAGCTGGTCGAGCAGCGCGCGCTGCGCCTTCACGCGTTCGCGCAGCCACGGCGCGTCCTCGTGCGACCAGACGAGCGACGAGATCGCGAGCTGGTTCAGTTGCTCGTTCAGGCGCGTGGGATAGAGCTGGGTCGGCACCGGCTGCGGCAGCGCCTCCAGCGCTGCGCGATCCGCGCCGCCGAGGCGCGCCTGCTCGATGCCGATGGAGCGCGCGAGGTTCAGGATCTGGCTCGCCGCCTCGACGGGCGCGTTACCCGCGGACGCGAGCGCGGCCTGCTCATTCTGGTCGACGGCGGGCTGGATCGCCTCGCGGTACTGCTTCACGAATACGCCATGCAGGCGCGCTTCCAGATCCGGCAGTCCGGCGCCGTTGCCAAGCAGTCCCGACAGCCAGCGCCGGTCGTTCTGCGCGACCTGCGTGAGCACGTCGTTCGACACGGCCAGCACATTGGCATCGTGAGCCAGGTTGCCGTTCAATGCGGGCTGGTCGGGGCGCGTGCTGCGCACGAACGCAAGAGTCTGCATGTTGCCGGCGAACGAGACCGACAGCAGGATGCCGATCATCACGAGCAGCAGCAGCCACGCCGCGATGCCCACGCTTTGCGTGACGCGCCGCCAGTGATTGACGAGCACGGCCGGCTTCGCCGTATGCCGGTCTTGCGGCAGGATGCGGCCGAAGAAGTCGTGCAGGAACAGCCCGGCGCGCCCGCCCGCGTGCACGGGCGTCGGCGGCAGCGGCACGCCCGGCAGCGACGACACCGCCCCGCCCTCCTGCTGCCCGCTGCTGAAGAAGATGCCGCGCAGCAGCGGCCGCTCGAGGTACGGGTTATCGGCGAGACAAGCCGCGAGAAATTGCGCGAGCCCCGTGCGCAGCTGATGAAGCTCGTTCGGAAACATCAGCAGGTCGGGCGACGCGTCCGGGTTGCGCGCGACGAGCGCGAGCCGCAACGCGGCAAGACGTGCGCCGATCGAGTCGAGCGCGCGCGCCGCGAAGGCGGCCTCGCCGTCGCTGGCTTCGTCGGCGAGATAGCCCATCGCCTGGTCGAGCGCGTCCGCGGGCAGCGCCTGCGCCCACGCCTCGAAGCCGTACAGGCGGTCGCATTTCGTAATCAGCACGTACACGGGAAAGCGCTTGCCGAACATCTTGATGAGTTGCTCGATGCGCGCGCGCACCACGCGCCCTTCGTCCGCGAACCCATCGGCGTCGGGCGCCGCGAGCCGGTCCGCGCTGACCGCGAGCACGAGACCGTCGAGACCCTCGCGTGGCCGGTAGCGCCCGAGCAGGTCCAGACCGAGTTCCCACTCGCGGCGATCCTGGTCGATGTCCTCGGCCTGGACGTAGCGGCCCGCGCAGTCGATCACGACGGCGCGATCGAAGTACCACCAGTCGCAGTTGGCGGTCTGGCCGATCTCGGCCTGCTGGCTGACCTTCTGGATCGGCGAGGACAGCCGCGCGCGCGTAAGCGCCGTGGTCTTGCCGGTACCGGAGCGGCCGATCACCATGTACCACGGCAGCACATAGAGCGGATCACCCTGGCTGCGCAGGTTCGACTGGCGCAGCGTCGCCACGGCGGCTTTCCACTTGCGCCGCAGCAGCGTTTCGGGCGCCACGGTCGTGACGGTCTCGCTACGCAGCGCCGCCGACTGCTGCGCGAGACGGCTGCGCGAGCGCATCATGACGATCATGCGTCGCACGAAGCCGGCGAAAAAATACAGCGCGAGCACGCCGATGAAGATCGCCAGCGCGACCCACAGCGGCCAGCCGAAGTACAGGACCACGCCCCAGCTCACGAGCGCGAGCACGATCAGGGCGAGCAGCCAGAGCAGCACGAGGCCGAGCTTTTTCATAAGTGGATCTGTGCAAGAAGCGTATCGACCGATTGCCCGACGACGTAGTGATAGGTGCCAAAGAGAAGCACCAGCAGAAACAGCGGCAGCAGGATCGCGGCCAGCGCCGCGCGCGACCAGCGCGTGGCGAGGCGCGCGCGCAGCGTCGGCCGCGCGGAGTCCTGCGCACCGGAGGCCACGCCGTAGCCGTCCGGAAACAGCAGCGCCTGCGCGCTCGCGCTCAGTTCGGTGTCGGGCAGCAACATCGCCAGGTTGGCGCGCTTGATGTCGGTGAGCGCCTTCTGGTTACGGTCGTATGCATAGCGCCCGCCGAAGCCGAGCGCGAGGCACAGGTAGAACACCTCGCGCACCGCCCGCTCTGCGGGCGCGAGCTGCGCGAGGCGCTCGTAGAACGCGACGCCGGCGTTGCTCAGGTTAAAGTAGCGGCGCTGCAGCAGGTGGCGCTGCCATTGCGCGGCGCCCTCCCAGCGCGTCGTCAGCAGCACTTCGTCGGCCCATGCGGCGAACGCGAACAGCGCGGCATCGACGTCGGCCTGCGCGTGGCCCGCGTCCTGGGCGCGGTGGCGCGCGGCGGCGATGGCGTTGTCGAGCTGCACGGTGAGCGTTTGCGCATCGCCCGAGGGCGCCTGGGCAAACGCGCGAACCTGCGCGAACAAAGGCATCAGGCAGTCGATGAGCGTCATGCTACCTCCGCAGCACGACGATTTCCGCGCGCAGATCCTGCGGCGCGTCCGGCCATTGCAGCGCGATGCTTTCGTCGCGCTCGACGGCGTCCCATAACTCGCTCGCCTGCTCGATGCGGAAATAGCTCGACGACGAGCGCCGCGGCAAGCCTTGCGGCGCCTGCGGCAGGTGAATCAGGTCGAGGCCCGGCAACGCGTGCGCGACGAGGCGCGGGACGTCGGCGGCATTGGCAAGACGCGCGTCGCGCAGCGCGCCGTCCACCACCTGCGCGGCGTTCTCGTCCGAGCGCAGCACGAGATAGAAGCGATTGCGCCGGTCGAAGAACGCGCGCGGCAGCTCGCCCGCATACAGCCCGTCACGATACTCGAGCACCGCGAGGTGCTCGGGGCCCGTGGCGATCTCGCCGAGCAGAAAACCGATCAGCACCTGCGCGCGCGAAAAGCACGCGTACAGATCCATGTGGTCGTAGGCGGGCAGCCCGGGGGTGCCGTCCTGCGCTTCCCCGAGCATATCGAAGCGCTCCGAAAACGCGCTCAGCTCGCCGATCAGCCGGCGCAGCTCGCCGTACAGCAGCCATGGATGTACCGCGGGTGTCTGCGTCAGATGCACGAGACCGGGGCTCGCGCGCGAGAGCGTGCGCATGGCGAGCAGCAGCGTCATGTAGCCGGGATCGAACTCCGCCTTCTGCAACTCGCGCGGGCTCTTGAGCTCCTGCAGATGATGCGCGCGCCCCACGACGTCGTCGCGGATCTCGCGCGCGATGCGCAGCAGCGCGTCGGACGCCGTGAGCGCATAGCATGGCGCGATGTAGCGGTCCGAGAGCTTGACCGTCTCGCCCACGCGCACGAGCTGCGCGACCGGAATCAGGTCGTACTGGCCGAGGTTCGCCTGCTCGCCCTCGAAGAACACCTTCACCACGTGCAGGAGCGTGTGCACCGACGCGGGCGGTCCGTCCGAATGGAGGTCCGGCACCTCGGGCGGGTTCGCGATGCTGGCATAGCGCGTCGGCGCGGCCATGGCCTCGTCGGGCGTCTCGCACAGCGTGACGTTGTTGCCGTCGGCGGCGAGCTTGCGCACGCCGAGGTAGACGGTGAGCGCGCGCCCTTCGCCGACGGCAGCCGCATCGAACTCGCGTGGCGCAATCACGGCATTGCCGGGAAACTCGACGTAGGTATGGTCGGGGAAGATCAGCTGCGCCGCGCGCATCTCGATCACCTGGCGCGCGATCGCGCTCGGCGCGATGTCGAGCGCGCCAGCGCCCCAGAAGTGCGGCAGCCCGGTTTCGAACACGGGCTTGACGCGAAACTGCTCGTACAGCGCTGCCAGCTGGAAGTGCTGGGGCTGCATGAACATGCCCTGATGCCAGTAGATGCCCTTGTTGTGATCCATGCTAGTTCCCGACCTTGCGCAAAGGGGTCTCCTGAGTATTTGCGGCGCCGACCACGCCTGTTTCGCTGCCGCTCGCGCCGCCGGACGCCGTGCCGCTCGCGTTGCCGTTGCCATCAAGGCGGATCTGCTTGCCGCCGCCCTCCACCTGCTGCGCGCGTTGCAGCGCCGCCTCGTCGGGACCCTTGGGCAGCACCACGGCGTTGAGAATGCCCTGCGCACCGAGATTGAGCTGCACGACGAGCGGCGCGGGCAGCTTGGTGCGCGTCTTGAAGATGAAGCCGCTGGTCTTCGTGACGACGGGCACGTCGAACTGGCGCGCTGCGTTGGCCACGCCCATCTGCGCATAGCCGGCCGCGATGCCGACCGAGCGCGTGTTTTGCGCGCGATCGAGGATCAGGTATGAATGCTGGCCCGGCGCCACCACGTAGCGCGAGAACTGCGAGAACGTCGTCGGCGCTTTGCCGCCCGCCATCGTGCCCGCCAGTGCGGCTGGGTCGGCCGCGAGATTGCGGAACGCCTGCGCGTCCGCCGTTTCGTAGATGCCGAGCAGCAGCGTGTGCGGCTGCCCGTCGTAATCGTTCAGGCCAGCGTCGGCCGTGATTTCGAGTATCACGGCGTCCGTGGCGTAGCTCCACGAGACGTCCGCGAGCGGGTCTTTCGGCGGCCCGCCGCCGCAGCCGCTCAGCACGAGCGCGGCGCTTAATGTACCCAACGTACCCAGCGCGCGCACCGCTCCAGCCAGCCATGCCGGCCGGCCCGCGCTGTTCCGGTCAACCGTTGCTCCGGCGCCCCCCGCTACCGCCCCTCTCATTCGCTCTGCCCCACTCTTGTCTTATCGAGTCTAACCGCCCGTCCAGCCGAGCATTCTCCAACAAAAGCCTTGCCCGTATATAAAAAAACCAATGCAGTTACTGTGACGCCGCGATTCTGTTGCATAGATGTCTCAGAAAAGCCGCGCCGAAGGATCTTCAGGCAGCGCGGCGCTGGCGCGACTTCAGACCAGCGGCAGGATCGTTGCGTCGGCCTCGTTGTCCTCGGTATAGGGCATGAAGAGGATCGACTCGGGCTCGCCTCTCACGCGCGCGTAATAGGCTTCGCCCGGACCGAGCCGGTTGCGCACCGCCCAGGCCGTGAAGGCGCGCTCGCCCACCTGCAGCGTGAGGCCCTCCTGCGCGTACTCGAGCACGGTCTTCTCGGGCAGCGCGCCGCGCGGGCCGACTGCCTGAAAGTCGATCTTCGCGTCACCGCCTTGCACGCCGAATACGACGCCCGTCCATACTCCCTCGCGCGGGCCGATTGCGAACCACTGGCCCAGTTGCTCCTCGCCGACCACCTCGAGCCGGTAGTCCTGCGCCTCGCCCGCCTTCGCGACGTTCGCGCGCGCAACGATCTTCGCCGGCCACGCGGGATGACTCTCCACGAGCGTGATGGCGTTTTCGAGCATGGGGGGAACAGTATCGGCGCCCATACTGGCCGACTGCGCGGACAGCACGACCGGGAAGCCGAGGCCGCGCGCCTCGCGCAAGCTCGCCGCGAAGAGCGACAGGCCATAGCGCACCGAAGGCTTCGCCAGGGCGTCGGCGTCGGCGAGCACGAGCCACAAGTCGGCGCGCGCGGCCGCGAGCGCTTCCAGCCCGACGCGCCAGGCAAGCCTGGCCGGCTCGTCCACCCAGAAGTGCCCCTGCGTGGCGAGGCCGTAGCGCTTGAGCAACTGCGAGACGGCGCTCACGCGCGCGGCGTCCTTTTGCTTGTCGAAGGCCGTGATCCAGACGGTTTTCATGATGTAGCGCGCCCCCTCAGCTCATGACCATCACGACCGACTGGCTCGGCGCGAGCACGGCGCCGACGATATTGCCGTCGTTATGCTGGGTCGGGTCGGAGAGCCGCACGGCGGGCGAGCCTTCGAGCTTGACGGTCATGCTGCCGCTCGCGAACTGCACCTTCCCCATCACCTTGGACGACACGACGCCGCCGGCCACGCCCGCCTCGTCGCCCGACGTCATCGGAATCTCCGACGACTTGTTGAGCGCCGGCATGCCCGCGATCAGCACCGTGGTGGTGGCCGGGTTGCCCATCGGCGGCATGCCGATGTTCGGATAGGGCATGGGCACCGGCGGCGCAGGCGGCGCAGGTGTCTTGCATACATCGGGCGCTGCCATGCACTGGCCGCCCGCCTTGGTGACTGCAAACATATCGCACTCCTATCCCAGATCGATCTTGCTGGCGTCGATCTTCACCTGCCCTTCGGCCAGCACCGTAGCATGGCGCGCCGACACGTGCAGCCGCTCGTCCACCTGCATGCGCAGGCGGCCGGCGCGCGTTTCGTCGGCGTTGTCGGTCCAGCGCAGGCTGTCGCGGGCGCGCTGGACCAGCCGGCCAACCGTCGTCGTGATCTGCTGTGCGACCGTGCTCACGGCGCCAAGGCCCGCGTGCAGCTGCTGGATCGCCGCATCCACGCGCTGGAATTTCATCTCGCCGCGCACGCCGTCCATCACGATCTCGGGCGCGTGCACCGCTACGCCGCGCGTGGCGCTCAGGTCCACCTGGGCCGCTTCGACGCGCAGTGCGCCTTCGCTCGTATGCAGCGCCACGTCGCCGGGCAGCACGAGCGCCGCGCCGCTGGGCACCGCGCGCGCGAGCACCGCGAGGATATACGGCACCGTGCCGGGACCGCCGGAGCAAACGAGCACGGTGTCGCCGCAATCGGGCTCGATGAGGCAGCTGTCTGCGCGCAGTGCGCGCTGCGGCGCGTTCGGCGAAGCGTCGAAGAGGTACCACGGGTCGGCGCGGCCAGTCACCGTGGCGTACGTGAGGCCGGCCTGCAGATCGTTGCCGGGTCGGGACATCGTGACGAGCGTGCGGTTCATGTCCAGGGTTCCTTTACGGATGTTTATTTCGGCGCGCCCGGCTTAGGGGCGTCCGGCCGGGGAGCGGCACGCGGCTGCCAGCTTTCGGCGCGCGCGAGGACGGGATCGGTTTCACGCACGCCGTCGAGCCGCGCGCCGTTCAGGCGCGTGCCGTTCTGCGTGAGCGCGTGCAGATTTGCGCCGCTGAAGTCGGCCTGCGAGCAATCCGCCACGGACAGATCGGCATGCGAAAGATCGCAATAGGTGAAGCGAGCCGATTTCAGCGAGGCGGCGCGCCAGGCGCTGGCGGTCAGCACCGCCTTGTTCCAGCGCGACGCCTCCGCACGTGCCTCGCCGAAGTCGGCTTCGCTGGCGTTGACCATTTCACAGACGGCGCCGCTCAGGTCGGCCTGCGTGAAGACCGCGTTCATGAACGCGGCGAAGGTGGCGTTCACGCCCTGCAGGTTGGCGTTCTGCAACTGCGCGCCGATCAGGCTTGTGCGGTCGAGCCGCGCGAGCGCGAGGTTGGCGCCGCGCAGCCGCGCGCCGTCCATGATCGTCATGGTGAGGTCGCAACTGCGCAGGTCCTGGCCGCTCAGGTCGCAGCCGCGCAAAAACGCCTGCACGAGCGACGCGCCGTCGAACCGCGCGCCGCTCAGGTCGGCGTCCATCGCGGTGTGGCGATGCAGGTCGGCGCCCGAGTAGTCTGTGCCCGCGTGGACGCAGCCGTGCGCGTCGCTGCGCACGAGACGCGCGGATGCGAACGAGGTGCCGGTGAAGTTGCAGCGATCGAAGGCGGCATGGGTGAAATCCGCGCCGCGCGCCTCGGCCCCGCTGAAGTCGACGTTTTCGAAGCGCGCCTGCTGCGCGTTCGCGGCGCCCAGCAACGCGCGCGCGAGCGACACGTTCTGCAGATCGGCATCGGCGAGATTCGCGCGCTGCAGGTCGGCGCCGGCAAGCACGACGTTGTGCAGGCGGCAGCCGGCCAGATCGGCGCCGGCAAGGTCGGCGCCCGACAGATCGGCGTCGGCCAGCGCGCGGTTCGCCGCGAGCGCCGCGCGGGCTTCGTCCGCGCTCATGCGTGCCGGGGCGGTGGTGTGCGTGGTGCTCATAGGACGGGCGGCCTGAATTGAAGAATGGTGCAGTCGATGTTCGAACCTTCGAGCATCGCGACAGTGGGCCGCGTGCCGTCGAAATCGACGCCGTACAGGTTCGCGAAGCGCAGGTGCGCGCCGCTCACGTTCGCTTTACGCAATGAGCCGCCGAACAGGTTGACCGCGTCCAGGTTCGCGCCGCTCAGGTCGGCGTTCGCGAGGCGCGCGCCCTTCGCCGACGACATGCCGAACTGCGCGGCCTGCGCCTGCGCGCCAGTGAAATCGGCGTAATCGAGCACGGCTTCCTCGAACTTCGCACCGCGCAGCTGCACGCCTTCCCAACAGGCGCGGTTGAGCTGCGTGCGCGCGAAGCGCGCTTCGTCGAAACGCGTGTCGGCGTCGGCGCGCGAGCCGTTCAGGTTGGTGCCGGCGAACTGCGCCGCCTGCGCATCGGCGCCGTAGAACTCGGCCTGCTGGCACGCCGCGGCGGAAAAGTCGCTGCCGGCAAGACGGCTGCCGCTGAAGCTCGCCTTCGCGAGCGCCGCGCCGCCGAACTTCGCGTTTGCCAGATCACAGCCCGTGAAGCTCGCGTGCTCGGCCCGGCAGGCCGATGCGTCGACGCCCGGCATTTTCGCGGTGTCGAACACCGCACGGCGCAGATCGGCGCTCGCAAGCTGCGCGGCGGAAAAATCGGCACCCGTAAAGTCGCCGACGGCCAGTTGCGCCTCCCGCAGGTCGGCGTTTGCGAACGTTCCGTTCGCAGCACTGACTCCCCCCAATTGCGCGCGCTGCAGACCGGCTTCGCTGAAATCGGACTCGCGCAGCAGGGCCTGGGTGAAATCGGCGCCGTCAAGGCGGCTCTTCGCGAACGAGGCCTTGTCGAGCGCGGCGCCCGAAAAATCGGCACCGGACAGATCGAGGCCGGAGAGATCGAGACCAGAGAGGTCGTAACCCGCAAGGCTTTGCCGCGCCGCGTAGCGAGCGATCACATCTTCGCGCGTGAGCGGCGCGGCCGCCCGCACCGGCAGTGCCGCCGCCGCGGCTTCCGGCAGCTTGCCCGACAGTTCGAGCGCGGGTGGCGACGGCGGCTTCAGCACCGCGCCGAGCGCGGCAAAGGCGGATTGCGCTTCGCCCCCCGCAAACGACAGCGGTCCCAGAGTAGCGGCGGTTTCGGCGGGCAGCATGCGCGCCACATCCGCTTCGGTCAGGTTGTGCTGCTGCATCAGCGCGCGCGCCTCGATCTTGACGTCGTCGGCGAGCTTGCCGATCTCGGCGAGCGTCGGCACGCGCTCAGGCGTATCCGCCTTCAGGAAGCGCGCGATATCGGCATCGGTCAGGTTGTGCTGCTGCATCCTCGCGCGCGACTCGGCATTGAGCCGCTCGGCCATCTGCTCGACCTCGGCGAGCGAATACGTGCGCTCGGGCGCTTCCGGCTTCAGGAAGCGCGCGATATCGGCATCGGTCAGATTGTGCTGCTGCATTCGCGCGCGCGACTCGGCATTGAGCTCCTCGGCCAGCGCGCGAGCGATCGCGAGATGCGGCTCGGCGGCCAGCGCCGGGTCCGCCACTGCGGTGGCAGACGCCGCGGCGGCCAGCGGTACCGCGGCAGCGGGTTGCGCTTCGGCGACGGCCGCCCCGGCCTCGGGCGCAATAGCTGGCGCCGCTGCGGGCGTCGCGCCGGCCGCTTGCGTCAGCAGTTCATGCAAGCGCGCGCGATAGTGTTCGAACGGCAACGGCGCTTCGTCCATGCGCTCCCATTCGGCCATGACGTGGATGACGTCACTGCCGTCGGCGTCCGCCACGTCGGCGAGCGCGCGGTACAGCACCGCGCCGCATTCGAACTCGGGGAACAGCCACACCGTTTCCGCACGGGTCTGCAACTCGCGCAACGCTTCGCCCTCGGACGTGCGCACGTTCACGAAGCACCGCGCGCGCAGCGCGGGCAGCGAGCCCGCGAGGCGCCGCGCATGCGGATGCAGGTTGTCGAGCTCGAAGCGCTCGTCTCCTGCGAAGTAGCCGGACAGCCTCTGGTCGAGCGGCGCGCTCAGGAACAGCTCGGGCCGCGTATCGGACGGCAGGTGCGGCCACTCCTCTTTCACCCAGCGCTCGTCGCAGACGCCGAGGTGCTGCTGGCGCAATGGCGCCGCCATGTCGAAGCCCCAGAATCCGGCTGGCACGGCACGCTCGCCGCGGCGCAAGAAACGCTGCCCCTCGGCTTCGACATTGGGCAGCGGCCAGGCGCGCGTACCGTCGTCGTTGACGATTTCGGCAAAGCCCTTGCCGTGCGGATTGTCGACGCATCCGGCGCCGCCAAATGCGGTGGCCGGCGCAATCGGCATGCGTGCGTAGGGCTTGGGCGCCGTGATCGCGCCCAGCGCATTGAACTCGCGGTCGCCGAGGACGATCAGCGCCTTCGACAGCGCGCCGATCCGCACGCCCGCGCGCATCTCCGCGACCTGCGTGCCGGCCGGCGCATGCGCCGTGCCGTAGACCTTGTATTCGCCGGCCGGCTTGGGATAGCCCTCGTCGAGGATCGCGTCCTTGCCGAGCGCTGCGGCGACGACCGGCCAGAACGCGTCTTCCGTCATCAATCCGTCGAGGCCGGCCGGCTCGAAGCGAAAGCCCGCGATCATGCCGACGGCGAGCGTGTCGCGCCGCGCGAAGCGCAGCGCGCGGTAGACGAGCGCGAGGTTGTCGGGCTTGAGGATCTTCATACCGTCGTCATTCCAGTTGGCTCAGCGGGCCGCTGAACTTCGGCGTCGAGCCGTTGAATTTCACCTGCGCCGCGTTCGCGCTGAACGCATTGCCGACGCTCAGGCCGATATCGGTGGCGACCGGAAACTGGCCGAAGGGCTTGTCGTGAAATCGGATACGCCGAACGGCGGGGCGGTCACGTCCCGTCACCGCCCGCTCACCACGTTCAGCCCGCTCAGGACTTCGGCGCGAGCCACGAGTCTTCCGCCTCGATGCCGTCCGGGTCGAACGTCCACGTGATCTTCTCGTAGGTGAACGAGATATCCTCCATGTGACCCATCTGCTTGTTCTCCAGCGCCAGGCAGTTCGGCGTCCATGCGCGGACGTTCGTCAGGATCGCGTTCGACAGCTTCACCGTGTAGTACTTCTCTTCCGTGCCCTTCGGCGAGATGCGGTAGTACTCCAGCGTCACGTCCTTCATCTGCTCGCCAGAGGTCAGCGCCTGGAACAGCTTGGGCGAGGACTTGTCGATTTCCTTGGTCAGCGTCATCGGCAGGTGCACCCGCTTGCCCGTGGGCAGCCCCGTCTGCGGGCTCTTCGGAATTTCAATGGTGTGGTCCACCGCCTGCACAAGGATCTTTCCCTCGTGGCCCTTGACCTTCGTCGAGCCTTCGATCTTTCCCTGGTTCTGGCCTTCGAGTACGAGATAGCACGGCATCGGCATGATAGTTTTCCCCGGTTTAACTGGTGGCAAGTCGTCAATGGCGCCAGGGCTCGGCGCCCCGGCTGTTCTGCCCAGCTTCCTGTGTGCGCTGCGCATGATTCACATCATGCAGGCGCTCCGTTAGCGCGGCGTTTCAGCTGTGTTACATACGAAACATCGAACCGAAACTTCGCCGCAGCTCTTTTATTTCTTCTCCAGCTTGCCCACCAGCGACAGCGTGAACGACGCACCCATGTACTTGAAGTGCGGACGCACCTTCAGGTCCACCCGGTACCACCCCGGATCCCCTTCCACATCCGCCACCACGATCTCCGCCTGGCGCAGCGGCCGGCGGCTGCGCACCCCTTCGGCCGGATTGTCCATGTCCGCCACGTACTGCCGGATCCACGTGTTCAGCTCGCTCTCCAGATCCACACGCTCCTTCCACGTGCCAATGTGCTCGCGCTGGATCACCTTGATGTAATGCGCCAGACGGCTCACCACGAACATATACGGCAGTTGCGTGCTCAGCTTGTAGTTCAGCTCCGCTTCCTTGCCTTCCTTCGTGTTGCCGAAGAACTTCGGCTTCTGCGCCGAATTCGCCGAGAAGAACGCCGCGTTGTCGCTGTTCTTGCGCATCGTCAGCGCGATGAAACCCTGCTCCGCAAGCTCGAACTCCCGCCGCTCCGATATCAGCACCTCCGTCGGGATCTTGTTCTGCAGCTCGCCCATCGACTCGTACGTGTACACCGGCAGGTCGCCCACCGTACCCCCGCCCTGCGGCCCGATCACGTTCGCGCACCACCGGTAGTCCGCAAAGCTCGACGTCAGCCGCGAGGCGAACGCGAACGCCGCGTTGCCCCACAGGAACTGCCCGTTGCCGCCCGACACGTCTTCCCTGTAGTTGAACTTCTTCGCCGGCACCGTATCCGCCCCGTACGGCACACGCAGCAAAAAGTGCGGCAGCGTCAGCCCCACGTAGCGCGCGTCCTCCGACTCCCGGAACGCGTTCCACTTGACGAACTGCGGACCCTCGAAGATCGACGACAGGTCCTTCAGGTTCGGCAACTGGTCGTAGGTGTCCACCCCAAAGAACTGCGGACCCGCCGCCGCGATGAACGGCGCGTGGCTCATCGCCGATACGCTCGCCGCGTACTGCAGCAGCTTCACGTCCTGGGTGCCCGGCCCGAACTCGTAGTTCGCCACGATCGCGCCGAACGGCTGTCCGCCGAACTGGCCGTACTCCGCCGTGTACAGGTTCTTGTACAGCCCCGAATTGGTGATGTCCGCCGCGTCCTGGAAGTCGTCGAGCAGCTTGCCCTTGCTCACGCTGAGCACCTGGATCTTGACGTTCTCGCGGAAGTTGGTGCGCTCGACCAGGAACTTCAGCGAGCGCCACGCCGACTCCATCTTCTGGAAATCGCCGTGATGCAGGATCGCATCGACCTGCGCGCACAGCTTCTGGTCCAGATCGGCGATCATGCTGTCCACCGTCGCCTGCGTGATGCGCTCCACCGCATGCTGCGGCTCGAGCAGCTGCGAGATGAACGCCTGGATGCCCTGGCGCGTGATCGAATACGCCTCGTCGCCGGGCTTGATGCGCGCCGACTCGATCAGCTGATCGAGCAGCGAGCCCCCCGCGGCCGCCTGCTCTGCGACCGCCTGCTCCTGCTGCTTTTGCTCTTCACTCATGTGCTGTCCCCGAATGGATACGGACGAAATCGACGATATGGACGATGCCCGCCCGGCGCAATCACTTCTCGCCGATGCCCAGCTCGCTCAGAAGACGCGCGCGCACGCCCTCGTCCTCGATGAGATCCTGAACCCGCTTGCGGAAATCCGGGATGTTGCCCAGCGGCCCCTTGAGCGCCTTGAGCGCATCGCGCAGCGCAATCATCTGGCGCAGCTCCGGCACCTTCTCGACAATCGCGTCCGGCGAGAAGTCGTCGATCGACTCGAACTTCAGGTTCACCGCGAGCGCGGCGTCCGGATCGGCATTCGCTTCCAGGCGGTTGGGCACCGCCAGATCCAGCGACAGTTTCTGCCCCTTGAGCACGTCGTTGAAATTGTCCTTGTCGACGTTGACCGGCTTCATTTCCTCGATCGGCGTGTCGTCGTCGCGCAGCGTGAAGTCCCCCAGCACCAGCAGCTTCAGCGGCAACTCCACCTCCGCCTTGGCATCCCCTGTCGCCGGACGATATACGATATTGACGCGCTCCTTCGGAGCGACTGACCCGTCAGATGCCATGGCCGATCCCCTTCTTCTTTGTACCGCTTCGTTAGTTAGTAAACCCGAGCGCTTTCTTACAGCGCGATGAGCATAGCGCTTAGCTATTCTTCACGCTACAAGAATCTGCCGCGCACCTATGGGCACCGCGAATCTTCAAGAAAGCGAACCTTCGTTCGCTGCTTTAAACAAGGGCTATCCGGCATCGACGACATGCCGCGCGGATGATTCCCTTGTTATTTTTTTGAAAACCTCGAAGTTATTGCCCTGCATACCTTAACAAAGCACACATAAAGCAGGAATACACATCCTGCCCCAGCTCGTTTTGCAACGAATAAATGAAATGCATATCGGGTGATATGGGTCGCCAATTGCAATTCGGTCCTCATACCGTTGTCATCCGAGCTGGATCAGCCTGCCGTTGATCTTGGCGGTCACCGCGGTCACCCTGAACGCATTGCCTGCCTCCAGGGCGACGTCCATGTCTGCCACAACGGAGAGCTTGGCGCCGGTGATCGATACGTTCGACACCGCCTCGACCGAAACGCCCGCACCGGCCTTGACGCCGACACTACCGGCCGTGGCCTCGATGCTGACAGCACCGGTATCGGCCTTGACGCCGACACCGGTACCGCCCGTGACGCTGGCGCTGGTACCGGCTTTGACGCTGGCGGTGCTCGTGCCTTCGAGGCTTGCCATCGCGCCCTTCGCGGCGACGCCCTGGCCATCCACGACCACCGTGTTCGTGGCCGCCGCCGTCACTGTGACACTCAGGCTCGTGACGTCGATGCTGCCCTTGGCTGCGGCGTTCGTTACCGAGAACTCTCCCGTCAGCGGCGTCAGCTTAAGCTGTCCGCCGGCGGCGGCCACGCCGGCCATGGCCGTGATGCCGGAAATATCGAGGTCGATATTGCTCGAATAGGTCGGCGCGGCCGCAACGGCTGCGGCAATCGAATTACCGGCATTGCGCAGTACCCGGAACAGGTTGAGGCCGGCGCCGACCGCGCCGGCCATCTGCCCGGCCGTCGTGCCGTAACCCCACGGGTTGGCGATGTCGAGCTTGCCGTTGGTCTTCTCCCCGCCGCCGAGGTACACGCCGGCAGTCACCGTGCCGCCCGCCGCGACGCCCAGCGCAGCATTGACGGCCGTGCTGATCTGCGCGGCGCGCAGAACCGATTTTTTCGCAGCCTGAACCGCCGTATCGATTGCCGGCTGCATCCCGCCGGAAAGCTTCAAGGTGGTACTGCCCTGCAGCTTGGCGTCGGTCTTCAGCATGACGGTTTCGGCGTCGCTCAGCGACACATTCCGTCCTCCGGTCCACCCGACATTCTGGCCCCACGTCACGTTCACGTTCGAGCCCAGCGTGTAATTGCTGTTCACGCCGGCCGAAAGCGCAACCGAGGTGCCGACCGTGATGGCGGTCTTCGGCCCGACCGTCACACCGTTGTTCGCGCCCACGGTCACGCTTTCCGAGGTGCCGGCCGTCGCCATCCACAGGCTGCCGCCGCCCTTCGGGTCGGTCGAGCCGATGCCCACCGAGCTGTTATGGAACGGCGAGTGCAGCCAGATCACTTCCTTGCCCTCGCCGTCGCCCATGTAGACCTGATTGCCGCCCGCCGTGCTGATCCGGTTCGCCTGCGCGATCTCCTGCGTCACCACGCTGGGATTCTCCGAATTCGGCAGGCTGCCCACGATCACCGGCTGGTCGGGGTCGCCGTCGATGAACGACAGCAGCACCTCCGCGTCCTTGTGCAGCGGAAAATGCATGCCGTGGTCCGTGCCTGCGTAGGGTGTGGCCATACGCAGCCGCGCCGAGCCCTTGTTCGGATTCTTGTCCGTCACGTCGAACGGCAACTGCACCTTGTACTGGCCGAACTCGTCGAGCTCCGCGTACTGGCCGTCGCCTTCGCTGTCGATCGTCGCGTTCATCGTGCCCGCCACGCGCGGCTTGGCCGTCACGCGCTCGGGGCGAAACTGGGTCGCCGCGGGAATCGCGCGGAAGCTGTTGCGATAGGCGATTTCGCCGCCGCGCGCGCCGTCGCTGTACGGGCTCGCCACGCCGCTGAGCAGCGCGCCTGCCTGGGATCCCTGATGATGCACCTCAGTCACGAGGTACTCGCCGTTGAAGTCGTCGCGATAGTGATGCGAGAGCGTGCAGAAGTAGCCCGCGCGCAGCCCCATCGCCGTGCCTTCGCCGGAAAACACCTTGCTTGCGCAGACGATTTCCTGCGCGCGCAGCTTCGCGTAGCGCTCCCCTTCGTCCTGGGTGCGGAAGTTCTCGCCGTACAGCACGACTTCGCCGATCCCCGAATCCGAAACCGTTGCGCTCGCCTTCAACTGCAGCGCCGCCTTGCGGTAGTTGTAGTCCTGCAGTACGACTTCGTGCGGCAGCGGGCGCTGCCGGCACACGAAGTCGCGCACCGAATCGGCCGCCACACCCGTATCGAGCGAATCGTCGGGCCGGTACGAGACCGGCAGCGCCTGGGAGTCAAGCATGACCTTGTCGTCGACGATGACGAGCTTTTCCGTGCTGCCGGAATGGTCGAAGTAGTAGTAGATGCCTTCCTTCTCCATCCAGCGCGAGAGGAAGTCCAGATAGGTCTCCTGGTACTGGCACACGAAGCTGCGCGGCCGGTACGTGCCCGTGAGGCGGAACTCGTAGTCGGCCGAGTTGAGCCGGCCGTTTTCGAGCACCGTGCGCAGCGTGTCTACAATCGACTGCTCGCCGAGGTAGACCTCCGAGATGCGGAACAGCGACAGCCGCCACAGGCGCGGCACCAGCACGGCGCGGTAGAACACGTAGCCATCCGCGCGATGCAACTGCTCGAATTCGGCGAGGATGCCGTGCCGGGGCGTGCGGATCTCGCCCTCCGGGCCGAAAATCTCGAACGTCGCCGGGTGGCTCAGCATCGAATCGAAGTCGATCGACGCATCGTCCGATACCAGCGTGAGCACGAAACGGAACGGCTGCGAGATCGACTCGAACCCCTCCATTTCCACGACCGCGAACTTGTCCGCGCCAAACGCTTGCGAGCTGAACGCGAAGCGCTTGTTCGCCAATATCCGATCGGCCATTGAGACCATGCTGATTCTCCGTACAGGTGATTTCTTTCTATTCTCGCGGCGCTGCTTTGCTGCGAGATTGCAATCGCGTTACATCTGAAACGGTGCTTCGCGGCTCACGCGTGAGCGCCGGGGAAGGTCACGACGAACTCACCGTCCTCGTCCACGTCGAGCGCCACCTCTTCGAGCGCCACGCCCTCGCTCATGCGTGCGAGAATCTCCTGCGACATCAGCGGCAGCACGTTGCCGCGCAGGATGAAGTCGATGTTGCGCGCGCCCGTTTCCACCTCCGTGCAGCGCGCGGCGATCTGTGCCACCACCGCGTCGCTATAGGTGAAGCGCATCTTGTTGTTGTGCGCGACGCGCCGCACCACCTTGTCGAGCTTCAGGCGCACGATGCCCGCGAGCGCCTCGCCCTGCAGCGTGAAGTAAGGAATCACGGTCATGCGCGCGAGCAGCGCGGGCTTGAAGTGATTCGAGAGGATCGGGCGCACCGCGGAAAGCAGCGTCGCCGCGTCGGGCTTGTCGTCGCCGACCGTCATTTCAGTGATGACGTCGGTCGCGAGATTTGAGGTGAGGAAGATCACCGTGTTCGAAAAGTCGATTTCCTTGCCCTCGCCGTCCGAGAGCATGCCTTTGTCGAACACCTGGTAGAACAGGTTCATCACGTCGAGGTGCGCCTTCTCCACCTCGTCGAGCAGCACGACCGAATAAGGCCGCTGGCGCACCGCCTCGGTCAGCACGCCGCCCTCGCCGTAGCCCACGTAGCCAGGCGGCGAGCCGATCAGGCGGCTCACGTTGTGCTTCTCCTGGAACTCGCTCATGTTGATGACGGTGGTGGACTTCTCGTCGCCGAACAGGATGTCCGCCACCGAAAGCGCCGTCTCTGTCTTGCCCACGCCCGACGGTCCCGCAAGCAGGAACACGCCCATCGGCTGCTGCGGGTCCTTCAAGCCCGACTTCGCTGTCTTGAGCACTTCGGCGATCAGCTCCATCGCGTGATCCTGGCCGCGGATCCGCTCCTTGAGCGTGGCGGCCATGCCCAGTACGCTCTGCGCCTGGTCGCGCAGCATCTTGCCCACGGGAATGCCGGTCCAGTCGGAAATCACCCGCGCCACGACATCGGGATCAACGTCGATATGCACGAGCGGCTCGTCGCCCTGCGCGGTCCTGAATGCTTCGGCGGCCCCGGCGATCGCCTGCGCCAGCCGCTGCAGTTCCTCGGGCGCGGCGCCATTGGCCTTGGCCTCGTGGCGCGCGGTGCGCGCATCGAGCAGCACCTTCGCCGCTGCTTGCTGCCGCTGCCAGACTTCGCGCAGCGCCGCGGCTTCGGCAGCGAGGCTCTGCAACTCCGCGCCGATCGCTTCGAGACGCGCGCGGTCCACCGGCTGCTGGTTGTCCTCGTCGCGCTCGAGGCCGCGCTGTTCGCGCTCGAGCGCCTGAATGCGGCGCTCCTTGTCTTCGAGCACGTCAGGCTTCGCGCTTTGCAGCACCTTGACGCGGGCGCAGGCCGTGTCGAGCAGGTCCACCGCCTTGTCCGGCAATTGCCGCCCCGTGATGTAGCGGCTCGACAGCTCGGCTGCGGCGATGATCGCGTCGTCGCGCAGCACCACTTTGTGAACGTCCTCGTACTTCTCCTTCAGGCCGCGCAGGATCAGCACCGCGGTGGCGAGATCGGGCTCATCGAGCTTGACGAGCTGGAACCGGCGCGCAAGCGCCGCGTCCTTTTCGAAGTACTTCTTGTATTCGGCCCACGTGGTGGCTGCGACCGTGCGCAGTTCGCCGCGCGCGAGCGCCGGCTTGAGCAGGTTGGCCGCGTCCGAAGTGCCGGCCTGGCCGCCCGCGCCGATCAGCGTGTGGGCTTCGTCGATGAACAGGATGATCGGTTTCGCCGATGCCTTGACTTCGGTGATCACGCCCTTCAGGCGGTTCTCGAATTCGCCCTTCACGCTCGCGCCGGCCTGCAGGAGGCCCATGTCGAGGCCGAGGATCGTCACGTCCTTGAGCGAATCGGGCACATCGCCCTCGACGACGCGCAGCGCGAGCCCTTCCACGACGGCCGTCTTGCCGACGCCGGGGTCGCCCACGCAGATCGGGTTGTTCTTGCGACGCCGCGCGAGAATGTCGACCATCTGGCGGATTTCCGCGTCGCGGCCGAACACGGGATCGAGCTTGCCGGCCCGCGCCTTTTCGGTGAAGTTCTCGCAAAAGCGCGCAATGGCGCTACCGTCGGCGCCAGCGGGCGCCGCGGTCGCGCCCTCGCCGCCGCCGGACTCGCGCTCGCCCGCTTCGATCGAGCCGCCGCAGATCTGATCGAACGAACGCAGCAGGAGTTCGCGATTGAGCTCGCGCAGCGGCGCCGCGTAATCGCCCGTTGCGTAATAGGTCGGACGCGCGAGGAACGCCAGCAGCACGGCACCCGAGCGTATGCGCGGCTCCTGCAGGTCGACCGAGGCGATGAGCCACGCGTCCTGCAGCAGCTCGAGCAGGAGCGGCGAGAACGCCGGACGGCCCGCGTTGCCCGTCTTCATGTCTTCGATCGAGAGATTGATGCCGCGCTGCACGAGCGCGGGGTCGATACCGTGCTGACGCAGCAGCAGCGCGAGGTCGGCCTGGATATCGTCGAACAGCTTGACGAGCAGGTGCTCGACTGTGATCTCGTAGTGGCCGCGCGACACGCACAGCCCCACGCCATCTTCGAGTGCCTGCTTGCAGTAGGCGTTCAGTCGCCCCACGAGGGGCTTGAGCTCGACCAGCAGCATGTTGGTTCTCCTCTCTTGTTCTATCCGTAGCGTAAGGGTCTGTTTACATATGAAACGTGCATGCGTTGCCCCGAGAACGGCCGCTCGCGAGGCGCGCGACGCTGCGAATACTCGACGTATTCGCAAGTAGCGCAACGCGGCGAGTGGCCGTTCTCGGGGCAACCCCATTATTGAAATGTATTCCAGGGGAATGCCCGAAATCGCCCGTATGGCGGCGTCGATCGTCACTTGTTTGGCCGTGCCAAACGGCGCTCCTCACTCCTTGCCCTACGAGCGATTTCGGGCATTCGCATGCACGTTTCATATGTAAACAGGCCCTAAAGACGGTAGCGGACGCGTGTGGGCAGATCGGCCAGCCCGGGATTGAGCCACGTGTCGTAGCCGAGCCGCGACCAGGTGCTGCGACCACAGCGCGCCGCGTGCGCCTCCTCGCGGCGCAGATCGAGCTCGACTTCCACGTCAAGCGGATCGATCAGGTAAAAGCGCGTGAGAAAGCGCAGCCGCGCATGCCCCGCGCCGCCCGGCAGGAGTTGATGAAAGAGCGGCTGCGGCACGTCGGCGAACTGCACCTTGATCGTGCCGCCGTAATCGTCGATCAGCTCGCCCAGCCATGCATCGTCGCCAAGATGGCTGCCCTGGGCACCGAGTTGCCAGCGCTGGTCGGCGGGAATCGGCTGGGCGCGCCGCAGGCCGCATTCGACGCGGATCCGCGCCGGCGCGAACGCGTCGGCCAGCATCGTCTTCAGGCCGAGCGCCGAGCGCGGCCGCTGGTTGAAGAGGCCCGCGTAGCGCAGCAACTCCGCGCTGGCCGGCAGCAGCTCGACGCGCAGGTCCGCATCGTTCAGCCCGACGAACGCGTAGAGATGATTGAGCACCGTCTCGTCGCGGTCCTCGACGATGCGCTGCTCGATGCGGTACTTCGCCCACGCGTCGAACAGCAGCGGATACAGCGCGTGGTGAACGATGTCGAGAAAGTCGCGCGTGACATGACGTCCCTCGCGCTGCTCCTCGAACAGATCTTCGGTGTAGTACGTCGGCAGCGGCGAGGACACGCCATACAGGCCGAAAAAGTTGGCCGTGATGCGATAGCCGCCGCCGGGCAGCGCCTCGATGCGGTCGATGTCGTTTTCGGGGAAGCCAAGCCCGAGGCGCGGGCGCACGCGCAGATTCTCCTGGCGCAGGCCCGTATGCCGGTCGTACAGCCGCAGCAGACGGATCGCCTGAAACCAGGAGTACTTCTCACCGTTCGTGAGCAGCAGGTCCTTTACAGCGTCGGCTGTTGCCCGAGTCTCTGCGGCCATTTGAAGACGGTTCCTGAATGCGCGCCTTCGAGCTCGACGCGGGTGTACGAATTGATGCCGGCGTAATCGCCGAGAAAGCGCTCCAGCACGCAGCCGAACAGATACAGGTCGCCGAGCCCGGCGTAGTGATCTTCGCGGCAGCGCATGCGGATGAGCTGGCCGCGCTGGATGCCGCCGCGGCCGACGAGGCGCGTCTCGCGCGTGACGCTCAGCTCGAGAATGCCTTCGATGCGCCGGCGATTGGCCGCCTCCGGTCCCTGGCGCCCCGAGAACACGTACAGGCCGAGCAGTTTGCGCAGGTTCTCCGCGTTGGCAAGGGAAAGCAGGTTCAGCGAGACGTGCGAGATGAGGCACCACAGCAGTTCCTCGCCGGCCGGCGGATCCTGGGCGGGTGTCACCGCGCGGATGTTGCTGAACGTCATCTGATCCGGCGAGGTGCTGGTGGGCTGGCTGATGTCGCCGAGCTTGAGACTCTCCGGCAGCGCGCGGTTCGTGCAGGTGATGCGGATCGACAGCGTCTCGGGCAACGGCGTATCCGAGGGTGGATAGTTGAGCGAGAGATAAACTTCGCTGCCGCGCTCCACGTTCGCGCTGCGCACCGAGGTGCGGTAACTCAGCTGCGCGCCGCGCCCGTCGTGGCGGAACATGCCGAAGGGCTGGTAGACGCGCTCTCGCGCCTGGCCTTGCTGGTAGCCCAGCACTTGGTCGACCGAGTAGACCTGGTGATGGCGGCGGTCCCGCCCTTCGGGCACGACGCGGTATTCGGTGGCGCGATGGTTGTGCGCGATCGGATCAGCCGCGTGAGAGAACACGTTGATGGCCGGGACCACGTTGAGCATGAAGCTTTCGTTGCCGATCTCGGGCAGCCATTCGGGCAGCGAATCGAGCGTCATGACCACGCTGAAGCTGGTCCCCTTCGCGTTCGCCGTCCAGCGTTGCAGGCCCGCGATGTCGACGAACAGGAACTTCTCCGGCTGCGTGAAGAACTCCTGGATCGTGCGGTAGCCGCTGAACGCCTGGCTCGGATAGGGCAGCAGATCGTGGTCGAAGCCGCTCATGCGCAGGCACTTCGCGCCGAGCGAGAGCCGCTCGCCGTTGCCGCTCGAAATGCGCACGCCGACGACGTGGTTCATCAACAGCAGCAGCAGCTTCGAGGCATCCACATAGCCACCGCCGAGAAACAGCCGCAGGCTGTCGCCGCCCCACTGCGCGATGGACAGGCCGCCCTGCATCTCGAAATCGATCATGAGCACGGGCGCGGCGCCCGCGTGGCTCAGCAGATTGACCTCGGCGATGGCGAGCGGCTCCACATCGAGATCGCAGGCGGTGCGAAAGCGGCACGGCGTGCCATCCACCGGCACCGACGCGAGCTCGGTGCCAGCCGCCACGCGCGCCGCCTGCGAGCGCGGCCCTTTCGCGGCGAAACGGATCAGCGTGGACGCCGGCACGGGCCGCAGATAATGCGGGAACAAAAGGTTCGTGAGCTCCTGGACGAACTCAGGGAATTCGTCGTCGAGCTTCTGGCGCGTAAGGCCCGTGAGGAACGCCACGCCTTCGAGCAGGCGTTCGACGTCGGGGTCCGCGGACGCGCCCGAAAGCATGGGCGCAATCGCGGGATTGACCCGCGCGAACTCCGCAGCCAAGCCTTTCAGCTTGTTCAGCTCATCCAGGTAATATTGATTGAACATGGCTGCCCGACTGACTGACACAGGAGCGGAAAGATATGTGGACCCGACGCTCAGGCAATGCTCACCCGGCCGTTGGCGCCCACCGTTGTCGATATGCGTAGCGGAATTTCGCGGTCGTCCACTTCCAGCGCTCCTTCGAGCGCGAAGCGGATCGACAGCACGTCGGTCTCCTCACGATTGAGCGTGACGCGCGGCGACTTGATTCGCGGCTCGTAGCGCAGCACCATGCGGCGGATCTCTTCCTCGATCTCGCGCGTCGAGCCCATCGCCGTCGTGCCCGCGAGGTTCGTGAAGTCGGGCACGCCGAACAGCGGGTCGATCTGCACACTGCCCTGCCGCGTGTTGAGCAGGCGCGTGAGGTGATTCATCACCGAGCGCACGAGCACGTCCACCTGCGTCTGGTTGGTGCGGGCATCGCCCTCCTCGCCCGCCTCCCAGCTCGCAATCCGTTCGAGCAACCGACGCTCTTTCACCCTCGCCCCCGCTTTGTCAATGCATTGTCACCGCCCGCTCACCACGTTCAGCCCGCTCAGGACTTCGGCGCGAGCCACGAGTCTTCCGCCTCGATGCCGTCCGGGTCGAACGTCCACGTGATCTTCTCGTAGGTGAACGAGATATCCTCCATGTGACCCATCTGCTTGTTCTCCAGCGCCAGGCAGTTCGGCGTCCATGCGCGGACGTTCGTCAGGATCGCGTTCGACAGCTTCACCGTGTAGTACTTCTCTTCCGTGCCCTTCGGCGAGATGCGGTAGTACTCCAGCGTCACGTCCTTCATCTGCTCGCCAGAGGTCAGCGCCTGGAACAGCTTGGGCGAGGACTTGTCGATTTCCTTGGTCAGCGTCATCGGCAGGTGCACCCGCTTGCCCGTGGGCAGCCCCGTCTGCGGGCTCTTCGGAATTTCAATGGTGTGGTCCACCGCCTGCACAAGGATCTTTCCCTCGTGGCCCTTGACCTTCGTCGAGCCTTCGATCTTTCCCTGGTTCTGGCCTTCGAGTACGAGATAGCACGGCATCGGCATGATAGTTTTCCCCGGTTTAACTGGTGGCAAGTCGTCAATGGCGCCAGGGCTCGGCGCCCCGGCTGTTCTGCCCAGCTTCCTGTGTGCGCTGCGCATGATTCACATCATGCAGGCGCTCCGTTAGCGCGGCGTTTCAGCTGTGTTACATACGAAACATCGAACCGAAACTTCGCCGCAGCTCTTTTATTTCTTCTCCAGCTTGCCCACCAGCGACAGCGTGAACGACGCACCCATGTACTTGAAGTGCGGACGCACCTTCAGGTCCACCCGGTACCACCCCGGATCCCCTTCCACATCCGCCACCACGATCTCCGCCTGGCGCAGCGGCCGGCGGCTGCGCACCCCTTCGGCCGGATTGTCCATGTCCGCCACGTACTGCCGGATCCACGTGTTCAGCTCGCTCTCCAGATCCACACGCTCCTTCCACGTGCCAATGTGCTCGCGCTGGATCACCTTGATGTAATGCGCCAGACGGCTCACCACGAACATATACGGCAGTTGCGTGCTCAGCTTGTAGTTCAGCTCCGCTTCCTTGCCTTCCTTCGTGTTGCCGAAGAACTTCGGCTTCTGCGCCGAATTCGCCGAGAAGAACGCCGCGTTGTCGCTGTTCTTGCGCATCGTCAGCGCGATGAAACCCTGCTCCGCAAGCTCGAACTCCCGCCGCTCCGATATCAGCACCTCCGTCGGGATCTTGTTCTGCAGCTCGCCCATCGACTCGTACGTGTACACCGGCAGGTCGCCCACCGTACCCCCGCCCTGCGGCCCGATCACGTTCGCGCACCACCGGTAGTCCGCAAAGCTCGACGTCAGCCGCGAGGCGAACGCGAACGCCGCGTTGCCCCACAGGAACTGCCCGTTGCCGCCCGACACGTCTTCCCTGTAGTTGAACTTCTTCGCCGGCACCGTATCCGCCCCGTACGGCACACGCAGCAAAAAGTGCGGCAGCGTCAGCCCCACGTAGCGCGCGTCCTCCGACTCCCGGAACGCGTTCCACTTGACGAACTGCGGACCCTCGAAGATCGACGACAGGTCCTTCAGGTTCGGCAACTGGTCGTAGGTGTCCACCCCAAAGAACTGCGGACCCGCCGCCGCGATGAACGGCGCGTGGCTCATCGCCGATACGCTCGCCGCGTACTGCAGCAGCTTCACGTCCTGGGTGCCCGGCCCGAACTCGTAGTTCGCCACGATCGCGCCGAACGGCTGTCCGCCGAACTGGCCGTACTCCGCCGTGTACAGGTTCTTGTACAGCCCCGAATTGGTGATGTCCGCCGCGTCCTGGAAGTCGTCGAGCAGCTTGCCCTTGCTCACGCTGAGCACCTGGATCTTGACGTTCTCGCGGAAGTTGGTGCGCTCGACCAGGAACTTCAGCGAGCGCCACGCCGACTCCATCTTCTGGAAATCGCCGTGATGCAGGATCGCATCGACCTGCGCGCACAGCTTCTGGTCCAGATCGGCGATCATGCTGTCCACCGTCGCCTGCGTGATGCGCTCCACCGCATGCTGCGGCTCGAGCAGCTGCGAGATGAACGCCTGGATGCCCTGGCGCGTGATCGAATACGCCTCGTCGCCGGGCTTGATGCGCGCCGACTCGATCAGCTGATCGAGCAGCGAGCCCCCCGCGGCCGCCTGCTCTGCGACCGCCTGCTCCTGCTGCTTTTGCTCTTCACTCATGTGCTGTCCCCGAATGGATACGGACGAAATCGACGATATGGACGATGCCCGCCCGGCGCAATCACTTCTCGCCGATGCCCAGCTCGCTCAGAAGACGCGCGCGCACGCCCTCGTCCTCGATGAGATCCTGAACCCGCTTGCGGAAATCCGGGATGTTGCCCAGCGGCCCCTTGAGCGCCTTGAGCGCATCGCGCAGCGCAATCATCTGGCGCAGCTCCGGCACCTTCTCGACAATCGCGTCCGGCGAGAAGTCGTCGATCGACTCGAACTTCAGGTTCACCGCGAGCGCGGCGTCCGGATCGGCATTCGCTTCCAGGCGGTTGGGCACCGCCAGATCCAGCGACAGTTTCTGCCCCTTGAGCACGTCGTTGAAATTGTCCTTGTCGACGTTGACCGGCTTCATTTCCTCGATCGGCGTATCGTCGTCGCGCAGCGTGAAGTCCCCCAGCACCAGCAGCTTCAGCGGCAACTCCACCTCCGCCTTGGCATCCCCTGTCGCCGGACGATATACGATATTGACGCGCTCCTTCGGAGCGACTGACCCGTCAGATGCCATGGCCGATCCCCTTTCTTGTACCCGTAGCTGTTGGTGAAAACAGAGAGCTTTCTTGTAGCCCCGGAGAATAGCGTTTACCCAATTCGCACGCCACAAAAATCTGTTTCTCACGCATTGGGCAATGCTTTTCTTTGCATGACGCGATTACGATCCATAAGGAAATTTGCATACCACATCGATGTGGTATGCAAACGAGTCAGACTGAATATTTTTATCGGTTTTTTTCCCACTTCGATCCGCGCACGGTACGTGATACGCTACGCGCGCCATACGCCCGATTCACGTGGGCGCGACATTGCGAGAACTATGGATGCCATGGAGCATTGACGGTTTCTTTGTCAATCGTTTGAAAGCTTTTTAGTTGCCCCAACCGCCTGTTTCACAAGACGCAATCATAAAATTGGGCGCGTGAATTCCCTGGGTGGCGAGTACATGAACGATAACGTCCACACCACGGCTTACCGTTGCAACGGTAAACAGCGGTAAACCATTGCACGAGAGACCATGTTGGCAAACCAGTATGAAATGCACGGAGATGTGCTAGTAGCGAACCTCGAAGGCGCGCTCAACAGCACGAACTCCGCGCAAGTCGAGGCCGAGATTCTGCGGCAGCTCGACCGGGGGATCAATCAATTGCTGATCGACTTGAGCGCGCTCGACTACATTTCCAGCGCCGGGCTGCGCGTCGTGCTCGTGGCGGCCAAGCGGCTCAAGCAGTCCGCCGGCCTGCTCGTGCTGTGCGGCGTGCAGAACCAGATTCGCGAAGCCTTCGAAATCAGCGGCTTTCTATCGATCCTGAGTGTCGCGGACACGCGCGCGCAGGCACTCGAGCGCTTTAATCAGGTCGCCTGAGAGAAACACGCCGGGGCAGCGCGTATTTCATCGGTAACACGGTGCGGCTTTCCTGAAACAGGCTCGTAATGGCCCGCGACCAGAATTCATCCCATGCGCAGAGACGAACTCTGAGCAACGACTGAAGACAACGCCGCAACCGAATACCAACTGGAGAAATCATCATGCCGATGCCGTGCTATCTCGTACTCGAAGGCCAGAATCAAGGAAAGATCGAAGGCTCGACGAAGGTCAAGGGCCACGAGGGAAAGATCCTTGTGCAGGCCGTGGACCACACCATTGAAATTCCGAAGAGCCCGCAGACGGGGCTGCCCACGGGCAAGCGGGTGCACCTGCCGATGACGCTGACCAAGGAAATCGACAAGTCCTCGCCCAAGCTGTTCCAGGCGCTGACCTCTGGCGAGCAGATGAAGGACGTGACGCTGGAGTACTACCGCATCTCGCCGAAGGGCACGGAAGAGAAGTACTACACGGTGAAGCTGTCGAACGCGATCCTGACGAACGTACGCGCATGGACGCCGAACTGCCTGGCGCTGGAGAACAAGCAGATGGGCCACATGGAGGATATCTCGTTCACCTACGAGAAGATCACATGGACGTTCGACCCGGACGGCATCGAGGCGGAAGACTCGTGGCTCGCACCGAAGTCCTGAACGGCACACACAATCCGGGCCGCGCCTGAACCTGCGGCTGAGCGGCAAGGGGCCCGCCGCAAGGCGGCCCGTCACGCATGGGCAAGCGAGGCGCGACGCTCAGGCGCCGTTGCCCGAAAGCGCGGCAAGCGCCGCCGCGCGGTCTGGCAGAATGCGAAACAGCGAGTCGAAGCCGATCACCTGGAACACCTCGTGAACCGGCGCCGCGAGTCCCGCCAGCACGAGATCGTGCCCGGTGCCCTTCGCAATCTTCGCGGCCTTGAGCATCACGCGCAGCCCCGCCGAACTCACGTACTGCACGTCGGTGAGATCGAGCAGCACGCACGACGCGCTCTGCACGCGCTCGGGCAACACTTCTTCGAGCTGCCCCGCCGTCGTGCTGTCCACGCGCCCCGACACGGCGATTGCCAGCACTTCGCCCTCGTTGACTTCGCTGATATTCATGTTTCCCTCGTAGATCAGTTTCGCGCGGGCGCGATGCGCTTCGCGAAGCTCAAACAGTTGTACGGCTCGCGGCGTTCATAGGCCACCTTATCCATCATCTTCTTGACGAGAAAGACACCCAGCCCGCCAATCGCGCGATCCTCGACGCTGCTCGTCACGTCGGGGTCGGCGAGCTGCAGCGGATCGAACGCGACGCCGTCGTCGATCACCTGTGCCCACACCTCGTCGGCCGCGACCGTCACGTGAATGCGAATCGGCTGCTGCGCCGAGCCGTAGGCCGCGATGTTCGAAACGACCTCGTCGAACGCCATCGCAAAAGACTGCAGCAGCGCATGCGGCAAGCCGTGCGCGGCAAAAAATATGTCGAGTGAATCGACAAGGCCGCCGATATCCGGTGCGTGCACCGTCAACTGCGTATCGAATCGGTCGCTCACGTTCATGCCTTCATCGGCCCGGCCGCTCCATAGTGAACTGCCAGGCAGGTAATGTCGTCGGACTGCGGCGCGCCATCGGCGAACTCGTAGACGCTGTCGACGAGCCGCTTGAGCAGCGCCTCCACGCCGAGTCCCGCCGAAGCCGTAAGATGTCCGGCAAGGCGCGCTTCGCCGTACTCCTCGTCGGCGGGGTTGAACGCCTCGGTAATGCCGTCGGTGTAGAGCAGCAGCGTCGAGCCCGAAGCGATCTGGGCGCTCGCTTGCACGAACGGCACGCCTTCGATCACGCCGAGCGCCATGCCGCCCGTGCCCGGCAATTGAGAAACCGTGCCGTCCGGCGCGACCAGCCAAGGCGAATTATGCCCGCCGTTCGCGTATTCGAGCATACCCGTGCCCGTATCGAGAATACCGTAGAACAGCGTCACGAACATCGTGGCCTCGTTATCCTGCGCGAGCAGGTCGTTGGCAAGCGCGAGGCAGGCGCCGGGACCGGCTGCGCTTGGCGCGATCGCGCGCAGCAGCGTGCGCGCCACGGCCATGAACAGTGCGGCGGGCACGCCCTTGCCCGAAACGTCGGCGATCACCACGCCGAGCTTCTGGTCGGACAGCCAGAAATAGTCGTAGAAGTCGCCGCCCACCTCGCGCGCCGGAATCATGCGCGCGAACATCTGCAGATCGGGGCGCGAAGGAAAGCGCGTGGGCACGATCGACTGCTGCATGCGCCGCGCGACGTCCAGCTCCTGCTGGATCGACACGAGCTGCGTGTGTGCGTTGAATACGTTCTGGATCGTGAGGAACCAGGGGCGCCATGCCTGCGGAATATCGGGGATCGATTTTACCGAGCCGCGGTCTTCCTCCTGGATATAGCGCACGAGTTTTTGCGCGGGCACGATCGCGTCGCGATAGGTGAAGCTGCTCGCGATCAGCAGCATCAAGGTCAGGCCCATGACGAGCAGCAGCACGCTCGGCACGCCCGTTTCCAGCGCCACCTTCACGAGATTCCAGCGCGGCACGAGCAGCACGAGATGGAACGGCGCGTTCTGGATGCCAAGCGTCTCCACGTAATAGCCGTCCAGCTCGACGAGGTCGCCGTCCGCCGCCTGCAGCGTGGCTGGCAGATCGCGGCGCAATGCCAGAGGAAACGCTTCAGCGGCCTGCAGAATGGTTTGTGCTCCCGAACGCACGAGGGTGGGATGCGCGAGCAACTGCCCGCGATCGTTGATGATGAAGAGCGTGCCGAGGCTCTCGTCCCAGTTGCGCACGAACTGGTTGAGCCGCACGAGCGTGAGATCGAGCGAGACCGAACCGCGAAACGCCTTGTCGTCGTAGACCCCCGCCGAGGCCGTCACCATCACGCCCTGGCCCGCTTCGTCCAGATACACCGGCGTCCAGAGGATGTGCCGCGACGGATCCGCGGCGGGCTCGACGCCGGCGAAGAACTCCTTCTGCTTGAGCGAATCCGCGTAGAAGAAGTTTTTCGACGACACCCACGGATAGATATTGATGAAGCGGTACGCCGACGTGTAATAGACCCAGGTCGCGCCGGGCAGATTGGCCTTGAGGGTCTTGAATGTGCCGTTCAGGCTCAGCGCCATCTCCAGTTCGCGGTCGATGGCGGGCGTGCGCACGCCGACGAGCCCGGTCAGGTTGCCGGCGTCGGCGACGGTCCACGGCGGCGGCAACTGCTCGAGTTCGATGCTGCCGGGCGCGGCGCCCGGTTGCAGCGCGCGCAGCAGCACGGAAGGCGCGGCGCCCTGTGGATGCAGGCGAAACCAGGTTTGTGCCTGGATGCGCATCGTGTTGACAGCGTCCGAGGCGGTCTTGACGATGGCGTCGAGCGACACGGCCTGCTCCTGCATGCGCTGGCCCAGGCTGGACGTCTCGGCGCCCAGCGTCATCCGGAACTGGATGTAGACGAGCGCGCACGCGACGATCAGGACACCGACGAAGGTGCCGCGCATGACGCGGTTGTAGCGGGCGAACAATGCCGCCGTCAGGTCAGCCATACGCTGCCTCGCTCCGTGGGAATCCGGCGCCATGCCGGGTGAGGTCGCGCAGCATCATCGGGCCAGGTTCGCGGCCATGGCCGGCGCGCTTGCGGTGCGGTCCCGCTGCGCTTCGTCGAAGCCGATATGCGTGAGCCGCTTCTGGAACACGCCGAGGCTCGTCAGACGCAGGATCGCCGAAAACGCCTTGCGCGCCATCGAGCCAGGATCGGCAGCACGCGCGCCCTGCTCGGCGCCCAGCACGGCGATCAGCTCCTGGTAGTCCTCGATGCCGGCCACCATCACGTCGAACCAGCTGAGCCACGCCGCCTCGATCGACGCATCCTGCAGCAGCACCTTGCACATGCGGCCGATGCGCGTAGCCTGATCAAGCAGGATCACGTCGATCTCCTCGTCGTTGGCGCTCAGGCGCTGGCGCAGCTCGCGGTCCCAGCGCACGCTGATCTCGGGAAGAAAAATGTAGCGCAGCCCCTGCACGAGACCGATGCGCCGCTCGGCGGAGGGAATGGTCGTGAAGCCGTCGATGGGCCATCCGTCGCCCGGGAAATCGATGATCTGCCGCACGAGATCGGTTGTGTCGGCAATGCGCCGCGGCTCCTTGAAAAGCACCGTGAGGCCGGGGCGCGCATTGTCGGTCCATTCGCCTGGCGACAGCACCCGGCCGACGAACGCGTCGATCTGCGCGGCGGCCTGCGCGAGCCGGAACACGCCGGCGGCGAGCGCCGCCGCATTGAAGCCCGCCGCCGCCTTAACCTCCAGGCCGACCGAGAGCTCCTGGCTCACGCCATAGCGCCCCAGCACGGGGCGCAGCACGATCTCCCGCACGTGGTCGTCGCCATTGAGCAGGCGCAGCAGCGGCTGCACGAACTCGTCGAAGCGCGCGCCCACCGGATAGACACGCGAGGCCGGCAGCGTCACGACACCATGCCCGCGCAGGCGCGCCAGTCCGCCTGCGCTGGACTGCTGCGTCAAACCCACGAAATAATGGTCTGTATGGTCGACCATCCACATTCCCCGAACGCGGCCCCTTGAATGCAGCAGCATGCATGCGTTGCAACCGCCACCACCTCAGCGCAGAGGACAAACGGGAACGCACGCCTCGCGCCGCCTCGCGGCGAGACTTTCACAGGCCTGCCCCCTCATGCCGTCTTTCTCGGTATTGCTGTTGACTGCGCAGGGTCGCTGCTGACGACAACGAGACGAAAACTCGCGAAACCGCGCACAAGTTCGAATACGTCCGTACGTTTTTGTGCGGGACCGTCCATGCAGCAAAACGCGCAGTGAAGGTACCCAAACAAACCGGCAGTGTCAATCGCGACCTCGGCAAAGCGCGCATCGCCACATCGCTTCGAGCTTGCTGGCGACGGCGGTTCATTTCGGCGTGGCTCAAGTCTTGATGTTCATGGTCGTAAACCCGATTGCCGCGTAATGCAAGCCACTACCGTTGCAAAACAGGAAGAACCGTGGCGCCGAAGCGCAAGGGCTGTCCACCGGATGGCTCGACCATGGATTCGCCGCCGTGGTCCGGGAGGGAGTATCCCTGATGTTGAAACACGAACCTGACATCGGGCAACGCACTACATATGGCGTTGTCGTCCGCAGATGCTCGTTTCCCAATCTTCAATCGTGGCACGATTGCGAACGAAAGAAGCCGCATATTTATCTGGATTGCTTATTAATTTACCGGGATCGCGGCGGGATCATGCGGCGCCCTTTCCCCGCTGTCCGGGACGCACCGACCAGGCATCGCATCGCATCGCATCGACTAACCAGGGGGCATGATGAGTCTCGCGTTGCTGCTGGGCGGCGAAAGCTTTCAATGGCAGCGCCAAAAGAACCATTCAGCAGCGTGACCGATGCGCAGATGAAGCAACGGCGAATATGCCGACCTTCGCTCCCCCCGCAATTTTCCCTCAACTCACTTTAACAGCACGATGAAGTAATGGTGAACATGCCATTTTTCGCCCACGAATGCAATTTGAACCACAACACCCTCATGACGGCGACGGCAAACTCATCGCCGGGGCAAGTATTCAGGATGCTGGAGTAAACGTTCGACTGCCGACCGTCATGGTCGGCGTGCCGTTCACCGTTCCAAAAGCGACCTCGTTCAGGTCGCGGAACATGTTGACGGCCATGCGTGCACGTGCGCTGTCGTTCGGGACAGGCAGGAGCAACTGGCCGTTTTGGAGGATCGGTCCGCCACCGGTAAGGAGTACATAGCCTGGCAGTTCGTTAAGGCTGCCGATGACGGTGGGCGCTTCCATCACACTCGGAGCGACCTTCCATAGCGTGGAATCCGTGGATTCGTTACTGATCGTCCACTGTGTTCCCACGCGCTGCTGCCACACGGCGTCGAGTGCCGGCGCCCGCGGCAGTTGCTGGGCCAGCACGCTGACGTCACCGGAAGCGGCGCGCGCCATCAGATAGCAAAAAGTGGTGGCATTGCCGTTCGAATCCTCGCCCGGTACGACCTCGAAGCGGTAGCTCGGCACACCGCTGGTGCTGCTCCACCACCAGCCGTCTTCGCGATATTGATAGCTCGTCACGCCTTCATTGATGGGTGGCCATGTGTAGGGTGTGACGGTCGAGTCGAGCGTTGCGAGCGTGAGACTGCCGTCCGCAGGATTGACGGTAACCTGGATGGGACCGGTATTGTTACCGTAGATGCCGGTCATGGCCGCGACATTCGGGGCCGGGGCCTGCGATGGGATCTGCGCGGCAGTCGCGCTGGCCGGCAGCGCGGCAATCGTTCCTTCCTCCTGCAGCGCACGCAGCGCGATGCCTCGGGCAATGTGGCCCGGATAGAACGCGTCGTTCAGGAAATTTCTGCCGCCGCAGACGAGAACGGCCAGTTGCGCCTTCGGCACCACGATGAAGTCGGTATAGAAGCAGATGGAACCGCCGGTCTTCTCCCAGGCGGTGACGCCTGCCGCGGACAATGCGGGGAGCTGCACATTGTCCCAGCCCAGTCCCCAGCGACTTTCCGGCAACAGGTTGATCGGCAGTGTCGTCGTCTGGTCGGTGCCCATCTGGGCGACGCCGGCCGCGGACACGATGCGCTGCCCCTGAAAGACACCGCCCGCAATGAGCATCTGCGCGAGGTTCATCATGTCGCCCGGCGTTGTGTTCAGGCCGCCCGAAGCGTAGGTGTTGTAATACTCGAGCTGGCTGGTCGGGACGCCATTGATGTACGGATGCGCAAACTCAGCCCCCGCCGACGTCTGCGCGCTCGTCAGGAAGCCCGAATTCGTCATGCCGAGCGGCGCGAGAATGTTCTGCGTGACGAAGTCCGGGTAGCTCTGCCCGCTCACCGCCTGCACGACAGGCTCGATCATCGTGAAGCCGTCATTGTTGTAGCTGGCCATCTGCCCCGGCAAATGCTTCAGGTGCATGTTCGCGAATGCCTGCATCGTCAGTTCCGCGTCGCCGGGAACCGGCACGAACGCAGAAGCATCGTGACCACAGACGAACCCGGGCAGGCCCGAGGCATGCGAGAGCAGATGCCGCGTCGTGATCTGCGTATAGGCCGGTGAGAGCATCTTGAATGACGGCAGGTATTGAACGATCGGCGTATCGAGGTTCAGCAGCCCGCGATCCTGCAGGATCATCGCCGCCAGCGCGGCCACCACCTTGCTGACCGAACCGATGTTAAAGCGCGTGAGCGTGGTCGCCGCCGTATTGCTGGTGGCCGAGCCAAACGCTTTCTGCCAGACGATCTGGTTGCCTTTGAGCAGCGCCATCGACACCGCCGAGCCGTCGGTCTGTCCCAGATTTATGGCCTGTTGGACGGCGCTCTCGGCCCAAGCCCGGGTGTTGGCGTACGTGCTGGCGGAGCTATTGGCCGTGCCGCTGCCGCAGCCCGGTAACGCGACGGCCAACATGCCGGCTCCCGTATAGCCGAGGAATCTGCGACGGCCCGCGCTCTCCAGTATCGCCCCGGCGGCCGTTTCCAACGGCTGGAGCGTTTCCCCCGAAGTCCCTGCAATCTTGTTCATGGCGTGTGGTCCGTCTTTTCGTTTACATTTTGCCCACGCGGCACGCAAATCGTACCGGCATTCGTTTAAAGATGGCCAGCAAATAGAATTGTGCGGATGCAGTTTTGGCGATGCCATCATCCTGCATCTGCGTTTTTGGAGCGCGACAGACCGCTATCGCCTCTACTGGCCTGATTACACTGGAACCCTGACGAATTGCAGTCCGCCAACGGTCATGGTCTCCGAACCGTCAGCGGCAACGGAAAAGCTGATTTCATTCAATTCTCTGCCCGCCTCGTTGGGCGCCCGGACGGACACCCCGCCACGATCGTCCGCTAACGGCGTGAGCAACTGGTACCCCCACGGATCGTTCCCGCCAAACAGGATGTATCCCTCGAATTCGGAAAGGCTGCCGATCGTGGTGTGCCATGTGGCGGCTCCGCGGAGCGCGGTGATTTCGTCGGTGGAAGTCAGGTTGGTCGGCACCCATGTCGAATTCAGGCGCGCTTGCCATGCGGACGAAAGCGGCAGTGATTGCGCCGTCAATTGTTGGGCTATGACGTCGCCGCCCAGGGTACTGCTGCCGCTCGTGCGTTGAACCAGATAGCGGTAACTGAATGGCTGGCCGTCCAGATCGGTTCCGGACTGGATATTGAAGCTGTAGCTGTGTCCGGTGTTGTCGCTCCACCACCAGCCGTCGCTGCGATACTCGTATTTCGTCACCCCGTCGTCCAGTGGCTGCCACATGCTGTTGCCGGTACCGGTCCCCGCATACCGGTTGAGGACGAGACTGCCGTCCGTGCCGACCTGCACGTGGATCGGCGCCGAATGGTTGCCATACATGCCCGCGGCTGTCGTGACGTCCGGTGCCGTCGCAACCGGTGGGACGACCGCCCCGAGCAGAGGCGCCGACGCACGGATAGAACCGTCTTCCTGCATGGCCTGCTCCACGAGCCCGTAGGCCAGCGCAAATGGGTTGTAACCCGTATGGCCCGTCAGCATCACGGCCAGTTGCGCATCCGGCAGCACGATGAACATGCTGGAGAATGCGGGCGTCTCACCGTCCTTTATCCACGTCGTATTGCCTGCATAGGCCAGTGCGGAAGACTTGACCCAGTCCCAACCCAGTCCAAATGAATACACCGGCGTCGGATTGACATGAAGCTTCGTTGTCTGGTCGCGGCCCATCTCGGCGATCGCCGCAGGCGACACGATTTGCCGTCCCTGGAACGCACCGCCGTCCAGCAGCATCTGGGCGAAGTTCATCATGTCCCCCGGTGTCGAGCACAACCCGCCGCTCGCGTACACGTTCGAGAATTCCTGCGGATACCATGCGCCATTGATGCCATAGGGCATGGCAAACGTGCCGGTGGTCGGCGCGCTTGCCAGGAAGCACGAGTTGGACATGTTCAGCGGAGTCAGGATATTGTGCTGCACAAACTCGACATAGCTCTGTCCGCTCACCGCGGCAACGACAGGGTCGACGAGCGTGAAGCCATCGTTGCAGTAGTTCGCCATTTCCCCCGGCGGATACTTGAGGTGTTCGTTCGCGAGTGCAGTCAGGGTGTTTTCGACGTACCCGGGCATCGCTACGCCGCCCGTGAATATATTCCAATTGTTCTGTCCGCCTAATCCCGAGGAATGTGACAGCAGATGGCGTGTAGTGATCCGCGTGTAGTGCGGCGAGAGCATGGAGAACGACGGCAGATATTTCGCGATCGGCGTATCGAGGTCCAGCAGCCCCCGGTCCTGCAGGATCATCGCGGCCAGCGCGGCGACGACTTTGCTGACCGAGCCGATGTTGAAACGTGTCTGGTTCATGGCCGGCGTGTTGGCCGACGCGTTGCCGAAGGCCTGTTGCCAGACGATTCGGTTGCCCTTCATCAGCGCGACCGACAGGGCGGCGACTTTACCCGTAAGCGCGGCCTCACACTGCTGCCGGCCCCATGCAATGGTGTGGCTGTATGCGTTGCCGGTGCTGCTGCCGGAGCATGCGGGCAGCAGCGCGGCGAGGATCCCCGCACCCGTATAGCTGAGGAACTGCCGGCGGCCTGCGATGCCGAGCGTTGCGTCGATGTTTCCGATCGGATTCCAGCTGTCACTATTCTTCACGTCTTCCCCGTTTGCGTTTCAGAATGAGTCTGCGCCCATCGCCGGCCGACACGGACGCCGGCCGTCCCCTCGAAATGAGGGAGATTCTGGCACAAGCGTAGTCAATCCGTCTCAACTGCTTACTCGCTCGTAAAACCAAAGCCGTGCCTACGTTGTGCACCGCTCAATTTCGCGCCACCGCCGGATAAGCATCGGCGGAATTTTCCAACGCAAGGAAAAAAGGTCGTATCGAGTTGCTGTTTGTACCGACGCGGACGTCGACCTTTTTACCCTTCTCACTCTATCCGAGGGACCATGCGCACAATTTTGTGCTTGCGCACCCGGCATGTAATCGCAGCAAATCCGACACGCTCGCGGCAAGTCCCCACCTCGAGCGCTGGCTGGAAAAACTGATGACAAAATCTGATGCACTCGACGAAATCGGCGTTTTGTCGCGCCTGGCAAATGACAGGATCACAGCGAATCGCGTCGCGGCGTGGGCTTACGCTGCCGCAAATGCTACTGGTGGGCCCGCCTGGCTGTCCGCGTCGAACTATGAACCCGTAACGCCCCGCTATCTTCGCCTCCTGGAGGCAGAGTATTGAGCGAGCATGTGTTTCGACGAGAGGTAATGTCGATAGCAAAGACGCTTTGACGATCTAGCCGCGTCTTGTTCCGCAGGATAGCTGGGGAGGAGCAAGAAAGACAGCCGAGCGGTTTAACCAAACTATTGCATCCACCGGTTGAATCCGCCAACCTCAAGCTGCCTCAAGAACGGCGACACCTGAGCGTCAGCAACCGCCGACAACTTGTCGGCGGCGACCCGGCACGAATGGCGCAACGTCCACTTTTTATTCTTCTCGCATACACCGCTCTTCAGTTTAGTTCGCTTATGCAATTCGCTTAACAATATTCAGGATCGCCCATTGCTCACTTTGCATAGCGTCGATTCGTTTTCTAGAATCGTCTCTAATGCGTTCATCTTGGGGGAGAGGAATGTGCAACGAAATAAAACGGGGAAGCGACAACAGACAATTGCCGGACCAAAAGTGGACTGTGAAAAATGTAGCAAACCGAACTATCTTTCTTGAGTTCCCAAAGAATTTTATGCGGCGACACATCGCGCTCGCGTCAAAAAATGGGGTAGACGGTCAAACGAAGATAGCAAACAAGGCCTCAAAACGACACATCCTTACCTTGAAATCCGATGGTGTAAAGAGCTTCGGTTACTCGTCCCGATCTGCAGCTCATAACGAATTGAGGGCCCGCTATAACGGCGGCGCCACTGGAGCGCAGCATATCATCGACTGCTCGATCACTGACATCAACATAGTAATGACGACCTTGGCGACAAAGCTTGCAGAACTCGACAGCGGCGATTGGAATCGGGGAGACGAACGTTCAGTCCCGTTCACTTTTGAGCACGCATGCGTTAAAAAAGCAGACCCGACTGGCGCAACAAAAAGTGATTACAAGCCGAATTTAACCGCACTTCAAAATATCACGATCGACGTTGTAAAAACTAACGACAACACCTTCGCGTTTATGCATGTTGGCGGGTGACTCATCACTGGCGCCTTTCTCCAGCTACGACCTTGATTCGCCGGTTGTGGTGCAAATCGGGTGGACCGAGGTGTAACGCTCAGGCTTCTTGCGAAAACCAGGCCGCCGTGAGCGACCTCGGAGGCATCGACTGGTTGTTCAGTGGCTGTCACTTCGACCGCGATGTCATCGTCATGTGTGTTCGATGGCACCTGCGTTACAAGCTCACCCTTCGAGACCTCGTCGAAATGATGACGAACGTGGCTTATCGCTCGTGCGGCGAGCTGTCGTTCGGCTCGGTGATGCGGCCAGCGCCAGCAATCCGCCACGTTGCTGCCATAGAACCAGGCGCGCCTCAATGTCCGCTATGACCGAGGACTTGCCGGCCGATACGCCGCGCGAATGGCCGCTCCAGTTTGCAACCGGCCATAGCCATCGCGCTGGGTCGAAAGGCAGCAACGAATCGACTACTCCCCTTGACAAAAAGCATCCGGAGCGATGGCTTCCCCGGTTGCAAGAATGTTGGCGGAGACAGTGGTGTCATGCGATGCACGAACCCAAAATATCCGCATGACGGGATTCGCATTTCACTGCCGTGTGTGCTCATCGGCTTGCACAGGAAGCACGCGTTGGCGACGAGGCGAAGATTTACACCGCTGAGATAATCAGTTCACCGATGTCGAATGAATTGACGGCTGGACCTGGCCGGCGGCTGTGGCGATTTTGTCGCCGACGTCGTCGGGAACAACAATGCTTGGAGCATAAATGTCGAAACGCGTATTGTTTGCGTTGTTGCTGCTGACGCTTGGCGTGATTGGGCATCATGCGGCCGCCCAGCCCGCGATCGAACTTACGATAGCGGGGAAGACCCAGTCGTTTAGCCAAGAAGCGTTGCTGGCGCGTCCAGACACCGCCGAGATCCACGTTCCGCGAGATGTCGCCTACAGTGCGTCGACGACCTACCGCGCCGTGCCGCTGGCCGCCCTGCTCGACGGTGCGGCGTTACCTTCGGACAGCGTGCTCGAGGCGCGTGCAACTGACGGCTTCGCCGCGCAACTGCCGATGGATCTCGTGCGCAACCGTGATCCAGCGACAGCCGTCGCTTGGCTCGCGGTCGAGGATCCGGCTCAGCCGTGGCCAAAGCTGCCGGGCAAGCCGGTCAGCGCGGGACCGTTTTACCTCGTTTGGGTCGGCAGGGAAGCGGCATCCGTGCGCAGCGAGCAGTGGCCCTACCAGGTCGCGCAGCTTGCTACGCAACCGTCCCCATCCGTGCGCTGGCCGGCGCTCGCCGTCGATCCGGCGCTACCGGCAACCGATCCGGTCCGCGCGGGCCAAAGTCTGTTCATCATGCAGTGTCTGGCCTGCCATCGGCTCAACCACGCGGGCAGCGCGGACACGGGCCCCGACCTCAACGTGCCGATGAATCCTGTCGAGTACTTCAAGCCGCCTGCATTGCACCGCTATATTCGCAATCCGGCATCGGTTCGAGACTGGCCCGGCCGGACCATGCCGGCTTTCGCGCCAGATCAACTGAGCGATCGCGAGATCGATCTGATCGTTGCCTATCTTGCTTACACGGCGCAGCGAAAGGTCGAACCGTAAGTCCTACGGATTAAGGCCCGGACGATGCGCAATAGTCCTCGACCGGCCAGTGCAACGTGGAATTTGCTTTGACAGGCGGTCGCTGTCGCGGGCAGGGTTCGGCCAACTGCAACCTTTGGGCCAAGACGAGGTTGCCAACGATCCATCGTCCGCAATGCCGCCGCATGCGGCCAATTCTACATACGTATTACTGGCCGTTGCCTGGCTAACGTGCGCGTATCTTCGCTGGAAGTCCGGCTGCGCTAATGACACTGGCTGTACTGGCACGCACAAGCGGGGCCAGCAAAAAGAGCCCGTAGCGTCAGCTGTGCGCCGCAACTGACGAGCAATGCATCGATCTGGTCCAATGCGCTGAGAGGAAGATCCTGTGCAAGCAGTATGCGAGCCTCGTAGGTACGGTTTCGACATGCAGGCTTGTCTGAAATAGCGCGTTCCAACAAATCGATAAATCGCGTGATTTCGGCGAGCAGACCCTTTCGATCGATAGATCCGGTGCCCACGGCCATATTCCGAAGAGCGACGTCCAGCACGAGAAAATCGCTGATCTCTGAAGTCAGTCCGAAGCCGTCCATTGCAGCTCTCCCTGTGAATGATCACAGCTTCCGCGCGTGCTGCTTGAGTCACTGTACTGCATTCCGGACGATGGCGGGGCGGCCGAAAGGCAAGCGTTTTGGCCAGCGATGATGCACTGGGCCTGGGGCGTCTGAGAATTGCATGCTACGGTCGAAAGGCCGAGAGACTCCTTTAAAGCAGCCATTGATGCCGCGCCAACGCAAACGGCTGCTCCGGATCGTTTCCGGAAGCTCGCGCGACGCCCACAGTCAGCGGTCACCGCGTGGTTAGGGAACTTCCGGGATCGGACCAAAAGCTGTCCTTGACCGTTACATTTCGCTTCGGCGCTCGAATGCGCGCCCCTCACTGGCCAATCACCACCTGAGGGCTGACGATGACGGCTGGAGCAGGTTGATAAATCACGGCGGGAGACGGCCCGCCCTTGCACTTGCTCTTCTCCTTGTATTCGCCGTTTCCTTTCCATTTGCGCTCAACCTTGCACGCCCCATCCCAATATTCTTCCTTGTAATCCCTGCCGTGATGTTTTTCATCTTTCCACGGGTCGGCATGAGCACCAAGGGACACGATGGCGAGCAGGGCGGGGAGCAAGGCGCTCGACAGCAATTGGCAGGACACTTTCATGGCGGATATGGAGTGGGTCTTCAAGCTAGCAGGTTAGCGACTGGCTCATCGGCAATGTGTATCAATGGGTTACTGTTGGTAAAGCTTCCACACGACGTTAAGCGCGCAGGCATGCCGGCAACGTCCGCCCTGGCGAATATTGAGTGGCCGCAGCGGGTCGCGTGCTACCGATCACTGCTTGGCTTTCAACGGCAACCTCTGCGCGCGCTCGATCGCGCAGCCTCGCTCCTGCTGAACTGCGGGGCGCGACGAACGATCCGGCTTCAACGAACGCGCACCCCGGGGATCGGAGCCGATAGCGGCCCGCGACCGGGTATCCAGGCGCTTTCCGTTTGACCCGCGCGAAAAGGGGCGACAGTTGCTACACTTGTGCCGCAGCGAGGTGTAAGCAAAAGCGTCGCCGATGCTCACCATGATCCGCTCGATCGCTGCCTTGTAAATGGAGATGGCGCCAGATCGCCGTTCTCAGTCCTGCCGGATCTCAACAAAGGAACGAGTTGACTACTGTAATTCTGAAACCCGACGAACCCGTGGACGTTGCGTTGCGCCGCTTCCGTCGCGCCATTGAGCGCACAGGCCTGATTCCGGAACTTCGTGCCCGGACAGCCTATGAAAAGCCTACTGCAGAACGAAAGCGCAAAAAGGCTGCCGCAGTGGCGCGTGTGCGCAAGCAGATAAAACGGTCGTTACCACCGAAAAAGCGCTACTGACCGAAGCGACGGCGGCCGCCGCTGATAAAGCGGCCGTCCATCGCATAGCCCAGGCTGCTCACGCGGAACATCGGCAAGGAGGCCGTACAAAGTGGCGAACGCCTGCTGGCGCAGTCCAGCCGTACGCCATGCCTAATGAGGGGTGCAGGCAATCGGGGCCGCATTGTTCAACCACCTGAACGGCTGCATGGAGCAACAGTTACAAGTTAAGTCTTGACGCTGGCACGCACGCGCGGTTAGTGTGTCACCCGAAGGTCAAGAAGTTCGATTGCTGTTCATCAATTGCTCGCTCCTCAGCGGTATTCGTGGTCCTCTCCCTCCTTGTCGCTTCACGCGCTCTCATTAAGAGAGCGAATCTTCGTATTTTCCCTTCAAGGATTATTCATGGAAACCGGTACCGTTAAGTGGTTCAACGACAGCAAAGGCTTTGGCTTCATCACCCCGGACAAGGGTGGCGACGACCTCTTCGCTCATTTCTCCGAGATCAAGACCGACGGCTTCAAGACGCTCGCTGAAAACCAGAAGGTGAGCTTCGAAACGAAGCAAGGCCCGAAGGGTCTGCAAGCGGCTAACATCAAGCCGATGTAAATTTTGAAGAACCCGGCCACCGACGACGGACGCCGGGTTGCAGCGACACCCTCGCGGAGCGTTGTCTCCCAAAGTTGGCGCGATTGCCCTTAGCTGCCCGTATATCCGGCAGCTTGCCAGACGCCATATGCCTCGTTGCACCTCACTCTCTCCCTCGACTCCTACGCCTTTTCGCTTTCCGACTGCTCCAGACTCGGCTCGCAATGGCATTGAATCGGCTCGCCTGTGCACGTTTCTCACGACACACGCGCATTCGGATATCAATAAAATTAAAATGCAAAACAAACACTTTCAACAATACAACGGCTATGCCGTTCAGCCGTCCGCACATCGTTTGCCTGACGGTAGTTTTTCATCCAATCTGCTGCTCGAACGCGCCGATAGCGCGCAATTCGAAGGCTGCTATCAGTTCTATTCGCTCAACTACTTCGCGAGTGAAGAACAGGCACTGGAGCACTCGACGCGCTGGGCACGCAACTGGGTCGACACGCGCGGATAGAGCGCCCCCCACTTGACGCATCATTGGCCCCAGAGCGAGCGCAATAGCCAAACTGACAGTTAAGGCCCACCATTCTCGTTTGGTGAAAATGTCAATACAGTCGGCTGGGACCCGTCATTCACCACGATATTCGCTGGCCCCGCAGCCGGTCCGCGTGGTGCGTCAGGGCCTCCCTTGCCTTGTGACCGATGGGCGCCGCAAAGCGCATGCGGCTCAAAAAAGACGACCCTTAACGTCCGGTCGGCTATCATGCCATTCCTCTCCGAAGTAGCTCCTTATGATTTCCGTCCGTAATGTCACGCTGCGCCGCGGCGTTAAAGTCGTGCTCGACCGCGCGTCCGTCACCTTCACCCCCGGCGAAAAGATTGGTCTTGTCGGCCGCAATGGCGCCGGCAAGTCGTCCTTCTTCGGCCTTCTCAACGGCACGCTGCACGAAGACAGCGGCGAGTTCTCGATTCCAGCCGCATGGAGAATGGGCCAGGTCGCGCAGGAGATGCCGGAAACCGAGCAGGGCGCGACTGACTTCGTGGTCGAGGGTGACACCGCCCTTCTGGCTGCCCACGCCGAAGTCGCCGCCGCCGAGGCCAGCGACGACGGCATGCGCATGGCGCACGCCTACATGGCCCTGCATGATGCCGGAGCACACGATGCCCCCGCACGTGCCCAGGCGCTGATCCTGGGACTGGGCTTTACGGCCGCGCAGCTTGATCAGCCGGTCAACAGTTTCTCCGGCGGCTGGCGCATGCGACTTCAACTGGCGCGCGCACTGATGTGCCCGTCCGACCTGCTGCTGCTCGACGAGCCAACCAATCACCTTGACCTGGACGCGCTGGTTTGGCTGGAAGCCTGGCTCAAGCGCTATCAAGGAACCCTGGTCGTGATCAGCCATGACCGCGAATTCCTCGACGCGGTGACACAGGTGACGGTGCACGTCGACAACGCCAAGCTGGTGCGCTATGGCGGCAACTACAGCAAGTTCGAAGACATGCGCGCCGAGCAGCTCGAGTTGCAGCAGGCCGCGATGGCCAGGCAGGCGGACAAGATCGCCCACCTGCAGAAGTTCATCGACCGTTTCAAGGCCAAGGCCTCGAAGGCTAAACAGGCGCAGAGCCGGGTCAAAGCGCTCGAACGCATGGAGAAGATCGCACCGGTGCTCGCGGAAGCGGAGTTCAACTTCGAATTCAAGGAACCCCTCAACGTCCCGAACCCGCTGTTGTCGATGCTGGACGCGAGCTTCGGCTACCCCGCGCCGACTGGCGCACTGTCGGGGACGCCGCCTACGGTCATCGTGCGCGGCATCAATCGTTCCGTACTGGCAGGGCAGCGCATCGGCATTCTCGGTGCCAACGGCCAAGGCAAGTCCACGCTCGTGAAGACGGTAGCGCACGCGCTGGAGCCGATTGCCGGCGAAATCAGCGAAGGCAAAGGCCTGAACATCGGCTATTTCGCCCAGCAGGAGCTGGACGTGCTGCGCCCGCTCGACACGCCGATGGAACACATGATCCGCCTCGCCAGGGACACACCGGCGCACTTGCGCGCTCCAGGCCAGAGCGGCACCGAGCAATCGCTTCGCACCTTCCTCGGTACCTTCAACTTCAGTGGCGACACGGTCCACCAGGCGGTGAGCACGATGAGCGGCGGCGAAAAGGCGCGGCTCGTGTTGTGCATGATCGTATGGCAGCGCCCCAACCTGCTGCTGCTCGACGAGCCTACCAACCACCTCGACCTGGCAACACGCGAAGCGCTAGCGATGGCGCTCAACGAATTCGAAGGGACGGTGATGCTGGTCAGTCACGACCGGGCCCTGCTTCGCGCCGTCTGTGACGAATTCTGGCTGGTCACCAAGGGCGGCGTCGAACCCTTCGACGGCGATCTGGACGATTACCAGCAGTTCCTGCGCGACGAAGCCCGTCGCATGCGCGAACAGGCTGACGCAGAGCAGAAGGTTATCGCCTGAAATCCAGCGCAGGATTTCGTCAGGGGTTGTCGAGCAGCGGCGATAGCGCTTCGATCGTCGCGAAGAGTCCGCGAGAGCCGCGATGCGATCGCATGCGAGTTATTCCGCACAGACTTTGCTGTGAGACCGCTCAGTGTCGGACCAGATATTCAAAAAGAAATAGAACGCAGTCAGGAGGGGCAAACGCAACCTGCTAAACTCGGCGATTGCTGGCCTTTATGTCTTTGTGTATGCCTATCATCAAGAGCAGTTCGAAGGGTGGCCTCGTTTACTCCACAGATGGCGGGCGGATGTGTCCCGAGTGCCGGCACACGGTCACGGAATGTATATGCAAGACGATTGCCAGGACACAACCCGCAGGGGACAGCGTCGCGCGGGTAGTTCGCGAGACCAAAGGGCGGGGCGGGAAGAGCGTGACGGTCGTGAGAGGGTTGGCGCTCGACCCCGTTGCCCTGGCCTCGCTGGGCAAGCAATTGCGCGCCGCTTGCGGCTCGGGTGGAACGGTCAAGAATGGTCTGATTGAAGTGCAGGGTGACCATTGTGGCCGTATTATCGAAGAACTCAAAAAGTCCGGTCATCGGGTGAAGCGCGCCGGGGGCTAATTCCTTCGGTTGGCGCAGGCGAAAAGCGCAATCGACCACGCTCGGGCGGTAACACGCCAATATCGTCTATTCGCGAATGTCGTCTCGCAAGTGAGCGCTGCCCGTCACAGTCATCCAATCCAGCATGGATCGACCCCACCACTCTCTGGGCGCACGGATGACGACACAAGCCGCGCCATACGCTCCGACCTCGCGACGAACTAGCGGATCGCGCCAGATCAAGATCACCCGCCCGTTCAAACACGCGTGACTTCTGTTGTCGGGGCCATGGTATTCGCGAGACATCAATCATGCTGAAGAGGAGCAAATGAAGAAAGGAAAGACGAAACTCACGCGTCTTGAAGCTGAACGACTCTTCGAGGGACTTCCCGCCTCGAACGCAAGCGTGTCGAGTCGGCCCGAGAACCCATTCGACGCAGGGACGTTCACCGAGATCAGGCGCGTCGACGACGAAGCCAAACTCTGGAAAGACAACCTCATCACACTCCCGCTAGCGATCGCATTGCCTGCTGGATACGAATCGATATCCGCCTTGCGCGAGGCGATGGTGCGCGCATGGCGCGTGAGGTGGGTACGGGAGGAGGAAAGCCACGTTGTCGCCGAATTTCCTGAGGGATGGACAGCCGTTCGTCCGCAAAGTGGGCCCATAGAGTTGCGCGATTCCACTGGTGTTGTCCGCGCCCTTTTTGGGTGGGCCGAGGACGCTGAACTCCGGATTCTGCCCAGGTATCTGGTTGAGTCGCAGGCGAACAGTTCAAGTGGGCTGGGCAGCCTGGTTGTCCGTGATCGAGGAAACGGCCAGATTCTCGAGAGATCGTCAATCTGGTCCGCGAAAACGGGTACTCATCATCCGGATTGGAGCAGGCTGTCACTATGGCTCAGTTCACGTTACCCACAACATGGGGATCCGCTGCGCTACTGGAACGATTGCGAGGAAAATATCAAAAATTAGGCGACTTCTGCGGGCCCCGTTCCTCGTGCGCAAACTACCGAATCCGAAGTTGAGGGCGCGCCAGCAGGGGGCGGCGCTTCATTGAGCTTCCGCGTTCGGCACCAGGATCAGATTCGCTCGTCTCGTTCTCTATGCGCCTTTCAGCCAAGACATTTCCACAGGTGACACCACCAATTGTCGGAACTCACGCTCCAGTTCGAAGATGAACCCGACCAGGATCATGGAGTCGGCATAGGGAATCGGGAATACGTGAGGGTTTTCTGCAGCACGTAGCGGGCGCGTGGGCGTGTCCGCCGTCGTTGCGGCGTTCTCGCGGACGCTTTCCAGTTCGTCAGCCATTGCCTGCCCACTTACTTTCATGACGCGGCTACGCAGGTCGCTGAAGGGTTCAATGCGCGCCCCGTCTTCATTGTATTCGGGCACTTCATAGATAAACCAGGACATTTGTCTCTCCCAGAAAAAGGCCGCTATTCTAACAGCGGGGGTAAACGGTTGTCCCAGGCAACCCAACGCTGCTGCTTCGATCGTTCACCGTCAAGTGACGACAATGCAACGGGTTACGCTGTGATGCAGATGTGCTGCCAAAGAACTCGGCTTGGATTGCTAATCAATTCTGGCATGACCGGTTCAGATGATGGTCAAGGAACATTTGCGTACAGCCGGTAACGGCATCGCGAGACAGCCCCTCCGTAGCGTAGGCGTTCGCAGCAGCGCGGACCGACCATCTGCAATGAGTCGGGTTGCGCGCCAGGCATGAGGGTCGCGCTCTAGACGAATCTCGCGCGCGGTCATAGGGTGTTGTCCTGCCAATTGCGGACGTTCAAAGTCGATATCGTTGTTGCCAACAATTGAAAGCCCGGATTGACGAACAAGGCTGCGGCCACGTTGTGGTCCGCTTGGCTCGAGCGCGCAATACTGTTGATGTTCGACGCATGCCGTCGGAGCATCGTGAAGTGGCGAGGGTACGGCCACCATCAGCCAGTCAGGCACATTGAATAAGTGACGTTTGACAGTCTTTCCTGCATTCGAGAGCCGTCATTCGCCGTATCACTTATCTCTGTGGCAGTAGCCGGGTTGCAATTCAGGCGCGCCGCTCAATTGCGGATCTCCGCATGGACAGCCCGCAGTTGCCGAACATGTTGTGATTGATGCCATGAAGCATCAGGACGCTTTTCATCGGGTTCTCCTTTACGCGATCAGTCGAGCGGCACAGTGAGAGAGTCGATGACCGCGGCCGTCTGTGGACGCACGCCGCGCCACCATGCAAAGGCTTCGGCGGCCTGCTCGACCAGCATGCCCACGCCGTCGGCGACGCCATGCACGCCTGCGTTGCGCGCGAGCCGCAGGAACGGCGTGAGCCGCTTGCCGTACGCCAGTTCATAGGCGGTGCCATCGGAACTGAATACGCTCGGCGGGACGGGTGGCAGTTCGCCCGTCAGGCTCGCGGAGGTCGCATTGACCACGAGATCGAATCGGCCCATCGCCGCAAGATCGCCATAGCCGCGAGCACGCAGCGCAGCGCCACGCGCACCGATCTGGGCTGCCAGCGCCTCGCCCTTGGCAACGTCGCGGTTGGCGATGACCAGTTCGGCGGGACCTGCGTCGAGAAACGGCAGCAGCGCACCGCGGGCCGCGCCGCCTGCACCAAGCATCAACACGCGTTTGCCGGCAAGCGGAACGCCGAGATTGACCTCGATATCGCGCAACAAGCCAATGCCATCGAAATTCTCGGCAATGATCCGGCCGCTTTCGAACTTCAGCGCATTGGCGGCACCGGCCAACGCCGCGCGTTCGCTGCGCTCGTCGGCGAGCGCGAAGGCCTTCAGCTTGAAGGGCGCGGTGACGTTCATGCCCTTGCCCCCTTCCGCCGCGAACTGTCGCACGACCTTCGCAAAGCCCTCTTCAGGGTCAAGCGGTCCTTCTATCGAGACGTAGGACATCGCCTGTTGCGTCGCTTCGGCAAACAGACCGTGAATCAACGGCGATTTCGTGTGTCCGATCGGATTCCCGATCACTGCATACCGGTCAGTCATGGTGTCTCACTTCGAGTAGAGAACGCCTTCGCTTTGCATCGCGTCGATCTCGGCGGCAGAAAAGCCGAGCGATTGCGCGACCTCCGTGTTGTGCTGCCCGAGATCAGGCGCGACATCACGAATGGTCGTGTCGCAATGAGAAAAGCGGAAGGGCAGGTTGGGCAGACGCAGCTTTCCATAGCGCGGATGATGCTGCTCGACCACCATGCCGCGCGCCTGGATTTGCGGATCGTCGAGCACCTCGTCGATGCGCTGCACCTTCGCACAAGGCACATCGATGCCATCCAGCAGTTCGAGCACCTGCGCGACGGGGCGCGCGGCAACCCACGGCTCTACGACGGCGAGAATCGCCTGCCGATGTGTATTGCGGCCGACGCTATCGTAAAAGCGCGTATCGCTCCCGAATCCCGCAGGTCCGCCATGCGTTTCGATCAGCGCGGCGAGGCGCTTCCACGCGTCGTCCACCTGCGCCGCAATCACGAGGTCGCCGTCGGCGGCGCGAAATACGCCATAGAGCGTCGAGGTCGGCATGTCGTGGCCTGTCTGCTCCGGCAGCACGCCTTGCAGCGTGTAGCACTGCACCGCGTACTCGTGCATCGAGACGAGCGTGTCGTAGAGCGCCATGTCGATGTACTGGCCGTGTCCGCTCTTAACCCTTCCGAACAGCGCCGCGTTGATCGCCGCCACCGCGTGAATGCCCGTGTACATGTCGCCGAGCGAAATGCGCAGCAGCGGCGGCGGCTCGCCGGGCGTGCCCACCATCTGTATGATGCCGCTCTTCGCTTCCGCGATCAGGCCAAAGCCGGCGCGATGTGCGTCGGGGCCCGTGTGGCCGTATGCCGAAATCGAGCAGTAGACGAGACCTGGATTGCGCGCGGATAACGCCTCATAGCCCAGCCCGAGCTTGTCCAGCGCGCCGGGACGGTAGTTCTCGACGAACACATCTGCCGAGTCGCACAGGCGGCGCATGAACTCCTTGCCGCGTGCGTCTTTCATGTTGACGCTGACGCCGCGCTTGCCCATGTTCAGTTGCAGGAAATAGCCGCTTTGCTGGTCGTCCAGCACGGTCGCGTGCTGGCGTCCGGCGTCGCCGCTACCGGGACGCTCTACCTTGATGACTTCGGCGCCAAGCGCCGCGAGGCAGCGGCCCACGTACGGACCGGCGAGGAAGTGGCTATAGTCGATAACGCGAATGCCTTCGAGAGGACGGGCCTGCATCAGTGCGCTCCCGGCCGGCGCGGCACCATCAGGCGATGCTCGCCGCGCTGAACTACCTGGTCATCCTGATTGATCAATTCAGATGGCAGCACGACGATACCCCAGCCCGGACGGCTGTTGCTGGGCCGCATGGCGCCGACGCGAAACTTCACATGCAGAACGTCGTTGACCCGGATGGGCAACAGGAAATCCCAGGTCCAACCAAGCGACATGCCGGGCAGAAAACGATATTCGCTCTGGGTCTTGAGGCCGTCGGCAATCGAAAGTCCAAACAGTCCATGCGCAACGAGGCAGCCGAAGTGGCTCGCTTTGGCATAAGCTTCGTCCACATGCACGGGCGTATGGTCGCCAGTGAGGTCGGCGTAGGCGAAGATGCGCTCCTTCGTCACGGTGTAGTTCGGGCTCACGCACTCGTCGCCTTCGCGGGCGTCGTCCCAGTATTTCTCGATGATCGTCATGCTCACGCCTCCGCGCGCGGGTTGATGCTCATCGCCTGCGCGACACACGACGCAGGTTTGGACTGAATCAGTTCGACAGCGAGCCCGTCGGGCAGACGCAGCCAGTTTCGTCCTTGCGGCATTTCGCTTACGCCATAGGCCTGGGCCGCAGCCAACGCCGCTTCCAGGTCTTCGCACATGACGCCCAGATGGGCAAGGCGCCCTTCGGGGCCTTCGTGCTGCGGGGCATGAATGAACTGCAGGCCGCCGAGCGTCCAGTACTGGCGCGGTGCGTCGGCGGTGCCGTCGACTTCGCGCATGCTCATGCCGAGCACGTCTTCGAAGAAGCGGATATGCCACTGGATGTCCTTCACCCAGATCGCAACATGCTCCAGATAAGCCTTCGTGCCGCTCATGCCGTTGCCTCCTTGCGCTGCTCGTCGGCCATCGCGCGTTCGATGCCCTTGATGCATGCCACCAGCGTCGCGTTGACGGGCGTCGGCACACCGAGTCGTTGTCCCCAGCGCACCACCGAGCCGTTGATGAAATCGACCTCCGTGACGGAGCCTTTCTCGAGGCTTTGCAGCATCGACGTCTTGAACGCGGGAGAGAGGCCTTCGGCCGCAAGTGTCCAGGCCTGTTCGGGGTTCGTCATCGACAGCGCGATGCCGGCCGCCTGCGCGGCCGCGATGGCCTCGCCGATGGCCGCGAGCGCCGTCGCCTTCAACAGCGGTTCCTCATAAAGCTGACCGTAGGTCAGACGCGTGATGCCCGTGATCGCGCCCGTGGCGACGTTCACGAGCAGCTTGTCCCACATCGTGCCCATGATGTTGTCGCTGACTGTGGTCATCAGCCCGGCAGCGTTGAATGCCTCGGCGATCGCCCGCACGCGCGGCGTGATCTGTCCATCGAGTTCGCCGATATAGGTCGCCTTGCCGGCGACACCCGACTGGATATGCCCCGGACCGCACAACACGCCGCCGACATAGGTCTTGCCCGCGAGCACGCGTGCGCGGCCCACGATATCGGCGAGGACGTCTTCGTGCCCGAGTCCGTTTTGAAGCGACAGCACGAGCGTTTCGGGTCCGATCAGCGCGAGTGCGCCGCGCATCGCAGCGTGGGTGTGGAAGGACTTGACCAGTACGACGACCACGTCGGCCACACCGACTTCGCTCGCCTGCGTCGCGGCGCGCACCGCGATGCGTCGCGAGCCGCTATCGTCGTCGACCCGCAGACCGTCGCGACGCATTGTTTCGACATGAACGGGCGAACGGTCCAGCAGCCAGGTTTCGTGGCCGCCTTCCGTGAGAGTGGCGCCGATCGCGCAGCCTAGTGCGCCGGCGCCGAGAATCGCAATCTTCACTGAGTTTCTCCTTGACGTGCAGGCACACGATAGGCGTTGCTGCTCATATGGACAATGCAATGCCTACAATGGTGTCATTGCACCAGACAATAATGTGCGCTACGCCATGATGCCGACCGACCTGCCCGATCTGAAACTGTTACAGCTGTTCGACCTTCTGTACGACGCGCGCAGCGTCACGCGCGTGGCCGAGCAACTGGGCCAGAGCCAGCCCACCATCAGCATCTGGCTCGGGCGGCTGCGAGAGTATTTGCAGGACCCGCTTTTCATCCGCACGCCCGGCGGCATGGCGCCGACGCCGCAGGCCGACGCGCTGATCGGGCCTTGCCGCGAAATTCTCGAATCGCTCAGGCGCTTCGTCGCGTGGGAGATCGCGTTCGATCCCGAAACCGCGCAGCGGCGCTTTCGCATCTGCATGACGGACGCGAGCCATATCACGCTGCTGCCGAGACTGCTCGCACATGTGCGAGCGCAGGCGCCCGGCATCCGGCTCGAGGCGGCGCGAATCGACGGCAACACGGAACGGGCGCTGGAGTCGGGCGAAGCCGACCTCGCCATCGGCTATGTGCCGTGGCTCAGCGGCGGTATCTACCAGCAGCAGCTCTATCAACAAGACTGGGTGTGCCTGACGAACCGGCACCATCCGCGCGTTCGCGGGCGGCTCGGGTTGAAGCAGTACCGTTCTGAGGGGCATGTCGCCATCGAAGCGGGCACGGGTGCTCAGTTGCTCGAACAGGCGCTGGCTCGCGAGCGCATCGAGCGTGACGTCGTGCTGCAACTGCCGGGTTTCCTGGGGCTCGGAACGATCGTCCAGACCACCGACCTGGTCGCCACGCTGCCACGTCACATTGGCGAAACGCTCGCTCAGGCCAACGATCTCGCCGTTCATTCATGCCCGATTCCCGTGGATGGCTTTGCCGTCCGGCAACACTGGCATGCGCGGTATCACCACGAGGCCGGGAATCGCTGGCTGCGTGGTGTGGTCGTTCAGCTGTTCGGGGTTTCACTGTGAGAATGACCTTAAGGCACCGCGCCCCATTTCACGAAAATTCGACCGTTGTACCTCTGTAGCATGGGCATCGCGCGTGTCTCCCCGCGCACGGATCTCACAAGGCAAGCCCCGGATATTGCAGTGCAGCGAACCTGCACGGCTTTAACGCGTCAGACGACGTGCTGAAAGCCGCCGGCGTTCGATACGACGCCCATTGGACGCTCATGCTGCGCGCGCTCGCGCACAAGCCGTGCGCGCTTGTATTTGGCAGAGCGCCCGAATTTCGCCAATAATTGCCGGACATCCACTACTGGACGATGGCGGCCATGGATTACCCTCCCGAAGCCATCCGCACAGTCGCGCTCGTTGGGCACGCCGGCTGCGGCAAGACCTCGCTCGCCGAAGCGCTGCTGCATCAAGGCGGCGCGCTCCACGCACCGGGCAGCGTGAATCGCGGCACCGCCCTGTGCGATTTCGATCCGCTCGAGCGCAAATACCATCATTCGCTCAATTCCGCGCTCGCGCATCTCGACTACCAGGACACGCGCATTTATCTGCTCGACACGCCGGGCTACCCCGACTTCGCGGGCCTGTCCATCAGCGCGCTGGAAGCCGTGGAAACCGCGGCCATCGTGATCGACGCGCGCACCGGCATCGAGATGACCACCAGCCGCATGATGAGCTGGGCGCAGCAGCGCAAGCTGTGCCGGATGATCGTCGTGAACGGCATCGACGGCGAAAAGGTCGATCTGCCCGGCCTGCTCGCGCAAATTCAGGAACTGTTCGGCAAGCAGTGCCTGCCCATCAATCTGCCCGCGCAAAACGGCAGCGAGGTAGTCGACTGTTTTTTCAATCCCTCAGGCGTGGCCGATTTTCATTCGGTGGAAGCCGCGCACAATGCGCTGGTGGACCAGGTCATCGAACTGGACCCCGACTTGATGGAGCTGTATCTGGAGCAAGGCGAAGCCATCCGCCCCGAGCAATTGCACGAGCCCTTCGAGCGGGCGCTGCGCGAAGGACATCTGGTGCCGGTGTGTTTCACTTCGGCGGCAACGGGCGCGGGCGTTGCGCAATTGCTCGACGTGTTCGTGCGTCTCCTGCCCAACGTCACCGAAGGCAATCCGCCGCTGTTCTATCGCGAGAGCGAGGGCAAGCGCACGCCCATGCAAGCGGAGCCGGATCCGGAGAAGCACGTGCTCGCGCATGTGTTCAAGATCGTGGTGGACCCGTATATCGGCAAAGTGGCCGTGTTCCGCATTCATCAGGGCACGGTCACGCGCGACAGCCAGCTGTATATCGGCAACGGCCGCCAGCCCTTCAAGGTCGCGCATCTGCTGATGCTGCAGGGCAAGGATCACACCGAGATCCAGCGCGCCGGTCCCGGCAATATCTGTGCGGTGGCCAAGGCCGACGACATCAGCTTCGACGACGTGCTGCACGACGCCCCCGAGGATGGCGATATCCACCTCACACCGTGCGAGTTTCCCAATCCGATCTACGGCCTTGCCATCGAGCCGGCGCGGCGCGGCCACGAGCAGCGGCTCTGGGAGGTCCTGCAAAAGCTCGCCGCCGAGGACCCTTGTTTGCTGATCGAGCATCCCGAGGGCACCAACGAGACGGTCGTGCACGGCCTGGGCGAACTGCATCTGCGCTACATGCTCGAGCGCCTCACGGAACAGCACAAGCTCGAAGTCATCACGCGGCCGCCCACCATCGCGTGGCGCGAGACCATCGGCGGCAAGGCTGAGGGCCATTGCCGCCACAAGAAGCAGACGGGCGGCGCGGGCCAGTTCGGCGAGGTCATGCTGCGCGTGGAGCCGCTGCCGCGCGGCGCGGGCTTCGAATTCGTCGACGCGGTCAAGGGCGGCGCGATTCCCTCGCAGTTCATTCCCGCGGTGGAGAAAGGCATTCAGCAGGTGATCGAAAACGGGCCGCTCGCGGGCTTCCCGATGCAGGACGTGCGCGTGACCGTGTACGACGGCAAGAGCCATCCGGTCGATTCGAAGGAAGTGGCGTTCGTCACGGCGGGGCGCAAGGCTTTTATCGATGCGGTGCTCAAGGCGCAGCCCATCGTGCTCGAACCCATCGTCGACATCGAGGTGATGACGCCCGAAGCGGCCATGGGCGACATCATCGGCGATCTGTCCTCGCGGCGCGGCCAGGTGCACGGCACGCGCACGGCGGGCGGCCATGCGATGGTGATTGCAGGCAAGGTGCCGCTCGCCGAACTCAACGACTACCAGTCGCGCCTGAACTCGCTCGCAGGCGGCCACGGCAACTACAGCATCCAGCTAAGCCACTACGACCCCGTGCCGCCCGCGCAGCAGGACAAGCTCGCAGCGCAGCACAAGGCGCGCGGCGAAAGCGCCGAGTAAACGCCGGGAAGCAGCGAACCGCTGCGGCGTCGAGCGCGTCCAGCCGGCCGCCCGGCGCCTGCCGCGTTTCGGCGCGCGCCGGCGCGCCATGAAGCGCGGCGTGCGGGCGGCTAACGACGCCTGGCGTTTCCGTACCCGCAACATAGCGGGTGCGTTCTATGTGCTGGCGGCCAAAAAATGGCTTACTCCTTGCATCGCTACGATACCTGGAGACCCTCACATGTCCACCGACGTTCGCCCGCATCAGTACGTCCTGACCCTGTCCTGCCCGAGCGCCGCCGGACAGGTGGCCGCCGTCGCCAGCTTTCTGGACGGCCACCATTGCTACATCGACGAACTGACCGTCTTCGACGACGACATCAGCTCGCGCTTTTTCCTGCGCTGCGTCTTTCACGAAGTGATTCGGGGGGCCAACGGCGAGCTCGACCTCGCGAGCCTGCGCAGCGAATTCGAGGCCACCGCGCGCCAACATGAAATGACGTGGGCGATCCACGACCTGCAGGTCCGGCCCAAGGTGCTGATCCTGGTGTCGAAGCTCGAACACTGTCTCGCCGACCTGCTGTTCCGCTGGCGCATGGGCGAACTGCAGATGGACATTGCGGCCATCGCCTCGAACCATGCCGATTTCGAGCCGCTCGCGCGCCAGCACGGGCTGCCGTTCCGGCATCTGCCGGTCACGCCGGAAACGCGCCAGCAGCAGGAAGCCGCGATCCTCGACCTGTTCGAATCGACGGGCTCCGAACTGCTCGTGCTCGCGCGCTACATGCAGATTTTGTCTGACGAAACGAGCAAGCGCCTCGCGGGCCGCGCGATCAACATCCACCATTCATTCCTGCCCGGCTTCAAGGGTGCGCGCCCCTATCATCAAGCGCATGTGCGCGGCGTGAAACTGATTGGCGCGACGGCCCACTTCGTCACCGACGATCTCGACGAAGGCCCGATCATCGAGCAGGAGGTACAGCGCGTGGATCACAGCTGCAAACCGGAGCAACTGCTCGCGGTGGGCCGCGACGTCGAGTGCGTGACGCTCGGACGCGCGGTGAAGGCATTCCTGGAGCGCCGCGTGTTCATCAACGACGGCCGCACGGTGGTGCTCTGAATCCCTGGGTACCCGGGTCCCGCTAACACCACCATCTGGACAACTGGCCACGGCCGCCGTCTCCATGGCGGCATGGCCAGACGAAAAATCGGCAATGACTCTGGAGGATTGAGCCGGATGCGATCGGGCGTTGCCGACCCAGATCGGCCGCGCAGATCGTGCTCGACATTTTGACCGCGCGGCTACAAGGGTCATTGAAACTGCGAGCTCGCGGGTCGAGTCAACTGATCTTCTGCTGGAGCCAGGGCTCGGAGTATGATGCTTGGGTATTCACGCATTGGCGCGAACCAGAACGAAAACAAATCGCCCAGGCGGCGCTCAAAGTCGCCTTCCTTGATTAACAACTTCTCCAAACCATCATGCGTTTATGGCGGCTCGAACGTCCCAGTCTCTCAGGGAACCTCGATCTTTCGCGGGCAACGAGCCTGGTTTCCGCCATTGGGTCTGATGATGCCAACGCATTCGCCGCAGAAGTTTTGAAGTTACTAGGCGACGCCGCAGGCATCTCGCAATGCACGGTGTTTGCGTACGAATTCAACAATCGCCCGCGAACGGTGTCGGTGGCAGACCACCGCGGCGGCCGATTCCTCCGCAATGTCGCGGATGTCTATGCCAGGACCTTTTACGCGCTGGACGGTAACCAGGCGGTCATTTCGGCGGCCCGGCCGGAGAAACCCGACTCGGCAGTGCTGCTCCACCAGCAAGCCGTCGAAGACATCACGCATGAGGGATATCGAGCCGCGTGTTACCACCAACCTGACGTGTCAGGCCGTGTCTCCCTGCTACTGCAGCCGGCACAGGACATCTGGCTTTCCGTCAATCTCTACCGCGACCGCCGGCGCGGACATTTTCATCCAAACGAGATCGCGCTGATCGAAGCGTTTTCTCCGCTCATCACCCAATCCGCAAAGCACCATTACTCGCTGTGCGGGCCGATTCAGTCCGGGATTCCGCAACTCATGCTCGCGCGCATCCGCAGGATATGCCCCGATTTATCGAAGCGAGAGGTCGATGTGCTTTGCGGAGTTCTGGAAGGCCGCACCGCGCAGGAAATCGGCGATGTAATGGGGGTGAAGGCTTCAAGCGTCGCGACCTATCAGAAGCGCGCGTACCGCCGCCTTGGCATTTCGAGCCAGCGGCAATTGTTCGCCTTGTGCCTGGCTCCGGATAAAAGCTGACCCGCGCGGTCCGTCGCCCCACGTCGGACGCCCGCCCGGTCGATTCGAACCAGGGGTTTTCTCTAGTCCGCTTCCCCTGCCAACTTGTACCCGTTTTGGGGACAGCGCCAGTTCGTCGCCCTCGCATACTCCAGTCATCGCCATACCTCGCATCCCTGCCGAGCCGACGCGATTGCATTGAGTGCCGTAGCGCTCGACATAGACCTGGATCTGGAGACGACTCATATGGAAACCACCCCGCTGGCTGACCGCAGCCTGGTTCCTGGTGGACCGCACCATAACGCTGGACCGCGCGCTTCGCGCTCCGAGCAGCATGTCATTGCGAAGGTATCGCGACATCTGCTCTGGTTTCTCTTCATTCTGTTCTTCTTCTCGTTTCTGGATCGGATCAATATCGGCTTTGCCGGACTCACGATGATGAAAGACCTTGGTCTTTCGGGAGTCCAATTCGGTCTGGCGACGACATTGTTTTATATCGCTTACATTGCGTTTGGCATCCCGAGCAATATCGTTCTGACGCGCATCGGCGCACGCAAATGGATCGGGGCCATCATGATCGCGTGGGGCTTCGCATCCACCGCAACCATGTTTGCATCGAGTCCAGGCACGCTCTATCTTTTACGCATCCTGGTCGGCGTCACGGAGGCGGGCTTTCTGCCCGGCATCTTGCTGTATATGACCTACTGGTTTCCGGGCGCTTATCGTGCGAGAGCGAACGCCATGTTCATGATCGCCATGCCAGTGACAGCCGCACTCGGGTCTGCGCTCTCAGGGTACATCCTGGCCCTGGATGGAACACTTGGCCTCAAAGGCTGGCAATGGCTGTTTTTTCTTGAGGGCTTGCCTTCCGCAATTTTGGGTCTGCTCGTCTTCGCCTACCTTCGCGACGTCCCTGAAAAGGCAGCGTGGCTCAACCCGGAAGAGAAACGTACGCTCTCACATATCCTCGCGGCCGAGCACAAAACCGATCCCGTGCCTCATGGCGAATCTGTGGCAGAGAAAAGCCTTCTTGGCGAACTCTTGTCGCCGACCGTCATCAAGTTCGCGTTGGCGTACTTCTGCCTGGTCAACACGCTTGCCATGGTTGCCGTGTGGACTCCGTTGATCGTGAAGAGTTTCAGCGCAGGCGCGAGCAATCGCACCGTGGGCCTTCTGGCTGCGATCCCGCAAATCTGCACTATCGTCGCCATGATCTGGTGGGGAAGGCGCTCGGATCGGAAGCAGGAACGCAAATGGCACTTGATGTTGCCGATGCTCTGCTCCGCTGCAGGCTGGCTGTGCACGGCCTACTCGACGCTGCCTGTGGTCCAGCTGCTGGGCATCTGCCTGGCGTCCGCAGGATCCTATACCGCCATGTCGATCTTCTGGACGACCCCGGATCACGCGCTGAGCTTCCGTGCCCGCGCCGTTGGCATTGCGGTGATCAATGCGACCGGCAACATTGGCTCGGCTTTGAATCCGTTGATTGTCGGCTGGATGAAAGATCTGACGCACAACTTCTCGGCCGGCTTGCTCTATGCGGCGGCTTTGCTTGTGATCGGCGCCCTCATTGTCGCGGTGCTGCCGATCCAGGCCAAGCGCCCGCAGCATGCGGAATTATCAAATAACGCGCGTTAACGCGTGCCGACTTTGCGCAATGCGCCAGACCGCGAGATGCTCCGATGAAACCGGACGCTTATGGCTCTGGCGCGGCAATTCCAGGAACACGTTATGGAGCAAACGATGGAGTTTAAGCCCTACCCTTTCAGTGCGAAAAAGTTCGCTGCTACCGTACCGGCACTCGACAACGGTCTCGAGATAAAGCGACATGCAGTGACGATTGTGGGCGGCGGCCCGGTCGGACTGACCGTGGCACTCGGCCTTGCCAATCACGGCGTCCCCTCGGTTTTGATCGAAGCCGACGACTCCGTTTGCTACGGTAGTCGCGCCATCTGTATCTCCCGCCGCAGCCTCGAAATTATGGATCGTCTCGGCGCGGTAGACGGGTTCTTGAAAACCGGGCTGCCGTGGACCGGCGGTCGCAGCTTCTATCGCGACACCGAAGTGCTGCACTTCAAGATGCCGCAGGACGAAAACCAGAAGCTGCCGCCCATGGTGAACCTCGCGCAATACCATATCGAACAGTTTCTTCTGGACGCTGCGCAGCGACGGTCCGACCTGATCGATATTCGATGGCAGACCCGCGTAAGCGCCATTGAATCTCGTCCGGACGGCGCAACGCTGCGCCTCACGACGCCGGAAGCCGACTATTCCCTCAATACGGACTGGGTGGTCGCGTGCGACGGCGGCCGCAGCACGATTCGCGAGGGACTCGGTCTGCAGCTCAAAGGAACAAGTTACGAGGGACGCTACGTCATTGTCGATATTGAACTTGAGAGTGATCGACCGACCGAGCGGCTTGCGTACTTTGATCCGTCGTCCAATCCAGGCTCGACTGTGTTGGTCCACAAGCAGCCTGACAATGTTTGGCGCATCGACTACCAGCTGCGTGACGGCGAGGACGCCGAGCAGGCAGTGAAGCCAGAAAACGTCATGCCGCGAGTGCAAAGCCTGTTGGACATGATGGGTGAGCGCGGCGCCTGGTCGCCTATCTGGATCACCATCTATAAGGCTAACGCTCTGACATTGGAGCGCTATCGTCATGACCGCGTGCTGTTTGCGGGCGACGCTGCCCACCTGGTGCCGATCTTCGGTGTGCGTGGCGCAAATTCAGGCATCGATGACGCAGACAATCTGGCGTGGAAGCTTGCATTTGTCGTCCGTGGCGTCGCTGGAGAGGGACTGCTCGACAGCTATTCCGACGAGCGAGTTTTTGCGGCGCACGAAAATCTCAGACACGGCACCAAAAGCACCGAGTTCATGGCGCCACCGTCGTTTGCGTTCGACTTGATGCGAAAGGCCGTGCTGGGTCTGGCGGCAAAGCACGAACGGCTGCGTTCATTGATCAACCCGCGGCAGACCTCGGCTATCAGCTACACGGCATCTTCGCTCAATACGCCGGAAGCAGATTCAAGCGCATTTGAGGCGGGGCCCATGCCAGGAGCCGTGCTTACCGAGTGTCCGTTGACGATTGTCGAGCGCGGCGAGGCCAGAGAAGCTCACCTGACCGACTTGATTGCGCCCTGCTTCACCGTCTTGCACTTCAGCGAAGACGGCGCAGTGCCCGCCGATTTCACCGACCTCGAAGCAACACTCAAGCATGAGAAGCTGCCCTTCAAACTGATCCCGGTAACGGCTCATTTGCATTCCGGGACGAAGAGCGATCACAACTGGGACCATACGGGTCGATTGTTCGCCATGTATGGCGCGAGACCGGGCACGGTGTACCTCGTTCGCCCAGATGGTCATGTGCTGGGGCGCTGGCACTCGACGGCCGCCGCTGACGTCGGCGCCGCGATCCACCGGGCCCTTCAAAAATGACCATGACCCATCCTACCCAGGAGTACGCCATGACCGATAGCGACCTCGACAACGTCTATACCCAACTGTGCAAAACCATGACCCAATTGGGCGAGGCCAACGCTCCCCTGTTTCTCGCTCGCTTTGCGATGCTTGCGATCGATACGATTGACGATCCGACCATCGCGCTAAGCCTGATTGAGAATGCTAGCGCGGGTATGCCCGAATAAGGATCATCGGCAAGCCCATAGTGCTTGCCGATGGACCCGGTTAGTTCAGCGGCTTTGCGTTATCAATGCGCGGGCAGGAGCTCGACGTCTCCGTACCAGGCGCGCGTCGTAGTACCGGTATTGTCGGTATCGGTCAACAGCCCGTAGCCGGTGATTCGTCCTGGCGATTCGTGAAAGACCCGCTCGTAGTCTTGCACGATATTGCGGCGCAGGCTTTGCCAGTGACCCGCGTCGCCGGACAACCCAGAAACCACGATCATTTGTACGCGGTTCGTGTGAGGATTGGCAATGATGGTGCCTGGCGCAGCGGTGGCCGACCAGATATACATCAGCGTGGCATAGGGCAGTTCTTCGCCACCCATGCGCTTTGCCAGGTCCATCTTGGCGCGGTCGAAAAACGATAGCTTGCTTTTGTCGCCGTCAAATGTGAAAACCAGTCGCGCCGGCGCGTCTTCTTTGGATCCGACGCGGTTGTCGGCGCCCTCTATCGGCTCTTTTGCTTTCCAGCGCCACGCCACGACGGGTGTGCGAACGAGGTCGATATTACCTTCGTGCATCAGCGCCGAAGCCGAGCGGTTCGCGTCCGCCTGCAGGACGGTGGTGTTGCCGTCGTGAACGAGCGTGTATTGCGTCAAGCGCTTGCCGTGCGCGACCGGCAGGTTCTTCCAGCCTGCGGGCAATGGTTCGCCGGGCTCGATCGTGGAAAAGGCAACACCCGGCTTTTCGTCCTGGGCAACGAGGGCTGCCGGCAACAGCAGGAGCGCGACGCACACGGCGAGCCAGACTGGCCGGGCTGTTCGTTTCCGCGCTTGATGAATCGAGGTAAGAGGCATGGCTGGTCGCATTCGTCTTTTTGACAGCATCCATTGTAGTCGGCTCAGCCGACGGCATTTCAGCCGAGCCACCGCCCCGGCGGTTATCCGAAGGGCGCCGCGAACCGAACGCTAGCGGCCGACATATTGCGCATTTGCTTTTCACCATGGATGGGCGAGCTGCGCCCAGCGGCGCTCCTTCGGCAAACCGCCATATGGAACGGCGCCATACGAACTCTACCCCCTCGATTTATTTTCCAATCCGAACTAAATTTGCGCGCAACGCCGCTTGGCCCATTCACTGACGACGGGAAGTTCCAGATAGCGCCGGTCGATGGGCCATGCGGGTTCACCAACGACAGGCGAACGTTGGCGCTTTAACCCCGATGGCGGCGCTGCGCCTCCTGCGCGAGGCAGGCCAGCGCCGTTTCGCTGAGCCGCGCCGTCACGCGCTGCGCATAGTCGTGATGCCGGCCCTCCAGCGTGGCCCCGAGGCACCGCGCGTGCAGATAGCGCAGCAAGCCGATGCGCTGGTGCCCGCGCGCCATGCTCTGCTCGAGCAGGGCGAGCGCAGCGGCGGCGTCGCCATGGCTGGCACGCTGGTTGAGATCGACGGTTTTGGCGCGCGGCTGGTGCGGCACGGTGGAGAGCCCTGGCGGTGGAATCGGGTGAAACCCGGTGGAATCGGGTGGAGTTGGGTTGAATCGGCTCCGCCGAGTGTCGCCAAGCCGGCCAAGCGCCGATAGAACAAATGCGCCGTGGCCGCGGAACACCCCCGCCACGGATCGCGCCATGGCCGCTGAATTTCGCTTTGACGCAGATCCCTGACGCATAATCACAAGTGCCGGCGCGCCGGATAAGCGACGCTTGAGCGGACTGCAGCGCCACGGGTTTGATGCGTTTTGGCATTCCCGGGCCGCAGACGTTCATTCGCATGCGTTTTCCCGAGCCGCCCGCCGCCATGTCCCACCCGCTTCCGATCGCTCTCTCGCCCGACGCCCAACCCAAGGAGCGCATCCGCTTCGGCATCGTGCTGCTGCCCAATTTCACGCTCACGGCTTTTTCGGGTTTCGTGGACATGCTGCGCCTCTCGGCCGACGACGGCGATTCGAGCAAGCCGGTGCGCTGCTCGTGGCGCGTGATCGGCGAGACGCTCGCGCCGGTGCGCGCGAGTTGCGGCATCCAGGTCACGCCATGGGAAACCTTCGAAGAGGCCGAGCCCGTGGACTATCTCGTCGTCGTGGGCGGTCTACTGCATTCCGGCCCGCAGGCGAGCGAGGAAACGCTGCGCCATATCCGCAGCGCAGCGGCCAACGGCACCACGGTGGTGGGCATCTGCACCGGCGTGTTCGCGATGATGCGCGCGGGCGTGCTCGAGCAGCATCGCATCTGCGTAAGCTGGTTCCACTACTGGGACTTCATCGAGCGCTTCCCCAACGTGAACGCCGACGCACTGGTTGCCGACCGGCTCTTCGTGATCGACCGCCGCCGCATTACCTGCTCGGGCGGGCGCGCGTCGATCGACGTGGCCGCCGCGATCCTGCTGCGCCATTTCGACCACGCGACCGTGCAGAAGGCGCTGCGCATTCTGCTGGTGGGCGAGATGCAAAAGGGCAACGCGCCCCAACCGCATCCGCCGGGCCTCGAGCCCGCGACGCATCCGAAGGTCAAGCGCGCGATCCTGCTGATGGAGCAGCAAGTCGGGCGCAACATCCCGCTCGAAGAATTGGCCTGCAAACTCAATCTTTCGCCACGCCAGCTCGAACGGCTCTTCAAGGCCGAGACGGGCAAGAGCCCGCGCGCGTTCGCCAACGTGCTGCGCCTGCGCACCGCCGCGTGGCTGCTCACGAGCTCGGACCGCACCGTGGCCGATATCGCTTCGAGCTGCGGCTTTGCGGACGCCTCGCACCTCGGGCGCGAATTCCGCAAGCAGTTCGGCGTGCCGCCGATCATGTACCGCGAGCAGCGCAGCGGCCAGGAGCCTGCGCAGATGCCAGACCTCGACGCGTTCTTTCGCACTGGTCTGCCCGGGGCGACAGCTGAGGCGAGTGCGCCGGTTTCTGCCGCGCTGCACTGACCGCGTCTTGCCACCTACTCGTCGAACTGAATCTCGCCGCCCTTCATCACCAACTCGATGCGCTCGCCCTGCCCGAGCAGGCAGGAAATATCCCCGATTTCTATGCGATCGCGCGGAGATGGCCGGCGACCTCGTCAGCGTGCGTGCGCCGTTCGAAGCCCCCGACCGGGTGATCAGTCTGTACTGGCATCAGCGCAACGAAACAGTGCCCGCGCACCGCTGGTTGCACGAGCAACTGGTGGATATGTTTGCTTCGCCGCAGTTGGCCGTGCCCGGTCCGAAAAACATGCAGCAACAGTGAGTCCGCGGGCCTGGAAGTCGGCTGGAAGTCGGCTGGAAGTCGGCTGGAAGTCGACCGGCATACGGCCGGCCGCCCGCCCCCTCACTCGCCACCGCGCCGCTCATGGCTCGGCGCATGACCGAACTGCACGCGATATGCCTTGCTGAAATGGCACGGCGAATTGAACCCGCAAATCGCCGTCACGCGCGAGATCGAAGCATCGGTCGTGCGCAGCAGCTCGCGCGCGCGCTTCAGGCGCAGCGTGAGGTAATAGTGCGTGGGCGATACGTTCAGATACGCCTTGAACATGCGCTGCAAATGCCGTTGCGAAAGCCGCACGAGCCGCGCGAGCTCTTCCAGCGAGAGCGGCTCGCGAATATTCGCTTCCATCAGCCGCACGACCTCGACCAGTTCCGCACGCGAAAAACCCACGCGCGCATCCACGGGAATCGGCTGCAAATCAGTCGCGCCGCGAATGCGTTCCAGAATGAATTGCTCCGAGACCTTGGCGGCAAGCTGCTGGCCAAAGCGCGCGCCCACGAGATCGAGCATCAGGTCGAGCGGCGCCGTGCCGCCGGTGCAGGTCAGCCGGTCGCGGTCGACCACGAATAGCTCGTCGGCGAATTGCACGTGCGGAAACCGCTCGTGCAGCGCCGAAAGATTCTCCCAGTGCACCACGCAGCGGTAGTCGTCTAGCAGCCCGCTCGCCATGAGCGCGTAAGCCCCCGTGCAGATTCCGCCAAGCGGGATGCCCCGCTCCGCGAAGCCGCGCAGCGCGTCGCGCACGTTGTCGTCCACCGCATCCTGAATGTGAATGCCGCCGCAGACGATCATCACGTCGGGGAGGTCGTCGGGGTCCGGCGCCTGGGCCGGGCGCACCGAAATGCCGTTGCTCGCGCGGGCGGGCGCGCCGTCGAGCGTATAGACCGACCAGCGATAAAGATCGCCGCGGCCCACATAGTTGGCCATGCGCAGAACTTCGACGGCGTTGGAAAACGCGATCATCGAAAAATTCGGCAAGGTCAGGAAACCAAAATGTTGCAATGAAGCCAGCGGCTTGGTGAGTTCGGTGGCTTCAACAGCTTCGGCGGTGCCGGATGTCACATTGCGCCCCTATGGAGACAAGCCTGCACGGGCTGAGAATGAAGAACCGGCCCGCACGCGCGAGCCGGTTAATCTGATCAGGACAACACGCTTAAAACAGACGTTTCGCCATTCAAGCCTGCGCGACTATGGCGCGCGGACGAAAGAGCTGCTTCATGCCCGAGAACAGCGGCGCCTTTGCGGCACCCGGCGCGCGGCCGAAGCTCTCCGTGATGCGGTCCAGAATGATCGCCAGCAGCACCACCGCAAGCCCGCTCTCGAAGCCCAGCCCGATATCGAGTCGCTGGATGCTCGCGAGCACGTCGTTGCCGAGGCCGCCCGCGCCCACCATCGAGGCAATGATCACCATCGAAAGCGCCATCATGATGGTCTGGTTCACGCCTTGCATGATCGAGGGCAGCGCATTGGGAAACTGCACCTTGTAGAGCAGCTGCCACGGCGTGCAGCCGAAGGCGTGGCCCGCTTCCACGATCTCGCGGTTCACGTGCTTGATACCGAGGCTCGTGAGACGCACGGCGGGCGGCATCGCGAAGATCACGGTCGAGAGAATGCCGGGCACGCGGCCAAGACCAAACAGCATCGCCGCCGGAATCAGGTAGACGAAGGCCGGCATGGTCTGCATCAGGTCGAGAATCGGCCGCACGATGGTCTGCACGAGCTTGTTCTTCGCGGTCCAGACGCCGAGCGGAATGCCCAGCACGAGGCTAATGAGCGTGGACGAAAGCGTGAGCCCCAGGGTGACGATCATCTGATCCCAGAAGCCGGTCGCGTAGATGAGCAGCAGCGAAGCCGCCGCAAAGATCGCGAAGCGCCAGCCCACGCGCCACAACCCGAGCGCGATGAAGAACGCCATCATCGCCCACATGGGCACGACCTGAAGGCCATGCTCGATGAGTTTCGCGAAGCTTTCGATCGCCTTACCGATGGCGTCGAAGGTGTTGGCATCGTGGTCGAGCAGATAATGAACCGACTGATCGACCCATTGGCCGAGAGGAATGAGCTCAGACATGGGCACCCCTGTTGCGCGTAATGACCTTGAGGACAGCGGCCTGATCGATGGAACCGCAATAGCGGCCTTCATCGTCGACCACCGGCAATGCTGTATTCGTTGCGCACACGCGCGAAACCACCTGATCGAGCGGCGCGCCGAGCGCGATGCTCTCGACCTTGCGCACCGAAGGCTTGTCCACGCCGATCGCATCGCGCGTGACGAAGCCGCTGATGCGGCGCTGCGCGTCGAGCACGAACGCATATTCATTGCTGCCGTTGAGCGACGCGGCCACGCTCTTCTTGTCGAGCGTGCGGATGAGCGGCACGGCTTCGCGCTGCATCAGATCGCCGGCGGTGAGGTAGCGGCTCGTGTCCACGCCGTCGAAGAACGCGCGCACATAGTCATCGGCAGGATTGCTGATGATCTCCTGCGGCGTGCCGATCTGCACGATGCGGCCGCCTTCCATGATGGCAATGCGGCTGCCGATGCGCAGCGCCTCTTCCAGATCGTGCGAGACGAACATGATCGTGCGGCGCTGCTCCTTTTGCAGTTGCAGCAGCACGTTCTGCATTTCCTTGCGCTTGAGCGGGTCGAGCGCCGAAAACGCTTCGTCCATGATCATGAGCGAGGGGTTGACGGCCAGTGCGCGCGCGAGACCCACGCGCTGCTGCATGCCGCCGGAAAGCTCGGCGGGCAGCTTGTGGGCGAACTGCGCGAGGCCCACCTGTTCGAGCACCGTGAGCGCGCGTTGCTCGCGCTCCTTGCGCCCGACGCCCGCGACTTCGAGGCCGAAGGAGGCGTTCGCGAGCACCGTGCGCTGCGGCATGAGCGCGAACGACTGGAACACCATGCTCATGTCGGTGCGGCGCAGCGCGATCAGCTCGCTTTTCTTCACCGCGGCGATATCGCGGCCATCGATCACGACCCTGCCCGCGGTGGGCTCGACAAGACGATTGATGAGACGAATCAGCGTGGATTTTCCGGAGCCCGAAAGGCCCATTAGCACGAAAATCTCGCCTTCGTTCACCGAGAACGAGGCATTGTTCACGCCCAGCACATAGCCGGTTTTCGCGAACATCTCGTCCTTGGTGGCGCCGCTCGAAAGCAGCTCGCGCGCCACTTTCGGATTAGGCCCGAAAACCTTGCATAGTCCATCGACTACGATCTTTGGGGATTCCATCGACTCCATCTCCTAGTCATGCAGGCGCCGGCCCGCTTCGTGTAACTACATGTTTGCCAGAAAAAACCCCGCCGGGATGGCTATTTGCGACAGGAGCTTATGTAAAAGCGACACGCCACGAATTGAGACTTTTTTGGTGCTTTTTCGCGGGTAAACGCGTGTTGGCATTCAAAGAAAAGTTGGCTCAAAAAAGGCGACGAACACCGCGCGCGAATCCGCGCGGAAAAGCTTACGAGTGCCATGAAAAAACGAAGGCGCGAGCGAGCGCCCCGTCGGTTTGGAGTTATGCCCCACGGCACGCGCAGCGCCGCTGGAGGAATGAGCCCTTTGTCACTCCGGCTGAAGCCGGGTGATAACAGGCGCCCGGAGCCACTACCTGGTGTGGCGCGGGGTGAATGGTGGCTGGCATGAGCGGTTGGAGGGGCATTCTATTGCCTGCTTTTCTTTGCCGCTGCAAAGAAAAGCAGGTGCCGCCCCGCACATAAGCACCGCTGGCAGAGCGCCGCGAATACAAGGAAACGCGACGATAAACCCGCAATAAGCGAAGCGCTTACTGGGCAGATTGCACCCAGTCATTGACGCGCTCGCCGTGCGCGGCAATCCAGGTATCAGCGGCAGCCTCCGGCTTGGCTCCGTTCTGAATGGCGAGCATCACGCTATCGATCTCACCCGGCTTCCACTGAAACTTCTTGAGAAACGACACCACGGGCGGCGCCTTCTTCTCGAGTTCCGGGTTGGCTACGCTATCCACGTGCTCGGCCGCGCCGAAGACATTCTTGGGATCCTCGAGGAAGCGCAGCTTGTACTTGGCGAACATCCAGTGCGGCGTCCAGCCGGTCACGATCACCGGCTTCTTCGCATTGACGTCGCGCGCAAGCTCGGCCGTCATGGCACTGCCGGAACTCGGCATGAGCGTGTAATCGAGCCCATACTCCTTCACGGCGGTGTCGGTCTTTCTCATCACGCCCGCGCCCGCGTCGATCCCGACAATGCGCCCGCCGAACGCGCTCTTCTGCGCATTGAGATCAACGATGCTCTTCGCACTCACGTAATCAGGCACCACAAGACCGATCTTCGCACCCGTGAAGTTCGTCCCGAGATCGACCACCTTGTCCTTGAACTGCGCCCAGTAAGCACCCTGCGTGACCGGCAGCCACGCGGAAAGCGTCGCATCGAGATCGCCGCGCGCCACGCCCTGCCACATGATGCCCGCCGCCACCGGCACGAGCTGCACCTGGTAGCCGAAGCGCTTTTCGATGATGCGTGCCGCCACGTTCGACGTGGCCACGCTGTCGTCCCAACCTTCCACATAGCCGATCTTCAAGGTCGGCTTTTCGTCGGCCAAGGCCGAACCGCTCAACACCACCATCGCCGACACCATGCCGGTCCACAACAGTTTTTGCAGCAGCTTCACGGTCTTCTCCTCAAGTATGGGCAGACTTGCCCTGTACGCCTCCAGATTCCCCCGCCACAATGTGTTGTTATCGTCGTTTTACGACACGATCTTATTTTGGCGCGACATGCGCGGGCAGCATGCGCGCGATTCTTTGCCTTGCGTTATTTATCGATGACGAGATCGGACAGCGGCTTCGAGCAGCACATCAGCGCCATGCCCTGATCGATTTCGCGCTGGCGAATGCCGCCCTTATGATTCATCTGCACCTGGCCCGAGACGAGCTTGACCTTGCAGGTGCCGCACATGCCTTGCGCGCACGATGACGGCAGGCGCACGCCGGCCTGACGCGCGGCTTCCAGCACGTGCTGGTCCGTGCCGCACTGGATCTCGCGGTTGCTCTTCGCGAACGTGACCTTGAAGGTGGCCGCTTCCGTACCCGCTTGTGCGGGCGCTTGCGCAAGGGCCTCGGGCTCGTCCGCATTCAGTGTCTCGAACGAGAAGCTCTCTTCGTGATACTGCTTGTGCGGGAACCCTGCTTCGTCGAGCAGATCGCGCACGGCCTTCATATACGGCGCAGGACCGCACGTGAAGATTTCGCGCTCCATGAAGTCCGGCGCAATCAGCTTCAGCAGCGGCAGCGTGAGAAAACCCGTCACGCCGGGCCATGAAGTGCGCGCGCCCAGCCGCTCGCAAACGAACGAGGTGCGGAAGTTCGCATGGCTCGCGGCAATCAGTTCGAGCTCGCGCGCGAAGATGATGTCGTCGGGCGTACGGGCGCTATGCACGAACACGATGTCGCGATCCTCGGCGAGATCGTGGTGCGCGCGGCTCATCGACATCAGCGGCGTGATGCCCGAGCCGGCCGAAAGAAACAGATACTTGTTGGCCGGATGGCGCGCGCAGGTGAATTCGCCGCCCGGCCCGAGCACGCGAATCGACGCGCCCGGCAGCAGGTTGTCGTGCAGCCAGTTCGACACCTTGCCGCCCGGCACGCGCTTGACGGTGATGGAGATCGTGTGCGGCCGCGCCGGCGACGACGAAATCGTGTAACAGCGATTCACCGCTTCGCCGTCGATGTCCAGTTCGAGCGTCACGAACTGTCCCGGCTCGAACGAAAACGTGCGCCCTTGCGGCGATCGAAAGAAAAAGCTCTTTACGTCGTGTGTTTCCTGCCGCACATGGCAGCACACCAGCGTTTCCTCCGCATCGCTCGTCCAGCGCTCCGGCAGAGCGCCCCAGAAGGCAGGGCGCGTCACCCGGCTGTCGGTGGGATCGAATTGGGCCGCATCTCGCATCATGTCAAACTCCGCTCTACTCGCGCACCGGCTTAAGCGCCGATTTTTTCGGCAAGACGGCCCACATACCAGGCCGTGAATTTTTCGACAAGGCCCTCGGTGTACGGCGAGTACGGGCCCGGCTCATAGGCGCTGCTTCCCGCGCCGCGCTGCGAATACTCCACCAGCGTGCGGTCCTGGTCATTGGTCGCGTTCCACACTGCCGTGAGATTCGCCACGTCGTAATCGACGCCTTCCACGGCATCCTGATGCACGAGCCAGCGCGTGCGCACGAGCGTTTCGCCGGCCGACAGCGGAATCACCGAGAACGACACGATGTGGTCGCTCATGAAGTGATGCCACGAGTTCGGCTGGGTCCAGAACGAGAGGCCGCCGAGGTCGGCCGTGCGGAACTCACCCAGCAGCTTCTTCGAAGCCACCTTGGCGTCGAGCGTCTGCGATTCGCCGCTGCGGTCGAGCGGCAGGCGCTGCGTGCGAAAGCCCGTGACGTCCGAGAGCTTTTCGATCTCGACGGAAGGCAGGTTCATCTCCTCCCACTGCTTCGCGCGCTCCTCGCAGGTGCGCGCGAAGGCGTCCATGCCTTCAGCGTTGGCTTCCGAGCGCTGATAGCCGAAGCCGTATTCGTAGAGCGAAATCGTGAGTTCAGGATGGTTCGCGACGCAGTGATAGCACTCGCGATTGTTCTCCATCACGAGCTTCCAGTTACCCTTTTCGACGATGTCGACTTGCGCGGCAACCTTGCAGTTGGGCAGATCGTGCGGCAGCAGATACGGCTCCATGGCGGCGCGGATCATCGAGAAGTCGGGCGGATTCTCGGCCAGGCAGATGAAGATCAGGCCTGCCAGGTTTTCCACGTGGACCGTCTTGAGGCTGTGCTTGCAACGGTCGAACTGCTCGCCCATGTGCTCGGCGAACATCAGCTCGCCGGTCAGGTTGTAGGTCCAGCTGTGATACGGGCAGACGATGTTGCCCACCGTCCCCTTATGCTCGTTGCACAGGCGCGCGCCGCGATGGCGGCACACGTTGTGGAACGCGCGCACTTGCATGTCGTCGTCGCGTACGATCAGGATCGACTCGCCGGCCAGCTCGACCGTGACGTAGTCGCCCGGTTCCGGAAGCTCCGGCTCCGTGGCTACCTGAATCCAGTGTTGACGGAAAATCGCCTCCATGTCGAGCGCGAAAATGTCCTCGCTGCGATAGAAGGGTGCTTCAAGGCTGTAGCCTGCCTGGCGGCGTTCCACCAGTGCGCGAATGTCTGCCGATACGTTCATCGTTTGCTCCGGATTTTTCATCCCTGGTTCTTGCCTGTTTCTTGCCGACAGCTCAGCAAATATCAGTAATCGATGAGTTGATGCTCGCGCAAATACGCGAGTATCACTTGTGCTTTTTCGACCGAACTCCCCTCAATTACGACGCTCCCGCCACGGCTCTCGGTCGTGACCGCCGCGAGCATCCGGGAATGCCCTGAGCGCTTCTCGGGGGCGGCGAACTTGACCGGCTTGCGCTCGATGGGACCGACCTTCCAGGCGGCCGCTTCATCGCTCGCAAAACGCGCCGCGCGCTGGGGACGGATCGTGCCCGAACGCAGCCGCGCATAGGCGTACTGAGGCTGGCCGCTCGCCAGCGGATGCACGGCGATCACCGCCGGCAGCGCCGTTTCCACGCGGCGGCGCAGGCCCTTGGGCAAGAACTGGCGCACCGTCGCCCGGCCCCCTTTTACGTCGACGTCCACAGCGCTGCCCACGAGCGGGCAGCGCAGCGCCGCCGCCACGCTGTACGGCAGCATGCCACTGTCGTGCGCGCCCTCGGCGCGCGTGCCGGTCAGCACGAGGTCGTAGCCGCGCACGCGTTCGGCGAGCGCGCGCGCCGCGTCGTCGCCGGGCGCGCATGCCAGCACCTCGACTTCGCGCGCGCCCAGCGCGAGATACTCGGCCAGCGCAGGCTCATTGGCGTCACCCGCGTGAATCACGTCGAGTTGCGCACGGTGCTGATCGGCGAGCTTGCGGCCGATTTCCAGCGCCTGCGCGTCGTTGCGGCTGTAGCGCGGCGCGCCGCTCACGGGATGGCGGCCCGCCGAGACCAGCACCGCGATGCGTGCAATCTGTTGTTGAGCGTTCATGCCGCTACTCCCGCGGTTTGAGCTTTCGGTTGACGTGGTTCACCGGCAGCCGGCGCTTGCCCGCGCGTTGCACGCGCGCTCTGCACCTGCTGGATCAATGCCGCGATGGTCTGCTGCGCGTCGCCCACCACGGTCAGGTTCGCGCGCTTCGCTATCGGCGCGCTGCCGTCCATGTTCACGGCAATCACGTGACGGCAATCCTTGATGCCCTGCAAATGCTGCACGGCCCCGGAAATGCCGAACGCGATATACACGCTCGCCTCGACCGTCTTGCCGGTCGCGCCCACCTGCTTGTCGCGCGTGAAATGGCCGTTGTCCACGGCCACGCGGCTCGCGCCGATGGCCGCGCCGAACACGCCCGCGAGTCGCTCGAACGACGCAATGTCGGTCACGCCATTGCCCGCCGAGACGATGAAGTCGGCCTCTTCGAGCGCCACCTGGGCCGCGTCGATTTCCTCCAGACCCAGATCGAGATAAGGCTGCTCGATATCGCCAGCGGGACGGATGAAGTCGCCTGCGAGACGCTCGCCCGCCCCCACGAAGGGCAGCTTCGCATCCACCGCGTTGGGCTCGAGCAGAATCACATCGGGCAGTGCGCGCGTTGCGAACGCGCGCTTCGCCTGTTCGTAGGCGCCCACATGTTTCGCGTCGATCTCGACCACGTGCGCCGCCACGCTCGCGCTGGCGCAGGCCGCATAGCGGCGGCCCAGATCGCCGTCGCCGGTCGCGTTGTCGGGCACGAATACGTGCTTGGGCGCGAGCGCCGCGGCGCAGGCCTGCAACGCGCGCAATTCGCTTTCGGGTGCGAACACGCGGCGCTCGAAGCCCGGCAATTCGATCAGCTTGTCCACGCCGAGCGCCGCCGCATCATCCTTCAATTCGCCGAACACGAGCAGCGCCACTTCGGTTTTCGCATCGGCCAGCAACGCCGCCGCCGCGATGGTCTGGCACGTATGGTCGTCGAGCGCGCCACGCTCGGCGTGAGCCACCACCAGCATGACTTGATTCGGATCGCTAACTTGACGGCGAGGCTTGGCTGCCGCTGCGCCATGCGCGTGGCCGCTCCAGTGCTCCGCGCTGGCATCCGCGCTGCCGCTCTCGCCGAGCGTGATGCGCCTGAGTCCTGCCGCCGTAATGATGAAGGGGCGGCGCGGATCGATTCGTTTGATCGCGTTCATCGGTTCACTCCAGCGAAGCAGCAACGAGTTCGGCCACGTCGAGCACCTCGGGGCGCGGACCCACGACGCCTTCGAGCATCGCCGTGCAGTTCGGGCACGCCACCGCGACTACCTCCGCGCCCACGGCCTTCGCGTCGGCGATGCGGATATCGGGGATGCGCTGCTTGCCGGGGATATCGGTCAGCGGCGCACCGCCGCCACCGCCGCAGCAGCGTCCGCGCATGCCGTTGCGCTCCATCTCCACCACCTGGATGCCGATGGTCTTGAGCAGCTTGCGCGGCGCTTCGGTCTCGCCGTTATAGCGGCCCAGATAGCAGGGATCGTGATACGTGGTGCGCTTCTCGCGCAGCGCCTCGACGGCCTTCGGCGCAATCTTGCCGCTCGCGGCAAGTTCGGCGAGGAAGGTCGTGTGATGCAGCACCTCGTAACGCGTGCCGAGCGCGCGGTATTCGTTGCGCAGGCTATGCATCACGTGCGGATCCGCGCTCACGATGCGCTTGAAGTTCAGCGTCGCGAGCGTGCCCATCATTTGCTTCGCCATGCGCTGGAAGGTTGCCTCGTCGCCGAGACGGCGCGCCACGTCGCCCGTGTCCGTTTCCTGGCCGCCCAGCACCGCGTAGCTCACGCCCGCCTTGTTGAGCACCTTCACGAGCGCACGCAGCGTGCGTTGATAGCGCATGTCGAACGCGCCTTCACCCGCCACCAGCAGCACATCCACAGGCTTGCCCGGCTGTGCGATGGGCGCGTTCAGATCGACCGACCAGTCGTAGCGCGCAGCCTTGTCGTAGCCGCCCATCGTGCCGGTCTCGCGCAGGTTCGCGAGCACCTCGGGGCCCTTGCCCGGCACCGTGCCGTGCACGAGCGTCTGGTTGCGGCGCATGTCGACGATGGCATCCACGTGCTCGATCAGCATCGGGCACTCCTGCACGCAGGCGCGGCAGGTGGTGCACGACCACAGCGTTTGCGCTTCGATCAGGCCCGAGACGATCGGACCGTTGGGCGCGCCGCCATGCTGGCCCACCGCAATGCCAGGCGTGGGGCTGCCCGCATAGGCCGCGTCAGTGCCGCCTGCCATGCCCACCACGAGATCCTGAATCAGCTTCTTCGGATTGAGCGGCTGACCCGAGGCGAACGCGGGGCACGCAGCTTCGCACTTGCCGCACTGCACGCAGGCGTCGAAGCTCAGCAGCTGGTTCCAGCGGAATTCCACCGGCTTGGCGACGCCATATTCCTGCTGCTCGATATCGGGCAGCTTGAGCGCCGTGGGCGGCGTGTCGGTACCGTTGCCGGTCCAGCCTTCACGCGTGGCGGCAAAGCGCTCCTGGCGCGGGTGAAACGCGAGATGCAGCAGGCCTGCGATGGCATGCTTCATCGGGCCGCCCCTGGCTGCACCGAAGGTCATCGCGAATGCGCCCACGCCGATCAGCAGCGCGCACAGCACCGCGAAACCACCCGACATCGCGCCGGTCGGCACGACCATGAACAGCACGAGGCCGAGCGCGAACGAACCAAGCACCCAGGGCAGCGTATTCCACGGGCCCTTCGACAGACGCGCGGGCACGTTCTTCGCGTGACGGCGACGCCACACGAACACCACGCCAACCAGCATCGCGAGCGCCGCGAGGAAGATCAGCTTGTCGAGCCACGGCGAGTAGATCGCCAGACCGTAGTTGATGAACACGAGCGCGAGCGCCCCAATCGCGCCGCCGGCGGTCGCCACGTGCGTCTTCGCAATGTACGGGTCGCGCGCGACCACGTGGTGCAGATCAACGAAATAGCGCTTCGGAATGCTGAACAGCTTGGTGAAACCGAAGGCGCCGAACGAACCGGGCGCCGCTGCACGCCCGACGCGCCAGTAAGCGGCCCGCTTCGCGACGGCGAACGCGAGCCCCGCCATCGACAGCCACAGCAGCGCGGTAATGAGCCAGGTCGGGTTCATGGGTCAGAAGTCCTTCACGAGCCGCAGCGCGTCATAAATTGCGCCGTGGATGTTGTGCATCGAGATGCAGTCGCCAACGCGGAACAGCAGGAAGCGGCCGTTGCCGAGTTCTTCGGTAAGGCACGGCTGCGCTTCCGACGCGAACAGCTTGTTCACATCGACCTGGCCGCGGTTCACCGATTCGTTCTTGAGCTTCCAGTAGAGTTCGTCGTTCGGCCGCGTGCCGTTCTCGATCACCACCTGATCGACTGCGCGCTCCTCGAGCTCTTCCGTGTACTCGTTGCGCAGCACCGCAATCTTCTTGCCGTCCTCTTCGTAGACGCGGTCGAGCCAGTAATTCGGCGTCAGCACCGCGCCCTGCGCGTACAACCGGCGATAGAAGATCGGGAACGTCGTGCCGCCCACGTCGTCGGCCACCTTGACGTCCGGCGTCACGATCTCGACCTTCGAGCCGCGGCTCGCGACGAAATCGGCCACGCCCGAGCCCGCGTGCGTACTGATGCCGTCATAGATCAGCACGTTCTGTCTGGGCTCGACCTTGCCCGTGAGGATGTCCCACGAGCTGACCGCGAGGCCTTCCGCCACGCCCCAGCCCGGCACCTCTTCGGTGTAGCTGTGACCGCCAGTTGCGAGCACAACGATGTCCGGCTTCTCGGCCATGATCATCTTTTCGTCGGCCGCGACGCCCAGCCGGCGATCCACGCCGAGGCGCTTGGTTTCCATGTCGAACCAGCGCACGATGCCGGACATCTGCTCGCGCTGCGGCGCCTTTGCCGCGATCATGATCTGGCCGCCGACTTCGGTGTTCTTCTCGAACAGCACGACGTCATGGCCGCGCGAGCGCGCAACGCGCGCTGCTTCCAGGCCTGCGGGGCCCGCGCCCACCACCACTACCTTGCGTTTCGGGCCACGCGACTTTTCGATCACGTGCGGCATCGTCTCTTCGCGCGAGGTCGCGGCGTTCTGCACGCACAGCACGTCGAGGCCGTTGTACTGGCGGTCGATGCAGTAGTTCGCGCCGACGCACTGCTTGATTTCGTCCTCGCGACCGTCGCGGATCTTGATCACCATGTGCGGATCGGCGATCTGTGCACGCGTCATGCCGACCAGGTCGATCATGCCGTTCGCGAGCAGGCGCTCGGCCTGGCCCGCGTCGCGGATGCTCTGCGCGTGCATCACCGGCAGTTTCACCACCGACTTGATGCCGCCGGCCAGATGCACGAACGGCTCCGGCGGCAACGCCATCGGCGGCATGCAGTTCACGAGGGTGTTGTGCGTGTCCGCGCCCGAACCCACCACGCTGATGTAGTCGATCAGGCCGGTCGCTTCCATCGCCTGGGCGATTTCCTTCGCGTGCTCGTGGTCGATGCCGTTCTCGTGGAACTCATCGCCGCACATGCGCAGGCCGACGCAGAAGTCGCGGCCCACGGCTTCGCGCACCGCCTTCAGCACTTCGACGCCGAAGCGCAGGCGGTTCTCGAAGCTGCCGCCCCATTCGTCGGTGCGGAAGTTCGTGCGCGGGCTCCAGAACTGGTCGACCAGTTGCTGGTGCGCGGCCGAAATTTCGATGCCGTCCATGCCCGCGCTCTTCACGCGGACCGCGGCGGCCGCGAAGTCCTTGATGATGCGCTTGATGTCCTCGACTTCGATGATCTTGGCGTTGCCGCGGTGCACCGGCTCGCGCACGCCCGACGGCGTCACCAGGTGCGGCCAGTGCTCGCCGTGGTAGGCATTGCGGCGGCCCATGTGCGTCGCCTGGATCATGATCTTCGCGCCATGGCGATGCATTGCTTCGGCAAGGCGCGACAGCGGATCGATGACCTTGTCGGTCGTGAGATTGACCGACTTCCACCAGCCCTGCGGGCTATCCATCGAGACCGGGCTCGACCCGCCGCAGATAGCGAGGCCGACGCCGCCCTTGGCCTTCTCCTCGTAATAGCGGATGTAGCGCTCGCCCGGCAGGCCGCCCGGCTCGGCATAGACCTCGGCGTGTGCCGTGCTGACAATGCGGTTACGCAGCGTCAGCTGATTAAGCTGGAGGGGTTTGAACAGGTTGGGATAGCGCATCGCAGGCGACCTCTGGCGTTCGTATGTCTCGTGTTACTTGGTGTAGTTCTTTTTAGTGGGCGATCGGCGACACTTCAAAGACGCAGTGATCGTGGTTTTCGGCCGCGCACTGCACTTCCTTCGATTGCGAGCGCGGTGCGCCCTTGCCTTCCGGCGTCGTGTCGTTGACCCAGTCCATCGCGCCGGCGAACCAGCCCGCGAACATGTAGCAAAGCTTGCCTTCCTTGCCCGGCTGCTGGAGCACGAACGACGAATGGCGCAGCTCGATCCTGGCGCGCGCGCTCGACGGATCGGCCTCGATGATCGAGAACAGACCCCAGCCGCGCTGCGAGAGGCGCTTCAGGTAATGCTCGAATACCGCCATGCCGGTCAGGCCGTGCAGCTTCGCTTCCTTGTCGCACCAGTGATAAGCGGACTTGTAGCCGGCCTTGTAGAGAATTTCCGCATAGGCCTCGACGCCGAGCGCTTCCTCGACGGCGACGTGATTGTTCGTGAAGAAATGACGCGGAACGTACAGCATCGGCAGCGCGTCGGTGGTCCAGACGCCCGTATCGGGATCGACGTTGATCGGCAGTTGCGGTTGCATCGTAGTGACTCCGTGAGGAAAAAAGCCGATTGCGTCGTTGCGCAGGCGCGGCATCGCCCGCGTGCCCCGCGCGTCATGCGCCGGGCACGTCCCGTTGTTTCGTGTTTGGTGTGCTGGCTAGACCGTCGTGCGGCTTACGCGCCCCACACGTCCTTGTACACGCGCACCCAGTTCTCGCCCATGATCTTGCGGATGCGCGATTCCTTCCAGCCGGCGCGTTCCATCGCGGCGGTCAGGTTCGGGAATTCGCCGATCGTGCGGATGCCTTCCGGATTGACGATCTTGCCGAAGTTGGTGAGCTGGCGATAACGACCCTTGTCGTGCGTGAGCATGTCGAAGAACTCTTTCGCGTAATCCTGCGTGAAGTCCGTGCCGATGCCGACCGTATCTTCGCCCGCGATGTTCACGACATAATCGATCGCTTCGATATAGTCTTCGATCGTCGATTCGATGCCGCGCTTCAGGAACGGCGCGAACATCGTCACGCCGACGAAACCGCCCGCATCGGCGATCTCCTTGATCTGCGCATCGCTCTTGTTGCGCGGATGGTCCTTCAGGCCCAGCGGCAGGATGTGCGAGTAGCACACCGGCTTCTTCGAAAATGCGATCGCTTCCGACGACGTGTTGCCGCCGACATGCGAGAGGTCGACCATGATGCCGACGCGGTTCATCTCGGTGATGACTTCGCGGCCAAAATCGGAGAGGCCGCCGTCACGCTCGTAGCAGCCGGTGCCCACGAGGTTCTGCGTGTTGTAGCAAAGCTGCACGACGCGCACGCCCATGTCGGCGAACGCTTCGATGTAGCCGAGGTTGTCTTCGAACGCGTGCGCATTCTGGAAGCCGAGGATGACCCCGGTCTTGCCTTCCTTCTTCGCGCGGAAAATGTCTTCGGTCGTGCGCACCAGCGTGAGCAGTTCGCTGTTGTCGCGAATCTGCTTTTTCATCACGCCGATGTTGTCGACCGTCTTGGTGAAGTTCTCCCACACCGACACGGTGCAGTTCGCAGCCGTGATGCCGCCCTTGTGCATGTCTTCGAACACCGGCCGCGCGAACTTCGAAATGTTCAGGCCGTCGATGATGATGCTGTCCTGATGCAGCGTGCTCATGTGTCTCTACTCCAGTATTGTCTGACGTCGGTGGGGTCGACCGTGTTCGGGGAACGGGCCCGGCGCGCCGGGCCCCTCTGCAATCAATAGATCGGGAAGCGTTCGCACAGCGCGAAAATCTCGCGGCGCACGCGCTGCTCGGTGGCGGCGTCGCCTTCCGGATGCGCGCGCAACGAATCGAACACTTCGAGAATCAGGCGGCCGATCTCGCGGAACTCCGCCACGCCGAAGCCGCGCGTCGTGCCGGCCGGCGTGCCCAGGCGAATGCCCGAGGTGACCGTGGGCTTTTCCGAGTCGAACGGAATGCCGTTCTTGTTGCAGGTGATGCCGGCGCGCTCGAGCGCCTGCTCCACCTGGTTGCCCTTGAGGCCCTTGGGACGCAGATCCACCAGCAGCAGGTGGTTGTCGGTGCCGCCCGTGACCAGATCGACGCCGCCCGCCTTCAGCACTTCGCCGAGCGCCTGCGCATTCGCGAGCACGCTGTCGATGTAGGTCTTGAAGCTCGGATCGAGCGCCTCGCCGAACGCCACCGCCTTGCCGGCGATCACGTGCATGAGCGGGCCGCCCTGCAGGCCGGGGAACACGGCCGAGTTGATCTTCTTGGCGATTTCCTCGTCGTTGGTGAGCACGAAGCCGCCGCGCGGACCGCGCAGGGTCTTGTGCGTGGTCGACGTGACCACATGCGCATGCTCGACCGGGTTCGCATGGCGGCCGGCGGCGATCACGCCCGCAATATGCGCCATGTCGACCATCAGCTTCGCGCCCACGCTATCGGCGATCGCGCGGAAGCGCGCGAAGTCCAGCTGGCGCGGGTAGGCGGAAAAGCCCGCGATGATCAGACCCGGCTTATGCTGATGCGCGAGCTCCTCGACCTGGTCGTAGTCGATACGCATCGTTTCGCGGTTCACGCCGTACTGCACCGCGTTGAACCACTTGCCCGACAGCGCGGGCTTGGCGCCGTGCGTGAGGTGGCCGCCCGCGTCGAGCGACATGCCGAGCACCGTCTCGCCCGGCTTGGCCAGCGCGAGCATGACCGCGCCATTGGCCTGCGCGCCCGAGTGCGGCTGGACATTGGCGAAACCGGCATTAAAGAGCTGCTTGATGCGCTCGATCGCCAGCGACTCGATCTCGTCCATGAATTCGCAACCGCCGTAATAGCGCTTGCCGGGATAACCTTCCGCGTACTTGTTGGTGAGCACCGAGCCCTGCGCTTCCAGCACCGCGCGCGACACGATGTTTTCCGACGCAATCATTTCGACCTGCGACTGCTGCCGCTCGATTTCTTTCAAAATGCTTTTACGCACCGCGGAGTCGCGCTCGGCGAGCGGCTGCGAAAAGAAAGCTTGAGTGTTCGACATAGAGCATCCGTGACGATGTGAGATGAATGGCCCGGCCCGTACCGGAAGGCCCCGCCCCGCCTGGGTTTCGTGCCCGTCGGGACGGTGGCGGTTGACGGCTCTATTCTTGTCGTTCGTATTTGCGGCCGATGTATGAATTCAGACGCGTTCTTTTCCTTTTCCGCCATCGGCGTCCGTTTTTCACAAGTACCGGGAACATTCGCTAACCACGGGTGGAAGGTTTCCGATTCCAACAATCATCAGACGTTATTCGCGGTGAATTGAATGCACCGGGCCGCCGCACGCCAAATTCCTCCGAACACGCTTTAAATCTGACCGCGCGTATTTTTGTCGGGTTTGAATTAGGGTTTAGCCGCATGGCACACCTGGCACGCCAGATTCGAAAATGAGCTAGCTTGGCGCGGGCTTCCGCCCAGGCTTCAGAATTAAAGGAATCGTCCTCTCATGGTCCCCGCCCGTTCGGCGACGTTGGCGCACTTTGCGTTCATGCCGCTGCCCAATTTCACGATGATTGCGTTCACGAACGCCATCGAAGTTCTTCGCATGGCGAACTACCTGAGCGGCCAGCCGCTCTACCGGTGGTCGATCATCAGCCCGCAGGGCGGCCAGGTCACGGCAAGCAACGGACTCTCCATCGACAGCGGCCCCGCCGAATGCGTGGGCCAGCCCGACATCGTGTTCGTTTGCGGCGGCGTGGACGTGCAGCGCGTCACCACCGCCGATCATCTCTCCACGCTGCGCCGCTTCGCGCGCATGGGCGTGGCGCTCGGCAGCCTGTGCACGGGCACCTATGCACTCGCCAAGGCAGGGCTGCTGTCCGGCTATGCATGCGCGATCCACTGGGAGAACATGTCGGCGCTCAAGGAGGAGTTTCCGTCCACGCGCTTTCTCAAAGAGCTATTCGTGATCGACCGCGACCGGGTGACCTGCACGGGTGGCGTGGCTCCGCTCGACATGATGCTGAACCTGATCACGGAGCGGGTGGGTACTGCGCGCGTCACGCAGATAGCCGAACAGTTCGTGGTCGAGCATGTGCGCGATACCAGTGCGCAGCAGCGCATGCCGCTGGTGGCGCGGCTTGGGTCGGCGAACAAGTCGCTGTTCGAGGTCATCGCGCTGATGGAAAACAATATCGAGGAGCCGCTGTCGCGCGAAGAACTCGCAAGGCTCGCGAATATGTCGCAACGGCAGTTGCAGCGGTTATTCCATGAGCATCTGGGGATGACACCGACGCATTACTATCTGACCCTGCGGTTGCGGCGTGCGCGTGAGCTTTTGCTGCAGACCGACATGTCGATCATGCAGATCACGATGGCTTGCGGGTTTCAGTCGGCTTGCCATTTCAGCAAGAGCTACCGGGATGCGTTTGGGAATGCGCCTACCGGCGAGCGACGCAAACGCATTGCGCCGCTTTCGGGGGTGGATACGCCGGCTGTTATTGCCGCTGCCCCGTCGCTATCGGCTCACTGATTGCCTTGCTTTTTCGTGTGATTGGCGTCACGGCACGCTCAGAAAGCGGAATGCCTTATCAAGGTCCGCGATCAAGTCCTCTTTTGCTTCAAGGCCGATATGGAGACGGAACGCAAATCCGTCGTATGGCCAGTTGCTACCCGGTCGCTCGTGACGGGGATCGAAGGGCATCACGAGGCTCTCGAATCCGCCCCATGAAAAACCCAGTCCGAAGAGTTCCAGGTGGTCGACGAACGAGCGGAATCCTTCGCGGGTAAACCCGGGTTTCAGCACAACGCTGAAAAGGCCGGAGGCTCCCTTGAAATCACGTGTCCAGAACGCGTGGCCCAGGGTACCCGGCAGTGCTGGGTGGAGTACTCGTTCGACCTCGCGACGCGAGGTGAGCCAGGTGGCGACATCCACGCCATGACGGAAATGCCGATCCATACGCACGGCCAAAGTGCGTAGACCTCGCTGCACGAGATAGGCGTCGTCGGCGCCAGCATGAAGCTCCGCGGCGAAAACATACTCGCGCACCATCGGCCAGGTCTCGCGGTTGGCGGTGATTACACCCATCGTCGCATCTGAGTGGCCGCCGATATATTTGGTGGCCGCATGCACCGACACGTCGACACCGTGCTCGAACGGCTTGAAGAACAACGGCGTTGCCCACGTGTTGTCGATGACGACCTTTGCGCCTCGCTTGTGAGCCACGCTGCAGATCGCCGGCACGTCCTGCACTTCAAAGGTCTGCGATCCCGGCGACTCGAGGAAAACAACCGCAGTATTGGCTTCGAACAGGGCGGCAATATCCGAGCCGGCCATCGGGTCGTAATACGTCACCGCAACGCCGCAGCGTTTGAGAACAGTATCGGCAAAGTGCCGTGTCGGACCGTACACGCTATTGCAGATGAGAACGTGGTCACCCGACTTGACGAGCGCCATGATCGCGCTTGTGCAGGCCGCGAGGCCCGATGAAACCAGCAACGATCGATGTCCGCCTTCGAGCTCCGCCACCATGTCCTGTAGAGCGAACTTGGTTGGGGTACCTTTGCGCCCGTACCACAGTTCCCGGCCCTCAGGGTTGGACATCGCCCTGGCTCGCGCCTCCATGTCCGCCATATCGCGGAAGACAACCGTCGATGCCCGGTGAACCGGCAGATTCACAACGCCGCCGAAGGTGTCCGGATCGTAGATTCCGTGAAGCAAAAAGGTTTCAGAATGCATGACTAGTCCCTATCGGATGCACTTCGGCAACCGACTGTTTTTCAGTAACGGGCGACTACGCGAATACGCTCAGTGGGGCAGCACGCGCAGCAGGAACTCCTTTGCGCGATCGGATTGCGGATTGTCGAAGAAGACTTCGTTGCGGGCGTCCTCGACAATGATGCCCTTGTCCATGAACAGGACCCGGTGCGCCACTTTCCTCGCGAAACCCATTTCGTGCGTGACGCACATCATCGTCATGCCTTCCTGGGCGAGTTCGATCATCACGTCGAGCACCTCGTTGATCATCTCGGGGTCCAGGGCGGACGTGGGTTCGTCAAACAGCATTGCGATCAGATCCATCGAGAGCGCCCGTGCAATCGCAACGCGTTGCTGCTGGCCGCCAGACAGTTGAGCGGGATATTTGTCGGCGTGCGCGCGAAGCCCCACCCGGTCAAGCAGCGCCAGTCCTTTCACGGTTGCGGTATCGCGGTCCCGGCCGAGAACCTTGATCTGAGCGAGCGTCAGGTTCTGCGTGATAGAGAGATGCGGGAACAACTCGAAATGTTGAAACACCATCCCGACCTTGGCGCGGAGCTTCGAGAGGTTAGTTTGCTTGTCTCCCACCGAATGACCGCCAACGACGATTTCGCCTTCCTGGAAGGGTTCGAGGCCATTCACGGCCTTGATCAGCGTCGACTTGCCGGAGCCGGACGGACCACACACCACAACCACCTCGCCTTTTTTCACGTCCGTTGTGCAGCCGGTAAGAACCTGAAACTGCCCGTACCACTTCGAAACGTTTTTGAGTGAAATCATCTCGCTATCTCTACGATTCCCAAGTTACCCGTTGTCTCAGCGCACATGTGCCTGCGCAAGCCGCACTTCAACGTGACGCTGCGCCCACGACATTGCCGTGCTCAAAATCCAGTAGATTGCGGCGGCGGCCAGATAGAGCGGCAACGGTTGATACGTCGCTGCAATGACTTCCTGCGCGGCGCGCAGCATCTCCGTCACGGTGATCACGGAAACTAGCGACGTGTCCTTGATCAGGCTGATCAGCGTATTGCCTAGACTCGGTACGGCCATTCGCAAGGCCTGCGGGCAAATTACGTAGCGCAACGTCTGCAAGTGGGTGAGGCCCAGACTATGCGCCGCACTCCACTGTCCGCGGCTGATGCCGAGAATGGCGCCGCGCATGCTCTCGGAGAGATAGGCCCCGGCGTTGGCGGTCAAAGCGAGAATGCCCGCGCTCGTTGGCTCGAGAGAGATGCCAATATCGGGCAACCCGTAGTAGATGACGAAAATCTGCACAAGCAGTGGTGTGCCGCGCATGAGGCTGACGTAGCCCCGGGCAACGCCCATGATGAACGGCCGGCCGCTGATACCCATGATGGCGACGATCAGGCCGACGCACAGCCCGAGAAACGCGGAGGCAAGCGCGAACTTCAGGGTAATCAATGCACCGATCAGGAGTAGCGGCAATGCCTGAATAACGAGGTCGATTGGAGCCATAGAATGATCTGCTGCGCGGGCGCATCGCCCGGGCCGCAGCCCGGGTGACGCAAACAGAAAGAAGGATGAGCAATTACTGCGAGACGGGCTGCGTTACGTCGGTGTTGAACCAGTGCATCGAAATCTTTTTCAACGTACCGTCCTGCTTCAGCGAACTGAGAGCGTCGTTCACCGCCTTTTCGAACGCGGGATTGCCCTTGCGGAACGGAATGCCCATTTCCTGCTCGCCCCCTTTGAGTACCGCGCCCGGGCGAAGCGGGAGATTCGAAGTCTTGATGATGTATGGCAGCATCAGGCGGTCGTCGAGCGTCGCGTCGATGCGGCCGGACGCGAGATCGCGCAGTTTCTCCGGCGCGCCAGGATAGGTTTGGACGTTGATGCCCGAAACCGCGCGGGCCATCTGGTCATAGTTGGTGCCGAGCGTTACGCCGATTTTCTTCTCGCCGCTGAACTCGCCGAGCGATTTGAACTCGCGCTTGTCGTTGGTGCGCTGAATCAGCTGGGCCGCCGAGAAGGTGTAGGGCTGGCTGAAATCCAGCGCCTGCTTGCGCTGGGGCGTGATGGTGACCTGATTGACGATCACGTCGAATTTGCCGGCCTGCAGGCCGGCAAGGATACCGCTCCACTCGGTGGGGACGAATTCCGGCTTGACGCCCAGTCTGGCAGCAAGGGCCTTGGCGACATCCACATCGAAGCCTTCAAGCTCGCCGGCAGCGTTCCTGTAGTCGAACGGAGGATAGGTGCCCTCCAGGCCGACGTGCAGCACACCGCTCGATTTCACCGTTTCGAGCAGGTCCTGGGCGTGGGCAGTGGCGCCCACAAAACCGAGCGCGGTCATGACGAGCGCACCGCGCATAAGCAGACGCCTGGTGTTCGAAAAATTCATGGTCTCCTCGTGGATTCAAGTGGGTCGTTCTAATGGGTGTCGAAAGCGGCATGCCTTCAACGGGTTGCAACGGGAACTGCGTGCGTTGTCATCCAGGGGCTACCGCGCGACATGCGTTGAACATGCGGCTCGGCCCGTCCGGTCACTGGAGATCGTACGGGGGCAGTAAGAGAATTTTTTTTTAAAATCTCTAGTATTTATCCACTAGGACGAAGAATAGAATTCTTTGCGGGGCAGCCGTTGCAGTAGAGATGTTGTTTGGACGGGTGCGCCGCCCCCCTGGAATCGTTGCGATCACCCGCGGAATCGCGGAGGCTGCCTGGCTTAAGCCGATACCGGCATGGCAACGGTATTGCCGAATTGCCAATAGTGGTTTGCCTTAGCGCCAGCTTTGGCACAACCGATAGCCGACGCCTCTCACAGTCACAATCTTCTCCGCACCCAGCTTGCGCCTCAAGCCATGGACAACCACATCCACGGCATTGTTGTCCAGCGCGGCACGCGGTTGCCCGTCGAGGTGCAGTGCCAGTTCCGAGCGCGTGAATACCCGCGTAGGCTCGTTGACCAGCGCACTCAGAATCCGGTATTCGCTTGGCCTCACCGAAACCGGCAAGCCATCGAGCAATACGGAATGATCGAGCGTGTTCACCGACAAATTTCCGAGCGCCACCCTGCCTTGAAGGCGGTGCGGGCGCCGCATCGACAGGCGAACCCGGGCTCTCAGGTCCTCCAGCTCGAACGGCTTCATGAGGTAGTCGTCAGCGCCGCTGTCCAGCACGACCATGGGGCTCGCGAACAAACCTTGAGGAATCAAGGCAACGACAGCCGCTTGAGTTCCGCGCTTGCGATAACGCCGCAACAGATCGAACGAGTCCAGGCAGGCGCAACCGAAGTCGAGCAGCACGAGATCGTGACATTGCGCCTGCAAGCTCAGTTCGGCCTCGTAGGCGCTGCTCGCCCAGTCGACCTCATGCCCCATAAGAGGCATCACCGAAACGATCTGTAGTGCGATCGAATCGTCGTCTTGAACCAGTAGCACTCTCACATTGATCTCCAGTCATCCCGATGGCTTGCAGCTTCGCCAGTCATGGGGCTATGCGAGCGTGCCGATGCGATAGCCCACGCCTCGCACGTTATAGATTGCGTCGCTCCCCAGTTTGCGGCGCAGATTGTGAACATGCACCTGGATGGCGTTACTCTCGATCTCCTCGTTCCATCCGTACAGGCGTTCCTCGAGCTGCGAGCGCGTGACGACCATTGCAGGATCGCGCATCAGCTCCTCCAACAACACGAACTCGCGTGTCGTCACCGGCACCTCCCGGTCGCCTAGCCATACGCGGTGCTGCGCGGGGTCGAGCCGCAGCGTGCCAACTTGCAGCAACGGTTGCACGCGGCCCGTCTGGTGCCGGTTCACGACGCGGATGCGGGCCAGCAGCTCGTCGAGCGCAAACGGCTTGACGAGATAATCGTCAGCGCCGCCGTCGAGACCCGCCACCCCGTCCGGCACGGCGTCGCGAGCGGTAATCACGATCACCGGCGTTGCATCGTTTCGCCGGCGCAACCTCGCGAGCAGCGCGAGCCCGTTCTTTCCGGAGCGCGCGATATCGAGCAGCACAAGGCCATACGAGGTCGCGGCAAGCGCCAGCATGGCCGAATCCCCGTGCTCCACCCAGTCGACTGCGAAGCCCTCCTTGTGCAAGCCGCGCTTCAATTCACCATCTATCGATGCGTCATCTCCCACGAGCAATATGCGCATGGTGTTCCCCGTTATTCAATTCACTGCAAGTCAATGACTTCGATGCGACATATCGTGATCGCCGCATGAATTGACCGTGTTAAGAAAAACTCCCCATGAAAGCAGCACCAACGATTTTCAAGAGCTTAAGGTTTGCCGCAGTTTTTAAAGCGGGCAAACACTCAGTGAATTCCCTGGCGAGCGGTCCGCACCTGTACATCCTTGTGTCAGCAACGCTCTTGCCACTTTACGTTTTGCTTTATGACGATCCAACGAATTTCCGGACCGTGGGCCGGCCTGCGCAATCGTCAGGAACGTCCGGTAGCCGCTCCCATCGGTGCTCTCCAGCAAACGGCGCGATGGTTCGCCCGGGCGCGCAAGGGCTGCGCGACAGCCGGATCGTAACCCTCGATCATTTAAACGGCTTTCAGGCATAAGCTGCCTTTTATCGTGGACATAAAATTATTCGATTGTCCTTAAGCTTGGCGCGCCGTCAAAGTTCGATCCGGAACAGTTGATGCCCGCCGCGTAACCCCGGTGAGCGGGTTCAACACGACGCGAAAAAGATTGCCGACACGGCAGCAAAAATCTGGAGCTGGCATACCTCCATTCGTTCCCAAGCATCGATCTTCGGCACCGAATTTTATTTCCTTAAATTCGCATTACAAACTACTACCAATGAAAGGAGATGTTGTGGTCAATTTCAGATATCGATCCATTTTTATCGGAGTGCTTATCGTTTCGGCGTCGTCCGCGGCACATGCGCAGAGCAGCGTAACGCTGTACGGCTCGATCGACGAAGCCGCGGCCTACTACAACAACACGGGCGGCCACTCGCTCGTGGCAATGCAAAACGCCGACAATGGATCGACGTACTGGGGCCTCAAAGGCAAGGAAGACCTCGGTGGCGGCCTGAATGCGATCTTCACCCTGGAGAGCTCCTTCGACATTACACACGGATCGCTGTCGAACAATCGCATTTTCGCCCACCAGGCCACCGTCGGTCTTGGCGGTGACGCCTACGGCACGCTCACGATGGGGCGGCAGTTCGATCCGACGGTCGACCTGATTCAGCCGATTACCGGCGACAGCTTTGCGGGACCCGTTTTCACCACGCCGGGCGATGCCGACAATAACGACAACTCGGTGTGGATCAACAGCTCGATCAAGTACGCGAGCCCGACCTACGCGGGCTTCCAGTACGAGCTGATGTACGGGGTTGGCGGAATCGCCGGCAACGCCACCGGCGGCCACGCGTACGGGGCGGCCGCCTCGTACAACCATGGCGGACTGACGCTCGCCACCGGCTATCTGTTCGCGAAGAACGATGCCAACGGCACCGGGGCAGCGGACCTTACGCAAGATAACTCGGTCACGCCCCTCTTCGGCGCGACGCCCATGTTCGGCTCCCGGCAGATCGTCCAGGTCGCGGCGCAGTATGTCATCGGCAACCTGACCGCCAACATCCGCTACAGCAACGCGCAGTACAAGCCGTACACGGATTACGGCGCTTTCAACCGCACCGAAACATTCAATGTTGGCGGTGCTGCGCTCCAGTATCAATTCACTCCGGCGCTATCCGGCGCGCTCAACTACGTGTACACGCACTCGAGCGGCGCGTCGTCGGCCACTTACAACAACTTCGGTGCGAACGCAACTTACTCGTTGAGCAAGCGCACGAGCTTCTATGCCGACGTCGCGTACTCCCACGCGAGCGGCACGACGTTCAGCGAGGACGGTTCCGGGATCGTCGCGGCGGGCGGCACGGTGGGCGATCTCGCCGCGAGTTCGAGCACCCGTTCGCAGGTCGTGGCGATCATCGGCATCACGCACAAATTCTGAAGTCGCATTCAAGGTAGTCGATAAAACTCACTAAAGAAACGCGTTCATTTCCTACTGGAGGCAACATGGCATTTTTCAGGCACAAAACGTTGACGATCACTCTCGTCGCAATGGGGTTGTGCGCCGTCGGGACATATGCGCAGGCGTCGCAGTACCAGCTCGTCAAAACGATCGACCTGCCCGGCAGCAAGGGCGGTCACGGCGATTGGGTCACCTACGACAAGGACACCCACGCGGTCTGGCTGTCCCAGTCGCCCAATCACAATGTGGTCGTGATCGATGCGAAGACCATGGCGATCAAGAAGACGCTCTCGGGCGTCGATTCCGGCAACGGCATCGATTTCGACGCGAACCACGCCTACGTCACCGATGCGACCACGGGCAAGTTGATCGTCTATGACAAACACTCGTTCGACCGCATCGCCGCCGTCGACAGCGGCGGCAAGACCCCCGACGGCGTGAACGTGGACACGAAGTCGGGCGCCATCCTGCTCGCGAATGACGACAGCAACAACGAGGCCATTTTTGAGCCGAAGGCGCCGTACAAACTGACCACGACGTTCAAGCTCAAGCCTGAAGACGACAAGGATGGACCGGACGTCGCGCTCTACGTCGCTTCCACTGACCGCCTGTATCAACCCGTTGGCGGCAAGATCGACGTGATCAATCCGAATACCCATGAGATCGAGGCGGTATGGGACTTCGGCCTGAAGGGCGCGGCCAAGGGCGGTGTCTACGACAGCAAGACGAATCATCTGATCTTCGGCACCAGCGACAAGAAGATGCTCGTGGTGAACCCGGCAACGGGCAAGCTCGTGGCGACCATCGACGTCGCGGGCGCGGTGGACCAGACGGCTATCGACACCGACAAGCGCCGCGCGTTCATCGGCGACAAAACCGGCAACCTCGAAGTGGTCGACCTCGACACGAACCATGTTATCGACCACATCCAGACCGAACCCAAGGTCCACACGCTGACCGTCGACACGGCAACCCATCGCGTCTACGTCTATCTCAACGAAAGCAACAAGGTTGGGGTGTACGAGCAGAAGTCCTGATATCGCACACCGGATACGGGTGGCGCAGCAGCATGGTCCCCTGCCCCGCCCGCGCCGCGCCTGCACCGCATGAATGGAAAGTGGGGGGCGGCGCGCAAGATCGCGAAGGATCGCATCGACGCGTGCCGTCACCCGACCGCTAATTTGTAGGAGAAGTCGTTATGTCATCCGCTGCCTCGCCGGCAGGCAAGCCCTTGCTCAGAAGCCGCTGGACTCAGCTGTTCATCGGCATTGCCTGCATGGCACTCGTCGCAAATCTGCAATATGCGTGGACACTCTTCGTTGTCCCAATGAAAACCCAGAACCTCTGGAGCGCTGCCGAAGTTCAAACGGCATTCTCCATTTTCATTCTGGTCGAAACCTGGCTCGTGCCGGTCGAGGGATGGCTGGTGGACCGCTTCGGCCCGCGCCCCGTCGTCATGGCCGGCGCGGTATTCGTTGCGCTTAGCTGGGTGATCGACTCGTGCGCCACCTCGCTGCCCGTGCTCTACACCGCCTCGGTCATCGCCGGGCTCGGCGCGGGCTGCGTGTACGGCACCTGCGTCGGCAACGCGCTCAAGTGGTTCCCGGACCGGCGCGGGCTCGCCGCCGGCCTGACCGCCGCAGGCTTTGGCGCCGGCGCCGCGCTGACCGTCATCCCGATCGCGAACATGATTCACCATTCCGGATATCGGCAGACGTTCTTCGTGTTCGGCATCATTCAGGGCATCGCGATCTTCATCCTGAGCATTGCGTTGATTCGCCCCAATCCGGGTCCCGGCATCAAACCGGTGGCGCGCGTGGTGACGAGCAAGATCGATTATCCGCCGAGCCAGATGGTCAAAACGCCGCTTTTCTGGATGATCTATCTGCTCTTCGTGCTCGTAGCGGCCGGCGGCCTGATCGCGACGGCGCAGCTCGGCCCGATTGCGAAATCGTTTGGCTTCGCGAAGCTCCCTGTGCAATTCCTTGGCACGACGTTGCCCCTGCTGACGCTTGCGCTCTCGGTCGACAATCTGCTCAACGGGCTGACGCGCCCCATCTGCGGTCTCCTGTCCGACAAGATCGGCCGCGAAAACACCATGCTGATCGTGTTCATCGGCGAAGGGCTCGCTTTGCTCGGAATGAATGCATATGGTCACGATCCATACGCATTCCTGATGTTCGCGCCGCTGATCTTCCTGTGCTGGGGTGAGATTTACTCCATCTTCCCGGCGATCTGCGCGGATACGTTCGGCGGCAAATACGCGTCGTCGAATGCCGGCACGCTTTATACCGCCAAGGGCACGGCGTCGCTGCTCGTCCCGATCGCCTCGCTGGTGGCCGCAGGCGGATCGTGGGAGCACGTGCTGATCGGCTCCGCCGTGGTGTCGATCGTCGCGGGCGTGTCGGCCAAGTTCATTCTCGCGCCCATGCGAAAGCGCTGGTTCAAGGGCATGAGTGACGAGGTTGCTCCAGTACTCCAGACTCAATGATCGCAACCGCCAGTTCCGCGCTGGCGGGTATGCGCGACCGCAAAGCTGGATGGCGGAAAGCGCCGATATGCGCATCGCCTCCGGCCCCTGCTCCCGGCATCATCTGGGCGTCAGCCGACGCAGTGCTTTGTGCCGCCATTGCTGGCGCCCTTCTCCAGTTAACTGTTCCTTAAGTCTGCGCTGTCAAGCTAATTGTGCCAGCCGCTGCCCCGCCCCGGGTCCACAGCGCTGATACCTCACTAGCTGGAGGCACAGACGATGAATCGGACACTTAAAATAGCCGCGTTTGCGGCTGCATTGCTTGTACCGGCCCTTACTTTCGCTCAAGCACCGCAAGCATCCAATGGGCCGCTCACGCGTGCCCAGGTGCGCGCGGAATTGGCCCAGCTCCGGCAAGCCGGCTACAGGTCCACCGGACGCGATAACCATTACCCTGACAACCTGCACACAGCCCAGGCGCGTATCGCTGCAGCGGCCCCCGGTACGACGCCAGGCCAAACCACTCCCACGATGGCACCGAATATGCAGTGAAAACATGATTGCGCCGGCGTGAACCTGCGCCGGCAAAGGGCTCGAGTGTCCGGCGCGTACGTCCGGTCAGGCGATGGCGGCCACCCGTCTCGGGCAGAGCCAGCGCATCGAATCGATAAGGGGCTGGGCCAGCGAAGCAAGGGGCCCGCAGGCCAGTTCGAAGAGTTCGGTGGGAAGTGCGCGTCGCGCCTTGCTGAAGGCCTGCGCGCCGGCACCGACATCATCCATGCAGCCATGCGGGGCAACGCTGGCAGACCTGCACAAAATCAGGGAAATGCCAACGCCGCCCGTACCACGTAAAAGCGTAAGCGCTTACGCGCTACCGCTCATCAAGCCGCCAACAACCCATGCGGATCGATTACAAACTTCCGCGGCGCGCCGCCATCAAACTTCTTATACCCTTCAGGCGCTTCATCAAGCGAAATAACCGAGACATTAACGATCTTGGCGATCGGCAACCGATCAAACAAAATTGCCTGCATCAGATTGCGGTTGTACTTGAGCACCGGCGTCTGCCCGGTATGGAACGTGTGCGACTTCGCCCAACCCAGGCCAAATCGAATGCTCAGGCCGCCGTGCTGCGCGGCAACGTCCTTCGCGCCCGGATCCTCGGTCACATAAAGCCCCGGAATACCGATCATGCCCGCGGGACGCGTGATTTCCATGAGCGAGTTGAGCACCGTGGCCGGCGCTTCTTCCGAGTGGCCCGACGCGCCGTGACCGTGCGCCTCGAAGCCCACGCAATCCACCGCGCAATCGATCTCCGGCTTGCCGAGAATCTGCTCGATCTGCTCGCCCAGCGAAGCGTCCTTCGAAAGATCCACGACTTCGAAGCCCATCGCCTTCGCATGCGCGAGACGTTCCGCATTCATGTCGCCGACGATGGTGCAAGCCGCGCCAAGCAAACGCGCAGAAGCCGCCGCAGCCATGCCAACAGGGCCCGCGCCCGCGATATACACCGTCGAGCCCGGCTTCACGCCCGCCGTCACTGCGCCGTGATAGCCCGTGGGCAGAATGTCCGAAAGGCAGGTGAGGTCGCGAATCTTCGACATCGCCTGTTCCTTGTCCGGGAACTTCAACAGATTGAAATCGGCATACGGCACGAGCACGTACTCGGCCTGGCCGCCAATCCAGCCGCCCATATCGACATAACCATACGCGCCGCCCGCGCGCGCCGGGTTCACGGTCAGGCACACGCCCGTGTTCTGCTCGCGGCACATCGCGCAACGGCCGCATGCAACGTTGAACGGCACCGAGACCAGGTCGCCGAGCTTGAGCGTCTCGACGTCCTTACCAATTTCGACCACTTCGCCCGTGATCTCGTGACCGAGCACGAGGCCGATCGGCGCGGTGGTACGGCCGCGCACCATATGCTGGTCCGAGCCGCAGATGTTCGTGCTGACCACCTTGAGAATCACGCCATGGCCGATCGCGCGGCCGGACGGATCGACCATCTTCGGATAGTCGATCTTCTGCACTTCGACCTTGCCCGGTCCTTGATACACGACGCCTCGATTGCTCATCACCTTGTCTCCTTCAGAGTTGGCGCTGCGCTTCTCTAGCGGCGCGCAGCGATATGTGGAGCGTAGCCCGCCGCACGCACCCCGCGATGTGCAAAAGCCGACGCGTGCTTGCCTCGATCCGACATCCGCGGAAAACATCAAATGCTGCGGCGCACTACGCTACCAGCGTCCTGTGGCGCTCCACTGCAGATAATCGGCGCGCGTCCATTCGAGCGACACGCCGATGCGCTGCGTGCCGGGCCGGATCTTCGGCTTGTGCACTTCGATCGTGAGCGTATCGAGCGCGGGCCACTCGCGAAACGAAAGCGCCGCAATATCGGCCACCAGCGTTTCGAGCAGCCGCGTATGCGGCTTCTTCGCGAGAAACTCCGCAATGCGCGCGCAATAGCGCTCGTAATCGATCCAGTCGCTCTCTTCCTTCGGCATCGAGCGATAGCCCAGTTGCGCATCGATCACGAGCGGCTGCGGCTGGCCATGCTCGTGCGCATGAATGCCGATGCGCGCGGGCACGCTCAGGCCCTCGACGAACACGCTCCAGCCGCGGCCGCGCGAGGGCGGCACATCGCGCGCCGCCGGCGCATCGAACGGTGCGGGCGCCGGATCGAAGGTTCCGTCGACGATCTTCATGATGCAAGCGACGCCGTGGCGTCGAGCATGATGCGGCAGAAGTAATCCGCGAAGCTGCGGCGCACGACGATCTCGAAGCGCTCACCGCCCATCGGAACCAGCACGATCGAGGCCTTGAAGAACACGCTCTGCGCGCACTGCCCTTCCTTGAACAGCCCCGGATGCAGGTCGAGCGGGCAGCCGCGCGAGAGCAGCTCGCGCGTGCGCGCGCCGTCGATCTCCACCACCGTGTAGCCGCTGCCCACGTCCACGGCAGCCGCGTACGCCTCGCCGAATGCGGGCGCGAGCTTCGCTTCGAGCACGCCGGCCTGCACCGCCGCGTCCGAGCGCACGAGCCATTCGTCGGGGCCGAGCCACAGCACGTCGTAGCCGTTGCCGCGCGTGACCGTGTTGGGCGTCGAGGGCGGCTGGCAGCCGACCACCTGGGCAAACCCGTCCACGAACGCCGGATCGCTCAGTTCGCCGCGCACGTTCACCAGATCGCGGAACGGCAGCTCACGCAGGGTGAAGCCCTTCGGCGCGCGGCCCTCCTGGGCCTTGATGAGCCCGGCCACGCCGACGAAAGGCGACTCGAGCCGCACCGCCGCTGCTGCGCGCTCCGCAAGGGGCGCCGTATCCATCGTTTCATTCAACATTCTGACGCACCCCTTCAGTGTCATAGAAAATCGGGCTGGCAATCTTCGCCTTCACGCGCCGGCCATCGGCCATCGAGATCGCGACGTATTCGCCGGTTTTGTTGTGGCCGCCCTTCACGACCGCCAGTGCGATCGAGCGGTCGAGAATCGGGCTGTAGTAGCTCGACGTCACGTGGCCCAGCATCGGCGTGGTGCCGTCGGCCCTCTGCTGCGCATTCACGTCCACGATCTGGCCGCCTTCGGGCAGCACGAACTTCGCATCGTCGGTCAGGAGTCCGACGAACTGCTTGCGCCCGTCCTTCGCGGTGTCCGAGCGCTTGAGCGAGCGGCGCCCCAGGAAGTCCTTGGTCTGCGAAACCAGCCCGCCCATGCCCAGGTCGAACGGCGTGACCGAACCGTCGGTGTCCTGGCCGACGATAATGTAACCCTTCTCCGCGCGCAGCACGTGCATCGTTTCCGTGCCGTACGGCGTGATGTTGAACTCGGCGCCCGCGGCCATGATCGCTTCCCACACTGCGCGGCCCGCGTTGGCCGGCACGTTCACTTCATAGGCCAGCTCACCCGAGAAGCTGATGCGCATGACGCGCGACTTCACGCCCGCAACGGTGCCGTTGCGATACGACATGAACGGGAACGCGGCGTTGTCGAAGTCGATGTCCCTGCACACCTTCTGCAGCACCTTGCGGCTCTTCGGGCCCACCACGGCGAAGGTCGCCCAGTGATCGGTCACCGAAGACAGACGCACCTTCATGTCGGGCCACTCGGTCTGCAGCCAGCGTTCGAGCCACGTGAGCACGCGCGCCGCGCCACCCGTGGTGGTCGTCATCATGTAGTGCTGCGCTCCGAGGCGCACGGTCACGCCGTCGTCGAACACCATGCCGTTCTCGTCGAGCATCAGGCCGTAGCGGCACTTGCCCACTTCGAGCTTGAGCCACGGATTCGTGTAGACCCAGTTGAGCAGTTTCGCGGCGTCCGGGCCCTGGATGTCGATCTTGCCGAGCGTCGACGCATCGAGAATGCCCACGCTGTTGCGCACCGCGAGGCACTCGCGCCTGAGCGCCGCGTGCATGTCCTCGCCCTTCTTCGGGTAGTACCAGGGGCGCTTCCAGTTGCCCACGTCCTCGAACAGCGCGCCGTTCTCTTCGTGCCACTCGTGAATGCAGGTCTTGCGGATCGGGTCGAGGAAGTCGCCCAGTTCGCGGCCCGCCACGGTGCCGAACGTCACGGGCGTGTAGTTCGGGCGGAACGTGGTCGTGCCGGTTTCCGGAATCGTCTTGCCGAGCGCATCCGCGAGGATCGCCATGCCGTTGATGTTGCCGAGCTTGCCCTGATCGGTGCCGAAGCCCATCGCCGTGTAGCGCTTCACGTGCTCGACCGACTCGAAGCCTTCGCGCGCCGCAAGCAGGATGTCCGATGCGGCCACGTCGTTCTGGAAGTCGACGAACTGCTTCGGTCCGCGCGGCGCGGCCTTGCGGCTGCCCACGAGCCACAGCGGCTGCAACGGCGTTTCGGTGATCTCGGCGGCCTTCGGCACCTGCGGACGCGTCACCTTGAAGCCGAGCGACTTCGTCGCATCGATGCCGGCGTCGACGGCCTGGGTCAGGCCGCGTGCCAGGCTGAATTCGCCCACTGCCGCGCCCACGCTCACTTCCTGCTGCATGCGCTTGCCCGGCGTGAAGCAGGCCTTCGCATCGTTCCAGTGCGCCTTGCCGCCCGACTGCGCGAACAGGTGCAGCACCGGGCTGAAGCCGCCCGACATCGCCACCAGATCGCACGGCAGGTCAGCCAGCTTCGCGCCGGTCTGGCCGTTCTGATACGCGACCACCTCGACCGAGTTCACGCGCAGCTTGCCGTGCGCAGCCATGATGGCCGCGTTGTTCATGATCTTCACGCCCTGGCGGCGCGCAGCGTCCTGCAGCGCGCCCTTGCCCTGCGCACGCGAATCGACCACCGTGACTTCCGCGCCGCAGGCCTTCACGTCGAGCGCGCAGCGGTAGCCCGCGTCGTTGTTCGCGAACACCACGACCTTGCGGCCCGGCAGCACGCCATAGCGATGAATGTAGGTGCACACCGCCGAGGCCATCATGACGCCCGGCAGATCGTTGTTGCCGAACACGATGGGACGCTCGTGCGCGCCGGTGGCGAGAATCACGCGCTTCGCGCGGATCTTCCAGAGCAGTTCGCGCGTGCCCTTGCGCGTCGAGACCGGCAGATGCTCGGTCAGGCGCTGCGTGACGGTCACGAGGTTGTGATCCTGGTAGCCGAAGGCCGTGCTGCGCGAGAGGATCTTCACGTCCGGCATGGCCGCGAGTTCCGCCTCGATCTTTTCGACCCACTGGATGGCGGGGCGGCCGTCGATCTCGCTCTTGCACGACAGCAGGCTGCCGCCCAGTTCGCGCTGGTCGTCGACGAGGATCACGCGCGCGCCGGCACGGCCCGCCGTGTGCGCCGCCAGCAGGCCCGTGGGGCCGCCGCCGACCACCAGCACGTCGCAATGCGCGAAGCACTTGTCGTAGCGGTCGCCGTCGCGCACTTCGGGCGCCTTGCCCAGACCCGCGGCCTCGCGGATCTTCTCCTCGTACTTCGGCCAGAATTTACGCGGCCACATGAAGGTCTTGTAGTAGAAGCCCGCCGGCAGGAAGCGCGAGAACTTCTGGTTGATCGCCATGCGGTCGTGCTCGAGGTCCGGCTCCGCGTTCACGCTGGTCGCCACGAGCCCCTGATAAAGCTCGATTTCGGTCGAGCGCGCGTTCGGCACGGTGTACGCGCCGCGCTCGAGCTGCACCACGGCATTCGGCTCGGCCACATCGGCGGTCACGATGCCGCGCGGGCGGTGGTACTTGAAGCTGCGCGCGACGAAGTGCACGTCGTTGGCCAGCAGCGCCGAGGCGAGCGTGTCGCCCTGATAGCCCTGATAGGTGCGGCCGTTGAACGTGAAGCTCAGCGGAATCGCGCGGTTGATGCGCCCGCCGGCGCCGAGACGGTTCTTCTGGCTCATCGCTGCTTGCTCCCCTGCGTGCCTTGTTGTGCGCCTTGTTGTGCGCCTTGTTGCGCCCTGGCCTGGACGTTCACCGCCGAGCCGGCGTCGCCAAACGTTTCGTAACCCTGAATGTCGTAACTGACGGTGTCGCGCGTCACCTTGAACCAGCGCCGGCAGCCCTGCGTGTGCAGCCACTGCTCCTTGTGCACGCCGCGCGGGTTATCGCGCATGAACAGGTACTCGCCCCATTCGCGGTCGCTCAGCTTGTCGGTGTCCAGCGGCCGGGCGATGTCCGCCTCGCCGCCGCAGGTGAATTCGAGTTCGGCGCGCGGCCCGCACCATGGGCATTCGATCAGCAACATAATGTCTTCTCCTGTTTCAGGTGCGTAATCAGTGCGCCACGGCAGCTGCGCCGTGCTCGTCGATCAGATGGCCGTTATAGAAACGGTCCAGTGCGAACGGCGCGTTGAGCGGATGCGGTTCGTCGTTCGCGATGGTGTGCGCGAACACCCAGCCCGAGCCCGGCGTCGCCTTGAAGCCGCCGGTGCCCCAGCCGCAGTTGAAATAGAGGCCCTTCACGTCGGTCTTGCTGATGATCGGGCAGGCGTCGGGCGAAACGTCGACGATGCCGCCCCACTGGCGGTTCATGCGCACACGCGAGAACACCGGGAACATTTCGACGATGGCCTGCAGCGTGCCTTCGATGATGTGATAGCTGCCGCGCTGGCCAAAGCCCGTGTACTGGTCGACGCCCGCGCCGATCACGAGGTCGCCCTTGTCGGACTGGCTGATGTACGCGTGCACCGCGTTCGACATGATGACCGAGTTGACCACCGGCTTGATGGGCTCGGAAACCAGCGCCTGCAGCGGATGGCTTTCGATCGGCAGGCGGATGCCGGCCATGTCGGCGAGCGTGGTGGTGTTGCCCGCGGCCACCACCGCCACCTTCTTCGCCTTGATGAAGCCCTTCACGGTATCCACGCCGGTCACGCGCCCGCCATCGCGGCGGATGCCCGTGACCTGGCAATTCTGGATGATGTCCACACCGTGACGGTCCGCGCCGCGCGCGAAGCCCCAGGCCACCGCATCGTGGCGCGCCACGCCGGCGCGACGCTGAATGGATGCGCCCAGCACCGGATAGCGGCTGTTCAGGTTGATCGTGGGCTCGATCTCCTTGATCTGCTCGGGCGTGAGGAACTCGGCGTCCACGCCGTTCAGGCGGTTCGCGTTCACGCGGCGCTCGGTGTCGCGCACGTCCTGCAGGTTGTGCGCGAGATTCATCACGCCGCGCTGGCTGAACATCACGTTGTAGTTCAGGTCCTGCGAGAGCCCTTCCCAGAGCTTCATGGCCTTCTCATACAGCGCCGCCGACTCGTCCCACAGATAGTTCGAGCGCACGATGGTGGTGTTGCGCGCCGTGTTGCCGCCGCCGATCCAGCCCTTCTCCAGAATCGCGACGTTCTTCACGCCGTGCTCTTTCGCGAGGTAGTACGCGGTGGCGAGACCATGCCCGCCGCCGCCGACGATCACGACGTCGTACTCCTTCTTCGGCTCGGGGCTCCTCCACTGCCGCTCCCAGTTCTCGTGATACGACAACCCGTTGCGGAACAGACTGAATATCGAATAGTGGCTCATCTTGCGGACCCCTTGCTCATTACCTTGATCGTTTCGATTAGCATTCGATGACGTTCACGGCCAAACCGCCGCGCGACGTCTCCTTGTATTTCGTTTTCATATCGGCGCCGGTCTCGCGCATCGTCTTGATGACGTTGTCGAGCGTGACGTAGTGCTGGCCGTCTCCCTTGAGCGCCATGCGCGAAGCGTTGAGCGCCTTGATCGCGCCCATCGCGTTGCGCTCGATGCACGGAATCTGCACGAGGCCACCTACGGGATCGCAGGTCATGCCGAGGTTGTGCTCCATGCCGATTTCAGCGGCATTCTCGACCTGCGTTGGCGTGCCGCCCATCACGGCTGCAAGCGCTGCCGCCGCCATCGAGCACGCCACACCCACCTCGCCCTGGCAGCCTACTTCCGCGCCCGAGATCGAGGCCGTTTCCTTGTAGATGATGCCGATGGCCGCAGCCGTGAGCAGAAAATCGACGATGCCCTTCTCGTTCGCGCCCGGCACGAACTTCACGTAGTAGTGAAGCACCGCGGGGATCACGCCGGCCGCCCCGTTGGTGGGCGCGGTCACGACCCGGCCGCCAGCGGCGTTTTCTTCGTTCACGGCCATCGCGTAGAGATTGACCCAGTCGAGCATCGAAAGCGGGTCGCGCAGCGACTCTTCCGAACGCGAGCGCAGATGCACCGAAAGATCAGCGGCGCGGCGCTTCACGCCCATCGGGCCGGGCAACTCGCCATGCATCTTGCAGCCGCGCTCCACGCAGGCGGCCATCGCGCGCCAGATGCCCAGCAGCCCTTCGCGCACTTCTTCTGGCGAGCGCGACGCGCATTCGTTGGCGAACGTCACTTCCGCGATCGAAAGGCCGCTCTCGCTGCATACGCGCAGCAGGTCGTCGCCCGTGCGGAACGGATACGGCACCTCGCGGCCGCTGCGCACGCCGTTCACGCGGTCGCCGTCGCGGTTCACGACAAAGCCGCCGCCCACCGAGTAGTACTCTTTCTCGACCAGCAGCTGGCCGTTTTCATCGAAGGCCTGAAAGCGCATGCCGTTCGAATGCAGCGTGTTTGCGCCGCCCATGGTCTTGCGATAGAAGCCGATGCCTTCCTTTTCGTCGAAGCGGATCGACTGCTTGCCCAGCAGCACGAGCGTCTTTTCCGCACGAATCGCGGCGAGGCGCGGTTCGATGCGGTCGGGGTCGATCGTGTCGGGCAGATTGCCCTCGAGACCGAGCAGCACGGCCTTGTCGGTGCCGTGGCCCTTGCCCGTCGCGCCGAGCGAGCCATACAGCTCGATCTTCACGCGGCGCACGAAAGCGAGCAGGTTGGCGTCCTCGATATGGGACGCGAAGCGGCACGCGGCGACCATCGGTCCGACCGTATGCGAGCTCGATGGCCCGATCCCGATCTTGAACAGGTCGAAGACGCTGACGTTCATCTGACGATTCCCTTTAGTTGCCTGGTGGCCTGGTTAAAACGTGGCGTGACGCGCAAGGGTTGGAAATTGCACGGCTGACGTTAGACGCAAGTAGATCAAAAGCGCCGATGCGTCAGATAGAACAAAAACGCCATTGCCGTTGGACGCCCGCGCCAGCACGGCTTTCTGGCGGATTGGAAGTGCGTTTTGGCGATGATTCACGGCGAAAAAACACAACTCGGCGGGACCGCTGTTTGGCCGTGCCGCCGATCCGTTCCGTCGTTGCTGCGTCGCAGCGCAAGCGCGCTGCGATCTTTGGCGAGTATCAAGCGAATATGAATTTGAGCGCCGCGCGATGCGCGGTGAATCGCTTTCGGCCCATTTTCGGATTTTTCGTGTTCCAGGTGAAAAATAGCTCGTAAAGGATAAGCGTCTGCCGACAACGCAAGTTGCCGCCATTCCTTGTCCTTTGGAGGCCGGAGCCGATGAGAGACGCAACAACGGGGCGCGATGTCGCGCGCCTGGGCGATACCACAGACCACGGCGGCGAAGTCATTCAGGCCGCGCCCAACCTCACACACCAGGGCATACCCGTCGCGCTCGACGGCCACCTTGTGCGCTGCCCGAAGTGCGGTGGCGACTTTGCAATTGTCGCGACGGGCGGGCGCACGCACGGCGGCGTACCGGTGGCGTTCATCGGCGACACTACAACCTGCGGCGCGACATTGCAGAAGGGAACCTGAGCATGTGGTTCCCCAGGAAGTACAACACCCCAGTACGCATGCACGGCCACGCATTGCCCGTACGGGAAATCACCCTGCAACACCGCAGGCGGGAACAGGATTACCGCGAGGATGTCCTGCTGCCGCGACGCATTACAGGTCATGAAGCTATCGGCCAGCTTTTCGAATATCGCATCGAGGCGGTCAGATCCGTTCCCCACCCGGAGTGGTTTGCAACCGACGAATTCGAAGTCGATCTCGATGCCATCAAGGGCTCGGCCATCACGCTGACGTTCAAGGATGTTTTCACACGGGCACGTGGCTGGCGTGAGCCCCGTGACCGTGAACGCACGGGCCTGCGCGAAATCACCGGTATGGTCGCAGAGGCCGGAATTCTGGACACCGAAGGAAACGATGTCGTCTATGAATTCGTATTGCGCCCGCAATGGTGGTGCGCGACGCTGCGCAAGAACTCGCGCATCTTCATCCACACGGATATCACCAATATCCTCTACACCATCCTTAAGTCGTACAGCCACGATATCGATTTTCGCTGCGGCGAGCACCCAACTCCCCGGCGCGATTTCATCCGGCAGGCATGGGAGACGGACTGGGACTTCTGTATGCGCCTGTGCGAGGAATTCGGCTATCTGATCTGGTTCGAACACCGTGAAGGCCGCCATTTCCTTGTCATTGCCGACAGTATTCGTGCCTGCAAGGCGCAGACCCCGCCCTACGCGACATTGTCTTACCGTCCCAAAGGCGGGCATCTCGACAGGGAATATGTCACGCATCTTTCCTGGCGCACGTCGGTTGCGCTTAACAAGGTCGTGGTCCACGACCACAGTTATATTTCGCCGCGACTGAGCGCGAACAGCGCGCCGTATCGCGAGCAGCACAGCATCAAGCATGGAGACGGACAAGAGTACGTCTTCGACAGTGAACGAATCGAATCCTACGAGCCAGCCGGGTACGCACAGCCGGAGACAATCGACTACCACGCGGAGCCGGTGAAAAGTCAGGGACCCCAGGAAACGAAGGTTTGGCGCGGGGAAGCGCAGCATCTCGCGCGCGTGAAACTCGAAGCCGCACGCTGCGGGCGCATGCGTGCGAAGGGCCGCGGCGCGCTGCGCGGCATCGAAGCCGGCAGGACGTTCACGTTGACGGATCACCCACACGCCGGAGCGAACGACACGTATCTCGTGCTGGATTGCCGGATCGATATCCGCAACACCCAGGGACTGTCGTCGAAGCTGGACGGCGCAGCAGCGAAGTATGAGTTTGAAGCGCAGTTCGAACTGCACCCGACGCGCGAGCCGTATCGCATGCCGCAGGTCACACCGCGTCCACGCATCGACGGGTACGAACATGCGGTGATTGTCGGATGGGAACAGTATCCGATGACGGTCGATGCCTATAACCGTGTGCGCATCCAGTACGCGTGGGACCGCGAGGGCAACCATCACGGGAATACGTCCATCTGGGTGCGCCTCGCGCTGCCCTGGCAGGGGGACGGCATGGGCGTGGTGATGCATGGGCGACCCGGTCAGGAAGTGCTGGTCGCATACGTCAACGGCGATCCTGACCGCCCTGTCGTTGCGGCGTTCGTGCCGAATCGGGACAACATGCCACCGTGGAAACTGCCGGATAATCGTGCGCTCACCGGCATCGTGAGCCGCACGCTCGGCAACGGCGGCGCATCAAACCATCTTGCACTGGACGACACGGACAATCGTCAGCAGGCGCAACTGGCATCGGATCATGGCAAGAGCAGCCTGAGTCTGGGCTATGTCACGCGCATCGAAGGCAATGAGGGGCGGCAGGACGCGCGCGGCGAAGGCTTCGAACTGCGCACGGACATGCGGGGCGCGGTGCGCGCAGGGTTGGGCCTGATTATCACAACCATCGCGAAGCTTGGCGCAGCGGGCAAGATGCTGGACATGCGTGAGACCATCGCCCGCCTCACGCGTGCGCGCGACATTCACGAGAGCCTGGCGCAGCAGGCGCAGCGACATGGCGCGCAGGACGCTGGCAGCGATCAGTCCGGCGTGACTGCGAACATGCAGCGCGACAACGCCGAATTGCGCGGCAAGCCTTCGGTCAGCACGCGCCCGGGCGTGGATGACTTCCCCGAGTTCGAAGCGCCGCATCTCACCCTTGCCAGCGCGGCGGGTGTCCAGACGGCGGCGGCGGGCAGCACGCACATCGCGAGCGACGAACACACCGCGCTGACCACGGGCGGGCATGTTTCCATCGCCACGGGCAAATCGTTCTTTGCATCGGTGCGAGAACAGATTGTGCTCTTCGCGCAGAAGGCGATTCGCCTGCATGCCGAATCCGATGAAATGACGTTGATAGCCGGAAAGGGCATCTCGGTCACCAGCGAAGAGGAGACCATTCATCTTGGAGCGGCCAAACGGATCATATTGACCGCAGGCGGCTCACGCCTGGAGATCGGCCCGGATGGAATTCGCGGCTACACGTCTGCGCAATTCCTCGTGCATGCCCAATCGCACGCAACCGATGGCCCCATGTCGGTCCCGTCACACACTGCGCCAATTGCCCCCTATCCGGTGCAGCTTTCGTGCAGCGCGTTGGCGGCTGTCATGCCTGCTGGAACCGGTCCGGGTGAAAACGCGGTGCAGGCATCGGCACCCGCGCCAACTCCAGCACAGCAGCGTTCCGCTGGTGAACTCAAACCTGCCGGGGATGCACCGCCGGCATTCGATGGCGCCCTTGCCGGTGCGTCCGGGCAATCGTCCTCCGGTACTGCGCGAATCATTCCAGTCAACGCTGCCAGCGACGAACCGTGTGAGCACACATTGCAGAATATTCCCGTCTCTACCGTTACATGGGACATGGAGACCGGGAACTACTGGGGCCTGCTCGAAAACGGCCAGCCCTGGCTGGACGCGACTGGCGAACGAAAATTCGTTCAGCTTGCGGGCGCACGCGGGACGTTCGATATCGGCTTTGATCGGGCAACCAGAACTATCGCCATGAGGGTCATTGTGCTGGTGGTACCGATGCGTGTTCGCCAAGTCGACCCTGCCAATCCCAAAGCGCTTGAATATGTTCCCTATGAATCGGCGAGAGAGCACGACGACAATTTTTCAGCGACCTTCATCAAGGAACCACGCCCTGCGAGGGAGATCACAAACCTGCCGGCAATGAAGTCAACGATTGAGGCATTTCTCAATGCCAACAGCTACAAGCTGGCAATCAGGAATTGCCCGAAAGCCGGAGCCGCGAGTGATTGCAAGGCGCAGGTCGCGGTCAAATTCGAAATTGACTTCGTCACGAAGGCTGATGAGCGTCATCATGCACAGGTGAACCTCTATCCGAGTGCAAACCGCGCGGACTCGGGTAACTGGGGGGAGTTGAATGTACGACGCAACAAAACTAACACCGCATGGGAACCGATCCCGAACGAACACGTCCAGCAGCATGAGACTGGACACCTCTTTTCATTTCCCGATGAATATTTCGATCAAGGAGGGGCCATTCACAAAAGCTACATTGACGCCAAGACCCAGACAGTCAAGTTCGCGGACGCTGTTGCGAGTGCCGACAAGGATACCTGGCAGGGCATTGGCCGAACAACGCTGATGGGTCCTGGCGTCTATACGCCAGGCGTAAAAGCTCCTTCGTACTATCTCAACCGCGTGAAGCACTGGTTTTCAACGCAGACAGGGTGGGACTGGGTCGTGGTTCCGCATATTCAGGCGTGAGCGTGAACAATTTATCTAAAGCATTAGTTCTCATTTCTCTTTTTTCAGTATGCGAGGGCGCGATGGCAAAAGATGATCCTATTGGCTTCAGCAGAACCGGCAGCACCATGATCAATGCGATTCAGTCGGATTGAAAGGTGACCGGCTAACCGCTGTCTTCAGGGGCGATACCATGAGCTACGGACCCAGTGTGCCAGGTATCGGCGTGTTCGAGGAGAAAATTTCGGACGCTGACCGCAGGACTATGTTCAGCATGCGAGACGCAATATGCGCGATGAAGAACATACCGGCCATGCGCCCTGGCAACCCCGGACTACTTTTGGCGAGCGTGACTTGCCCGGATGGTCGGCACATACCTAACGTACTGGATATAACCACCCTGCCGCGAGACGTTAACCGCGCCGTACTCGGTCCAACGGGTGACCTGATCGAGAAGCTCTACAAAACAGGTACGCCTCTCGCAAGACTCGACGCCGCTGCGAAGTTTTCAATCGAGAACGGGAAACCACTATTCATCTTCGCGTTCAAGAACAGCGGCCTCTTCGAGAAGGTCGCCTTCAAGAGCCCGTCGACCTGGGAGGGTGAGTTCAATCCCATGTCGAAATCCTCGAATATATCGACTGGAGGTGCACCCGTAGATGGAAGTGCTGAAGAGTTCTCTGTGACGCTCGGAGCGAAAGAGTTTCTTAATGCCGCTGACTTCCCAGATGGCATCGTAGAAATTCCACCGGGAGAAACGCGTATTCTGAAATTCTCGGCTCAGCCAGACAACAGGATTCCGAAGGGGCAAATAGAGATCGGTGGCACGATAACGATCAAGGAAATACTCGCACCAAAGCTGCTGGAGGGCGCTGTGGAATTTCGCATACCCAATTCCATATCGAATGTCACGGAAGCGTATCCCTCCACCCGGCAGGAACTTGAGCAACTGGAAACCTACCGCCGCAAGCTGCTGTGGGACTCCGTGCACCCACCAGGCGCCACTGTGAGTGAGGCGGCCTACTACCGGGCGTATGCCGACTATGGTAACGACGCAGCGCGGGACGATTACCCGCAACTTCTACGCAAGAACGAGAAGTTTCCGGAGCGCACCATGCGAAAGAGCGACGGCGTCAAGGTTCATGACGCAGGCCCAGTAAAGATCTGGCGGTGGGATGCATTTCCAAAGGGCGCGGACGCCCGATGACACTGTGAATCGAACGTATGGTCGAGCATCAACGCAGCACTCATTCTTCACGCGTCTGCGTTTCATGCTCGGGTACCCATTCAAGAATGAAGCATCTGTTCGCCAACGATGCACGCGCCCGCACGGCGTTGATCAACAACGCGACAACGCTTGAGTATGTCGCCAGGCCGGGTGCGCTGCCACGAACAGCAACCGGGCTTTGCCACCTTGCCCCGTCGCTGGTTCGTGGAGCGCACCTTCGACGACGCGCTTAGAACGAATGCCGCATGCCGATGCGCACATCTGCCTGGTTCGTGCTCGACGACGGCGTGAAGCTGTAGCCGATCACGGCATCCACGCCCTGCGAAGCCTTGAGCCAGTCACCCGAGATATAGACGTCGGTGCGCTTCGACAGCAAGTAATGCAAGCCCGCCGAAATCATGTTCCAGTGATTGCCGTCGAAATGCGTGTACTGGTAGCCGCCGATCAGGTTCATGGCAGGCGTGACTTGCCAGTTCGCGCCGCCTTCGGCCACCTGCATGTGCTCGCTCTGCCCGAACGCCTTGATCTGCGTGTAAGTGAAGTCGCCGGATAGCGTGACCGGACCCACAACATAGCTCGCGCCCACGCCGAACGCGCCCTGCTTGTCCACCGGGAACGGCGAGCTCGCATAGAGATCGGTGACGGCGCCCGTGGCCGGGTCCACGCTCACGGTAGGCCGGCCAAAGAACGTGTGCGTGCCGATCATCGCGTACGGGTCGAATGCGTAAATACCGGACGGGTTGTTCAACTGGGTGTAAGCCGTACCCATGGAGAAATTGCCGTTCTGGTATTGCGCACCCACGCTCCATGCACTGCCTGTGTGGAATTCTCCCGGCGTATTGCTGAACGAATACATGCCGCCGAACTGGAAGCCGCCGTAGGTATTCGACGTGAACTTCACGGCGTTGGGCAGGTGGTCGCCGTTCATGCGGTCGAAGTCGCCCTGGTTGATGGCGTAGCCGCTCGCCCATGCGGAAATGTTGTACGTGTACACCATGTCCTGCGTCAGGTCGGACTGATTGCCGAACGTGAGCGTGCCCCAATCGCTTTGCAGACCTACGTAGGCCTGGCGCCCGAACAGCGAGCCGCCGTTGGTGAGTTGGCCATTGCCCACGTGAAAGGCACTTTCCAGCGTGAAGATGGCCTTGAGGCCGCCACCCAGGTCTTCGGTACCCTTGATGCCCCAGCGATTCGCATACGAAATGCCGTCGTCGAACTTCACCTGGTGCGAGCCGCCCGCGTTGCTCACATAAGTCACGCCAGCATCGATGATCCCGTACATCGTCACGCTGCTCTGCGCATTGCTCTCGGTGGAGAGCGAGGCCACCGCGAGTGCGATGCCAGTCAATGCCGCCGCTTTTACTTTCTTCATGGTGTAGGTCTCTCTTGCCTTGCGATACGGTTGAAAGGCCGCACAAAGAAACGTGTCCAATGGCACGCCTTATGCGGATTGAGAGAACGTACAAATCCAAATCTCGCGCGACTTTCGTAGACACGACGCGTACTTGGGGAAATGCGTCGCCCCGCTATGACGCCGTTTTTATTGATTGCTCGTTCAATAAAAAACGACTAGAGTGAGAATCCTCCCCGGGACCCGCCCTGAAGAATCGCCATGCCCAAGATCGGAATGCGCGACGTGCGTCGCGCGCAACTCATTGATGCGACCCTGCAATCGATCGACCAGTCCGGACTGTCGGGCACGACGCTTGCCACGGTCGCGCAGCACGCGAATATTTCCACCGGGATCGTCAGTCACTATTTCGGCGGCAAGGACGGCCTGCTCGAGGCCACCATGCGCCATATCCTGCGCGATCTCTGGGAAGCCACCATGCGGCGCCGCACGGCGGCGAAAGACGAGCCGCGCGCGCGTTTGCGCGCCATCGTCGCGGCCAATTTCGACGTCTCGCAGGTGAACACACCGGTCATGAAGACCTGGCTCGCATTCTGGGCCGAGAGCATGCACCAGCCCGCGCTGCGCCGCCTGCAGCGCGTGAACACGCGGCGGCTCTATTCGAACCTGTGTGCAGAGTTCGAGAGGGTTCTGCCACGCGCGGCGTCGCGGCGCGCGGCCACCGGTCTGGCCGCCATGATCGACGGCCTGTGGCTGCGCGGCACCCTCACCGGCGAGCCGTTCGATACCAGGGCCGCCCTGCGGGTCGCCAACGAATACATCGATTTGATGCTCGAAAAGCGCGCCAAGGCGCGCTCGGGCAAGTCCGCCTGATCGCGCAAGCACTGGAAGTCACGGAGTAATCCATCATGTCTGTTTATCCGCTCGAACGCCTCTTCATCGACGGCGCATTCACCGACGCCACCAGTGGCGAGACCTTCGAAACGCGCGACCCCGCCACCGGCGAAACGCTCGCGACGGTGCAGCAAGCCAGCGCCGCCGATATCGACCGCGCCGTCCAATCGGCGCGCGCCGGTCAGCGCGTTTGGGCCGCCATGACGGCCATGGAGCGCTCGCGCATCCTGCGCCGCGCGGTCGAGCTACTGCGGTCGCGCAACGACGAGCTAGCCGCGCTGGAAACGCGCGACACGGGCAAGCCCATCGCCGAAACGAGCGCCGTGGACATCGTCACGGGCGCCGATGTGATCGAGTATTACGCCGGGCTTGCCACCGCCATCGAAGGCCAGCAGATTCCGCTGCGCACCGATTCCTTCGTCTACACGCGCCGCGAGCCGCTGGGCGTCACAGCCGGCATTGGCGCATGGAATTACCCGATTCAGATCGCGTGCTGGAAGTCGGCCCCCGCGCTGGCCGCCGGCAATGCGATGATCTTCAAGCCGAGCGAAGTCACGCCGCTGTCTGCCTCGAAGCTCGCCGAAATCTATCTCGAAGCGGGCGTGCCGCCGGGCGTATTCAACGTCGTGCAAGGCGACTCGCGCGTGGGCGCGATGCTCAGCACGCATCCCGACATCGAGAAAATCTCGTTCACGGGTGGCGTGGAAACGGGCAAGAAAGTCATGGCAGCGGCGGGCGGATCGTCACTCAAGGAAGTGACGATGGAGCTCGGCGGCAAGTCGCCGTTGATCGTGTTCGAAGACGCCGATCTCGATCGCGCCGCCGATATCGCGGTCACCGCCAACTTCTTCAGCTCAGGCCAGGTCTGCACCAATGGCACGCGCGTGTTCGTGCATGCGTCCGTGCTGCCCGAATTCGAAAAGCGCGTGCTCGAGCGCGTGGCGCGCATTCGCGTGGGCCACCCCGGCGACCCCGCCACCAACTTCGGCCCGCTCGCGAGCGCCGGGCAGCTCGACAAGGTGCTCGGCTTTATCGAAAGCGGCAAGCGCGAAGGCGCACGGCTGCTCGCAGGCGGCGCGCGCCTCGTGGAAGGCGAATTCGCACGCGGCCAGTATGTGCAGCCGACCGTGTTCTCCGCCTGCCGCGACGACATGAAGATCGTGCGCGAGGAAATCTTCGGCCCGGTCATGAGCATTCTCTCGTTCACTGAGGAATCCGAAGTCATCGCACGCGCGAACGACACGATTTACGGTCTCGCCGCCGGTGTGGTCACCGAAAATCTGTCGCGCGCGCATCGCGTGATTCACCGCCTCGAAGCGGGCATCTGCTGGATCAACACCTGGGGCGAATCGCCCGCCGAAATGCCGGTGGGCGGCTACAAGCAATCGGGCGTGGGACGCGAGAACGGCATCACGACGCTCGAACACTACACGCGCATCAAATCCGTTCAAGTCGAGCTGGGACCGTATCGTCCCGCTTTCTGAGCGAATTCGAGGGAATTGGAGGAGGCACGGCATGGCAGCGCAAGAGTACGACTACATCATCATCGGCGCGGGATCGGCGGGCAACGTACTCGCCACCCGCCTTACCGAGGACCGCGACGTCACGGTCCTGCTGCTGGAGGCGGGCGGGCCGGACTACCGCTTCGACTTCCGCACGCAGATGCCGGCCGCGCTCGCGTATCCGTTGCAGGGCCGCCGCTACAACTGGGCCTACGAGACCGACCCGGAGCCGTTCATGGATAACCGGCGCATGGAATGCGGGCGCGGCAAGGGGCTCGGTGGATCGTCGCTCATCAACGGCATGTGCTACATCCGCGGCAACGCGCTCGATTACGACGGCTGGGCCGAGCGCAAAGGGCTGGAAAACTGGAGCTATCTGGATTGCCTGCCCTACTTCCGCAAGGCGGAAACGCGCGACGTGGGCGCGAACGACTACCACGGCGGTGAAGGCCCCGTGCATGTGACGACCAGCAAGCCCGGCGTGAACCCGCTGTTCGAGGCGATGGTGGAAGCCGGCGTGCAGGCCGGCTACCCGCGCACCGACGACCTCAACGGCTACCGCCAGGAAGGTTTCGGGCCGATGGACCGCACCGTGACCGCCAAGGGCCGGCGCGCGAGCACCGCGCGCGGCTACCTGGACCAGGCCAAGCAGCGGCCCAACATCGACATTGTCACGCACGCGATCACCGACCGGATCCTGTTCAGCGGCAAGCGCGCGAACGGTGTGGTGTTTCTCGACGGCGGCGCACAAGTGACGCGCTACGCGCGCCGCGAGGTGCTGGTGTGCTCGGGCGCGATCGGCTCGCCGCAACTCTTGCAGCGCTCGGGCGTGGGCCCCGGCGCATGGCTGCGCGAACTCGGCATTCCCATCGTGCTCGATCTGCCCGGCGTGGGACAGAATCTTCAGGATCACCTGGAAATGTACATGCAGTACGAGTGCAAGGAGCCCGTCTCTCTCTACCCCGCACTGCTCAAGCGCAATCAGCCCGCCATCGGGCTCGAATGGCTGCTGCGCGGCACCGGCATGGGCGCGAGCAACCATTTCGAGGCGGGCGGCTTCATCCGCACGCGCGACGACGACCCGTGGCCCAACATCCAGTATCACTTCCTGCCCGTTGCGATCAATTACAACGGCAGCAATGCGATCAAGATGCACGGCTTTCAGGCGCACGTCGGCTCAATGCGCTCGCCGAGCCGTGGCCGCGTGAAACTGCGCTCGCGCGACCCGAACGAGCATCCGTCGATTCTCTTTAACTACATGTCCGAAGCGCTCGACTGGCGCGAGTTCCGCGACGCGATTCGCATCACGCGCGAGATCATCGCGCAGCCCGCGCTCGATCGCTACCGTGGCCGCGAGTTGAACCCCGGCGCGGAGCTCAAGACCGACGCGCAGATCGACGCCTTCGTGCGCAACCGCGCCGAGACGGCGTTTCACCCGTCGTGCTCGTGCGCCATGGGCTATGACGATATGGCGGTGGTCGATGCGGAAGGCCGCGTGCACGGCATCGATGGGCTTCGCGTGGTGGATGCGTCAATCATGCCGCGCATTACCACCGGCAATTTGAACGCTCCGACGATCATGCTTGCCGAAAAGATTGCTGATCAGATTCGCGGTCGTAATCCGCTGGCGCGGTCAACGGCACCGTATTACGTGGCCAATGGCGCGCCGGCACGCGGCGGGGATTTGCCGCTGCGTCCGGCGAGCGGAACGGGAATGAAAACGGCGCCGGGCGGGAACAAGCGGAAGACGCACGCGGTATCGTAAGTTGTTCAGTCCATCGGATACCTGAATAACCGGGTATGCGTTGCGGGCCGGAATCGAAGCGCGAAGCGCGGAGATTCTGGCCCGCTTGCTTTATACGAGTGAGATCCGCAGGATCTTTCCGCATGCCGCTGCGTACTTGCGCAGCGTCGCCAGCGACGGCGAATGCTTTTCGCTCGCGAGGGACGACTCGAGACGGGATACCGCCGATGTCGTCGTACCCATGCGCTCGGCAACCTGCGCCTGCATAAGACCCGCCTCCTTGCGGGCCGTGAGCAGCGCGTCAAGCGCCGTGAATTCTTTTGCCAATGCCTCGTACGCAGCCTTGAACCCGGGGTCGCGCATCATCCGGTCAGTGTCGGCTTTTGTGTGCGGTACAGGGTTGTATTTATCTTCGAGTTCGCGCTGCACCCTCGCCTTAGCCAATTCAGCAGCGAGTGTAGCCAATGAAACTGAATATATACTGAATTCTCACCTTTCATCGAGGTCTGGATTCGTGAAAAAACCCCTTAAAACAGCCTCCAATTCATCCAGCGCGCCATCGCGCCTGTTCATCTACGGCCGCTTTTCCAGCGCCAAGCAGGCCAGGGGCGACAGCTTCGCGCGCCAGATGGACTACGCGCGTCGCTGGGCTGTTGAACACGACCATGTGATTGACGAGTCACTGACCATGTTTGACCACGGCCTGAGCGCCTACAAGGGCGACCACGTCAAGAAAGGCGCGCTGGGTGCGTTTCTCGTCGCCATTCGCGAGAAGAAGCTCGTTCGCCCAGGAGACGTGCTGCTGGTCGAATCACTCGACCGACTGAGCCGCGCCGAGCCTATCGACGCGCAGCGCCAGTTCGCCGAAATCATCGACTCGGGCGTCGCCATCGTTACCGCTGATACCGGGCAGATCTACAGCCGTGAACGCCTCAAGCACGATTCCTCCCCGCTGTTCGTCGCGTTGGCGATCATGATCCGTGCGCACGAAGAAAGCGCATCAAAGGGTCGACGCATTCGCGATGCGCTCCGGCGCCAGTGTGAAGGATGGGTTGGCGGTACGTGGCGCGGCAAGCTCAATATCAACACCGATCCCACCTGGCTGCGCTACAACGCCGAACGCCGCGTCTTTGAGTTCGACCCACAGCAGGCCGAAAGCCTGCGGACACTCATCGACCTGTATCGCGAAGGGTATGGCCCCCTGCGGGCGATTGCCCTCATGCACGAACGCGGCGTACCGATTCCGGCAGGCATCTCTGACGCTTACCGCCTGCATGTCGTGATGAAAAACCGCGCACTGGTCGGCGAAAAGGTCGTAACCGTCGAAGGCAACGAGGAGGCCGGAATCGATACGCAGACCTTTGTGCTGCGCGGCTACTATCCGCCGCTCATGAGTGAAGCGGAGTTTGCCTCGCTCCAGTACGTCATGAGCCAGCGCGGACGCCGCGCGGGAAAGTCGGACATCGTCGGCATCATGACCGGCCTGGGGATTACCTTCTGCGCGCATTGCGGCTTTGCAATGGCCGGCCAGAATACGCTGTCGCGCGCGCGGAAGGAACCTGGACGCGTCGGACAGGTAAGCGACGGGAGCCGTCGGATATTGTGCAGTGGGCTTCTGAAAATGCAATCGCGCTGCCAGGTCAAAACGTGTTCAATTGCGATGATCGAACGCGGGCTGATGAACTATTGCGCCGATCAGATGAATCTCGCCGCCCTGTTCGCCGACAGTAACGAGAAGTGCCTGCACTTGCGCGAGTCACTCGCTTTCGCCCATCAGGCCGTTATCGATACCCAGACGCAGATCGACAAGTTCATGGCCGCTGCCGCGTCGGACGATGACGAAACACCTGAATCGATGATGCAGTTCATCCGCAAGCTCGACAGTCGCCTGCGCGCCGAAAAGCTCAAGGTAACTGGGTACGAGCACGAAATCGAAGCGCTGAGCCACCAGTCTCAACCGGCGGCGGCGCAGGCATGGGCGGAATTGCGTGAAGGCGTCGACAGTCTCGATATCGAAGCGCGGACCAAGGCTCGACAGCTTGTCGCGAATACATTCAAGCGCATCGAAGTCAGTCTGCTCGACCCGGCCTGGGTGGGCATGAAGCTCGTTTCGAAACGGGATGTCACGCGCATTCTCTGGATCAACCGCAAGACCGGCGAACTGATGGATCAGGTCACGGTGGAAGATACGACACCCCACGAGGCAAAAAAGACGCTGAACCGTCTCAAGCGCGCCGCCTGAGGACTACACCCTGTCCTTCCCTTGGAACAGCCCTGACGGTGAGGACCACACCGTCAGGGTATGCTCGTCAGCCAGCAGGCTGCGATAGGCCATAACTGCCACCGTCCAGATTTCAGACACAAGCTCCGGTCCGCTCTCGATCACCCGGCCCGTCTCGTCGACCACAGCAAGAGTCGCGGTCCGTCCATCCACCGTCGTTACGGCAAGCCCTTCCCACCCGCTCGCGCTGATGACCGCATGATGCAGCCTGGCGCCGTCAATCGCTTGGGTATCCGAGGTATCGGCCATGATGAACCTCCTCTGAAAATCTGCATCGGCTTTTCTGCAAGCTCGCGCCTGACGTTCTGTCCACCCGGCAAGAATCCGACCATCGCGCACGACACAGGCGGCAGTGAGCACGCCCGGCGCACTACCTTGCGCATATCTGCACGCGCGGCATCGCCGGGCTCCGGTCTATTTGTGGACAGGTCGCAAAATGGGAATTCATGCCCTGCCCCCTCGCAACATGCGCTGCCAGTCGGCCATGAACGAATCCTTTGATTCGCGTTCGGCGGCCTGAATGTTCAGCGCGTGTTTCCACGCGCCAAGGTCGAGGCAATCGGTGATGCAAGCCCGCACGCGCTCGCGCAGATCGTTCGGGTTCATGGCGTCGAGTTCCCAGCAACGCGAGCCGTAGCGGCGCACAAACCACTCGTGCCGCGCGTCGCCGCGCTTCGTGTCAGCCGGGAAATACGGCAGGCCGCCAACATCCTCGCGGATCAGCGCCACGCGGCGCAGATCGTAAGCGTCCGGGTCAGCGCCATAGCGGGCGAGCCGTTCGGGCAGATCGGCTTCGCTCATGTAGAGCCCGGACGGGTCGTAATCGCCCACATAGAACAGGATCGACGGCACGGCGCTTTCGTTGATCGCGCGGGCCATATCGTTTAACGCCGTCGCCGATCCGAAGCCGTGCATAACCCGGAACGCCGCGCCAAAGTGATCGAGCACGGGCGCAAGCACGCCCCGAACGGTGCCTTTTTCGCTGATAACTTCGACGCGGCAGGGTTGATCGAGCCAGCAATTGCGGCGGTACTGGCGCACGACCTGTTCGATGAATACCTCGCCGTCGCTCCATTGGGCGGCCTGCTCGATCTCGCGGGTTTCGTCCACGATCCAGTGCCACGGAATCACGCCGCTTTCACGTGCGCGAGCGAGCAGGCGTGAAACCTTGCCGGCTTCGTTCTTTCCCATGTCGACAATCAGGCCGCGCGTGAATAGCTGCTTTCCAGCACGCCGACCACGGGCACCGTGCGGGGCTTGCCCCATTCGTCGGTACCCAGCTCCACAGAATCGAAGCGGGCGGCCAGCGTGATGCCTTTCGTGCCGAGGCTTCGTTGCTTGTTCACGCGGACGCGGTAAACGTCACTTCCTTCGTCGTGTTCGCACGAAATTTCGGCTTCGGCGTTTGAGTAAATGACGCTTGATCCGCGCCCGTGTTTTGATTCGCTGCGGCCCGTGTGATGAACCACAAACACGGCGGCATCGGTTGATTCTGCGATGTTCGTGAGGTTGCGCGAGACAATCCCCATGTCGCGAGTCGAATTCTCGTCAGCGTCGCCGCACGAGCGCGCGAGCGTATCTACCACGATCAGCGCCACGGGCAGGCCACAGCGCGCCGCGAATTCCTTCGCGCACGCCACCACGCGCGCGGCGTCTTTGAGCATGTCGCCGGTTTCGCCGCCGTACAGGTCGATGGGTTCGCGCACGATGGCGAGCGGCAGGCGCTCAGGGTTGGCGAGCAGGTTTTTTGCGCCCTGCACGCGCATGGCGACATTCGCCCACGATTCGGACGCGATATAGACCACGGCGCCGCGCCGCGTGCGCTTGCCCAGAAACACCCCGCCGCGTGCCACGCACAGCGAAAGATGAACGGCGAAAGTCGTTTTGCCGGAATGGCTCGGCCCGTGAAAATCAATCACATCGCACCTGCAGATCAGGTCTTCGACTACCTGCGGCGGGCCTTTCATGTCGGCGTCGATATCGTCGGCGAACAGAACGCGCAGTGGCGCTGGCGTGGGTTTGCTGTCGTGCCCGTTCGCCTTCACCGTGGCCATTTTCTTCGGCGCCGGTTCGGCGGGCGGTTTGTCGAGATATGAGGCGCTAGTCATGGGTCGCGCCCTCTGCCACGCTCACGCGCGACACTGCGAGGCGCACGCGCTCAAACTCGGTCGGCGTGATCGAGCCGCGACGCACTACGGCGCCCAGCACGATCAGCACTTCGAGCAGTTCGAGATTGACGGCGGCCAGCGCCTGCGCCGGATGGAAGCGGCGCCCTTTCTTCACGGGGCACGCGATGTGAACGCCTTCAACGCGCGGCGGGAAAAGGTCGGCCAGGTCAAGCCCGAGCGCGGCGGCGATGTCGCCGGCGCCGCAACCGCTATGAAAGCAATGGAGCAGTACGACGCCGTCTGCTGTTTCGGCCACGGCCAGCACGTCGCGGCGCGAGTCGCAGACGGGACAACGCGCACGCCAACGGCCCGGACCGCACACGCGTGCGCCTTCGAGCTTGTCGAGCAGCACATCGGCGGACATGACGGCCCCTTCAGGCTGCGGACGTACCCGCCTCCGTGCGGCCGCGCTGTGAGGCGCGCGGCGTCTTCGTTTCGTCCGCTGCCAGCGCGCTGGCGATGCGTTCATTGATCCAGCGTTCGATTTCGGACTCGCGCCACGCGACGCGCGCGCCCACGCCAAGCGGCACGGGCTTGGGGAACTGGCCGAGTTGAATCAGGCGATAGAGCGTGCTCTGGCCCAGGTCGCCCACGTACGGACGGACCTGTGCGAGGGATAGAAGGCGTTCCATAGGATTCTCCGGGTTCCCCACACAGGACTGCGGGGCTTCCCGGGAATCTATGCCGAAAGGAGCCGGGTGTTAACGTAGCTGGAGAGGCGCCGGAATTACCTTGACAGGTTCAAGATTTTGGAGGCTCCTTTGACAGGAGATATTTGATCCGTTCCTTCCTGCTCATCCGGGCCATTCTCTCCTTTTCCTCCCGCGCCGTCCTTTCTTCCCGAGCCTCATCCTTAAACTGGTCGTACGCCTTGGCGATTGCGGAGTCCCTCAGAATTGAACTCACCTGATTCGGCCACGCTCCATATTGCCGCTTCGCGTGTCTCGCCTAGAGCGATGCGTTCATCGACGCGCGCGGCTATCAGCGAGTCGCGCTCCTCCCGCTTGAACCGCTCATCTTCCGCGCGTGTCGTGCTCGCGAACGGAACCGGCACCGATCCATCATTGTTCTTATTGCCCAGTTGAAGGTGGGCGGCCACAATAGCGCTTGCTGCTGACTCGCCTGCCAGTATCGGGACGGTCCAACCGCCTGCGCCGTCGAAACTCATCGGGTTCGACGCCATGAAAAGTTCAACAGCAAGTCGAAACGCCTCAGGATAGCGATCGGGATCACATGCCACCGCAAGCCAGGCATCAGACCGTTCGATCTCGCCCAGCGCCTCATCGAGCTCTGCTGCGATTGAAGCCCGTTCCAGCTGGTTTTCTTCAATGGCCGCTTTCAGGGTAATCGGGGCTTCGTACTCGTCCATCCCGTCATCGTGATCGTCCATTTCGTGCGCTCCGGTGGGAAAGCTAACCGGCATTATGGCGCATCAGCGCACACCCGGTAGCGCCTGTGGATTCCCACGAGTTCTAGCTTCCGGTGCGCCCTACAGAAGCAGGTAGACCACAGCATGCGTCATGACATAGAGTTGTACTTATTATTCGCAACCGGTCCGTACGACGAACGTCCTCGCAATGACGAAAGGAGTGTGAGATGGAAGACCAGGGAAGCGGTTATTCCGGTGTGGCAAAAATCGAATCCTTCGACCGGTTGCGCGATCTGATGGCGCGCAGGGAGCGCATGATCGACTCCATCCGTGCACTGCCGGCGCAGATCGAACAGGCACGCACGGATGCGCTGGCGCTGCGCGAGCAGTTGACGCAGGCCGATATCGCCTTCGAGGCTTCGTCGGACGCGGCACTGGCAGACAACGCGAGTGCGCACAAGGCGAAGACCGATGCGCTCATGGACGCGGTACTGCGCGCGGAGGCGACCGAACGCCGTCTGCGTGAGCGCCAGATCGCGATGGAACCGGCTATCGGGGAGCTTGACGACGAAATCATCACTGAAATCGGCATCGTCCGCTCGGACGCCGACAGCCTGCTCGAATCGATGATGCTGGCCATGGAGCCGGAAGTCGAATGCCTGGCCGGTGCATTGCGTCCGCTTCTTGCGAAAATCGCGGTGATCCGCGCGGTGTATCCGGGCAGCCATAGCGCCCGCTATCTTCGCGATGCCTATCTGCCGTCGGCGAACGGGGGCACCGAGTTTGATCCAGTCTCGCGCGAGTATCGCGCGGCCAACCGCCTGAAGCTCAATGACGATCAACTCGGAAGTGCGCGCGCCGAACTCGGCCCGCAGCTACAACCTTTGATCGATGTGCTGAAACTCGCGGGCAGTTTCTCGCGCTACTCACGCCTGACCTTGCAATTGGGGAACACGGGCAAGAAAGGTATCGCTGTTTCGTTCAGCGGCGGCTCTCCGGTTCCACCGCATGAGGTGATGCAGCGCTAGTGGCTGCGCTGCCCGATTGTCCCTGAAGGAGGATTGCCATGAAGCAGCGTACATTTGTCATCGGACGCGGCTACGTCGATATCGCATCACCCGAGGCCATCATCAAAGACTGGGACCGTGCGTTCGCGGCGGTACGTGGGGAACGCGTGGCCGAAAAACCGCGCGCAAAGTCTAAAACGCCATCTGCGGATGTGTCGTGGGATTCAGCATTTGCACGAGTCCAGTCGCCCCGCACGGGCAGCCGGTAAAGCCCGGATGATTGCGCCATATCCCTGGCGCCGTTCGTGCTTTCCCCGCCCAACACGCCACCGGCGATGATAGAAGCAGGCCTCCATCCATAAAGGGACGTCAACGTCCACAGTGTTCGTCAAATCAACCGGGCTGCACATCGTGAGGCCATACGCACCGCGATGCAGGCAAACCCCGCCGAGACGAAAACCTCCATCGCAAAGCGCCTGCATGTGTCACGCGACACGGTAATCAAGGCCCGCCGCGAGCTGGCCTCTACCTCGCCACAAGGCCAACCCATGACGACCGCCGAAGTCGATGTGTTTTCGCTGCCTGTGCACCCGTGGGCGGCAATGTTCCCGATGCGCGGCGATGACGATCTCAATGCGATGGCTGAGAGCATCAAGGCCAACGGTTTGCGCATGCCAGTGGTGCTCGGCATGTTGCGTGAGGAAGGCAGTGAGCCGACCCTGTGTGTCGTGGACGGCCGCAATCGTATCGCAGCCTGCAAGCTCGCAGGTGTGAAGCCGCACACCATCACGCTCAACGGTGAAGATCAGGATGCCTTCATTGCCGATGCCAACCTTGAGCGCCGTGACCTGACCAAAGGGCAAAAAGCCATGCTTATCGCGATGCGCTTTGGTGAAGAGCGCAGGGGCGGTCGTGGCAAGACTGCATCGACTAACTACGCAGAATCTTCGCAGTTGTCAGTGCGCAGAGTGCAGCAGGCCCGTGCTGTACGCGATAACTGCCCGGAGATGGTTCCTCAGGTCATTGAAGGTGCGCTCGGTCTCGATGAGGCCTATACCGAAGCACAGCGCCGTCGTGCTGCACAGCAGACCAACGAGGCACGCTTCGACGTGCTACGCAAGTCGGACCCTGATCTAGCCGTCAGGTAAGCGAGGAAAAGTTCAAGCTCGCGGAAGCCGAAGCGGCGGCGCTCACGCGCGCGAGACGCGGCAACGTCGCTGGCGGGCTGCCGTGCGGCTACGTGCGACACTTAATGCGACGCTGGCATCGGCGCAGCGGGCCGCTGAGCCCCCCTGCCACGTACTTGCGGGAGCCTCCCACCCCCTGGGGGCGAAAGGTACTTTGACAGCACTACAAACCAACGGGCAATTGCACACCCCGTTTTGTCTCCAGCTACAGGATGGAACAGGTCTTTGCACTTTGCAGTGAGGCTTTGTGCGGCCGCCAGAGCGCAGGCAACTACGCACGAGTGCAAACCCATTTTCACGCTTGCAAACCCCTTTGCACGCGGAAATCCATTTTGAAACCAGCATGCCTTGGAAACGTACAAGTTCCCGGCCACCCATCCAATCCAGTCAAACATGACGATCCGCACTGCACGGGCTCTTTCTTGCCCATCCAGGCTACATGATTCCAGGTGCGCCTTCGATCAGACGAGTCCGATTTGCAGCAATCTGTTGTTTCTGACGCCTTGTCGCATCGCGAAATAAATTGAGAATCGCTATTTTACGGGTCGTTTACAAATAAATAAGCATAACGACCTGTCAGCATGAACAAAAAGCTGCACCGTCTCGTATTCAGCAAGACCCGGGGAATGCTCGTTGCGGTTGAAGAAACCGCAACGTCTGCCGGCAAGGAAACCGGCCAGACGCGCGCACGCGTGGGACACGCCGAGGTCCGTCGCCCGCTGTTTACGCTACGCCAGATTGCATTCGCCGCGCTTGCCCTGCTGGGTGCGATGCCGGTGCTTTCCCATGCGCAGATCGTCGGCGGCGGCACGCACGCGCCTAATGTCATCCAGACGCAGAACGGCCTCGATCAGGTGAACATCAACCGGCCAAGCGGGGCCGGCGTCTCGGTCAACACCTATAACCAGTTCGACGTACAACAGCGCGGCGCAATCCTGAACAACTCGCCGACGATGGTCCAGTCGCAGTTGGGCGGCATGATTAACGGCAACCCGAACTTCGCGGCAGGTCAGTCCGCACGGGTCATCGTCAACCAGATCAACAGCGCGAGCGCATCGCAATTGAACGGTGCGCTCGAAGTCGCGGGCCAACGCGCGAATGTAATTCTTGCGAATCCGTCTGGGATTTCCGTCAACGGCGGAACGTTCATCAATACGAGTCGGGCTACGCTTACGACCGGCACGCCCAACTACGCCCCGGACGGCTCGGTGTCCGGCTTCAACGTCCGGGGCGGCAACATCACGGTCAGCGGTGCGGGCCTGAATGTCGCGAACGTGGATCAGGTGGACCTGCTCGCGCGCGCCGTGCAAGCCAACGCGGCGATCTACGCGAAGACCCTGAACGTCGTGACGGGCGCGAACAGCGTCGACTACACCACGCTCAACGCCACGCCCATCGCGGGCGACGGCCCCGCTCCGGGTGTCTCCATCGACGTGTCGCAGCTTGGCGGTATGTATAGCGGGAAGATCACACTCGTCGGAACGGAGGCTGGTGTTGGTATCTCCCTGAAAGGCATCGCCGCGGCACAGTCGGGCGACCTGGTGCTCACCACACAGGGCAAACTCGTGCTTGCGGGCCAGACGAACGCGAGCGGCAATATCGTCGCGAACGCGCGCGATGGGATCGACAATACCGGCACCACCTACGCGCAGCAGAGCGTGAGCCTGAGTACGGGCGGCACGTTCTCCAACAGCGCCACGCTTGCCGCGCAGCAGAACACGGGCATCAATGCGGGCAGCGTCTCGTCGACCGGTACGCTTGCGGCGGGCGTGAACGGCGACGGCTCACTGGCGCAGTCCGGCGACCTGAACGTGAACGCGTCCGGTGGCGTCACGGCGACCGGCCGCAATGTGGCAGGAGGCAATGCGAGTGTGAGCGGTGCGGCGCTCAATCTTGCGGGCAGCACCAACTCCGCCAAAGGCGCGCTCGTCCTTGCTGCGAACGGCGGCGACCTGAACCTGTCGGGCGCGACCACGACGGCAGGCGGCACGCTCGACGCACGCGCGGCGGGCACGCTCACGAACGATAGCGGCGCGCTGTCTTCGGGCGGTGCGCAGACCATCACGGCCGGCGCACTCTCGAACCGCAACGGGCAGATCGTCTCGAACGGCACGCTGTCTGAAACCATCGTGGGCACCGCGAATAACCAGGGCGGCACCATGCAGTCCTCGGGCGCGTTCAGCGCTTCGACGGGCGCATTCGACAACGCGGCGGGCCAGGTGACTTCGCTCAGCGCGGACGGCCTGAGTCTCACGACGGCCAGCCTGCTGAACAACGGCTCGGGCGGCAGTATCGGCGGCAACGGGAGCGTCGCGCTGCAAGGCGGTCAGATCGCCAACGCCGGATCGATTACGGCGGTGCAGACACTGATTGCGCGCGCAGTGCAGACGCTTTTCAACAGCGGCACGTTCGCGGCCAATGGTGCGCTCACGCTTGCAGCCGGAACCACGCTGTCCAACACGAACCAGCTTTCGTCGGCGGGCGCACTTGGCCTTTCCGCTGCGACGTTCGACAACAGCGGCGGCACCGCGAGCGCCGGCCAGATCGCGCTGCACGCAACGAATCTGGTGAACCACGCCGGCCGTATTACGCAGACCGGAACCGGCGCGACAACGCTCGACGTTTCGGGCACGCTCGACAACTCGGCGGGCGGTACGCTCCAGACCAACAGCACGGACCTGACGCTTGCACCGGGCACACTCGACAACGACGGTGGCACGATTACGCACGCCGGTAACGGCAGGCTGTCGATCAATGCGGGCAATGGCGCGAGTGCGCTGTCCAACGCCGGGGGCACGATTGCCAGCAACGGACAGGTCGCCCTCCAGGGCGGCACGCTGAACAACGCAGCCGGTTCGGTCACGGCACAGAACGGCCTGACGGCAACGCTCGGCGGCGCGCTGAACAACACGAACGGCAAACTGCTCTCGAACACGGACCTGGGCCTGACGAGCGGCACGCTGAACAACAACGGCGGCCAGATCGGCGCGGGTTCGAACGCATCAATCCGGAGCGGAACGCTGACGAACAACGGCGGCTCTTTCGTTGCGCCGAACCTCACGGTCTCGACCAGCAGCACGCTCGACAACACGGGCGGCGACATCGAGGCGAACCAGCTCGCGCTGAACGCGGCGAACCTGCTGAACCACAGCGGCACGATCACGCAATATGGCGTGTCGCCGATGGGCTTCAACGTAAGCGGTCTATTCGACAATTCGAACGGCGGCACGCTCCAGACCAACAGCACAGACCTCACGCTTGCATCGGGCACGCTCGACAACGACGGCGGCACGATTTCGCACGCCGGTGACGGCAAGCTGTCGATCACTGCGGGCAATGGCGTGGGTACGTTGTCCAACGCCGGCGGCACAATTACCAGCAATGGACAGGTCGCCCTCCAGGGCAGCACGCTCAACAACGCAGCCGGTTCCCTCGCGGCACAGAATGGTCTGACGGCAACGCTCGGCGCGCTGAACAACACGGACGGCAAGCTGCTCTCGAACACGGACCTGGGCGTGACGAGCGGCACGCTGAACAACAACGGCGGCCAGATCGGTGCGGGTTCGAACGCATCAATCCATAGCGGAACACTGACGAACAACGGCGGTTCAATCGTCGGGCCGAACCTCACGGTCACGACCGACACCACGCTGGACAACACTGCGGGCGACATCGAGGCGAACCAGCTCGACCTGAAAGCGGCGAACCTCGTGAACCACGGTGGCGCGATTACGCAATATGGCGCGTTGCTGATGGGCTTCAACGTAAGCGGCCTGTTCGACAACTCGAACGGCGGCACGCTCCAGACCAACAGCACCGACCTGGCGCTTGCACCGGGTACGCTCGACAACGACGGTGGCACGATTTCGCACGCCGGTAACGGCAAGCTGTCGATCAATGCGGGCAATGGCGCGGGTGCGCTGTCGAACGTCGCAGGCACAATTGTCAGCAACGGGCAGGTCTCGGTTCAGGGCGATGCGCTCGACAACACGTCGGGTTCGATCATCGGCCAGAACGGTCTGACGGCAACATTCGGTGGTGCGCTGAACAACACAGACGGCAAGCTGCTCTCGAACACCGGTCTGAGCCTTGCGAGCGGCACGCTGAACAACAACAGCGGCCAGATCGGTGCAGGTTCGAACGCATCAATCCATAGCGCGTCGCTGACGAACAACGGCGGCTCTTTCGTTGCGCCGAACCTCACGGTCTCGACCAGCAGCACGCTCGACAACACGGGCGGCGACATCGAGGCGAACCAGCTCGCGCTGAACGCGGCGAACCTGCTGAACCACAGCGGCACGATCACGCAATATGGCGTGTCGCCGATGGGCTTCAACGTAAGCGGTCTGTTCGACAATTCGAACGGCGGCACGCTCCAGACCAACAGCACAGACCTGACGCTTGCATCGGGCACGCTCGACAACGACGGCGGCACGATTCTCAGTGCCGGTACGGGCACGCTGACCATCGCACCCGGTTATGGTGCTGGCCTCTTCTCTAACATCGGCGGCCGGATCATTGCGGCGGGCCAGATTGCCGTGCAGGCGGCCAGCCTGAACAACCTGTATGGCGTGCTCGCGGCACAAGGCAATATCGCGGCGAATATCGCGGGAGACCTGAACAACACGCAAGGCTCGGTTCGCTCGCTTTCGTCGCTGTCGCTCACGAGCGGCGGCACGTTGACGAACACGAACGGGCAGATCCAGTCCGGCACTGGCGTGGCAGGCGACGCAAGCACGCTCGCGATTCAGGCCGCAGCGGTCGACAACACGAACGGTCTCGTGAGTGACCTGGGCACGGGCGACGCGACCGTGCAAGGCGACAGCCAGACGGTCAACAGCGGCGGCGTGATAACGGGTAACGGCAATGTTGCCGTCAACACTTCGGCGCTCCTGAATACGCAGAACGGGCAATTAAGCGGCGCGAACGTCACGGTGCGGGGCGACACCGTCGACAACAGCGGCGGCCAGATTGGCACCTTCGCCGGGTCCGGTTCGGGATCGACCGGCGATGTCTCGATTACGACAACCAGCACGGTCACGAACACGAACGGCCAGATCGGCGCGACACATGACCTGTCCGTAACGGCGGCGGCGCTCACGGGCGGCGGCAGCTATAGCGCCGCCAATGATGTTGCAATCAGCGTTCAGGGTGACTTCACCCCGACACCGGAAGTCCAGTTCGCCGCCGGTCATGACCTCGCCTTTACCCTGCCGGGCACATTCTCCAACGACGCGTTGCTGGAGGCCGCAAACAACCTGAAGATCAATGCGGGCGATGTCCAGAACACCGGCACGATGATGGCGGGCGGTACGCTCGCGACGCACTCGAACACGCTGGAGAACACGGGCGTCATCGTGGGCGGTAGTGTCTCGCTCAACGCGACGCAAACCCTCTCGAACCTTGGACCGACCGCACTGATTGGCGCGACCGACAGCAACGGCACGCTCGAACTGCTGTCGAACGACATCGAAAACCGCGACGACACCACAGCGACCGACACCCAGGCGACCACGGCGATTTACGGTCTCGGCAAGGTGGTCCTGGCGGGCGGAAAAAACGCGGACGGCAGCTACACGAACGCGGGCCTGATCCGCAACCAGTCGGCGCTGATCGAGTCGGCGGGTGATATGGAACTTCACGCCAGCCAGGTGACGAACACCCGCACGACGATGACGACGACCGGCTTCAATCAGCCCGTCGATCCGGCGCTGATGGAGCAGCTAGGCGTGAGCATGTCGGGCTGCACCGCTTCGGTCATGGCCGCCTGCGACGCCAGTCACCCCTTTGTCGGCTGGACTACGGGTGATGCCAGTCTCATCGGCGGGATGCCGGTTGTTCCTCCGCACGGTGGCCAGTGGAACAGCGGCTGGCAGTACACGACCTATACCGGTGTGGCGGTCGCGAACCTGATCGCGGGTATCAGCCCGCAGGCGCAGATTATCGCGGGCGGCAATCTGGACACATCGAACGTGGGCCTGTTCCAGAACGACTGGAGCGCGGTCGCGGCGGTGGGCAATATCGCCGCGCCCATGACGCTCGACCAGAATAGCTGGCGGGGGCAGACGGCGCCGGGTGTGCAGGTCACGTACTCGGGCTACTACCACTACACGAACTACGACCACAGCATTGCGGACTGGACCCTGCCATTTGGCAATGCGCCGTTCGTCGGCTCCAATCCGGGCGGCTACACGCAGGCCGCACCCGCCGATATCCGCAACTACGCGCTGCCCTCTTACGAATCGAGCTTCGTGGCGGGCGGCACGCTCTCGGGCAACGGTATCAGCATCAATAACACGGCGGGTAATGCAGGCATTCCTTCGCTCGGTCTTGCGCCCGGTCAGGCCATGTCCGGCGTGAGTATCAGCGGCTTGAGCGGCAACGCGAGCGGCACGAACGCCGGGGGCGCGTCGACAGTCTCGGGCAACGCAGGCGGAACGAGTGCCGGAGGCGCGTCGACAGTCGCGGGCAATGCGGGCGGCACGACGAGCGGCACGACCACCGTTGCGGGTGGCGGCAGCGCGACCAGCCCGGTCATCGCGAGTGCAACCGCGCAGGCCGTGCTGCAAAATCTTTCGATTCCCCAGGGCGGGCTGTTCCGTCCGGTGACCACGCCGGGCGCGGGCTACCTCATCGAAACGAATCCGGCGTTCACGAACCAGAAGACGTTCATCTCCAGCGACTACTACCTGCAACAGCTCGGCCTGAATCCGCAGACCACCGAAAAGCGCCTGGGCGATGGCTTCTACGAGCAGCAGCTCGTGCGTAACCAGATTACGTCGCTCACCGGCAAGGCGGTACTCGGGCCCTACACGGACCTTCAGGGGATGTACGAATCCCTGCTTGCAGCGGGCGCGTCGCTGTCGAAGTCGCTCGATCTGCCGCTGGGCATGAGCCTGTCGCCTGAGCAGGTGGCGGCGCTCACGGGCAACGTCATCATCATGCAGACGGAGACCGTCAACGGGCAGTCCGTGCTCGTGCCGGTCGTCTATCTCGCGAAAGCCAGCCAGCAGAACATGAACGGGCCGCTCATCGCGGCAACCGACATCGACATCCAGAACGCACAGACCTTCACGAACAGCGGCACCGTGCAGGCGAGCAACACGATGTCGATCCAGGGCCAGCAGATCAACAACGCATTCGGCGCGCTGCAAAGTGGCGGACTGATGTCGCTGACGACGAAGGGTAACGTCGACCTGACCTCCGCAAAGGTGAACGCGGGCAGCCTCGCGTTGAACGCGGGCGGCGACGTTCTTCTCAACACCGCGGTCAAGACCGTGAACCAGGTCAGTGCTACGGGCGCTACGCGCACCACGTCTACGCTTGGGCCCATTGCAAGCGTCAACGTGGCGGGCGATGCAGTCGTCGTGACGGGCGGCAACTTCGAGCAGCACGCAGGCAACCTGAACGTGGGCGGCAACCTCGGCATGGCCGTGGGCGGCAACTACGACATCGGCACGGTGCAGACCGGCGAACACAAGGTGGTCGAGCGCGCGAACGGCGTGTCGAATACGGACATCAACCAGGTAACGGGCAGTTCGGTCAACGTCGGCGGCGTGTCGCAGATCGGCGTCGGCGGCGATCTGACCGCGACGGGCGCGAACATCAACCTGGGCGGTGGCGGCGTTGTTGCGGCGAATGGCAACGTGACCTTGCAGGCGGCGAAGGCCACCTCGACCATCGACAGCAACAGTTCGGGCAGCGACAGCCACGGCAGCTACTCGGAGTCATCGCACCGGTCCGACGACACGCTCACGGCAACCACGCTCAACGCCGGTAACTCGCTGACCGTGGCATCGGGCAAGGATATCAGCCTCACCGGCAGCGCGATCAGTCTCGACAAGGGCACCGCGACGCTCGCGGCGGCAGGCAACGTCAATATCGGTGCGGCCACGCAAACGCACGTCGACAATTCACAGGAACAACACAAGCACAGCAACGTCGTCAGCGGCAAGGAAGTGGCGAGTTCGAGCAACACCACCGCTACGCTTTCACAGGGCAGCATGGTTTCCGCAGACGCAGTGACCATCGCCAGCGGCAACGACATCAACGTGAAAGGCGGCACAATTGTCGGGACGAACGATGTCGCGCTCAATGCGGCGCACGACGTGAACATCACGACGACGCAGGACACCATGCAGTCGTCCAGCAGCTATCAGGAAAAGCGTACGGGCTTGGGCACGAGCGGGCTGACCGTCACGGTTGGCACGAACAAACTCGCAACGACCGATGAAGCATCGAGTGTCACGAACAACGCGAGCACCGTTGGTTCGCTGAACGGCGACCTGTCGATCCATGCCGGCAACACCCTGCATGTTACGGGCAGCGACCTTGTCGCGGGCGGGAATCTCGCGGGCACGGCGGCGAACGTCATCATCGATGCGGCAACCGATACCGCGCACCAGGCGCAGACACAGAAGACGAGCAGCAGCGGCCTGACGATTGGCCTGGCGGGTTCGGTGGGCGATGCAATCAACAACGCGTACTCGGAGAGTCAGGCGGCGAAGAATTCGACCAGCACGGGCAATGACCGCGCGGCTGCGCTGCACAGCATTGCTGCTGCGGGCGATGTTGCGCTCGCGGGTGCGGGAGTCGCGAATCCGGCTGGTGGTGGCAAACCTGACATCGGCATCAAGGTCAGTATCGGTTCGAGCAAGAGCGAAAGCCAGTCATCGGAAGACCAGGTCACGCAGCGGGGCTCAAACATTCAGGCGGGCGGTACGGCGGCATTCGTTGCGACCACCGGCGACGTGACCATCGCCGGCTCGAACGTGAGCGCCAATGATGTCGTTCTGGCGGCAAAGAATCAGGTCAACGTCATCAACACGACGGACACCGACTCGACGCGTAGTTCGAACAGTTCGAGCAGCGCGAGCATCGGCGTGCAGTACACGGCTGGGGGCGGCTTTGGCGTGTCGGCGGCGATGTCGAACGCACACGGCGACGCGAACAGCGACGCGTCGATCCAGAACGCATCGCATGTGAACGGCGCGAACAGCGTCACGGTGATATCGGGGGGAGACACGAACATCATCGGTTCGCAGGTGAATGGCAAGCAGATCGCGGCCGATGTGGGCGGCAACCTGAACATCACGAGCGTGCAAGACGTGACGAACAGCGCCGCGCACCAGAGCAGCACTGGCGGCGGATTCACGATCAGCCAGTACGGCGGTGCGAGCGCGAGCGTGACCGCGCAGAGAGGCCACGCAGACGGCGATTATGCGGGGGTGAGCGAGCAGGCCGGCATCAATGCGGGCGATGGCGGCTTTAACGTGAACGTCAAGGGGAACACGGACCTCAAGGGCGGCGTCATCAGCAGCGCGGCCGACGCTTCGCAGAACAGTCTCACGACCGGGACGCTTACGTTCAGCGATGTGGAGAACCACTCGCACTACTCGGCCAACAGCGCGGGTATCAGTGCAGGCGCAGGCGTCGGCAGCACCGGCAAGGCAGTGGGCCCCGGCTCGACGCCAGGTGGAGCGATACCGATGGCGCTGAACGAGAGCGGCGACCAGAGTGCGACCACACGCAGCGCGATTGGCGCGGGTACGATCAACATCACGAACGGCGCAAGCCAGGCGCAGGACATTGGCACACTCAGCCGCGACACGACGGACACGAACGGGACGGTCGCGAAAACGCCGGACGTGAATAACATCCTGAACCAGCAGGCGGACACGATGGCGGCCGCGCGGGCGGCGGGTCAGGTGGTGGCACAGGGCATTGCGGCCTATGCAGGAGGGAAGCAGGCCGAAGCGCAGAAGGCAGCGGATGCGGCGAAGCTCGCGGGCGACATGGACGCCTACGCGAAGTACCAGGCCGAGGCGAATTCGTGGGCCGAGGGTGGCCAGGCGCGCACGGAACTGCACATTGCGGGTGGAGCGCTGCTGGGTGGTCTTGGCGGGGGCAGTATCGGGACGGCGCTGCAGGGTGCGGCGGGCGCGGGTGTGGCATCCGCGTTCGCGGACAAGCTGAACGGCCTGGCCGGTGAGATCGGCAGTGCAACGGGTTCAACGACGCTGGGCAATGTGGCGTCGAACGTGCTGGCCGGAGTGGGCGGAGCGGCAGTGGGTGGTGGCATGGGCGGGTTCACGGCATCGAATGCTGACCTGTACAACAGGCAGTTGCATCCGGATGAAAAGAAGAAAATCGCTGATAAGGCGAACGGAGACGCGGCTGAAGAGAAGAAGCTGACACAGGCGGCGTGTTATGCGGTGAAGTGCTGGGCGGAATATGCGCCGGGCAGTGCCGAGTACAACGCAAATTACGTGAGCCAGCTTGAAGCCTCACAGCTTGTGCCGGAATTGCAGTGGGTGAACAACCAGAAGGAAGCCGGGCTGTTTAACTACACGCCGACGCAGAAGATTACGGACATGGTACAGAGCGATCCGCTGGGCACAGCGAAGGATGCGGCCAAGGTTGTTCTTGGTGGAGTGACGACGAAAACCGGAGTGGGACTCTGTACGTCGGGGCTTGGATGCGCGGCTGGTGTTCCAATGGCGGCATTCGGTGCAAGCGATATGGTCGAAGGTGCTGACGGACTGTACAACCGCTACAACGGCATTAGCTCGCCAGGTACGAATCCGTTGCGCAACGAGTTCAATCAGGCATTGCCTGATGGCTGGGGGAACGCTGTGTATGATGGTTTGAACCTTGCCACCGCAATTGGAGCTCTATACGCACCGGTTCCACTCAAGATGGGTGTTGCGGATGGACTGAACCGTCCCGGTTCAATGTTTGACGTGACAGTGCCGCGTATCAACAACAATTGGCTGATTCCATTTACCGGGCAGGCTGCACCTTATGGAATAAACCAAGGTATTCTGATATTCGGCGTAGGCTCGAAGGGGGCTGCGGTTATAAATGACATTCGCCATGCCGGAGACCAGAAGTGAACTGGAAACGCCTGTACGCAGCTAGCCAAATAGCCGGAGTTGTAGGAGGGGTATCAATCGGGGCTGCTGGCTTTTACGCGGTAATCGTGGTCGGCGTATGCAGAAGGCTGATTGGCTTGAGCGATAACATAGCTTTATTTGCTATCGGTCTCCCACTCTTTATTGTGTTATTGATCGTGTTCGTAAAATATCTACCTGCTCGGCTTCGCAAGGCAGGCATGTTGAGCGACGATCCCTCGAAATTCGGCCCCTGGTTCAAAAGCTGAACGAGGCTAAAACAATAAACCCAGCCTTCGAGCTGGGTTTATTGTTTGCCGTGTTGCTCAATCGTGCGTGATGACGAGCCTGCCGTGTTCGACCTCGATCCTCACCTGCTGCCCCGCTTCGAATCCCGCAATCTCAAGCCATCTTCCCGATAGCTTGATCCACGGATAAAGCGGCGGCTCGGTGCGCGTTCGCGCATTGATGCGCCGGTACCGCCACGACTGCTGGACGGTGACGCGCCGCCCGGGATGGGCGGTGCATGCATTAAGATTGGCATCAGCCATGATCAACTCCTTGTGCGAGTTGGTTGTGGTCAGCGGGTCGCATGGGTTGCCGCCCATGCGACCCGCGCTTCGTTTACGCGGTACTTCTCCTTCAGTTGCTCATGACGCGGTTGACCTTGGCCCGCTTGACGAGGCTGTCCATCAGGATCACCAGCGCCTGCTGGTCCTCATCGGGCAAGGCATCCACTTCCTTTAGCAGCGCGTGCAGCTTCGGGTTATGCACGGTCGGCTCACTGGCCGTTACCGCACGCCCGGAAAGCTCATCAAGAGTCACGTTCAGCGCATCGGCAAGCTTGATGAGCGTGTCGAGTTGCGGAACGATGCCCCCACGCTCCCACCGGTTATAGGCGCGCGAGTTCACGCCGATCAGTTCGGAGAGTCGCGTCTGCGTGAGTTTGCGGGCTTCGCGCAGCGTCTTTAGTTGCTCTGCAAAGGCTGCCATGTTCAACGTCGTGAAAGACAAGGAGGAGGCAGTCATTGTATGAGTCCCTTTCTGGCAAACCCTTCAACACATCAAACATGTTTACATGGTAACCTACAAATGTGTCTATTGACAGGTTTTAGCCGAAAGGACGATCCATGCCCCGGATTCCGCATGACGAGCTGGAGAGGTTGAAGCGCGAGGTGTCGCTGGTGCGGCTGATCGAGTCGCAGGGGCACGAGCTCAAAAAGCGCGGGCGTGACTGGGTCATGCGCTGCGTGTTCCATGAGGAGGACACGCCCAGCCTCTCGGTGTCGGAGGCGAAGAACGTGTGGCACTGCTTCGGCTGCGGGGCCTCGGGCACGGTGCTGGACTGGGTCATGAAGACACAGGGCGTTTCGCTGCCGCACGCGGTGCAGTTGCTGCGCAACGATGCGCCGCTCGATGGCGCGGCCAGGGTGGGCGTGGCGCGTTCGCACGTGCGGCACCTGCCCTCCTTAGCCGCCGATGCCGACGAGGCCTCGCTGCTGCGCGAGGTGGCAGATGCGTATCACGGCACGCTGAAACAGAGCCCGGAGGCGCTGGGCTATCTCACGCAGCGCGGGCTCGTGCATGGCGAACTGGTCGACACGTTCCGGCTCGGGTATGCCAACAAGAGCCTGACGTACCGGCTGCCGCCGGGACACTCGAAGGAAGGCCGCGAGGTGCGCGAGAAGCTCCAGCGCGTGGGCGTGTATCGCGCCTCGGGCCATGAGCACCTGAACGGGTGTCTGGTGGTGCCGGTGCTGGAGCTTGAAACGGGCGCGGTGCGCCAGATGTACGGGCGGCGCATCGTGGCCAACCACAAGATTGCGGCGGGCCAGCCGAAGCACCTGTATCTGTCGCTGCCGCTCGCGGGCGTATGGAACGAGGCGGCGCTCGTCGCGAGCCGTGAAGTGATCGTGTGCGAGGCGCTGATCGATGCGATGACGTTCTGGTGCGCGGGGTATCGCAACGTGATCGCGGCGTATGGCGTGAATGGCTTTACGCAGGATCACTGGGCGGCACTGAAGCGCCACGGCACACGTGCGGTATGGATCGCGTATGACCGCGACGACGCAGGCAACACGGCGGCGGAAACGCTCGGCACCGAACTGCGCGAAGCGGGCATGGAGACATGGCGCGTGCTGCTGCCCAGGGGGATGGACGTCAACGAATACGCGAGGAAGGTGACGCCGGCGCAAAAGAGCCTGGGCGCGCTGCTGCACCAGGCTGAATGGATTGGCAAGGGCAAGCGGCCAGCGATTGCGGCTCCTGTTGAACCGGTGGTGATTCAGGAAGCGAAGGAAACCGAACCATCTCCTTCTTTAGCCGCCATTGCTGCGGTTGAAGCACCGGAAGCGCCAGCCGTGGCGCGGGTGGCCAGTGAGGAAACACCGCCCGCGCCGGCGGACGAACCGGACGTGAAGCAGACCGAAGGTGGCGAACTGCTGTTCACGTTTGGTGAGCGTATCTGGCGCGTGCGCGGCTGGCAGAAGAACCTCGGGCCGGAGCAGATGCGCGTGAATGCGCAGGTGCGCCGCGGCGACGCGTATCACGTCGATACGCTGGACGTGTACAGCGCGAAGGCGCGGGCACTGTACCTGAAGTCGGCGGCGGTTGAGCTCGGCTCACAGGAAGACACGCTCAAGCGTGATCTGGGCCGCGTGCTTCTGAAGCTCGAAGCGTTGCAGGACGAGGCGATCCGCGCCACGCTCGCGCCGAAAGAGGGCCCCGCCGTCGAGCTCGATGCGCTCGAGCACGCGGCGGCGCTGGACTGGCTCAAGGCACCGGACCTGGTTGCACGGCTCGAAGCGGACATGGCGCGCTGTGGCGTGGTGGGTGAAGCGACCAACCTGCTGGCTGGCTACATGGCGGCGGTGTCGCGCAAGCTCGATGCGCCGCTCGCGGTGCTGAACCCATACGCCGAACAGTTGACGTTCATGGACGGCAAGACGCGCACGCGGCGCGATCACATGAAGTACCTCACGCTGATCCGCGCGATTGCGCTGCTGCACCAGTACCAGCGCGAACACAAAACGCTCACGCATCGCGGCGAGGCGCTGACGTACATCGAGGTGACGAAGGCGGATATCGCGCTGGCGAACCGGATCGCGCACGAGGTGCTGGGGCGTACGCTCGACGAGTTGCCGCCGCAGACGCGGCGTCTGCTGGGGCTGATGCAGGCGTGGGTGAATGGGCGATGCGTGGCCACGGCGCAGAAGCAGAACGAATTCCGCTTCACGCGGCGCGACGTGCGTGAAGCAACGAGCTGGGGCGATACGCAACTGAAGGTTCATCTGGCGCGCCTGGTGGAACTTGAATACGTGATTGCGCATCGTGGGTTGCGCGGCCTGACGCACGAATACGAGCTGCGCTATGACGGCGCAGACGATGGCAAACCGCACCTGATGGGACTGCTGGATGCGCAAATCCTCGACAACGATGCAAACCGGTCGGGGTTAAACACAGACCGGTCGGGGTCTGGTCGGCCCCTGGTCGGGGGGCGGTCGGTGGGTGGCCGGGGTATCGAAACAAGCCGCAAAGCCATGCCGGATAAGGCTGATGTGGAAAACGCCGCGGCAGATGGCAAAAAAGCCGTATACAGGGAGAAAAATAACCCGCCCGAACGCCATCGTACTGACGCCCGTATTGCTGAGGATGCCAGATGAAAAAGCGCAACCTGCCGCGCGCGCCGCTGCCGGTGATCGGCCCGGTGGACGATGCACGCAGCCTGTATCACCAGATGCGCGCGTACCTGGAATGGCTGCGCACGCATCACTACAGCGCGGCGACGGTGACGGGTCGCGAGCACAACCTGCATGCGTTCATTGCGTGGTGCGACGAGCGCGGGTTGAGCTGGCCGCAGGAGGTGACGCGCCCGGTGCTGGAGCGCTACCAGCGGCACCTGTTCCTGTACCGCAAGGCCGATGGCGAGCCGCTGTCGGGTCGCAGCCAGTGCGCGCGGCTCACGCCGGTGCGGGCGTGGTTCCGGTGGCTGGTGAAGCAGCACCGCATCCTCTCGAACCCCGCAGCGGACCTGGAAATGCCGCGTGCGCAAAGACGCCTGCCACGCCACATCCTGAGTGCAGCCGAAGCCGAGCAGATCCTGAACGTACCGCGCGTGGACACGCTGCTGGGGTTGCGCGATCGGGCGATGCTGGAGACGCTGTACAGCACGGGGGTGCGGCGCGCGGAGCTCGTGTCGCTGGAGGTGGGCGACATCGACCCGGAACGCGGCACGCTGATGGTGCGCCAGGGCAAGGGCAAGCGCGACCGCCTGATCCCGATTGGCGAGCGTGCGCTGGCGTGGATCGGGAAGTACCTGGACGAAGCGAGGCCGCAGCTGGAGCTGGGCGATGGCAGACGCACGCTGTTCCTGACGCTGCACGGCGAGGCGCTGGGCCAGGCGCAGGCGGGCGAGCTGGTGCGGGGATATATCGATGCATCGGGATTGCACAAGAGCGGCGCGTGTCACCTGTTCCGTCACACGATGGCCACGCTGATGCTGGAGAACGGAGCGGACGTGCGGTTCGTGCAGGCGATGCTCGGGCACGCGGACCTGAAGAGCACGCAGATCTATACGCACGTGGCGATCCGTGCCCTGAAGGAGATCCACACGGCGACACATCCGGCGCGGCTGGAGCGGCGCGAACAGGACAGCATCGACGCCGCGAAGCCGGTGCGGGTGCTGCACCGCGTGGACGCGAAAGCGGTGGGCGGCGACATGGCAGCGGATGAGGATGGCCAGCAATAAAGTGAAGGACGAAGAACCGGCGTGCAAGGATCATGCGTCAGTTGTTGGGTGTCTACAGTAAGGAACGGCGGCCTGCGGCCGGAGGTGCACGAGGGCCGGGGGTAAATGCCGTGCCGGCTGTGCCGTCCCGGCATTTAACATAAGCGCGAGGGAATTAACGAATGTTGCATGCGCAACATTCGTTAATTCGCCTTATGTCTGGCGCCCCCGGCCCGCCGGGTGCGCGAGGCGCACAGCAAGAAGTCAGGGCCATAAACCGGCCATGATCCTGGAGCACGTAAAAGACGATGCAAGCGCGCTACGCGCGAAGGGTCACGGCCCCGCCCTCCCAGGGGTCTGCTGCGCTCGGGCTGCGGCCCTGCGGGCCTCCGCTCCGTGCTCGCAGCCGCCTCTGCCCGTCCGCCCCCGAGGGGCTCCCTCTTTAGCCGCCTCGGCGGAAAACAACCCCAACGACAAAAGCCAAAGCGTGCTTCGCATGCGGTGCAAGCCGCCGTGTCGTCTTGCACCGCATGACTGAGCGTCACACACCGCCCGCCGTCAAGGCTGCCCTGCGGCGCGCGTTGCGCGGCCTTGACGGGGTGAGCGCCGGACCTGCTGCAAACGTGATCGGGGGACTCGCACTGCTGGCCCCCGGAGGGTAACGCCGTGCTCGCCACGTCAAGGGTTCGCTGCGCCGGGCTTCGCCCGCCCTTGACGTGGCTGCGCGCGGCGTTGTTGGGAAAGGGCCAGCAGCGCGAGTCACGCGCGGCGGCCGAACTGGAGAAACGCCATGGAAATCGTGCTGAAGGTGGAGCGTGAGTTTGAACAGATCTGCGAGAACGCGGGCACGCGCCCGGAGGTGGTGCTGCGCTGCTTCATGTGGGACGTGACGGTCGCGGGCGAAGCGCAGCGCCCGCAGGCGCAGCACAGCGTGATGGAGCAGTTGCGGGAGCACGCGTGGGCGTACTTCCTGCGGCTGAACTTCCCTGAGCGGTACCGGGAGTAAGCGGCAGCAAACCGGGCTGTGGCGCGCCACGGCCCGGAACACCCAGGCCTGCGCGCAACTGGAACAGTGGTCCACCACGGTCGTGCTCCGCCGGGTTTGCCGTCGGCCTGCGGCCGCCGTCAAACCCGGCGGGAAATTGGGATGGCCGAAGAGGCATCTCTGGCAGACTCGCGGCTTCGGGCCAAAACCCGCGTCGGGGCAAAAATTGCAGGCACAGGGGCACGTCAGGGCGAAACGGTCTGCAAGCCGTTGGTGCATCAGGCAAAAACCGGATTCGACAACGGCGGTCGCGTCGGAACTGCGAGTTGCGGCAAAGAATCAGGTGAATGTGCTGAACACCACCGATACGGACAGCACGCGGTCGAGCAACAGCAGCAACAGCGCGAGCGCGGGCGTGTCCATCGGCACGAATGGCGTGGGCGTGTCGGCGGCGATGAGCAACGCGCACGGGGATGCGAACAGCGACGCGGCGATGCAGAACGCCTCGCACATCAACGCCAAAAACAGCGCGACGATCGTGAGTGGCGGTGACACGAACATCACGGGTTCGCAGGTGAACGCGAAAACGGTTGTGGCCGACGTGGGCGGCAACCTCAATATCCATTCGATCCAGGACACGACGACGAGCGCGGCGCACCAGAGCAGCGTGGGCGGCGGGTTCAGCATCAGCCAGACCGGCGGCGGCGCGAGCATCACCGGACAGTACGGTCACGCGGATGGCGACTACGCCCAGGTGAAGGAGCAGGCAGGGATCAATGCGGGCGATGGCGGGTTCAACGTCAACGTCAAGGGCAACACCGATCTGAAAGGCGGCGTGATCACCAGCACGGCGGATGCGGAAAAGAACAGTCTCACCACTGGCACCCTGACCTTCTCCGATATCGAGAACAAGAGTCACTACTCGGCCAACAGCATCGGTGGTTCATACGGTCTGTCGCCCGGCCCGACATCGGACAAGGCGGTCGGCCCCGCTTCGGTGCCGGGCGCGGGTGGCGTGGCGCCGATGATCGCGCAGAACGAAAGCGGCGACCAGAGCGCTACCACGCGCAGCGCCATCAGTGCGGGCACGCTCAACGTGACCGATTCGGTGCACCAGACGCAGGACATCGCGAGCCTGAGCCGCGACACAGCCAATACCAATGGCACGGTATCGAAAACGCCGGACGTGAACGATATCCTGAACCAGCAGGCCGACACGATGCAGGCCGCGCAGGCGGCGGGTCAGGTGGTGGCCCAAGGCATTGGCGCATTCGCCGACAGCAAGCGCGATGCGGCCATCGACAACGCGAAGGCAGCGGAGGCGCGCGGCGATACCCAGGCGGCACAGGGCTACTGGAGCGAGGCGAAGTCGTGGAGTGACGACGGGTCGAACCGGCTTGCGCTGCACATTGCAGGCGGTGGCCTGATCGGCGGGCTGGGCGGTGGCGGAATCGGCAGCGCGGCGATGGGTGCGGCGGGCGCGGGCATGGCGTCGTACCTGGCAGGGCAGACACGGCAGATTGCGGACTCGGTTGGCGGTGAGACGGGTTCAGAGCTGGCCGGCAAGGTCGCGGCGAACATGCTGGTGACGCTGGGTGGTGGACTTGTTGGGGGTACGGCGGGCGCGGCGTCGGCGTCGAACGTGAACCTGTATAACCAGTGGAACGACAAGTCGGGCGCGTATGCGGATGAGCAGATCGCGCAGGCGATGGGCGAAAGCGGCCGGAAGTCGGCGTCGCCGTTCGAACTGGTGATGATGGGCATTGCCAACGGGCTGAATGCTATCGTGGGTATGGGAGGTGGCAAGCCACCGACCGCGAGCCCAGGGGCGGTGCTGGTAGATGGCGCGGGACAGGCGCTCGCGGGTAGCACGAGTTCCAGTGCGTCCGTCGCCGGGTATGCGCCGGGTAATGCCATCTTCAATAGCGGTGATAATGGCAATGCACAGGGCTCAAACGGGGGCGCCAGTGCTGGCAATACCAGCGATCTACAAAATGCAGCGAATCAACCAATTAACGATTCTGGTCTGTCGTCTGCTGCGAGAGCGTGGGACAAACATGCTGGCCGTCCTGGCGGCACGTTTGAACCACTTACGGGCTCTATTGCTGACAAGAATGCTGCCGCAAGCGAGTTTGTGAACCAGGTCTTAAACGACCCGTCTACAACACAGACGAACCTCTCGCGCGGTGGTGTTGAATTCCGTTTGCCCAATGGCCAGGGGATAAGGTTTAATGCCGACGGCTCGTTCTCTGGCTTCTTGGATCCGAGGAAATAAGGTGAATCGAATGACTGGATTTAGTATCGACTTCGTTAGTGATATGGATCACGAACACCTTATGGCAGAGATAAGCTTCAACGGCCAGCGGCTCTGTGTGTTAGACAAAGAAGGCGGAAATGACGAGATGGAAATCGAGTTCCTGGCTGATTTGTATATCTTGCCGGAGAGTGTGAGAATGAAGTTCAGTCTTGCAGAGCTTCTGAAAACTATCGAGATTGCACGGTCTGACTTGGAAAAATGCGCATAGAGACGTAACAAGACTAACAAACCCGGCCTTGCGCCGGGTTTGTTGTTTGCCGTGTTGCTCAATCGTGCGTGATGACGAGCCTGCCGTGTTCGACTCCTCGATCCTCACCTGCTGCCCCGCTTCGAACAATCCCGCAATCTCAAGCCATCTTCCCGGATAGCTTGATCCACGGATAAACGGCGGCTCGGTGCGCGTTCGCGCATTGATGCGCCGGTACCGCCACGACTGCTGGACGGTGACGCGCCGCCCGGAATGGGCGGTGCATGCGTATAAGATTGGCATCAGCCATGATCAACTCCTTGTGCGAGTTGGTTGTGGTCAGCGGGTCGCATGGGTTGCCGCCCATGCGACCCGCGCTTCTACGCGGTACTTCTCCTTCAGTTGCTCATGACGCGGTTGACCTTGGCCCGCTTGGACGAGGCTGTCCATCAGGATCACCAGCGCCTGCTGGTCCCTCACCGGGCAAGGCATCCACTTCCTTTAGCAGCGCGTGCAAGCCAGTTATGCACGGTCGGCTCACTGGCCGTTACCGCACGCCCGGAAAGCTCATCAAGAGTCACGTTCAGCGCATCGGCAAGCTTGATGAGCGTGTCGAGTTGCGGAACGATGCCCCGCTCCCACCGGTATACGGGCGCGCGTTCACGCCGATCAGTTCGGAGAGTCGCGTCTGCGTGAGTTTTGCGGGCTTCGCGCAGATCTTTAGCTCTGCAAAGGCTGCCATGTTCAGCGTCGTGAAAGACAAGGAGGAGGAGTCGATTAAGCGAGTCCCTTTCTGGGCAAAACCCTAACCACCAAACATGTTTACAGGCCGGTAACCTAGCGCAAATGTGTCTATGACGGTTTAGCCGAAGGACGATCCATGCCCCGGATTCCGCATGACGAGCTGGAGAGGTTGAAGCGCGAGGTGTCGCTGGTGCGGCTGATCGAGTCGCAGGGGCACGGAGCTCAAAAAGCGCGGGCGTGACTGGGTCATGCGCTGCGTGTTCCGCGAGGAGGCGCGCCCAGCCTCTCGTGTCGGAGGCGAAAGAACGTGTGGGCACTGCTTCGGCTGCGGGGCCTCGGGCACGGTGCTGGACTGGGTGAAGACACAGGGCGTTTCGCTGCCGCACGCGGTGCGTTGCCGCGCAACGATGCGCCGCTCGATGGCGCGGCCGTGGTGGGCGTGGCGCGTTCGCAACGTGCGGCGCCTGCCCTCCTTAGCCGCCGATGCCGACGAGGCCCGCTGCTGCGCGAGGTGGCAGATGCGTATCACGGCACGCGGAAACAGAGCCCGGAGGCGCTGGGCTATCTCACGCAGCGCGGGCTCGTGCATGGCGAACTGGTCGACAGTTCCGGCTCGGGTATGCCAACAAGAGCCTGACGTACCGGCTGCCGCCGGGACACTCGAAGGAAGGCCGCGAGGTGCGCGAAGCTCCAGCGCGTGGGCGTGTATCGCGCCTCGGGCTGAGCACCTGGAACGGTGTCTGGTGGTGCCAGGTGCTGGAGCTTGAAACGGGCGCGGTGCGCCAGATGTACGGGCGGCGCATCGTGGCCAACCACAAGATTGCGGCGGGCCAGCCGAAGCACCTGTATCTGTCGTCGCTGCCGCTCGCGGGCGTATGGAACGAGGCGGCGCTCGTCGCGAGCCGTGAAGTGATCGTGTGCAGGCGCTGATCGATGCGATGACGTTCTGTGCGCGGGGTATCGCAACGTGATCGCGGCGTATGGCGTGAATGGCTTTACGCAGGATCACTGGGCGGCACTGAAGCGCCACGGCACACGTGCGGTATGGATCGCGTATGACCGCGACGACGCAGGCGCAACACGGCGGCGGAAACGCTCGGCACTGAACTGCGCCAAGCGGGCATGGAGACATGGCGCGTGCTGCTGCCAGGGGGATGGACGTCAACGAATACGCGAGGAAGGTGACGGCTGGCGCGCAAAGAGCCTGGGCGCTGCTGCACAGGCTGAATGGATTGGCAAGGCAGCAGCGGCCAGCGATTGCGGCTCCTGTTGAACCGGTGGTGATTCAGGGAAGCGAAGGAAACCGGAACCATCTCCTTCTTTAGCCGCCATTGCTGCGGCTTTTCGAAGCACCGGAAGCGCCAGCCGTGGCGCGGGTGGCCAGTGAGGAAACACCGCCCGCGCCGGCGGACGACGGACGTGAAGCAGACCGAAGGTGGCGAACTGCTTTCACGTTTGCGAGCGTATCTGGCGCGTGCGCGGCTGGCGTAGAGAACCGGGCCGGAGCAGATGCGCGTGAATGCGCAGGTGCGCCGCGGCGACGCGTATCACGTCGATACGCTGGACGTGTACAGCGCGAAGGCGCGGGCACTGTACCTGAAGTCGGCGGCGGTTGGAGCTCGGTCACAGGGGAAGACACGCTCAAGCGTGATCTGGGCCGCGTGCTTCTGAAGCTCAGCGTTGCAGGACGAGGCGATCCGCGCACGCTCGCGCCGAAGGGCCGCCGTCGAGCTCGATGCGCTCGGAGCACGGCGGCGCTGGACGGGCTCAAGGCACCGGACCCGCTGCACGGCTCGGCGGACATGGCGCGCTGTGGCGTGGTGGGTGAACGACCAACCTGCTGGCTGGCTACATGGCGGCGGTGTCGCGCAAGCTCGGTACGCCGCTCGCGTGCTGATCCAGTCGAGCAGCGCTGCGGGCAAGAGTTCGCTGATGGACGCGGTGCTGGACCTGATGCCGAAGAAGAGCATCCAGTACAGCGCGATGACGGGACAAAGCCTGTTCTATCTGGGCGAGACGGACGAGCACCGCATCCTGGCGTCGCCCAGGAAGAAGGCGTGCGGCAGGCGGCCTATGCGCTCAAGCTGCTGCAAAGCGATGGCGAACTGACGATTGCCTCGACGGGCAAGGACGGCGCGACGGGCAACCTGGTGACGAAGCAGTACCGCGTGAAAGGTCCGGTGATGCTGATGCACGACCACGGCCATCGACGTGGATGAAGAGTTGCTGAACCGTTGCCTGGTGCTGACGATCAACGAGCCATGCGAGCAGACAGATCCACGCGATGCAGCGCGCGGCAGAACGCTCGAAGGGCTGCTGGCCGACACGGAGCGCGCGCCATCGCTTGACCTGCACCGCAACGCAGCGGTTGTTAAAGCCCGTGCACGTGGTGAACCCATACGCCGAACAGTTGACGTTCATGGACGGCAAGACGCGCACGCGGCGCGATCACATGAAGTACCACGCTGATCCGCGCGATTGCGCTGCTGCACCAGTACCAGCGCGAACACAAAACGCTCACGCATCGCGGCGAGGCGCTGACGTACATCGAGGTGACGAAGGCGGATATCGCGCTGGCGAACCGGATCGCGCACGAGGTGCTGGGGCGTACGCTCGACGAGATGCCGCCGCAGACGCGGCGTCTGCTGGGGCTGATGCAGGCGTGGGTGAATGGGCGATGCGTGGCACGGCGCGAAGCAGAACGAATTCCGCTTCACGCGGCGCGACGTGCGTGAAGCAACAGCTGGGGCGCGCAGCGAAGGTTCATCTGGCGCGCCTGGTGGAACTTGAATACGTGATTGCGCATCGTGATTTGCGCGGCCCTGACACGAATACGAGCTGCGCGCTATGACGGCGCAGACGATGGCAAGCCGCACCTGATGGGACTGCTGGATGCGCATCCTCGACAACGATGCAAACCGGTCGGGGCTAAACACAGACCGGTCGGGGTCTCGGTCGGCCCCTGGTCGGGGAGGCGGTCGGTGGGTGGCCGGGGTATCGAAACAAGCCGCAAAGCCATGCCGGATAAGGCTGATGTGGAAAACGCCGCGGCAGATGGCAAAAAGCCGGCCTACAGGGGAGAAAATAACCCGCCCGAACGCCATCGTACTGACGCCCGTATTGCTGAGGATGCCAGATGAAAAAGCGGCAACCTGCCGCGCGCGCCGCTGCCGGTGATCGGGCCCGGTGGACGATGCACGCAGCCTGTATCACCAGATGCGCGCGTACGGAATGGCTGCGCACGCATCACTACAGCGCGGCGACGGTGACGGGTCGCGAGCACAACCTGCATCGTTCATTGCGTGGTGCGACGAGCGCGGGTTGAGCTGGCCGCAGAGGTGACGCGCCCGGTGCTGGAGCGCTACCAAAGGCACCTGTTCCTGTACCGCAAGGCCGATGGCGAGAGCCGCTGTCGGGTCGCGCGCGCCGCGGCTCACGCCGGTGCGGGCGTGGTTCCGTGGCTGGTGAAGCAGCACCGCATCCTCTCGAACCCCGCAGCGGACCTGGGAAATGCCGCGTGCGCAAAGACGCCTGCCACGCCACATCCTGAGTGCAGCCGAAGCCGAGCAGATCCTGAACGTACCGCGCGTGGGGACACGCTGCTGGGGTTGCGCGATCGGGCGATGCTGGAGACGCTGTACAGCACGGGGGTGCGGCGCGCGGAGCTCGTGTCGCTGGAGGTGGGCGACATCGACCCGGAACGCGCGCTGATGGTGCGCCAGGGCAAGGGGCAAGCGCGACGCCTGATCCCGATTGGCGAGCGTGCGCTGGCGTGGATCGGAAGTACGACGAAGCGAGGCCGCAGCTGGAGCTGGGCGATGGCAGACGCACGCTGTTCCTGACGCTGCACGGCGAGGCGCTGGGGCCAGGCGCAGGCGGGCGAGCTGGTGCGGGGATATATCGATGCATCGGGATTGCACAAGAGCGGCGCGTGTCACCTGTTCCCGTCACACGATGGCACGCTGATGCTGGAGAACGGGAGCGGACGTGCGGTTCGTGCAGGCGATGCTCGGGCACGCGGACCTGAAGAGCACGGATCTATACGCACGTGGCGATCCGTGCCCTGAAAAGGCGGAGATCCACACGGCGACACATCCGGCGCGGCTGGAGCAGCGCGAACAGGACAGCATCGACGCCGCGAAGCCGGTGCGGGTGGGTGCTGCACCGCGTGGACGCGAAAGCGGTGGGCGCGACATGGCAGCGGATGAGGATGGCCAGCAAAGGAAGGACGAAGAACCGGCGTGCAAGGACTCGCGCGACCGTTGTTGGGTGTCTACGGCAGTAAGGAACGGCGGCCTGCGGCCGGAGGCACGGGCCGGGGTAAATGCCGTGCCGGCTGTGCCGTCCCGGCATTTAACGCCAAGCGCGAGGAATTAACGAATGTTGCATGCGCAACATTCGGGTCATTCCCTTGCTCTGGCGCCCCCGGCCCGCCGGGTGCGCGCGAGGCGCACATAAGAAGTCAGGGCCATAAACCGGCCATGATCCTCGAGTGCGCAAAAGACGATGCAAGCGCGCTACGCGCGAAGGGTCACGGCCCCGCCTGTCCGGGTCTGCTGCGCTGGGCTGCGGCGCCCTGCGGGCCTCCGCTCCCGTGCTCGCAGCCGCCTCTGCCCGTCCGCCCCCGAGGGGCTCCCTCTTTAGCCGCGTGCGGCGGAAAACAACCCCAACGACAAAAGCCAAAGCGTGCTTCGCATGCGGTGCAAGCCGCCGTGTCGTCTTGCACCGCAGCCCCAAGCGTCTAACACCAGCGTCCGTCAAGGCCAGGCCCTGCGGGCGCGCTCACGCGCGGCCTTGACGGGGTTGGCGCTGAATCGCGGCGCGACGGCCACCGCTGTCATGGAGCGGTGGTCCACGACGGCCCTGTTCCGCCGTGCTTGCCGTCGGCCTTCGGCCGCCGTCAAACACGGCGGGAAATTGGGATGGGCAAAAAGCAATCTCTGGCAGACTGCGCCTCCAGGTCAAAACGCGCGTCGGGGCAAAAAATTGCGGGTACAGGGTCACGTCAGGAAAAAAGCGGTTGCAAAGCCTTGTTGCATCAGGAGAAAACCTGTCTCGACAACGGCGGGCGTGTCGGGGTGTACTGACCTGTATAACCGGCAGTTGCATCCGGAGGAAAGGACGCTGGCGAAGCAGTTAGCGGACAAGAGCGGCGGGCAGTACACGCAAGCGCAGATCGAGGATCAGATGCGAATCATGGGCGTGTCCGTGAATGGTGGGTCGGTGCCGTCTGGTGTTGCAGAGGAACTGAACGGTCGCACGCCGACCGATCCGGGCGCGCAGTGGATCAATACCGGCTTGACCAATGCAAACGGGAATCCGCTGGTTATCCAGTCGCTGCCACAGACGAATCAGGCGTTGCAGACCTTCATCATGGAGAACTACAACTCGGCCTCGCCGGGGGCGGTGCCGAGCGGGTATGTGTATCAGCCAACGCCGATTCCGGCGGATGTACGGGGGACGGTGGCGAATGTGGCGGGGGGTGTTTCGACGGCAGCCGGACGGTTTGGGGCAATCACTGCGGCGGGAGCCAGCATACCGTCGCCTTATGCACCGGGTCTGGCCACGGCAGCCTATATCGCTACCGCGACAGGCATGGCAGCCGATGCGGTCGTGCAGATTGCGAAGCCGGATGTGGGGCAATATGCCGTTTCGGGCGGAATCGGAATTGCGGCTGATGTTGCTTCGCGAAAGATTCCCGGTTTAACTCCGGCAATCAATGAAACCGCAAATGCGCTAAATAATACTGAACTATCCAATTCAGCCAAGGACTTCATTAACAAATTCTTTAACAAGTTTAACAAGTAATATGGGCGAAACTAATTAGGTGGATGAGATGCGAAACATCAGAATCATCAAGGATGGTAACTTCACGCAATGGTTTTGCTTGGTGTTGGTCGTCGTCGGTTTGGGGATTATGTACTTAACGCTTAAATTTGCGGAGCCCTCAATCTGGAGTAAAGGGCTGGTGCTTGTGGGATTTGGCATTGCGGCAGTGGGAGGCATGGCAAGCCGTGCTGCACTAGTTCACATAAAACCCTTCGGTAACAATTGGAAGAAGACTCGCAAGCGCTACGAAGTGAAGAACGACGAGCAGGACAAGTCCTGATAACAATAAACCCAGCCTAGAGCCAAGTTTATTGTTTGTGGTACTACTCAATCGTGTGTGATGAAAAGCCTCCCGTGTTCGACTGCGATCCTCACGAACTGCCCTGCCGCGAAGCCCGCAAGCTCAAGCCATCGCCCCGAGAGCTTTATCCACGGGCAAAGCGACGGCTCTGTGCGGGTTCGCGCATTGATGCGCCGGCAATCTGCCTCTGCTTGACGGTGTCTCGATTTATACCAGCGCTGCAACGTGCTGCACGTCATCGACCACGACGGTCAGCTACGCAAGCTGTAACGAAGAACTACGGAATAGTCCTTAAATGAAAATCTCAAAGAGGCTGGCGGCGTTGCCGCTCACAGCCCTGGTCGCGCTCGCGTCCGGTGTGCAGGCACAAAGCCTGGGCGGTATCGAAACGGAACAGAACCAGCAACAGCGGCGCGACGCGCAACAACGCGAGGCTGCGGTGTCGGCGCCCGCCGTGCGCTCGACCCTTCCGAAGCTGGAAGCGTATCCCGAACTTCCTCACGAATCGCCGTGTTTTCACATTGACACGTTCAAGCTCGACGTGCCAGATACGCTGCCGGCTGCGTCGCTCAAGAAAGGCGCATCAGCATTGCCGCTCGACCCGTTCGCCTTTGCACGCGAATGGCTCGACCACTACAAGGGGCAATGTGTTGGCAAGGCGGGAATCGACACGCTCACGAAGGGCTTGCAGCAGGCCATACTGAGCCGCGGTTACGTGACAACGCGCGTGCTCGTGCCGGCGCAGCAGGACCTGACGACGGGCGCACTGGCGTTCGCGCTTGTGCCCGGTGTCATTCGCGAAGTTCGCTTTGCCGATCCTTCAATGTGGGGCACGCCAAAGAACGCGTTTCCGGCCGGTAATGGCGACTTGCTGAATCTTCGCGATCTTGAGCAGGGGCTGGAGCAGATGAAACGCGTCGCGAGCCAGGACGTAGACATGCAGATCACCCCCACTGGTAACGCTGGCGAAAGCGACGTCGTCGTGACCGTGAAGCGCTCGAAGCCCTGGACGTTCGTGGCGTCCGTCGACAACTCCGGCACGGACGCGACCGGCAAATGGCAAGGCAATGTCAGCCTTGGCATCGACAACCCGCTTGGCCTGAACGACATCTTCTATGTCGGTGCGAATCAGGATTTGTCGTTCGGGAACAAGGCGCTCGGCTCGCACGGGTTCAACGGATCGTATTCGGTTCCCTGGGGCTACTGGACCGCAACGCTCTCGGGCAACACGAACACGTACTACCAGAACATCGCGGGCGTCAATCAGACCTTCGTGTCGAGCGGCAATTCGCAGAACGCTGCGCTTCGGATCGCGCGCGTACTCTCGCGCAGCCAGAACGATGTACTCGGCGGCTACGTGCAGCTATCGAAGCGCTTCGGCGACAGCTTCATCGACGACACGACCATCCCCACCCAGGCGCGCAACAACACGTTCCTCGAACTCGGCGCCACAGACCGGCATTATTTCGGTGCGGCGCAGTTCGACGGTACGCTCGCCTATCGCCAGGGTATCGGTGGATTCGGCGCGACGGCCGATCCATACCCGGACGGCCCGACGTACCGCTATCACATGGCTGTGCTCGACGCAAACCTCTCGGTTCCGTTCGCGATTGCCAGCCAGACTTTCCGCTATGTCGGAACCGTCCACGGCCAGTTCACGAATGACACGTTGTTCTATATCGACGATATCACCATCGGCAGCCGCTACACCGTGCGCGGCTTCGACGGCGAAACCATGCTTGCTGCCGAGCGCGGTTTCTACTGGCGCAACGAACTGCAATGGCCGGTATTCCAAACGGGGCAGACGCTGTATGCGGGAATCGATTACGGGCGGGTGTTCGGGCCGAACACGGCTGTATTGGCGGGAACGCAACTCGCTGGTGCAGTGATCGGGATTCGCGGCGGCCTGCCGGCGAAATATGTCGGCGTCTCCTACGACCTCTTTGGAGGTACGCCGATCTACAAGCCAGAGGGATTCCCGACCGCACGGTGGACGGTCGGGTTTCAGATTACCGCCGCGTTTTAGGCCGGCTGCGCCTGCTGAGCATAGGAACGGCGCAGAATGCTCGGCGACTCGTCCATCAACTTGAACGCTTCGTCGGCACTCAGACTGACATGAGGTAGCCGACGCGCGTCACGCACGACTGCCTCGACGAGTTCCCGCCAGGCTTCACTATCGGCGGTGTAGTTCTCGACAGTATCGAGCAGGAGCAGCAAGGCGGTCCGTTCGTTGGCCCGGTCTTCGACCGTAATGGCGGGATTGCGAAGGATGTTCGCGACGATAAGCGCGACTGCGCGGTGCTGCGCGATGGACACGTCGCAACGTCGTAACGACGATGTCGCAAGTTGAGTGTAGCGATCGGCCCTACGTTGCTGTTGTTTGCTTCGGTGGTGTTTCACGGTATTGCGTCCTCCTCTGTCAAAGGGAAGCCCGCAACCGGGTGATGGTGAGCGGGCACGATGACAGGGTTGGCGGACCGGGAGTGAAACAAACCGGCAGACCCGAAGGTCTCCCCGCCACGGCCCGCCCATTGAAGTAGACGCGCGTGGACAAGCGCACGGCCTGCTTGCGCAGGCGTGCGGTTTCACTCATCAGGCCGCCAAGCCTGAGCCGCCGTGTTTCGGCGACATCTGGAGTATAAGAGCGCCGCGCGGGCAAAGAGTCAACCGCGCGGGCGAAATCCAGCGCGCGCTATTATTTCAGATTTTTCCTAGGGCGCAATTGAGCGCTCCGAATGTCGGTGGCGCGCGAGGCCGTGGCCATCAGCGCCGGAACAGAAGGCCCTTCTGTGCCCGCTCCAAAATTTTGACAAAAATCAAATATATCGAGTGTCTTTGGCCGTTTCCTGTGTCTTCTTGACGAATGAATGCAGGATGACGATGCACTCGCCCACTTGCGTGCAATAGAAAACGCGCCCGATGCCTTCATGACCGCGTGGACGAAGTTCAAACAGTCCACTTCCCATGGCACGTGCACGCGGCATCCGCAGGTCGGCGCCAAATTTCTCCATGACGCCGAGCAGCCGCACGTAGCCAGCGCGAATACACATGCCGGTGCCCGGGTATTAGCAAATTTGTGAAATTAGAGCAAATTTGCCCGAAGCCAGCATTCGGGGCCATGAGGACGCGCAAGAGAACGGTAGATGCCAGATCGCGGGAGAAGGGTTAGCCACCCCGATGGTTGCGGCAGCACACAAAAACAAAACAGCGCCACGCGGCACCGAAACTCCCGATGCCCACGTGACGCCGCAAAACCAGCCACTGGAGATTAAAACCGCCCTGCTAAACCTTCGACGCGAAATAATGTGAAACCGCAATCGTCAACGCTGCGCCAATCAACGCGGCATAAGGCAACATATCGCGCCACTTGCTGCGTGCCGGAATCTGCACCTCCATATCGAGCGCGCTGCCCACCGGAAAATGGCCGCGATCCTGCCAGTAATGGCGATACGCAAACACCGGCACGATCAGCAGCATCGCAATCAAGCCATCGCGCAGGGTATTCTCGCCTTGCAGATTCGCACCCGCGCCAACGAACACGAGATTCGCGTAGCCGCAAAGCGCGCCCAGCGCCAAGAGCCACGTCGGGCAGCGGAACGGACGGTCCCATGCCGGGCGATCCATGCGATGAATCCAGCCCGATTGCAGGTTAAGAAACACAAACAGCATGTAGCAGACGTTCGAGATGGACAGTACCGTCATGTAGTCGGACATCGCCAGCAGCACGAGGTTGAAGCCCAGATCCGTCCACATCGCAGCAGTCGGCGCGCCGTGCTCGTTCACGCGCGAGAGGTAGCGCGGCAGCCAGCCGTCCACCGATGCCTGATAAAGCGTGCGCGAGGATCCCATCATCGAAGTCATCACGATCAGCAGGATCGAGAGCATCAGCATCACGACCACCGCGTTGCCGACCCATGCGCCGCCGCCCACGATGGACGCCATCGCCATGCCCACGCCGGTGCCGTCACCAATGCGCGGATCGAGCATGGCCTGCATGCCCAGCGAGCCCTGAAAAGCGAGCGGCACGAGCGTCATCACCACGAGGCACAGTGCGCCCGACCAGAAAATCGCACGCGCGGTGTCGCGGCGCGGATCGCGGAATTCACGCGTATAGCACACGGCGGTCTCGAAGCCGTACGAGGCCCAGCCGGCCATGAACATGGCGCCCAGCGCCATCACCACGCCCTGGCCATTCCATGCGCCAAACACCGAGGCGGTCAGATTGCCGTGCGCGTCGTGGCCGAGCGGCAGCAGCGGAAAGAGATGCGTGGCGGGCACGTCGCCGGTCACGAACGGCACGAGGCCCACGATCAGCAGCGGGGTAAGTGAGGCAATGCCCAGAATCTTCTGCGTTTTTGCGGCTTTCGACGCGCCGCTATGCTGAAGCCGGAACGTGATGAGCAGGAACGCCGCCGCAATCAGAAAAGTCGCGTTGATGCGCAGCGTGAGGCCGGGCTTGATGAAGTCCAGGTTCGCGAGCGTCCAGCGCCATTGCAGAATGGCCGCGTCGGGAGCGAACAGCGTGGATAGCGCGTAATTCGCGGCGAGGCCGCAGCCGAGTGCGAGCATGGGCGACCAGGCGAGCCAGTTGCACCACACCGAAACCGGCGCAATCATCTTGCTGTAGCGTACCCAGCCAATCGCGCCGTACACCGACGCGCCGCCCGATTTATGCGGGAACAGGCCGGAAATCTCGGCATACGTGGCGCTTTGCACGAGGCCCATCGTGATCGATGCGATCCAGATGGCCCAGGCCGGCTGGCCTATCGTCGCGCATACGCCGCCGATCGTGAAAAGCACTCCGGCCGGTACGCCGCTCGTGACCCAAAATGCGTCTTTCCAGGTGAGGCCACGCTGCAACGCGTGGCTGTGTTCGCTCCGTGCGCCAACTTCGTCGGCACTCCGCGCACGTATTCCCGCTTGCTCCATCCAATTCCTCCTGAGGTCTTACGCTAACTAAACAAAATTGCCGCGCCAATTGGGGCGTTCAGGGATCGTCAAAGGCGCGCAATTGCATCGCGCGCCCTTGACGCCCTGCGTCCCGGCCGTCCGCAAGCGGGTGCGAACGGCGGCGGCGTGCCTGAAAAGGCAGGTCAGTGCGCGCCCAGATACGCGCGCACCGCGGGCAGGCCCGGCTTGCCGTCGAGGGTCGTCACCCCGGCGAGCCACTTGTCGAGCATCTGCGGATTGGTCTTGAGCCAGTCGGCAGCGGCCTTGTTCGGGTCTTCCTTGGCCGCGATAGGCACCATCAGGTGGTTCTCGATGGCGGTCGTGAACTGCAGGTTGGAGACGAACTTCGCGACGTTCGGGCAGCGCGTGCTGTAATCGGGCGGTTCCGCGGTCAGGACCTTAGCCTCGCCGTAATTAGGCCCGAAGACGTCGTCGCCGCCCGAGAGGTAATCGATCTTCATCTGCACGTTCATCGGATGCGGCTCCCAGCCGAGGAACACCACCCATTGCTTGTCGCGCACGGCCCGGTTCACCTGCACCAGCATGCCCGCCTCGCTCGACTCCACGAGCTTGAACTTGCCGAGGCCGTACTGGTTCGAGGTGATCATTTTCTGGATCAACTGGTTGCCGTCGTTGCCCGGCTCGATGCCGTAGATCCGGCCCTGCAATTTATCGGCGAACTTCGCGATGTCCTGGAACGAATGCAGGCCGCCCTGATACACATAGTCGGGCACGGCGAGCGTGTATTTGGCGCCGGTGAGGTTCGGCGTCGGCAGCACCTTGATCGAGCCCGCTTTCGTGAACGGCGCGATCATCGGGTCCATGGTCGGCGACCAGTAACCGAGGAACACGTCGATCTGCTTGCTCTTCAGACCCGCGAACGTGATGGGCACCGACGCGATGGTCTTGGTGGGCTCATAGCCGAGCCCGGCCAGTATGGTGGACGCGACACCGGTGGTCGCCGCGATGTCGGTCCAGCCGACGTCGGCGAAGCGCACCGCCTTGCATTCGGCGGGATCCGCCGCATAGGTGCTGGAACAGGCAGCCGCGGCAAACAACAGCGCGCAGGCCTGCAGGGTCTGGAATCGGCTCATCTTCGTCTCCTCGAGATTGGCACAGCGTCGATCGGTTCCGCATGGAAGGGATGGCGGCAAGCTCGCGGACGGACTGCGTGTGGCCCGGCGCAAGCTGCGTGCCCGCCCCGCTTCCCCGGTCCGTCACTCGCTGTGGCGGGGCTTACGGGAAGAAAGCAAGCGAAGGCGTGCATCCCACGGTCAATAGTCGTTTGGCAAAAAGCGGACAAACGTAGCAATTACGACGAGGTCTTGCGCAGATGCGACAAAACGGGGCTGCAAGCGCCGCAGGATGGGGCTTTAAGTTGATTGAACGATCAATCGAAATACGGCGGAGGGCGATTGACCCGGAATGCATGAGCGAAATCTCCGGGTTGCTTTCAGCATCACTTCATTTTCATGACGGGATATTTCGGCTGCTTTCGATTTATTTACATTGCAGGCGAATAGCCGGCTGCGGGGCTGGAAACGCTCCCATTCATGGCCGGCCCGGCACGGTTTATTTATTCAGGATTCCGATTGATACGCCGATGGATCGCATGAGATCAGCGCATCTCCCGATCGATATCGCGCCGCAAGACAATCGACGTCGTCAGGTCATCAACCGTCTCGTAGTTCGCGACCCAGTCGCGGACACGATTGAGGCCATCGATATTGCCTGCCTCGATCTCAACGATCAGATCCAGTTCCCCGCTGACCGATGAGACGCGCCGCACTTCGGGCTGCTCCGCCAGCAAGTCGAGCAGTTGATTCGCGGGCGTGCGCTTGAGGCTCACCATCAGGATCGCGCGAATCACATTGGGGTTGATCTCGCCGATGTCCGCGCGATAGCCCCGTATCACGCCGCTCCTTTCGAGATTGGCGACGCGCTCGCTCGTCGCGCTGCGCGACAGCCCGATGCGGGCCGCCAGGGCCTTCAACGCAATGCGGGCGTCCTTGGAGAGGACAGTCAGAATCTCACGGTCAGTTGCATCAAGCTCTCGCATCAGTCACCTTTCCTGTCCACCGCCTACATGCCGGTCCATTCCGACATTTTGCCGGGCAATCCGACAACATACATGATGTCGTAAATCCCATCGCATGCCAACATATGGTCAGGATGCGCGTTCAACGAAACGCCGGTCCGGCTAAGGACTTTCCCGGCAAGCCGCGGGCCCTGGCCCGACTCACCGTTTGGTCCGGATTGCTTTGCGTATTCTCACGATTTTCGAGTCCACGCATGGCCGTCAATATGGATTCCTTATCGTTAACGCTTTGAACAGGCCTTTAGTCAATCCACGCTGGAAGCACGAAATGACCGATCTCTCCCGTCCCGCACCTCACTACACTGTCGCCGATGCCGAAAAACTCGGTGAAGAGACTTTTGGCGTGACAGCCACGGCTTCCTTGCTCGACGGCGAGCGGGACCGGAACTTCCGTCTGAAAACGCAGACCGGTGCGCACTGGATTCTGAAGATCGTGAACGCCAGCGAACCCAGGGTCGAGAGCGAACTCCAGACGGCGCTGCTGCACCACCTCAACGAAGCCGGCTCGGGCATGCCCGTCCCGTACCTGAAGCCGAGCCTGTCCGGCGAACTGCTGGCGTCGACGGTATCGTCTACCGGAGAGGAGCACGCCGTGCGGCTCGCGAAATGGATTCCGGGCACGCCGCTCGCCACGGTCGAGCGCAGCTTCGAATTGCTGCGCAATCTTGGCCGCGCGATGGGCGATCTCGATCGCGCCTTGCAAGGGTTCATGCATCCCGGCGCGTTGCGCAATCTGGATTGGGACGTCCGGCACGCGGCCCGCGCCCGCACCCGTTTGCACTTCGTGCGCGACGAAGACAACCGATCGATGCTCGAACGCTTTATCGCGCGCTTCGAGAATCACGTCGCGCCGAAGCTGCCGCGCCTGCGCGCCCAGGTCGTCCATAACGACGCCAACGACTGGAACGTGCTGGTCGACGAAGCCGATCACAGCCGCATCGCGGGATTGATCGACTTCGGCGACGCCGTCCATACGGTGTTGATCGCGGACGTTGCGATCGCGTGCGCCTATTCGATCCTCGGCACCGAAGATCCGATCGGCGCTGCGGGCGCGCTGGTCGCCGGCTTTCACGAGCAGTACCCGCTCCTGCCGGAAGAGCTCGACGTGCTGTTCGATCTCGTCGCCATGCGCCTCGTCATCAGCGTGACTTTCTCGGCTTCGCGCCACGACCGCACGCGAGACAACCCCTATCTCTCGATCAGCGAGGCACCCGCGTGGCGGCTGCTGCATCGGCTCGACGCGATGAATCCGCGCTTTGCCACGGCCATTCTGCGCAAGGCTTGCGGGTTCGATGCGGTGGAAGGCGCAGGCGCGACGCGCCGCTGGATTGCCGCCAACACGAAACACTTCGCCCCGATCCTGCGGCCGCATCCGGCCACCTTGACGAAGGCCCTCGTGCCCTATGGCGACGCCTCGCATGAGATGACGATCGACTCGGCCGCACAGCGTCCCGACAAATCCACCGCGTGGTGGAACGACTTCTGCGAACGCCATCATATTCAGCTCGGCGTGGGGCCGTGGGGCGAGCAGCGCACGGTCTACAGCAATGCCGCGTTCGAATCGCGATTCATCAGCGGCCAGCATCGCATTCATCATCTCGGCGTCGATCTGTTCATGCCGGCCGGCACCGCGGTCTACACGCCGCTCGATGCCACGGTCCGCAGCGTCCAGATCGAGCCCGAGCCACAGGACTACGGCGGGCTGATCACGCTCTTGCACGAGCCACAGGGCTGCCCATCGTTCGTGACGCTCTGGGGGCACATGGGACACGAAGCGCTCGCGCGCCTGAAGCCGGGGCAGAAGCTGGCCGCAGGCGACCTCGTCGGGTATATGGGCCGCAGCGGCGAGAACGGCGGCTGGACCCCGCACCTGCATTTCCAGGTGTCGACGGACGTGAGCTTGTCGGCAACCGAAATACTGGGCGTGGGCGAGACCGCTTACCTCGACGTATGGGCCGATCTGTTTCCGGACGTCGCGGCGCTCGCCGGCATTCCGCCCGAGGCATTCAAGCAGACCGGACGCACGCGCGCCGAACTCGTCGAGCGCCGCAAGGCCATCCTGCTGCCCAATCTGTCGATTTCCTATGCGGAGCCGATCAAGTTCGTGCGCGGCGACGGCGTCTGGCTGATCGACCATCGCGGCCGCGCCTACCTCGACTGCTTCAACAATGTCTGCCATCTCGGCCATGCGCATCCCGACGTGGTGGAAGCGATCACGCGGCAAGCCGCGATCCTCAATACCAACACGCGCTATCTGCACGACACTATCGTGACGTACGCCGAGCGCCTGACCGCCACGTTGCCCGCAGGGCTATCGGTGGCCTCGTTCGCGTGCTCGGGGAGCGAGGCGAATAGCCTGATGCTGCGCATGGCGCGCAACCACACCGGCAACCGCGACGCGCTGGTGCTCGACTGGGCCTATCACGGCAACACCCAGGAGCTGATCGATCTCAGCCCCTACAAATACAAGAGCAAGGGCGGCAAGGGCAAACCGGACCACGTATTCCAGGCCGATATTCCCGACAGCTACCGCGCGCCAGCGGACTGGCCGCTCGAAGAGCATGGCAAGCGTTTCGCGCAGAGCGTCGCCGAGCAGATCGATGCCATGAACAAGCTGGGCCGCAAGCCCGCGCTGTTCCTGGCCGAATCCATTCCCAGCGTGGCGGGGCAGATCTTCTTGCCCGAGGGCTATCTGCAAGCGGTCTACGCGATGGTGCGCGCAGCCGGTGGCCTGTGCGTAGCCGACGAAGTGCAGGTGGGCTTCGGCCGGGTCGGCAGCCACTGGTGGGCGTTCGAAATGCAGGGCGTGGTGCCCGATATCGTCACCATGGGCAAGCCTATCGGCAACGGTCATCCGATGGCCGCGCTGGTGACCACGCGCGAGGTGGCCGACAGCTTCAACAACGGCATGGAATACTTCAACACCTTCGCCGGCAACCCGGTGTCGTGCGCCGCGGGTCTCGCCGTGCTCGACGTGATTGAACGCGACGGCCTGCAGCGCAACGCGCTCGAAGTCGGCCACTATCTGCTCGATGGTTTCCGCGCGATGCAAAAGCGCCACGAGGTCATCGGCGACGTGCGCGGGCGAGGCTTGTTCCTCGGGATCGAACTGGTGCTGGAGCGCAAGAGCCGCGAGCCCGCCACGGCCCTCGCGAAGAAGATCTGCGAAGGCGCACGCGAGCGCGGCGTGCTGATGGGCACGGAAGGCCCCTTCGACAACGTGCTGAAAATGCGTCCGTCGATGATCTTCAGCCGCGCCAATGCGGATCATTTGCTCAGCGTGCTCGGCGACAGCATCGAGGCCGCGCTGCGCTAACGAATGCGATGTGCGGTTGCCGCCGGGCGGCAACCCAACCGGCAAAATGCCGGTCAATTCCGACGCAAATTCCGATTCGCGGACACATTGCCGGGTGTCCGCCCACTGGAACTATGTCAAGATTTTTACGACGCATCGTCTTGGTCCTGGCATAGACATACGATCAAAATAGCAGGAGACAACTTCCATGATTCTCAATCTGAAGCGCCTGATCTCGATGGCCACCGCAGCTATCGCACTGTCGCTTACCGTTCACTCCGCCGCCACGGCCGACGAACTCCAGACGCTGCAGAGCAGCGGCGAGCTTCGCATCGCGATGAGCGGCCAATACCCACCCTTTAGCTTCGCCAACGACGAGAACCAGATCGTCGGCTTCGACGCCTCGATCGGTTCAGAGTTAGCCAGGCGATTGAAGCTCAAGCCCGTGATTGTGACAGCGCCTTTCGACGGCATCATCGGCGGCCTGCTGGCGAAGAAATACGACATCGTCGTCGCCTCGATGACGATCACGCCGGCGCGCGAAAAAGCCGTGGACTTCGTCGGCCCGTATTACCACGTCGAACGGGTTGCCGTGGTCTCGGCGAATTCTCCGATTCAGAAAATCGATCAACTCAAGGGCAAGACCGTCGGCGTGATCCTCGGCGACACCAACGACAAGTGGGCGCAAGCCCAGGACGGCTGGAACGTGCGCACCTACAAGGGGCTGCCCGAGATGCTGCTGGAGCTTCAAAGCGGCCGCATCGACGCCATCATCATGGATAGCGTGCCGGTCATGGTCGCGGTGAAGGAAACGGGCCAGAAGGTCCGGATGCTCACGATCACGAATGCGCAAGCGGCGCCGGATAGCATCGGCATCGCGGTCCGCAAGGGCAATCCGGAACTGAAGGTGGCGTTGCAAAAGGCGCTCGACGACATGAAGGCCGACGGCACCTACGAGAAAATCTCCAAACAGTGGATCGGCAGCGATATTCGCTGAACGTCCCGCATGACCGGCCCGGTCTCGCGCCCCTGGAGATTTCATGGATCTTGCAATGACCTTGATGCTACGAACCCTGCCGTTTTTTCTGGAGGCGGCATGGGTGACCGTGCAGATTTCGACGCTTGCCCTGCTAATCGGACTGGTCGTCGCCGTCGTCCTGGTGGCCGGACGGCTTTCCGATAACCGCGTCCTGCGTACGCTCTGCACGGCATACGTCAGCCTCTTTCGCGGCACGCCCAATCTGGTCCAGCTATTCCTTCTCTACTTCGGCGGCTCGCAGATCGGGCTGAACCTCGATCCCTTCACCGCCGGATACATCGCGCTGGGGTTGAACATTGCCGCCTACATGTCGGAGTCCATTCGCGGCGCGATTGTGAATGTCGAGCGCGGGCACATCGAAGCCGCGCGTTCGATCGGGCTTTCACGCGCACAGACGATGCGGCTCATCGCCTTGCCTCAGGCGGCGCGGCTGATGATACGTCCGCTCGGCGTGAACACGATCGGGCTAGTCAAGGGATCGGCACTGGTTTCGACCGTGTCCGTGGTCGAGCTGACCTATACCGCGCAACGCTATATCGGCTCCACCTACAAGCCATTCGAAATCTTCGCGATCGCGGCCGTCCTGTACATGATCATCATTTACGTCGTCGCGAAGGCCGTCGATCTGCTGGACAGGCGCTTCGCGCCCCGCTGAGGAAGCACGGATGTCACCACTCGATTTCAGCGTCGTTTTTCCCTACACTGGACTGCTGCTCAAAGGCCTGCTGTGGACGGTGATTCTCACGGTCACGGCATCGTTCCTGAGCCTGGTGTTCGGCATCGTGTTCGCGCTTGCCGTGCTCTACGCGCCCAGGTTCGTCTGCTATCCGGTGCGCCTTTTCATCTGGCTGTTCATGGGCACGCCGCTACTGTTGCAGCTCTTTCTGATTTACTTCGGGCTCGCGCAAATCGGCATCGACATACCCGCTTTCGGCGCCGGCATGATCGGTCTCAGCCTGCATTTTGCCGCGTACAACGCGGACGTCATTCGCGCGGGCATCGTGTCGGTCGACCATGGCCAGACGGAGGCGGCGCGCTCCATCGGTTTTGGCCGTTGGCGGACGCTGCTCCATATCGTGATTCCGCAGGCGGTGAGGAAAACCATTCCGCCCATCGGCAACAACATGATTGTCCTGTTGAAGGACTCGTCTCTGGTGTCGGTGCTCGGCATTGCGGAACTCGTCAATAGCGCGCAGCACGCCATCAGCGACACGTTCAGTCCGTTTGAATTTTATTTATGCGTGGCCGTGCTTTATTACGTGTGCAATCTGGCAATGGAATCGGGCTTGCGGCGTGTCGAAAAAATTATCGAGGTGACGCGATGAGCGCATTGCAACCCATGGTTGAAGTGAAGGACGCCCGCAAAGCTTATGGCGCGGTGGAGGTCCTGAAGGGCATCGATCTGTCCGTTTCGCGTGGCCAGATCGTTGCGATCATCGGGCCGAGCGGGTCGGGAAAAAGCACGCTGCTTCGCTCGATCAACCATCTGGAGACCCTGAATCAGGGCGAGGTGTGGCTCGACGGCATGCAGGTGAATCAGCCGCTGAAGGGGCGCGCGTTCGAGAAGCACATCAACGCCGTGCGGCAGCAGATGGGCATGGTGTTTCAGCACTTCAATCTGTTTCCGCATTTGACCGTGCTGGAAAATATCATTCTGGGTCCGGTCAAGCTCAAGGGCATGAACAAGGATGCCGCTCGCGAACTCGCGCTGAACTTGCTCTCGAAGGTGGGGCTCGCCAACAAAATCGATGCTTACCCGTCGCAATTGTCGGGCGGGCAGAAGCAGCGCGTCGCTATTACGCGATCGTTGGCAATGCAGCCCAAGGTCATGTTGTTCGACGAAGCCACATCGGCACTGGATCCGGAACTGGTCGACGAGGTGAATGCGGTTATGAAGCAATTGGCCGCCGAAAACATGACCATGCTGATCGTCACCCACGAAATGCGCTTTGCCGGCGAGGTGGCCGACAAGATCGTGTTCATGGACCGCGGGGTGGTGGTCGAAGAAGGACCGCCGGATCAGTTGCTTTGCGATCCGCAGCAGGACCGCACACGTGCGTTCTTGAAGAATCATCTTTCGGCTTCGGCGCGGCGATGAGGTGATGAGGTTCGGCTCGCCGATGCAAGTACCACTGGGCGAGCAGCATGCCATGGTTACGCCGCCGCGTATCTCCCATGCGACTATCTTGACGCAAGTCAATTACCAATTCGGCTGCAACTTAGGCTGGTTTCAACCGTTTGCAACCGCTGTTAGCCGTTTTCAAACGTTAGCCAGCGCCGCAGGCCTTGCAAGAGGCTAGTTCCCGCGTTGCACAACTGCAGCGCCGTGACGGCGCCAGCCGTCTGCCATACGAGGAGCAACCGGCTGCTCGATGAGATGCCGGGTCATTCGCAAACCCGTTTTCGACGCATATCGAGTGGAACGAGCCGATAAACCTCTCGGGTAACTCCGCGTAGAGTCCCGCTTTCGAAGTGCATATATTCATTCGGATACAGGCTGAATCTCCCGGCGCGACCAAAGCGCCAACCTGTTCGCAGACTCGGAGAAAGCGATGATCGACGGATACAACATCAGGCGTCGTCAGTTGCTGCAGTCCTTCATGGCAGCCGGCGCTGGTTGCCTTACGTGGGGGCTGTCGGACGTTGCGAGAGCAGCAAATGCAATCACCCTGCCCTTTGAAAACGGGCTGCGGGAATTGACTACGGCGTTTCCACAAAAAGGCGAAATGCTGTTGGTCCGCAGCCGTCCGCCGCTGCTGGAGACACCATTCTCTGTTTTCGATCAGGGTGTTTTCACACCCAACGATCAGTTCTTTGTGCGCTGGCACCTGGCCGGCATACCGACGAGCATCGACGCACGCAGCTTCCGGGTCAAGGTTCATGGCGCAGTGCAGCGCGAAGTCGTGCTCGGACTTGCAGAGCTGTCCAGGGAGTTCGAGCGAGTCGAGGTCGCCGCCGTCAACCAGTGCGCGGGGAACTCGCGAGGCTTCTTCAAACCGCGCGTTGCGGGCGGAGAGTGGGGCAATGGCGCGATGGGTAACGCGCGCTGGACCGGCGTGCGCCTCAAGGACATTCTGGACCGCGCGGGCGTGAAGGCGGGCGCGGTTCAGGTGCGCTTCAATGGCGCCGATGCGGGCGCGATTCCGGCTACGCCCGACTTCGTCAAGGCGCTGAGCGTCGATCACGCCCGCGATGGCGAAGTGATGGTGGCATTCGCAATGAACGGCAAGCCGCTGCCCTTTCTGAACGGGTTTCCGCTGCGGTTGGTCGTCCCCGGGTGGTATTCGACTTACTGGGTGAAGATGCTCGATGACATCGAGGTCATCGACACGCCGGATACCAACTTCTGGATGACCAAGGCCTATCAGATTCCGGACACGCCTCATGCGGACGTGTCACCGGGTCAGAGCGGAATCAAGACCGTCCCGATCACCCGGATGGTGCCACGCTCATTCATCACGAACCTGAGCGACGGCGCTGTCGTGGATGTCGGCAGGTCGCAGCCGGTACGCGGTATTGCGTTCGGGGGCGATGCCGGCGTCCGGGAGGTCCATTTCTCGGCCGACAACGGGATGACATGGACGCCCGCAAAGCTTGGGCCGGACCACGGAAAATATAGCTTTCGTCGCTGGGAAGCGTCGTTCCTTCCGCGGCATGCGGGCCAATTCGCGCTAAAGGTGAAGGCTGTCAACAATGACGGTGTCCAGCAGCCGGACAAGCCAAACTGGAATCCAGGCGGCTACATGCGTAATGTGATTGAGTCGATGACCGTCGTTGCGGCTTGAGGAGCGAATCATGAGGGCTTGGGTTGCATGGGTCACCATCTGTTTCGCGGGCACCGTCGCAACGGGTGTAGCCGCCGCCAAATCACCGGGCAGCGTGGCGGAGAACACCGCGCAGGTTATGCTGCCCACAGGCAACCCTTTCCCGCAGGGAGCGGGATCGGATCTCGCAAACGCGCATTGCCTGATATGTCACTCCGCGGGTATGGTGATGCGGCAACCACCGCTGACGTTTGACGACTGGAAAGCCGAAGTGACCAAGATGCGTGCAGTCTACGGCGCGCCGCTTCCACCCGAAAGTATCGAAGAGATCGCCCGGTATCTGGTGACGATCAACGGGAAGCCCTGACCCGCAATTGCGGCAGGGTTCAAGGCGAACGCGTTCTGGTCTGCGAAGGCAGGTCGGTCGCACGAACGGCGGCGCGCTTACTCGGGCACCTGTGGCACGGCTACACGTGACTCGTCGATTTTCAACGCGCACGGTCGCACCGACTCAGGTGCCCTACGCCGAAGCCGGCAAATCAGGCCTGCCGATAATAAACATTCTGCGGATGCCGCGCTTCCGCGAAGAAGAACCACCGCTCGGCCACGAGCCCCGCATACTGAATCACCACAGCGGCGCACAGCAGCGTCAATGAAGCGCCCACCGGCCGCACGTTCGCGCCGAATGCGACGAGCGCGAACGGCACGGCAAAGGCGGCCACGAGGAAGGTCCATTTGATCCGCTTGAGCGTGGCCGGCGTCTTGCCGTGGAAGAACTCGCGCAAGTTGAACGCGCCCGCCGTGAAGCCGCGCGACTTCTGCTCGACGCGTGCGCTGCGGATGCCGGTCGCGCTCTGTACCGTCGATTTGGGCCGCAGCCGCGCATTGCGCACGAGCGAGGCGACGCGCGAAGCACAGCCGCCGAGCGTCAGCACGCAGGCCAGCACCGCGAGCGGCCCGACCAGCGCAGGTGCGAGCCACGCCGCGCATGCCGTTGCCAGCGTGAAGCCCGAGGCGCAGCCGAGCAGCGCGAAGTTGACGAGCGTGAGCGGCGTCGCCCATTCCTGGAGGAAGCGCAGGCACGCATAGATCATGCCCGTGCAGACGAACAGCAACCCGCTCGCCAGCACGGCAACCGCGCCAATTGCGAGCGCATGCGGCCAGCCGAATACGTGCGCCATGCCATAGGCGAAGGTGCAGGCGAGAAACAGCGGCAGGCACAGGCATTCGCGCGAGAGCCACGAGGTGCGCCACATCGCGATGGCGCGCCACGCGCGCTCGGGATGCCCGAGGTGGAAGAACGACGCCAGCAGCCCCGCCGCGCCGAGCACGCACGACAGCGCCGCGCCCACCACGTAGAAGAGCTGCGGCACGGCCGCTCCATCGACGAGGCCAAGCTGCCCCGCTGCCTCCACGCCCACGAGCGCAATCACGAGCCCCTGCGCCGCGCCGATCAAGGTGGTGAGAAACACCACGGAAAATGCCGGATTCATATTGGTTCCTTTCTGGCGTAATTAATGCGCCGGCGAGCGGGTCGCGATCGACGCGAGATTCAGCGCGCCGCGTTCGACCTGCGATTCGATCGAGGCCGGTACGCTATCGGCGGCTTCGCCCTTGCACGAGCACGATCCGCTGCCGCACGACGACATCGTCTGGCGCGGCAAATAGTGATTGGCGGGCCGCGTGCCCCACTCGGGCATCAGCTGATAGCCGCCGCGCTCGCGAATCGCCTTCGACACCACGGAATCCGGGTCGTGGATGTCGCCGAACAAACGCGCCGAGGTCGGGCATGCGAGCACGCAGGCGGGCTTGCGGTCGCGTTCGGGCAGCGCCTCGTTATGGATGCGGTCCGAGCACAGCGTGCACTTGGTCATCTCCTTGCGCTCTTCGTCCAGCTCGCGCGCGCCGTACGGGCAGGCCCATGAGCAGTACTTGCAGCCGATGCAGCGGTCGTAGTCGACCAGCACGAGGCCGTCTTCCTTGCGCTTGTAGCTGGCGCCGGTCGGACAGACCGGCACGCAGGGCGGATCTTCGCAGTGCAGGCACGACTTCGGGAAATGAATCGTGTCGGCCAACGGGAATGTGCCGGCCTCGAAGGTCTGCACGCGATTGAAGAACGTGCCGGAAGGATCGGCGTCGTAGGGGCGGCTATCCGATAGACTGCCCGCCTCCCCCGAGGTGTTCCACTCCTTGCAGCTCGTCACGCACGCGTGGCAGCCCACGCACACGTTCAGGTCGATTACGAGCGCCATCTGTGTCATAGCCGTTTCCTCGGTTCAATGGTCTTGCGGGGCTTTGCGCAGCCGCCGGGCGAATTCGCCGCGTCCCGCGAAATAGGTCTGCACAACGCGCTTGAGCACGCCTCCCGGTCCCGTGCCGGTCACGCCTGGCAGCGCCTGCATCGGCGCGAACTGCGGCAGCGTGTGATCGGCGTCGGGCTCGGCGGGATAGATGCGCACGCGCACGTCGTACCACGCCGCCTGCCCCGTGATGGGATCGGAGTTGGAGACGCGCCCCGGGCGCTGGGCCGGTTGTGACGCATCAGGAATTTCGTCCGAGATCAGATGATTGAGCAGGAAGCCGCGCTGCGATTCGTTCGCGTCCGGGCCCAGATTCCATGCGCCCGCCGCCTTGCCGATCGCATTCCACGTCCACACCGTGCCGGGCTCCACCGCTTCGCTATAGCGCGCCATGCAGCGCACCTTGCCCCACTGCGATTCCACGTAGATCCACCCGCCGTCCGCGATGCCCTGCGCGGCGGCTGTGCCCGGATTCATGTACAGATAGTTCTCCCCATGAATCTGGCGCAGCCACGCGTTTTGCGAATCCCACGAGTGATACATCGCCATCGGCCGCTGCGTGAGCGCCGCGAGCGGATACTTCGCGTGATCGGTGGAGGCGTGCTCGAGCGGCGCGTAATACGACGGCAGCGGATCGAAATACTGCGCCACGCGTGCGCGCAGATGATCGGGCGGCTGGCGTCCTTTGGTCTTGCCCTGGGCCGCGAGGCGAAACTTCTGCATCACGTCCGAATAAAGCGCAATGACAATAGGCTCGTTGAATTTGCGGAAGCCCTTTTCGACCGCGAAGTCCAGATACGGCCCGTTGCAGTTGCGCATGTACTGAATCGACTCGGGCAGCGTGTAGTGATAGACGCAATTGTTCTTGGCGTATTCCTCCCACTGGCGCGGATTGGGCTCGCCCACCAGGGCGTCCTTGCCATCCTTGCCGCGCCAGCCGATCAGGAAACCCACGCCCGAACCCGGCGCCGTCTGGTGATTGACGATGAAGTCGGGATAGTCGCGATACTTGCGCGTGCCTTCCGGCGTCATGAAAGCGGGCAGCTTCAGACGGCTCGCGAGCTCGACCAGCACTTCCTGGAACGGCTTGCATTCGCCCGTGGGCGGCACCACCGGCACGCGCACGGAATCCACGGGACCGTCGAACTCCGAGATCGGGCGGTCGAGCATCGACATCGCGTCATGGCGTTCGAGGTAAGTCGTGTCGGGCAGGATCAGGTCGGCAAACGCCGTCATCTCCGACTGGAACGCGTCGCATACGACGAGGAACGGAATCTTGTACTCGCCGTTTTCGTGCTTGTCCGCGAGCATCTTGCGCACTTCCACGGTATTCATCGACGAATTCCACGCCATGTTCGCCATGAAGATCAGCAGCGTGTCGATGGGGTACGGGTCGCCGCGCCAGGCGTTCGTGATCACGCTATGCATCAGGCCGTGCACGGCGAGCGGATACTCCCACGAGAACGCCTTGTCGATACGCACCGGGCCGCCGTGCTCGTCGATGAACAGGTCCTCGGGCGCGGCGGGCCAGCCGAGCGGGCCGTTGGCGAGCGGCGTGTTCGGCTTGACGTCCTCGGGCTTGTTAGGCGGTTTCGCCGAGGGCGGCACCGCGCGCGGATACGGCGACTTGTGGCGGAAGCCGCCCGGCCGGTCGATCGTGCCCATCAGCGACATCAGCACCGCCAGCCCGCGGATCGACTGAAAACCGTTCGAATGCGCCGCGAGGCCGCGCATCGCGTGAAACGCGATCGGCACACCGGTCACGGTTTCGTGCGTTTCGCCCCAGGCGTCGGTCCAGCGGATCGGCAGCGTGATCTTGTGGTCGCGCGCCACCTCGGCCATTTCGCGCGCGAGCCGGCGGATCGTTTCGGCGGGAATACCGGTGATCTCTGCGGCCCATTCGGGCGTGCACTCGGCCATGCGCTCGCGCAGCAACCCGAACGACGGCGCGACGGGCGTGCCGTCTTCGAGCGTATAGCGGCCTTCCAGCGCGGGCCGCGCGCCGGGCGTGTGATGCGGCACGGCGCGCTGCGTGTTCAGGTCCCACCACATGTGGTTTTGCGGAAACAGCGCGTTGCGCTCTTCCACTGCGGGGTCGCGCACGAACAGGCCGAACGTGTCGCTTTCCGTGCGCATGTCGAGCAGTTCCGCGCCGTTCGTGTAGCGCTCGACGAACTCGTGATCGTAAGCACCGCTCTCGATCAGCTCGTGCATCAGCGCCATGAAGAGCGCGCCGTCCGTGCCGGGGCGAATCGGCACCCATTCGTCGGCAATCGCTGCGTAGCCCGTGCGCACCGGATTGATGGCGATAAAGCGGCCGCCCGCGCGCTTGAACTTCGAGAGCGCAATCTTCAGCGGATTCGAGTGATGGTCCTCGGCGGTGCCGATCATGAAGAACAGCTTCGCGTTGTCGAGGTCGGGACCGCCGAACTCCCAGAACGAGCCGCCCATCGTATAGATCATGCCGGCCGCCATGTTCGCCGAGCAGAAGCCGCCGTGCGCCGCGTAGTTAGGCGTGCCGAACTGTTTGGCGAACAGACCGGTGAGCGCCTGCATCTGGTCGCGGCCCGTGAAGAGCGCGAATTGCTTGGGGTCGGTGGCGCGCAGGTGGGCGAGGCGCTTTTCGAGCATGTCGAACGCCACGTCCCACGAGACCGGCTCGAACTGCGCTGTGCCGCGCTCGGCGCCGCGCTTGCGCACGAGCGGCTGCGTGAGCCGCGCGGGCGAATACTGCTTCATGATGCCGGACGAGCCTTTCGCGCAGATCACGCCCTGGTTGAGCGGGTGCTCGGGGTTGCCGTCGATATAGCGCACCTCGCCGTCGCGCAAATGAACGCGGATGCCGCAACGGCAAGCGCACATGTAGCAGGTCGTCGTTTTCACTTCGAGCTGCTCGTTCTGGGTGCGGGCCTTGTGCTCCATCGTTCCTCCGGGTCCTGTGGGGCGGCTTTTGTGTGAATGCCCTCTTATCGTATAAACCCGGTGAACATAATAAAAGTCGCGATTGGCGATCTGTTCTATCGGCTAGTCTTATGGTTGTCGCGCAGGCGGGCAGAATGAGGGCCTCATTGGCCCATTTTGCCCGCCCCTGACGCTTACTGCCCGAGAGGCCGCTGCACCGTGAGCTTGTTGGTCACCGACTTCACGCCCGGCACGGCCTTCGCCACAGCTGCCACGGTGTCGATCTGCGACTGTTCTTCGACCGTGCCGTTGAGCGTCACGGCGCCGTCACGCGCCACGATGCTGATATTCCCCGCATCGATTTCCTTGTGCTTGCCCAGCGCGGCGTACACCTTGCGGCTGAGCGCACGGTTGGCCTTTCGCACCTCTCGGGCTGTGGAGGCTGCCGGCGCGGCTGTCGCCCCCTGAGCCGCCGATGAAGCCGATGCCCCCGCCGTCTCGCCGCCCTGTGCGCGCACACCCACCGCCCCGCCCGCCAGCAAGGCCGCCATCGAGGCGGCCACACTCATGCGCAGGATTCCTTTTTTATTCATGGCAACGCTCCCGTTAGCCGAACTGCGAAATCAGAAAGTGTGGCGAATGCCGAGCATCGCCGCCGTGGTCGAGACGCCAGGCGCAACCGGCGCGCCATAGGTGATCGCCTGGTTCATCGTGCCATGGTTGTCCACGTAGCCCACCTGCGCGTAGAGCAGGGTGCGCTTGGACACGCCGTATTCGGCGCCGACTGCATATTCGCTCGAATGGTTTGCCGAGACGTTGCGGTCCTTCAGATAATAGAACCCCGACGTGACCTTGAAGTACGGCGTGAACTGGTAGCCAAGGCCGCCTGAAATCATTTCATAGTCGCCGTGCTGCGTGTTCGCCGGATTCTTGCCGATGCCGTACGAAGCCGACACCGAAAGCGCGTGGAACGTGTACTTGGCGCCCAGGTAGTAGAGCCGGTTGTTGTTGAGCCCGGTGGCCGGGGCATTGGCCGGCAGGTTCGTATCGTGGCCGTTGTAATAGACGGCGGCCAGATTCAGGCCATAGTTCGAATACTTGAGCACGGCCGACTCGCGCGTGCCGCCCTGGATTTGCCCCGGCACGCCGCCCGGCGCATATTCGAGCGCCGCTGAAACACCGTAGAACTTCGGCGATTGATAGACGATGGCGTTGCTGTCGTACAGCGCGCCATACGGCACGTTGGTGCTCGTGCCGGGCCACCCCGACGCCTGGCTCAGCCCGAGCCAGGCGCTCAGGATACTGCCGAAGTACTGCGCGTTGCGCACATCGGTGTCCGCCATCGCGTAGATCATCGGGGTGTATTGCCGCCCCGCGTCGATCGAGCCGAACGGCCCTGAAATGCCAATGGTCGTCTGCTGATTGAACATGGCCGTGGCGCCCGCGGTGTCCGCGAGGCCGAGCTTGCCCGTGGAGCTGTTGAACACGCCTTGCAGCCGGAAATTGACCTTGTAGCCGCCGCCGAGGTCCTCAGTCCCCTTGATGCCCCAGAAGCTGGCATAGATGCCCGCGTCCTTCAACGCGAACACGTGGCCCAGATTCTTCGCGTTCGGCGCGAACGAGGCCGCCGAAGTGCTCTGATACAGCAACCCCGTATCGATGGCGCCGAACAGCGTCACCGACGATTGCGCGTGTGCCGCGCCGGCCGTGACCGCGAGTACGGCCAAGACGCTCAACTTCCGTTTCATGCTCTCTCCTCCAAACTATTGTCAAGGCCGTGCGGTGCTGCCCTTTGCGTGCGACCCGCTGTCTTCCTCTTTGTCAACGGCTGTTCTTCTTGTTGTCTTGCTGCTTTGCTGACTACCTGCCGTGGCTTGTCCAGCCGCGGCATTATTCATACCTCTCGCTGCCGCGCAAGATCACCCGCGTAGCGGCGCTTGCCGAGCACGAACAGCAGCGCCGACACGAGCGCCGCGAACGGAATCCATTGCAACGCCATGTGCAGACCCATGCGATCGGCGATCAGCCCCACGATGACCGGGCCGGCGGCCAGGCCGAGCAGGTTGTTGGCGAGCGACCAGAGCGCCATGGCCGTGGCATGAATCGAAGGCGCCGTGAGTTCGGCCACCAGTGCGCCGGTCGGCCCGCACACGCCCGAGGCCATAAACATGCCGACACCGATCAGCACGAGTTGCAGCGGCCCCGGCGGCACGTGAAATGCGCTGGCGAACGCCGCAAACACCAGCACGCAATACGTGATGGCCATGGTCCATTTGCGGGTCCCGTTGAGACGGCTGACGCGGTCGGTCAGCACCCCGCACACGATCATGCCGATGCCCGAGATCAGCACGAAGCCGGCGGCCAGCACGCTCGCGCGGTCGAGCCGCATCGCATAGGTGCGCACGAGATAGCTCGGCAGCCACGCGAACATCGCGCCCGGCAGGATCAGCTGCACGCCGCAGGCCACATACGCAAAGCCGACCGATTTCGAGGTGAACAGCGCCTGCGCGAGACCGCGCGGCGTGAAGCGGGGCCGCGCCGCGCTGGCAGCAACGCGTGCGCGCTCGGGCGCGAGCCGCCGTTCGGTCACGACGATGCGATAGATCACCGAGAGCACGAGGCCGACCACCGCCATGGTCGCGAACGACCAGCGCCAGCCGAAATGCGCGGCCACGATGCCGCTCAACGCCATCCCGAGCATGGAGCCGAATGCGCCGCCCGCGAGAAACGAACCCGAGAGCGTGGCGCGCAGATGCGCCGGAAACACGCTGAGCACGACCGCGAGGCCGACGCTGCCGTAGGCCGCCTCGCCCACGCCCACGAAGAAGCGCGCCGCGAACATCTGCCCGTAGCTGGCCGATACGGCGCAGCCAAGCGTGGCGATGCTCCACAGCACGGCCATCAGAATCAGGCTGCGCACGCGTCCCCAGCGGTCCGCGAGCAGCGAGAACGGAAAGGTCAGCAGACCCACCATCACCGAGACGATGCTGCTCAGCGATCCTAACTGCGTATCGGTGAGCATCCACTCGGCTTTGAGCAGCGGAAAAACGGCGTTGAGGACCTGGCGCGACATGTAATCGGCGAGCAGCAGGCCGAAAGTCAGCGCGAAAACACTCCAGGCATAGGCCCGGGATACGGATGGTGCGCCCGCAGGGGCGTCTCCCAGTGCGGCAGTCGCTTGCATTCCCACTTTTGTCTCCATGAATCATTATCACGGTGTCCGGGCGCGGAAACGCGCCTCGGATATACCCATCTGGCGTGTTTTTTTATTTGGTGCTGCAGCGAGAGCGGGGTCGGCCCGCCTTGTATCGCTTTGACCCGCGCGCGCCTTGCAGCGTAGAGCGCGTGAGCCCATCGATGAATCGGTTACGACACGGGTACGGCCCGCCGCGCGAGCGCGGCGATCAGGTCGTCCGCGCCGGGCCATTCGCCAAACCCGCTGGCCGGGTTCAGGTGACCGACGTTGCCGAGATCGACCACCTCGCTGCGCCACGCGCGCGCAAGTTCGAGCACGCGTTCGTAGCGGGCGAGCGGGTCGTCGTGGCTCGCCGCCACGATGGACGGGAACGGCAGCGGCGCGCGCGGCACCGGCAGCCATCCGCTCGCGTCGAGCGCTTCGAGCGTCGGATAGCCTTCGGGCATCGGCGCCTCGAAGTCGGGCGGCGCCGCCAGCAGCGCCCCCGCGATCGCACGCGGATAGCGCCTCGCCCAATGCGCGACCATCACGCAGCCGCCGCTATGCGCGACGATGATCACGGGCGCGTCGATGCCCGCGACCACGGCTTCGATGGCCTCGACGCGCGCGGCGCAATCGAGGTCGTCGCGGCCCATCGGCGGCACGGCGGCCACAGGGCGGTTCTGCGCGCGCAGGCGCGCTTCGAGCAGGGTCTGCCAGTGCTGCGCGACGTGGTCGCGCAACCCCGGGACGATGACGATGACAGGTTCGGGGCGCGCCATGATCAAGCCGCCGATTTCACGAGGCCCAGACCCGCGGGCTTGTGGTTCGGCAGATAGCCGTTGGCGGCCAGCGTCTCATCGGCGTCCTTGTAGAAGGTGCCGATGCGGTAGATCTCGCGCGCTTCCTTGCCCGACGCGATCTCGCGGCCCAGTTCGTGCGCCACGCGCACGCACTGCTCGATCTGCTCGACCGAGGTCATGCGCTGGCCATGCTGGCCGATGATCGTATCCTCGATGCCGCAGCGCGGGTGCAGGCCCATCGCCATCGCCATCATGTTGAACGGCAGCACGTTCTTGAGCAGCGACTCCGCCGTGAACGTGCAGCCCTGCGGGGCGCGGTGCACGAAGTTGAAGAAGTTGAACGGGTTCGGGCCGTCGAAGCCGCCGCCGATGCCGATCCACGTCAGGTTCACCGGCCCGAGATAGGCGCCCTTGCGGATCAGGCGTTCGAGCGTTTCCAGTGCATGGATGCCGGTCAGCTGGAAATGCGCCTGGATGCCCGACGCATGCAGGCGGCGCAGATGCTCCTCGAGCCACTGCGGGCCGGCCGGCACCGTCATTTCGCTATACGCCGCCTGGAGCGCCGGATTCGCCAGCGAGGTGCCCGCCAGATACTCGGGGTAGAGCAACTCCATGATGTTCATCTGCGTGGTGTTGATCGCCACGGTCACCTGGTCGGGCTTCGGCTCGAGTTCCGCGAGCATGTGGCGCGTGTCGTCCGAGAGCCACTTCGCGGCCTGGCCGTCGTCTTCTGGCGCGAACGAGATCGAGCCGCCCACCTGGATGATCATGTCCGGCACCGCCGCGCGCACGCCGGCAATCAGCTCGTTGAACTTGGACAGGCGCTTGGAGCCCTTGCCGTCCAGTTCGCGCACGTGCAGGTGCAGCACCGTTGCGCCTGCGTTGTAGCAATCCACGGCCTTCTGGATCTGCTCTTCCATGGTGACGGGAATGTCCTCGGGAAAGTCTTCGGGCATCCATTCGGGGCCATACGGCGCAACCGTGATGACGACCTTGTCCATGTTCTCGGGGTGCAGCGAATTGTCGAGAAATTGCATGTCTTCCTCCAGTATTGTGTTTTGCTGTCGTGCGCAGGTCAGGCAGTGGCCAATCAGTACGGCACGTCGCCGATGATCCCCGCGCGCTCCATCTTGCGGTGGCAAGGCGGGTAGTCCATGACCGCGTAATGCTGCGTGCTGCGGTTGTCCCAGATCGCCACGCTGCCCGGCTGCCAGCGCCAGCGCACCTGGTACTCGGGGATGTACGCCTGGCTGATGAGGTACTGGAGCAGGTGTCCTGCGCCCGGGTTGCCGTCCTGGCCGTAGCGCACGCGCGCGGGCGTGTGGTAGTTCACGAAGTGCGTGGTGAAGGCGTTCACGAACAGCACCTTCTCGCCCGTTTCCGGGTGCGTGCGCACGACCGGATGTTCGGCGTCCGGATACTGCGCCTTCAGCGCGAGGCGCTTTTCGATCGGCATCGCCGCGCCGAAGCTTGCCTGGATGCTGTGGCTTGCGCGCAGGTCCGCGATTTGTTCCTTGACGTGCTGCGGCAGGTTCTCGTAGGCGAGCACCATGTTGGCCCACATGGTGTCGCCGCCCACCGGCGGGCATTCCACGCAGTGCAGCACCGCGCCCATCGGCGGCGCGGCGCGCCAGGTGGCGTCGGTGTGCCACGAGTTTTCGTAGCGGTCGTTGGGCTGGTCAGGCGTCTTGTATATCTGCACGAGACCCGGATGATCGGGGTGGCTGCCCGCCACCGGATGACCCTCGAGCTCTCCGAATCGTCTGGCGAAATCCACATGGTCGGCGCGCGTGAGTTGCTGGTCGCGCAGGAACAGCACCTTGTGCTTGAGCAGCGCCGCCTTGATTTCCCCGAACAGCGCGTCGTCGCGCACCGCATCGCCCAGACGCACGCCCACCAGTTCCGCGCCGATCGCGCAGGTCAGTTGCTCGATTCTCATGATGGGCGGCCTCAGATCGTGAAGACGGAAGAACCCGTCGTCTTGCGTGCTTCGATATCGCGGTGCGCCTGCACGGCGTCCTGCAATGCGTAGCGCTGGTTGATCTCGATCTTGATGCGCCCCGCCGCCACGTGGCCGAAGATTTCATCGGCCAGCGCGGTCTTCTCGGCGGGGTCGGCGATGTAGTCGGCCAGCGCGGGGCGCGTGACGTAGAGCGAGCCCTTCATCGCGAGCACCTGCGGTTCGAACGCGGGCGCCTTGCCCGAGGCCGTGCCCACGCAGACCAGCAAGCCACGGCGCTTGAGCGAGTCGAGCGACGCCGCGAAGGTGTCCTGGCCGACGCTGTCGTAGACCACGGAAACGCCCACGCCATCGGTCAGCTCGCGCACGCGCTTCGCAACGTCTTCGCTGCGATAGAGGATCACGTGATCGCAACCGTGCGCGCGGGCCACCGCGGCCTTCTCCTCGTTCGACACCGTGCCGATCACCGTCAGCCCCAGCAGCTTCGCCCACTGGCACAGGATCAGGCCCACGCCGCCCGCCGCCGCGTGCACGAGAATCGTCTCGCCCGCTTGCAGCGGCCAGATGCGGCGCATGAGGTACGCCGAAGTGAGGCCGCGCATGGTCATGGCCGCCGCCGTTTCGCAGGCGATGGCGTCGGGCAGCTTGATGAGCGGCGCGGCCGGAATCAGCCGTTCCGTGCTGTATGCGCCCAGCGTGTTGATAAAGCCGGTGTAGGTGACGCGGTCGCCGGGCGCGACGTTGGTCACGCCCGCGCCCACCGCCTCCACCACGCCCGCGGCTTCCACGCCCATGCCCGCCGGCAGCGGGACGGGATAGAGGCCGCTGCGGAAATACGTATCCGCGAAATTCAGGCCGACCGCTTCGTGCCGCAGCCGCACTTCGCCCGGACCGGGCGCGCCCACGTCGACTTCTTCCCAGCGCATCACTTCCGGTGCGCCGGTCTCGTGGAACCTGATCGCATGTGCCATCTTCTGTCTCCTGGTTGTTCCTGCTTGCTGCTCGTTCCGATCGATAGGCCGCCGCGGCGCTCGTGGTGCAGGCGCACGCACGCGGCTATCGTGACTGAATCCATCGTAGGACGCCGTGGTGCGCCGCGCGCCCTCCTTCCAGGAGGGGGAGCCCGCCTACCCCTGCGAATTTCGCCCGTTTACCGGGTTATCACTGAGGAAATCGCCAGGCGCTCGACGCGCTGTTGCCGCGCTGTTGTCAAATCGTCAGCCAGGGCGCCGCCGTGCATATAATCCTCCGACCGATTCCCGGCATTGCGCGCCGCGCGGCCTATTCCGATTCACCCGATGACCTTTGCGAACCGCGGTGCACCGCCCCCGTTTTCCGAACTCACGCTCAAGACCACGCCACCGCGCGCGCCGCGCCACCTGCTCGCGCGCGAGCGGCTGAACCTCGACAGCGAGCCCTTGCGCAATCAGTCCGCGATCGTCGTGCAGGCGCCGCCCGGCTTCGGCAAAACGCTGTTGCTCGCGCAATGGCGGCGCGAGCATCTCGCGCGCGGCGCCGCCGTCGCGTGGGTGTCCGCCGATGCCCACGACGACCCGCAGCGCTTTTTGCATAGCCTCGTGCTCGCCGTGCGCGTGGGCGGCGCGCAGCCCGCGTTCGGGCACACGCTGCTCGACAGCCCCTTTGCCACGCCCGACGCCAACGAGGGCTTGACCGCCTGGCTCGCCGAAGTCGCGCAGGCCGCGCTCGACCTGGTGCTGATCGTCGATGAAGCGGAGCGGCTCTCGCCGGTCGGCAGCGCGGCGCTGCTTTATCTGCTGCACAACGCGCCCGCGAATTTGCGCATCGTCGTGGCCGCGCGCAGCGGCTTCGAAACCGCCGTCGACGACTTGCGCGCCTATGGGCAATGCGTCTGCCTCGGCCCCGAGGCGCTGCGCTTTCGCCTCGACGAAACGCTCGCGCTCGTGCGCCGGCGCTTTGGCGAGCGCGTGGACACCGACAGCTGCGCACGCCTGCACGAGATCACCGACGGCTGGCCGCTCGGCCTGCAGCTCGCGCTCGCCGCGATGGAAAAGAGCGGCGACCCGCGCGGCGTCATCGACGCGATGCAGGGGCAGCCCGGCGTCGAAGGCGAGCATCTGGTGAGCAGCCTGCTCGCGCGGCTCGCCCCCGAGGACCTCGCGTTCCTCACGCGGCTCGCGCTCGTCGACATGCTGCATCCCGACCTGTGCCGCGCGCTGCTCGACAGCCCCGACGCCCCGGCACAATTCGCACGGCTCATGCGCGATACGCCCATCTTCATGGCCAGCGACGGCAGCGACTGGTGCCGCCTGCACACGCTCGCGCGCGCGGCGCTTGGCGCGCGTCTGGCCGAACTGCCGCCCGACGAGCGCGCCGGCCTGCACCGGCGCGCGATGCAGTGGCTCGCCGAGCACGGCATCCACGAAGAAGCGGCGCGCCACGCGCATGCCGCCGGCGAGCGCGAAGTGGCCTACGAACTCGCGGGGCGCTCGCTCTACGGCGCGGTCATGCAGGGGCGCCTCGCCGCCGCGCTCGACTGGCTCGAACTGCTGCCCGCCGACGAGCTCGACCGCCAGCCCGACCTGCGCCTCGCGGCGGCCTGGGCGCTCGCGCTCAGCGAGCGCCACGCCGAGGCGAGGCAACTCGTGGCGCCGATGGCCGAAGCGCACGATTGCACGCCCGAGCGGCGCTACGAATGCGCGCTCATCCTGAGCATCGCGGCCTATTACGCCGACGAGCCCGACCGCTTCCTCGCGCTGCTTGCACCGTGGCGCGAGCCGCCGCCGCTCGCCGAGCCGCGCCGGCTCCAGACGCACGCGAACCGCCTCGCGCTGGCGGAGCTGCTGCAGGGCGAACCCGCCAACGCGCGCCGCCATCTGCAACTCGCGCCGCGCGGCGACTTCGGCAAGGCGCACCGCTACGCCGCCTACTGGGGCGAGTTCATGTGCGGCCTGAGCTATCTGAACGAAGGCCAGGCCGTGCTCGCCGAAACGGTGCTGCGCCGCGCGCTCACGAGCGCCGAAACCGAACTGGACCGCCGCCATCCGCTGCCGTGCATGCTCGCGGCGGTGCTCGCGGCTGCGCTCTTCGAGCGCGACTTCGTGGACGAAGCCGATGCGCTGCTCGCGAACCGGCTCGACGTGCTCGAACGCTCCGGCACCGCCGAGACCTCGCTGATCGCCTATGTCTGCGCGGCGCGCGTGGCGCAGGCCCAGGGCGCGGAGCGGCGCGCGCTCGACCTGCTCGATGCGATGCACGCCGCCGGCACCGCTCGCGGGTTGCCGCGTCTGTCCATCGCGAGCCTCGCGGAGCGCGTGCGGATCTACGCCGGACGTATCCACGCCGGACGTGGAAACGCCGAAACCTGCCGCGCGTTGAGCGCCCAGCTCGACGCGCTCGTCGAACAATCGCAAACCGCCGAACCCACGTGGCGCGGCCCGCTCTGGCGCCGCGACGTGGCCCGACGCCAGGCCATGGCGCGTGCATACACGGCGCTGGCCCAGCAGGACTGGCCGCGCGCGCTCGAGTGTCTGGGCCGCGCGCAAACGCTCGCCGACGCGATGAAGCTCGGGCGCGAGCGCATCGAGATCATGGGGCTGCGCGCACTCGCGACCCGGGGCAACGGCGAGGACGGCTTGCCGCTGCTGCACGAGGCGATCGGCCTGACCGGCACCTATGGCCTCGTGCGCGTGCTCGCCCAGGCACATCCGGCGCTGGCCGACTGGATCCACGAAGTCGCAACGCAAGGCAGCGGCGAGCCCCTCACGCTCGCCGCGACGACGCTCGCGCCCACGACCCAGCCCGGCGGCGCGCCCCGCCGCGCGCAAGCCGCGCCGCGCGCAATGCCGAGCACGGTGCTCACGCCCAAGGAGCGCGAGGTGCTCGAACTGCTCGCGCGCAATCTCTCCAACAAGGAGATCGCGCAGGCAATCGGCGTGGGCGAAGTCACCGCCAAGTGGCATGTAAAGAACCTGTTCGGCAAGCTGAGCGCGAGTTCGCGCAAGCATGCGGTGCTGCGCGCCCAACTGCTGGGGTTGCTGGAAAGCGGCGAGTGAAACGATCGAGGCGAACCCGTCACAGCGCCGGCCTGGAACCCCATTGTGTGAATTGCACCTCGCGCGTGCTTGATCCTGCACGCCACGGCCTGACGCGCGACGACATGCGCACGCTCATGGTTATTCCGCACAGACGAAGCGTATGTGCGCCGCTACGCTCGGCAAGTTCCGCCGTGTTGCGTCCGTTTTTCTTGTGATCCCATGCCCATCCTGGTTCGCAGCGCCTCCCTCACCAAGTATTCGGAAATTGCCCATCATGCGGGCATCGATCCGGTGCGTGCGCTGCGCGAAGCGGGGCTCGATCTGTCGTGCCTCACGACGCCGGACCTGCGCATTCCCGAGGCCAGCCTCGCACGCGTGTTCGAAGTCTCGCTCGCGGGCTGCGCCGGGCGCGCCGAGTCCCGCACGCTTGGCGCGCGCATTGGCGAAGCGTGGCGGCTCTCCGACTTCGGCTCGCTCAGTCTCTTGTTGCAGCATCAGCCCACGCTGCGCGAGGCGCTCGCGCGCGTCGAGCCCTACCGGCATCTGCTGAGCGATTCGGTATCGGTTCAGCTGGAGGAAATCGACGACACCGCGGTGCTGCACGTTGCGCTCGTGACCGCGCGCCCCGATCCGGGGCCGGAGATCGTCGAATTGACCGTAGGCGCGGTGCTGAGTCTCGTGCGCGCCATGCTCGGCGCGCAGTATGCGCCACGCGCCGTGCATTTCTCGCACGCCGCTCCCGCGCGGCTCGAAGTGCACCGGCGTTTCTTCGGATCACGAATCGAATTTGACAGCGAGTTCGACGGCATCGTGCTGGCCCGCCAGGATCTCGACCGTGCGAGGCCGCTCGCCGACGCCTCGCTCGCGCGATATGCACAGGAGCTGCTCGATTTGCAGCCCCGCTATGGCGAGGCATCGCTCGCCGACAACGTGCGCCGCGCAATCCATCTGCTGCTGCCGCGCGGCGCCGGCACGATCGAGCCCGTGAGCGAGCGCCTCGGCCTCTCGACGCGCACGCTGCAGCGCCAGCTCGAACAGCGTGGCGAGCGGTTCTCGTCGCTCGTGAACGAGGTGCGCGCGTCGCTGGCGGCGCGATATCTGGCGCAGCCGCGCCATTCGGTATCCGATATCAGCGACCGGCTGGGGTTTTCCGAACCCAGCGCATTTTCGCGCTGGTTTAGTGCGGAATTCGGGCAGCCGCCGAGCCGCTGGCGCGCGGCGAATTTCGGCGCGCGCCAGCAAAAGCCGCAAGGCGACCGGCACTGAGCGCTCCGGGCCGCCGCGCGCCAGCGGCGCATTTCGCTCAGGCCTGCTCGACCTCGACCATCAGCTTCCCGTCAACCGTCCTCACCGGCAGCACGCCCAGACACAATCCCCCCGCCCCCGGCATGCAACCCGTGCGCAGATCAAAGCGCAATCCGTGCGCGGGGCAGGTGATCAGACTGCCTTCGAGATGCCCGCTGGCCATCGATGCACCGTTGTGCGGGCAACTATTCTCGATAGCATGCAGACTGCCTTCCACATTGAAGACCACCACGCTGCGCCCATCGATGAAAGCGAGCTTGCGCTGCCCGGGCGCCAGGCTATCCGCCGCGCCGATGTCGACTTCACGCTTCATGATCGTGCGCCTGAGTCAGATCCGCCGCGTGCAGCATCGCCTCGATCAACACTTGTGGCGGCTGCGCGCCGCTGAGCGTATAGCGCCCGTCGAACACGAAATAAGGCACGCCATCGACGCGGTTCGTCGCGCCGTGCGCACGCGACTGCGATGCCGATGCCGCATCGTCCACCCCGCATTCGCGTGCGATGCGCGAGAGCGTGGCCGCATCGCCGATGTCCTCGCCCTCGATGAAATACGCGGTAAAGAGACGCTCGATGAGCTCAGCGTGGGTGCCGCGATAGCGTCCCCCGCCTAATTCAGTTGTGTGCGCAACCAGTTTATGAGCCGCCGCCGTGTTCGGCAACACGCGAATGCGCTCGAACGCGAGCTCGACGCCCGCAGCGCGCGCGGCCTGGCGAACCTGCGCGCGCCGCTGCGCGACGGCCTGCGCGCTGCCGAGACGCGCCAGATAGAACGCCTCGTAAGGCAGGCCGCCCACCGGCGTATGCGGCAGCAGCTCGACCGAGTGCCACGCGACCTGCACGCTCACATGCGGCCAGCGCGCCTCGAGCGCCGCGATCGCGGCTTCGAGATTGCGCTTGCCAATCAGGCACCACGGACAAACGAAGTCGAAATAAAAGTCGATGTGCAGCACCCGGTTGGGCGCTGCGGGAGAAAGCGGTTGAGTCATCGATACAGGCTCCACGGCAGAATCATTGAGGTGCGCGCGCCGGATGGCGGCTGCGCACGGCTTGCAGCCCCGCGTCATAGCGCCGCTTGCCGAGCACGAACGCGAAGGCCGCCACCAGCGCCACGAGCGGCGCGACCTGCAAGGCGCCGAGCAGGCCGATGCGGTCCGCGATAAAGCCGACGACGAGCGGCCCTGGCGCAAGCCCGACCAGGTTGTTCACGAGCGTGAGCGTGGCGAACGCGGGCGAATGGATCGACTCGTGCGTGAGATTGGCGACCATCGCGCCAGCCGGCCCCGAGGTGCCGGCCACGACGAAGATGCCCGCGCCGAGCAGGACCAGTTGCAGCGGGCCCGGGCTCAGATGAAAGCCGCCGCCTAGCAGCGCGAACGACAGCAGCGAAAATGCGATCGCCATCGTCCACTTGCGCTCGGGCGCGTGCCGGCTCACGCGATCGGTGACCACGCCGCACACGATCATGCCCGTCCCGCCGAGCAGCACGAACACGGCAGCAGCCACCGCCGCACGGTCGGGCGGCAGGCCGTAATAGCGGTTCAGGAAGCTCGGCAGCCAGGCAATCACGGCACCCATGATGAAAAGCTGCAGGGCACTGCCGAGATAGGCGCAATTCACCGAGACCGTGGAGAAGAGTCCCGCCAGCACGCTGCGCAGGCTGGGCCGCCGGGCTTCCCCGGCTTCGCGCATCGCGCCCTGAACGGGGATCTGCGCGCCGCGGTTGCGCGCGATGCGCGCTTCGGTGACGACGAGGCGAAAAGCGAGCACGAGCACGAAGCCGAGGCCCGCCATCATGCCGAACGCGGCGCGCCAGCCCAGATGCACCGCGAGCACGCCGCCCGCCGCCATGCCCAGCACCGAGCCGAACGCGCCGCCGGCCATGAACGCGCCGGTGAGCGTCGAGCGCAGGCGCGCCGGAAAGATGCTGATGATCAGCGCAACGCCGACGCTCCCATACGCCGCCTCGCCCACCCCGACGAAGGCGCGCGCCAGCAGCATCTGCCCATAGCTGGCCGCGGCGGCGCAGCCGAGCGTGGCGAAGCTCCAGAGCCCCGCCATCAGCACGATGCTGCGCACGCGGCCCCAGCGGTCGGCGACCACGGAAAGCGGAAACGTCAGCACGCCGACCATCAGCGCGACGATGCTGCTCAACGAGCCCAGACGCGTATCGGAGAGCCCCCATGTGGCCTTGAGGAGCGGAAAGACCGCATTGAGCACCTGGCGCGACATGTAGTCGGACAGCAGCAGCGCGAAGGTCAGCGCGAACACGACCCACGCATAGACGCGCGGGGATGAATCGGCGGCGCCTTGCTCGGGCGCGCCGGCCTCGATGGGATGCGTATGCAACTTTGTCTCCTGCAATATTCGTTTTTTCTGTCGCGGCGGTTTATGACGTGGCGCTGGCGACGTCGATGCTGCCGATAGCGAAAGCCGCCTCCAGATCGCGCCAGTCGTCTTCGCGCAGATAACGCTGCGCGGCCGGCACGATCACGCCTTCCTTGCGGCCGAAGTATTCCCAGACGAACTGGGCATAGCCGCGCAGGGCCGCTTCGACGTTCGCGGCCCCGGCGGCGACGGCGCGCTCGAGCTCCGCGAACAGGGTCGCGCCGCGCTGGTGCTGCCGCTCGAGTTCGCCAAGCTCGGCGTCGACCACGCTCGTGCGGCCGCTCAGCAGCGATGAAAGCCGGCACGCATCGCCGGTGCCGAGACGCGGGATCCGCAGGGCATCGAGCCCGCGAAGATCCAGCCCGGGATGGGCCAGCCCGAGATGGGCCAGCCCGAGATGGGCCAGCCGCTCGCACAACGCGCCGGCGGTCGCGCGATGGAGGCGATAGAGCGCCGCCACCACGCGCACCACCGCCGGAGCGCGCCGCACGACGCAATGGAGCACCGGCACCTCCGACGCGGCGGTGGCCTGCGACGCCACGCAAATGAGATCGCAGCCCCGCGCGCTCGCGGTGCTCGCAAGCTGCGCCGCGGGGCTGGCCCATTTCGGGCCGGCGACGCGCATCGACTCGCAGGGCACGCCCAGCGCGCGCGCGGCCGCCTCGGCCTTCACGATGAGCATCTCCCGCACGCAGTCGTCGAAGCGACGCCCGGCCGCCAGCCGCTCGCCGTCCTGCTGCGCTGGCGCCGGCGAATCTGCCCGATAAGCGAGCGGGTAAGCGAACGTGATGCGCGCGCCGACCGAACGCGCCAACGCAACCGCTTGAGCCACCGTGTCGATGCCGGCATCGGAATCATCCACGGGAACGAGAAAATGACGATACATGGGTTCCCACTCACACAAATCCGGAGGGCGCGGCAGGCGGGCCTCATTCGAGCCGCACCGCTTCCTTCATGAAAACGATGATAGTGGCGCGGCGCGCAAACGCCCCCCTCGGCACGGAGGGGCTGGCAGATGCGAGCGGGCTCGAAGCGGTGGGCTAAATGCACGACGGCACAAGAGGGGCTTGACGCAGCCCGCCTGTCCAGCCGATGCTTTCGTGTCTCACCTATGTCGCACCCCACGCCCGCCAGCCCGCAAAAGCTGCCAGGCCGATTCGACCCCGCCTCCAGATGCCTTCCTCAGTGTCCCCTTCCGCGCCGTCTTCCGTGTCCTCCCCAGCCTCGAGCACTCCGGACGCCGGGCGCGCCGCCAGCGAGTTCGTCCTGAAGACCGTCGCGCCGCGCGAGCCCGCGCACCTGTTCACGCGCGCGCGGCTGAGCGCAGCGAACGCGGGCTTGCGCGCGTGCCAGGCGGTGCTCGTGCAGGCGCCCGCGGGGTTCGGCAAGACCTCGCTGCTGGCGCTCTGGCGGCGCGAATACCTCTCCCAGGGCACCGCCGTCGCGTGGTTTTCCGCCGATGAGCGCGACGAGGCGCAGCGTCTCGTGCCCGGGCTCGTGCAGGCGGTGCGCACGGCCTGCGCGCGCCCGGCGTTCGCGCGCCATCTGACCGATGGCGCAGCGGGCGCCGCTCACGAGCTGGAAAGCGTGACGGCCTGGCTCGCGGAAGTGGCGCAGCTCGCGTTCGAGCTGGTGCTGATCGTCGACGAAGCGGAACGGCTGCCCGCCTCCGGCGTGCGCGCGCTCGTCTATATCCTGCACAACGCGCCGCCGAATCTGCGCACTGCGGTGGCGGCACGGCACGGCCTGGACGCGCCGCTCGCCGATCTGCTCGCCTACGGCCAGTGCGCGCGCGTGGACGCCGACGCGCTGCGTCTGCGCATCGACGAAACCATCGCGCTCGCGGCCGCGCGCTTCGGCGAGCGCATGGACGCCGACGCCGGCGCGCGGCTCTTCGAGCTCTGCGAGGGCTGGCCGCTGGGCCTGCAACTGGCGCTGGCCGCGATGGAGCGCGCGAGCGACCCGCGCCAGATCGTCGAGCCGCTGGAGGGTGCGTCCGGCGAGTTGCGCGAGCGTCTGCTGCAGGCGCTGATCGCCCGGCTCGCGCCCGCCGACGTCGACTTTCTCACGCGCATCAGCGTGGTCGACACGCTCCATCCCGCGCTCTGCGTCGCGCTGACCGGCGAGCCGGAGGCGGCCGGGCAACTCGCGCGGCTCGCGCGCGATACGCCGATGTTCACGGCCGCAGACGGCAATGAATGGCTCCAGCTCCATGCGCTCGTGCGCGACGTGCTGCGCGCGCGGCTTGCGCAATGGCCGACGCCGCAGCAAACGGAATTGCACGCGCGCGCCGCCACGTGGCTCGCGGCACAAGGCATGGCCGAGCCGGCCGCGCGCCACGCGCATGCGGCGGGACAGCACCGGCTGGCGTTCGAGCTGGCCGAGCGCAGCCTGCTGGACGCGGTGCGCCAGGGCCATCTGCCCGCCATGCTGAAGTGGCTCGAACTGCTGCCCGAGGCGGAGCTCGAAGCGCGCCCGCGCCTGCGTCTTGCGGCAGCCTGGGCGCTCGCGCTCGGCGAGCGCCATCCCGAGGCCGCGCGGCAGATCGAACGCGTGCTCGCGGGGCCGGACGCCGCCAACGACGCCGAACTGCGCTACGAATGCGCGCTGATCCTGAGCGCCGCCGCCGTGTTCGCCGACGACATCGACCGCTGTGTCGCCCTGTTCGAGCCGTGGGTGAACGCCGCGCCCAGCACGCATCCATGGCTCGCGCAGATGCACGCGAACCGGCTGGGCGCGCGCGCGCTCGCGCTGGGCGAGCCCGCCCAGGCGCGGCAGTTCCAGCAGCGCGTGCCGGTGCCGGCGCAAAACTCCGCGCAGACGAGCTACGTCGGGCGTTGGGGCACGTTCGTGGTCGGCTTCAGCTACTTTCACGAAGGCCAGCTTCAACTGGCGGAAACCGTGCTGATGCCGGCGCTCGCCAGCGCCGACGCGGATCTCGGCCGCCGCCATCCGCTCAGTTGCATGCTGGCCGCGCTCTGCGCGACGCTCGCCTACGAAGCCGACCGGATCGAAGAAGCCGCCGCGCTGCTGGCCAACCGGCTCGATGTGCTGGAGCGCAGCGGCACGCCGGACACCGTGATGCTCGCCTGGCGCACCGCGGCGCGCGTGGCGGTGGCGCGCGGTGCCGAGCACCGTGCGCTCGACCTGCTCGAATCGCTGCATGCGCTCGGCGTGACGCGACGGCTGCCGCGCCTGTCGATGGCGAGCCTCGCCGAGCAGGTGCGCATGCACGCGAACTGCTACCGCGTGCAGACTTGCGAAGCGCTCGTGCAGCGCATCGATGAACTCGCGCTCGAAAACGCCACAGCGCAACGGCCGCTATGGCGTCGTCACGTCCTGCTGATGCAGGCGCACGCCCACGCGAGCGCCGCCATCGCCGCGCGCCGCTGGCAGCAGGCGCTCGACGCGCTCGGCGAAGCCGCGCAGCTTGCGGACGCCATGAAGCGCCGCTGCGAAAGCATCGAAATCATGGCGCTGCGCGCCTACGTGCTGGAGCAAACCGGCGCGGACGGCCGCGCGCTGCTGCTCGAAGCCGTGGACCTCGCACAGACGTTCCATCTGTCCCGCACACTTTCCGATCTGCACCCGGCTGTGGCCGACTGGGCACGGCGCACGCTCGAAACATCGCCGGGCGCGCCCGCGCACAACCCCAACCCGATCGCAGCACCGCGCGTGATCCGCGCTGCACCGCAAACGCGTGCCGTGTCGGGCGTCATCCTCACCCCCAAGGAGCGCGAAATCCTCGAACTGCTCGCCCGCGCGCTCTCGAACAAGGAAATCGCGCTCGCACTGGGCGTGGGCGAAGTCACCGTGAAGTGGCATCTAAAAAATCTGTTCGGCAAGCTCGACGCGAGCTCGCGCAAGCACGCCGTGCGCCGCGCGCTCATGCTCGGGCTGCTCGAAGCGGCGGAGTAGCGGAGGCGTGCAAGTTGCGCATGGCATAATCACGCGGTTTTCCACCGCTGTTTCCCCGCTGTTTCCTGTTACGCCGTGCGCCGTTTCCACCTCAAGCTGGTCAGTTTATTAGGGACGCTTGCAATCCTGATGACCACGCTCGCGCCGGTGATTTCGCATTTGCTGGCAGCGCAGGCTGCGCAGATGTCCTCGATGAGCGGGCATTGCGACATGCCGTCCATGCGCGCCGCGCAGAGCGCGCACGGCGATGCTATCCACGCGCATGTCGCCCCCGGCGATCCGCTGGATTGCGGCTATTGCAACCTGCTCGCTCATTTGCCGGCTGCGCCTGGCGTGCCGGTGTCGCTCATGCTCGCCACGCGCCTCGTGAATGCGCGCGTTTGCGCGCGCTTCGAGCGCCTCGCGCGCGCCGAGCCGCACACCCTCGCGCTCGCGCGCGCCCCGCCTTCCGCCTGAGCCGATCGCAGCCGCCTTTGCGGCTTCATGCAGCAACATGCACAGCAACTTGCCGGAGGTGTCGCAGCGCGCATCGAACGCCTTGCGCGCAGCGACCCACAGCATCGGCATACCGCTCTACCTGTACCCGTAGTTATTCTCAGGACTCCATCATGCTGAAACTCAGCACGCATTCCCGTTCCTTGCGCCTCGCAATGGGTGCGCTCGCACTCGCCGGCGCACAACTGACCTGGGCGCACGCGCATCCGACCCACCAACAGCCGCTCGCCGGCTCGACCGTGACGACGGCGCAAAACACCGTCGTGATCGACTTCGACGATGCGCTCGAACCGGCCTTCAGTTCGATCGACGTCACCGATGCAGCGGGCAAGTCGGTGGTCCACGGCAAGTCCGCCGTCGATCCGGCCAACGGCAAGCGCATGTCGGTGGCGCTCGACGCGCTCGCCGCAGGCAAGTACACGGTCAAGTGGGTCGCCGTGGCCGCCGACGGCCATCGCACCACCGGCCACTACGGCTTCACCGCGAAGTAAAACACGGACGTGAGGCGCAGAAGTAGCGCCCACAATGCGGGCATTCGCGCCACGCCGGATAATGGCGCGACTGCCCGCAGCCGCCTCCCCAGGGACCACTTCGGGTTCCTTGAGTCTGACCGTGCCACAGGGAGCGACCATGACCCCATCCGAACAAATCGACGCATTGATCGCTAGCATCACCGACTGGCGCGGTGCGACCTTCGCCGCCGTGCGCCGCGCCATTCTCGAAGCGGACAAGGAAATCGTCGAGGAATGGAAGTGGATGGGCAGCCCGGTGTGGTACCGCGACGGCATCCTCGCGGTCGCCAATGCGCATAAGGGCAAGGTGAAGCTCACGTTCCAGTACGGCGCGAGCCTGCCCGATCCCGACAAGCTGTTCAACGCGGGGCTCGATGGCAACGCGCGGCGCGCGATCGACTTCTTCGAAGGCGACAAGGTCGATGCGCGCGCATTGAAAGCGCTTATTCGCGCGGCAATCGAATTTAATCAAATCAAGAAGACGAAGAAGAAGACCGGCTAGGGCCTTTTCAAGGTAAACCAGACGTGTCTTCGCCATCTTCGCAACTGCAACAAAACTGAGGTCACAATGAATTCACCGATTTCCAGGACGAAATCGTTTTCGACAGTGTTTCTGATCGAAATGTGGGAGCGCTTCGGCTACTACGGCATGGCCGCGCTGCTCGTTCTTTTCATGGTCCAGCGAGTCGGCTTCACCGAAGAGCATGCAACCCTCACCTGGGGCGCCTTCACCGCGCTCGTGTATGCCTCGCCCGCAATCGGCGGCTGGATCGGCGACCGCGTGCTGGGCGCGCGGCGCTCGATGGTGCTCGGCGCCATCATCCTGCTCGCGGGCTATTTCATGCTGGCGATGCCCGACGACCGGCTCACGCACCTGTACGCCTCGCTCGGCGTAATCGTGGTGGGCAACGGCCTCTTCAAGTCGAACGCCGCCAACCTCGTGCGCCGCATTTACGAAGGCGACGAATCGGGCATCGACGCCGCGTTCACGATCTATTACATGGCGGTCAATATCGGCTCGACGTTCTCGATGCTGCTCACGCCGTGGATCAAGGACCATTGGGGCTGGCATGCCGCGTTCGCCGTCTGCTGCGGCGGCATGGCGCTCGGCATCCTCAACTTCCTCCTGATGCAGCGCACGCTCGCGAAGATCGGCTCCGCGCCCGACAACGAGCCCGTGCAATGGAAACGCCTCGCCTGCGTGATCGCCGGCGGCATCGCGCTGGGCGCGGCCACGCTCGTCGTGCTCAAGGACAAGCAGCTTGCCGTGGCGTGCGTTTATACGGCGGCGGCAGCCATCCTCGCGATCTTCGCGTGGATGCTCGTTCGCTGCGAGCGCCACGAGCGCGCGGGCCTTGCCGCCGCGCTGATCCTCACGCTGCAGGTGATTCTGTTCTTCATCTTCTATCAGCAGATGTCGACCTCGCTCACGCTGTTCGCCGTGCACAACGTCGACCCCGCGTTCAACCTGTTCGGCACCGCGCTCTTTAGCTGGAGCGCCGCGCAATTCCAGGCGCTCAACCCAATCTGGATCATGGTGCTGAGCCCGATTCTCGCGGCGATTTACTCGGGCCTCGCGCGCCGCGGCGGCGACGTGCCGGTCGCGGCCAAGTATGCGCTCGGCTTTGTCGTGGTGGCGGCAGGCTTCTTCGTGTTCGCGGCGAGCGGGCGCTATGCGGTGGACGGCCGTGTTTCGTCGTGGTTCATGGTGGCGGGATACGGTCTTTACTCGCTGGGCGAATTGCTCGTGAGCGGCCTGGGTCTTGCGATGATCGCGCGCTATGTGCCCGCGCGCATGAGCGGCTTCATGATGGGCGCGTATTTCGTGGCCACGGGCGTGTCGCAGTATCTCGGCAGTGTGGTCGCGACTTACGCGAAGATGCCTGAAGGCACGCTCTCGCCGATTGAATCGTTGCCGCTTTATCAGAAGCTTTTCAATGGGCTTGGCTGGGTCGCTGCGGGTGGGGCGTTGCTGGCTATCTTGCTGTTGCCGCTGATGGGCAGGCTCTCGCGTGCTCACCAGGTGGGGAGCGAGCAGGCTGAGGCGCAGTTGGCGGCCACCGAATCAGCCCGCAGCCCATCGACATAGGCTGCCAGCTTCCCCGCATACCAGTCGGTGAAGTGGTTGAGCATGAACTCCGAAGGCGCATAAGGCCCCGGCCGATACCCCTTCGAATTCACGCCGCGCTGATAGTGCGCCACCAGCGTGGCATCCTGCTCGTTCGTCGCGCGCCACACCTGCGTGAGCGTCTCGATGTCGTAATCCTCACCTTCCACGGCATCCTCGTGCACGAGCCAGGTCGTCTTGAGCGCTGTTTGCGTGGCCGAGAGCGGCAGCACCCGGAAGTGGATGATGTGGTCCGAGAGAAAGTGGTTCCAGTTGTTCGGAACCCTGAACATACGCACGGAGCCGATATCGGGCTCGGTCATATCGCCGAGCAGCTTCTTGCACGCAGGCCGTCCATCCCACGTAAACGACACCGCGCCGCGATGAAACGGCAAGCGGATGCAGCGGAATTCCGTGCCGCCGTCCGCGGGCAGATGCGGCAAGCCGAGGCGATCCCAGAGCCAAAATCAATCAAGGATAGCTCCTCCTTTTCATTCGGATTCGAGGTCGCGCTCCCTTGCAACCGTGCCCTCAGCCGTGCGTCCACCCGTATCGCGCGCCATGGCATCGACATCGCCTGTCGGCATTCGCAACCCGGCCTGCGCAAACGCTTCGGCGAGAAAATCCACGCACACCTTCACCTTCGCCGATTGCGCGAGGCGCTCCGGAAACACCGCCCATACATTGGCCGGTTGCGTCACGTCGGGCAGCACGCGCTGCAGCTTCCCTTCGTCGAGCAGGGGCTGCACGTCCCAGATCGAACGCAACACGATGCCGCGCCCGGCCAGCGCCCATTGCACCGCCGCCTCGCCGTGGTTCGTCGAGAGCGGCCCGGTTACTTTGACTGCCACCGTCTCGCCGCCTGCGTCAAGACGCCAGACGCCGAACGGATGGTCGCGCTCCTTGATCGCGAGACACGCGTGGGACTCCAGATCTGCGACGCTCTGCGGCGCGCCATGTGCCTCGATATACGCCGGCGCCGCGCAGAGCACCCGGTAGTTCGTCGCGAGGCGTCTTGCGATCAGATGGCCCGCGATTTCATCGCCGATGCGCACGTCCAGATCGAAGCCCTCGCCCGCCACGTCGACCACGCGATCGAACAGATCGAGCCGCACGTTCAGTTGCGCATAGCGGTCCGACAAATCCGCCAGCGCGGGCGCGACGAACTTTCGGCCGAAGCCGAAGCTGCTCGACACGCGCAGCGTGCCGCGCGGCATGCGCCGCGTGCTGGAGACGTCCTCGACGAGCTGATCCACGTCGTCGAGGATTTTCTCCGCCCACGCGAACACGCGCTCGCCCGCCGCCGTCATCGCCACGCGGCGCGTCGAGCGGTGCAGCAGGCGCGTGCCCAGGCTCGCCTCGAGCACGCCCACGCGCTTGCTCACATAGGCAGCCGACGCACTGAGCGCCTCAGCCGCCGCGCTGAAGCTGGACTTGCGCGCAACCATGCAGAACACCCGCAGGTCGTCGAGTTCGGGGGAGCCGGGAAGTTTCATGGCGGGGATTCCGGGAAATGCGCAGGCGGCAAGTGCGAAGCGGGCGCGGCTCGATGGCCGCGCCCGCTTCGTCATGGCGTCAGAACGAATGACGCATGCCGATGCGCACGTCAGCCTGCGTGGTCGTGGTGGATGGCGTGAAACTATAGCCGATCACCGCGTCCACGCCTTGCGACGCCTTCAACCAGTCGCCCGAGATGTAGATATCCGTGCTCTTCGAAAGCAGGTAGTGCAGGCCGGCCGAAAGCATGTTCCAGTGGTGCCCGTCGAAGTGCGTGTACTGGTAGCCGCCGATGAGGCTCGCCGCCGGCGTGATCTGCCAGCTCGCGCCGCCTTCACCCACCTGCATGTGCTCGCTCTGCCCAAATGCCTTGAGCTGAGTGTAGGTGAAGTCGCCCATCAGCGTGACGGGACCGACCACGTAGCTCGCGCCTACGCCGAACGCACCCTGCTTGTCCACCGGGAACGGCGTGTTCGCGTAGAGATCCGTGATCGCACCCGAGGCAGGGTCGACGCTCACGGTGGGCTTGCCGAAAAACGTGTGCGTGCCGATCATCGCGTAGGGATCGAACGCGTAGATGCCCGACGGGTTGTTCAGCTGCGTGTACGCGGTGCCCATCGAGAATGCGCCATGCTTATATTGCGCGCCCACGCTCCACGCACTGCCCGTATGGAAGTCGCCCGCCTTGTTGCTGAACGAGTACATGCCGCCGAACTGGAAGCCGCCATACGTGTTCGACATGTACTTCACGGCATTCGGCAGATGGTCCCCATTCATGCGGTCGAAGTCGCCCTGGTTGATGGCGTAGCCGCTCGCCCATGCCGACACGTTGTAGGTATAGACCATCTCCTGCGTCATGTCGATCTGGTTGCCGAAGGTGAGCGTCCCCCAGTCGCTTTGCAGGCCTACATATGCCTGACGCCCGAAAAGCGAGCCGCCGTTCGAGATCTGCCCATTGCCCAGGTGAAAGCCGCTTTCCAGCCTGAACACGGCCTTCAGCCGGCCGCCCAGGTCTTCCGTGCCCTTGATGCCCCAGCGGTTCCCGTATGAGACGCCGTCGTCGAACTTCACCTGATGCGAACCACCGGCGTTGGAGACGTAGGTGACGCCACCGTCGATGATCCCGTACAACGTGACGCTGCTTTGCGCATGCGCAGCCGAAGGAAGCGCAGCCAGCGTGAGCGCCGCCGCTTGCCATGCCGTAAGGAGTGCGACGGTCCGCATGTTGTTGGTCGATTTCATGATGTTGTAGTAATAAGCGGGATCAGTTCAGGCCGCGGTCAGCCTCGCGCACGAGCTGGCGTTCCTTTTCGATATCGAGCGAGCGGCAAGTCCACAGGTAGACCAGTGCGGCCACGGGCAGGCCCACGAGCATCGCCACGTCGGTGCCGCCCAGTGCGCGGGCGACCGGTCCGCTGTACATCTCCGTCTTGAAGAACGGAATCATCGCGACGAAACCCACCGCGTAGGCCGTCAGGCCACGCCAGTTCCAGCGCCCATAGATGCCGCGCGGATTGAAGATCTCACGCACCGAGTAATGCGAGTGGCGCACGATGAAGAAGTCGACGAGGTTGATCGCGGTCCACGGCGTGAACAGATAGCCCAGGATGCCGAGGAAGTCGCCGAACTTGCCCATGAAGTTGTCCGACGCCGAGAACGCGAGCGAAGTCGCCACCACCGCCACGATGATCAGGCTCGCGATGCGCTTGGTCGCGCTCGACTTGAGCGGCTTGAACGAGTCAGTGATGCTCAGGAGCGTGAGCGAGGCGCCGTAGAAGTTCAGGCCCGTGATGGCGAGCAGCCCCAGCAGCGAAAGCAGCAGCGTGACCGTGCCGAAGCCCGGGAAGATCATGTCGCCCGCACGCTGAACGGCGTCCGAGATTTCGATCTGCGCGTTGAGCGCCGCCGCCGCCGTGCCCACCAGCATCATCCAGATGCCGCCGATGAGCGCGCCGAGGAAGGTCCACCAGAAAGTGGCCCGCACGCCGGTATTGGGCGGCAGATACCGCGAGTAGTCCGAAACGTAGATCGACCACGAGAGCTGATAGGCCGCCGCAGAAAAGAGTTGCACGAGGAACGGCGTGGTCTTGAAGCCGGCGAGGCTCAACTGGCCTGCGGGGAACTGCACCTTCACGCACATGCCGATGCTGAAGACCGTGAGCGCGGCGAGCAGCGCAAACGCCAGCCAGCGCTGCGCCTTGTGGATCAGGTCATAGCCGAACACCGCGAGCGCGACCGAAGCCAGCGTGAAGACGATGTAGCTCAAATGCGGCTCGGTGCCGAGCAGGTGATGCGCGGTCTGCCCCGCCATGAGCTGGTTGAACGAGTTGTAGCCGATATAGGTGACGAGTGCGACCACCCACACGAGCAGCGCGCCCATGTAGCCGAACTGCGGGCGCGACTGAATCATCTGCGGCAGCCCGAGCTGCGGCCCCTGGCTCGAATGGAACGCCATGAAGAAGGTGCCCAGCACGTTGCCGAGCACGATGGCGATCGCGCTCCACAACAGGTTGCCGCCCATGCTGATGCCGATTGCGCCCGCCGCGATGGTCGCGAGGTTCGCATCGCCCGTAAACCACACGGGCCATAGGTGCCAGGCCTTGCCCTTGCGCTCGGCAAGCGGCACGTAATCGATCGAACGCGATTCGATTCGCGATTTGGCGCGCGACGGCTCGCCGGCCAGCGCGTCGGCTATTGCGTCTTGTGACGACATGTCTCCTCCAGTGGTGGGGTGGCTCGAGCGGGGCCGCACGACGCGGCTCCGACTCCCACGCCTGTTCCGATACCAGAGGTTCCAGTTTCCGGACACGGCGTGGTTACCTTTTAGTTAACATAAAACTACTGATTAACAATAGTACGCAGCCTGGAGGGTTTCGTCTCATTATCGGATTCTCCTATTGACGCCCACAGAAAAATGCATTTGCAATGCCGAGAATCAAATTTCTTGAATTTCAAACGGTAATAATAGGTGCCTTGCATCAATCCAGCACCTTTTTGATGCAAGCATGAGGGATAACCCTGATCCACCGTCATTGGGATTTCTCCTATAGTTTGGTTAACCGTTAGTTTTATTGTAACTGCCAGTTAATCATTTCCGGTGCGACGTACCCCATGACCTACCTCCCGATCGAATTCCACAAGAAACCTGAACTGCCGAAGTTGCCGGCCGACTTCTGCGCCAACCCGGAACTCGCCTGGACCATCCCGGCTAGCTACTACACTTCCGAAGCGGTCTACAAGGCGGAAGAAAAGAAGATCTTCGAGAACACGTGGATCTGCGTCGCGCACCGCAGCGAGCTGGCCGAGGCGAACGCCTACGTGACCCGCGAAGTCGTGGGCGAAAGCATCCTGCTCGTGCGCGGCAAGGACAAGGTCCTGCGCGCCTTCTATAACGTGTGCCCGCACCGCGGCCACCAGCTGCTCGAAGGCAGCGGCAAGGCGAAGAACGTCATCACCTGCCCGTACCACGCCTGGGCGTTCAAGCTCGACGGCGCGCTCGCGCACGCCAACAACTGCGACCACGTGGAATCGTTCGACAAGGACAATTCGACGCTCGTGCCGGTGCGCGTGGAGGAACACGCGGGCTTCGTGTTCATCAACCTGAACCCGGACGCGCAAGGCGTGGAAGCGCAGCTGCCCGGCCTCGAAGCGAGCCTGCGCGGCGCCTGTCCGGTGATCGACGACCTGAAGCTGGCCGCGCGCTTCGTGACCGAGACGCCCGCCAACTGGAAGTCGATCGTCGACAACTACCTCGAGTGCTACCACTGCGGCCCGGCGCACCCCGGCTTCTCGGACTCCGTGAAGATCGACCAGTACTCGCACACGCTGCACGGCAACTGGACGGTCCAGTTCGGTCACGCGCAGTCGTCGGAGCGCTCGTTCAAGCTCGATCCGTCCGTGACCAACCCGAGCTTCAACGGCTACTGGGCGTGGCCGTGCACGATGTTCAACGTGCCGCCGGGCGGCGACTTCATGACGGTCATCTATGAATTCCCGATGAGCGCCGAAGTCACGCTCCAGCACTACGACATCTACTTCCTGAACGACGAGCCGACCGAAGAGCAGCAAAAACTGATCGAGTGGTATCGCACCGTGTTCCGTCCGGAAGACCTGCGCCTCGTGGAAAGCGTGCAAAAGGGACTGAAGTCGCGCGGCTACCGCGGTCAGGGCCGCATCATGGTCGACAAGGCGCGCAGCGGCATCAGCGAGCACGGCATCGCCCACTTCCATAACCTGCTCGCCCAACAGTATCAGGACTGACATGAACTCACTGCAGAACCCCGGCCTGTTCCGCCAGCAGGCCTATATCGACGGCCAGTGGCGCGACGCCAACGACGGCGCCACGCTCGACGTCACCAACCCCTCCACGGGCGAGCGCATCGCGAGCGTGCCGAACATGGGCGCGCCCGAAGCACGCGCGGCCATCGAGGCCGCGAGCCGCGCCTTCCCCGCATGGCGCGCCACCACCGCCAAGGAGCGCGCGCGCCTGTTGCGCAACTGGTTCGAGCTCATCATGGCGAACCAGCAAGCGCTGGCCGAGCTGATGACGCGCGAGCAAGGCAAGCCGCTCGCCGAAGCGCGTGGCGAGATCGCCTACGCGGCCTCGTTCATCGAGTGGTTCGGCGAGCAGGCCAAGCGCATCGACGGCGACGTGATCCCGAGCCCGAACCCCGACCAGCGCCTCGTCGTGACGAAGGAGCCGGTGGGCGTCGTCGCCGCCATCACGCCGTGGAATTTCCCGGCCGCGATGATCACGCGCAAGGCCGCACCGGCGCTGGCCGCCGGCTGCACCATCGTCATCAAGCCCGCCAACGAGACGCCGTTTTCCGCGTTCGCGCTCGCCGCGCTCGCAGAACAGGCCGGCATTCCGGCTGGCGTGATCAATATCGTCACGGGCAAGTCGCGCGAGATCGGCCTCGAACTGACGTCGAGCCCGCTCGTCAAGAAGCTCACTTTCACGGGCTCGACCGAAGTGGGCCGCCTGCTGATGCGCCAGTGCTCTGACACGGTCAAGAAGGTCTCGCTGGAGCTGGGCGGCAATGCACCGTTCATCGTGTTTGACGACGCGGACATGGACGCCGCCATCGAAGGCGCCCTGCTCTCGAAGTACCGCAACGCGGGCCAGACCTGCGTCTGCGCAAACCGCTTCTACGTGCACGACTCGGTCTATGACGAGTTCTGCCGCCGCTTTGCCGGGCGCGTGTCCGCGTTCAAGGTGGACGACGGTTTCGCCGAGGGCGTGAACATCGGCCCGCTCATCACGGAAGCGGCGCGCGACAAGGTCGACGGCCTCGTGCGCGATGCCGTGGCGCAAGGCGCACGCGTGGTCACGGGCGGCGCGCCGCACGCACGCGGCGGCAACTTCTACGCGCCCACCGTGCTCGCCGACGCGAAGCCCGGCATGGCCGTGCTGTCCGAAGAAATCTTCGGGCCAGTCGCGCCCATCGTGCGCTTTTCGAGCGACGCCGAAGTCGTGCAGCTCGCGAACGATTCGATCTACGGGCTCGCAGCGTATTTCTACAGCCGCGACATCGGCCGGATCTGGCGCGTGGCCGAGCAGCTCGAGTACGGCATCGTCGGCATCAACACGGGCCTGATCTCCAACGAAGTCGCGCCGTTCGGCGGCGTGAAGCAGTCGGGCATCGGCCGCGAAGGCTCGAAGTACGGCATCGAAGATTTTCTGTCGATCAAGTACCTCTGCATGGCGGGCGTGGCGCGCTAATACTCGCTGGCACGCGCTGACGGGCGGGTGCGGTCCGCGCCGCATCCGCTCCTTTTTCCAGATTCAGAATCGACCGCCCGGGGCAATCCCACCGGGCAATAACGAAGCAACCTCAGGCCGGCGTCCGCGCTCTTCGGAGCAGCCTGGCCCGGGGCAAAGGAAGGCATCATGAACGCCCGCGAATCGATCACTGTCGACGTTGTCGCCGTCGAGCAACTCACCCCGCTCATCAAGCGCTTCACGCTTGCGCTGCCCGATGGCGCACCGCTGCCGTCGTTCAACGGCGGCGCCCACGTGCTCGTCTCCATGCAGGACGGCGAGGCGTGGCACCACAACGCGTACTCGCTGCTGAGCTCGCCGCACGACACGCGCCAGTATCAGATTGCCGTGCGCCGCGAAGAGGCGTCGCGCGGCGGTTCGGCGTTCATGCACGACAAGGTGTCGGCCGGCACGCGTCTCGCCATCGGCTCGCCCGCCAATCTCTTCGAGCTCGCACCGGGTGCGAAGCGCCATGTGTTCATTGCGGGCGGCATCGGCATCACGCCGTTTCTCGCGCAGCTCGCCGAACACCGCCCTGACGATGGCCAACTCGAGCTCGAACTCCATTACGCATACCGCAGCCCCGAGCACAACGCCTTCGTCGATGAGCTGAAAGCCGGCCCGCACGCGGCCAACGTGCACTGCTATGTGGACAGCGAAGGCCAGCGCCTCGACCTGCTCAAGCTCTTCAAGAGCCTGCCCGCCGATGCGCATGTCTACGTGTGCGGCCCGCAGGGCCTGAACGATGCCGTCTACGCGAACGCCGCGCTGCTCGGCTGGCCGAAGGCGCAACTGCACTCGGAGCAGTTCGCCGCCACCGACATCGCCGGCAAAGCCTTTACGGTGGTGCTCGCGAAGTCGGGCATCGAGCTCGAAGTCGGCGAGGACGAGACCATCCTCAAGGCCATCGAGCGCGCGGGCGTGACGGTGGAGTCGCTGTGCCGCGAAGGCGTGTGCGGCACCTGCGAAGTGGCGATCCTCGAAGGCGAGGCCGACCATCGCGACCAGTATCTCGACGACGACGAAAAGGCAGCGCAGAAGACCATCCTGCTGTGCGTGTCGCGCTCGCGCACGCCGCGCCTCGTGATCGATCTGTAAAAACCGCGCACCGCACGACGGCTTTGCGCCTGGCCGCGAGGCCGCTATACTGCCCCGAGACGTTGGCCCAGGCGCCAATCCGTTAAACTAGCGGGCGATTTGCGGCTGGAAGCACGACATTCGGGCCGCGCGCCCGGGCGTCCACTGGCGCATCACCGGCGGCATATGCCCCGCCCGATCGGCGGACTGAGGCGTATGCCGCCCTTTTCATTTGATCCGCTCGTTTGATCCGTTCGTTTGATCCATTGATTCGATCCGTTTGACCGCGCGATTCGTCATAGAGGGAAATGGATGTCCGAGGATACGTTCGCGTTCCGTCTCAAGGTGCTGCTCGAGCACAAGAAGCTGAGTTTGCAGCAAGTGGCCGACGCCGTCGGCATTTCACGCCCCGCCGTGCATAAGTGGACACGCGGCGGCGAAATCGACTATTCGAACCTGCGCCGCCTCGCGGCGTTTCTCGACGTGAACTGGGTCTGGCTGCGCTATGGCGACAACGCAGTGAAGGACCTCGGCATCGCGGGCACAACCGAGCTGCCCATGACCGACCTGCGCCGCCGCTACACGGCCGAAATCATGTCGAACGAAGCGCGCATGAAGCAGGCCCAGGAGTTGGCGGGCATCGTCACGTGGGAATGGAATCTGGTCGCCGACGAGCTCATCTATTCGAGCAACTGCGCGCAAATCTACGGCCGCGAGATCCATAGCAACGAAGAGTTCTGGGAAATCCTCCATCCCGAAGACTCGATCTGGCTGAACGATGAAGCGATGAAAGAGCTGGTCGCCAGCAAGACGCCGCGCGTGTGGGACTTCCGCATCATCCTGCCCGATGGGCAGATCCGCTGGATCGAATCGCGCGTGGCCACGCTGCTCGACGACGCGGGACGGCCCGTGCGCGTGGTGGGCACGACCATCGACGTCAGCGCGCGCAAGCAAGCGGAGTTCGTCATGCAGCGGAACCTGCAACTGCTCAACGACGCCGCGCGCATCGCGGGCATCGGCGCGTGGCGCTGGCTGCGCGCGCCAGACGAACTGATCGTTTCGGACGAGTGGTGCCGACTGTTCGGCGTCGATCCTGCAAAGGCGCCGCGTCATTATGTGGAGCTCTCGCAGCACATTCATCCGGACGACCGCGCGGCGCGCGAATCGGCTGTGAACGATGCGCTCACGCATCGGGCTGACTATCGCGTGCTGTATCGCGCTTCGCTGCCGGACGATACGTGGCGCCTCGTGGTGGAGCAAGGCCATGCGCGCGTGGCGCCGCATGGTGAGGATGTATGGCTTACGGCGTTGTGTCGCGCGGCCCAGCCTGCGGACATGGCGCAGAGCGCGACGGCAGCGGCTGTGCAACCGCCTGGCGAGGCGTGAGGGTTTCGGTCGGCGGCCTCGCCAAAATCACGATTGGGGTCCCCTTGGCGCGCGCCAATGCGCACGCCAAGGGCGAGGATATTCAATCGAGGGTTTTTCCCGGGTAAGCCGCTGGTCACAAAAAAGCGCCTGGGTTCCGCACTGGAACACCGGGCGCCTCTAAAGCCATTACGTTCTCTACAAAGCCCAGACCAGGGCTCGACTCAAGCTCAAATCAGGGCGGCCACGGCCTTGCCCACGTCCGCCGTCTTCGCCGCGCCGCCCATGTCCGGCGTGCGCGGGCCTTCCACCAGCACCTTTTCGATCGCCTGCATGATCGCGTCATGTGCGGCCTTGAACTGCGCGTCGCCGTTGCCGAGGAACTCGAGCATCATCGCACCCGACCAGATCATCGCGATGGGGTTGGCGATCTCCTTGCCGAAGATGTCCGGCGCCGAGCCATGCACCGGCTCGAACAGCGACGGGAACGTGCGCTCCGGGTTCAGATTCGCCGATGCCGCGAGACCGATCGTGCCCGTGCATGCGGGGCCGAGGTCGGAAAGAATGTCGCCGAACAGGTTGGACGCCACCACCACGTCGAAGCGGTCCGGCTGCAGCACGAAGCGCGCGCACAGGATGTCGATGTGCTGCTTGTCCCACTTCACGTCCGGGTAGGCTTGCGCCATCGCGGCCACGCGCTCGTCCCAGTACGGCATGCTGATCGAGATGCCGTTGGACTTGGTGGCCGCCGTGAGCTTCTTGCGGCCGCGCTGGTTCGCGAGCTCGAACGCGTACTTGAGAATGCGGTCCACGCCGTGACGCGTGAACACCGACTCCTGCAGCGCGAACTCGCGATCGGTGCCCTCGAACATCTTGCCGCCCACCGAACTGTATTCGCCTTCGGTGTTCTCGCGCACCACGAAGAAGTCGATGTCGCCGGGCTTGCGGTTGGCGAGCGGGCACGGCACGCCGGGCAAGAGGCGCACCGGACGCAGGTTCACGTACTGGTCGAATTCGCGGCGGAACTTCAGCAACGAGCCCCACAGCGAGATGTGATCGGGCACCTTGTCGGGCCAGCCCACCGCGCCGAAATAAATAGCGTCGAAACTTTTGAGCGTCGTGAACCAGTCATCCGGCATCATCTTGCCGTGTTCAAGGTAGTAGTCGCAGCTCGCCCAGTCGAAATGCGTGAATTCGATCGACAGACCGAACTTCGCCGCCGCTGCCTGCACCACGCGCACGCCTTCGGGCATCACTTCCAGGCCAATGCCATCGCCGGGAATCGCCGCGATCTTGAAGGTCTTGCTCATGTCTCGTTCTCCGTTGCCTCGCACGCCTGGATTGACGCGCTCTCGATGACTGCAAGGATGCCTCAAAGGGCGCCGGAAATAAGCCCCCGGCCCGTGGAGACATTGAACACGATTCGTGAATAATCAGCAGCGGGGAATCGAGGCCGGCATGTTCCCGCAACGCGTGGCACTGCGGATACGACCTGTAGATAGGGGGCGATGAAACCCCGGCAAACGAGCAGAACAGTTTGGCGAAGGTATCGATGTTGTTCGTCAGGCCCGGCTTGCCGGCTGACGCCTTCACGCAGGAAGCGCTTCTATGCCGAACCACGCAGAAACGCGCTCGACCGCCTGATCCAGGCTCTCGAGTACCGTCAAGCTAACCTCCATGACCTCGGCCGACGGCTGCTTTAGATCCGGCACCGTCACAACTCGTATCCCTGCTCGATGTGCGGCAAGCACACCGTTCTCGCTATCCTCGAACGCCAGGCAATCGCCCGGCGACTTGCGCAGACGAGAAGCCGCGAGCTCATACACGGCCGGATCCGGCTTGCCACGGGCGACTTCATCCCCTCCTGCAATCGCACCAAAAAAATCGAGCACGCCGACCCGTGCAAGCCGGGATCGAATCTCCTGGCCACTCGATGACGAGGCTACGGCACATGGGACGCCTGCATCGGCCAATGCGGTGAGCAGGCGGTGGACGCCCGGCTTCAGGGGAAACACGGGCGGGGTCGTCGGAGATTGCAAACGTTGCCGAGCTTGCGCAAGTGCTGCCTGAAAGAGCGGCTCTGCGCCGAACATTCCGGCTAGCATCCTGTGGCACTCAGGCAGCGTCCTCCCGATGATCTCGACATAGTCGACAGGGCGGATGTGAACCCCAAGTTCGTGTCCGACGGCTATCCACGTGTTCATGATCGTTCGTTCCGAATCGATCAACAACCCGTCCATGTCGAAAATTGCTCCAGAGAACATATGCAAGAATCTCGAGTGCTTGAAGGTGTATGCCACTATAACCGTGTGCCGGAATGCCATGTGGTTGATACCGACGAAAATCTGCCGAGTTCCGTCAAGCTCGAATTGCCGGTTGAACAACGACACACCCTTGATGGTCAGCGATCGAGGGGTAACGGAACGAATATCCCCGGCGGCGTCTGCCGGAAAGTCGTAGCCAAATCGATCCGCCGCGAGCGGGAAGCCCGCTGCTTCATGCAGTTCTGGCTTGGAAGCAATTGGTTACCGGTCGTATAAGCCCGCCCCCGAGCGCGTGCAGCCCGCACCCACTACCTGAGCGCCTGGCCGGAAACCCCGCAGGATCAGTGGCAAACCGATATTTGCGTTCCGCCCGCGTGAGAGGCCGAGCAGTCGTGCAAGCGAGCTAACGGACGCGCGCCACTCCACGCACGCGGATCATCGCATCGACCGCGGCGGCCAGTTCCGAATCGAGCTGGGGCCAGCGGTCCACCGGAATCGTGGGCGCCCGGCGCGACCGGTCGCGCATCGCGCCCGGCAGGCAACCGGCTGGCTGCGCGGTCCCGCCGTAGCGAAACACGCGCGCACGGCCAGGCGCGACCTCCTCGACCACATGCACGATTCCCGCGTCAAGCCACATGCGCAGAACGGCCCGTACGCTGCGCGCGTCGATCCTCACGCGCGCCGCCAGTTCCGTTGCCGTACCGCAGACGCCCTCTTGCATCACATCGATCAGCCGAGCTGCTACCTCCCCTCTTTCCCGCATGCTGGTCTCCTCTCAGGAAAGCCTGCCCTGTAGCCGGGATGCAGGCATTGTCGACTAGGTTCCCGGCCAGCGCCGGCAATCGCATTTCAAGCAGGCGCTCGTAGGGCAACGCTAACCCGATTGGCCGCACAGTCATCTCAAAATGGGATGCGTGCACGTGCCGGCATGGCGGGCAGGCAATCCTGCAAATGATTTGGAATCCTTTTTTGTAGTGCCGACATCGTTGCAGACTGATTTTCGCGGTTGTTGCGCGGTTTTTTCGTGGTTGCTGCCCGCCATCGCAGCGATCTTGAGGTCTTGCTCATGTTTCGCTCTCCGTTGCCTCGCGCCCGGATTGGCGCACTCGATAACCGCAAGGATGTCTCAAACATCGCCAGCGCAGGGCAATCCGTCGCTATCGGCCATGCCGCTATCCGGGATAGATTGCCGGTCGCCCGTGCGGGGATCGGCGCGCTCCGCATTTAACCGAATGCGCCCTGCAACCGGAATACGCAAGGCGGACTAGTCCGAAAGAAGCAAGCGCGCACCCGCACCCCATCCTCACGCAGGATGGACAGCGGCCCCGGCGCTCTCTAAGGTCTGCGAGCCCGCGTTCGCACCCGCAGCGACCACTGCAAGCGGATTCGCACCGGACTCGCACCAGGGCATGGCGACGTTCGCAGCCCGCCGCACGACGTTCGTGCATGGCGGCGCACGCAGCGTTGGTGATTTGAATATCGATGGGAGGATCCCGGTGAAAGCCGATATCGTCGTTGTGGGGGCTGGCCCGGCGGGTCTGTGCTTCGCCCGTTCGCTCGCTGGAACAGGCCTGAAAATCGTGATCGTCGATCAGCAGAGTGAGGATGAACTTCGCAATCCAGACTTTGACGGACGTGAAATCGCGCTCACGCATAAATCAGTGGGCATGCTGAAACAGCTTGGACTATGGAAGCGCATCGAGAGCCAATCGAAGTCGCGTCTGCTCGACGCACGCGTTTTCAACGGCAAGTCTTCGTACGCACTCGAGATCGGGCGCGACCTGAGCCCGCACGACGAACTCGGCTGGCTGGTCGCCAATCACCAGATTCGCAAGGCCGCCTTCGAAGCGGTGCAATGCGCGAAGGAAGACGGCGCGGACATCGACGTCCGCACATCCCAACGCGTGGTCGGCGTCAAGTCCGACGACCACTGCGCCACCGTGCAGCTCGAGGGCGGGGCATCGATCGAAACGCGCCTGATCGTGGCGGCGGACAGCCGGTTTTCGTCCACGAGGCGGATGATGGGCATCTCCGCGCGGATGCGCGACTTCGGCAAGACGATGCTGGTGTGTGGCATGACGCACGAAAAGCCGCATCATCATGCCGCGTGGGAATGGTTCGGGTATGGCCAGACGCTCGCGTTGCTGCCCATGAATCCGCACCCGGCGTCCGGCGCGTTCCAGTCTTCCGTGGTGCTCACGCTCACGGGCCGCGAAATCGAGCGGCTCACACACGTGGACGCGCGCACCTTCGCCGACGAAATCGAGCGCCGCTTCGACCACCGCCTCGGCAAGATGGAACTGGTCACGACGCGACACGCGTATCCGCTGGTCGCGGTTTATCCGGAGCATTTCGTGGCGCGACGCTTCGCGGCGGTGGGCGATGCAGCGGTGGGCATGCATCCGGTCACGGCGCACGGCTTCAACCTTGGCTTGTCGGGCGTCGGCACGCTCGCCGGCTCGATTCGCGAAGCCTGCCTCGCCGGGCGCGACTACGCGTCCGATGCGCTGCTGCAGCGCTACGAGCACAAGCATCGTCTGGCAACGCGCCCACTCTATCTGATCACCGGCATGATCGCGTCGATCTACACGCGGGATCATCTGCCTGCACGCCTGGCGCGCGATGTCCTGTTGCGCGCGGGCGATCATCTACGTCCCTTCAAGCGAGGCGTGGCCGCTTACCTGGCGGGAGGGCTCTGAGCCATGACCAGCAACGGCAAAACCCATGCGCAGCAGCAAGCCACGCGCGCCGAAGACAAGCGCGTCGTCAACGGCCGCGGAGATATCAATCAGCTCGCGCCGTTTCGCTATCCGTGGGCGTGGGAGTGCTTTCTGAGCGCGAACCGCAATCACTGGACGCCGCTCGAAATTTCCATGAGCGACGACGTGCACGATTACCAGCAGCGCCTGACCGAAACGGAACGACACGTTTTCGAAAACGTGCTCGCCTACCTCACCACGTCGGACATTCTGGCGATGCGCAATATCGGGCTCGCGGTAATGGAAAAGATGACCGCGCCCGAATTGCAAATCTATCAGGCTCGCCAGGTCTACGAAGAAGCGTTGCATACCTGGACTTACCAGCACTGCATCGAAACACTCGGGCTTGACCAGCAGGAAATCTATAACCGCTATCGCGTCGTGCCCGAAATTCACGCCAAGATCGCGCTCGCGAACCAGCGGCTCGAACGCATTCTGGCGCCCGGCCTCGACCTCTCGAACCGCGACACGCTGCACGAATTCGCGCTCGCCTACCTGTTTTTCGCGGCCGTGTTCGAGGGCTGCTGGTTCTACAACGGCTTTACGCCGGTGTTCGCGCTCCAGCGGCGCGGGTTGATGAAGGCGACCGCGCAGCAGTTCCAGTACATCATGCGCGACGAGGTGCTGCATTGCGGCTTTGGCATCCGCGTCATCCGGCAGCTACTGGAGGAGGAAAACCTGCAACTCGATCCGCGCGCCGTGCAACGGATCTGGGAAGAAGCCGATGCGGCGGAAACGGCTTATGCGGGCTATATCCTGCGCGAGCCGATTCTGGGTTACTCGGCCGATTTGCATTGCGCACAGTTCCGCTACATCGCGAACCGTCGCGCAGGTCAGTTGGAGATGCCCGCGCCGTTTCCCGGTGCCGAAAACGTGCTGCCCTGGCTCGACGAGCAGGCCAATTTGCGCAAGGAGAAGAATTTCTTCGAAACTCGCGTGACCGAGTATCAGACGGGCGGCGCGCTGGACTGGAATTAGGCCTCGGGGCTGAATCGCCGTGCCCTTGGGCCCGCGCCCAAGGGCGTTTTCACAACGCCCGATGCATATCGGGTTGACGCCCGCCACGCGCGGCCATTACCCTTGCGCCCTGATGGTTCCCGGCGACGGGATCAAAAGGGAACGCAGTGGGGCCGCCCCCGACCCCGAGTCTGCGGCTGCCCCCGCAACTGTGAGCGGCAAGTCCATGCCAAACGCGCCACTGGGAAACCGGGAAGGCCGGCAAGGGGCGTCGACCCGCGAGCCAGGAGACCTGCCATCGACCGAGGTCCAAGCAGCCGCACGGGGCGGGGTGTCCCGATGCGCAAGCACCGCCCGTGCGCGGTCGCCCGTTGCAAGGACAGCCCGACCTCAGGATCAGTTGCATGTCCACCACGATTGAAACGGCTTCCGCCCAGGAAGCCCGTTGCCGCTGCATTGACGAACGCTTTGGCCAGCGCACAAGCTACATTCCGCCGGCTCCCGGCGGCTCCGGACAAGACCGCCGGCCGAAACTCCGCCATCTCGCCGCCGCGTGCGCCATGAGCGTTTATGCATGGCACAGCGCTGCCGCTGCCGCGCCCGTGACGCCCACGATGCCCGCGACGCAGCCGCCGGCCGCCGCCGCATCCACCGAATCCGCCGCCTCGGACAACGACACCACGCTGTCGAACATCCTCGTGGTCGGCGACACCCAGCATCTGCCGCAATCGTTCGACCAGCGCTACGCGAGCACGCAAGTGCTCACGCGCGAAGACCTCGACCGCCTCTCGCCCGCCGACCCGAGCATCACGCAGGCGCTCGCCACGCTGCCGGGCGTGACCGTGTCGCAAAGCGGCGGGCCGGGCTCGCTGGCTTCGGTGAGCATTCGCGGCTCGTCGCCCGAGCAGGTGGCCGTGTTCATCGACGGGATCCGCATTGGCTCCGTGACCACGGGCATGCCCGAATGGGCCGACCTGCCGACCGATGCGTTCGACCGCGTCGAGGTGATCTCGGGCCCCGCTGCCGCCTCGTTCGGCGCGGACGCCGTGGGCGGCGTCGTGCAACTCTTCACGCGCCACGCGTCGAATCAGCCGAACCGGACCACGGTGTCGTTCGGCGGCGGGTCCAACAAGACCTTCGACACGATGCTGAGCACCTCGGGCACCGTGCCCTCGAGCGGACCGCTCGCGGCGCTCGAAGGCCTCACGTATTCACTGGGGCTGCACGACTACAACACCGCGGGCATCGACGCGACCCGGCCCTGGGCCTACGGTCACGAGGACGGCCGCAATCCGTATCACGCCCAGGACGTGAATGGGCGGCTTGGCTATGCGCACGACAACTGGTCGATTTCCACATTTGCGCTGTATCACCAGTCCGATCTGTCCTATGACAACGCGGGCGGCAACGACCGGCAGCGCGACCATCAACTCACGACCGGCGCGGCGTTTCACCTCGACATCACGCCGTTCACGCAATTCGACCAGTCGGTGGGCTACGCAACCGATCGCCAGTTCATCTACTCGAACGATCCCGCGATACCGACCGATCAATTCGACTCGACGCGCTTCTCCACGTCGACTTCGATCACGCATCAGGAGCGTGGGCACACGCTGTTCGGGCAGCCGCTTTCAGGCGAAACCAAGCTCGCCTACGACTTCTCGCGCGAACTGGCCTACTTGCCCGTCGAGGTGCCCAGCGGCTTGCCGGCGCGCAACGACTCCGCAGTCTCTTTGCACCAGTCGGCAACGCTCGGCGACGTGACGCTGTTCCTCGCCGGACGCCACGAGATCGTCCAGGGGCAGGCCGTCAATACGGGCAACGCCGCGCTCTCGTGGGCGATCACGCCGGTCTACACAGCGCGCGTTTCCTATGGCAACGCGTTCCGGCTGCCGACCTTCAACGATCTGTACTATCCGGGCTACGCGAACCCCAACCTCCAGCCAGAACGCAGCGACACGATCGAAGCGGCGCTCGATGCCAACACGTCGTACGGCACCTTCACGGCCGCCGTGTACGACACGCGCGTGCACGACCTCATCACCTACGATTCGCAGACCTTTCTGCCCGTAAACGTCGGGCGTGCGCACATTCAGGGGCTCGACCTCTCGTACAAGGGCACGCTCGGGGCGTCCACACCCGTGAGTCTGGCGATCGGCATTCTGAATCCGCAGGACGTGACCGACCAGACCTGGCTCAATCGCCGCCCGCGCCAAACCGTGAGCCTGAGCGTCGACCATACGTGGGACGAATTCAACCTCCACGCGCTCAACACGGGCGTGTCATTGCTTTACGGCGGCTCGACCTTCGACGATCAGTTCAATACGCTGTATTTGCCGTCGTACACGACGGTGAGCCTGCGTGCTTCGTATAAGGTGAATGCGCACCTGTTGCTGTCCGCGTCGATATCGAATCTGTTCAACCGGCAGTACATGACCACGTACGGCTATAACAGCCTCGGCCGGACCGCGTTCGGCAAACTCACCTATACATTCTGATTGCGCGCCGCACCGATTACACCTGCCTTTCAGAAATTGCCGCGCGCAAATGGTAATGACGCAAATGCTGGCCGAAATAATCGGGCCCAGCATTACGGAAATTGTTAATTGAGGATGATGGAAAAAAGATGCCGCCAGTCGATCTGCGGCGACACCGGTAGCCTGTGTTGCGCTGTCCCGTTCGGGAATGGCGTGACACCGGCTACGGTCAGGTGAGTTATCGAACAGCTTGATCCAGGCGTTCGATCAGAGAAGGATCAGGCTGCAGTTGCGGGCGCTGCGGCGGCCGGCGCGGATGCGCGTGTCTTTCTTGCAGTCATCTTGCGCGGTGCTGCAGCTTTCTTTGCGGGAGCAGCTTTCTTGCGCCCAGGCCTGCCAGCCGCTGCTTTTTTAACGGCGGTGGTTTTTGCGCCAGCCTTTTTTGCTGCCGCACGTTTCACCACGGCCTTCTTCACGCCAGCGGCTTTGGCCGATGCCGCCCTGGGCGCCGCGCCCGCCGTGATCAGGAATTTCGAGCGGTCCTTGGCGTCGCGAATCCAGGCGGGTGCACGCCCGCGTCCGCTCCAGGTTGCGCCGGTTTTCGGATCGGCGTATTTCGCCGCGACCGGATGTGCGTTGGGATGCAGCGCTTTCGCTGCGCCATTCGCAGCCTTGACGCCGGGCCTGCGGCCGCGTCTTTTGCCAACGAAGCGCTCGATATCGGCAACGCTCAAACCGTGCTTTTGCATCAGATCGCGAATTCTCGCGAGACCGATGGACGATTGCTTTTCGGCAATCGCTACCGCCTGTTTCTCAAGCTTTGCAATCTTCAGCTTGATTGCGTCCAACGTAACCATACTCATTCTCCCTGTCAGGAATTCCACCCCCAAGCAGCTGTTTGAACTTCGTTTGCATGTCGAAGTTTGGCTTGGCCCATATAGGCAATGCCATCATGGCATACCCAATTATGACGGCAAAGCGACAATACATGCAAATCGACTGCTATTGGCCCAACGATTCGCAGACTCAATCCACGGCAATTTCGATATCGAATTCTTCCAAATCCTTTCACTCGACGATATCTACTTGCACGATAGTCGCAAGCCGGTCCGCACACAACTGATTTGGGCCGCACGATGTGGATTTCGAAAAAATTCGAGTTTGTCGCGAGACGCTGTGGACTTGCGAAATGACAGGTGGCGCTTTTAGCCCGTTTCAAGTGCGGATGATCGCCTTCGCGCAATGACGATTACACGTTATTTCAGCAAATGCGGGGCAGCCAGCTAGAGGTATTGAGTTTCGCGGCTCTTGTTGACGAGAATGTTGGACCTCACCACTGCCATGCGCGTGCAGTAGTCGGCGCCGAACGCCGCGCCATTGACGATCGCGTTCCGGTGATTCCGCGGCGGCTTGCCGAAGATGTCGAAGTTGGGGAGGTGCTACGGATTGGATCGGCCTCGAACGCAGGATTGCGCGGCCTTCTCGCGGCAGTCGCCCACGCGGAACACGCCGCAAACTACGCCGACCAGGACGGCCGGCGCGGCTTGCGGCGAAATGAGACGAGTACAGCGTTACTGCATGTGCTGGCCGCCGTTGATGGGGATATTCGCGCCGGTCACGAAACTGGCGTCGTCCGAGCAGAGGAACAGCACGAGCGCGGCAACTTCATTCGGGCTGCCGAGACGGCCCATCGGGATCTGCGGGATGATCTTCGTATCGAGAATCTCCTGCGGAATGGCGGTTACCATCTTCGTTGCAAGATAGCCCGGCGAAATCGTGTTCACCGTCACGCCCTTGCGAGCGACTTCGAGTGCGAGCGATTTCGTGAAGCCGTGCATGCCGGCCTTCGCCGCTGCATAGTTCGTCTGGCCCACGGCGCCCTTGGAGCCGTTCACCGACGAAATATTGATGATGCGGCCCCAGCCGTGCTCAACCATGCTGTCGCACAGCGGCTTCGAGATATTGAAGATGGAGTCCAGATTGGTGCGCAGGACCATATCCCAGTTGACCTTGTCCATCTTCTTGAAGGTCATGTCGCGCGTGATGCCCGCATTGTTGATCAGAATGTCGACGGGGCCGACTTCGTTCTTGATCTTCTGCGCGCCGCGCTGGCACGAATCGTAGTCGGCAACGTCGATGGAATACGCGTGGAAATCGCGGCCCGTCTCGTTCATTCTGGCCAGCCAGTCTTTGACACCAGCATTGTCCGGCGAGTGCGTGACGACGACCGTATAGCCCGCGTCATGCAAACGGACGCTAATTGCCTCACCGAGACCGCCCATGCCACCTGTTACCAATGCAATACGCTTAGTCATCCTTTCTATCCGCGAGAGAAAATTTCAATGATCCACATGGCGTACCGTTGTTGAAACGCCACTTCTTGCATGCCCGGCATCCTCGCATGCGAGGCGAAGACCACTCGGGCAAGATCGCGCGGCTTATTGTGTCCGTCTAATGTTGCGCGAAACTTGTCCGGTTTGCCCGCCAAGGCACATCACGTGCTGCGCGGGCAAACCGTTTGACTTCAATGCGGCCCGATCAGCGGATCAGGCGCGCGTTGCCCGGCTCAATCGTGTTCAATCGAGCTCAATCGTGTTCAAGCGCGCTCGAGCGCAAGCGCCACGCCCATGCCACCGCCGATGCACAGCGAGGCCAGACCGCGCTTTGCATCACGGCGCTGCATCTCATGCAGCAGCGTCACCAGAATCCGGCAGCCCGATGCGCCGATCGGGTGACCAATCGCAATCGCGCCACCGTTCACGTTGATCTTCGACGTGTCCCAGCCCATCTGCTTGTTCACGGCCAGCGCCTGCGCCGCGAACGCCTCGTTGATCTCCATGAGATCGAGGTCGCTAGCCGACCAGCCCGCGCGCTCCAGCGCTCGCTTCGATGCCGGCACCGGGCCCATGCCCATCACCTTCGGATCCACGCCGCCCGCCGCATACGCCTTGATGCGCGCAAGCGGCGTGAGGCCCAGCGCCTCGGCCTTCTTCGCTGACATCACCACCACCGCCGCCGCGCCGTCGTTCAGCCCCGACGCGTTGGCCGCCGTCACCGTGCCTTCCTTCGAGAACGCCGGCTTCAGGCCCGCGAGCGACTCCGCCGTCACGCCATGGCGCACGAATTCGTCGGTCTTGAACACCAGCGGATCGCCCTTGCGCTGCGGAATTTCCACCGGCACGATTTCCGCGTCGAAGCGGCCCGCCTTCTGCGCGGCTTCCGCCTTGTTCTGCGACAGCGCCGCGAATGCGTCCTGCTCTTCGCGCGTGATGCCGTATTCCTTCGCCACGTTCTCCGCCGTCACGCCCATGTGGTACTGGTTGTAAACGTCCCACAGACCATCGACGATCATGGTGTCGACGAGCTTCGCGTCACCCATGCGGAAGCCGTCGCGCGAGCCCGGCAGCACGTGTGGCGCCGCGCTCATGTTCTCCTGGCCGCCGGCCACGACGATCTCCGAGTCGCCCGCGATAATCGCGTTGGCCGCGAGCATCACCGCCTTCAGGCCCGAGCCGCACACCTTGTTGATCGTCATGGCGGGCACCGCTGCGGGCAGCCCGGCCTTGAGCGACGCCTGGCGCGCAACGTTCTGGCCCGAACCCGCGGTCAGCACCTGACCCATGATCACGTCGCTCACCTGCTCGGGCTTCACGCCCGCGCGCTCCAGCGCCGCCTTGATGACCAGCGCGCCCAGATCGGGCGCGGCAATCTTTGCCAGCGAACCGCCGAATTTGCCCACCGCGGTACGCGCGGCCGAAACGATCACGATGTCAGTCAATTTCCACTCCTGCGTTAAAAATATTCATGGTGCCTGCGCCATACGGCGCCGCAGCAAACGAAGCGGCGCCACAGCTACGTCTCAAGAAGCGTAGCTGCGTCTTGTCACACAAAGATGACAAATCAGAGAATGCGCGCATTAAATATGCGCGACGTATTGGTATGGATTAAAAGCGTGGAGGGGAGCGGATGGCGCGGCGCAATCGTATCGATTTGCAGCCGCGCCGCGCCGTGAGGGATCAGCGCCGTAGCGATCAGTTCGCAGCCGGCCCCGTTTGCGTCGCGCGCTGCGTAGCGGCGGCGACCTTGTCGAATTTGCCCTGCGCGGCCTCGATAGCCTTGCGGGTCATCGTGCGCACAGAATCGGCAGCGTTGCCATAAGCGGCAAACGTCGAGTTCATGGCAGCCACGAACGGCTCCGCACCAGCGGGCGCGCCTTGCGAGAAGCGTTCGGCCAGCGCCTTGACGCACAGCTCCTGGCGCTCGGATTGCGCCTGCACGACCTGGGTCCATTCGGCATGCGCATGGGCCGCGATATCGAAAACCTTGCGCCCATACGAGATCGCCTTCGAAGCAGCCTGCTGCGAAGCATTCAGTTGCTGCGTGAAAAGCTCCACGGGATTGCCGCTTTGTAGCGCGCTCTTCAGCGCGGCCTCGTTATCGGCAATGGCCGTGCGAACCGTCTGCAGATTGAGCGCGACAGTTGCCTCAAAGCTTTCGAACGCCGGGCGAGCCAGAGCAAAAAATACCGCGACGCCAGACTCATAATGGGCGCGGAGACGATCGGGTGCGGAAAAGGTCACGGACTCGGTCATCGGCAATGCCTCATGATTAGTGATGCTAAATGGATGAATTGCGGGCCGCCATCCAACACGACCCTAAAACACTACGATCGGCGCGGCGCGAAGAACTTCCCCTCCACGGCTGCACCGAAATTAGAGGGTTCATTCTAAGCGGAGAATTTAACAGTTTTGTGGAAGAGTGCTTAGGTATAAACCCTTATATTCATGCATCCCGGGTCATTCCGTGCTTTTGTAAGCGGAATGCATCATCGAAGGGCATGCCAGGCATGGAACACCTGGCGCTCACATCGAATTCTAAATAGGGCGCGCGCGCAAAGTGGCGTAATGCATTGATTTCGGGAATTTCGGAAATATGAAATGCCATGTGTTGGTGAAAAATGGTCCGCATGGCGTCAGTGCATCGGCCAGGCAAATGGAGGACCTGCGCCTTTATCCCCGCAAAGCCGGGACCAAAATCGCCTATGAATTGGGCTTTAATAGCGCATCAGATTTCAATCGCGCATTCCGGCACGCCGATGAAACGTCGCCGCCCGATTTCCGGCAATTCAGACTTTGAGCCGGAGGCGGGCCAGAACGGCCCGCCTCCAGATCGCTAAAAGGACTGCACTCAAGGATTGCCAAGCAGATGGCCGTTCACCACCGTGCCGTACAGCGAGTTCGGCGTGTCGTGATACTTCGCGCGCGTTTGCGCGACCGAACCCTTGAAGCGTGGATCCTGCGGCCGCTCGTGGCTGTCCATGAACGTCGCCACGTCCCAGGCTTCCTGATCCGTTAGCGTGCCGCCGAGACCCAGCGGCATGTTCGCCTTGATGAAGCCGGCGGCGTTTTGTGTCTCGTGCATGCCCGCGCCCCAGTTGAACGAACGCGCGCCCCATAGCGGCGGGAACACCGTGTGGTCATTGCTCGTCCTGCCCTGCCCATCCGCGCCATGGCATGCCGCGCAATGCTGCTCATAGACCTTGGCGCCGCGTGCGTAGTCCGCTTTCTGTGCGGGCGCGGGCAGCTTCGGATAGCCCCTGCCAGCCACCTTGCCGCCCACCGGCGCGCCCGTGGCCAGCCAGTACGAGTAGCTTTCCAGCGCGACCAGCACCGGATCGCCCAGCGGCGGCGCCTTGCCGTTCATGCTGTAGTTGAAGCAGCCTTGCAGCCGTTCGGCGAACGTGTTCACGTGCCCGTTCTTGGCGCGATACGCCGGGTACGAAACGAAGGCGGCCCAGAGCGGGCTCGAATTGGCCTTGCGGCCTGCATCGAGGTGGCAGTTCGCGCAGCTCAGCGAATTGCCCACGAACTTGCCCGCGTATTGGCCGGTGTTGCGGAAGATTTGCTCGCCGAGCTCCACCGATTTGCCGAAGTCGCCTGCGGGCATGGCGCTTTCGGGCGGCGGCTGGAATGGCGTGGCGTGCTCGCCGGCATTCGCCTGAGGTTGTGAAGCTGGTTGTGAAGCTGGTTGTGAAGCTGGTTGTGAAGCCGGTTGTGCAGCGGCTTGTCCCGATGCCTGTGCAGCCGCAGCCGCTGCGCCCGCTTCGGGCGAAGGCTGTTGCGCGTAGTACAGCGCGACGGCGTGCATGTCGGCGTCGCTCAGCTTGCTCGCGACGGCCGGCATCAGCGCGAGCGTGCCGGGTGGCCGCTTGCCGTTCTTCCAGGCGTTGAGCTGTGCTTCGATATACGCCGCGGGCTGTCCCGCCAGCGGCGGGAACCCGGCGCCGACGCCCGCGCCGCCTGGCCCATGGCATTGCACGCACGCGGGCAGGCCTTCCTGCCAGCGGCCTCGCGTGGCGAGCCATGCACCGCTATCGGATGGCGCGACCTCGGACGGATCTTGCGTGCGTATACCCTTCGGCGCGGGCAGGCTGCTGAAATACTGCGCCACGGCGGTGCGCTCGCTGGCAGACATGTTCTTCGCGAACGGTTGCATCACGGCGTTCTCGCGGCTGCCGTCGGCGAATGCTGCAAGTTGCGCTTCGAAATAGTCCGCGCCCACGCCGGCGAGCCGCGGGAATCCCGCTGCCGCGTTGCCTTCGCCACTCGCACCATGGCAGCTAATGCATGCCGGGACGCCGTTGGCGGTGCCTTGCATGGCAATCGTACGGCCCGGGGATGCCGGCTCCTTTTGCGTTTGCTTTGGCTGCTGCGTTGACTGGGCATACGCTGCCGCTGTGCTCAATACCGGCAGCGCGATGGTCACTGCAAGCGCCACCACAAGTCTCTTGAAGTTCATTATCTTTCCCGATGTCGTTTTTGTCTCCGCGCCTATTTTCACTCAATCGGCATTAGAACGCTGCACCGCCGGCCCACATGCTCTGGCATGGCGCACCGTCGATGACCGCGATGAAACACATGCGATCACTGTGCTCGCCGGTTTCGTCGCTGCGGTGGCGGCGGGTCCGCTGTATTGGATTCTGATCGGACTCCTCAGAGCACCCACGCGGTCCGTCGCCGTTCTTCTTGTCGGTCGTGCGGTGCTCGGAGAGGCTGAGAGCTTCGCTCGGGGCCCTATCGGGTCCAGCCTGCATCTGTGGGTGACCCGCTTGCCAGCTTCGGTTAATGGGAATGTGAATTCGGCGAGCAGTTTCGCCTTCTCTCGCACCACCCTCTTGCCGCGCGCCGCATGTAACAGAATGTAATTGAAAGTTGTCGTTCATCGCCTCGACGCATGGGCCCGGCACATTGCCACTTCTGTTTCGCGTGATTCCCCCCACAAACACGAACAAAGAGGTGAGCGATGAAAACGGCAAGGAGATGGTCGGCAGGTCTGGTGGCGCTCAGCGCGATGGCGCTCGCCGTGGGTAGCGCACTCGCATCACCGTCGACGCAGGCGAGCGGCATCAAGCACGTCCTGCTCATCAGCTTCGACGGTTTGCACGAGCAGGACGTCGCGCGCTGCGTCGGCGGCAACACCTGCCCGAATCTCGCGCTGCTCGCCAAGTCGGGCGTCACCTATACGAACGCCTATACGCCTGGGCTGTCCGATTCGTTTCCGGGTCTCGCCGCGCTCGTGACGGGCGGCTCGCCCAAAACCGCCGGCCTCTTCTATGACGTTTCGTACGACCGCACGCTTTACGCGCCCAACGACACGGGCTGCGTGGGCAAGCAAGGCTGGAACGTCGTGTTCGACGAAACCACCGGCATAGACGCGCAAAACGGCGGCGCGCTCGTGCACCTCGACGGCGGCGGCGACTTCAATCCGCAAGCCATTCCACGCGCGCGCAAGGGTGCCAAATGCGTGCCCGTGTATCCGCACGACTACGTGAAGACCAACACGGTCTTCGAAGTCGTGAAGGAAAACCTGCCTGGCTCGCACACCGCGTGGGCCGACAAGCACGCATGGGGCTACGACTGGCTCAATGGCCCCTCGGGCCGCGGCGTGGACGACCTCGCGCGCACCGAGATCAACTCGATCGACCCGGCCACGCAGACCGACTACACCGATATCTACACGCACACCGAGAAGTTCGACGACTACCACGTGCAGGCGCTGATCAACCAGATCGGCGGCAAGGACTCCACGGGCACGCGCAACGAGCCCGTGCCCACGCTGTTCGGCACCAACTTCCAGACGCTGAGCGTGGCGCAAAAAGCCACCGTGGCCAACGGCGGCGGCTATCTCGACGCCAGCTTCACGCCGGGGCCGAACGTGTCGGGCGCGATCACGTATCTCGACAATTCGCTCGGCCGTATCGTTGCCGCGCTCAAGCAGCAGAACCTCTATGCGTCGACGCTCATCATCGTCACGGCCAAACACGGCCAGTCGCCCTCCGATCACACGAAGCTCGTGAAGAACGGCGACACGCTCACGCAATTGCTCGAGGCAAACAACTATCTCGATCCTAACGGCAACTTTGGCCAGAACAACACCGGGAGCGGCAACCCGAACGACGGCACGGGTCTCGTCGGCACGGGCTTCGTGCAGACCGACGACGTGGGCCTCATCTGGCTGCGCGATCAATCGCAGCGCGACGCCGTGGTCGCCACGCTCAAGCAGAACCTCTCGTGCAACGCGCCCGGCATCTGCGCGGACGGTCCGCAAGCGTACATTCTCAGCGGCAACGCGCTCGCCGCGCGCTTCGGCGATCCGGCTGCCGGCCGCACGCCCGATATCGTCGTGCAGCCGAATCCGGGCGTGATCTACACGTCGAGCAAGAAGAAGGACGAGGAGCACGGCGGCAATGCGCCGGATGATAGCCATCTCGGCCTCGTCGTCTCGTATGCGGGCCTGCATGGCGGCGGCCGCGAGATCCCGGCGCGCGTGCAGACCACGCAGGTCGCACCGACGATCCTGCGCGCGCTCGATCTCGATCCGCACCTGCTGCACGCCGTTGCCGCCGAAGGCACGCACTCGCTGCCGGGGCTCGGCCTCGGTCGCGGTTCGGACGAGTAACGCCTGTTACCCGCCGCATCGGGGCCGGCGTTTCGCACGAAGCGCCGGCCCTCCCCTGGGCCGCCGCCCGGCGGCGTTACAATTCCCGCAGACAACACAGGCCTGCGGGTACGCACAGTGACCGAGCTTCAACCCGGCTTCGAGCCGGGCTTCATTCTGACGCGACATTGGCGCGACACACCCCACCATACCGAAGTCGACTTCTGGCTCGCGACGCCCGCTGGCCCACGGCAACTGCGCCTGCGCCCGCAAACGTCCGTCGCTTTCGTGCCTGCCGCGCAGCGCGAGGCGGCGCTCGGCGCGCTTGATAGCAACCAGATCGGCAACCAACGCGGCAATAAGGGCGCCGAGCTGCGCCCGCTCGATCTCAAGGACTTCCGGCAGCGGCCCGTGCTCGGCCTCTATGCGCCGCAATACCGCCAGCTGACCGGCACCGCGAAGCGCCTGACGAAAGCGGGCGTCGACGTCTACGAAGCCGATATCCAGCCGCCCGAGCGCTACATGATGGAGCGCTTCATCACCGCGCCCGTGCTGTTTCGCGGCACGCCCGATGCCTCGGGCCTGCTGCGCGATGGCGAACTGAAGCCGGCCACCGGCTATCGCCCGGCGCTCAGGCTCGTTTCGCTCGATATCGAAACGAGCGCGCAGGGCGAGCTTTACTCGATCGCGCTCGAAGGATGCGGCCAGCGTCAGGTCTTCATGCTCGCCCCCGCAAACGGCGACGCGAGCGGACTCGATTTCGACTTCGAGTACTGCGAGGGCCGCGCGCAGATGCTCGTGCGCCTGAACGAGTGGATGGCGCAGCACGATCCCGACGCGATCATCGGCTGGAATCTCGTGCAGTTCGATCTGCGCGTGCTGCACGCGCATTCGCAGCAGTACGGCGTGCCGCTGCGCCTCGGACGCGCCGGCGCCGTGATGGAATGGCGCGAGCACAGCGTCAACCAGAACCACTACTTCGCGGGCGCGGCGGGCCGGCTCATCATCGACGGCATCGAGGCGCTACGCTCGGCCACCTGGAGCTTTACGTCGTTCAGCCTCGAGTTCGTCGCGCAAACGCTGCTGGGCGAAGGCAAGTCCGTCGACAACCCGTATCAGCGCATGGACGAAATCCAGCGCCGCTTCGACGAAGACAAGCCCGCGCTCGCGCGCTATAACCTCAAGGATTGCGAACTTGTCACGCGCATCTTCGAGAAAACCGAGCTGATCGCGTTCCTGCTCGAGCGCGCCTCGGTCACCGGATTGCCCGCCGACCGCAGCGGCGGCTCCGTCGCGGCGTTCACGCATCTGTATCTGCCGCGCATGCACCGGCTCGGTTACGTCGCGCCGAATCTCGGCGACGTAGTGGGCGAAAACAGCCCCGGCGGCTTCGTGATGGATTCGCGGCCGGGGCTCTACGACTCCGTGCTGGTGCTCGACTACAAGAGCCTCTATCCCTCGATCATCCGCACGTTTCTGATCGATCCCGTGGGGCTGATCGAAGGCCTGCGCAACCCCCGCGACGACCAGTCCGTGCCGGGCTTCCTCGGCGCGCATTTCTCGCGCACGATGCATTGCTTGCCCGAGATCGTGCGCCAGGTCTGGGAAGGTCGAGAGAACGCCAAGCGCAACAAGAATGCGCCCCTTTCGCAGGCGCTGAAGATCATCATGAATGCGTTTTATGGCGTGCTTGGCTCCACGGGCTGCCGGTTTTTCGACCCGCGCCTTGCATCATCGATCACCATGCGCGGCCACGAGATCATGCGCAAGACGCGCGAATTGATCGAGTCACAAGGCTATGACGTCATCTACGGCGACACCGACTCCACCTTCGTGTGGCTCAAGCGCGCGCATACGGAAGCAGACGCGACGCGCACCGGCCGCGCGCTGGTCGAGCACGTCAACCGGTGGTGGCAGGCTGAGTTGCGCGAACGCTTCGGTCTCCAGAGCGCTCTGGAACTGCAATTCGAGCGGCATTATTCGCGCTTTCTCATGCCCACCGTGCGCGGTGCGGAAGAAGGCAGCAAGAAGCGCTACGCGGGCCTCGCGCGCGCGAAGGACGGCAGCGACGAAATGGTGTTCAAGGGACTGGAGACCGTTCGCACCGACTGGACGCCGCTCGCCCAGCAATTCCAGCGCGAACTGTACCGGCGCGTCTTCAAGCGCGAGCCCTATGCCGATTACGTGCGCGATTATGTGCGGCGCACGTTGAGCGGAGAATTCGACGAGCAACTCGTATTCCGAAAGCGGCTGCGCCGGCCGCTTGGCGACTATCAGCGCAATGTGCCGCCGCATGTGCGCGCGGCGCGCGTCGCCGACGAATTCAACCGTGCCAAAGGCCGCCCGCTGCAATATCAGAACGGCGGCTGGATCAGCTACGTCATGACGACCGCAGGCCCCGAGCCGCTAGAGACGCTCAGCTCGCCACTCGATTACGAGTTCTATTTGAGCAGACAGTTGCAGCCCGTGGCCGACGCCATTTTGCCGTTTCTGCGCGAGGAATTCGAAACGCTGGTGTCGGGGCAAGCGAGTTTGTTCTAAGAACGGCTCACACCGTGAGCGCCCTCCCCAACGGGCATTCTCATGGCAACAATGCGGCAAGCAGGCGCCTCAACTCCAGACCTTCCTTCTGGCTCAATCGGGCCGTGAGGATGCGCTCCACTTGCTCCACACGCGGCCGCAAGATCGTATGCTGCTTCTTGCCGGCCGCAGTGAGGAATAGCACGTAACTGCGCTTGTCGGCAGGATCGTCCGAACGCTCGACCAGGCCATTGCGCACCATGCGGGCAACCAGATCGGCGATGGTCGAACGGTCCACGTCGAGCGCATTGCCGAGCTGCCGCTGATTGAGCCCCGGCATTTCGCGCAAGATTTCGAGCGCCGCGTACTGCACGCTCGTAATTTCGGCGGACACTTCGCTAAGCCACACTGCCGCGTGGCGTTGCTGCGCACGGCGCACGAGGCTGCCAGTGAATTGCGAAAGCGAATCGGGATGGTCGGGTAGGGTCGGCAATTTCCAGTGTCGTCCTGAATCAGGGCATAAGGAGTATCGGCCCGAAGAAGGCATTCAATTCCGCGTAAGCATTCAGCGGAAGCACGTGGGCGACATATTGATCCGGCCGAACCACGACTATCGCGCCGCGCTCGCGGTCGATGCCACGCGCCTCGAAGATATCAGCCGCGGCGTCGCACGTAAATGCCTTTTCGTAATCGACGAGGCCGTAACGCCCTTTGCGCGGCCGCAGGAGCGCGGGAAGCTCCTCGAAGCGGACCTCGCGATGCGGCTGCTGCAACACCGCGCGCACATCGAAAATCGCGTCGATGTCCGCACGCTCCGGCGTGGCCCGCCGCAACACGGAGTCGGGCGCGCAGGCAAGGTAATCGCATAACGCCCGCAGCGCATCGCCGCCAGCGTCCGCGAAGGCATAGAGACGCCAGCGACCATCCGCGCGGGCGGCATGGCCCAGATGCATGGGTTTCGCATCCGCCACGCGCACGACCGGCGCCGAATGAAATCGCATGCCGATTGGAAAGCCCGTGGCAAGCGCCTGATGCGTCGCTTCGCCGGTCAACGTGCCCGCTCGATAGCGTGTAGCGACACCCGCCGTGTAGCGGCCCGCGCGAACGAAGTACGCCTGAAGTTCCGCGGGGTCGACGCCGCCTGCCTCCGGGCGGGCGGGATCCTTCGGAGGGGCGGCCATCATGGCCGACCACTGCTTGTCAAAATCGATCAACTCCTGCGCAACGGGTTGGCGCTCATCGGAATACGTGCGCAGCAGCATGGCATCGCTTCGCCCTTGCAGCACCGCGCCCAGCTTCCAGCCGAGATTGAACCCGTCCTGCATCGAGACGTTCATGCCCTGGCCGGCCTTCGCGCTATGCGTGTGGCAGGCATCTCCCGCGATGAAGATCCGGGGCTCGCGAACCGTGCCGTCGGGCGCGATTGCGTCGTCGAAGCGGTCGGTCAGACGCTGGCCCACTTCATATACCGAGAACCACACCACTTCCTTCACGTCCAGCGAATACGGGTGCAGGATGCCCTGCGCCGTCTCGATGATGCGCTCGACGGTGGTCTGCTTGATGTCGTCGCGGTTTGCCGGCGTGACTTCGCCAAGATCGACATAGAAGCGGACCAGATAGCCGCCTTCCCGGGGAATGATGAGCAGATTGCCTTTGTTCGCCGACTGAATCGCCGCTTTGAGCCTGATGTCCGGAAAGTCGGTGACGGCCAGCGCGTCCATCACGCCCCACGCGTGATTGGCGGCGTCGCCGCGTAGTTGCTGTCCGATGGCTGTCCGCACGCGGCTGCGCGCACCATCGCAACCCACAACGTAACGTGCGCGTATCGTGACCGTTTCCTGAGGTCCGCTTGCACCGGTGCGTTGCAGGGTGACGAGTACGGGGTAGTCGTGGCTGTCGTCGCGTTGCACGTCGACCACTTCGAGGCCGTAATCGGGTTCGAAACGCTGCGTGGTCCGGCGCATGACATCGAGCAGATAGTCCTGAATGCGCGCCTGATTCACGATGACGTGCGGAAATTCAGAAAGCCCTGTTTCGGTATCCTGCACACGTCCGGTACGCTTGATCGCGCTTCGATCCTGCGCATCGGGCCGCCAGAACACCGTTTCGTTGACCCAACAGGCTTCGCGCAACAGGCGATCGCTGAGCCCGAACGCTTCGAACATCTCTACGGTCCGGCACGCGACGCCGTCTGCTTGCCCCATCAGCAGCGGGCCGCCGCGACGCTCGACGATGCGCGTCCGGATTGTCGGGAATTGCGACAACTGTGCCGCGAGCACGAGCCCCGCGGGCCCACTTCCCGCAATGAGCACGTCAACCGTATCGGGCAGCGCGGAATGCGGCGCACCATCGGCCGGTGAATCGGTCATCGGGTCACCGGTACGGAATCCGTTGAGATAAAACTGCATGACACCTCCTCAATTCTCTGCTTGGTTCGTGTGCCAACCAATATACTCCGTATGCCAACCATTCGAAAGCATTTTGTGGCGACACCGATGTTTACCCCGATGTCTCGCGGGTCACACGACCATGAGATCGTATCCATCCGGGTGCGGTGGCGGTAGAACGCGTGCTGATGAATTTCGACGTCGTCTGCGCTTACGCCCAGCGCCTCGAACAGCGGCCACACCTGCTCGTTCGTCGAGAAGTCCGCTTCGGTCTCGCCCGGCTTGAGCGGCAGTTCCCAGCGGTGATTGCCGCCTGAAAGCGCGACGTCCACGACCGGCCTCTCCTTGTCGGACCAGAAGGTCAGCAGATTGCGGTCCGCCCTCCAGCGCTTCACCCGGCAGTCGATGACGATCCACAGCACTTCCAGCGTATCGCCGAGCAGCTTCACGCCGAGCGCGCCGCGAGTCGCGCTGCTCCCGCCGTCACAGCCGATCGCATAGCGCACGCGCACGCTGGTCTTCGCGTCCGTCGCGACGTCTTTCGCCGTCAACGTGACGCCCGTTTCGTCCTGATCCAGCGATACCACATCCATGCCATAGCGCACGTCGATCTGTGCATGCCGGGTTGCGCATTCGCGCAACGTCGCTTCCATCGTCGGCTGGTAGATGTTGAAAAAGCGCGTCCGGGTGCCCAGCGTCGAAGGCGGATGCTCGATGCGCATGATCTCCGTGCCGTCGTTGCGTATCCAGCGCAGCGCGCGCTGGGACCATAGCCGACGATCGCAACGTCGGCGTCAAAACGTCTTTCATGGGATGCGTCCACTCGATGATGTGCGGCGTTTCAGCGTTTCAGAAAATCGGTGACGAGGCGGTTGAACTCGTCGTCCAGGCGGTGCCCCGGTACCGGCTGCGCATGCCGGCCGCGCTGCCCGCCGAGTGATCCCTGAGCAGCGGGGCCGCCCGCTAATTCGCGCCCCATCGGCAGGCGAATCGGCGCAAAATAGCTGCGCAACCGGCGGCGCGCACGGCGCCTCCCCGGAGTTGCGAACACACACGCTCGACGCCACGGGGCTCCATGTACGGCTTGTTGATAGGACCCGCTACGCGCAGGCAGGCAATCTTCGCCAGCCTCTGCGCGCTCGCGATCATGCTCACACTCGCGCTGACGGCGCCGCGCGCCCGCGACGCCCTGCCCGCCATCGGCCCATTCATGCCGATGTGCGCGCTGACCGTGTTCACCACGTCGGGCATTGCGGCGTTCATGCTCGGCGCGCGCTTCGCGGTCACGCGTTTGCCGATGCTCGGCGCGCTCGGGGGCGCCTATGCTTTCACCGCCATTACCGTTGCATTGCAGTTGCTGATGTTTCCCGGCGTTTTCACGCGCACGGGATTGCTGGGTGCGGGCCCGTATAGCGCGGCGTGGATGTGGGTCTTCTGGCACGCGGGCTTCCCCGCGCTCGTGATCGTGGCCGAACTGGTGCGCAGCCGCGCGCCGGACGACCCGTCCCAGCGCGCGGGCCTGGGCCTCGATGCCCGCGCCTGGCTCCTGATCGCCGGCCCCGCGATGCTCGCCGCGGCGCTCGGGGTGTTCGTGGTTCGCGTCGATCTGGCCGAGCCGTGGCATGCGTCCACGGCAGCGTCGGCCGCCACGCGGATTGCGCCAGCAGAGCTGGCCGCCGGTTCCATGGGGCTCGTCATCTGCGCGCTCAACCTTGTGGCCATCGCCGTCGTCCTGTTGAAGGGTCGGCTGCGGCTCGTGCTCGACTGGTGGATCGTGGTGGCGCTGCTCGCCTCGCTCGTCGACGCCGCGCTCAATACGCTGAGCATCGAGCGCTTCACGCTGGGCTGGTACGTGGCCCGCATCTTCAGCATGTTCGCGCCGGGCGTGCTGGTGTGCGTGCTGGTCTGGGAAGTCACGGCGCTCTACCGGCAGTTATCGGAAGAGCATGCCTCGCTGATCCAGACATCGGCGCATGACGCGCTCACGCACGTGTACAACCGCAGCTATTTCGACGAGCAGTTCCGCCGTTTGTTCGAGCGTGCGGCGCGCGGTGCGCAACCGCTTTCGCTCGTGATGGTCGACGTCGATCACTTCAAGCTCTACAACGATGCCCACGGCCACCTGCACGGCGATGCGTGCCTCAGCGCCGTGGCCGGGGCGCTCGCACTCACGCTGCGCCCCGGCGACTTCGTCGCGCGCTACGGCGGCGAAGAGTTCGCGCTGGTGCTGCCCGGCGCCAACGCTGACGAAGCCTGCACCGTCGCAGAACGCGCACGCGCGGCAGTCGCGCAGCTCGCCATGCCCTCGCCTGCGCCGGCGGGCCGGGTCACCGTGAGCGCCGGCTGCGCCACGAGCAGCCCGGGCGGCGCGCCCAACCCGGCTGCTAGCGCGGTGCCCCATGCGCTGATCGCCGCCGCCGACGCAGCGCTCTATGCCGCCAAGCGCGCCGGCCGCAACCGCGTCGCGAGCGCCGCACAGGGCTAGTGCAGGCGACGGCGGCGCGCGATACAAAGCGCTCGGGCCGCAAGGCTCACTCCGCGACCGGCCCCGAGTCCGCCGGCAGATGCGCCAATGGATCCACCGCGTGGCTGCCTTCGCGCATCTCGAACTGAAGCAGCGCCGCGCCGTCGCCTTGCACGCCCATTTCGGCAATGGCTGCGTCCTGCTGCACCGCATCGCCTTCACGAACGAGCAGACGGCGATTATTGCCATAGGCCGTCACGAAGCCATTGTCGTGCTTGAGGATGACCATGAGGCCATAGGTCTTGATGCCGTCGCCCGCATAGACGACGCGTCCCGCGGCGGCGGCCTTGATCGGGCTGCCCGCGCTGCCGGCAATCTCGATGCCGCGCGAGCCGCCTTCGCCGAACTCGCGCACGACCATGCCGTTGACCGGCCAGACGAATTGCGGCGATGCAGCCGCGGGCGTAGCGCCTGACGTTTCCGCAGCCTGGTCGGCGCCCGCAGGCGCGGGATTCGCCTGCGCCGGCCCGGCATCCTGCGGCGCCACCCGCAGCACCTGGCCCACGCGCAGCGGGGCGCCGGCCGCCAGATCGTTCCAGCTCGCGATGTCTTGTGGCGTGCGTCCGAATCCCAGCGCGATCCTGGCGAGCGTATCGCCCGGCTGCACGCAGTAGTACCCCGCGCTCACCTGCCGGCAATGCATCGCGAAAACCGGGGACTTCCGCTCCATATCGAGCGCACACCCCGACAGCATGCCGCCGGCGCCAATCAGGACACTCAGCAGGACGCCCCAAACAACGCCGTGCCGCCGCACTTTCAACCTCGATCTCATTAATTCGTCATCCTGCATTTAATCGGTGAGATGCGCATTATGAAAGGCGGGCGCGGCACCTCATCTCAGTTTTTCAGGCGTAACGATGCCGTGTTCGAAGCCGGGCAATGCGCGGATTAATGGATGAAAAAGCGGAATAAAAAGCGCACGAGAAAACGCGCGCTTCAAAAGACACCGAGCGCGAGTCCGGCGGCCAGCCCCGCGCCCAGTTCCGCACAGCGTTCGAGATCGTTGGCACCGATGGTCTTGGGCGCGAGAATGCGTTCAGGCGTCTGCGCATGGGTGCAAACGATCACGCCCGGCGCCACCGTCTTTAGCCGCCAGCCCGTGGCGATGCGATCGATCTGGCGCAGCGCGTTCTGGCCGTCGCTGCCCGCGCAGATCATGACCGCGTAGGGGCGGCCGTTCACGCGGTCGAGCGCCGCGTAGTAACTGCGGTCGAAGAAGTCCTTCATCAGCCCGGACATGGCCGCGAGATTCTCGGGCGTCGCGAACAGATAGCCGTCCGCGGCGAGCACGTCTTCGGGTTGCGTGGCATCCGCGCGCTGCAGCTTCACCGCGACGCCCGCTTGCTCGCGCGCGGCCGCCGCCGCTGCTTCGGCCATTTGCTGCGTGCCTCCGGTCATTGTGTGATAGACGATCAGCAACGTCTTCATGCGTATTCACTCTTCGCTTCGCCGACGCGCCGGAATGGCGCGCCCCATCGTTTCGATGATACCGCCACGCACCCCGCGCTTCGCGCGAACCGCTGTATCATGCGCGCATGCCTACCTTTATCGCCCTGCTGCGCGCCGTGAACGTCGGCGGCACCGGCAAGCTCCCAATGACCGAGCTGCGCGCGATATGCGAGGCGCTCGGCTTTGCCGGCGTGCGCACCTATATCGCGAGCGGCAACGTCGTCTTCCAGAGCCGGCTAGCGGCCGCGAGCGTGAAGAAACAACTCGAACGCAGCCTCGAAGATTACGCGGGCAAGCCGGTTGGCGTGCTGCTGCGCACCGCCGACGAAATGGCCGCTGTGCTCGCGGCAAACCCCTTCCCGAGCGCGCCTCCCGAGCGCACGCTCGCAATCTTTCTTGACACCGCCGCAAGCGCCGACGCGCTGGAGAAGGCGAGCGGCCAGGGCTCGGAACTCATGGCCCTCGGCACGCGCGAGATCTACGTGTACTACCAGGACGGCATCGCGCGCTCGAAGCTCAAGATTCCCGCCGCGAAAAACGGCACCGCGCGCAACATGAACACGGTGGCCACACTCGCGCAGTGGGCCGCTCAGAGTTGAGGCAACGCGCGCCGCACCCCTGTCACGCAGCGGCGCGATGATGGGCGGCCCCACTTCGAGGAGATGCAAGCAATGGCACTTCCCTACGGCTACGCGAAAGGCAAGATCGTGACCACGCCGAAACTCAAACCCACGCAGCGGCCTCATGAAGTGCAGTACCACCTGCATTTCGGGCTCTCGGTCGCGGGCGCGCAATGGGACATCGCGGTGAACGTCGGCACCACCGACGCCGACGATCTGCTCAAGTACAAGCTGCCGTTCGACTTCAGCCACCCCGTGCTCGCGACGCTCCAGAGCGCCGCATCCGGCTCGCACGATCTCACCGGGCAGGACGCGCTGCCCGCGCTCGATTTCCAGCGCAGCGACTTTCTCGCCAACACCGGCAACTGGCGCGACAGCGACGTCATGGACGGCTCGAACGCAGTCGAGCCGGTCGCCACGCTGGAGCGCCTGCTGGTGCGCGCGATGCAGTCGGGCTTCGACGTCTACGTGTTCGGCCGCTTCTATAGCGAAGGCAACGGCGTGCACGACGTGCACATGAACCAGGGGTCGAAGGGCGAATTCATTCATCGCCCCGGCGACGACAGCAACGACCACAACGACATCTGGCAGGACGGCGCGTTGCTTGTCGATCTGGGCGCGCCGCAGTGGGCGCTCTATGTGGCGGCGTTCGATCAGCAATGGCTGCCGACCGACGACCTTGGCAATCCGACGCCGGATTCGAAGCCGCTTTCGTAAGCGCGCTCACGCGCTCGATTCAGGCGATTGAAGGTCAGCCAATCGAGGCAAGGGTCTGCTTGAACGCCTGCACGAGGCGTTGCGAGGTGCAAGCGGGACGCGCCGGGAAAAAGAATCGGCATACGCCCCCCTTGCCAGTCACCGGTCATCGATCACCGTTCACGCGGCGCGCGCACAGGCCGCCGCGTTCGTCGCGGATTGTGCGACCACGGCGCGAATGCACGCGATCGCATGATCGACGTCTTCCTGCGTCGTATAGCGGCCGATGCTGAAGCGCAGCGTGCGGCTGGCCGCCTCGGCGTCGAGCCCCAGCGCGCTCAGCACGTGCGAAGGCGCGCCCGAGGCGGAGTTGCACGCCGAAGTGGACGACACGGCAAGATCGGCGGACAACATGAACGGGAAAAAGCCAGGCAGGTCGATGGTGAGGCTCAGCGTATGCGCGATCCGGCGCGCCGCGCGCGCGTTTTGCGTCACGCCTTCGAGGCCACGCACGCCGTCGAGCAGGCGTGCGGCCAGGCCCGCGATGCGCTGCGTGTCGGCCTCCATCTGTGCAGCGGCCAGCGCGCAGGCCGTGCCCATGCCCACGATCTGGTGCGTGGCCAGCGTGCCTGAGCGCAGCCCGCGCTCGTGGCCGCCGCCGTGCATCTGCGGCGCGATGCGCGCGGCCACCTCGCGGCGCACATAGAGCGCCCCAATGCCCTTGGGCCCATAGACCTTGTGCGCCGACATCGACAGCAAGTCGATGCCCATCGCCTTCACGTCGATGGGCGTCTTGCCGAGCGCCTGCGCCGCATCCACGTGCAGCAGCGCGCCCGCTTCGTGCACGATCGGCGCGATCGCGGCGATGTCCGTGAGCGTGCCGATCTCGTTGTTCACGAGCATGAGCGAAACGAGACCGGTGTCGCTGCGCAGCGCCGCCTTCACGGCCTCTACGCCGATGGTGCCGTCGGCATCGGGGCGCACATAGGTGAGCGCCATGCCGCGCTGCTCGAGACTCGCCATGGTGTCGAGAATCGCCTTGTGCTCGAGGCAGCTCGTGATCAGATGGCGCGCGCCCGTGGCCGCATCGGCATAGCCCTTCAGCGCGAGATTGTTCGATTCGGTGGCGCCCGAGGTCCAGACGATTTCGTCGGATGCCGCGCCGATCAGCGCCGCCACCTGTGCGCGCGCCGCTTCCACGAGACCGCGCGCCTTCGTGCCCGCCGCGTGCGAACTGGAGGCCGGATTGCCGAATGCACCCTCGATGCCAAGGCATTCGCCCATCGCGGCGATCACGCGCGGGTCGGCCGGCGTCGTGGCCGCGTAATCGAAATAGTGCAGTTTGTCGCCCATGATCCGTTGTTCTGTCGCTGATTGAATGGACGATCATGCTACGCGGCAGACTGTAGAAAGTGTTTTCATAATTCCGGCCGCCGCCGGCCAGCCGCAGAATTATTTTCTCTGTTCGACTGTTAATAGGCGCCGCTCTTAAAGGAAATAATCCGGTGGCGCCAAACCCACGGCGCCAGGCGCAATGCACGCCCCTTCCATACGGCTTTTTCGAGTCTCTTCCGGCGCCGTGCAGACCTATGCGAATTTAGGGCAAGAAGCCCGACGGGCGCGGCTTTGCCGACGGCCGCTCGACTTTGCGGGCCGCGCGGCACGGCACTTGCTGGCCGCTTTCGATTTTCTTTTCAAACTCTCGTACCATTCGCGCGGAATTCCCGCCAGATGCGTGTTTTCCCGCATGACTCCGGCTTACGATTTATTTTTCATTTCTTTCTAGTTTTGTTGGCTTACCGTCATGCCAGCCGAATGGCGTTCGCAATGCGAACCTCTTCATCGTCCCGAAGGAACAAGGGGTAGGCCCATGACGATAACAACCAAAGTCTCGATTTGTCTGCCCACGTACAAGCGGCCGGATCTGTTGATCGACTGCATCGAATCGTGCTTTGCGCAGACGCACAAGAATATCGAAATCGTGATCGGCGACGACTCGCACGATGACCAGACCGAGCACATGATCGCCGAACGGTACGGCAACGACGCGCGCATCGCGTATCGGCGCAACACGCCCGCGCTCGGTCAGGCGCGCAACGTCGCGAGCCTGTTTGCGCGCGCAACCGGCGACAAGATCCTGCTGATCCACGACGACGACTACCTCGCCGAGCGCTGCATCGAGCGCCTGCTCGCGCAATGGGAGCGCTACCCCGGGATTCAGGCCGCGTTCGGCAATCAATACGAAGTCGACCACGACGGCAGCGTGGACCACGCCTCGAGCGAGCACATGAATCACGCGTATCACCGCACGAGCGCGGCGGCTGGGCTGCAAACCCTGCCTGGGCGCACCGGCATCGTGCAGATGTTCCCGAATAATGGCTGGCTCGCCGACGCCGCGCTCGTCAAGCAAATCAGCTACGACGAGCAGCATGCCGTGTGCTGCGATTACGTTTTCGGCGTGCGCCTGTGCCTCGCGGCGCGGGGCGTGTGCTACATCGACGAACATGTCTCGTACTACCGGAAAACCGATGTCTCGGTTTCGCAGTCCACGCGCAATACCACCAGCGCTTCGTCGCTCGCGGCCTGGCGCTTCCTCCACGGACTGACGCTGCCGCCCGAGCTCGAACCCGCGCGCAAGCTCGCCATGCGCCGGTTCGTGCCGATCGTGGTTTCGCTCTACGCGCGCAACAGCCAGGCGCGCGAAGGCCTGAGCCTCGCGCTCGGCAACCTCCACGCGTACCGGTACGGATTGAGCGCGCGGCTCTACTACCACCTGCTGATGATCGGGAAGGGCTTGCGGCGCGCAAAAGGCCGGCCGCAGGCGATGGCGTTCGACGCCGACGAGATGGGCGTGGATGCGGCGCCGGTTGCGCCAGTCGCACCGGTCGCGCCGATGGTCGATGTCACGCGCACGCGCGTGCCCTGATCGCGATTTCACGACCCGAGCCGCCTTCACGCAGGCCCGGGTCGTGCGCCCGCACGATCATGCGGCGCTCTCCTCCACCATATAGCTGCTCACCTCGCGCCGCTCCAGCAGCGGAATGATCTCCCCCACGCCGATGCGCTGGAAATGCGGCGTCTCGCGATGCTCGGCGAGACCGTCGGCATCGCTGTACTGCTCGAGAATCACGAAGTGCCCGGGCCGCTCCGGCGAGCGGAAGTACTCGTAATAGCGGTTCTTCGGCTCGGTGCGCGTGGCCACCGCCAGTTCGGCGAGCCGCGCCGCCACCGTATCGCCATTGCCCGCCTTTGCGTAGTAATGCGCGATCACCTGCAAATAACGCTTAGCCATTCATTGCTCCTGCAATGCCAAGAGTGCGACCTTCGAGGTCGAGATTCCAGAGTTCGGTGTCGCTGGTCGACACCGCCACGGCGCCGCCGCCGAGAATGCCGAGCACGTCCGCTTCGTTGCACACGAAGCCCGACGCGACAATGGGAGGCAACGCCTTGCGGTCCTGTGCCGAAAGCCGCGCGAGCATGGGCGCGGGCATCAGCTGCACGAGGTTCGGGTCGCTCTGCTCGAGCGCCTTCACGCTGCGCGGCCAGGTCGAGCGGTCCGTCACGAAGACCTTCTGCATCGTGACGAGACCGGCCCGGTTGCCGCGCTGGATCGTGGCCACGCGGGTGGAAACAAGGCTCGTCACGCCAATGTCCGCCAGATATTCCACGCCGCCCTTGTCCTGCGAAAGGCCGTCGCAACTGTCGATATTGACGATGACGTACTTGTCCGCCTTCGCGAGCGCCGCCACGACCCGGTGCAGCTTGCGCAGATCGACGTTCGCAACGATGGCGACTTCCGCCGCGCTTTGCACGAAGCACTCGATCTCGTCGGCGCCGTAGAGCGTCGCAATGACCGGATGGCGCGTGAGGCGCCCGCCAAGTGACCTGTCCATGGGTATCGTTACTGGGTTTCGTGGAGCAGCTCGTCAGTCAAGCCGAGCTTTCCGGGGTTGAGGATGTTCTGCGGGTCGAGCGTGCGCTTGATGGCCTGCAGCACGGGAAATGCCGAGCCCAGCGAATCGCTCATGTACGGCGAGCGCAACAGGCCCACGCCGTGATGATGGCTCAGCGTGGCATTGTGCCGGATGATCACCGCATTCGCTGCATCCCATGCCGCGCGATACCACTGTGCGCGCGAGGCCACGTCCACCTCGCCGCGCAGCGAAAAATAGAGACACGCGCCGTCCACATAGGCATGCGACTGGTGCGCCGACCCCGCGAGCGTGCCCGGCACCGCGTTGATGGCCGCCACCACGTCGCGATAGATGGCCGCGAGATCTTTCCACGGCCCGATCATTTCGAGCGTATCGGCCACGAAGCCAGGGCTGCGCTTGAAGCCTTCGGCGCTCTTGCCCGTGAGGTAGCGCGTATCGAGCCAGCGCTCGAAGATGGCCTCGTGATCGAGCCGCTCGCCGACCGCCGCGCACACGCGCTCGCTGATCGTCAGCACCGCATCCACCATCTCGCGCGGCCCTTCGTCGGCCACCAGCAGCACGTTTGTATTGGGCAGGCCGAATTGCACGCCGCTTTCGAGTTCGTCGTAGAGCCGCAGCGCCGCCGGGTTCGCGCCGCGCTGCAGGATCTCGCGGCATGCGTCGAGCCCGGTGGCGAACGACTCGAAGCCGTATGCAATCGCGCGCCCGTAGTCGGGCAGGCGATGCAGCTTCAGGCGCACCCGCACGATCACGCCGAGCGTGCCTTCCGAGCCGATGAAAAGCTGTTGCAGATCGGAGCCCACGGCCGCGCGCGAGTATCCGCCCACAGTGACAAGCCGGCCATCGGCCAATACCACGTCCATGCCGAACACCATGTCCTCGATCTTGCCGTAGCGCGTGGAAAGCTGCCCCGCGCCGCGGCACGCCACCCAGCCGCCCACCGTGCTGATCGCATACGACGATGGCCAGTGCCCCATCGTCATGCCGTATTCGCGCTGGATGGTCTCCTCGAAGATGTCGCCGAACATGCCCGCTTCGACCTCGACGATCTGGCTCTCGCGATCGAAGCCGACAAAGCGGTTCAGCCCGCAGACGTCGAGCACGATGCCGCCGCGCAACGGCAGCGCCGCGCCTGTGACGTTGCTGCGGCCCGCCGACGGCGTCACCGGTATCGCACCGGCGTGCGCGATGCGCAATACGGCCTGCACCTGCTCCACCGTCGATACGCGTACGATGACCGCACGCGGCGTGGCGGGCTTGCCCGCCGTCTCGGTGACCATCGAGCGTGCCCACCAGTCGCGCGTGAACGCGACCACCTCGGCGTTCTGCGTGAGCACTTCGTCGGCGGCCGCGCGCAGCGCGTCGAGCTGCTCTCGCGTGAGCGCAACCGGGTCGCGCTGCAGGCCCGCCTCGGTGCCGGGCTTGTCGATGCCTGCCGCCCAGGGCGGCGGCGTGTGCGCACCCACGATGTAATTGCCGCGGTTATAGCCTCGCTTGATGGCTTCCTTGCTGATCATGCTGTATCTCCCATAAGGACGGATTTATCGTGCTCGACAGCGGCGACGTAGTCGCTCACCTGACTTGCAACGGTGGCAGGCGGCAGGCCCAGCTCGGCCTGCAGAATGTCGCCCACGCGCGCGGCGGCGCGCGCTGAGGCATCGCGCGCCATCAGGCGCGCGCGCATGCGCCGCGACAGCACGTCGTCGACGGTGCAGGCGAGTTCGTGGCGTGCGGCGTAGAGGACTTCGGCTTCGGTATAGGGCAGGCCGTCGACAATGGGCCGCAAAAGCTGCGGATCGGCCTGCGCCAGATCCGTGACGAAGCGCGCTTCCGTGCCGTAACGTTCGCCGAAATGCGCGCCCAGTCCGCCCGAAGCGACGATCGCCTGAGCGTCATAGCCCGCCGCGCCCAGCAGATACGCCGACTTCGTCGTGCAGCGGGCGCGCTTGCCGATGACTTTCTGGGCGGTGTCGATGGTCTGCTCCGCCATGTGCCGCGAGGTGGTCAGCTTGCCGCCGACGATCGTGACGAGCCCATCGGGTGCGACGTGAATCTCGTGATTGCGCTTCATTTCCAGCGTCTTTCCACCGGGCGGCCCGACCAGTGGACGACAGCCGGCGATGCTGCCCACCACATCCTCGGCACGCAAGTCGGTTTTCAGCGCCGAGCATGCGCCCTCAAGCAGAAAATCGAGCTCCTTGCGCGTGCAACAAACGTCGTTGAGATCGCCGCGATAGTCTTCGTCGGTTGTGCCCAGATAGGAGACGTTGCCCCAGCGCGTGATGGTCGCGCGCCGGCTGCGGCCCGGCACGGGAATCGTCACCGTGCAGTCGTTGCGGATCTTCAGCCACGGAATGGCCACGTGCACCCCTTTCGCCGGGCGAATCTGCAGAGCGGGCTGATCGCCCTTCCTGCGGCCGCTCCAGTCGCGCAGCCAAACTCCCGTCGCCATGATGACCACGCCCGCCCTCACGCGCAGCTCGCGGGCATCCGCGTGCACGATCAGGCCATCCACGCGCCCTTGCTCGTTGCGCGTGACTTCCATCGCCTGCGCGTGATTGACCACGGCCGCGCCGTGAAAGGCCGCCGTGCGCGCGATATTGAGCGTGAGGCGCGCGTCGTCCACGCGCGCGTCGAAGTACATGAAGCCGCCCGTCAAATACGTTTCGTTGAAGGTCGGGCAATGCGAGAGCACCTCGGCCTTGGTAAGCTTCTGGTGGAGGATGCCTTCGCGCCAGCCGCCCGCGAGGTCGTAGGTCCACAGCAGGCTTTCGAAGGCCTTGGCGAGGCGCTTGTCGAATACGCCATCGCGCTCCATCACCGGGAACAGAAACGGCAGGCGCTGCACGAGATGGCGCGCATTGCGGCGCAGGCGCTGGCGCTCGAGCAGCGAATGCCGCACGAGGCCGAGATTGCCCTGCTCGATGTAGCGCAGGCCCCCGTGCACCATCTTCGACGACTTCGACGAGGTGCCCGCAGCGAAGTCGCTTTTCTCCACCAGCGCGACGCGATAGCCGCGCAAGCTCGCGTCGAGCGCCGCATAGGCGCCGGTCACGCCGCCGCCCACGATGGCGATATCGAACGTCTCGCTCGCGAGCCGGTCGAGCTGCTCGGCCCGCACGAGACGCAGCGGCTCCGTTCCCGTCATGCTCGCCCGCTCGCGATTGGCCTTTCTCGATGGAATCCACACCATGTAGTTCGTTCTCCTGCTCAGCCTTGTTCGAATGCATTCGCGTGGGCAAGCTCATGCTCCACGCGCGTGCGCCATGAGGCGCGGCGCTGCTCTCGGGCGTCCGCCGACGCGCGCGGCTCGAACACCGCGTCGGTCGCAAGCGTTGCGCGCGCGGCGTGCAGCGACTCCCACAGCAGGCCCGACGCGCCCGCCAGGAAAGCCGCGCCGCGCAGGCTCGCGCGATCGCTCCCGCGCATGCGCCGCACGGGCACGCCGCTCAAATCGGCCTGAACCTGCAACAGCGTGTCGCTCGCGCACAAGCCGCCGCCCACGATCAGCTCTGCGGCGTTCACCTTGGCCACCGCTGCGTTCGCGTCGTTGCACAGCGCCACCGACTGGGCGATGCCTTCGAGAATCGCGTAGGCCACCTCGGCCCTGGTGGTGGCGATCGACAGGCCCGCGAGCGAAGCGCGCGCCCCTGGCTGCAATTGCGGCACGCGCATGCCGGTCAGCGCGGGCAGGAACGCCACGCCGCGCGAGCCCTGCACGGTGGCCGCAAGCGCGCTGATCTGCTTCGGCTCGTCGAACCATTGAAGCTTTTCGCAGATCCAGTTCAGCGCGGAACCCGTGGTCGGCACGAAGGTCTCGAGCGAGAAATGCGAGACCTTGTCGTGGCGGCGCGCCGTCATGGTCAAGGTGCCTTCGTGGCCGCCCGCGTCGTGCGGCAAATCCGTGCCGATCAACAAGTCGACGAAGCTGCCCGTGCCGTGCACGCACAGCGACTGGCCGCGGTCGAGGCAGCCGAGCCCCACCGCGCCCGCGAGCTGGTCGCCGGCACAGGCGAGAATGGGCACGTCGATGCCAAGCACGTCGGCGCGCGTGTGACCGAACATGTCGGCGTCCTCGCGCAATTGCGGCAGCAGCGCATGAGGAAAGCCCAGCGCATCGAGCCAGTCCGCGCAATAGCGGTGCTCGGCAAGCACATAGGCACTCGCGGAGGTCGCATTGGTGGGCGTGGTCACACAAACGCCTGCGTTCGACAGATGCCACAACAGCCAGCTGTCGACAGTGCCGAAAGCGAGCCGTCCCGCGCGCTGCGCTTCGATCACGCCAGGCGTTTCGCGCAGATGATGGACGGCCCACAGATACGGCGAGCGCACGCCCACGGGACGCCCCACGCGCTCGAGCAGCGTGCGGTCCCAGCGCTCTGCCAGCTCCGCGAGCTCGCCGGCGTAGCGCGTGTCCTGCCAGACCATCGCCGGCACGAGCGCACGTCCGCTTTGCGTGTCCCAAAGCACCGCCGTGGCGCGCTGCGTGGCAATGGCCAGCGCCACCACCTCCAGGCCCTCGGCGGCGGCGCATGCGAGCGTCGCCCGGCAGACTTCGATGGTCTTCGCGAGCGTGACGTTCGCGTCCTGCTCCACGACGCCTGCCCGTGGGCTTTGCACCTGCAGCGGACGATACTCGAGACAGGACACGTGGCCGCGCGCATCCACCACGGCGGCGCGCGTGCCCGACGTTCCTTCGTCGATGGCGAGAATGACTTGCTGGGTTCGGGTCATCGCTGGGACTTCTCCATCGCAGGATTCATGAAGGTGCTCTCGCGCGCCGCGTCGCCGCCGAACTGCGGCGCGCCGGACTCGTTATCGGGCGTGACGGTCGTGCGCGTGGGATCCCAGCGAATCACGAAGCAGATCACGCTGGCGACGAGCGGCACGACGGCGAGAATGAGAAAGGTATGCTCGAGCCCGTAGCGCGCGCGAAACAGCGGAAAAACAAACAAGCCGAGCGCGGCGCCAATCGAGCCGAGCGCGCCCACGACGCCATTGGCGCCCGCGCGCAACTCGCTGCGAAACGACAGCGAAGAAAGGGTTTTGCCGTTCGCACCCGGCCCGGACGAATGAAACAGGATGAACAGCGATGGCACGATGGCGGCAAGCCACAACGGCATCTTCGCGCTATAAAGGCCGAGTATCAGCAACATCGCGAAGACCGCCGCGAAGCCGAACGCGGAAGCGCGGCGCAAGCCGATGACCTTGCCCACGACCGGCGACATGAACCCGCCCACAATGCCGAAGAGATTGAAGAGCAGCGCGCCGAGCGTCGCATAGACGAAGTCCTTGCCGAACAGCGACGCGCTGATGAGCGGCAGATACCAGCCAATCGCGAAGTACTGGATGGACTGCGCGATCTGCACCGTGGCCGCCAGGATCGTGCGCGGCAGATAAACGCCGCGAAAGATCAGCGCAATATTGGCGAAGCCGCGCTGCGCCTGATTGAGCACAGGAATGCGCTCCCCCAACGGCGCGGCCACGAATGCCCGCGCATAGATGCGGCTCATCGCATCGGCGGCTTCGTCGAGACGCGCTTTGCGCGCGAGCCACATCGGGCTTTCGACGAGGTACAGCAATTGCAGCACCAGAATCGCCACGCCGAATATCGCGGTGGCCGCAATCGAATAACGCCAGATCGAATCGCCCACGTGCCACGAATGAAATAGCAGCGCGAGCACGAGATTCAGGCAGACGGCCGTGTACCACATGCCTTGCCATGCATTGAGCCGGCTTTTCAGGCGCGCGGGCGTGAACTCCGCGAGCATCGCCATCGCAATCGCGAAGTCGATGCCGTAGGCCATGCCCACGAAGAAGCGCCCCGCGAGAATGACCGCGTAGCCCGGTGCGAACATCACGAGCACGGCGCCGGACACGGCCAGGCATTTCGCCAGCACGAGCGGACGCACGCGGCCCCAGCGGTCGGCCATCCAGCCGCCAATGGGATTGAACGCAATAGCGACCCATGAAGCGAACGACGTCATCAGCGCGACCTGCGCCGCGTCCAGATGGAGATCGCGAGCCATGGGCCCGAGGCCTGCGCTCAATGCGGAATTGGAGAATGCGTCGAGAAACAGTCCGCCTAGTGCGAGCCACCACACAACGCCGGCTCGACCGGGAATGCCACGACAGGAATCGATGAAGGAAATGACGTCGTCGACGCCACGAATCTTGATCGCGACCGATTGCACAATCTGCCTCCAGTATGTGTACTGTAAGAGGCCAATGCAATTGCGACGCGCATAAGAGACCACCTTACAGATAGTCTCTTATCTAGATCTGCGCCCACACATTAAGACGCGAAATTCAAGGTGTCAAGTGGGGACTGCGCGTGGATGGCGCGTTACTTGTGCTTCTTTTCAACGCGTCAAGCTGGCGTGCACCTTGCCCACGCTGCTTCTTCAATCCCGCTAGTATTACGGCTCGATTGTTGTTCCGCGCAGCCCCCGCCGCGCATTCACCTTGAAGCAGAACCTTGAATCAGGAGTACGGTAAATGTCTTTCCGCATGACGATGTTGACGGTTGCGGTTGTGGCCGCAAGCGTGGCCAGCGCAGGTGCGCAAGCCCAGGTAGCCGGCACACAGCCGCTTTCCGTGACGGTCGAGCAATCGCAGGCGCTGCTCGAAGGCTGGAGCGTGAAGAAGAGCGTGCTCGGCAAGGCCGTCTATAACGACGACAACGCCAAGATCGGCACGGTGCGCGATCTCATCGTCGCGCCAGACGGCACGGTGTCGGCCGCCATTGTCGCAGCGGGCGGTTTCCTCGGCGTCGCCGCGCATGACGTGGCCGTGCCTATCGCCTCGCTCGACGTGCGCAACGGCAACCTGTATCTGCCGGGCGCAACCAAGGAGGCGCTCAAGGCCACCCCGGCATTCCAGTACGCCAAGATCGACTCGCCGCCCAAGCCCAAGCGCGTCGATAACAAGCACTAATCGCGCGCGAGGCCAGTCTCACCAGGGCTGGCCTCCGAACCCCAGGCGGTCTCGCGCCGCACCTCAGCCCGCCGCCCCCATCCCTGCCTCCCGCAGTTCGATCCCCGTCCACACACCGCTCGCACGAAGCTCCTCGATCAACTCGCAGAGCGTGCGCCGCACGGCAAGCGAAGCCGAACTCACCGGCAACGCATTCGGCCAGCAGATGCTCGCCGGTCGCCTGATCACCGGATCGACGATGCGCCGCATCTTCGGCCGCTCGGCCGGTGCGCGCAGCGCCAGCGCCGATGCGGGCAGTATCGTGCATGCCGCGCCCGACTGCGCGACCGAGAGCAGCATAGGCAGCGAGTCCACATCCGCGACGATATTCAACCGCACTTGCTCGCGCGCGAAGATTCGTTCGAGCAGCAGGCGCAGTCCGTTGGCCACGCCCGGCGCCACCAGCGGCACGTCGGCGAGCGCCGCGAGCGCACACGTGCGAGCCCTGGCGGGCAGCCCAGGCTCGCCGAGCACGTAAAGCTCTTCATCGAGCACCGGCAACGCGGAGATGCCCGGCGTGGCCGTGTCGCGAAACAGAATGGCCAGGTCGAGACGGCCGTTCGCGAGCAGTTCGTTCAGATAGCCACTCATGCTCTCGAAGAACTGCAGGCGAATGCCGGGGTAGCGCTCGCGCACGCGCTCGAAGACCGGCATCGCCAGCACCGAGGCCATGGTCGTGGGCAAGCCGATGGCGACCGTGCCCGATTCCGCCCCCACGCCCTCGCGCACTTCCTGGCGCAGTTGCTCCATCTGATGCAGCACAAGGCGCGCGTGACGGTACAGCGCCTGGCCCGCGGCGGTGGGCTTCACGCCCTGCGGGCTGCGCACGAGCAGCGGCACGCCCAGATCGTCTTCCAGTTTCGCGATCTGCTGGCTGAGCGACGGCTGCGCCACGTAGAGCTTTTCCGCAGCTTTGCCGAGACTGCCGTAATCGACGATGTGCACGAAGTAACGAAGCTGGCGAACGTCCATGAGCCTGGGCCCTTCCTGCCCTTGCGATGCGAGAGCCATAGGATACGCTTATGACCGGCACATTCAATCCGTATTTCCGCGTCGCGGAACATTCGCCTACAGTCGACTCATCTTTTCTATAGCAATGCGTTGGCCTAACCAGCGCTGGAGACGGCGATGAATCACCCCTGCCGGCATCGCTCATACAGCCGTTTCAGACGATCACCGACCTCATCCCTCCGACCCGCGCCGCCGCGCTGGCCGCCACGCTCGACAACGGCTGCACGCCGGAAACTGGCGACGCGCGTCCGCCCATCTGGCACTGGCTCTATTGCTGGTCCGCACATGGGCGGCTTCCTTCCCGATCCCGGCTTGCCACGGCGCGTCGCCACGCTGCTGCTCGACACAGGACGCGCTTCGCGCGCCATGCTCGCCTGAACGCAACCCATCCGAATAAACGCAGGAATCCGTGCAATGAACGAAGCAACCGATCAATATCAGGACATCCGCGAAGCCGTGCGCGATTTGTGCGGCGAGTTTCCGGCCGAGTATTTCCGCAAGATCGACGAGGAGCGCGGCTATCCTGAAGCCTTCGTCGATGCGCTCACGAAAGCGGGCTGGCTCGCCGCGCTGATTCCGCAGGAATATGGCGGCTCGGGCCTCGGCCTTACCGAGGCCTCGGTCATCATGGAGGAGATCAATCGCAGCGGCGGCAATTCCGGCGCTTGCCACGGCCAGATGTACAACATGGGCACGCTGCTGCGCCACGGCTCGGACGAGCAAAAGCGCAAGTATCTGCCCAGGATCGCGAGCGGCGAGCTACGCCTGCAATCGATGGGTGTGACCGAGCCCACCACCGGCACCGACACCACGAAGATCAAGACCACGGCCGTTCGCAAGGGCGACCGTTACGTGATCAACGGCCAGAAGGTGTGGATCTCGCGCGTGCAGCACTCCGACCTCATGATTTTGCTTGCGCGCACCACGCCGCTCTCGGACGTGAAGAAGAAGAGCGAAGGCATGTCGATCTTCATGGTCGATCTACACGAAGCGATCGGCAAGGGGCTGACCGTGCAGGCGATCCTGAACATGGTCAATCACGAAACCAACGAGCTCTTTTTCGACAACCTCGAAATTCCCGCGGAAAACCTGATCGGCGAGGAAGGCAAGGGCTTCAAGTACATCCTCGATGGGTTGAATGCCGAGCGCACGCTGATTGCCGCCGAATGCATCGGCGACGGCTACTGGTTTATCGACAAGGTCTCGCAATATGTGAAGGACCGCCAGGTATTCGGCCGCCCGATCGGTCAGAACCAGGGCGTGCAGTTTCCCATCGCGCGCGCGTTCGTGAACGTGGAATCCGCCAACCTGATGCGTTTCGAGGCGGCGCGCCGCTTCGATGCGCATGAGCCTTGCGGGGCGCAGGCGAACATGGCCAAGCTGCTCGCGGCGGATGCCTCGTGGGAAGCCGCGAACGCCTGCCTGCAATTCCACGGCGGTTTCGGCTTCGCCTGCGAATACGATGTGGAGCGCAAGTTCCGCGAGACGCGGCTCTATCAGGTTGCGCCGATCTCGACGAACCTGATTCTCTCGTACGTGGCCGAGCACATTCTCGGCCTGCCGCGTTCATTCTGATCGCTTGTGACTGCACCAGGGAGACTCTCATGCGCCCTCTCGAAGGCATCAAGGTCGTCACGTTCGAGCACGCGATCGCCGCGCCCTTCTGCACCCGCCAGCTCGCGGATCTGGGCGCGCGCGTCATCAAGGTCGAGCGCCCCGGCGCGGGCGACTTCGCGCGCGGCTACGACGAACGCGTGCACGGCCTCGCTTCGCATTTCGTCTGGACCAATCGCTCGAAAGAAAGCCTCACGCTAGACGTGAAGCGCGCCGAGGCGCTCGCCATCGTGCACGCGCTGCTCGCCGACGCCGACGTGTTCGTGCAGAATCTCGCGCCCGGCGCCACGCAGCGTCTCGGGCTCGACTACGAGGCGCTGCGCGAGCGCTACCCGCGCCTGATCGTCTGCGATATCTCCGGCTACGGCAGCGACGGCCCTTATCGCGACAAGAAGGCCTATGACCTGCTGATCCAGAGCGAATCCGGCTTTCTCAGCATCACCGGCTCGCCCGACGAACCGGCCAAGGCCGGCTGCTCGATCGCCGATATCTCGGCGGGCATGCATGCGTATTCGAGCATCCTTGCGGCGCTCATCGAACGCGGCAAGACCGGGCGCGGCCGGCGCATCGACGTGTCGATGCTGGAAAGCATGGTCGAATGGATGAGCTACCCGCTCTACTACGCGATCGACGGCCAGACGCCGCCGCAGCGCAACGGCGCGGCGCACGCAACGATCTATCCCTACGGACCGTTCAAGGCCGGCGACGGCAAATCCGTCATGCTCGGCCTGCAAAACGAACGGGAATGGAAGGGCTTCTGCGAGACGGTCCTGCGCCAACCGGCGCTGGCCGGGGACGAGCGCTTCTGCTCGAACAGCCGCCGCGTGACGCATCGCGCGGAACTGGGCAAGCTCATCGAAACGGCGTTCGGCGCGCTCACAGCCGGCGACGTGATCGAACGGCTGGAAGAAGCGAAGATCGCGAACGCGCATATCAACGACATGCACGCGGTTTGGGCGCACGCGCAGCTCGCCGCGCGCGAGCGCTGGACGCGCGTGGGCACGCCGGCAGGCGAGATTCCCGCGCTGCTGCCGCCGGGCGCGACGCTCGCCGATAACCCGCGCATGGACCCCGTGCCCGCGCTCGGCGAGCACACCGATGCGATCCTGCGAGAACTCGGTTACGACGAAGCGCGCATCCGCACGCTGCGGGAGAGCGGTACGGTTTGATCTCGCAACGCGGCTCCATCGACACTGATTGGCCGCAAATCACTTTATACCGTAGTAGTCCAGAATTTATTGGACGATACGCAAGCCGCCAAAAAACCAACTTCGCGGCGAATCCATTCAGGAGACGACACCATGCAACACGCGGTCAACGCCGCCGGGCGTTTGGACAGGCTACCCATTTCCCGCTTTCACTGGAAAATTCTCGGCCTCATCGCCGGCGGCGCATTTCTCGACGCCTTCGACATCTATCTCGCCAATGGCTCGGTCGCGGCGATGGTCAAGGAGGGTTTCACCGACCTTCACCACGGCGCGATGTTCGTGTCGTCCACGTTCGTCGGCATGATGCTCGGCGCGTTCGTTGCGGGCTGGCTCGGCGACCGGCTCGGCCGGCGCTATTCGTATCAGCTCAATCTTGCCGTGTTCGGGCTCGCGTCCATCGCCGCGTGCTTTGCGCCCAACATCGAATGGCTCATCGGGCTGCGCTTCGTCATGGGTCTCGGTTTGGGCGCCGAGCTCGTCGTCGCGGCAGGCACGCTCGCGGAATTCGTGCCGCCCGCCACGCGCGGCAAGTGGGTATCGCTGCTTGCCATCATCACCAATAGCGGCCTGTTCGCCGCGCTCGCGGCGGGCTACTGGGTCATTCCGCATCTCGGCTGGCGCTATATGTTCGCGCTCGCCGGCGTGGGCGCGCTCGTTGTCTGGTTCCTGCGGCACCGCATGCCGGAGTCGCCGCGCTGGCTCGAATCGGTCGGCCGGCTCGACGAGGCGCAAGCCACGCTCGCGGCAATCGAGCGCGAGGTGAGCGACCAGGTGGGCGAGTTGCCGCCCGTGCAGCGCGCCGTCGATCTGAACAAGGGCAAGGTGCCGCTCGGCGTACTGTTCGCGAAGGGCATGCGCAGCCGCACGGTCGTGGCGGCGCTCACGGCCGTTGGCGTGAATGTGGGCTTGTACGGATTTATCGCATGGCTGCCGACGTTTTTCGTCGCTCAAGGGCTCTCGGTCGTCAAGTCGCTCGGCTTCGTGTTCGTGATGTCGGTGGGCTCGCCGGTGGGCGGCCTGGTCGGCTATCTGATCGCCGATCGCGTGGGCCGCGCACGCGGCATCCTGATCTCCTCGGTCGTGAGCGTCGCGCTCGGCTGGGTCTATGTGACATTGCGCGACCCCGCCGCCATCATGCTCGCGGGCTTCTGCCTCGTGAGCGCGATCTACACGATCTGCACGCTGGGCCTGTTCGGCTACATTCCCGAACTGTTCCCCACCGAAGTGCGGCTGCGCGGCACGGGCGTGGCCGGAACAGTCGGGCGTGCTTCGTCGATCATCACGCCGTGGCTCGCGTTGCTGCTGTACGAGCGATTCGGCGTGTCGGGCGTGATCGCGATGGTAAGCGGCGTTCTTGCGGTGCTGTGCGCGGCCATTCTGGTGCTGCGCGTGGAAACGAGCCGCGCCGCGCTCGAAGACATCAAGCCTGAAACCGGCGATGCGCGAGAACTGGAGAGCGACGCCGCAGTCTCGTGCGGTACCGAGGGGCGCTGAGCATGTCCGGCGGGGCGCTTTGCTTGCTTCGGGTTAGGCCACGCGAGCGCCGGCCTGGCAACGCGGCCAACTTACCAGCGCAGCAGCCGCGGTCCGAGCCACGCACCCAACGCAGCAGGCAACAGCATGCCGATCGCGTACCAGATGCTCCAGAACGCCGGGCTCATTTCCGGGCAGTGCACGCAATAGGCGATGGTGGCCAGCCCGCTCGCAAAGAGGCCCGCGGCGGCGCCCGCAAGGCGCGGGCGCGTCGGTGCGAGGCCTCGCGCGGCCCAGAACACCGCCACGAAGGTCGGCACCGAAAGCAGCAGGATGTTGAACGGACAGGTGCGCCACGACATGCCGAGCACGAGCGGCACGCGCTCGGCGGGCGCGGCGGCGCCCAGCGTGAGCCACCCTGCCAGCCACACGCTAACGAAGGGCACGGCCGCCAGCGCCCACGCATAGCCGCCGCGCACGCCCGGGCGTCCCAGCCGGCTCACGACCAGTGAGGCGGTGAGCGCCACGGCAACCGGGAAGGCGAGCTTGGCCCAGAAGATCGGCGTTTGCGCCACGCTCATGAGGTCGGGCCGCACGCCGAACACCATCATGACGATCGCGAGCGATCCGGCCAGCCCCAGCGGCAGAGCACGCGCGAAGCGGCGCAGGACCGCCTTGTGATCCACACGCACGACACCCGTGGAAAGCAGGTTGATGAGATCGTCGGTTTTCATTGCCCCCCCCGGATACGCGCGGCGAGCGCCTTCAGGCCACGGTGGATGCCCACCTTCACGGCCGACTCCGACAGCCCCGTGAGCTGCGCGGCCTCCACGACCGAACGTCCTTCGAGCTTCACGTGAACGATGGGCAGGCGCTGCTTGTCGGGCAACTGGTCGAGCAGCTTGCCGATGTCGCGGCGCGCTTGCGCCGGCTCGTCGTCGGCGGTGGCGAACAGGTCGGTGTGATCATCGAGAGGGTCGTTCAGCGATTCGCGGCGCGAGCGCGAGCGGAAAAAATCCATCAGTTTGTAGCGGGCGATGGCGTGCACCCAGGCGGTCAGCGGTTCATCGGAACGCCAGGTGTGGCGCGCGTTGTGCACCGCGAGCAGAATCTCCTGCACGAGGTCTTCCACGTCCTCGTGCAGTTGCGGGATGCGGCGGCGCAAAAAGCCGCGCAAATGCCGCGTGAGTTCCTGGAGGAAAAGGCGGTAGGCGTCGGCGTCGCCTTCGAGACCGTCGACGAACAGCGCTTTGAGACGGATTTCCGCGGGATGCAAAGGGCGTCCTGTGTGCTCCGGCCGAAGGGATGGCGCCCCAGCGCCAAGCTCCGCACCCGCAGTGAAGCTTGCGGCAGGCTTGCACGTGGCGGCGCCGGGATTGCCGCCGTCCAGCGCGGGCACGGTCGACAGAGCGTAGCCCATGCCGTCCACCGCCGCAATAGCGCGGGCGGCGCGGCCCGTGCCACGCGTCCGCCGCGTGCCTCGCATGTCGCGCTCATCGGCCTGCATCCATCCCGCCGCTGTGTCCGCCCAGCTCACGCTTTCGTTCTCCGCCAATGAACCTGCACGCGCACGCCTTGCGCCACCCACCACCCGCTTGCGGGTCCGTTCAAGCTAATTCGTCGCCAACGCTCAACGGGTTACACCCCGCGCGAATTTTCATCCGGGATGCGCACTGCAGCCATGTGGCCCCAACGAAGGCACGCTCCGTGGATCTTTGCAAGGGGCCACGCGCGCGGTACTTTAGTGCTGATTCCCGATCAATGGTGTCGCGCAAACGGAGCATGTCAGGCATGGCAACGAGAACGAACGAGTACGAACAACCCATCGGCGTTGCCCTTTCCGGCTGGACGGCGCGTGAGCGGCCCGCGCGCGTGAGCATTGAGGGCGCGCGCTGCCGCCTCGAGCCCATCGACGTCGAACGGCACGCCGCCGACCTTTTCCATGCGTACAGCCAGGCCACCGACGGCCGCGACTGGACCTACCTGACGATCGGCCCGTTCACGGATCTCGTGTCGTATCGCGCGTACCTCACGGGCGCGGCGGCCTCTGCCGATCCACTGCATTACGCCATCGTCGACCGGGCGAGCGGCAAGGCCGTGGGCACGCTCTCCCTCATGCGCATCGATCCGGCGAACGGTGTGATCGAAGTCGGCAACGTCACGTTCTCCCCGCTGCTCAAGCGCACAGCGCTCTCCACCGAGGCACAGTATCTGCTCATGCGTTACGCATTCGACGAACTGGGCTACCGCCGCTACGAGTGGAAATGCGACAGCCTCAATGCGCCCTCGCGCCGGACCGCGCTGCGACTCGGGTTCCAGTTCGAAGGTATTTTCAGGCAGGCCATTGTTTACAAGGGGCGCAGCCGCGACACCGCGTGGTACGCCATCATCGACAAGGACTGGCCCGCAGTGAAACGCGGGTTCGAAGCGTGGCTCGACGCAGGCAACTTCGACGCCGAAGGCAATCAGCGCGAATCGCTTGCGCGCTTGCGAGAGGCGCAAGCCCACGGGTGACCCGGCGCTCACACACGGCGTGCATGTTCATGTCACGCCGTGATACATTGGATCCTGCACGTGTTGTCGAAGTCGATGCACGACGGGAGACACTCGACGTACGCGGACCCAGAGCCATGCTTGACATGTGCATGGTGTTCCGCCGGCTCCCGTTGGATCCCCCCACATACAGGAGTCCATGTCATGCCAGTCTCTCGCCGACGCTTCATGATCATTGCCGCCTCTGTCGCGTCGACCACGGTGCTTTCCACCGAGTCGCGCGCCGACGCCCCGCTGCTCTCCGAAAGCGATCCCACGGCCCAGGCTCTCGGTTACAAGGAAGACGCCACCAAGGTCGACAAAGCAAAGTTCCCCCGCTATCAGGTCGGGCAGACCTGCGCCTCTTGTCAGCTGTATCAGGGCAAACCCGGCGGAGCGACCGGACCCTGCCTCGCCTACGGCGGCAAGCTGGTGTATGCAAAGGGGTGGTGCAACTCGTACGTCAAGAAAGCCTGATTTTCAGACCTGACGCTCGCGGGATACGTGATGGATCATGAAGGAGGTCCATCGCGCCGCCTCTCTTCTGAGAGGCGCAAATACAACGGCATCCTAAGTAACCATCAGAAGCTTGCGTGTTTGAGAAACCGGCCCTGCGGGGCCGTTCGCCGTTTACTTGACCGCTCCGGTGGAGCAGTACTGCGCGAAGTTCGCCTCGGATGCGGCAAAGCCTTTCTGCTTCGCGAGTTCCCAGGGGCGTTCGCAGCGTTGCGTATGTTCGCACCACGAATAGCCTGCGGATCCGATGCACCCGTGTGCGTCGCGATCTGCGCCGACCGCATTCGACGAGGGTGTGGAACTCGCAGCACTGCAAGCGCCGAGCAAACACATGGCCGCGCCAAGACAGGCGCGAAGCAGGTTTCGAGGCATGAATGAACTCCGGTAAATGGGTACTGAATGCCGGCGGAGTCTACCAACGCCACACCGCGGCCGGCATAAGCGGTTCCTTTCAATTTATTTTCAATCAGAAAATCTGATTGCAACGTTCAATTTATTGCGTTTCCCTTAAGCGTTGCCATGCGGCAAAGTGTCATCTCCGCGACTGGAGTGATCTCCGTGAATCAACGCATTGACCCGTCCCTACTTGCCCCGCCTGATCTGTCGTTCGCGACGCTGGATTCGGGCGTCGTTCTGCCCTACCTCGAACGGGGCGCGGGCGAGCCGCTGCTGTTCGTGCATGGTTCGCTGTGCGACTACCGCTACTGGGCGCCGCAACTGGACGGGCTCGCGAACGATTTCCGCTGCATCGCGCCAAGCCTCAGCCATTACTGGCCGGCCGCCGACGCCTGCATCCAGGGCGAGTTCGGCTGGGAAAGCCATCTGCACGAATTGGCCGATTTCATTGTCGCGATGGGACTCGAGTCGGTGCATCTGGTCGGCCATTCGCGCGGCGGCTCGATTGCGTATCACCTTGCGCGCCGCTATCCGCGTCTGGTGCGCACGCTCGTGCTCGCGGACCCGGGCGGCCCGCTGCGCCGCGTCGAAGACGACGCCGACGTGCTCCCGCCCGCCACCAATGCGCTGCGTACACGCGCGGCGGACCTCATCGAGCGCGGCGATCTGGAAGAAGGGCTTGAATTGTTCGTGGATTCGGTGAGCATGCCCGGCGCCTGGCGCAAGAGCCCACATGCTTTCCGCGAAATGGCCATCGCCAACGCCACGACGCTGCCCAAGCAGTTGCTGGACCCGCTGCCCGCCTATATGCGCAGCCCCGCAGCCGACGTCAAGTGCCGCACGCTGCTGATCGACGGCCAGCGCAGCCCGCTCATGTTCCGCAACAACGCGCAAGCGCTCGAAGAGTGGATCGACTTCGCGCAGCGCATCACGATGAAAGGCGCGTCGCACGGCATGAACGCCACGCACGCCGACCTGTTCAATACGCACGTGCGCAACTTCATCACGCAAGGTTGATGCACGGCTGCCCCCGGCGACGCTGGGGTTCATTTGGCAAATAGCTGCCCGATGTCCTTGAACGCCTTGAATTCGAGCGCGTTGCCGCACGGGTCGAACAGAAACATGGTGGCCTGCTCGCCCACCTGCCCCTGAAAGCGGATATACGGCTCGATCACGAATTGCGTGCCGAACTCGCGCAGTCGCTGCGCGAGCGCTTCCCACTGCCCCCATTCCAGCACCACGCCGAAATGCGGCACCGGCACGTCATGCCCGTCCACCGCATTCGTATGCGCGTTCTCCTGCAAAACGGTTTTCGGATGCTCGTGAATCACGAGCTGATGGCCGAAAAAATCGAAATCGACCCACTGGCCGCTCGAACGGCCCTCTTCGAGGCCGAACACGCGGCCATAGAAATCACGCGCAGCGGCAAGATCATAGACAGGAATAGCCAGGTGAAACGGGGAAAGGCTCATGCTTGACTCCATGCTCGGCATGCAACAGGTTTTAGCGTTTGATCGGGCCATCATAGGCGACGCCGTTTAAAAATAAAATCAATATATAATTTCGTCATCCACAAACAGAATTTGTGAATGATCCGTGAGTTGAAGACGTTGATCGCCGTTGCCCGCGAGGGTACGTTTGCTGCCGCCGGCAACCGGATCGGTCTCACGCAGGCCGCCGTGAGCGCACAGATGCAACGCCTCGAAGCCGAACTGGGTTTCGCGCTGTTCGACCGCGAAGGACGCACCGCGCGCCTGAATGCGCGCGGCCAGCAGATTCTCGTGCAGGCGCAGGAAGTGATCCGGCTCTATGGCAACCTGAGCGCCGTGACCGTGGACCCGGCCGTGGCCGTGCGAGTCAATATTGGCGCAATCGCCTCGGTGCAGCGCGCGTTGCTGCCCGACGCCCTGGCGGCATTCCGCAAACAGTGCCCCGGCGCGAGCACGCGCGTGATTCCGGGTGTATCGATGGAACTGCTCAACCTCGTCGATGCGGGTGAAATCGAACTGGCCGCCCTCATCCGTCCACCGTTCGCACTCCAGAGCGATATGCGCTGGACGCCGCTTGCGCAAGAGCCGTATCGGCTCATCGTGCCGCGCCGCATGAAGGGCAGCGACTGGATGGAGTTGATCGCCACGCAGCCTTATATCCGCTACGACCGCGCTTCGTTCGGCGGCAGGCAGGTCGACCGTTTTTTGCGGCGCATGCAGTTGCCCGTGCAGGACGCATGCGAGCTCGACGAGTTGGAAGCCATCGTCAAGCTGGTAGAGAACGGCGTCGGCGTGGCGCTCGTCCCGCAGACTGCCACGCATACGCGCTGGCCAGCCAAGGTGCGCGCGCTTGACCTCGGCCATCACACGTTTCACCGCGACGTGGGCATCGTGCATCGCGACGCGAGCCAGATGAGCGAGGCGGCCAGGGTGCTGCTTAATTTGCTGGAAAGGGAGGCGAAGGGAGCGCGTTAGTGCGGCTGCGCGTTAGTGCGGCTGCGCGTTCGATTGCGCGCAGCCGAACGTCGCCTAATGCCTGCCCCTCGCCATTTCGAATTGCGCGGCAAAGCCAAAACGCGGAGCATGTGGGCTCACGCAGATGGAGTCGCACATGAACTATCCCGTAGCCGTCTTTGCCGGCCCGATTCGCGATTACCCCGGCAGCCGCCCGAGCGCGATCGCCAAGCGCGCAGTGAACGGCACGCTGATGTTGACCGAGCAGGGCCTTGAAGGGGACGAGCATGCGGAGCCCGGGATTCACGGCGGCCCCGACCGCGCGCTGTGCCACTATCCACGCGAGCACTACGCTCACTGGGCGTGTGAGTTTCCCGCGCAGGCCGGGCAATTTTCCGCGCCGGCCTTCGGGGAAAACCTCTCTACCGTCGGGCTGACCGAAGAATACGTCTTTATCGGCGATATTTTTCGCTGGGGCGAAGCGCTGATTCAGGTCACGCAGCCGCGCTCGCCTTGCTTCAAAGTGAATTTTCACTTCGACATCGAAGACCTTTCGCAGCACATGCAGAACGCGGCGCGCGTGGGCTGGCTCTACCGCGTAATTGCTGCCGGTCGCGTCAGCCCCGATGCACCGCTGGAACTGGCTTCTCGCGTCAGCAACGTTTCCTTGCGCGACGCCGCCGCCATCGCCTGGCATTCGCCGTTTAGCGACGAACAGTGTCTCCGGCTACTGAGCGCAGCAGGACTATCGGCAAGCTGGACTCGCACCCTGCAGAGGCGGCGCGTCAGCGGCAAGATCGAAGACTTCTCGCGGCGCCTTTGGGGTGGCGCGCAACGTTAATGCGCGGATCATTTCAGAAGATCCACGGCACCAGCCTCCAGCTTCGCTTCATATAGGCAGCATACACGTCGCCGAACTGCCTGAGCAGTACAGCTTCCTCGATCGCCATGCGCTTTCTCATTACGACGAACACAGGTATAAACGCGACCGCGAAACCCAACCAGTTATTCAGCGCGAAACCGTATCCAGCGAACGTGATGAGCATGCCCGTATACGAAGGATGGCGCACGAGGCGGTAAAGACCAGCGGTGACCAGTTCGTGCCCATCGCGAATGGCGACGTTATACGTGAACATTCGCCCAAGCGACACGATGGCCGAGATTCGCAGGACAACCCCGCTTACGATAATCGCGATGCCGACATAGCGGAACGCGGGCATCGGTCCGATCGGAAAGTTGGTGAAGCGGCTGACAAGCGCAGCAATAATGACAGCCGAAACGGTGACAATCCAGATGGCTCGCAGCGTATTGCGGTCGCTGTTGGATCCAGTTACGCGCTTTTCGCGCATGATCGATGACAGCGTGACTTCGCTGCCGATCCAGATGACAAAGACGACACCAAAAAGCAGGTTCATAGTGCTGGCAATGGAGTTGTGTTGGAAGAATGGCTGACTGCGCCGCAGTCTGTGCGTGACTATTCACGCACCGCTGCCGACGCAACAAGCAACGCACCGGCGGCAATGCAGAATGGCGTATAGATCCACTTGTCCATGCGCGCAAAGGGACTTCGCCGGATAACCCGGAAAATGCCGACGTGGCGAAAATCCCCGACCGCCCGCGCGAGCATCGCGACACCGAGCGCCCCCACGGCAACTCGAAGCGAAGCGCGCGACAACGGCAGTGCAAGCACGCCGGCCCACGCGTACAGCAGCACGCCGCATCCGGCGATCAAAAGACCAACGCTCAATATTGCGACGCGCCCGGGCTGAAAAACGAAGCGGCCGTCGACCGAGGGAACCGCTGCGGCTATGCCGAACTTCGCGCCTAGCGCCCAACACAGATGGAGCAGCGCGATGGCAAGGTACGCCGTGGCCAGAGCGATTTCGAGCATACGGAAACAGTTCGCGCTCAGGTCAGTTTCCATATGCATCCAGATGGCCAGGCGAAAACGGCGCTTTATTGCTCGTGATGACCGGCCTGATCAGCGGGCCGGCGTGATTGAGCCCGACAACGTGGGACATGAATGGCTCCGGATTAGCTGGCTCAGGCGCTCATGCCGCCATCGACTGCGAAGCATTGACCGGTGATATAACGCCCCTGCTCGCCAATCAGGTACTCGGCCATTGCCACGATATCGTCGACAGCGCCGGCGTGCCGCATCGGAATCGATTTGCACAGCGCTGCATAGGCCTTTTCAGGCATGTTACGGGTCATGTCCGTGTCGATAACGCCTGGCGCAATCGCATTGACCCGCACGCCGAAGCGTGCAACTTCGAGCGCAAGCGAACGCGTCATGCCGATCAACGCCGCCTTTGTTGCGCTGTAGTTGGTCTGGCCGGCATTCCCCTTGATACCGGAGACCGAAGACATCATGAGAACCGTGCCGCGTGTGGCTTCGACCATGGCGGGCAACAACGCCCGCGTCCAGTAAAACGACGCGTTCAGGTTCTGATCGATCACGTCGAGCCACGCGGACGTGTTCATGCTGATGAGCGCACCGTCGCGCGTGACGCCCGCATTGTTGATCAGCGCGAGCGGCGCGCCATGCTGTGCGATTAATAGTTGTGCAAGATCGTAGACCGCTTGAGCGTTGCTGCCGTCGCATCGGACGGACTGAACGTCATGTCCCTTCGCCTTGCACTCGTCGACGAGCCGCCGGGCTTCGTCGGCGGAATGGCGCCACGTGAAGACAACACGCTGCTGTGTCGCGAGACGCCGGACCAGTGCGAGACCGATGCCGCGTGTGCCGCCCGTAACGAGGACCCATGGATAATTGGTTTGATTCATGAAATGCGTTCCGAAACCTGGAAGCCGAGCAGCGCGCCGTAGCCAATCGAGGCTTCGTAGCCACCGCCCGATGTCCAATGGCTGACGAATTGAAGGTTGCGAAAGGGAAGCCGACGCGAAGGCGCCCGTTTGCCGTCCGAAGGGGCCGCGATGGCGCCATAGCCCGAGCCATCGGTGTTATGCGTGTAGCGCAGGGAGGTGCGAGGCGTGGCCACTTCCGCGTAGCGCACATGTCCTTCGAGCGCCGGAAAAGCGGCAAGCAGCCGGCCAAGCAGCACACTCTTTGCGCGTGCCTTCTTCGCCCGATACTCCGGAGTCTTGCGCATGGGCCAGTGGTGAATCAGATCGAGCGCATTGACGACAACGACACACCCGCGTGCAGGGTCGAGCTGGTGGTAATTGGTCACTTCTATCGCCGAGTCGTGCCAGTAGGCGCGCTCGCTTAGAGTCTCGTCTGCCTGCGCTGCGCGCGCCGCCTCACGAGAGCCCCGCGCCGCGTCGGGATCGGGTGCCAATAGCATCATTTCGCATCCCGAAATTCCGTAGTTCGATGGGGGAGAGTCAAGAACCAGATACAGCGTCGTGGTTGCGCTGGCCGGCTGTTGCGCCGCAATGGCGGCAGCCGGTGCCTCGACGCCGGGCAACGTGTGGTCGATCAAATGCTCGAGTGCATACCGTGGCGCCACATTGGCGATGATTTCGTTTGATGCGTAGGTTCCCGCATCCGTTACAACGCCTTGCGCAGTCAATGTATCGTGATCGATAAGAATCTTCTGCGCTTCGGCCCGCGTGACGACTTTCCCACCGAGTTCCTGGATGCGTGCAACGAAGGCCGCCGTCAACGCAGTCGCCCCGCCACGCAGATAAGCGGATTGTGCAAACAGCGCGGCGTACCAGACATGCAAAAAATAGAGATAACTGATTTGCTCGGGAAACGCTCCCACGTAAATGCTGGGCAGCGACAGCAATTCGCGCAGCAATGGGTCCGGGATGCGCTCATGCAGTGCCGCCGTAACAGACAGCGATTTCAGATTGGCATGCGCGTAGCGGAGCCGGCGAATATCCGGTTCGTACTCGCCGCTGAGCGTCTGAAATTGCATGTAGCTATCGAAACCGTAGCTGCCAATTTCGTCGAATACCGTTTGCAGACCTGCTTCGCAGTGCGGAAAGCGCGCGAGCAGTGCCGCCCGCGCGGACTCCGCGTGGGCGGGCACGATGACGGAATTGCCTTCATGGCACAGCGTGAAAACGGTATCGGGAAACACGAGATCGAGTTCCGCAAGCACCCCGAGCCGCTCGAGGGTTGCGCGCAAATTGCCGCATGAACCCATGCCGGTCAACTTGTGCAGGCTGACCTCGAAGTGCGCCTGCAAACGTGGCCGGAAAAACCCGGTGGCATAGCCGCCGGGTATCCGGTGCTTTTCGACGATCAACAGACGCGTGCCCGGATCGCGGATCAGCCTCGCAAGCGAATACGACAATGCAGCGATACCGGAGCCAATGCAGACGACGTCGAAAACATCGTTCATGCGTAGAGTCCCAGATCGATGAACCAGTCGCGCTGCTCCTTGAAACGTTCTTCGTTCACTTTGAGGTTATTCGGAGATTCACGGATCTCCTTGATGACATTGGGGTCGTTCAGATCCGCAGGAAACGGGAAGCTCACGTGCACCGCAACCTCGGGATTGAACGTCACCATGTCGTACAGATTGCGCAGCACCGGGCTGAACTGGGTACGCACGATTTCCTGCTCCGCGTGCGAGGCCGTGTTGAAAAACGATTCGATGACGCGACGCCCGAACGTGATGTGCCGCAGCTCTTCGACGTGATGCGCGTGGAACATGCCACGCACCAGCGGCTCGACGCCTTCGCCCTGAGTGCCATGAACGGCGGCGAGTTCGGCTGCCCATTCGAGCGTCAACGTCCACAAGATACCAATTGCGGGATGCAGTCGAGGCAAGCGAGCCAGCAGACTGACATACGGACTCGACGGTGGCGAATAAAGGTTGAGTTCGGCGAGCTTCATGAACCGCCGGAACATCAGTGTATGAACGATTTCCTCCTTCGAGAAAATCATTAGATATTCGTACACTTCCTTGCTCAGCGTTTCCTGATAGGTGTTGACGTATCCAACGTACAACGGCGGTAACGTCTGCTCGAGCCAGATGAACATCGACACATCGCGGGCACACTCGGCCCAGAGCAGTTCGAGCCGCTGCTTCTCCGAAAGTGCGTCCCAGTACCGCGTGCCGTAGATCCACGAGGTCTTCTCGTCCTTGGGCGGGAGGTTCCGGTCAACGCCGTCGCTCCACGGCAGCACGCCGTCAACGTCCATGAACGAGCGGTGCGAGAACTGGATCAGCTTGCGGATGTTCTCCGCCTTCTCCGGAGGAATGACGACAGGACATGCGGGATCGATTGCGACCGTATCGAGCGGGTGCGTGGAAGGTGTACTCATCTCAGACCTCCTGTTTCGCGGACTCTTCCACGATGTACGTGCAAAGTTGGCCAACGGTTTTGATCTTCGTTTCAAAGAGCGTCGGCGCAAGTGTCACCAGAAATTCGCGGCTGACATTCACCTTGATTTCGACATAGTCGAGACTGTCGAGTCCCAGTTCGTCGATGCTGGTTTCCGGGGTAAGGTCTCCCGGCTCCATGTCCTTCATTTCGACGAGCATGTCTCTGATGAATTCGAGAACGGTGTTCGTATTGTTCATCGCTAGACTCCTGTCACTGCGGGAAGAAATGGGGGTAGTGCGAGCAGTCCGATCGACGTGCGCGTCAGCATTGCATCGCTGATGCGGGCCACCAGCGAGCCCGTGATCGCGAGGCCGCTGGACGCGTCTCCAGTCATGGCGGGCAATCCGACTTCGATATGCAGACCCATGGCGCCCATATCGTCGAGCAGTCCGTCGAGCATGAGCAATTTCATGGGCGCCGGAATCAGCGTCTCGTGATGGGTTTGCAGAACGGCCACATCGCTCATTAGCGCGCTTGCCGAATTCACGCCGTTGACGCCGAATACTCGCGCGACGCCGCCGAACAACTCGCTTTCGTTCACAAGCAGATGACGGAACAACAGTGCGTCGAGTATCAGCCATGCCGGTTGAGCCTGGCCCACCATCGAAATGAAGTGCGTCATCTGCTGAGCCAACTCGTCTTTTTCAAGCAGGAAAGGTGGTGCCGATTCTGCGTCGCGCACGGTTGCATCGCCCACTGCGGCTTCCTTTTCCGAAGCCGGGCGCAGATATCCGCTGATGCAGCTTTTGCCGCTTATGTCGTCCACCACCGAAAACTTAAAGCGACTCCCGCTCGGCTCGATATGGAGTTGATAGGGGCGGTCGCGCAGAACCGGTGCGCGAAGCGTTGCTTTGAACAGCAACGGCTCGTGATCCGCGACCGGATATGCGCATGCCTCCCCGTAAAGCGCAGACTTTACGTCGAGCATGACCCGCATCCCATGCACCGGCACGCCGGGCAGACCCACGCGTGCGGCGACGTCGGGATCGAAATGGATGGGATTGAAGTCGCCGGAAAATTCAGCCCACGCGCGAACATCGTCGCTGCTGTATCGCAGCCGTTTCATGGCCGGAAGCCCTCGATAACGAGCGCCGCGTTCGCTCCGCCAAAGCCAAACGACAGGTTCAGCGCGGTATCGACCTGCGCTTCACGATGGCAGTTGGGCACGTAGTCGAGATCACAGGTGGGATCAGGCTCATTCAAATGAATCGTGGCGGGTATGAGCCCGGTTTCAATTGTCTTCAGGCAGACGATGGCCTCGAAGCTACCCGCCGCCGCTATCAGGTGGCCGGAGTATGATTTCGTGCTCGAAGCGGGAATGCCGTAGGCGGCATCGCCCAACGCCGTCTTGATCGAGGCTGTTTCGTTCTCGTCGTTCAGCGGTGTGGACGTGCCATGTGCATTGATATAGTCGATCTGCGAGGCGTGGATGGCGGCATCGGACAACGCCGCCTGAATGGCCGCGACACGGGCTACCATGTCTTCGGCCGGCGCGGTAAAGTCGCGCGCATCCGAATAGTTGCCGTAACCGGTGATTTCGCCGAGGATGCGTGCGCCGCGTTGCAGCGCGGATTCGAGATCCTCGAGAACGAGCACGGCTGCGCCCTCTGACAACACAAAGCCGCTACGCGCTTTGCTGAACGGACAGCAGGCCTTCTCGATGTCAGTCTGCTCCTTGCTGAGCGCCTGCAGAATATCGATGTTCCAGACATTGGTGCGCGAGTTCAGCGCCTCGGCACCGCCGGCCAGCATCATCTTCGCACGGCCCGAGCGGATGACGTTGGCGGCATCGCCGATCGCAATCGTACCGGTGGCGCACGCGGCGACTGGCGTGTTCTGATAACCACGCAACTCCCAGATCAGGCTGCACGCAGCGGTTGCGACGTTGGGCATCGTCAGCAAGCTGCCAAGCGGACTGCCAAAGCCGGTGCCCAGATAGCGGTCGTGGCATTCGTACCCTTCGTCGAGACCGCCCCAACCCGTGCCGATGATCACCCCGCAATCCGTCGGCGCGTAGAAGGCGCCGGGCTTATGCTCGCCGAACGCCATGCTCATGGCTTCGCCGGCTGCAATTGCCGTGTAGCGGGCAAAACGCGGCAGCGCCCGCCGCACTGCGGCCGGAATGCGCTTGAGTATCTTGTCGTCGATGTCGACCTTGCCGAAGAATTTTGCTTTGATCGATGGGTCGTCGGGCTCCCACGTGCTGTAACCGCAGCGGTACTGAACGATACTGTCCCACGATTCGGCAACAGTGTTGCCCAAGGGAGTGACGCAGCCGTAACCCGTGATTACGACTCTGCACTTCGCAGTGCCAGGGGATTGATTTTTAATATTCACAGCTCTGGTTCGCAAGGAGGATTTCGAAATTCCAACAGGACTGGTTTATTCCGGTTTTTTGTACGACCCGGCTTTTAGTTAAGGTTGACATGCAAGTGCACCGATAAAAAGGGAGACTTGCATGGATATCGCTTTGCAGCAGGCAATAATGTATTTATGTGGAATGCATATATCAGTATGCGTTTATTGATCGAAACGTCTTGTTCATCTTCAATCCGATAGGTCGTGAAAAGACGTCCATGAGGAACGCTCGATTTAAGTGCGCGATATAGCCGCAGATCTTTAAGTTGCGCGATTAGTACACCGATTTATTTGAAGCCAGCTTCCTACTCGTTCCATATGCATTCGAGTCAACCAGGTCGCTGAGACGGTCCACAGGTGCCCTGTTAAACTACGCTGTCGCACGCGCCGTCTCGCACGCCTCCGGCCTGCTCATTCCCCGAGTCCTCGCCACCGCATGATCTCCCCGTCCTCCATTGCCAGTGCGCTCGCCCAAAAAGGTGTCGTCGCGGACGAGAGCCAGCAACGGGCGATCGACGCACTGTGCGTGTTGCTCGACGATGAACACGCACATGCTGACGAGGTTCAGTATCGTGGCGTCTACTGTCACGGTCTGCCTGGTCGCGGCAAGAGCCTGATCGTCGATACCCTCTATGCGCTTGCCACGTGCACGAAGCGGCGGCTCCATTTTCATCAGTTCATTCGCGATGTGAACCGTCTGCTCGTGCAGGCGCCCAAAAGCGACGACCGGCTCGGCGACGTCTCGCGAGCATGGCTGAAGGACATCGAACTGCTGTATTTCGACGAATTCCATGCGCACGACATCGCCGATGCGTTCCTGATGGGCCGCTTTCTGGAGACGGCGCTCGCATGCGGCACGCGCATCGTGCTGACGTCGAACTACAGCCCGCGCAGTCTGCTGCCAGACCCCGAGTTTCACGAACGCTTCGAACCCACGATTGAACGAATCGAACAGCATTTCAAAATCGTCGCGTTCGATGGTGAGCGTGACTATCGCGAGCAAAGCGATGCCAGTGGCGCGGCAACCATCGAGCAGCGTTTTTTCGCGCCACTAGAAGGCACACGCGAACCGCTGTGGGAAATTTTTGGCGAATACGAAGCGCAAGCGGCCGTTCATCCGACAACCATGGAAGTAGCCGGACGATTGCTGCCCGTCACGGCGGCGGGCAAGCAACTGGTGTGGGTCGACTTCGATGCGCTGTGCGGCGCGCCCCGCTCGCATCTCGACTATCTCACGCTTGCCGAGCGCTGGCGCGGCGTCATCGTCGATCGTCTGGAGACGGAGATGCTCAAGCGCCGCGATGTACTGCAGCGCTTCGTGTGGCTCGTCGATATTCTTTACGACCGCAAGCATGCGCTATTCATCGCCTCGGATCAGCCGATTCGCGCGGCGCTCACTGGACTCGACGGCGCGCACGATGTTTCTCGCACCACGAGTCGTCTAGCCGAAATGCAATCGCGTGGCTATGCGAGCAGCCTCGTGCGCAAGCATCTCGCCGCGCCTTCACGTGGGGCTCTCGACTAGCGGTGCGGTTTCACGCGAACTGCAAGCGCGGTCCGCAGACTATTTCCACCTGGTGTACAGTCCGTCGGACTTCGACACGACACGGACACACTGCACGATGGACGCCCTCTCCCGCTTCAAGCCCGTTGCGCTCGAACATGCGAGCCGCCTCATCAATCACGGGCCCACGGTGCTCGTCACAAGCGCAGATGGCGCGCGTCGCAACGTAATGGCCGCCGCGTGGTCGATGCCGGTGGAGTTCACACCGCCACGTATCGCGATCGTGATCGACAAGAAAACCTTCACGCGCGAACTGATTCAGGGGAGCGGAACCTTCGGCATCTGCGTGCCGGGCGCGGCTGCTATGGATTTGACCTACGCGGTCGGAAGCGTCAGCGGACGGGATGCCGACAAATTCCGGCGTTTCGATATCGAAGCCGTTCGTGGGCCGGTGCTCGGCGTGCCGCTGCTCGAAGCGGGCTGCGCCGCGTGGTTGGAATGCCGGCTCATTCCCGAGCGACACACCGAAGACGCCTATGACACGTGTTTCTGCGAGGTGGTGTCGGCAGCGGCCGATTCACGCGTGTTCGACCGGGGTCACTGGGTGTTCGATAGCGGCAACCGCGACCTGCACACGATCCATCACCTCGGTGCCGGGAATTTTGCTTTAGCCAGCGATGCCATTAAGGCGCGGGAGTTTGCTGGATAAGGCATAGCGGTAATGCGCATGCGCGGCCTCTGACATATTACAAAATACGTATTGAATGATACGGCTCTGGGTCAATTTTTAGAATTTGCCGAGTGAGTGCATTGAGGAGTGCGCTTTTGGGGTCGGGAAACGCATTTTCCGTGAAACATTATGTCCCGTGGGTGCCTGCAATGCGCTGAAATCCCCGTGCCATAAGGATTTCGTAGATTTCCCGGAATTTCACTGAATGTTTCACGGAACGGGGCGGGCGGGTTTGCGGAATTAGCGAATACCTCCGTAACCCCGCCCTGAAGAAGGAAGCTCTTATAGCTTCGCTTGCGGACGCCTCCGTTTTTGTCTGCGCGAGCAGCGGTGACGCCTGACTATTTGCGTGGCCCGACGAACTTCTATTTCAAATCTTTGCAGCAACGGATTGTGAGATTTGAACTCGCATCAAGTTGCGCTTCGCGCTGACGAGCGAACCCCGACATCGGTGTATCGCGGATGCGCCATCATGTTGCATAGCCAGCTAGACGGTTAGTTGCGTTCATGATTTGCTGTCATGGCACGCGGCAATTAACCAAGCGGGGCATAGCCTCGACTGGCATGAGGCTTTCTACTCGGGCATAACTCGATAAGTCGACAGACTACGCCCCTGACTCTCCCGATACTGAACTGGCTCCCTGACCCCCTGATGAAAATTTGGTCGAATGCGTCCCGATACGCTCACACCCGCTCACGATCGAACAGGCAATTCTCACTCTTTCTGCGGACATCTCATCTTCAGCAAGATCACTGAGCCAGCCCGTCTCAGCGTAGCTCAGTGACAGCATCAGATGCCTCGCTGTCGCCGCGGATTGGCGAGGCGAGATCACCCGATGCGCACAACATTACCTCCTGCCCAGAATGTGTCGAGTCGACACACATTGGCGAACGGCGTGAGTTGCGTCGCGTCGCTGGATTTGCCCGAGGCGGCTTCCGAGTATCGTGTCTCGTCATACCCGAGTCCGGCCTTCACATAAGACGTCGTTGCTTACAGGAAGGCAGGCAACGGGCTCCGCATTATGCGGTGTGTCGAGTCGACACATTTTTTGTGCACGAAGTCGTAGCGATATCACGTGATGCTGGATGCGTCAGGCGAACATACGTCTTTGGGCGCACGGAATTATGCACGCCGACGTGAGCACCACCGATCGAATTGGGCATGCTCGCTGCTGATTTCCACGTGTCGCGGCAGCGCAGCTGAGGGACATTGAACCAGGGCTTGCTCTGTGTGTCGACTCGACACACTGCCGCCGTTCGATTGCGCGTCTGGCACTCGGGAAAGAGTTGAGCCTCACTGGATCGACCTATCCGGTTTCCGGTGTTCGAGTGGCGCTTGGGCCATCATCATGTGCTGCTGCTATCGACTTGATGTGTACGGCCGCGCCCAACAGAATCGGCCACTCGGATCTGAAGTATCGTGTGTCGACTCGACACACATTCGCCACGACTAACACAGCGTCACGGAGATACAGCCACGCGCGCCGCCCATAATAGTTCTCATCCGAAAGCCGCCAGGGGGACACGAGCGATCTTTCCTAAACAACTGTGTCGAGTCGACACAGTTGTTCACCCACCAGGATCGGCCACTCCACAGCCAAAGTTCGTTGTGTCGACTCGACACACCAGGAGCCGGCCCATAAAAAAAGCCCGCATGCGCGGGCCTTTAACACCATCGAACAACCTGGAACTCATCCTCAGCCGGGCTTCACATTGAACAACTGGCTGATCAGTTCGCGAATCTGCGTCTCCTGTGCATCTGAAAGAACGCCAGTCTTCAGCTTCACGGTGAAGCTATTCGTATCCTTCGTGATGCTGCCTGCGTGGCTCTTGCCCGAGAAAATCTTCTCAATACTCCGCTCCGAAACGCTCTGCTCGCTCTCGCCTCGATCCGATTGCGCACCAATGGCTGCAGCCAGCTTCCCTTGATCAAGCGTCCCGGCGACGACCGCCGGCCAAAGCTCGCGCGTTGCCTTCAACCCTTGTGCACCGTGCTTCTTGAGCGCTGAAACGATTTCGTCCGCGGCGGATCCGCCAAGCAAGCGAGGATTCAGATCAAGGTCACGGCGAATAAAGTCGGGAAGCTTCTCGAACGCGAGGAATCGATACAAGCCTTTGCGCGACATGCCCAGCGCCTCCGCCATCCGCGTGCGCGTCGGAAATTCCCGCTCGGCGCGGCGCAGCGACTGGCCAATCTCATAATCAGTCAGATCTTCGCGGCCTACGTTCTCGACCAACGCGAGCACGGCCATGTCCTGATCCGAGCACTCGATCACCGACGCACGAATCTCTTCCTCGTGCAGTAAAACGTGCGCCCGCAAACGCCGCTCACCGGCAATCAACTGATAGCCGTTGTCGGCGCGCCGCACGACAACCGGCTCCACCAGCCCCACTTCGCGAATCGATTCAGCCAGCGATGCAAGACCCTCATCGCTGAAAATCTTGCGTGGCTGCCACGGGTTGGGCTGAATCGCACTGACGGGAAGCATGAGCTTGTCGCTCGTGCTTTCGAGTTCCTGGATGCGCTGCTGGGCCACGGCCAGCGCCCCCAGCATTCCCGGGCCCGTCTTGAACGCGCTGCTGCGGCGTGGCTCCGGTGCGGCGGGCACAGGCCGTTCGGTCGCCTGGCGCTCCGAAGCAGAACCGAGCTCGGCGGTTTTGGCCGCCATTTTGTCGCGAAACGAGCTCATTTTCCGGCCCTCCATTGCTCTACATAAAGATCATCGATCCAGCGCACATAATCGGTGAGCGGCTGCCGGACGCGCGCGACGGTCTTGTCAGCGAGATCGCCCTTGCTGATATCGAACACGGTGGCCATCGCCAGAGCACCGTTACTCATAGCCGAACTGGCCGGCACTTCCACGGCGCTGACCCAATCCTTGTAGGTGCGCTGCACCCAGGAGCGAACCACAGGCGCCGACGACGTCTTGCCATAATCCACTTTCGACAGCAGCACCGAAACAAAGTCGTAGGTTTTTTCGTCGCCGCGCTCCATGATCGTGTGCGCGAGATCGGAGAAAAGACTCCAGAACGACACCGAGCTGATGAAGTCGAGGCTCTCCGGAACTAGCGGCATGACCATGGCATCGGCGGCCATCAGCGCGTTGATGGTGAGGTAGGACAGCGACGGCGCGGTATCGAGGATGATGTAGTCGTAGTGCTGACGCAGTGACTCAATACCTTGGCGCAGCAAGTCCCAGAACTTGAAGCCGGGATTCTTGATGACGGTGCCGGGAATATGGAACTCCGCCGAGAAGAGCGTGGGGTGCGCCGGAATGACGTCGAGCCCGTCCCAATAGGTCGGCTGCACGAAGTTCCGCAGGCCGCCTTCCATCTGCGGATCGTAAATGAACGGCAGGACCGTGCTGTCCTCCGTGACTTCTTTTTCCGCATAAAGGCCGCAAAGCTCAGTGAGTGATGCCTGTGGGTCGAGGTCGATAAGCAGCACCCGCCGGCCGCGCAGCGTCAAGCCCTGGGCGAGGCACATCGTGGTGGTGGTCTTGGTGGAACCGCCCTTGAAGTTGGCGACCAGAATGACCTTGCCGTCGGCATCGCGCACGCCAGTATGAAGTGGCGTTTGATAAATATCCGAAACCTGCTGGACCCACGTGCGCGCTTCAGGCAAGGTAAACACCCGGCTGCGCCCCGAGCCTTGGGCCTCGCCTTGTGGCAGGCCCTCGCGTGTAGCGAGCAGATTGTTGAGCTTGATGCGGTCGATGCCGCACAGTTCGGCAACTTGCGCGGACGTGAATGTGGGCGCCATCTTTCGCGGCTTCGGCGCCAGCATCATTTCCCGAAGTTCTTCTGATAGTTGACCGGCTTCCTCTGCAAACTGCGTGACCGCAGAAAGGTCGACACGCCGATCAATCGATGGAAATTCGATAGTCTTTGCCATTAATACGCTTTTCATCGGAATTTAGATAAAGCGTAGAATACAGGAAAAGCGTATCGAAACACACTGATTGAGGGCGATTTTTAAAAAAATCGACCTTTTTATTTGCGCTATGACGGGCTCCGGAGCTTCGGTCCAGCCTTGGACCCTCGTCAGGGCGCCAGGCCGCCTACGCGGCATTTAAGGGCATTCCTGCCGATTTGCCTATTTTTTAAGCATGCACCCGCCGGAATTCTCTCGATTCTGATGGAGATCGCGGCACCCTCTGATTCACAGCGCTGCGCAGACATTCGTATAAGCAGACAAAATCTTCAGAGGTCACGATTTTTGTGCACTTTCGCTAATCCGCGAAACGACGGTACCGATTCGGGTTCCACAGTAACGGATTTTGTGCACGCACAGGAGATTCAACGACCCCAACACCGAAAATTGACACAAAAACCGTTACCCAATCCAACACCCGCCGCAACCGGAACCGCGCAAGCGCTGAACTGCACAAAAAACGTGACTATTGCGCAGTCCCGGAGGCAAAGATGTCGGCAAGCGCAGACAAAACGACGATAGCCGCCGCCACAAGAAGATGGGCGAACGCCAAAGTCCCCAAGAGTCAGCACAAAAAACGTTACCGGCCTTCGCCCCAAACTCGCGTTCGCGTCCATGGAGGCCCATCGCACGCTCTTGCACATTAAACGTTGCCTCGTCGGACTCCCTCTTCTGCACAAAAACCTCCACCTTCGTTCCTCCACCCGCTGTTTGCACAAAAAACGTTACTGAAGAGGGCATCGGGAAGAAGAAATTCAGCAGCGGACGCCGTCCTCCGGCCGGCCGCACACAAACCATTACCACCAGCGCGAACAGGTGCACATAAACCGTTGCCCTCGATGATGGCCAAGTACGGTTTGATCGACCGGTAGCACAGCAAATCCTCGAAGATTTGCGCTCAAATCCCCATTGGCGAAGGATCCTGCGGCTTTTCCTATAAGAAATACGCCCATGTGTCCTCAGCCAATTTGCGTAAATTTTTGCGCGAAGCGTCTTTGCTTCTTGCCGTTGGTTTGTTTACTTAAACAAAGAAAACCTACTAACCCACTAACGAACGCCTTCGAATCCTTTGTCTTCAAGGACTTGCTGCTGAAAAGCACCGGTCTATGTGCTGAAAGCATTGGTTTATGTGCACGAGGGTGATGTTTTTTGTGCTGGGGATGGAGAGGTCTATGTGCAATTCGGCACGGTTTTTGTGCGGACCCTTCAAAGCCTGCCGTTTGAGGTAACGGTTATTGTGTTGACTTGTGTTCGGGGAGTGATAGAGTCGCGGCCAATATCGACGGAGAGCACACGAATGTCGGAGGACAGCGGACGCAGGACGACCACCCAGCAGATGTCGCTCGGGTTGTTCGAGGAAATGTCCGGCCAGCCTATCAATGAGAGCACGAGGGAGATCGGCTTTCAGCGCAACAACGTTTTCGTTGCGATCAACGGGCTCGGCCTGTCGTCGCGACGTTTTATCGATGCCGCCTATTTCATCGCGGCCCAAGAACCGCTGCCGCGCGAGATCTACGACGTCGACCTGAACTACTTCAAGTGGCTCATGCGCTACGAGAGCCGCAACGTGCGTCATCTCCAGAGCGTGATCAAGGAAGCGCAGCGGGTGCTCATCGAAGTGACGGACACGCCGCCCGATCGCGCGCCCAGCGAAGAGGACCAGTGGATTTCCGAGCAGTTGATGGGCAGCGTGAAGATCGGCAAGGGGCGTATCCAGTTTCGCATCCCGCCGCTGATGCTGCGACACATCACCGGTCCGGACAAGCATCACTGGCTCAACCTGTGCATCACGGCCGCCTTCTCGCAGACTTTCGCGCGGGCAATCTACGACTACGTGCTGCCCTACGTGAGCGCGGGCTTTACCGACTGGATCGAGCTCGACGTCATGCGCCGCTGGCCGGGCAAGCTTGGATCGAGCGCGTCGGAATTCAAGCACTTCCGGCCGAAGTATCTCGATCCGGCCGTGCGCCAGATCAACGAGCTCTCGGACATCGACCTGAGCTACGAAACACGGGCCGACTCCGAAACCTCGCGCAAGATCAACAAGATCCGCTTCCGGCTGAAGCGCAAGGACACCGTTGCCGCCATGCTGAGCCGTCAGCCCGACGCCCACGACCTGCTGCTCACGCTGAAGGAGGAGTTCGGCCTGAGCAACAAGCAGTTCGATGTGATCGCCGAGCATCGCATGAGCTGGACCGACGAGCGGATCCAGCAGGCCATCGAATACACGCGTTTTCGCCTCAATCAGGGCAAGGTCACCAAGAGCCCGGCCGGCTACCTGATGAAGGCGCTGAGCCACAACTGGCAGGTGTCGGAGGCCGAGCGCAAGATGGTGGCGATCCAGACCGAGCGGGCGGCGGCCGAGAGCGCGGCGGAAACGGCGAAAGCCGCGGCCGGCAGCGCCGTGAAGCAGAGCATCGCCGCGCGCGACGAAGAAGCGCGCGCGCGCCGCAACGACGAAGTCCAGCGCGGGCGCGAGCATTTCGAGTCTGCCGACGAGAAGACCCGCAAGGAACTCGTGCGCCTGTACATCGTGTCGCAAGCCGGCAAGCTCATGCTGCGTCGCCTGAAGCTCGAAGCCTCCGCGTTGTCGGACGCGAATATCCTCAGCCATTCCGATCTCGCGTGGTATTTCGGGCAGTTCGTGTACGCGAGACTCAAGCAAAGCGCCGCCTGAGGCACGCCGCGATGCGCGGCATTGGATTCACCGCCAGTTGCGGCGGCCCCCGGGGTAATGGCGGCAATTGCGTGATTTATCTGGATTCCTGATCAAATCGCCGATGTGAATGGTTGCTTTACATCGGCGGGTTCACACCGCTAAAACAAGTGCACCCGCGGCCAATGCTCCCAGCATGGTGCCGCGGCAGAGCGGGGCGCCGCAGCGGCAGGCATAGTCGCGTTGCGCGTCGTCGTCGGCGTGCTGCTCGATCTCGAGCGCGTAGTCGATGAAGAGCTCCTCGCCGGGTGCGATATCGCGGATTGCCTCGATGAACACGCGCCCGTTTCCTTCGACTGCCTCGCAGTTCGCGGCGCACGCGTGATTGAGCCAGCGTGCGCCATTGCCGCCGCGCCCGCCGTCGATCACTCGCCCGTCGGACAGGCCGAACAGGAAGGTGTGGCCCAAGTCGCTGCGGCGCGCGTTCCAGCGCGCCGCCTCGCGCCACGTGGTCACCATGCCCTTGTACTCGAAAATGCGCTCCCCGGCGCGCAACGGAAGCAGCGCGAAAACGCCTTTGCCATGCACCGGCGATTGCCGGACGGTCACACGTTTCATAGTCGTCGGAACGTCGCGGAGGGGAGGGGAAGACGCCGAGTATATGCCGAGAAAATGTCGGCGCGTACAGAGTGACGGTGGCCTGGCCGAGCAATTCCATCGTCGTACGCGATGCGGTAGATTGGCGTGGCGCTTGCGAACCCGCTTGCCCCCTTCGGAGACCCTGATCGATGCATCGAGATGAAACCCGCGATTCCGCGCCGGAGCGCAAGCACGCGGACGCGCAGCATGACGCGCGCGAGCTGCCGCCTTCGCTCGTGCGCGCGCTGGACGGCGAGCACCTCGAGACGCGCGCGGACGAAGCCTTTCGCCTCTCGACCGTGGGCGCCGATGGCTGGCCGCACGGTGCGCAGCTAAGTGTGGGGGAAGTGCTGGCGCTCGACGCGCAAACCCTGCTCGTGGCGATGTGGCCGCGCTCGAACACCGCGCAGAACATGCAGCGCGACGCACGCCTCACGCTCACGCTGGTGCATGACGGCGCGGTGCTGGAGATACGCGCGCAGGCAAGCCTCGTCGCCGAGCATCAGACCGCGCTCGACCTCAGCGTGTTTCGCCTGCGCGTCGAGCGTGTGGACGTGCATCGCGCGAAATATGCCGAGGTGCTGAGCGGGGTGACGTTCCGCCTGCACGAGCGCGAGAAGGTGATGGCGCGCTGGCGCGAGCAGATCGCGATGTTGCGCACGCACGCCCCCCAGCCATGAGCGCGACTGTCACCGGCTGCCTTTAAAGGGCGATGCCGGCACGAAGCGCGGCACGCGTTTTTCGATGTTCGCCGCGACGGTTTCGCGCTGGTTTTCACCGCCTATCAGCGCCTCTTGCTCCACGGATTCGGCGATCAACGTCGCCGCCGCGTTGCCGCGCGACGCGACCTGCAGCAGGCGCTTGGCGGCGCGAATCGCGTCGGGGCTGCGCTGCGCGATTTCACGCGCGGTGGTGAACGCGAGGGCCAGCGGATCGTCGGCGCATGCGCGTGGCGAGCCCGACTCTCCAGCCGCTGAAAGCGCGTTTCACATTGCGGGATATGCGGGGAATTTCCGGGGTGAGATTTTTTCGTCACTCGAAAATCTGTTTTGTATCGCAAAAAGATGTGCGTATCTTATTGAATTTAAAGCGTAAATTATGTCTTATGTCTTATATAAGACTTCACCCAAACGCGGTGGGCGGCGTTACTATTGAGTCATGCAGTTCGCTTCGACAAACGGGGCGGCACGCTGAAACCATTTGATCAAACGCGCTTTGCTCTTAGGAGAGACACATGGCTCAGTATCAAGACGACATCAAGGCAGTGGCTGGCTTGAAGGAAAACCACGGCAGCGCCTGGAATGCCATCAATCCCGAATACGCCGCCCGCATGCGTGCCCAGAACAAGTTCAAGACGGGTCTGGACATCGCGAAGTACACCGCGAAGATCATGCGCGCCGACATGGCCGCCTACGACGCCGACCCGTCGAAGTACACGCAGTCGCTGGGTTGCTGGCACGGCTTCATCGGCCAGCAGAAGATGATCTCCATCAAGAAGCACTTCAACAGCACCGAGCGCCGCTATCTGTACCTGTCGGGCTGGATGGTGGCTGCGCTGCGCTCCGAGTTCGGCCCGCTGCCGGACCAGTCGATGCACGAAAAGACCTCGGTCAGCGCGCTGATCCGCGAGCTGTACACGTTCCTGCGCCAGGCCGACGCCCGTGAACTGGGCGGCCTGTTCCGCGAACTCGACGCCGCAAAGGACGCGTCCGCCAAGGCCGCCATCCAGCAAAAGATCGACAACCACGTCACGCACGTGGTGCCCATCATCGCCGACATCGACGCGGGTTTCGGCAACGCTGAAGCCACGTATCTGCTGGCCAAGCAGTTCATCGAAGCGGGCGCATGCTGCATCCAGATCGAAAACCAGGTGTCGGACGAGAAGCAGTGCGGCCACCAGGACGGCAAGGTCACCGTGCCGCACGAGGACTTCCTCGCGAAGATCCGCGCGATCCGCTACGCGTTCCTCGAACTGGGCGTGGACGACGGCATCATCGTGGCCCGCACCGACTCGCTGGGCGCCGGCCTGACCAAGCAGATCGCCGTGACCCGCACGCCGGGCGACCTGGGCGACCAGTACAACTCGTTCCTCGATTGCGAAGAACTGACGGCTGACCAACTGGGCAACGGCGACGTGATCATCAAGCGCGACGGCAAGCTGCTGCGTCCCAAGCGCCTGCCGAGCAACCTGTTCCAGTTCCGCGCCGGCACGGGCGAAGCGCGCTGCGTGCTCGACTGCGTCACCGCTCTGCAAAACGGCGCCGACCTGCTGTGGATCGAAACCGAAAAGCCGCATATCGCGCAGATCGGCGGCATGGTCAGCGAGATCCGCAAGGTCATCCCGAACGCGAAGCTGGTGTACAACAACAGCCCGTCGTTCAACTGGACGCTGAACTTCCGCCAGCAGGCATACGACGCGATGAAGGCCGAGGGCAAGGATATGTCGGCCTACGAGCGTGGCCAGCTGATGAGCGTGGAATACGATCAGACCGAACTGGCGAAGCTCGCCGACGAAAAGATCCGCACGTTCCAGGCCGATGCCTCGCGCGAAGCCGGTATCTTCCACCACCTGATCACGCTGCCGACGTACCACACCGCGGCACTGTCGACCGACAACCTCGCGAAGGAATACTTCGGCGACCAGGGCATGCTCGGTTATGTGGCTGGCGTGCAGCGCAAGGAAATCCGCCAGGGCATCGCTTGTGTGAAGCACCAGAACATGTCGGGCTCGGACATCGGCGACGACCACAAGGAATACTTCAGCGGCGAAGCAGCGCTGAAGGCGGCCGGTAAGGACAACACGATGAACCAGTTCTGATATCGGCAGTACCCGAAGCGAAACGCCAACCCGGGAATAATACGGGTTGGCGTTTTTTTATCCGGGCAATAAATCGCGCCAGGCGATGGTGCGTGATTCAACACGGGCTACACGCCTTCTTCCCATCGGCACCAGCCGCGCCAATCTCGCCTGTCGCCAGCGCGAGCGACGCAGCCGCGGACATCGCCGCGCTATCGCCGGGAGGCGGCACTAACCACCACCGATGCCCTGCAGGACCTTGCCCGTACCGCCGCAGACGGCGCAGCGCTGTCCTTCGACGAGACCGGTGCCATGGCAGGCGCCGCACAGGTCTTCACCGACGCCGGGGGTGCCCGGGGGGCCTTCGTCGCCCGGGTTCAGAGGGCTCTCGTTCTCGCTGGGTGCGGGCTTCGCAGGTTGCATGATGATCACCTCGAGGTTCGATGCTGAATCAATAGAGCGGCGGACGTAGCAGGTGTCCTGCCGCACGGAACGTGCCGCGCCACTTGTCCGAACGATGCCGAATACAGGATGAAGGGCGGTGGCGCCGGCGGTGCGAATCAGTGCGGATGCTTTAAGAGGCGGGCCTCTCGAACGCGGCGGTCCACACCATGAAGTCATGGTTAAGACGGCTTTCAGTACCGCTAACGCAATCGACGATCGCGCCAAGCATGATCTCGTTGACGTGCCGCCAGTAGGCCGCAGTCTTTGCAGTGCCCGCTAATGCATAGCTTGCATTCAGGCGCCATGTGTCAAACGCCGAATGCCCGGCGGCCGATTCCAGTGCGATGGCGCGCTGCTCATTCAGGGCGGTATTGAACGCGCGGCTATTGAGTTCCACGATGCGGCCAGCGGTCTCGACGCAAAGGCGTGCGAGATCGGTCATTCCTGTACTCAGTGACGCAACGCGTTCAGACGCCTGGCCCGGGCCTGCGTCGGGGAGGGCGATCGTCGGTTCAGTCATCATTGGCTCCACTTGGGGGTTGAATCGGGTGTCCGGGTGTTTGTGCTGCATTGCTGGATTGCCGCATTGAATATTCCCGGTTCGGCTCAACGGTTCGTCGAAGTGCGGCAAGTCCGGCTGAGCGCTGGTCTCGCGCAAGAATCGCAACGGCGTTCGCGGCACGGGCATTGCTCGTTCGTTACCCAATCAGGCCAATCGACCGAGGCAAGCCGTGGCAAACAATCAGGAAAATGCTGGAGAGCCGGGCCGCAAAAGCGCCGCGCGCGAGCGCAGCGCATCCTTTACTGACGTCATGCCCTCGGGCCTGCGCTACGTCGACGACTCGCATCGCGGGTACACGCGCGAGCGGATCGATGGGGCGTTCGTCTACTTCGATACGCGAGGCAAGCGCATCAAGGACGATGCCGAGATTCGCCGTATCAATGCATTGGCGGTGCCGCCTGCCTATACCGACGTCTGGATCTGCCCGGATCCGCACGGCCATTTGCAGGCAACGGGCCGCGATGCACGCGGGCGCAAGCAATACCGGTATCACCCGCGCTGGCGTGAAACGCGCGACGCGACCAAGTACGAGCGCTTGCTGGCGTTCGGCACGACGCTGCCGAAACTGCGCGCCCGGTTGGCGCGCGATCTGGCGCTCGACGGCATGCCGCGAGACAAGGTGCTGGCCACCGTCGTGCGCCTGCTCGATATCACACTGATTCGCGTGGGCAGCGAGGAGTATGCTCGAGAGAACCGCTCGTATGGCCTGACGACGCTGCTCAAGCGGCATTTGACGGTGTCGTCTGACCGGCTGCGCTTCCGGTTTCGTGGCAAGAGCGGCATCGAGCACGATGTCGCGGTCAGCGACGCGCGCGTCGCGCGCATCGTCAGGCGCTGTATGGAACTGCCGGGCCAGGAGCTCTTTCAGTATCTCGACGCCGATGGCGCGAGGCATTCCGTTAGCTCCTCGGACATCAACGAGTATCTGCGCGAGATCACCGGCGTAGAGTTCACCGCGAAAGACTACCGCACGTGGGCGGGCAGCGTTTTCGCGCTGGCGGCGCTGCGCAAGCTGGAATGGGAAACGGCGACGCAGGCGCGCAAACACGTCGTCGGCACCATCAAGCAGATATCGCAACTGCTGCGCAATACGCCGGCGGTTTGCCGCAAGTGCTATGTCCATCCGGCCGTGATCGAAGCGTTCGAGGCGGGTGCCCTCGCCCAGGCGCTGCCCGCCGCGCGCCGCCGCGGACTCAAGGCTGACGAGGCAGCGCTCGTCGCTTTTCTGAAGAGCGACGCAAAGCGGCGGGTGCGCGAGATGTCGAGCCGCGAGCGAGCGGTTCTTCGGCGAAACCAAACCGGGTCATCAAGCGGCGCGCGTCGAAGGGCGCTTCCGTCTTCTGATCATTGTCGAAATAGCAGTACACGTCGCGCGGTTTGCATTCGCGATTGCCGAGCGCGGGCGCGATGAGTCGCGCGTGCGCTGCGGTCTTTCCCTCGCTCCATGCTCTGAAGCGGGCTTCCCATTCGTCTAGCGCCGCGTCGCTGTAGGCCCCCGCATATTTTCCGGTTGAACCGTGCAGCCGTGCATAGGTAAAGTCGGCGGTGGCATCTTCGGCATAGGGCCAGGGTTCCGTGGAATCGGATACCACGAGCGCCACGCGATGGCGTAGGAGCAGATCCACGAAAGAGGGGTCAACGAAACTCGCATGGCGAATTTCGATGGCGTGGCGCATGGGCCGGTTGCGGTCGATGGTGAGCCGCGGCGTCTTCACCCGTGAGTCGTGGCGTCTCGCCAGACGTAGCGCAGCTTCCGTATCGCGCGGCAGCAGTGCGAGGAACCGTTCCAGGCGATCGGCATTGAAGGGGTAGGTTGGCGGGAACTGCCAGAGTAGAGGTCCTAATTTTTCGTTCAACGCCAGCAACCCTTGCGCAAAGAAGTTCGCACACGCAACGATTGCCGACTCGTCCCGAAACCGCAGCATGTGTGTGAGGTAGCGTGCGCCCTTGATGCTGAAGACGAAACCGTTCGGCGTTTCGTCTCGCCACTGCTCGAACGACGCCGGCGATTGCAGGCTGTAGTGCGTGCCGTTAATTTCGATGGTCTGCACGGCACGCGAGGCGAAGTCGAGCTCGCGCTTTTGCGGCAGACTTTGTGGATAGAACGTGCCGCGCCAGCCGTCGTAGCGCCAGCCGGAAATGCCGATCCGCACTTCGCCCATGATGTCCTCCTCGCCGACCTGCGAGAGATGTGCGTGCATGCGGGCTAATTAGCACAGTCTGTTCCCACGCGCCGTGCTTGACGAAGCCCGCGCAGAGCATCCGCTTTGAGCGGAACAAAAATGCGTACACCCGGGTTCGGCCTGCCCAAGGGGCCCACCTGGCGATATGAAAAAGACCACAAGCATGTTGAGGGCGGTAGCAGCCCGTCGACGCTCGCTGGGCCGCCGCACCAGGCGATGCCGGGCTTCGCCGGGACGCTCGCGGACGTGGAGATCGCCAATGTGCTCATCTATATTCGCAGCGCATGGGGCAACAATGCCCAAGCCATCACGACGAATGACGTGAGCGACCTCGCGTCGGCCTCTCCACAAGTGAGAGGCGGCGTTTGCGGCATCGGCTCGCTCTCAAAGCGGCATATCGAAATGCGAGAGCACCAGCGTCTTGTCGCCCGTGGTCTTCGCTCCGGCGGCTTCGAGCTTGGCATCGAGTTCGGCCTTGCGCGACGCAATACGCCGGCCCAGCGCCGCAAGATCAACGTTGCTGCCGCGCAAGAGCGGAAACAGTCCGTTTTCTTCTTCTTGTACATGGTGGCGGACCAGTTCGGCTAGCACGCGGAACGTCGCGTCGTAGCCCGCGTGCGCGGGCGTGAGCGTAACGAAACGCTGGATGAGCATTTTCACGAGATAGTGTTCGACCCGTGCCTCGTCCACATCAAGCGTATCTTTGGACAATGCGTCGCTTGCGGCGGGATACAGCAACTCCTCCTCGAGCATCGTATGCACAGTCAGTTGCTCGCACGTTCGTTTGACGATCGTGAAGCGGGCGTCCTCGCTGGCTTGCCCGGCTTCCTGGTACGCATCGAAGAGTTTGTCGACGGCGCGGTGGTCGGCGGTCAACAGCTCCAGCGCGTCGGTGGATTGTTCAGGTTTGCTCATGGTATTGCTCCGCAGGGACATGCCTCGATTAAGCACTGTGCATACCCGACCGGCGAGCTCAGACGAGGCGCAAACGGTTCGCTTGATCGGCGACGAGCCACGCGGGCAATTGCATCAGGCTTCGCACCGGGAAATGCAGCACGTGTGCAGCGACCTGCGCTGCACGCAGCCGAACCGGGAACGACGAGTGCGGAATAGCGTTCCCCGGCGCCGGCCGGTCCTGTGAAGGAATGCCATGCGTATCGCCCAGGTCGCTCCGCTCTATGAACGCGTACCGCCCGTGCGTTACGGCGCCACTGAGCGGATCGTTCATTACCTGACTCAAGCACTCATCGACCGCGGCCACGACGTGACGCTGTTCGCGAGCGGCGATTCGCAAACCCACGCCGTTCTCGTACCTTGTTGCGCACGGGCGCTGTGGCACGACCGGGACGTAACCGACACGCTGGTCCACCACGTTGCGCAACTCGAGCGGGTGGCCGCGCGCGCGCATGAATTCGACGTCGTGCACTTCCACACCGAACCGCTGCATCTGCCGCTCGCGTGCAGATTGAACGTCGCTTCGCTCACCACGATGCACGGCGTAATTCGCCGCCAGGACCTGGGTGTGCTGCTCGACGTGTCGCGGGGCGAAGCGCTCGTCGCGCTATCGCAAGCGCAGCGCAGGAGCGCTCCGCACGCGAACTGGCTAGCGACGATCGCGCACGGCTTGCCCTCCGATCTCTTCGTGCCCAGCGCGGCTCACGACGGCTATCTTCTGTGGATGGGCCGCATGATGCCGGGCAAGGGGCCGGACAGGGCAATAGACATCGCTCGACGAGCCGGCAAGCCGTTGAAGATGGCCGCGGCAGTCCATCCGGGGGAGCGTGCATGGTTCGAGGACCATATGCGTCCGCTGATCGCGCGCAACGCCAACTGTGTGGAGTACGTAGGCGAAGTGGGGGGCGGTTTGCGCGCGATGTTGCTGCGTCGCGCCGAAGCATTGCTGATGCCGATCAGTTGGGACGAGCCGTTTGGCCTGGTGATGATCGAGGCGCTCGCGAGCGGAACGCCCGTGATCGCCACCCGCCGCGGCGCCGTCGCCGAAGTGCTCTCGGATGGCGTGAGCGGGTTCGTCGTGGATGGACCGGATGCGGCAGTCGACGCCGTTGCACGCTTGCCCTTGCTTTCCCGTGAGCGCTGCCGCGCCGAGTTCGAGCGACGCTTCACTGCGGAGCGCATGTGTGACGATTACGTTGCTGCATACGACGCGCTCATCGCGCATCGCGAAGCGCGGCGCCCGTCAAGGATGCCGGGCCTGTGCGATGGCATGTAATTCTGGGCGGTCATGCATGAAACTTTGTAGGGGGCGGAAGATAGAACAACGACTTCAATTCGCGCTATCAAAATGACCGCAGACCGGAACGCCGCTTGCGCTCTGCGCTAGTCACCTAAACGGAGGCACAAATGGCGGCGAAGGCGAAAGCGAAAACGCAGGAGCAGAACAGCGCAACCCAAAAGTCCGAAGGGAAGATCGATAAAGCGGTCGAGGCGACGTTTCCAGCAAGTGATCCGCCGGCGGTCGGGGGCGCCACGAGGATAGAAGAGACACCGGCGCAGAGCAGCCGCGAAGAACGTATTCGGCGGCGTGCGTACGAGTTGTGGGAAAAGGCGGGCTCGCCCGATGACCACACCGACGAGTATTGGCATAGGGCGGAGGCAGAAATTTCAGCAGAAAGCGAGATTTCGCCCTTGCAACAGTAAAGCCTGTGTCGGCGGAAATAATCTCGAAGATCCGGCGATTCCATACATCGACGCGCCGGGGCGTCAAATGATGCGCACCGGAATTGACTTCGCTCCCGGCACCTTGCTTTCCTTCGCATAATGCCAGAGCGGCAATAGCACATTGCACTCGGGGTAATAACCGCCGATACAGCCTTCTGGTATTTCGTAGGCCTTGATTTCGAGGCCGGCAAGGCGTCGATCGATGCCATCGTCGGCGATCGTCTGGAGCGTGATTTTTTGCCCCTCGGCAAGATTGCGTTTCTCGATGTCAACCTTATTCATCAGGATGACCATGCGGCTGCCCTTTACCCCGCGGAAACGGTCGTCCAGGCTATAGAGCGTCGTGTTGAACTGGCTGTCGCTGCGCAGCGTCATCAAACGCAGCCCTTCGGGAAACTTGTCGGGCATGTCCGGGTCTTCGCCGAGCGAATACGTTACAAGGAATTCGGCCTTGCCTGACTTCGTCTTCCATTGTCGGTGTTGTGCCGGAATAGGGCGATGAAAGCCGCCGGGTTCCCACATGCGCGAATTGAAATCGTGAAATATGTCGGGGTACGTTTTGGTGATTTCATCGCGCACCAGCGAGTAGTCATCACACCACACGTCCCAGTTGACGGTCGATCGATGACCGAGCGTCGCCTTCGCAATGCCCGCGACGATATACGGCTCCGGCCGGGCCTTGTCGCTTGCCGGTTCCGTTACGCCCCTTGAGCCGTGCATGCAGCCCGTGCTGTCTTCCATCGACACCGCTTGCTCGCCAGACGGGGTGCGATGGAACTCGATCCGGCTCAGGCAAGGCAGTATGTACGAAACTTCGCCGTGGACGAGGTGGCTCCGGTTCAGCCTGGTGGCCACATTCACGGTCAGGCGCAAGCGTGCCCACGCCGGCTCGGTCTGTGAGCGGTCGGGTACGGAGCGCACCAGGTTGCCGCCCAGGTTGACGACGGCATCCACCTCGCCTTTGACCATGGCCTCGAATGCTTCGACCGTGTTTAAGCCTTTCTTGCGTGGAGGCTCGAACGAAAACTGTTTGGCAAGCTGATCCAGCGGTGCGAGTTCAGGCTTCTCCGTCACGCCGACGGTACGCTGACCCTGGACGTTCGAATGGCCACGGACAGGCGAGGGGCCGGCTCCCGGTTTGCCAACGTTGCCGCGCAGGAATAGCAGGTTGCAGAGCATTCGCACGTTCTGCACACCAAGTCGATGCTGCGTCAATCCCATTCCATAATGCGCCATCACCGCGTTGGCGCGCATATAGTCGGTCGCGGCTTCGAGCAGTGCTGCGCGTCCCAGGCCGCTGACCTGCTCGATTTCTTCCCATGAGGTGCTTCGCACGCACGTCGCGAAGCCTGTAAACCCGGTTGTATGTTCGTCGATGAACGCGGTGTCGATCACGCGCGGTCGCCCATGTCGGAGCGCATCGTCGTCGGCTTCGATGACGGCCTTGCAGATGCCGAGGATCGCAGCGGTGTCGCCACCGGTTTTGACCTGATGATATTGGGTGCTGATCCGCGTTTCGGCAGGCGTGAGCATATCGCGCGGCGACTGCGGATTGGCGAAAGAGACGAGCCCCGGTTCCCGCAGTGGATTGAAGGTGATGATGGGCACGCCGCGCTCGCGCGCATGCTGAAGCTGATGAAGCATCCGGGGACTGTTGGTGCCGACGTTCTGGCCGAAGAAGAACATCAGATCGGTCTTGTCAAAGTCTTCCAGCGTGATGGTGCCAACGCCCACGCCAATCGCTTCTTTCAGACCTACGCTCGTGCTCTCATGACACATGTTCGAGCTGTCGGGCAGGTTGTTGCAGCCGTACATTCGTGCGAAGAGCTGGTACATGTAGGCGGTCTCCAGCGACGCGCGCCCCGACGTATAGAAGACGACTTTCTCCGGATCGAGTGAGCCAAGCTCCCGGCCGATCTCCGAAAACGCGTCATCCCAGCTTACTTCGACGTATTTATCGGTCGCGGTGTCATACCGCATCGGAGCGGTAAGTCGACCTGTTTCCTCGAGATCATGATCGTGCCATTGAAGCAGCGACGTTACCGTATTGCGGTTGAAGAATTCCGGCGGTGCTCGTTTGGCCGTGGTGTCCCAGGCGGTGGCTTTTGCACCGCTTTCGCAGAACTCGAAGGCATGAGTGTCGGCCGGCTTCGCCCATGAACAGCTTACGCACATGAAGCCGTCCGGCTTGTTTTGCTTCAGGAGTATGGCACTGTCTTTCAGCGGGACCTTTTCCTGCAACAGAATTTTTGCGACCGCCTTGAGCGACCCCCACCCTCCGGATGCGAACGGGTAAGACGGCGTTTTGGTATCTCGGTTCACGATCGCTCCTCTGAGAAGATAAAGGCGCTTCCATACCGCAATTGCCGTTCCGCGTTTTCCTTTCGACTAATTCGTTTATCGAAAAAATTCGCCTCGATGGCGTCACAAGCGCGGCCAGTGCCTGCATGCCAAGCTCGTAGCCCTGCGGCAGTTTCGCGAAGATCTTCGAGTGAGCTCCGATATCTGTGCCCAGCAGCCGCTGAGATGTGAACGGGCCCTCTGTGGCGATATAAACCTGCGTCACATACTGCCTTGTGAAGCTGCCGGAGATGATGCTCGACGCCATGCTGAAATTGCTGTCACTGTCGGCGTTGACATAGTATTGCGTCCTGCCGAAGCCGGTCGGATCGGGCAGCGAATCTATCGGGCCTGACCTGGCAGGACGCAGATCGAACTGATAGTAGCCCGCGCCTGTGTCCTTCATGAAGATGCCGTCGAAGAAGCTGGCGTTCGTTGAGGGCGTTGGCGGCATCGTATTCGTGTTATCAGCCACTGTTTCGCTGCCAGTGGAATTCGTGGAAACGCCGCTGTTTTTGCTGCTGCTTCCACCGCAGGCGGCCAGCTAAATCATCAATGCAATAGCGACAGTGGTGTTCCTCGTGCGCACGCCGGTATTCCCGCGATTCGGTATATTTCACATCTTCTTTTTTCTCCATGATGCGCTGCGCGCTCAGTTCATTGAGCGTGGGCGCCGTTTCCCCGCTGCGGTGGCCGTTTCCTCGACAGCCACGAGCATATTGCGCACGCGCGAAAACACCAGCCCTGGTTCATCCCGTCACCCCCGTAGATTTTTCGAAATCCTTACAGGGGTAGCATCTCAAAAAACGTCAGATTGCCCGTTTCAATGAACTTCGGATTTATCCTGGTCAGGATCATGCGTCGCGCATTGCACGTGTTGCAGGCAGACAACTTCGGGGAACTGCGCGCCGACCAGCCGTCAGGTGGCCAGGTAACGGACTGTGCCGACGCCTACCGAACGAGCGGCCACACCAGCGACATGGAGAAGGTCGCCACCACCATCGCGGCGCAACGCTGAACCCGCGCGGTCCGAATGCCCGGCACGCGCCCGCTGCGAGGCGCGGCGCCGATGGCGATCCACACGAGGCCAATGGGCACCAACAGGGCCGAGAAGATCGCCATGGCCGCGAGCCACGTTGCGGGGCGTGAAAACGCTGCGGCAGGAAAAATCGAGCCCGCGAATAGCGTGGCCTTGGGATTGAGCAGCGTTGCGCAGAATAGCGAGCGCGCGCTGACCACGCCGATAGCCGAGGACGAAACCGAATCCGCCGTGAGCCACAGGCGAATGGCGAGCCACGCAAGGTAGACGCTGCTGGCCACGCGCAGGAGCTTGGGCAGCCAGCTCATCGAATGCGAGGCATGGGTGAAGCAAATGCCCCAAAGAGAAATCGAAACGAGGTAGCCGGCCAGTTCCGCAGCGGTGAGCGGTGCCGATCGGCGCACGCCCTGTCTCAGCCCGGCGGCGGCGAGGAGGGTGTTGGTGGGGCCCGGCATGAGGAGCACGATCGCGCAGCTCAAAGCCATCAGTCCGGCGGTCGGGAGGGAGAGCATGAAAGGTTGGTGAGAAGAGGGGCTGGCGTGGGCGATTAAAACGGCGCGAAAATAGCTCGAATTTTAACGACTGCGCGTTCGAGCGCGTGTTCGGAGTCGACCTTACCCCTTATATGCGTGCGATCCGTTCAGTCGAATATTTTTCGGAATTTTATCGAGGAGAATGACAAACCATGAGCCGGCGTGTCCTCGTCACCGGCGCGAGCCGCGGCATTGGCCGCGCGATCGCGCATCAACTGGCCGCGGACGGCTTTGCCGTCAGCGTGCATTGCCGCACCGGCCTCAACGAAGCGCAGGCCGTGATGGCCGATATCGCCGCGCAGGGCGGCGCGGCCAGCGTACTGCAATTCGACGTGCGCGATCGTGCCGCGTGCCGCGCGATACTCGAAGCGGATGTGGCCGCGCACGGCCCGTACTACGGCATCGTCTGCTGCGCGGGCGTGACGCGCGACGCGGCGTTTCCGGCGCTCACCGATGAAGACTGGGACATCGTGCTGGAAACGGGCCTCGACGCGTTCTACAACGTGGTCCATCCGCTGATCATGCCGATGGTGCGCGCGCGCAAGGGCGGCCGGATCGTGACGGTGTCGTCGGTGTCCGGCGTGACCGGCAATCGCGGCCAGGTCAACTACAGCGCGGCCAAGGCTGGCCTGATCGGCGCGACCAAGGCGCTGGCAGTGGAACTGGCCACGCGCAATATCACGGTCAACAGCGTCGCGCCCGGGCTGGTGGACACCGGCATGCTCGACGACGTGCCGCTCGAGCACGCGCTGAAGGCCGTGCCGATGAATCGCGTGGGGCAGCCCGCCGAAGTGGCGGCCGTGGTCGGTTTTCTGATGTCGGATGCGGCCTCGTATGTCACGCGTCAGGTGATCGGCGTGAACGGCGGGATGGTCTGATGAAGCGTGTCGTCATGAACGGCATGGGTGGCGCGCGCATGCTCAACGGCTCGCCGAAGAGCGATATCGGGCATACGTTGGGTTAGAAGGTGCAGGACGCACAGGATATACAGGATCACAGGACGGAACGAAGCATGGAACATAACCCCGCAGAAGCTGTGCAAACCCTCGCGACCCGGCACGAAGCCGTGGATGTGGCGATCATTGGCGCCGGCCCGTCCGGCGCGGTGGCGGCTGCGCTATTGCGCAAGTCCGGCCATTCGGTGCTGGTGCTGGAACGGCAGCATTTCCCGCGCTTTTCGATTGGCGAGAGCCTGTTGCCGCAAAGCATGGCCTACCTCGAAGAAGCGGGCATGTTGCAGGCCGTGGTGGAGGCGGGCTTTCAGTACAAGAACGGCGCGCATTTCGTGTGGCGCGACCGTGCGTCGTCGTTCGACTTCCGCGACAAGCATAGTCCGGGCTGGGGCACGACCTATCAGGTCGAGCGCGCGAAATTCGACGAAGTGCTGATCGGTTGCGCCGCGCAGCAAGGCGCCGAAGTGCGCTTCGGTCATACGGTGCTGGCCATGCGCACGGGCGCTGCGCAAGTGCTGGAGGTCGCCGACGAGAGCGATGCGCGCTACGAGGTGCACGCGCGCTTCGTGCTCGACGCGAGCGGCTTCGGCCGGGTGCTGCCGCGACTGCTGGATCTGGAAGCGCCCACGCGCCAGCCGACGCGCACCGCGATCTTCAGCCATGTTCGCGATGGGCTGGCGCTCGACGCGTTCGATCGCAACAAGATCTGCGTCGCGACGCACCCCGAGCATCGCGACGTGTGGTTCTGGATGATTCCGCTCGCGGGCGGGCGTTCCTCGGTGGGATGCGTGGCCGAGGCGGCTTTCCTCGATGTTCCGGAAGCCGCGCGCGAGGCGCGCCTGCGCACGCTGATTCGCGAGGAGCCGACGCTGAACCGCCTGATCGGCGACGCGCCGTTCCTGATGCCGGTGAGGCAGATCAGCGGTTATTCGGCCAACGTCGCGAGCCTGCACGGAGCAGGCTATGCGCTGCTCGGCAATGCGGGCGAGTTTCTCGACCCGGTGTTTTCGTCGGGCGTCACGATCGCGTTGCGATCGGCGCATCTGGCCGTCGAGGTCTTGAGGCGCGCACTCGCCGGCGAAACGGTGGACTGGCATGCCGAATACGATGTGCCGTTGCGCAGGGGCATCGACACGTTCCGTGCGTTCGTCGATCGCTGGTACACGGGCGAGTTGCAGGACATCATTTACTACCCGCAGCAGGCCCCTTCGATCCGGCTCATGATCAGCGCGGTGCTGGCGGGCTACGCATGGGACGAAAGCAATCCCTTCGTGGCGGACCCGGTGCGCAGGCTCAACGTGCTGCATGAGGCGTGCACGCAGTAAGCGACGCTACGCGTGCGGCCACGGCTGCATTGCCGCGCTAGCCTCCGGCCAACGACAATTCCAGCCGCTTGCGTTGCAGGAAGCGGCGCACGGCCGGGTCCTGTTCGAGACCGATCGCGAGATCATAGGCATCGAGCGCCTGAGCTTTCGCGCCCGCTCGCGCGAGGAGATTGGCGCGCGCCGCCCAGTACGGCTGATAGTCGGCCAGCCGCGGATCGTCCGCATACGGTTCGAGCGCGTCGAGCGCCGCCTGCGGGCCGTCGCGTTCCGCGAGCGCGAGCGCGCGGTTCACCGCGACCACCGGCGACGCCGCAATCGCGAGCAGCGCGTCGTAGAGCTGCACGACCTCGTCCCAGTTCGGGCGGCGCGTCTGGCAGCGGTGCACATGCGCCGATTGCAGCGCGGCTTCGAGTTGAAAGCGGCCGATCACGTTGAAGGCGCTCGCACGCCGAAGCAGCGCGTTGGCGGCGTCGATCATCGGCGCGTTCCATGCCGACGGATCTTGCGCCGATAACGGCACGTACTCGCCGGCTTCATCGCGTCGCGCATCGCGCCGCGCTTGCGCGAACAGCATCAGCGCGAGCATGCCGAGTGTCTCCGGCTCGTCGGGCATCAGTTCGACGAGCAACTGCGCGAGAAATAGCGCCTCATCGGCGAGATCGCGGCGTTCGGTGTCGTTGCCGAGCGGGTCGGTCCACCCCTGTGCATACGCGGCATAAACCGCTTCCAGCACTGCAGCGAGCCGGCCGGGCAGCGCCTCGCGCTCGGGCACGTCGAACGGAATGCCGGCCTCGCGGATCTTGTGCTTCGCGCGCACGAGGCGCTTGGTCATGGCGGCGGGCGACATCAGGAACGCGGACGCGATCGTCTTCGCTTCGAGCCCCAGCACGACTTGCAGCATCAGCGGCGTGCGAATCGTGGCGTCCAGCGCGGGGTGTGTGCACGCGAACAGCAGCGCGAGCCGCCGGTCGGGCAGCGCATCTGCTTCATGCTCGTCGATCTCGTCGGCGAGGATCGCGAGCTGGCTCGACACCTCGTCGCCGATGCGGCGATGACGTGCGCCATCGATCGCCCTGCGTTGCGCGACCGTCATCAGCCACGCTTCGGGATTCGCGGGGCAGCCGCGCTCGGGCCAGTCCGCGAGCGCGGCGGAAAACGCTTCGGCTAGCGCATCCTCGGCGGCGGCGACGTCGCGCGTGCGCATCGCCAGCAGCGCGACGAGCTTGCCGTAGCTGCGGCGTGCCACGGCCCCGGCAATCGAATGCGCGGCGGTCCCGGCGCTGCGTGCGCCGCTGCCGCCGCTGTCGTTACCGCCGCGAGAAGGACTCATGCAGCGGCGGGCGCGTCGTAGGGCGCGGTCCAGACGGGGCGCACCTCCATCACGCCGTGCCCCGCGCCGGGGCAACGCGACGCCCACGCAATTGCCGCGTCCAGATTGGGCACGTCGATCAGGTAGTAGCCCGCGAGCTGCTCCTTCGAGTCGGAATACGGCCCGTCGAGCACCTGCGGCTTGCTGTCGACGAGCCGCACCGTGGTGGCGGTGCTCGTTGGCTGCAACCGGTTGGCGCCCAACAGCACGTCGGCCTTTTTCAGCGCTTCGGTGTACGCGTGATAGGCGGCAACGCCTTGCTGCCGCTCGCTGTCGGTCATCTGGCTCCAGCCGGCTTCCTTCGAATAGATCAGCAATAGATATTGCATATGAGCCTCCGTCATGGGGTTGAGGCGACCGAACGATAGCCGGGCGATGGTCAGGTGATGGTCGCCGCAATATCGGGCCGTCATCACAATGACGCGCGAGCCGCGGGCCGGCGGACAGGGTGGCGTCGAAAAGTTCGCGGATGGCGGTTCGGCCAGCGGGATGGGTGATGAAATTGTAGGACGCAAATTCGCCGCGCCGCCCGAACGTGCCGATCTCGCGACCTCGTTACCAATAGGCGCGAACTATGACGGGCAGAGTTAAACGATAGTTGCCGTTCGCCGCGATCCCACGTGTAATGCGTGCTCTGCTAGCGCAAATGAAATCGTGGAGAAGACGAAATGGGGATTGCGTCGCCCGATGGGCGTGTTGCCGATAACAACGCTGACGACGCGGGGCGAGCAACGTTCTCGCCGCAGTCGTATCTGTTTGTGCCGGGCAGTCGTCCGGAGCGCTTCGAGCGGGCGCTTGCGAGCGGCGCGGATGCGGTTATCGTCGACCTCGAAGACGCCGTCGCGCACGACGCGAAGGACGCGGCGCGTGAGGCCATCGCCAACTGGGTATCGCACCGCCATCCGGTGCTCGTGCGCATCAACGCGCGCGCGACGCAGTGGTTCGAGCAGGACGCGAAGCTCGGTGCGCTCGATGGCGTCGCGGGCATCGTGCTGCCGAAGGCCGAGTGCGCGGAGGACGTCGCGTCGGCCATCGCGCTCGCGCGCCGCGGCGTGCCGGTCTATCCGCTGATCGAGAGCGCCCAGGGGATGTGGAACGCGATGGCCATCGCAAAGGCGACCTGCGTGAAGCGGCTGATGTTCGGCACGCTCGATTTCATCGCCGAAATGGGCATGCCCGACGACGGCGAGCCGCTCAATCACTATCGCAGCCAGCTTGCGCTGATTTCGCGCGTGGCCGGCATCGATGCGCCGGTCGACGGGGTCACGCCCGATATTCACGATCTCGCGCGCATCGAGCGCGATGCGCTCAATGGCAAGCGGCTTGGCTTTGGCGCGAAGCTCTGCATTCATCCGCAGCAGATCGAGCCGGTGCACCGCTGCTATCGGCCCAGTGAGCAGGAGCTCGCGTGGGCGGCGCGCGTGGCTGAAGCGGCAAGCAAGGCCGATGCGGGGGCGATCACGGTGGATGGGAAAATGGTCGATCGCCCCGTTATGTTGCGAGCGCAACAAATTCTCGTGCTGGCGGAATCGCTCAGACGGCAAGCGGAAAAACCGTGAAATAAAGCCCAGCCTTCATGCCCGCTCCATGCGCGGCTGGCCATTCAGCCCCGCCACAACCGGCGCAAGCACCTCCACTAATTCCGTTTTCCCGAAGCGCCGCTCGGGCATGCCGAACTCGACGTCGATCTTGCCGGCGTTGTGCGCATCGTAGAGGTCCATGATCAGTTGCGCATGCCGCTCGCCTAGCCCCGCGCGCAGCAGCACGGGCGTCCACTGGTCGCGCGGCAGTTCCCGCGCGACGATTTCCCGGTTGCTGATCTCGGCAAGCACATTGGCGACATACGCTGCGCTGATGCGACTCGGGCCTTCGATGCTCACGACGCGCGTGCCGTGCCTGTGCGCCGGGTCGCGCAGCAGTTCGGCTGCCGCCACGCCCACGTCTTGCGCCGCGACCGTGGGAAAGCGCTTGTCAAGCGGATGATGAAAGCTCGCCAGCACGCCAGAAGCCAGCGCGGCAGGAATCGTGCGGCGCCAGTTCTGCATGTGCTCGGCGGAGCGAAGCAGAATCAGCCGCGTGGACACGGCCTTCAACTGTTGCTCGAGATAGTGATAAAGCCGCGTGATGCCGGTGTTCCCTTTCAGCTCGGCGCCGTAGTCGGACAGCGCGAGCACGGTCTCAGGCGGGTCCACGCGCAGCGCCCCGGCGGCTGCGTCGATCATCGTGCGCATCGTCTCCTCGGGATGCGCATCGGCCATGGGCACCGGGCAGAGGATTTGCACCGCCTGCGCGCCGCGAATCGCTTCGGCCACCGAAGCGCAGTCGCTCAGCTCCGCGAATGCGATTTCGCAGCCGAGCGCGGCCAGACGGTCGCGCTGATGTGAACTGTGATGCGAACCGCGATGCGAACTGAGCCGGGCGCTGCGATGCGCACCGCGACGCGTCTCGTGCAGCACCGCGCGCACGGCGTGGCCCGCGCCGCGCAAGGCCGTGGCGGTGGCGAATCCGGCGTTACCCGACGCTCCGAAAATGACGTACATGACGACTCCTCGTGAATGTGGTCGTCATGATCGTAAATGGGCCGGGGCAGCGAAACGCGCAGGGAAGGATCGCGGCGAGCAAAACTAGATGATGGATTCGAGACGTGCAGCCTGCCCCGTACTAGACTGGCCGCTCTGATAGCGCGCCAAGGGATAGGCCATGAATGCAGTGCTGGAAGACGCGATGGCGCCGGCCGCCGGCCGGGTTGTACTGAAAAGCAGCAACGTATTGGGCTGGCGTGGCTTTGGCGCGCAAATGCTGGCGATTTCGGCGGGCCGCCATCGTATTGCGGGCACGGCGTATCACCGTGTCGGCGTGCATTTCGGCGCGCCGGTGCGCACCAATTGCGTCTGCGATGGCCGGCGTCTCGCGCGCATGCAGGCGCAAGGCGATGCCGATGTCATTCCCGCAGGGCTCGACGGCGTATGGGTCGACGACGCCGATTGCACCGTGCTGAGCATTCGCCTGGAAGACGCCTTTGTGCGCACGATTGCCGAGCAGCTTGTGCGCAAGCCCGACACCGCCACCATTGCACCGCGCCTGCAACTGCGCGACGCGCGCGTGCAGCATCTCGCATGGGCGCTGCGCGCCGAGCTCGATGCGGGCGAGGCCTCGGACCCGCTCTACGCGGAGAGCATCGGCACGGCGCTCGCGGTGCGTCTGCTCGACGCCGCCGAGCCGCTTCAGGCGCGCCGCGCCGCGCTGTCGCCGCGTCTCGCCGCGCGCGTGACCGATTACATCGAGAGCCATCTCGATGCGCGTCTCACGCTCGCTGAGTTGGCCGCCCTCGTCGATCTGAGCGTGCCCCATTTCAAGGTGCTGTTTCGCGGGACGCTGGGCATGCCGGTGCATCAATACGTGGTGCGGCGCCGGGTGGAGCGCGCGCGGGCGCTGCTGCTGAAGGGCGGCCTCAATGCGACCCAGGCGGCGCTGGAAGTGGGGTTCGCGCATCAGAGCCACCTCGCGCACTGGATGAACCGCGTGCTCGGCGTGACCCCGCGTGAACTCATGCGCGAGGCCGCGAGCGAGGTCATGAGCGTCACGGTGATCCAGCTTACGGTTTGCGCAGATCCACGAGCGCTCGACCCACGCAGTCGATGACACCGGCCCAGTTGCCGGGCTCGGTCTGACGAAACAGGCGCGCGCACGGATACCACGGCGAATCGTCCCGGTCGCGCAGCCAGCGCCAGCAGCCGTCGTGGCGCGAGAGTATCCACACGGGCTTGTCCAGCGCGCCGGCGAGGTGCGCGACCGAGGTGTCCACGCTGATGACCAGGTCGAGGCATTCGACGATGGCTGCCGTGTCGGCGAAGTCGCGCACTTCGTGCATCGGGTCGAAGGGGCGCAGGGGCCGCGGCAAGTCTTCGATTTGGGACTGCGAGTCGGCCCCTTTTTGCAGGCTCACGAATGTCACGTCGGTGGCACCCGCGAGCTCGAGCAAGGGCAGGAACGCCTGCGCTGGCACGGAGCGGCGCTTGTCGATTGCATTCGAGCCGCGATCGTGAGTGCGCGGGTCGCCCGACCACACGAGACCGACCTTGAACCCGTGCGCGGGCAAGCGTGCGCGCCACGCGCGCGTCAGGTCGGCGGATGCGTGCAGGTAGGGCGTGCGTGCCGGGATCGTTTCCATGGTCGTGCCACAATGCATCGGCAGGCTGAGCATCAGGCACCAGTAATCGTGGCCCGGAATCGTGGTTTTGCCGTCGAGCGGATAGATCGCGTCCACGCCTTCCAGGCTTGCGAACAGCCGCGTGAGCGCGGGCGGGCAGGCGAGGCCGAGGTGCGCGACGCCGCGCGACTTCAGCAAGGTCAGATAGCGGCAGAATTGCAGCAGGTCGCCGTAACCCTGTTCCGGCCAGACCAGCAGCGACTTGGCCCGCAGCGGCTCGCCGCGCCATTTCGGGTAGGGCACGGGCGGCAGCGTCCCGTTTGCCGCGCCTGCGGATTCGTCGTTGCGCGATTCGTAGAGGCGCCAGCCTTCCTCGAAGGCGCCGAGCCCGAGCAGCAGCATGGCGAGGTTCCCGCGCGCCGTCGAGTAATCGGGCCGCAGCGCGAGCGCCTGACGATAGGCCGCAATGGCCTCGTGCCCGCGCCCTTGCCGATTCAGCGCATTGCCGAGGTTGTTGTGCATTTCCGGCGCGCTCGCGTCGATGGCGAGCGCGTGCCGGAACGCGGCTTCCGCGTCCTTTGGCCTGCCGAGATCGAGCAGGAGCAGGCCGAGATTGTTCTGTGCGAGCGGGTGGTCGGGCTGAACGCGGAGAATCTGGCGATATTCGGCTTCGGCATCGGCAAAGCGCTGTGTGTGCCACAGCAGCACCGCGAGGTTGATTCGGGCCGAGGCGTAGTCCGGCGCGACGGCCAGTGCACGCCGAAAAGCGGCCTCGGCTTCCGGCTCGCGCTGTTGTGCGCGCAATGCGAGGCCGAGATGATTCAGCGCCGACGGCCAGTCCGGATGGCTCGACAGCGCGAGTTCGAAGGCGTGCTGCGCTTGCGGCCATTGCCTGCGGCCATAAAACCAGCAGCCGAGATTGTTGAGCGCCTCCAGTCGATCGACCGGACGACGGTGCGCATGCTGGCATTCGTGGAGGCACAGCGCGGCAAGCTCGATGGCCGGCTGGTGCGAGGGCGAGTTCTGAAGCAGTTGATCGAGGCGAGCCAACGCCTCGTCGTAATGGCCCGATGAATAAAGCGACTGAGATGTCGGCCAGGATTCGGCATTCGACATGCTTTCACCTACGTCTGTCCGGAGATCGCTTATCCTCCTACGCTTTTTTCGGACCTTGAACGGGATAATTCCTAAAAACCGCTCTCCCCGTGCATTTCGCATTCGCGATGCACGGCTGCGCCGCTGCCCGTTTCACCGGAGCAGCGGCGCAGCACGTTGACTTCGCAATTACTTCGATATGCGAATTACTTCGCCACGGGCATCGTGAACTCCGCGCCCTTTTCGGTGCTTTCCGGCCAGCGCTGCATGATCGACTTCTGCTTCGTGTAGAAGCGCACGCCTTCTTCGCCGTAAGCATGCATGTCGCCGAACAGGCTGCGCTTCCAGCCGCCGAAGCCATGCCATGCCATCGGCACCGGAATCGGCACGTTGATGCCCACCATGCCCACTTCGATCTGGCGGCCGAACTCGCGCGCCACGTTGCCGTCGCGCGTGAAGCAGGCCACGCCGTTGCCGAACTCGTGATCGTTGATCAGCTGCACGGCTTCGGCGAAGTCCTTCACACGCACGCAGGCCAGCACCGGTCCGAAAATTTCTTCCTTGTAGATGCGCATTTCGGGCGTGACGTGGTCGAACAGCGTGCCGCCGGTGAAGAAGCCGTTCTCATGGCCCGGCACCTTGTGGCCACGACCGTCCACCACGAGCGTCGCACCTTCTTCCACGCCGTTCGCGATGCAGCCTTCGATGCGCTCCAGCGCCTGGCGCGTGACGATCGGGCCCATTTCGGCATCGGCTTCCATGCCGTTCTTGATGACGAGGTTCTTCGCGCGCTCGGCAAGGCGCGGCACGATCTTGTCGGCCACTTCGCCCACCAGCACCGCAACGGAGATCGCCATGCAGCGTTCGCCCGCCGAGCCGTAGCCCGCGCCGATCAGCGCGTCCACGGTCTGGTCGATGTCGGCGTCGGGCATCACGACCATATGGTTCTTCGCGCCGCCGAGCGCCTGCACGCGCTTGCCGTGCTTCGCACCGGTCTCGTAGATGTAGTTCGCGATCGGCGTGGAGCCGACGAAGCTCACGGCCTTCACGTCGCGATGCGCGAGCAGCGCGTCGACCGCGACCTTGTCGCCCTGCACGACGTTGAACACGCCGTCGGGCAGGCCCGCTTCCTTCAGGAGCCGCGCCATCAGCAGCGACGCCGAAGGATCGCGCTCGCTCGGCTTGAGCACGAACGTGCAGCCCGCCGCCAGCGCGACCGGGAACATCCAGCACGGCACCATGCACGGAAAGTTGAACGGCGTGATGCCGGCTACCACGCCCAGCGGCTGGCGCACGGTCCAGTTGTCCATGCCGGTGGAAACCTGCTCGGTGTAGTCGCCCTTGAGCAGTTGCGGAATGCCGCAGGCGAATTCGATGATTTCGATGCCGCGCGTGACTTCGCCCTGCGCGTCGGCGAACACCTTGCCGTGCTCGGCGGTGATGATGGCCGCGAGGTCGTCCTTGTGGCGGTTCATCAGCTCGAGAAAGCGCAGCATGACGCGTGCGCGGCGAATCGGCGGCGTGTCGCGCCAGGCCGGGAACGCGGCTTTCGCGCTGGCCACGGCGGCGTCGACGTCGGCCGCTTCGCCCAGCACCAGCCGGCGCGCCACTGCGCCCGTGGCAGGGTTGAACACCGGCTGGCTGCGCTCGCCCGTGCCGCGCTCGCTCTTGCCGCCAATGAAGTGGACTACGTCCGCGCTATCCGTGTAGGCCTGCATATCGTCTCCTCGCGAAGTGGGTTGATGCAGGCCAGTGTACGGAGGCGCCGGCGCGCTGCAAAGGCGCGCGCGCTGAATTGATTGTTTTTATCGGTGAACAATCACCGGGGTCTGTTCAGGGAACCCACGCTGAAGGAAGCGTGCCCAGTCGAGCGCTTTCAGTGCGAATCGCGCGGCACGTCCGCGCCGCTCGCGCCCACGAGGAAGTCGAGATCCGCGCCCTGGTCGGCCTGCAGCACGTGCTCGACATAGAGCCGGTAGTAGCCGCGCTCGGGCAGCGGCGGCGCTTTCCATTCGGCCCGGCGGCGCGCGAGTTCTTCGTCGGATACGTCGAGATGCAGGCGGCGCGCCGCAACGTCGAGCTCGATCATGTCGCCCATGCGCACCAGCGCGAGCGGGCCGCCCGCCGCCGCTTCGGGCGACACGTGCAGCACCACCGCGCCATACGCGGTGCCGCTCATGCGGCCGTCCGAGATGCGCACCATGTCGGTGATGCCTTTTTGCAGCACTTTTTTCGGCAGCGGCATGTTGCCGACCTCGGCGAACCCGGGGTAGCCCTTCGGCCCCGCGCCCTTGAGAACCATGACGCAGTGTTCGTCGATATCGAGCGATTCGTCGTCGATCTTCTCGTGCAACTCCTCCACGTTCTCGAACACCACCGCGCGCCCGCGATGACAGAGCAGTTCGGGCGTCGCCGCCGAGGGCTTGATGACGGCGCCATTGGGCGCGAGGTTGCCGCGCAGCACCGCGATGCCCGCCTTCGGCTTGAACGGCTGGTCGAGCGGTGTGATGACCTCGTGGTTGTAGTTCGGCGCGTCCTCGACGTTTTGCCAGATTGTTTTGCCGTTGACCGTGAGCGCCTGGCGATGGAGCAGGCCGTGCTCGCCCAGTTGCCGCAGCACCGCGGGCAGGCCGCCCGCGTAGTAAAAATCTTCCATCAGGTGCTGGCCCGAGGGCTGGAGATTCACGGTGCAGGGCACGTCCGAGCCTAGCTCCCAGTCGTCGAGCGAGAGCGGCACGCCAATGCGCCGCGCCAGCGCGATCAGATGGACGACCGCGTTAGTCGAGCCGCCAATCGCCGCGTTGGCGCGGATGGCGTTTTCGAACGCCTCGCGCGTGAGGATCTTCGACATCGTGAGGTCTTCGCGCACCATCTCCACAATGCGCCGGCCCGCGAGTTGCGCGAGCACCTGGCGGCGCGCGTCGACGGCGGGAATCGCCGCGTTGGGACGATCATAGAAACAGCGCTATCGCGCGTCAATATTGGGTCCGGCATTCCCGTATATGGGAAACGCGGCGCGGCGTGCTCACTCCTCGCCCAGGCGCTTTTCTATCGAGACGCCCAGCTCCCCAGCCATGCGCTCGACCAGCATCCGCAGGTCCGCGATCTCGTCGGCGAGGCGCTGCTGCTCGGCCTTGAGCGCTTCGTATTCGTCGAGCGATACGCCGCCTGTCTCGCTGCCCATCGCGCCGCCCATCGCGCGCTCGCCGGCTTGCGCGCTGGCCGGCGAGTAAGTGCTCACGTTCACGTCGCCGCACAGCAGATGCATCCAGCGGCTTTCGCGCTCGCCCGGCGCGCGCGGCAGCTTCACCACCAGCGGCGGCTCGCGTTCGGCCAGTTCGCTCAGAAACGCCTCGACCGACGACACATCGGCGAAACCATGGAGGCGCGCGGAATTCAGGCGCAGTTCGGCGGCGGTTTGCGCGCCGCGCAGCATGAGCACCGCGAGCAGCGCAACGGCCTGCGCCGGCACGCCGAGCACGCGGTTCAGGTTGTGCTCGAAACGCGGCACGCGGCTGCTGCTGCCTTCGAACACGAGACTGAGCAGCTTGAGGTCTTCGATGGCGCTCAGCACCTCGGCCTCGCTCGCGTTCATGACCGGCGTGCGCGCGGTCTTCTGGTTGCAGCCCGAGGTGAGCGCGTTCAGCGAGAGCGGGTAGGTGTCCGGCACGGTGTGCTGCTTCTCGATCAGCACGCCGACGATGCGCGCTTCAAGCGGCGTGAGCGCACGCAGCGTGCGCGGCGACGAAGCATCGGCAGGAGTGTTCATAAGCGCGGTCCGGCAGGGAGTTTTTTAACGGGATTCGATCATACCTGCTCGGCTCGCGCTTGCGTATCGCCGCAAGGCGCGCCCGGATCCAAGGTTTGGCGTTGCAAACGCTGTAATTCTTATTTCATTTTGCAACGTGATGTGTCGATGGTTTTCTCGAAGTCCCAATATTCAGATCAACAAGCATGCAGCGGCGCAAACAGTCCGTAACAATCCTTATTGCAGCGCAGCAAAATGATGCCTACACTGATCCAATCCGCTCACAACGTGGAAAGTTCCCGAAAGGAGGGCGTGCCACCATGACGTCCGAAACGCCAACACTGAACTCATCCCCAAAGCTGCACGTCTTCGAACAGGAAGGCGGCTGGCACTGGGGCATCACCATTCCGAGGGCCGGTGGCAGCGGTTTCAAGGTCATCGCATACAGCGAGACCACGTTCATGCACGAAACCGAAGCCTGGCGCGATGGCGATCGCGCCCTTGGCGATCTTCGCGAGGGCTCGCTCGCGGTTCTCGCTCCTTAAAAAAGGGGTGCGGACCTGCGAAGTGCTGCGCCCTGCCTGCCACTTACCGATGCAGCGGCCACGCTGAAATTCGGCCCCTGCTGAACAAACTTTCTGGTCTACTCGGCCTTCTGTCTTGCAAGTCACGCAACCAGAAAAGGTCTGACGATGATCACGTACCCCGAGACTGAGACCGAGACGCGGCGCAAGCGTTACGCCATGCATCGCCTGAGCCTGGCGATGAAGCGTCTGATCCAGATCGATGCCGATGCCAGTCAAGAGCGCATCATGGCGACGCGCTGGGTGGTTGCGTGGGGTGCCGCCGTGGGCGAGCGGCGTTTTGCGGGACTGCCGCATGGCGGCGGCGGTCACGCGGCTGCGGCGCGAGCACAGTCCCACGGTGTTACCGGCTGGGCGCAATAACACGGTAACGCGGTAGCGCGGGCTGCAGCTTTCTTGTGCCGGGTTTTCAGAGGTATGTCTCGGGTGTGCCGGTCGTCGCGGAATCACAGGCCCTGCGCCATAGTCGCCAGCCCGGCAATAACGCCGGCCACTCCGATGATGCGCGCCACCTGCACGTGACACGGCGCGATGCGCTCGGCGGCGATGACCGCCGTGATCGCTGCCATCGCGCGCGGATCCATTACGCCCACCACGAGCAGCACCGCCATCCAGTTGCCGCAGCAGAGGCCGCACTGCACGCCGAGGCGCAGTCCATGGCGCAATGCCGCACTCGCGCTGGCGGGCGCGTACGATCGCATCGGCGCATCGACGCATCGGCGCATTGTGCGGCAGCAGGCAAGCTGCTGCGCTTTCCATGACGTGAACTGAAGCAGGCTGGGGAGCACGAGGAGCGCGCCCGCACTGGCCGGCGCAGCGCGAGCGAGCGCGGGCACGCGTATCGCGCCGGTTGCCATTGCGCTGCCCAGCGGAAATACCGCGCAGCCGGCCAGCATCCAGAACATGAAGTAGCCCGCGCCGATCAATATCGTTAGCAATCCGGATTGAGTGGGAGGCAGGCGGCTCCACGTTCCGCGCTCGCGCAGCACCATCGGCACGAGCACGGGCAACATCATCGCGGGCATCATCACTGCCCACATGGAGGCAAACGAGGCGGCGGCCTGCCACCACGTTTGCCCGCACATCGGCGTCCAGATCGCCGAAAGCATCCAGCGGCCCGCCATCGGCGTGCCGCTCATCGCCGCCATGTAGGCGTAGCGCCGCACCGTTGCGGCCGCGCTCGCCGCGAACAGCAGCGCCGCCGCGCCGATCAGGATGCCGTTCGACGCGGTGCGCCGGGACATGCCGGGCATGCGCGTCATGTCGACGATGCTCATGGCCAACTCCGGGGTTTCAGAGGCGGGCGTACTCGTCGTGCCGCTTCCACCAGATGCCCGCTTCGTTGCGTCCGGCGGCGCGCGGTCGAGCCACTGGTACATGCTCCACAAGCCGTCGAGGCCGCGCGCGTAGGTTGAATACGTGTGGTAGACCACGCCGTCATCCAGCACGAATGCGCTCATGCCGGGGCGGTCGCGCGCATAGGTGGCGGCGTCGGTGCCGCAGCTCGCCGCGAATTGCGCGACCGGCGCGGGCGGCGGCTCCATGTCCATCGCGTGGCTGCCGCGCACGTAGTTGTATTTGACACTGCCTTCGCGCTGCTGCTCGGCCGTGAACGAGACGTTGAAGTCGAAGTTGAAATCGTTGCCGCGCGACGACGCCCACGCGAACGTCCACCCCATGCGCTGCCGGTAGGCCAGCAGCTTCGCGAGCGGCGCGCGCGAGACCGCCATCAGCGTCACGTCGTGATTCGCGAGATGGGTGACGCTGCCGGCGAAGCCATCGGCGAGCGCCGAGCATGACGGGCAGCCCGCCGCGTAGTCGGGGCCGAACATGAAGTGATAGACGAGCAGTTGCGCGCGTCCTGCGAAGAGGTCGGGCAGCGTGGCCTGGCCTTGTTCGGTCTCGAACGTATAGGTCTTGTCCACGCGCACCCATGGCAGCGCCCGGCGTTGCTGCGCGAGCGCATCGCTGCGCCGGGTGAGTTCCTTTTCGGCTGTGAGCAGTTCGAGCCTTGCCGCGAGCCATTGCTCGCGTGTTCCAGTCGTGTGCGTTGCCATGGTTGCCTCCTGTGTGGGTCTGCTGGTGTGCGTCCCCGTGCGTCAAAGCCGCCTGAATGCCGTGGTAGATTAGGTCCGGCCTTGGTACGGGAGGGAGTGACAAGTGTGTCGGGATTCCGATGAGCATGGACTCGCTGATCACGGCGGCGGCGCACGCGCTCGCCGCTGGTGACCCGCTCGGCGCGCTGAATCGCGTCGCGTTGCGCGACGACCCGCCCGCGCTTGCGCTGCGCGGCATCGCCATGGCGCAGCTCGGCGATCTGGAGCGTGCGAAAGCGCTGCTGCGCCGCGCGGCGCGCGCGTTCGGCGCGAGGGAGGCCGTGGCTCGCGCGCGCTGCGTCGTCGCGCAAGCGGAAATCGCGCTGGCTTCGCGCGATCTCGGCTGGCCCGTGGCCACGCTCGATGCGGCGCGCCGCACGCTCGAAGCGCACGGCGACCGCCTGAACGCCGCCCATGCGCGTTATCTGGAGATTCGCCGGCTGCTGCTGATCGGCCGGCTCGACGACGCACAGGGGCTGCTCGCTGAAATCGATCCCGCGCCCTGGCCGCCCGCGTTGCGCGCGGCGCACGCGCTGATTGCGGCAGGCATCGCGATGCGGCGCATCCAGACCCAGGCGGCGCGCAAGGCGTTGGCCGACGCCGCGCAGGCAGCGCGTCTTGCGCGCATCGCGCCGCTGCTCGCCGAGGTCGAGAACGCGGCGCAACTGCTCGAAGCGCCCGCCGCGCGTCTCGTTACGCACGGCGAGGCGCGTGCGCTGCTGCTCGAAGAAGTCGAAGCGTTGCTGGCGTCGCGGGCGCTGGTGGTCGACGCGTGCCGTTACGTCGTGCGTCAGGGCACGGCGCTGGTGCCGCTCGCGCGGCGGCCCGTGCTGTTCGTGCTGGCCCGCGCGCTGGCCGAAGCGTGGCCCGGCGACGTGCCGCGCGACGCGCTCATCGCGCGTGCTTTTCGCATGAAGCACGCCGACGAAACGCACCGTGCGCGTCTGCGCGTCGAGATCGGGCGGCTGCGCGGCTTGCTCAAAGGCGTGGCCGGCATCGACGCCACCCAGCAGGGTTTCGCGCTCGCGCCCCAGCATGCGCGCGAGGTGGTCGTGCTGGCGCGGCCCGTCGAGGAGCAGCACGCGGCGGTGCTGGCCTTGCTCGCGGACGGCGAGTCGTGGTCGAGCTCGGCGCTCGCGCTCGCGCTGGGCGCGAGTCAGCGCACCGTGCAGCGCGCGCTCGACGCGCTGGCGGCGGGGCGCAAGGTGCAGGCGTTCGGCCAGGGGCGCGCGCGCCGCTGGACCGTGCCGCCCGCGCCCGGATTCGCGACCAGCTTGTTACTCCCCGCGCCGCTGCCCGGCGATTAGGATGAAGGCGTGAACGAACAGGAGAAAACGATGAAGCACGCCAATGCCACCATCATTCGCGAGTACGGCCCTTTTGCTGGCGTCGACAATGTGCATGGACTCACCTACGACGGCAAGCAGGTCTGGTTTGCCTCGGGCGAACGCATCACGGCGCTCGATCCGCACAGCGGCGAGACGCTGCGCTCGCTCGACGTGGCTGCGCACGCGGGCACGGCCTTCGACGGCCAGCATCTGTATCAGATCGCCGAGGCGCGGATCCAGAAGATCGATCCGCAGACGGGTCGCGTGCTCGCGACATTGCCCGCGCCGGGCAAGGGCGGCGATTCGGGGCTCGCATGGGCCGACGGCACGCTCTGGGTGGGCGAATACCGCGAGCGCAAGATCCACCAGATCGACCCGCAAACCGGCGAGATCCTGCGGACGATCGAAGCGAACCGCTTCGTCACCGGCGTGACCTGGGTGGACGGCGAACTCTGGCATGCCACCTGGGAGGGCGAAGAGAGCGAACTGCGGCACATCGACCCGAACACGGGCAAGGTGCTCGAGCGGCTCGACATGCCGCCGGGGGTAGGCGTTTCCGGGCTGGAGTCGGACGGCGGCGAGCAGTTCTTCTGTGGCGGCGGCAACAGCGGCAAAATCCGCGCGGTGCGCCGGCCCGGGCGCGTTGCAGCCCATCAGGGGGACGATGAAGCGGCCGGCTGAGCGGCGCTTCCATCGGCGGCTATGGCCCGCGAGATTCGGCGAGCCGAGTGTCCGGCTGGCCGCGCGAATTGCGTTCATTTCCGCTTCGCGCAGGCGCTGTCGAAGTTTTGAGGCCGGCGCAGGGGGCTTATGCGACGGCACGCATTTCGTCCGTCTCGGCGAACACCGTCTGTCCGCTGCCACGGGATTTCGCGCGATACATGGCGCCGTCGGCGGCTCGCATCAACGCGCGAGCGGTGAGCGGCGCGAGTGGTGACGCACCGGCCTCTTGTGCCAGCATGCACACGCCAATGCTGCCGGAAACGGCCACAGGATGTCCGCCGACGGTGCGCATGGCGCCCAGGATCGCGTGGATGCGCGTGGCAATGCTCAATGCGTTGGCCTTGCTGGGGATCTGGTGGGCCAGCAACACGAATTCGTCGCCGCCGAGGCGGGCGAGCGTGTCGCCGCGGCGCACGCAACTCGCCAGCGCGGCAGCAAAGCGGCGCAGCAGCTCGTCGCCAACCGCATGGCCGTGCGCGTCGTTGACCTCCTTGAAACCGTCGAGGTCGATGAGCAGCAGCGCGGCCTGGCTTGCTTCGGGGCTGCGCAGGGCGAGGGTCCGGCCAATCGCCTGCTCGAGCTGAACGCGATTGCTCAGCCCCGTGAGCGGGTCGGTCGCGGCCTGCTTTTCGAGCCGGCGCACCAGCACCGCCAGATAGATCGAGGTGGCGGCCAGGCTGAGCGCGACGCCGAGGCCGGCCGTGAAATTCGCGTGCCACCACGGCTGCCAATGCATCAAGCCCGCGATACCGGTCAGCGCCACCGCGCACGAGAGCCCGAGCATGCGCTGGCCATAGCGGCAGCCCGCGCCGACCAGAAACCAGAACACGACCCAGAGCAGCGGCAGCGTGGCCTGGCCGCCCACCGCGAGCAGCGCGATCAGGAGCGACTGATCGGCGAACGTGGTGAGGGTCAATCTCCGGCGCGAGCGGCCGGGCGCGACCGTCGCGGCAATGTATGTGACGCCGCCGTAGGCCACGTAAAGTGCGACCAGCGCCGTGGTTTCATAGATGTTTTTGGTTCGATAAACCGAGGCGGCGGCCAGATAGGCTAAAAAAACCAGGCCGCCCAGCGACACGCGCAGCACGGCCTGCTCTTTTTCAGGGTTCTTCTGGAATGCGCCCAGAAAACCCTGCCCGGGCCAAAAATGAGAATAGGCCTCGCTCATGCCAACTACCCCCGATCGAATTCTGGTTTTATCGTCCGGCAGTTTAACTCGCACACAGGGGTTGTTGGCGCAGCAACCGATTTTGTCTGGTGCGGTTGCGAGTGCCGTAAAAAATACCGCAGGAGCCGCGTGATCGATCAAGCGTGCCGGGGTGTATGTCCACCATTGCCCGGCGACCGGGCATCGTCGTATTCACGCGAAATGTCCTTGTTTGTGTAATCGCCCATGCGCCACGCGGCCAGCAGGCTCACCACACCGCACACGAAAATATAAGCGGCGATTGCATAGCCCGTGCGGTAATACGCGAACAGCGCGGTGGCAATCAGCGGCGCGGGGCCGCCTGCAATCACCGAAGCCAATTGATAACCGAGCGACGCGCCGCTGTAACGCAGCCGCCCCGTGAACGACTCGGCGATCAACGCCGCTTGTGGCCCGTAAAGCATCGAATGAGGCACCAGCGAAAGCACAATGGCCGCGAAAATCAGCGCTGGATTACGGGTGTCGATCATCGCGAAGAAAACAAAGCCGAACAGGCCGGCGCAAGCAGCGCCAATCATGTACATCCGCTTGCGTCCGATCAGATCGGACACGTGGCCAAAGAATGGGATGGTGAAAAATTCCACCACCGCGGCGGCCAGCACGGCCGTGAGCATGAGGTCGCGCGAGGCGCCGAGCGTTCTCACGCCATAGGCGAAGACGAACGCCGTGAAAATATAGAACGGCGCCTGCTCGGCCATGCGCGCGAATGCCGAGAGCAGGATGTCTTTCGGCTGGCGGCGGATCACCTCCGTCATCGGCGTCTTCTCGATCTTGTGTTCGGCGAGAAGATTCGCGAAGATCGGCGTTTCAAGAATGCTCAGACGAATATACAGGCCGATGGCGACCAGCACGATGCTCAGGAAGAACGGCACGCGCCATCCCCACGTGAGAAAGCTGCTGCCGGAGATCTGGCTCATCGCCAGCACCACCAGATTGGCGATGAAGAGCCCCGCCGGCACGCCGAACTGCGGCCAGGACGCAACGAAGCCGCGGTGCGCATTGGTGCGCGCCCACTCCATCGACATCAGCACCGAGCCGCCCCATTCGCCGCCCACGCCCACGCCTTGAATGAAGCGCAGCACGGTGAGGATCACGGCGCCCCAGATGCCGATCGACGCATAGGTGGGAACGAAGCCCACGGCGAAGGTAGCGAGCCCCATCAGCAGCAACGTGACGATGAGCGTGGCCTTGCGGCCGACCCGATCGCCGTAGTGGCCGAATATGGCCGCGCCCACCGGCCGCGCGACGAAGCCCACGGCGTAGATCAGAAACGCCTGCAGCGTGCCGACCAGCGGATCCGACTCGGGAAAATAGAGCTTCGCGAAAACGAGGCCTGTGACAATGCTGTAAAGGAAGAAGTCGTACCATTCGATCGTCGTGCCGATCGTGCTGGCGATCACGGCCCGGCGCAATTGACGGTGGGCTTCCTGCTCGGTCAGGAGCAGCGCTCCCGGTTTTTCGTCACTCATTTCGCACCCCCAAGGAATAAGGGTGAAGGGGTCTGATGACTCATGGCGCGCGCGACGGCCTTATCGGCACCCATGTACGCGACGCGTGACAGGCTACGTGCGCCGGGTCGCCAGGGTAGTACCGTAATGATATGTCACGTTGTGATGCATTGCGGATTCGATTGAATGGCGCAAGAGCCGATCCCGGGTCGCGGGATTCAGGCCGTATTCAGGGTAAATCCTCACGCGGCCGAATCACCTCTCATCTCCCACCTTGAACACCGCCACCAGCCTGTCGAGCTCCTCCGCCTGCTGCTTCAAGCTCTCCGCCGCCGCCGCGCTTTCCTCCACCAGCGCCGCGTTCTGCTGCGTCACCTGATCGAGCAACTGCACCGCGTCGCCGATCTGCCCGATGCCCGCGCTCTGCTCGAGGCTGGCCGAGGTGATCTCGCTCATCATGGTGCTCACGCTCTGCACCTGCGAGACCACGTCGTCCATGACCTTGCCGGCGTCGGCAACGAGGCGCGAACCGGTGTCCACGGTCCCGGCGCTATGTTCGATCAGCGCCTTGATTTCCTTGGCGGCCTGCGCGCTGCGCTGCGCGAGGTTGCGCACCTCGGAAGCCACCACGGCGAAGCCGCGGCCTTGCTCGCCGGCGCGCGCCGCTTCCACCGCTGCGTTGAGCGCGAGAATATTGGTTTGGAATGCGATGCTGTCGATCACCACGATGATCTCGGAGATCTTGCGCGAAGCATCGCTGATCTGCACCATCGTGCTCACCACCTGGCCGACCACCTCGCCACCCTCGGCGGCGGCCGAGGAAGCGCGGCTCGCCATTTGCGCGGCGGTGTGCGCGGTGTCCGAATTGTTCTTCACGGCGGCGGTGATCTGCTCCATCGACGCCGCGGTGCGTTCGAGATTGCTGGCCTGTTCCTCGGTACGCTGGCTCAGGTCCGCGTTGCCCGTTGCGATCTGCGTGGAGCCGATCGCGATCGAAGTCGACGAGGCCCGCACGCGGCGCACGAGGGTGTTCATCGACGCGACGAAGCGGTTGAACGCATCGGCGAGCTGGCCGATCTCGTCGCTGCTTTCGACCTTCATATGGCGGGTGAGATCGCCCTGGCCGCTGGCGATTTCCGCGAGCAGCGTGGCCGCGCGGCGCACCGGCGCGGCGATGGCGCGGCCCACCAGCAGGATCACCGCGAGCGCGCCGGCCAGACCCACGACGGCGGCGATGACGGTCGCCATGCGGATCGCGCGCTCGAACGGCCCTAGCAATTCCGCTTGCGGCACTTCGACCACCACGTAGGCATTGAGCTGCGGCACGAACGAGGTGGCGATGTAGCGCGTGCCGCCCGGCGCCGGGTAGGTCATGAAGGTGTAGCGCTTGCCGGCCAGCAGCGTGGAGCCCGCATTCGCGGGCATGCCGGGCAGGTCCTTGAGGAAGTGCTTGCCGTCGACCAGCGCGGTGTCGCGATGGATCATGATCGAGCCGTCCGGATGCACGAGATACGCAAATCCCGTCTCGCCGAGCTTGTAGTTCGCGACGCCCGCGGCCAGCGCATCGACGGAGAGCCCCATGGCGGCGACGCCGGTCGGGCCGCCGGAACCATTGAGGCTTTCCACGCGCGCATTAATGAACATCATGTAGCCGCCCAGGCTCACGTCGCGATCCATGCTCACCTCGTAGGGCTTGCCCGTGGCGAGGAAGCTCTGGAGCCACTGATCGTGCTCGCCGAGCTTGCGTTGCAGGCCGGCTTCGGTGAAATAGTTGCCGCTCTTCGTGGACGCCCATTGCACGCTCACGGCCTTCTGTTCGGTTTTCACGTTCTGCGCGAGACGCATCCATGTGGCGGTGGCGGCCTCGGGTTCGCCATCGGCTTCCCATTGCTGAAGAAACGGATCGGCCGCCATCGCCCGCGCGGCGGTGATCGGCCCAGCAAGCTGGCGCTCGATGTCGGCGCGAATGCCCTTCACGGCCGTCGGCAGTTCGTCTTGCACGACGCGCTCGCGTACGGTGTCGCCAATCAACCAGACGCTCAGCCCGCTTGAAATGCCGATGAAAATCAGCAAGCAGGTAGTCATGCTCAGAACCAGCTTGTTCTGAATGGAAAGCTTTCGCCAAATGGACATTAGGGGCTCTCGACAACGTTAAACGTGGTTTCGTAAAACGTTATCGGTTGCCGATTCGAGAACTTAAGTAGCGAACAGATATAGGCAGTATGCGGCGCACGCATCCTGCATGAGCGCATTCGATCCTGTCGCGCCCCGCACGCTTCACCTATTCGGTGGTTACGGTCCGGCATTGCTAATTTTTCGTTGATAATCGACGGAGCGTGGAAAGTACACGGCGTGAGCGGTCAGCGGGCATACTGCGACCTCTGACCGGACAAATCATTGATATCCGAACGAGCATGAGCGAAACGCAAGCCATCACCCAGCACCAGCAGGACCCGCAGGACCCGCAGGACCCGCAGGACCCGCAGGACCCGCAGGACCCGCAGGACCATTGGATCGAGACCCAAAAGGGCCGGCTGTTCGCACGCAGCTGGGGGACAGATGCTCCGCACACCGCGGCGAGCGAAGCGGCGGCGCGCCGCGCGCCGATTGTGCTGCTGCACGACTCGCTGGGCTGCGTCGCGTTGTGGGGCACATTTCCGCAGACGCTTGCGCGCGCAACCAACCGGCGTGTGATTGCGTACGACCGCGCTGGCTTTGGCGCTTCCGGCGCGCGCACGGACCGGCTAACCGCGTCGTTCGTGCGCGACGAGGCTCGGCATGATGTGCCGGCGCTGTGCGATCAGTTGGGGATCGATCGCTTCGTTGCATTTGGCCACAGCGTGGGCGGCGGCATGGCGATCGAATGCGCCGCGCAGCACCCGCAGCGTTGCGTGGCGCTCGTGACCGAGGCGGCGCAGACCTTCGCGGAAGATCGCACGCTGGCGGGCATCCGCGCGGCGCGCGAGCAGTTTCGAGATCCCGCGCAGTTCGCCCGGCTCGCGCGCTACCACGGCGAGAAGACGCAATGGGTGCTCGACGCGTGGATCGAAACGTGGCTCTCGCCCGAATTCGCCGACTGGTCGCTCGACACGGTGTTGCCGCGCGTGGAGTGCGCCACCCTCGCGATTCACGGCAGCCTGGACGAGTACGGCACGCGCGTGCACCCCGAGACCATCGCGGCGCGCGTGAGCGGCCCGGCCCGCGCGACGATCATGGAAGGCATGCGCCACGTGCCGCACCGCGAGCAGGAAGCGCGGGTGGCGGCGATGGTGGGCGAATTTCTGCAAGGCGTCGAGGGCTGACCCGAGCGCACGAGAGGCCTCCGGAACGTGATTCGCGCCACCGGAATTTTTTCGGAAATTTTTGGATTGGGGGACTTCAAAAATCGGCAATGAGCCGATACAATCCCGTTCCTCTTGCTCAGGTGGCGAAATTGGTAGACGCACTATCTTGAGGGGGTAGCGCCGAAAGGCATGCGGGTTCGAGTCCCGCTCTGAGCACCAGAATCTGTTCCGGCATCTTCCGCCGGAATCCTGAAACCCGCGCTGGCGTTAGGCCGCGCGGGTTTTTTGTTTCTGGGGTGGTCTGGGTTTGAACATGGACAGCCGGTGATATCTGGTGGTATTTTTGGTGGTATACGCCTTTCTTTGTACCAGTGCGGTCGGGAGATACCACCATGGCGCTCACCGATACCCAAGTCAAGCATGCCCGCTACAACCCAGAGGGCACGGGCAACCGTCTATCTGACGGCGGTCGGATGTACCTTCAGATCGACAAGTCCGGCGCAAAATATTGGCGGATGAACTATCGGTTCGCAGGCAAGGACAAGACGCTGGCGCTCGGCGTATATCCAGATGTCTCACTTGCGGCAGCCCGCAAGAAGCGAGACGAGGCCCGCGAGAAGCTTGCTGGCGGCGTCGATCCTGTAGCTGCAAAAAGGTTGGAAAAGCGCGCCACGCGTCGTTCGGCGATCAATACTTTCGAAGCTGTTGCGCTTGCATGGATGGAGGAGCGTCGCACATACGTTGAACCGGCGCAGCACGACAAGACGCTGGCTCGTTTTAAGAGCGACGCGTTCCCATGGCTCGGCAAGCGCCCCATATCGGAAATCGACGCGCCGGAGATTCTCAATGTGCTCAAACGCGTGGATAGTCGTGGAGCGCGCTACACAGCACATCGCCTTCGCGGCGAAATTAGCCGTGTGTTCCGCTACGGCATCAAGGAGGGTTTCTGCAAATCCGATCCCGCACGCGACCTCGTTGGGGCCATTCCTCCGGCGCAAACGACCCATTTCGCGGCGATTACCGATCCGACGAAGGTTGGGGAGATGCTGCGAGCGTTCGATGGTTTTAGCGGAACATTTCCTGTGCTATGCGCACTGAAACTGGCTCCTATGCTATTCGTACGGCCGGGCGAACTGCGTAAGGCGGAATGGTCTCAATTCGACCTCGATCGTGCGGAATGGCGGTACGTAGCGACGAAGACTGACACGGCCCATTTGGTTCCCCTGGCGGCGCAAGCCGTCGCGATTCTTCGTGAACTCCATGCACTGACTGGGCGGGGCCGATACGTATTTCCTGGTGCACGCTCGAGCCGTCGTCCCATGAGCGATGCGACAATCAACGCGGCGCTGCGCAGGCTCGGCTATGACACGCGTACCGAAATTACCGGCCACGGTTTCCGGGCGATGGCGCGCACGATCCTGCATGAAGAGTTGGAGCACAAACCTGAGGTCATTGAACACCAGCTCGCTCATGCTGTTCCAGACAATCTTGGCACCGCATATAACCGGACGAAATTCATCCGCGTGCGACGCATCATGATGCAAGAATGGGCTGACTATCTGGATAGGCTAAAGTCAGGCGGCGAAGCCATTGTTAATGATGCGCTGGCGCGGTAAATGGCAAAAATGAAACCAATTGCTTTTGGCGTAGCGACCGCAAATACATTTTTTCGCCAAGAGTCAACGCCACAACGAGATGGCGTGGTGCAACCGGAAGGCGTGCATTGCATGGGCGTTTTTCGCAGGTAATTGCGCTTGCTGCTCGCCAGTTACGCAATATGAACAGCGTAGCGAATCGTTCGAAGTCCTCTCCACACGACGTTCGAAGAAGGCCGGCATGCATGATGGTGGAATAGGTCAAACCTCGATTAGCAAAGCCTGATAGCCCGCGCGCACAAGCACCGACTTCACATGAGGACCTCACTGAGCCTTCCACCAAGGCCAGGGCAATGTCCATTCAACGGGCCGATAACGATGCAACCTATCTAACCGTCGGAACGCGGGTGCTGCTTGGCAAACGGGTGGCCGCCCAGATAAGGACCGAACTAGCTACATGTTCACCAGTTTGTCCCGTCTGAGCAGTAGCCTCGCCGTGTCCTCGCCAGTCAGCCTTGTGCCGATCTCCCAGTTTCTGGGCGCATAAAATTGGGTCGGACCCGTAAGAAAATAGAAGTCACTTTGAGCTTGCAGTGGGAAGTATTCGTCTATGGATTGACGTATTAGTGGCAGAATAGGTGTCGGGCGCGTACAAGACGCCGACGAGAGGGAGTATGGTATTCGATCGCCAGCAGTTGGAGACCTTCGCTGTTGTTGTAGAGCTGGGGCATTTCGGGCGAGCAGCTAGTGCGTTGAACATCACCCGCGGTGCGGTTTCTCAACGGATCAATGCACTGGAAGCTTCGCTGGGGACGCCGCTGCTAGTGCGAGAGGGGGCAGTGCCGACACCTCCGGGCGAGGCTCTCCTTCGACACATCCAGGTGCTACGAACTCTGGAGGCGGAGACATTTAAACAAATCAAGCCCGAAGCGAGCGAACGTACGCGAGTGGCCATCGCGGTCAATGCTGACTCCCTCGCGACGTGGTTCGAGAGCGTCGCCTGCGATATTGCGAAAGACGAGTTCGTGCTGGAACTCATTGTTGATGATCAAGACCATACGCTTCCCATATTGGCTCGGGGGGAGGCTATGGGCGGCGTGTCGACGGAAAACACAGCTCCGATCGGATTTGTTGCAGAACACATCGGGGCGATGGAATACGAGTGCGTCGCCAGTCCATCGTTTGCACAAGCGCACTTTGCCCACGGCCTTACTTTGCACAGCATCCTGGCCGTGCCCGCTGTTCTCTTCAATCGCAAAGATGGTTTGCACGGGCACTTTCTGGAGCGCTTGCTTGGATTTCCTGTGAGCGGCTATTCAACGCACTATTTTCCGTCGCCCGGCGCTTTGCTGGCTGCGATCCAGGCAGGGGTCGGTTACGGTCTCGTACCGTGTCTGCAGGCGAGACCGTTGACGGACTCTGGAGCACTGGTTGCCTTGGCTCCAAACCACAAAGTCTCCGTTGCGTTGTATTGGCATCATTGGACAACGGCGCCAGCGAATGCGCGAACAGTTAGCGAAAAGGTGATGTATCACGCTCGCCGTTGTTTGGTGCAAACGACTTCTGCGTTGCCCAGCGAGTGAGATGCACGGCCTTCACAGAGCGCCCATGTGCGCGCAACTCTTTCGGGCTGCGGTTTCCACGATGCCAAGTCACGGTGCAGTAGTGAACCGCTCCTGCAAATCCCAAGGCGATCGGAATCGCAAGACACAGTGCCGACGTTTCTGGCAGGGCGATCATACCTGTCCACCGCAGCAAATAGCAGGATAGGGCAACTGCGGATCCCGCCGCCATTGAAGCGTTTGCAGTCGTATCGGAAGCCCGTACCCGAAGCAATCGGAACACCAGTATCGGACTGATTGCCGCGAGGTAGACCATGCTCAGTTCAACCATCGTATCGACAAGACTCTGACCTCGTGACGCGACGAGAGCGCTCAGTCCGACCGTTAGCAGGCGCGCCCAGACGGAGCCTCGAATGAAGTTCGGCCCGACGGCAGCGAGTGCATCGATCATCGCGCGCAAGATCGCGCATCCAGCTCCGAGGGCCGCCGTAATCAACGTTGAAGTCACGATGCTTGAAGCAACGCCACTCGCAACGCTGTGCGCGAGCAGCATCGGTACAACCGTTGATGAATCGGTTGTATCGCTCAGATGCCAGAGCGACCGGGCTGCTATTACCGCCGACGCCGGAAGGAACCCCAAGATGAACACAAGGATAGCCGCTAGCAGACAGCCAGTTCGAGCGGCAGTGGGGCTATCTGCGACCAGGACGAACTGCTGGTAGTCGGCGCCCCAGACCACCATAGCGACTACAGTGGCTACTGTAAATCCAATTCGGCCAAATGTATCTTGTGGTAGCGCGCGGATAAACAGGATTGGCGAGTGCAGCCATATGCCGAGCCCAGCCGTTTTTACTAGCGCGTGAGCGAGAAGCACGGCACTGGCAAGCATGCAGAATGCAAGCCCCGCAGAAAGCCACGGCAGTCGGACGAAGGAAAGAGCGATCAACCCAATGCACACGAGAGAAAGTGCGACTGCATCTGGTATGCCCACCATGGCGAGCACCGCCGATCCTCCACGGATCTGTGCGGCGAGGGCGCCGATCATCCAGATCAGAGAGAGCAGCGCGATACTGCGGCTGACGGACGAGCCATAGAAGCGGTCGAAACGATTCCAGATGGATGAGCCAGAGTGCCATAGGGCAGGTGCATACAGGCCCAGAAGAACCAGCCCTGTTGCCGTTGCAACTGCGTAGAGGCAACCCGCCATTCCTTCACGCAAGGCCAATTCGCCGGTACCCAGTAGAAACCCCATGCCGCAGCTCGCGGACACCAGCAGAGTCGCAACTTCTGCTGTGTTGAGTGTGCGCTCATGCATGGCGTGCTCCCCATCCGTCGACGCAGGCATGCTGCCCATGTAAATACGCATTGCTGATTCTTGCGCGCTTTGCGAACTCGGGGATCTGGACCAATAGTGCATGAGCACGGGGCAGGGCGTAATACGGAACATGCGGAAAGAGATGGTGGGTGACGTGGTAGCCGTTGTGATGTGGGTGGAGCAAAATCGACACCGGTCCGTGATCCGGAACCTCACGCGTGTATTCGAAGATGCCGCGCTGATTGAGCCCGTAGTGATCGGTCATCTCGCGAAACGTCGTAATGGCATGGAACGCAGTGCCTCGCGCGACAATCCAAAGCAGTAGGAATAGCCATGCCGCATGCGTTCCGACCAGTACGGCGAGCGCAGCCTCAAACCAGAACCACCAGAGAACGATCGTCAGCCGTTGATCGAACGTGATGTGCCTATCGGTCAGGTGTCCGAGAAGCGAGCCTTTCCACGCAGGGTATGCTCGCAGCACGCGGATATATACGTGAAGCCAACAATCCCCCTGATTGACGGTGCAGCAGATCAAATCGGGATCTCGTTCGAGATCGCCGAGCCAGGCATGATGCTTCGCGTGTTGACGGCGATAGTGGGGCAAACTGTTGAGTAGGGGTGCAGCGAGTAGCAGCGTGCCGATCATGTCGTTGATGGGGCGCTGGGGGCTGAGATTTTGATGGCTGGCCTCGTGGAGCAGATTGCCTAGCGCCCGTTGACGATTGCCGATGACGACAATCGCGAGGGGGGTGATGAGCATGCCCATCCGGTACACTGCCCACACAATCAGGCCGACGACGATCCAGTCAAACGCGATGTCCCGAAGGGACCGCCACGTGCTCGCTGGCGCAGCGACGAATTTTTCGCGTATGGCCGAACGTATCGTCGCTTGATCGGTAATGATTGACGCTGATGTTGTGATTGACATCGCGTTCTCCTTCCGATGACACGAATCCCCCGAGGGTTCGGAATCTGGGTTCCGTTCGTCAGTCAAGCAGAAGTAATGATCGGATCATAGGAGGGCCGCCGCAAAGCGAAAGGGGTGGTTAATATCGCTATCGAGCGGTCAGATTTTCTATACGCTAATCGCAGCAAGTGACCTGATGGCATAACGTAGCTAAGAAAGCATGGAGGGCAGACATTGGGTGAGCAAGACCTTCTCAAGTTATGCGCGTCGCTGGAGCCGATCATGGCGCCGGCGGTGTACGTTTATTGTTCATTTCCGGACTTCGTCTTGCCAGTTGGGGTTCCTGCTTTTTGCACGATACGCGAGAGTGAAGGCTTGACAGCCATTGTTGAGCGTTCGGACGCTCGACGACTTCGTCTGGCGTACATCTACGACGCCCGTCTGATCACGCTATCTGTTCACTCGAGTCTCAATGCCGTTGGCTTCATCAAGGTGATAAGCGGCAAACTCGCCGATGCGGGTATCCCTTGCAACGTCATCGCGGGCTACTACCACGATCACATTCTCGTGCCTGTTGACCGCGCAGACGAAGCGATGGATCGACTGCGAGAGATTGCTGCATCCGCGTCGTGATCTATGACCTCTCGTGCAGGTCAGTTCGACTACTCGCTCGAAGTCCGTTACTTTTTTTGTTCAGTCGATAGCATTTCTGCAATCGTCGGCTTTTACCTTGCTGACGAAACAATCGATCGATAGATTGAAGAAGATAATGGCGACCTCATCAGGAACGCTGGAATAACTGGTCCGGTTGTGCGATCGACTGACGCTTCCACTACGATCAAGCATCCGGATGCTTTGATGCAGTGGAGGGAACATGTTCGAATCGACTGATGCTCCTGCAGAACATCGAGGACAAGGCCCAGATTGTTCGTTCGATGCCGAGTACTGGCGACAATGTGCTGAAGCATCGCAGGCGTCCGTGCAGCGCCTGATGGTCCGCTTAAGAGGCCGTGAAAAACGCATTCAGCTTTTAGAGCGGGCCTTGGCTCGGACTGCAGTTATGCATCACATGTGGGCATTGCATCTGGAACGGAAGCTCGATCGGACGACTGCGATGGATCCAATCGAAAAGTCTGGCGATGCTTCGCTATCCTCAGGAGGTGAGAGTGATGGTGTCGTCGTAAAGCTCCCGCATATGAACACGACACTTGCGTCGCTCTTCGAGGTGATGTGGTCATATTGGTCTCATTGGGACCCGGAGCATCCGCCCAAATCCTCAGTGGTTGCCCGTGCAATCGACGAGAGGCTCGGATGGAAGTGTCAAGCCAACGGCGAGGCATCCAGAAGTGCGCAGACGATCGCAGCTGCTATGAGGCCGGACTCGGTCAATGAGACAGATGGACGGCATCACCAACGCATGCCATCGAATTGATATCTCGACCAGCGTTCGCGATCCGCTACCGCCACTTGTTCCAGCTACAAGGCAAGCACGGCTCCAAAATGATTGCATGGAGATCTAAAAATTGCCCCGTTTGGAAAGCGCTGTTGGTTCCGGATCTGGAGAGCTGGTAGCAAAGGACCGGTCAATGGTGAAGCATCGCACAGTGCGTTGCCGTTCCGTGCTGCATTGCCGTCGGATTTGTTCAATTGAAGTGAGAGATCGGCGCTAGCGATCACATCCCCCGACGGGACATTCCGACGATAAGACGGAATTGCCCGTCAGACGCTCCCGCTGCTTGAATGGGACCTATGCAGCAATCATTCAGGCGGCACAAAAGGAGGTGGGCGATGTCGGTTCAACTACGCGCGGCAGGCGCGATATTGCGGCGCAGCCAGGTCGAACAGGAAGTTGGGCTCAAACGTTCTACCATCTACCAGCGGATGCACGAGGGAACATTTCCGCGCCCGATTCGTCTGGGCGAACGGGCGGTCGGCTGGCGCGCATCGGATATCGAGGATTTTCTTGAGGATCCCGCTGGATATCGCGTCCCTTGCCAGACGAATGAGGCATCGTGATGCCTGAACGTATGGCTATCCGCACGATCGACGCCCGTCTCGACAACTGGGCGAGTGCAAACCGAGGCCGCTACGATCCGACAGATGCGGCTCGAATCGAACATGCGTGGCGACGGCTCACGGTGCGTCAGCGTGACCTGCTCCGAATGGCATATCTCTGGCGAGCCGGTCGCGAGGTGATTTGCCGCCGACTCGGCATTCCACGACATCCGTGGTGCCGGTATGAGATTGAGTTGGCGGCCGCCAAACAGGCACTGGTGAGCCTGCTAGCGGAGAAGCGGTGAAGCAGAGCGGTCCGGCGTTGTGCCGGAAAGCAGGGCTGATGGTGGGTGCTCACTTGACTAAGCTGGCGCTGTCACCGCCCATTCGTAGTTCGACAACCTGGTCCGGTCAACGTGCCCACGAGCGACGGGCGCGACCGAGTACGCGTGAGCGGCCCCGACGTATCGACGGGTACGTATGGTGATCGCATGGCGTGCATCTGCTGCTTTACGTTGTGTCCACCAATTGTAGATCCCCCTTGAGCCCGCGGAGCAGCCTCCCCGGCGCCGCGGGTTCCATTTTTCGCTTCCGTCCGTGTGCGTTGGTACCGCATGAACCGAAGGAAGCGAATCATGGAACGGTTTCAGTCGGGTGAGAATGTGCGGCGGGGCAGCGCTAGGCGCGTAGCTCTGCGCCGGTGGGTAATTGCGTTAGTACTATTTACCAGTACGTCGATCCTCACTCCCGGGCTGGCACATGCAGACGACTGGGGCTGTCAGGTGTTGCTGTGCTTGTCCAATCCGGGTGGCCCAGAACAATACAGCTCGTGCGTGTCGCCCATCGAGAGGCTGTGGGCTGCGTTGCGTCATGGGGATCCCTTCCCGACTTGCGATTTCGGCGCGCGGGGGTCGCAGGGGGCGTTTGCGCGCAACACGTTCGCGAGCGGCGGCTACTGTCGGGAGGATCTGCTGTATTGGGGCGGTCCGAAGCAGAGCGAACTGCTGTGCCGCGCGGCTGGGGCAATCAACGTCGATATCGACAACCAGCTCTATACCCGCGTCTGGTGGGACGTGAGCGGCCAGGATCCCACGATCACCGAATTCTACGGCGTGGGGAGCGCGCAGGTGCCGTACGACCCGGCTCGATCGGCAGCACTGTTCCAGCAGCAGAGCGAACAGCCGGACGGTGCCAACGGTGGGGGCTGGTAATGGTACCGTTCGATTTCATCACACTCGCGCAGCAATGTGCACCCCAGGTCTCGCTGTCGACGATGGAAGCCATCGTGCGAACCGAGTCTGGCTTCAATCCATTCGCAATTGGGGTCGTCCACGGCCGGTTGTTGCGTCAGCCGGCGAGTGAGGGCGAGGCCGTCGCGACTGCGCGGGCGCTTACCGCCGGCGGCTGGAATTTCAGCGTGGGGCTGGCACAGGTGAACCGCGCAAACTGGCCCGCACACGGATTGAACGAACGCAGCGCCTTCGACCCGTGCCGCAATCTGGCAGCGGGGGCCGCGATTCTGCAGGGCTGTTTCGAGCTGGCACGGCGCACGAGAGCGAATGCCCAACCCGATGCACAGTCGACGCTGCGCGCAAGCTTTTCCTGTTACGCGAGCGGCAACTTCTCGACGGGCTATCGCACGGGGTACGTACAACGGGTGGTCGACAACGCCCGCGCTCCGACGGTGCCACCGGCACCCGTTGTTGTGCCGGCCATTGCGCCGATTCCCGTTGTCCCGATCGACTCGGGCATTCCGGTCCGACCAGAGCGATCTCGATCGCACCGGGGGTTGGGATCCGAGCCGATCCATACCTCGCCGACTGCGCCGAGCGGTGACCCAGACCATAGCGCCGTGGTGTTCTAGCCCGGCGACCGGATGAGATGACTGAAATTTTGAGCGGAAAGGAATTTGCCATGCATTTAGGTATGCGAATTAAATGGTTAAATCGTCAGAAGCCCCCAATTGCAACTCAGTCGGATGGTCGCGTGGCGCGACGGTTCGCTATGACAATTGCGGGGCTGCTGCTGATTTCTCCGGCTTGGGCACAACTCTCGCAGGTCAATATGCTACTGAACACGATCCAGGCGACGCTGTTGGGCGTGGGTGGTGTGATCTGCTCGATCTCCATCATCTGGGCCGGCTTCCGGATGATGTTCCAGCATGCCCGATTCGGAGACATCGCGAACGTGTTCATCGGCGGCCTCTTCGTCGGTTGCGCGACCGTCATCGCCGGCATGCTGATTCCGGCAGGTTGATCCAGGAGCGCCGAACCATGCACTCGCTCAAGGATCCCGTCTTCAAAGGCTGCACGCGCCCCGCGATGCTCTGGGGTGTGCCGCTCGTGCCGTTCCTGGTGATCGGTGGCGGCATGCTGATCCCGGCCATCTGGGCGCTGCTCGCGAGCCCGCCATTCGGCGTTGCAATCTTGTTCCTCATGATCCCGGCGTTCGTCGCGATGCGCGTGATCACGCGCCATGACGACCAGCGCCTCGCGCAGTATGCGCTACGCGTTCGCATGGCGCTGCGCCAGGGCAATCGTCGCTTCTGGGGCGTACATGCCTATGTGCCAGTCCGCCTGAAGAGGAGGACGTGACATGCCGGCCAAACCGCAACTCGTTCCCATCGCGAATCGGGAAGTGCCGCTCGCCGACTATATCCCGTACTCGACGCACGTAACCGACAACGTGATCAAGACGAGGGAAGGCGACTACCTGCAGATCTGGAGGATTGCCGGCATCGCGTTTGAGGCGGCGGATCCTGCCGACATCCTTGCGCGGCACGACGGGTTCAATCAGTTCGTGCGTGGACTCGCTGGCGGCCATGTGGCGCTGTGGTCGCATCGTCTGCGTCGGCGTATGTCGGATCATTTTTCAACGCAGTACCGCAACCGCTTCTGCGAGGAGCTGGCGACGCGGTACTACGCGAGCTTTGCGGGCTACCGGATGATGGCCAACGAGCTGTACCTGACGGTGGTCTACCGGCCGAACCGTACACAACTCGGTCGTGTCTTCAGCCGTGCGGCGCGCCGCACGCGCGACGATATCCGGCGCGACCAGCTCAACGCGCTGAAGGTGATGGGCGAACTGGCGGCTCAAGTCGAATCGAGTCTAAAGCACTATGATCCGATTGCACTCGGTGTCTATACGCGACAAAGTCCTTTCACGCTGCGCCCGCGTCGCTATTCGTCAGCGCTGGAACTGCTCGGCTACCTCGTAAACGGCGTCTGGGAGCGCGAGCCTGTGCCAGCCGGCCCGATTCGCGAAGCTCTGCCGACTTCGCGGCTCTTTGTCAGCGCTGAGAAGGTCGAGATCCGCATGCCGGCGGCGACCCGCATCGCTGCGATGCTCGATCTGAAGGATTATCCGGAAGATACCGAGCCGGGTCTGTTCAATGGTCTGCTGTACGGCGACTTCGAGTATATCGAGACGCAGAGTTTCACGATCTTGGACAAACCAACGGCGAAGGAGGCGCTCGAGCGGCAGCGCAATCAGCTCATCGCCGGTGAGGATGTCGCCGTGTCCCAGGTCGAGGCGATCGACCGGGCGCTTGATGATTTGATCAACGGCGATTTCGTCCTCGGCGAGTACCACTATTCGCTGGCGGTACTTGGAGACACGCTGGACGAGGTGTCCAGAAGCGTCGCGAAGGCCCGCACGCAACTGGCCGATGCCGGCTTCCAGACGGCGTTGATTGATCTCGTGGCCGACGCGGCCTGGTTTGCACAGCTACCGGCAAATTGGCGCTATCGGCCGCGTGAGGCGAAGCTCACATCGCGCAATTTCTGTGGGCTTTCCTGTTTGCATAACTTCGCGACAGGCAAGCGTGATGGCAATCCGTGGGGCGAGGCGATCACGATCGTCAAGACACCCAGTGGCCAGCCGCTATATCTGAATTTCCACGCGACGCCTGACAAGCAGGACTCGCTCGACGAGAAGGCGCTCGCAAACACCCAGATCATCGGCCGGGCCGGTGCAGGCAAGACGGTACTCGAATTGTTCCTGCTGGCGATGGCGACCAGGTACGAGATCACGGCCGTGCTGTTCGACAAGGACCGCGGCACGGAGATCGCAATTCGGGCGATGGGCGGTACCTATACGGTGTTCCGCCGCGGCGAGCCGACCGGACTGAATCCCTTCCAGATGGCGCCGGGTGATTCCGTGGTTGACTTCTGGGAGCGGCTCGTACGCAAGCTCGTCGACATCGGGGAGCCGCTGTCCGCACGGGATGAGATTGACATCTCGCGCGCCGTGCGTGAGGTGGCACGCATGGATAAGCCTCTTCGCCGCTTGTCGATGGTGCGGCAGCTCCTGCCTAACGTGGGCGAAAACAGCCTGCATGCGCGGCTCGCCAAATGGTGCGCTGGCGGACGCCTGGGATGGGTGCTCGACAATCCGACCGACAGCATCGATCTCGCGCGCGCGAGCCTGTTTGGTTTCGACGACACCGAACTCCTCGACGACACGGAGATATCGACGCCGGTCACGATGTACCTGCTGCATCGGACCGAAAATCTGATCGACGGCCGACGCTTCATCTACGTGATGACCGAATTCTGGAAGCGCCTCAGTGATCCGGTCTTTACGGACTTTGCGAAGAACAAGCAGAAGACGATCCGCAAGCAGAACGGGCTCGGTATTTTTGATACCCAGTCCCCAGCCGATGTTCTCCGCAGTGACATCGCAAGTGCGCTAATCGAGCAGAGTGCGACGTTCTTCTTCCTGCCGAATCCGCGGGCCGACTACGACGACTATGTGCGCGGCTTCAAGCTGACCGAGGCGGAATTCAACATCGTTCGCAATCTCGGCGAGAACAGCCGCCTGTTCCTCGTCAAGCAGGGCCATCGGTCGGCCATCGGCCGGCTCGATCTTGCCGGTCTCGGTGATGTGCTCGACGTGCTCTCAGGCACGACCGACAACGTGGAACTGCTCGACACGATCCGCGCGCAGGTCGGTGATGCGCCGCGGGACTGGTTGCCAGTCTTCCATGAGCGGTTGGCGACGCGACGGGCGGCCCAGGTTGGCGCGCGTCCGTCGCCGTTGCCGGGGCAGGGAGGTGGGCGATGAGCGGCCTCTTTAACGCAGTGGGCGGCACCCTCGAAAACGGCATGTCTACCTACGTCACGAACGTGTCGTCGGCGCTATCCGGCGCGCTCGTGCCCGTCGTCATGACGGCCGTCACGATCTGGGTGATGGCCTATGGCCTCGCGGTAGTGCGCGGTGAAGCGCACGAGGCGGTGCCGGCCTTTGCCTGGCGCGGACTGAAGATGGCGATCACGCTCGGTTTCGCACTGAGTACCGGCATCTACCAGCAGCAGGTCGTGAACGCCATTGATGGCGCGACGTCGGGGCTGGCCCAGACGATCCAGAACGCGGCGAACACGACGGGTGGTGGCAATCCCGGATGCGGTTCGGTCAACGGCAGCAGCGTGACGGCCCAAGGTTCGGCAACCAGCATCTATCAGACGCTCGACTGCTACGACCAGCAGATCGATCTCGTGATGGACGCCTACTTCAACAAGGCAACGCATGAAGGAATCAGCCCGAGCGGCCTGGCCGCTGCAATTGGCGATTTCGTGTGCGGACTGGTTGCCGCGCTCGGCGGCTCGATCTTTCTGATCGTCCTGGCCTTCGAGGTCGTGATGGCGAGAATGCTGCTCGATCTCGTGCTCGGACTCGGCCCGATCTTCATTGCGTGCGCGGCGTTCGCGCCGACTGCACGTTTTTTCGAGGCATGGACCGCAAAGGTCGCCAATTACGCATTGTTGCAGGCTCTCGTTGCCGCGTTCCTTGGCATGGCGCTGACGGCGTTTTCCGCAGACCTCGCCCCGTTCCATGCAACGGGCAGCTCGCCTGGCGCGGATGCATCGGCGCTTGTGCAAGCCATCTCCGCTTCCCTTGACGATGCCGCGGCTGCTGCTGCCGCGATTGGTCTGTTTGCGACCGGTGTGTTTCTCGCGATGGTCGGTTGGCAGTTGCCGGCCGTGGCGGCGGGCCTGTCGGGTGGCGCAACGTTGACCGGCTTCGGCGCTTTCATGGCGGGCATGGCATCGCGAAGCCTCGCAACAGCGATTGGACGGGCATTCAACCGTAGTGATGGAGGGCCACGCTCCGGCGGCGCGATTCGCGATCGGACGGGTTCAGATGGCGGGCCCGGTGGAAATTCGGCGAGTGGTTCGACACCGGCATATCAGCGTGTCGCGCGCGCAAATCTGGGCCGGCAGGGTGGTTGAAGAGGAGGTGATGACCATGAACGGACGAAACAGCTGGATGATTTCCGCAATCGTATGTATGGCATGGTGCGCTGGCGCTCGGGCCCAGGGTATTCCGGTTTTCGACGCACAGAACGTTGTACAAGCCATTGCGACAGTGGGTCAGCTCAAGCAGCAAGTGCAGCAGGAAATGCAGATCTATCAGTCGACGGTCGGCGCGCGCGGCTTCGGTACGCTCCTGAGCAATCCAGTCGTCGCCAATTCGTTACCGCCCAACTGGCAGAGCGTCTATACGGCGATTCAGGACGGCGGCTACGTGGGCCTGACCGGCAGCGCACAGGCATTGCGCTCGGCGAACACGATCTACAACTGCGAAGACCAGACCGGAATCGACCAGCAGGTGTGCCAGCGCGCGCTCAACAAGCCCTATCAGGACAAGGCATTCGGCCTGCAGGCGTACCAGACCGAGTTGCAGGAGCTGAACCAGATCCAGAGCCTGGCTAAACAGATCGATGCGACGCAGGACCCGAAAGGTATCGCGGAGCTGCAGGCGCGTATCCAGACCGAATCGACTGTGGTCGGCAACGAGATGACCAAGCTGCAGCTTTTCCGGATGCTGGCCGAGACCGAGGACAAGCTCGTGGCTGAGCAGCAAAGCGAATTGGTGCTCAGCCGGGCAGGCAAGACCAACCGGCTGCAAGACCAGATGGTACCGGCCTCATTCGGAAACTGAGGAGACCGCCATGTCCACGCTGAGCTCCTTGACGCTGGCCGGTTGCCTTGCCTGGAGCCTGGCCGGATGCAGCAGTGGGCCGCCGAAGCCAGCATTACCGGACGGTCTGCATCGCGTGCCGATCAATCGCGTTTATCCGGTGCCTGATGTACCGGCTACGGTGCCCGTTGCTCCGGACCGGTCCGTGTCTCCCGACGCCGGGGAGCCGTCATGAGCCCGCTGCACGATTATGGTCGCGTGCTCGACATCGAGGCATCACTGACCTACCTTCAGGAGCGCTCCGAACGGCGTGCCTGGCATGTCGCTTATGCGGCGATCGGCGTTGCCGTGCTTAGCGCGACGGCGCTCGCGGTCATGGTGCCGTTCTATCGGGTGGTGCCGCTGCCCATCGAGGTCGATCAGCTGACAGGCCAATCTCAGGTGATCGATGTGCTCGACGCTCGCCATGTGCATACGAAAGAGATTCAGGACAAGCACTGGGTCGAGACCTATGTGCGCGCACGCGAGCGCTACAACTGGGGCCTGTTGCAGATGGATTACGACAGCGTGCTTGCGATGAGCGATGACGTTGTTGCCCGAGACTATCGGGGCATCTTCAGCGGTCCCGATGCGCTGGACCGGAAGTTGGGGCCCGGTCTTGAACGACGCATCCGCATTCTCTCGATCACACTGCCGCCGGACGAACCGGGCCATGCAGTGGTGCATGTCGAGCGCACGTCGTTCAAAAACGGCGAGGCACTTGCCGAGCCGACGCAGCGTTTCGTTATCACGCTCGCCTATACCTACCGGCCTCCCGTGTTCACTCGTGAGAGCGTGGCGATCGCGAACCCGTTCGGCTTCAAGGTGACCGCCTATAGCCGGGACGCGGAATATACGCCGTCTGCCTCCGCTGTCGTCGCTGGAGGCGCGCCATGAATGCACTTTCGATTTATGCAGCGCTGGCTGGCATGGCGATCATGGGTCTTGCACACGCGGTCGAAATACCCGGATGGAGCGACGACTCGCGGGTCCGCCAGGTGGTCTATCAGGTGGATCAAGTGGTCCGCATCGAGGCACAGCGAGGCTTTGCCACGCATATCGCGCTCGGTACAGACGAGCATCTTCTGATCGTCGCGCCGGGAGATCGGGATGGCTGGCAGGTAGTCGCAAACAAGGGTGATCACGACGTGTACCTGAAGCCGCAACTCGCTGCGCACAATTCGAATCTCGAAATTCGCACTGACCGGCGCAGCTATAGTTTCGATCTAGTGGTCCTGCCGCTCAAGTCGAAATTTGGCAACAACCGCGTGATGTACCGCGTGACCTTCGTCTATCCGGACGAACTGGCGAAACAGGCACATGGAATTTCGAACGCAGAGATAGTCGCAAAACTCATGGCCCAGCCGTCGGCCGTGCGTAACTCGCGTTATTCGATGCAGACGCTGCCGAACTCCGACGACATCGCGCCGACTGCGGCATGGGACGACGGGCGCTTTACTTATCTGCGCATCCCGAACAACCGGCGCATGCCGGCGGTTTTCCGGGTGGCTGACGACGGCACGGAAAGCGTGGTCGACAAGCACGTCGAAGGCGACACAATCGTCGTGCACGAGGTGGCGAAACGGTTTGTGCTCCGGCTCGGGGCCGAGGTCGTTGGGATCTGGAATGACGCTTACGACATGGACGGTGTGCCGCCACATGACGGCACGACGGTTCGTGGGGTGAGGCGTGTTCTGCGGAGCCGCGGCGATGAATGAGGATATCCCGCGCAACGTTATCGAGCCCGAAGATGCTGGCACTCAGCCGGGCGGTGGCCACCACGAGGAGGCATCGAGCATCGCTGCGGATCGCGGAATGCCCGCACTCGGGCAATTCCGCGGTGCCCGCCCACGCGCCTGGTGGCTGACACCGGTCGTGCTCGTGCTGATGGTATGCGCCGGCGCAGTCTGGACTGTGCACGGTTTCCTCGCACGGCATGATGCGCAGGTGAAGGCGCAGCGCGATTCAGTGGCCGATACGCCTTCGCAGGGGCGCGTGTTCCGGGATCTACCCGCGTCGTCGGTAAATAGCGCGGCCTCGGCTCCGGCGTTCGCGAGTGCGGTTGGGGTACATCCGACGCCAGCGTCCGGTACGGCAATACCAACTGCGCCGGCTCGCACCGTGCACACAGGTGCATCTCGCAGCTACTACGATGCGCCTCTGCTCGCGATGAGCCAAGGTGTGCTGGAGCCGGGTGGGATGGCGAACGACGCGTCTTCTGTAGCGGCAGCGAATAGCAGCGCGGGACCGTTAGCGCACGGGCCGGGACAGTCGGGGGGCGCACTCGCACAGGCGTTGACGTCGACCATCGCGCCGCGCGTACAGGCCGGGACGCTGGGCAACAGGAGCCTGGTGCTCGCCCAGGGCGCCAAGGTCGACTGCGTAGGCGACACGGCTTTCGATTCGACCCAGGCCGGCATCTCGACATGCACGGTGACAAAGAACGTCTATTCCGACGATGGCCGTGTGGTGTTGATCGAGCGTGGTTCGCAGATCAACAGTGAGTATCGTTCGAACCTGTCACCGGGCCAGAAGCGGGTGTTCGTGTTGTCAGCCCGCATCAAGACACCCCACGGCGTCACGGTCGAGATCGATTCGCCCGCCGCCGACGCGCTTGGTCGCATGGGCATTGACGGATACGTCGACAACCACTGGCATCAGCGCATCGGCGCGGCGATGCTGCTCGGAATAACCCAGGATGCGATCGGCTATCTGGCGACGCGTGGCGGCAACACCAACGGATCGGTCGTGTTCCAGAACACGCAGCAGCAGGGCAACGATACGGCCACGCGCGTCCTCGACAGCACGGTCAATATTCCGCCGACGCTGACCCAGAGCCAGGGCGCGGAGTTCACGATCGTGATTGCGCGCGATCTGGACTTTGCATCGGTATACGCGCTGCTACCGGAGGACACCCAATGATGCCGACCACGCACTTGCCAGACGCATCTCTCGATCGGATGCAACACCGGCTGCCTGATGACGCGTCAGTGCGCGAACTGATGCGACCGTTCGTACCACTGCTCGATGATCCCGAGGTGACGGAGCTTGTGATCAACCGGCCGCAGCGCGTCCTGACCGAGAATGCGCTCGGCTGGCACGGTCACGATTGCGAGGATCTCGATTTCGACCGGCTGATGTCGTTTGCCGTGGCGGTGGCCACGCTGACCAACCAGGAAATATCGGCTCAGCATCCCGTCCTGTCGGCGTTGTTACCGGGGGATGCACGCATCCAGATCGTAGTACCACCGGTCGTACCATCGCGAACCGTGTCGATCACGATCCGCCGTCCCTCGGCACGTGAGAAGACGCTCGACGCTTATCGAGACGAGGGCCTGTTCGACGATACGGTCTGGCATCGTCCGGATGGGCTCGACACAGCTCTGCCCGGACTGCCCGCCGATGATCGAAGGCTTGTTCAGTATCTGGATGCACGGCACTGGGGTGCATTTTTTGTCGGCGCGGTAACTGGCCGGCTCAACATCGCCGTCGTTGGCAACACGGGCTCCGGCAAAACCAGTTTCATGAAGACTCTTTGTCGTTCGATCCCGGCGACCGAGCGAATCGTGACGATCGAAGATGTCCGCGAGTTGTTCATCCGACACATCGAGAACTGCGTGCATCTGTTGTACAGCAAGGGCGGGCACGGCCAGGCGCGCGTGACGCCCGCTGATTTGATATCGAGCGCGATGCGCATGCGGCCGGATCGCGTACTGCTGGCCGAACTGCGCGGCGCCGAAGCCTATGACTTCCTGAAGCTCCTGACGACGGGACACGCGGGCTCTATCACCAGCTACCACGCGCCCAGTGCGACTGTCGCCATCGAACGCTTCGCGTTGATGGCGAAGGAACATCGGGAGGCTGCCGCCTGGGACGATGCGGCGCTCAAGCGCCTGCTGTTCCTTACCGTCGACGTTGTTGCACACATGGAGGCGCGCCCGGTCTTCAATGCATTGGGCGAGCAGACCGGCAGGCACTGGGGCATGACGGAAGTCTGGTTTGATCCGGTGCGCAAGGCGCACACCGCGTTCATGTAGAGAGAGCGGCCATGAGTCATCCACCTTCCGCTTTGTATCAGCATGCTCGAACGGCCGCAATAACGCTGACCGTACTTGCGTGCCTGATGGGCGGACTAGCCGCGTCGCTGTGGCTTGCATCTTTCCTTCTGTATGCCAGCTTGCGGATCAATTCACTGCACGCCGGACTGTGGGGCTGGTTTGATGCGACGCTAGCTTGGCGACACGGGATGATGCCGAGCGTCGGGCGCAGGTTGGCCGGTGCCGCGCTGCTCGGCGTGCTCGGGGCCTTTGGTGGTCCAGTCTTTGGCTTGCGTCTGCTATGGGAGAGCTCGAACCGACGTCGTCTCTATGGCAGCGCGCGTTTTGCGAACGAGGCGGAAATTCGCCATGCGGGGCTGCTATGAACACGCATGCATGCCTTAATAGTCCGCCCGCGATTGTCGTGGGAGTGTGGCGCGGGCGCTACCTTCGCCTCACCGGGCAGCAGTTCGTACTGCTTGCGGCCCCTGCCCGCTCAGGCAAGGGCGTCGGCATCGTGATTCCGAACCTGCTCAGTTTCCCGGATTCAGTGGTGGTGCTCGACATCAAGCAGGAAAACTATGTTGCCACGGCGGGTTTCCGCCGAGCGCATGGGCAGGACGTATTCCTGTTCAATCCATTTGCAGAGGACGGCCGTACGCACCGTTACAACCCACTGTCGGCGATCTCGGACGGTTTGTTCCGAGTGGGCGACATCCTTGCGATCGGTTACGCGTTGTATCCGCCGGGCGGCCACGACGATTTTTGGAAGGATCAGGCACGAAACCTGTTCCTCGGGATCGTGCTCCTGTTGTGCGAGTGGCGTGACGCGCGCCGCGCAGGCAATGGGGCGTCTGTTCCGGACTTTCCGGTCACGATGGGCGAGGTGCTGCGGCAGTCGTCGGGTAACGGTATGCCGATCAAACCCTACCTGCAGCGGGCTCTTGTCCAGCATCGTGCTTTGCTCTCGGGGCAATGCGTTGATGCGTTGAACCGTTTCCTCTCCAACGACGACAAGGTACTGGCGAGCGTGTTGGCGACGTTCAACGCGCCGCTTACGATCTGGGCCAATCCGATCGTGGACGCGGCGACGAGCGCAAGCGATTTCGATCTGCGTGAGGTACGCCGACGCCGCATGTCCGTGTATATCGGCGTCACGCCCGACCATCTGTCGGAAGCGGCACTCCTTGTCAATCTCGTGTTCTCGCAGCTCGTCAATCTGAACACGAAGCAACTGCCCGAAGCCGATCCCACGCTGAAATTCCAGTGCCTTGTGCTGCTCGACGAAATGACGTCGATCGGGAAGATCCACATCATCGCGCGTGGGGTTGCCTATATGGCCGGTTACAACCTCCGCCTGCTGTCGATCGTCCAGTCGATCGCGCAACTTGAATCTGTTTATGGGCGGGCTGACGCGCGCACCTTCATTACGAACCATGCGATGCAGATCCTCTATGCGCCGCGGGAGCAGAAGGATGCGAACGACTACTCGGAAATGCTTGGTACGTTCACCGACCAGTCGCGCAGCGTGAATCGTCCGAGCACCTTCTTTGGCGGTCGAGGTGGATCGAGCGAGAGCGTATCCGAACAGCGCCGGCCGCTGCTGCTGCCACAGGAGCTGAAAGAGTTGGGGCGCGACAAGGAAATCATCGTGCTCGAAAACACCAAGCCGATCCTGGCAGACAAGATCTGCTACTGGCGTGATCCTGAGTTCGCGTCGCGCATTATGACCGCGCCGTCCGTGCCGGCCCTGGACCTTGCCCACTTCAGTGCAGTGGTTGAGCGGCGGCTGCGCGATCTGCAACCCGACCAGATCGATGCGGACGGGGCAGGGCTCATCCATCTGCCGCCCGAATACCTGGAAGTTTTGCAGGCGTGGGATCCGCGCGATTTACCGCCAAACCTTGCCGACATCAGCGAGGAAGAGGCGGTGGCCTATGTCGAGCACCACTTCATGCTGCTTGGTGTGCCGGCGCGCCAAGTGGCGCAGGCGAGACGCCATCTGAGCGTGAACGATCTTGACGTCGCGGAACTCGATTTTGTCGAGCGGGCGCGGTGTGCAACCGAGACCGGCTCGGGGAGCATGGGAGCGCTGCAATGACGACACTCTATGTGAACGATGTGGACCGCGCGCGTGCCGCGCTTGCTGTGATACCGGCTGACGAATACGAGACCTGGGTCGACATGGCCTTCGCGCTCAAGCAGGGATTTGGCGACGAGGGTTTTGAAATCTGGGACGCGTGGAGTCGCACGGCGGCTAACTATAGCGAGCGTGCGGCCCGGACAACATGGCGTTCGGCCAGCGCGGCGGGTGGCAAGACGCTTGCCACACTGTTCTGGCATGCGCGTCAGCACGGCTTTGACCTGAAGCGAACGAATTATCCAGACCGCGTGACGGCGGTACTGGCACCGTCTCCCGAGGTGCTGGCTCAGCGAGCGCGTGAGGAGGCCCAGCGACACGCACGCCATGCGGCTGTCGCCCGCGAAGCTACATCGATCTGGCAGTGGGCGAGGCCGGTTGGGCCAGAGCACCCGTATCTCGTGCGCAAGCGGCTCGAGCCGATGGATACGCTGCGCGAACTGGACGCACTCGAGTTGCGCGCGCTGCTCGGCTATACGCCGGCTAGCGAGGAGGAGCCGCTGACGGGGCGCGTGCTGATCGTGCCTGTCTGGAACGGACCGATCTCGACACTGGAGCTGATCGACGAACATGGGCAGAAGTCGTCACTGGCCGGCGGTGCGAAGAAGGGCGGCTACTGGATGACGGAGCCGTCGTTGGTTCCGGCCGACGAATCTTCGCTGATCCTGATTGCTGAAGGTATGGCGACGGCTTTGTCCGCTTCACAGGCAACAGGGTGGTTTGCGGTGGCGGCGCTATCGAGCGGGAATCTGGGAATGGTGGCGCAGAGCCTGCGCGAACGGTATCCAGATACAGGTCTGATCGTACTGGGCGAGCCGGGCAGCGGCGAAATACAGGCTCGGCGCGCAGCGGAAGACGCAAAGGCGCATCTGGCCTGGCCACGGTTTGCAGCAGAGGCTCGCATCGACGACAAGGTGCCGAACGATTTCAGCGATATGGCGGTGCTGTCGGGTTTTGACGCGGTCGGCGAGCACCTGCGCGCCGTGGCTCGCTCTCTCGTAAAGACGAATGGCCGGCTGGATGCCTCCACCGCATCCGACATGGCCGAGGTTGAGGTGGATGAGAGTGAGGAGGACGCAGTGATGAGCAACGTGAAGGAAAATCTGTTGGCCGATGACGAAGGCACCCCACGTCGCCGGTCCTCGAAGCGCAGTGCGCCGAAGCAGCCGGCGCCGAGCGGGCCGGTGCTGAATGGGCCGGCGGATGCGGCATCCACTTCCGAACCACCATCATCGGATTCTCCTGCTTCCGCATCGTCGGGTTCGGCCCGCCAAGTCGCCGATCTCCCGCGGTTTGCGTCGACGCGCCCGCCGGTTGGCGAGCCGCTGTTTGGCGTAGGCGACGTTCCCAATGACGTCAGAGCGTTGGCTGAGCACCGGTTTGGTTCGCCGCTCAGGATGGCGACGCCGCGCGAGAACGGCGGGCCGTATCGCGGCGAGGTGTTCAACACGGAACATTATCTGATCCAGGAAGTCGCGACGCGCAGCGTCGTTTTTCACCGCAAGGACCAGATGACGTTTGTTTCCGAGCGTCTGAAATGGATGGACGAAAACGCACGGTTGAACGGTTCTGAACTGCAAGTGGGTTACGACGGCGGCAAAGCGAAGGTCTATCCGTGGGACCGAGGGCGCGAGCTTCTTGAGCGCGCGGTTGGCTCACTGAAGAAGTCCGCCCGCGAGCTGAATTACAGCCCCAATCTGGAGGTGATGCTCGACCAGTTGCAGGCGAGATCCTGGACGCGCATCCGCGAAGCACGGGCGGCCGCACTGGAGAAATCCAGGGAGCAGGATGCGTCCCGTGAAGCAGGCTCTGCGCCTGATCGATGAGGACGGAATCCGTAGTGCCCACGTGCAAAGCCGATCTTTAGGATGCGAGGTGGCGACATGGCTCAGACAACTTCCGCTCACGAGGCCGATCCAGTCATCAACGTTATTGAACAGGATGTGCCGGACAACAGTGGTGGCCCGGAGCCGTCGGACGAACGACGGGACGGGCTCGAATTGGCCGCGATGGACGCGGTAACCGCCCGACGCCGGCGCGAGTTTGATGCTGCTCGGGCGAAATTGCGGGATCAGGCAATCCGTGACGATGCCGCAACGTCGCGGCAGTCCGATACCCGATCGTCGACCGGCACGGCGGCTGAGATGGATCGGGGGCGTGCGCCACCCGATCAACTGCCCGAACGCGTGCGCAAGCGCTACCTGCGCGCGGGCAATCAGTATTTCCTGAAGGATGCGCCGTATCAGCTTGCGTTCGAGGATCTGGGCCTATATCTCGTCACCGAGCACAACCGGCCGGACGTGGTTGAGTCGATGATCGACATGGCGCACGCGAAATCGTGGCGGCGCATTCGCGTGTCGGGCCACGAAGCTTTTCGGAGCGAGGCGTGGCTGCAGGGCACGCTGCTCGGCATTGAGGTGAGTGGCTACGAGCCAAAAGCTGCGGACTTGGCTCGCCTCGCGGAAGCTCGCCAGGCAAGGCTGGAAAATCGAATAGAGGTCGCGGCGGACGTGGGTGCAACGGCTACTGCGGGCACGCAGGGGCACGGAGACGATCGACCCATGGCCTCCGCCATGCCTCTGATCGGTGCTGGGACGGCCAGCAACGGAATTCCAACTTTCGCGGCGGTGCATGAGCTCGCATCGGAACCGCCTATTTCGGACACGAACCGGAACGCCACCAACGACGAGGCCGATGGTTCGCGGTACGCCGGGGAATTGCGCGAGCATGGCCGCGCGCCATACCAGCACAATCCCGCCCGCAGCGACTCGTACTATGTCTTGTTTCGCGACGACACCGGAACAGATCAGGTAGTGTGGGGCGTCGATCTTGAGCGTGCGATGCTCGAAGCGAAAGCTCAGGTCGGCCAGCAGGTGATGCTCGAAAATCTCGGCAAGCGCTTCGTCACCGTGCGAGCACCAATTCTAGATGACGAAGGGCGCGTGATCGGCGAAGACGAGAAAAGCGTTTATCGCAATACCTGGCAGATCGAAATTGTCCAGCGAGATCGTGTCGATTCTATCCCGGACAAGCCCGACAATCCGTCGCGCGGCGAAGCGGAATCGCCCGATTTTCACGTTGAATCTGCTACAGCACAGGAGGAGACGCGTCGCCGCCGCAACGCGGGAAATGCGGAACGTGAGTGCGCATTGCATCTGGCAGTGCTGGCAGTGGCCATGCGAGAACAGGGTTTCAGCGAGCGATCGATTGCCCGGGTGCAACTGCGTGCTCAGCGCATGCTGACAGCGTTTCAGATCAACGGCATTCCAGTTCCGATACCGAAGATATTCGACCCGACTGCGCCATCGAGCCGGGATCGCCGCAAGCGCCCAGCTTCCGAACGTGCCTCGCTCCGCGAGATTGACAGGACACCAGTTGAGCCGTCACCACCATCTCCATCTCGTTGAGGTGAGGCGTGGTCGGGCGCGAGCGTCTGTGCGTTGAACTCGGGGCGGCTAGGTCGCGCTGGGACGATTGGTGTGCCCGTCGCGGTCTGACAGCCGGAGAAGGCGTGCGCCAGTTGATTGCAACGGCTATGCGCGATGAAGCGGATCGGGAATCCACCGCGATTATTTGTGGTTTGCCCCAGCCGGTCGTTGGGGAGTCGCGTAGTCGCGTCGAGATCCGCCTCACCGCTGCGGAACTGAGCGCGGTCGAGCAGTGTGCGACTGCTTTGGGTCTGAGCGGGAATCGCTGGATTGTGTCGCTGATTCGCGCACGATTAACGAGGGAGCCTCAGTTGGGCGATCATGAGTTGCACGCGTTGTCACTCTCCACTCAACAGCTTGCCGGGATCAGTCGCTTACTTGGCCAGCTTGCGCGCGCTGGCGGTGCTGAGCTCGCATGTCACGACCTGGGGTGCGATTGGGCAGATATGCGAAAGCAAATTGACGATCACTTGCGTGCAACGGCGGCCGTCATTCGCACGAATCTCGATCGATGGAGCCGATGATATGACTTACCCGAAAATCTACATCGACGCCATGCTCGTGAACTGGGGCGACCGGCTGTTCCAAGAGCCGCTGCGTCATGCGCGTGCGGCGCGACTCCCGCGTGCGGGCATTCGTGACGAAGCAGCCCGCATGCGCGCTCAAATCGCCCGCACCCTTAGGCGTACCCCGGAGGTCATGGTCAAGATCACGAATAAGGCGGCCAGTGCGCAGGGCATGGGCGCCGTGCGTCGGCATCTGCGCTATATCTCTCGTAACGGAAGAATCGAACTGGAAGATCAGGACGGCGACCGTATTGCAGGCAAGGATGCGTTGCGCGATCTCGCGATAACCTGGCAGCTTGGCGGATGGGGCATCCCGGAGACCAGCACGCGCCGCGAGGTATTCAATATCCTGTTGTCGATGCCGCCAGGAACTGACCGACTGGCAGTGCGCGATGCGGCGCGGGATTTCGCGGCGCTGGAATTCGGCGACGGCCGAGCGTATGTCTTCGCGGCGCACGATGACGAAGCGCATCCGCACGTGCATCTGTGCGTACAGGTGCGTGGTCCGCACGGCCGTCGACTAAATCCACGCCATAAGGATCTTCAGCGGTGGCGTGAGGGTTTCGCTGAGAAGCTGCGTGAGCACGGTGTCGAGGCGAATGCGACGCCCCGGCGTGCACGCGGCGTGACTCAGCGCTATCCGAAGCCGGCCGTCGTCCATATGATGGCGCGGGGCGAAACGCCGAGATACTGGAAACGAATGCCGAATGACGCTCAGCGCGACGCAGGCTGGGTAGCGCAGGGCGGCGTATTCGCCGCCTGGCGAGAGATCGCCTACGCGATGGCGAGGTCGCGAGCGCGTGAGGATCGCGCGATGGCTGTCGAAATGGCGTACTTCGTTGGATCCATGCCTGTGCAACGGGATCGACCAGTGGTAGCGCGTAAGCGGGATGACGCACGAGATCGGCGGGACCGTCAGGTGCCGGATACCGTAGCTCGCTCAGATGGCCTCAGGCCGGACATAGAGCGTTAATGCCCGCAGGCCACGATGGTCTACCTATTGCGTCGCGGATCTGTTGTAAACGCATTCGCGAGCCTGGATTTTGAGTATTTGGAATCCGGGACACGGTGCGGATACACGGCGTCTTTTGCGCCATACGGCTTGCCGATCATCTACTGCCGGACGCGGCGGATGATCCTCCGGCCTGCCTTGACTGTAGCCTTGATCGGATGGTGGCACGACTGCTTGTTTTGATCCAAGCCGAGGGAGGCCGTCTCCTGCCAGGATCATTCACCGATCGATGAACCTGACCGGCGCGGCCTTGAATGTTGCGAAGAGCAGAAACAACAGGGTGATCGCGAGAATAGGCAAACCGTACAGTGCTACCGGGAAGAACAGCGCGAACTGGAGGGCTGACCCAGCCGCGCCATACGGCAGATTCGTGTCTCGGATATTCGTAAAGACGATCCAGGCGACGACTGCAAGACCAATTGCCATGAGGATGATGCCGACAAACGTCGGTTCGTGATGCACGAATGCAGTGCCCCACGCGACGTATCCCCACCAGAGCAGATTGATGCCGATAGCTGCAAGCCAGAATCCTTGCACAGTAAAGAAACTATAACCAAAACGCTGTCGGCAGTTATGGCTGAAGAGTTGAATACCCTTGGCAACCCCGGAAGCCGCGCCAAGAATAATCAAAAATCTCAGAAGTCCCATGAAACGTTCTCCCAGAGATCCATCTGACTGCATGGCTTTTGCAGTTACTCAGACAGAGGAGAAGCAAAAATTCCGAATTTTTATAATAGGCGAACTCGGCGAAAATGAAACCATCCCTATTTATGGAAATTCGTGGATTACTGGATGACGATTAGTGGGATGAGAGCGATCGCCCGGCGATTCTAGCGGAAGAACTCGCAACCGGCAGGGCTTATCGCAGCGAACCTTGCGCACGCAATCAGAGACACTCTCCGTCGGGCCTGTAGTCGCACGACCATTCTTAGCTGCTACATCCATAAAATTTCGGGTCTCAACCACCCGGTGTTCAAGGAAGAGCCGGTCAACCACGATCCGCGAAGTGTTCATTCGCAAGCTGATGCGGAGCGCGACGAGTACAACGATCTACCGCATGCTGGTGGAGACACTGTCCGGGACTGGAGTTTCTCGCAATGTGTAGTGCGTCGACGTCGATGTAGTGATCACAGCACCCTTGCTGAATGTGCTGTAGCGGCCGTACCGCGACGGTGAATATGATGGTGCCGAGTTTGAGGAGATCGCTTTCATGATCTTCCCGTATGCGTGCATGTTCGGTTGCGCGGCCGAAGTTGACCACCACATGAATCGCGATCGGAACATGGACACGCGTACGCTGGCAATCGGTGCCGGTTTGTCGCTTGACTCGGCCGGATTTGCGGGCCGTACCGTGACAAAGAAAGCAACACGTTTGTATCGCAGATGGCGCCCAAAACCGGCGGTAGCCTATCCTGCCATCCCTTGTTTCAATCTCGTTTTTTATCTGTCAGATAAAGGCTTTCGGCGAGGTCGTTCGGAGATTTCCATGGGGTAATCAGCGGTGTCCGCGGGGCACTCCCGATACGTCCGCTGGTCTCTCTTCGCGCGGCTGCGTGCCGCGCCGCGTGAATGCGGGACGTCGATTGGTCGAGTCTGCGTACTGGCGGACTGATTCCTGCGTAGTAATCTGGTTCACGCCCGATTTCGGAATGCCAGATGTCGGCGCGGGCAGTAGTTGGAATCGGCAATCGCGTGCGCTGAATCTGTTGGGTCGATCCCACTTCGGGCGGCTGTTGATCCTCCCAAAATCTGCACGGTCATTCTCAAGGATATGCCATCAGGGCTATCGGGAGTTCGTCGGGCAGGGGACATAGTCTACGAACTTGTCGTGTTGCTGTCGGCGGGCAGTTCTTCGGGCCCGTCCTGATGGTCAGAGCGCCTCTCTCCGATGGTAGGGGTGTTCCGCAACTCGCCGTCGTGGCGTCTGCCTGAAGTTTCTCCATGCGTTTCCTGGACGCCAGCCTGCGCCTGTTGCTCCTGCCAGACGCGTCCAAAATATTTCTTTTATTCCGACGCCATCCGTCTGAGTCCATGATGTTCCGATAGCGTAAATACGGCCGAAAACAGGTGTTGACGGCGTATTCCTGAGTGAACAAGATGGGATGAAGAAGGCACGACGGAGCGAGCCATGCCGGTTGCGAAAAGCTATACCCGAGCGCAATGGGATGAGCTTGTCCGCTCTCTGGAATCGCTGCCCGTCAAACCAGAGGCCGAGCAGCGCGTCTCGATTACCGATGCGATGAAAGAGATGCGTCCGGTGATCGGTGCGGTGAGGAAGAAGGGATATACGCTGGAGGAAATTGTTGAGCATGCAAGGAAGAGGGGCGTCGATTTTAGCGTTGGCTCAGTCAAGTATGCGTTATATCCCTCGAAGAAAGACAACCCAGCTCGACAGGTTGTAAAGGAATCAGCACGGCGAAATGCCGCGCCATCGCCCCGTGTGAAGAGGGTAAGCAAGAACAATGTACCGCGCGCGGAGGCTGTCAGAGAGAATCAGAAGCAGGATGGGGGAAAGCCAGTCAGCAGGCCGGGGAGCATGGTGATGCGTGACGCGTTTTCATTCGAGATCCGGCCCGATACCGAGAACCTTTAGAGGATTCCAATGGACATGACGACTTACCCCATCTATCTCGTTGGCGGCAGCAAGGGCGGCGTAGGCAAAAGCTTTGTTGCACTCGCGCTGGCCGATTATCTGTTACGGAGGGATATTCGCGCAGCGCTGGTGGAAACCGATACCTCCAATCCGGACGTAATGAAAGCGGTTCAGGACGAGATGCGTTGCATTGCCTATAACCTGGACGATGCAGACGGCTGGATCGGGCTCGTCAATTTTTGTGACGAGCAACGGGACGCTGCGATCGTTGTCAATACGGCGGCGCGGAGCCAGACGGGTGTCGAGCAGTTCGGCGCGACACTCGCTGGCGCGCTTGGCGAGCTTCGGCGTCGGCTTGTTGTCCTGTGGGTGATCAACCGGCAACGCGACAGTCTTGAACTGCTGAACGCTTTCAGCGAGACGTTCCCGGACGCGGTAACGAATGTCGTGCGCAATGGCTACTTCGGTCCGGCGGACAAGTTCACGCTGTATCAGGGGTCGCAGCTTCGCCGCTCCATCGAGGCGCGCGGTCATTCGCTGGACTTTCCCGATCTCGCCGATCGGGTCGCGGACGAGCTTCGCAGCCGGCGCATGTCGATCCGCAAGGCGGCGGAGACGATGCATATCGGTGAGCGGGTCGAGCTATTGCGTTGGCGTTCGCTGTGCGATGCCATGTTCGCCAAGGTGACGGTCGATGGATAACGGGCGGGGCAGGCCGGTAGATGCACTTGCCTCTCTGTTTCTCGACGTCACGGGCGAATTACCCGACGACGCCAGTGTGCTGCGAATGCGGCGGATATCGGGCGTACTCAACCTGCGTGATAACGATGCGCTGTGGTCTGTGCTGGTCATGCTCGAGCACTACGGGCGACTCTACGAGACCATGCCGGAGCGCATCCGGCAGGCAGGCGCGGGCAGCCTGGATGCCGTGCGGACGGAGGCACGGGCGGCGACGGATGCGCTCATGACTCAGCATCGTGACGCGCTCGCGCGCTGCAAGGCCACGATCGAACTGGCCGGGCAGATGACCGATGAGCACGAGGCGCGCTACCGGACCGCGCTTGCGGCGCTGAATGACGAGGCACTGGCTGCGCTTACGCAGCGGGCGGCGAGCCACATTGCTCGCGTTGCCGGAAACCGGATCGTGGGCGCAACTGCGGTTGCCGCGCGCGAGCAGCGGCAGCGGTTCGATGCGGCGCTCGCGTCTGTCGAGCGGGTCGCCATGAGGCGGATCATGCGGGCGTGTTGCGGACTGGTCGCTGGCGGGCTGGTCGTGATGCTGCTGGCGGCAGGCGCGGGTGGACTTGTGGGATGTTGGGCAGGTATCCATTGGGGACGGGCGGACGGCGTGCCGTCCGCGCGCACGGGTCATACCTCGTCGGTATCGCCTTCCATGAACACGGCGGCGAGGCGGAGCATACCTGTCGCAGTGTCGTTCTGGCCGACGGCGATCATCGATGGCCGATAGCCTTCATTTTCGGTGCGGGCGAGGGCCATGGCGTAGGGCTGGCCTTCGTTGTATTGCAGGTCGGTGGCGTCGACGAAAGTCAGGTAGAGGACCGGAAGCCTTCGGCATTGGTGGCGAGTACGGCCATGCGGATACGGTCGGACACGAGATGTTCCACCGGTCCAGTCTGGCAGGCGGTGGATACGGGCTTGCCGCCTGCCTTGCCCCGTTGCCGGGGCGAGGGGGGCGTTACGCCCCGAGCGGGCGGGATTGCTCTCCGTTCATGCCGTCGGCAGTCGGGAAAGGCCACGGCGTCAGCGGACTAGCGGCCGCGGACACAGCTTCTGCGTTGGTGGGCGTGTCGTTGACGTGTTCCGTGCCGTTACCGGCGTCGGGTTCCGCGTCGGTGTCTCCGTCCTCTGGCGTTTCGTCCGCGACGTCTCCGGTATCCGCGTCGTCGCGGTCGTCCTCATCCTCGTCGTCACGGTTTTCCCATGACGGCGCGGCCGGGACATCACGATCGGTGAGGATTTCCGGGAGCCATGCTGCCTTGGCGAGCCGAAGCTCGGCGGCGGCGGCTGCGTCGGCCTTCCTCATCTTTTCGAGGTCGGCTGCGGACTTGGGAGACACGGTGGCAGACACGACTTCCGCGATACGTGCCTTGCTGACGTGATCGAAATACGTAGCGCGCGTCGGCGTCCAGTACCGGGTCATGTCGAGGTTCAGCGCGCCCGCAAGCTGGTTGATTGCATGCGGCTTTTCCTCTCCTGCGATGCCATCGAGCAGCGTGCCGGTGCAGAACGCGAGCAGTTCGAGCAGAGTCGTACCGGGATCCTGCTCGATGAGCCACGGCAGCAGGTCGCCCCGTTTTGCGGGCAGTTCCGCAATCCAGCGTGCCCGATGCGTTTCGATGGCATTCCATGCGAGGCTGGCGGGCAGGTCGTCGGCTACTCGCAGCAGGCTATCGTGGTTGTTCTCGCCCGACAGCGCGAGATAGCCGTGAGAGGACACATGCCCGTAGTGCTCGGGCAGTGCCTTCGGGATCAGATAGTGCAGCATGGCGGCGAGCGCCACGGCGGGCTGCGCGACCAATTCCGCGTGGACGGCAGCGGTGCGGTGCGCGGTGAGCCGCTGGCAGAGTTTTGCGCTGTGGACGGGCTTAACCTTCGGAGCCTTGGCAGACCCGGTGTCCGGGCCTTCGGCTGTGGCCATGCCGGTGACGGTCGCGCCTGCCGCGTCGAGCGCCGCGCTGTTCTCGCGTCGCACGAGGCCGCGTTCGATGACGAGTTCACCTTGCGGTCCGACGATCACGAATGTACCCGCCTCGGCCATCTGCTGCGCGTCCCATACGAGCGCGCGACTTTCGAGTGCGATGATTGCCGCATTGACCCGCTCGATTTCGTCGTTGAGCTGGTCGGCTTCTTCGTAGGCATCTTCATCGTCCTCCGAGAGTGCATCGATCTTTTCAGCGAGTTCATCCTGCCGCGCGGTGAGGGCGTCCATTTCACGCTGCTCGTCGTCGGTGTATTGGCGCTGCACCGGGCGCAGTCTGCCGTGGCGGTTCAGTTCGGCAAAATCGCGCTCAACACGAGTTTCCGTCCATCCCCATCCCTCGGCCCGCACTTCGGCGGCAGCTGCGTCGAGCGTCTGCGCGACGAGTTTCTGCAGCAGTTCGGCGTCGGCAATGTATCCGGCGTTCTCGTCGTCGCTGAACAGGTCGCGGCGCACGTATCCGCCCGCTGCCTCATAGACGGCGAGGCTGACGAAGCGCACGAGGCGGCTGTGGCTCGCGTCGATCTCGGCGCGCGTAATGGCCTGTCGCAGGTAGTTCGGCTGGCGCTGCCACTCGTTCGCGTCGAACCAGATATGGTCCTGCGTTTCGTGGTCGTCTGCGAGGGCGAGTGAGACTCCAGGATGACCCGCTCTATTTCTTCAATGAGCCCGTCCGAGATTCCGTGCGAAGAACAGAGTTCTTCGACAAATTGTTGGGAAAGGTACCGCGCTCGGGGAAAGGCGAGATGGTCGTCGGCGTTTCGTCCGTCGAGCGATCGCGTCGTCTCGCTTCCACCTCCCCAGGTCAGGGTGACCGTGCTCTCGCCAACCAGTTCGCGTGCACGCACGAGAAACGAAGGACTGGTATTTTCATGGGCCGTCCACAGCGCAGGCGCTATCGCATCACAGCCGGCGGCGATCATGTCGGCCAGCGCAGTCTTGCCTGACCCGCGTGCGCCGATGATGGCGACCAGGCCGGGATTCAGTGGAATTTCGGGGGTTTTCGCCCAGCTCGCGTTGGATATCGACACCTGGGCGATGACCTGGGAAGGCATTGCGGAACGGGGTGCCTCCTCACCGACGTAGGCCCGTCCCTCCGGGTCAATGCATGCCTGTCGAAGAGCGTCGAATTCCAGACCGCCCTTGATCCACGAAAATCGGTTATCGACGGGTTTCCCGACCGTTCCCAGTCCATGCGAGTCGCTGCCATGCAGGCAGGGTTTGCAGCCGCTGTATCGCTCGCGCAGCGTATCGACTGAGACATTTCGCTGGCCCAGCCAGAACTCGCGCTGGGCAGGGCTGCTGGCGAAGATGATGTGGGCAAATTTCTCGATCTCCTGGCGCATCGTTGCGTCTGCCGCCTGGCGGACGCCCGAGGTTCCGTCGCCTGCACCGCCTGCGACAGCAATCAGGATGTTTTTCTTGGCCCAGTCACTCTCCTGAATGACCCTTCGTAGCTGGTCGAAGTTTACCTTGAACTGGGTGGCCCCATGTTGCAGCGCGGCGTGATCAGTTGAGATTGCTGGATCCGCGCGCTTGCCCAACGCGACAAGATCACCCCGTGTGCAATCGAAACGATCGCCGTAGGCTTGGAACTGGAGCCGGGTCAGGATCCGGTGGAGTTGACTCAGGTGGTCGGAATCTTCCGGGCTGACAAGCAGGTGAACATTGACGAATCCCGTCTTTGCGGCGACATCCAGACGTAGCTCGACATTTGGAAAGATTAACTGAACGTCTGGTAGTCGTCCGGCTGCCTTGTGTCGAAGGACCTCCTCGTAGGCGTCGGTGACGTAGTAGTCCGTGACGGCGATCGCCTCAATCTTGGGGGAAAGGCCTTCAAGTGCCGTCAAATAGCTTTCCCACGGATTGTCTCCCCCGAACTGGTTGTTGAGCAAAGTACCTGGAGCGTGGATATGTGGTTCCCACCGCTTCCATTCTGAGCCTCGATTCATGGTTCCCCGTCTTGCTGATGGTTGATCGCTTCTTGGTGCTACAGCATCTTCGATTTTGGCGATGCCACGAGGATACCCCGAACACGCGGTTGTACTTGCACATCTCGCGTGAAAATGAGCCGTTTCATTGCAAGTGAGCTGTGCGAGTTCTAAATGGAGCTACGGTGTGCACCAATGGAAAGATGGACGATGGGATGATATATGCCTTTTGCATAAATCAACCCGCAGCAGTAGGTCGAACCCGCTGGAACGACCTAGCGTACCTGGGTGAGGCTGGCGCTTCGTCATCGTCGGCTCGAACCTCGCTCTTCATCCCGCTCAACTTGGGGCAGATGTGACGAGCGCCACCGATGGCGACTCCGCACGAGCGTTGGCGGCTCCGCCACCGTCAATCATGATTCAGGTAGAGCGCGGGTTGCCGACTACCACTTCACCGAATCGGCATCGCTGGAGTTTACGCACTCTCATGAATCGCTTGGGATCCAGATGGTCGACGTCATCGCTGGCGCAACGATGCGCTACTACCGGTCCTTGTATGTTGACCCTGCGTCAATTGCGCCAGGCATAGCACGTGCGATGGAAGCCTTGCGCAACGCGGGTGACCCGGAAACTGGGCAGGGGCTGAACCAGGTCGTTCCCACACGCATGGCGCTCTAGGTCGCGGAGAGAGGCTCATCTTCCAGTCAAATGCATGTTCATTCGACGGAACAGAATCCATCAGACCAAGACAGCTATTCTCAAAAAGATCCTGTGTCAGCACCTTGAAGCCGACCTCGACGCGGCCAGCAGAGTTGCCATCACCCGGCTTGCTGCGGCCGTTCCTGAGCGCAAAACCATGCGTGACAGATTTGATGAGGCTGGCTATGACGGGATGACACGCTGACAGTCAAGTTTGCGGATCTGCATTCAGAATCAGAGGTGCTGCTCCTGAAAATTGCGTTGTTTTTCCGGCTGTGCGTTTTCACAGATCGTTTTCATTTTTGCGCGCAACGCAGTCCATATTTCCGATTGCCACTCGCTTTCACGCAACTGATCGGCGTATTGTCGAAGTACGAGATGCAAGGAGTTTGCAAATGCGGTGGCATTGATTGTCTTTCCCAGCAGCATTGGACCAGATCGACGTATGCGCCATCCGCCGGTGGTTTCCGCCTGATGGAGAATGCCGCAACGGATACTCGACGATTACAAAGGAATCGTGAATCGGTCAGGTGTGAGCGCCACGCGGCGCTGTACAGAACTGATTGAGCGCATTTTTCACGACGCAAACGAAACTGATCTACCGAAGTTCCTGTTTGAAATCTGGGCCTTCGCTCAACATGAGTCATATGTTGCGGATCTCGTTGACGAGATGTATGCCGAATATCGCGGCATCTTCGCGAAGTTGCTAAAGGAGATCCAGCCAACCTTGAATTCCGAAGAGTGCTTCGTGCGCGCATCCATTCTTGTCTCGCAGACAGCAGGAATGATGATATTCGCGTACCAGGGCGGAGACTCGGAAAAGGATTTCGTGGAATTCGTCCGCCTGACAAAGCGAGCCGTGAAGATGATTGTTGGCATGTCAGCGCAGACGCTGGAATTCGACGTGCACCTTCAGGCGTCGCTCGATCGTCAGGCACAGAGTACGAGCAGTGCGCACACCAGTATTTTTGGATCCGAGGGGCATCTCACTCATGGGCGACTCGAGTTGGGGACTCGCCAAAGCGGAATGGGTGACATCTATTGCCGACCTACGGTTCAGGGAAAACACCGGGAGATAAAGGTCAACGAGATAGTCAGTTGTGCATCGAATCTTTTAATGTCGGAGGGCTATGCGAATTTTACCCTGGCGCGGGTGTCCAGAGAACTTGGCATCTTGCCATCTGCGCTCCAGAACTATTTTCCGACACATGATGACCTGTTACGCTCGACAATTGGCGCGCTATTGAATGCCTATCTGGAGCGCTATGAAGCAATGGGCAAGCCGAGCGGGAAACCCGCACTCGAGCGCCTGTGCGAGATTGTCGAGGACGTTTTTGAGGAAGCCCGTGATCCACAGGTTTGTCGTGTCTCCTTCGAATTGTTCGCCCTGGCTCAACATTCAGAGATGACACGCGAACTCGTGAGAAGACTGTACGCCGCCTATCGCGCAATTTATGTTGGCCTGGTGCGTGAGATAGACATGTCTGCTACTGCGCGCGAATGCCTTGCTCGCGCGACACTGATCGCAGCGCAGGTGGAGGGTGCAGCGACGTTGACGTTTGGTACCCGGCAGAGCCAGCCGGATGTTCACCGCATCTTCGAACTACTGAAAGGCGTGACGATTCAAATCGCATACGGAAACATTTCCGCTAAGCGCGCGGAGTAGGTCTGGATTAACGGGCCAACGCAACAAATGGATGCCCTGACCTTACGTCGCATTATTTGTCGCAATTCCTCCGTGTGCTATGCGAATTCTCATAGCCATCGTCATTTCAAAAACACGGTCGATATTCAGCGATTGCTTCTGTACACAAAATATCAGCGTCGCTGTACTCTCCACCTGCGCTGCGATCAGTGTCGCACGAGCAGGGGTATGCGTACTTTCCGTGCGAAGAATGGCGGTTTTAGGGGCTGAACCGCCTGCAGCAAGGCTTTTGCGCTCTCGGGATTTTGCGCGATCCGTGCAATCTCAAGCTATAGATTTTTTAGCCCGACTTGCCTTGGGCGGCCAAGGAGTTATCGTCGAATGTGGTGTACGCGGGAGGGAGGCAGGAGAAGGCGGTGGCGATTGCAGGAGAATGTTGCTTCTCACAGTAACACTTCCCCAATCGAACTCCACCACCATGGCGAAACGTACGCAGGAAACGAACGACAGTCAAGCAGCAGAAGCGGAATTTACGGGTGCGCCCAGTATGGACGACCTGATCCAGCAAGGCGCACGGCGCATCATCCAGCAGGCCATCGAGGCGGAACTGGCAGCAATGCTCGAGCAATATTCGAATGTGAAGACGATAGATGGCCGACGGGCCGTGGTGCGCAACGGCTATCTGCCTGAGCGTGAAATCGTCACGGCCGTGGGTCCTGTGCCGGTCCAGGTGCCGAAGGTGCGCGACCGCTCGGGCTCGGGCATCAAGTTCAATTCGTCGATCGTGCCGCCCTACGTACGCAAGTCACCGCGCGTGTCGTCGTCGCTGCCGTGGCTGTACCTGCGTGGCGTGTCCACAGGCGACATGGGCGACGCGCTGTCCGAGCTACTTGGCGAGCAGGCCAAGGGCTGTCGGCGAGCGTTGTGAGCCGCCTGAAGGCCTCCTGGTCCGACGAGTATGAGCAGTGGAAAAAGCGCGATCTGTCGAAGGCGCGATGGATCTACTGGTGGGCCGACGGCATCCACACACAGGCACGCACGGAGGATTCCGACGGCCAGTGCCTGCTGGTGATCATCGGCGTAAAGCCGAATGGCGAGAAAGAGCGCGCGTAGCGCTCAGTGACGGCTATCGCGAATCGAAAGCGTCGTGGGTCGAGCTGCTGCTTGACCTAAAAAACGCGGTCTGCAGACGCCGCCGTTGCTGGCTGTCGGCGATGGCGCGATGGGGCTGTGGGCGGCACTTGAAGAGGTGTTTCCGCAGGTTCGTCACCAGCGCTGCTGGTTTCACAAAATTGGAAACATCCTTAACGTCATGCCCAAATCGCAGCACGGCAAGGCCAAAGCGGCGCTCGGGGAAATCTGGAATGCAGCAACCAGAGCCGATGCGATCATCGCGTTCAACCGGTTCGTCGACACGTACGCGGCCAAGTATCCAAAGGCCGTCGAGAAGCTCGTGAAAGATCGCGATGAACTGCTCGCGTTCTACGACTTTCCTGCCGAACACTGGCAGCACGTGCGGACCACGAATCCGATTGAATCAACGTTCGCTACGGTGCGCCACCGTACGAGCCGCACGCGGAACTGTCTGTCTCGTGCGACGTTCCTCAGCATGGCGTTCAAGCTGATCGAAGCGGCCGAGCAGTCATGGAGAAAATTCGCGGCGTAGACAAGATCGAGGCCCTTCTGAAGGGCATTGCCTTCACGGATGGAACCCCGGTGACTGAAAGCACACCGGCTCCTCAAGCGCTGGCTGCCTGATCATGCCGACCGACCCGCATACACCAGTCTTGACGATTGCTCCTTGGGCGGTGGCTTTGACCACAAGTCCCAGAGATTCGTTTTCCCGGATCCGCGCAACCACCCCCGCTTGAAGCGGTCGTGCTTCATTTGTTCGCTGCCCGGCGTTGAGGTAGTGAAGCGGCGATGCCGGTGTCTAAAGGTGAGTAACCAAAAGTCTTCTAGCAGGAAATCGGATGTATTTTGTGGAACTCATTCCGAGGGTACATTGCCAGTGCTTGGCTGTCCTCGCTAAATGGCTGTTGCTGGGTCTGGGAACATCCCCCAGATCCAGTCAACTCAAAAACGGTTCATAAAAGATCGCGACCGTATAAATAGTCAACCTTGGACAATCCGCGGAAGCTTATGCCGTAAGGCTTCGAGGCCGAAATGGCATTGTGGGATTTGCAGAGACCTGGCATATTGATGCGTGAATCCTGCAAATCCTGACGAGGTGCGGATGGGTCCGAAGACGCCTGTGACAGAGGGAGATTTTTTCCGGCAGCCGCTGCGCGAGCAGATCAATCTGAAACATCCGCTGGTGCGGCTGGCTGAACTGATCAACTGGGATCGGCTGGGCACGGCGATGAGCGAGAGCTTCGTCTCGCGCAAGGGACGGCCGGCAACCTCACCCAGGCTAATCGCCGGCCTACTGTATCTGCAGCACGCATTTGACCTGTCCGACGAAGAGGTCGTCTGGCAATGGGTGGAGAACCCGTACTGGCAGGTTTTTACGGGCGAAACGTACCTGCAGACTGAGCCGCCGATTGACCCATCGAGCCTGACACGCTGGCGCAAGCGGCTGGGTGAAGCCGGCGTCGAAGAACTGCTGGCCGAGACAATCGAGGCCGCAAAGCGTGCCGGCGTAATCAAGGCTGCGAGCGTGAAGCGTGTGATCGTCGACACGACCGTCATGCAGAAGGCGATCGCGCACCCCACTGATTCTCGCCTGCTGGAGCGGTGTCGCGAACATCTGGTGAAGGCTGCGGCACGCCACGGCCTGAAACTGCGGCAGAACTACAACCGCGAGGCGCCACACCTGGCGCGTCAGATTGGCCGCTACGCCCATGCAAAGCAGTACAAACGGATGAAGAAGGTGTTGCGTACGCTGCGCTCGCGCGTGGGTCGGGTGATGCGTGACGTGGAGCGGCAGATCGATGCGGTGTCCGATGGCAGTCGCGCGGCCCTGCACGAACTGATTGGCCGCACGAAGCGGATCCTGTCGCAAAAGGCAAAGGACAAAAGCAAGCTCTACGCACTGTATGCGCCAGAGGTGGAGTGCCTGGCAAAAGGCAAGGCGCGCACGCCGTATGAGTTTGGGGTGAAGGTGTCGATCACGACGACGCACAAGGAAGGCCTGGTCGTGGGCATGCGCTCGATGCCGGGAAATCCCTACGACGGACACACGCTCGCTGAGGCACTGGAACAGGCGGCGATCCTGAGCGACGTCACGCCGGAAATCGCCGTCGTCGACCGTGGTTACAAGGGTGTCGCGCTCGACGGCGTGAAGATCTACCACCCGGGCCTGCGGCGGGGCATCACGCGAGGACTACGGGCGATGATCAGACGGCGCAGTGCGATCGAGCCAGCGATCGGTCACATGAAGACCGACGGAAAGCTCGATCGGAATTGGCTAAAGGGGGCGCTCGGCGACGCGATGCACGCCGTGCTATGCGGCGCAGGCCATAACCTTCGGATGATCCTGAGGAAGCTGCGGTTTTTTTACACCCTCGTTCTCATCGCCCTGTTCATCCCTGTCGCTCAGAGTGCACCCGCCGCCTGACGCTAACGACGGCCAAAACGAATTGTTCAGGGGCGACTAAATAATCACAATATAAATATTCTACGAGACGTTGTTACGTACCATTTCATAAACCACAGAGAGACCTTTTGAACCGAGACCTGTCTTTTGAGCTATTTTCACGTAATCAAAAAATGCTTCAACAGATCGTGATCCGACGCCTGCCCCTTGCAGTTCAGACAGCGCAGCCTTGAAGCCATGGATATACACATCGATTGTCGCCTGATCTCCGTCATCGGAATTCGAAGAGATACGATTACCCAGGTAAGCAATGCATTCACTCATCCAGGGCAGACCGGAGGTACGGACATATTCGGACATTGTCGCTACGGATACGCCGCAAGTTTCCGCGAAGGCGACTGCCTCGAAAAGCCCACCTACTGCCACAAAACCCATGAGAGCGAGCGCCAGCGCTACCTTTGCACCCGATACCAAATCCGAACTCACAAAGTGCTGCGCGCCTCCGATATGTCGCAAAAGGTGCTTGTTTTCTTCAAATATCTGGGCATCCCCTGAGTAAAAAACTGACGTATCGGCGCTGCCGACCGATCGCGGATACGCCAAAGTGGCGCCGACCAGAAACGATATTCCGGCGTCCCTGGTGCGCACGGCGAGTTCCTTGAACTCCGCTTCCGTACCCGTCGTCAGATCAATTAGAGTCCTTTTGTGAGAGGCTGCCAATACCTCATCGGACATAATTTCCCGGATTGAATCATGATCGACAACGGCAAGTATGGTTAGCGGGCTTGCAGCAATTGCCGTTTTCACATCCGGAGACAGGACTGCACCTTCGCGTACCAGGTTATCCGCTTTGCTTAAAGAGCGATTCCAAACGGTTACTCGCTTCCCGCCTTTAAGAAATGCTCGTGCATATGCGCTACCCATCGCACCCAGTCCAAGAATGGTAACGTCGGTTTTTTTCTCGATATTGGTCATCTGTCTTCCTCTATTTCGATTAATAACCCTTTGAGCAGAGACGCTACCGTTCACTAGATCGACGGCAACCGCGCCTTCAGGCGAATACGCGTTATAGAACACGGTCGTCAAGCCGGACACGACCATCCCAGTCAGGATGTTCCTCGCTGGCCGACTGCCAGGATGTCGGTGCGGGCGGGTCGGGCGTTGTGCATCGATCCGATAAGGCCATCTTCCATGCGATCGCGTTTGATTCGTGCGCGCAGGACAGCATGCCGGATTGCGTGGCCAAGCGGGGGAGGATGAGTGTGTTGCGTTCAATGCTCCGCGATACGCTTTGCTGACCGGCATTCGCGTGGCCGAAACGACGATGGCGTCAATCGTGGCATGTCCTTCGGAAAAAATAGGTTAACTGTGCAATGGAACCGGAACTGCTGGTTTAGAACCACTGCTCTGGCATGTTCAGTGGGGTTGTCTCTACCGGATCAAGCACGGCAAGCCACCCAGGCACTTTGGGCATTTCCCATCCGAAGAAGTAGTCGCAGGCAGCAAGCTTGCCGCGATGAAAGTCACCTCCCGTCGGGCCGCTTACGAGAGAGTTTGCAACAATTGCTTGATCAAGCCAAAGCCAACCGACGACGACATGGCCAAATGCTTCAAGATAGGCGGCCGCATTCGCCAGTTGGAGTTCCGGGTCATCGAGTTGATGCAATCCGCTGGTTACGATGCGGATTCGCTCCCACGCAGATTCGAGCCTACTGGCGTGCCGTTGCAGTGAGGCGGTCGACTGCGCTCTGAAGACCGTACTGGAGATTTTCCTCTCGAGAACAGTCATGGCCGCATTTCCGTTCATACGTGTCTTTCGGCCAAGCAGGTCGATCGCCTGAATGCCGAATGTGCCTTCGTGTATCGGATTGAGCCGATTGTCACGATAGAACTGCTCGACGTTGTATTCGCGCGTGTACCCATAACCGCCATGAACCTGAATGGCGAGATCGTTGGCGACGAGACCCCATTGGGACGACCAACTCTTGACAACGGGCGTGAGCAGATCGAGCAGGCACTGCGCCTCTTCGCGGGCGTGGGCGTCTTCAAGCGAATGAATATCGTCACTAAGACGAGCCGCATACAGACACAACGCGAGCGCACCGGACACATACGCCTTCTGCGCTAGCAGCATGCGCCGTACGTCGGCATGGTAGATGATTGGCGTTTGGGGAGATGTCGGCGATCGTTTGTCAGGTGTGCGTCCCTGAAGGCGTGTTTTCGCGTAATCGAGGGCGTGCAGGTAACCCGTATAGCCAATCGCTGCGGCACCAAGGCCGACCGAGATGCGCGCCTCGTTCATCATGTGAAACATGTAAGCAAGCCCTTTGCCGGGCTCGCCAACGATTTCACCAACAGCACCAGCTTCGCCGTCCGGGCGAAAGCGACCCTCGCCGAAATTCAGCACACAATTCACGGTGCCACGATATCCCATCTTATGATTGATACCGGCGAGTACGACATCATTTCGCTCACCTGGCAGTCCGTCGGTGCCGATCAATTTACGCGGAACTGTGAAGAGCGATATGCCTTGAATCCCTGGAGGAAGTTGGCCATCCTGGTTGGGAATTTTTGCCAGCACCAGGTGGACGATGTTCTCCGAGATCTCATGATCTCCACCCGAGATCCACATCTTGTTACCGAACAGGCGGTAGCGACCACCGGCAGCCGGGACCGCGCGCGTCCGAATATCGGCAAGACTCGACCCAGCTTGTGGCTCCGATAAACACATCGTCCCAAAACATCGGCCTTCTGACATGGCCTCGACATAGTGCTCCACCCGATCCCGTTTGCCGTGGGCAATCAGTAAATTTGCGTTCGCAATAGTGAGGAATGGGTAGCCTGCAGTTCCCGGATTTGCGGCAAGCAAGTAGGCCATGCCGGCTCGCTCCACCGTACTCGGCAAGCTCATGCCGTTCCATTCGGCAGGGAATGCAGCACTGACCAGGCCGGCGTCTGCAAATGCGCGCAATGCGACACTGACCTCTGGGTTGATAGTTACGCGTTCTCCGTCAAATAAGGGCTCGTTGCTATCGTTCTTTTTGTTATGTGGCGCGAAGAGGTCGGTGGCGAGCGATTCGTAGACATCCAGAACAGATGTGTAGTCGAATCGATCCTGTCCGGAATACCGGGGGCGATGAGCAAGCGATTCGACTTGCAACCAGTCAAAAAGGATGAACTCCAGGTCACGTCGGGGGAGGATAAGTTCGCTAGTCATGGGGAACCGATTGGTGAATTATTTGCGACACCGATCTGATGTCGTGAGATAGGTAAAAAAAGGAGTCCATACGAATAAATCGAACCAATGGCTCTCACAAGACTCGCGAGATGTTACGTGATGGTCAGCGTCATCCATTCCGCAACAAGTGCAGGCTTCTGATGATCCTCGTCAGTGTCGAGCGGAGCCGACCGCTGGGGTAGTGGGAGCGGAGCACGCGCATTGTGTCGACTGGCCGTCGTGCGGCCATCCCGACAGTTGCCTGAGATCGAACCGGACTCGTCACACATGGGAATTCGCCTGGGCGTTCGAAGCAGCGATGCGGGCCTTCTTTAATTCTAGATCGCCTTGAGCAACACCAGACGTCGGAACGTTCTCGCCGCTTCTGTTTGCCACTTCGTCGAGACGTCGAGCAAGCTGGTGCGGCACCTGCTCGCCAGTTCCGATATGGATGCCGGGAGTCAACGTGACGTGTGCCGCCTCGAAACTGCCCGCGCCGGCGCACAATACCATGCGGCTGGGTGCGTCTGCACCCACAAGTACCGCGACCGCAGGGCTAACAGAGGCAGGCGACAGGGTGTCGAGGACGTCCGCGGACATCAGGCCCTCAAGCATGCGCGTACCAGCCGTTGGAGCAATGCAGTTCACCCGAATGTTGTGCCGCTCGCCCTCGATTGCCAGTGTTTGCATCAGGCCAACCAATGCCATCTTTGCAGCACCGTAATTCGATTGCCCAAAATTGCCATACAGCCCTGATGATGATGTAGTCATCACGATGCGCCCATACTGCTGTTCTCGCATGACGTCCCATACTGCCTTGACGCAATTGACTGATCCCATCAAGTGAACTTCGATCACGGCGCGGAAATCGTCGAGGGTCATCTTGCTAAAGCTCTTGTCTCGCAGGATGCCGGCATTGTTCACCAGAATGTCGACATGCCCCCAGCGGGAAAGCGCTTGATCCACCATTTGCTGAACCTGCCCGGAATCGGTGACTGATGCACTGTTCGCGATCGCCTCACCTCCAGCGGCTACGATTTCATCAACGACATTCTGTGCGGTCGTAGTGGAGCAGCCTCTACCGTTCACATCGCTACCCAAATCATTAACCACGACCTTAGCCCCCAGTCGTGCAAGCAGTAGAGCGTGCTCCCGCCCGAGACCTGCGCCAGCTCCGGTCACGATCGCGACACGATTCGTCAGATCAATTTTCATGGATTGCATCCTTGGTAGCCGTTTTGTACTGGTCTGCGAACGCGCGTCAGGGTTAAGGGCATGGTACGTGATTGCTGCACCAAAAAATTCACCCCACCGCGAGGTGGTCATGATGGCTCGATCCGGCGATATGGACACAAAAACAGACGTTTGTACAAATACAATGTGCAAAAAATATCGGAAAAATTAAGACTTAGGCCGATGATTAGGCTCATGGTAGAAGGGTATGCGGGAGCAGTCAACATATTTTCGATCATTTGTACTGTTTTTTGGCGCTGGACGATTTCATGTATCCTAACGCGTCAAACGCCATCGTGAATTCGAGTCGAAGGTCGCTCAAGGCTGCGACGGTCGCGCCAGTTGCCAGCAGGCGAATCTGCATGCCGGTGAACAGGCTGGCAATAAGGAGTCCGCTTGCTGTCGAGGCGTTGTCGTTGAACTTGGTGAGCAGTCTGTGCCACGCTCGACTCCGGTCACTGACCCACTGACCGACCATGGGTCTGAGTGCAGGCTGTCGAGCGGCTTCCACTTCGACTGCGAGTGTTGCCAGGTTGAAGTCGCTGAACTGCGTAACCTCGCGCGTCAGCACAGCAGTGGTTAAATCGGCAATTTGATCGAGGGATGCGGTCGCCAGATCAAGTCCCTTGACGCTCTCGCGGTAGCGCGTCTTCGCAGCTTCGTAGAGACGTTCGCGCGCTGCGTCGATCAGTGTGCTAACGGGTTTGAAGTAGTAGGGGGGGACTGCAGGAGCGACACCGGCTTTCGAGGCTACGGAACGCCCCGTCACTGCCCCAACGCCGTGAGAAGCCATCAGTTGGATGGCCGCATTTAGCAAATGTTCGCGCGTTTCGTGTCCTTTGCTGCGTTTGATGGACTCTGTCGATGTGGTGGGCAGATCGAGCAACGGTGCTGGGCCTGGTATATCCAGGCCGGTTGAGATACAGGCAGAAACCTCATCCGGGGTTAAGCCCAGAGACAGAATGATAAACAGCAAGCCAATGGTCTGGTCGATTGTTACCTGGACGGCACGTGGCTCGATATCAGCTCCAAGAAGCGACGCAATATCGGTCCAGATTTCTCGAAGCTTCGCATACCAGACTGTTGCGAGCGTGCGGGTGCTGTCGTTGCGGGCCGAAATGAGCATGATTTCGCACCACGCGATTGAGCGCAGCCTGTCTCGTCCGGCAGCGTTGCGTAACAGGTGGACAATGAACTGATTGAATGTCGGGTGGCCTGAGATGAGCCTTGCCTGCTGCGATGCGAAGCTCCGAAAGCGCGTCACATAATCCTCGAGGAGCACTGAAGAAGCATGTTCAAGGAGATCGAATTTCGACGCGTAGTGGTACGTCGTGGCCGCGAGGGAGACCTGCGCGCGCGCCGCGACCTCGCGATGTGTTAGCCCAGCCTCGCCGATTTCGCCCAACAGGTGAATGGTCGCGTGAGCGATTCGGTCCCGTGTCACGTGCGAGCGATGTTGCTTGGGTTGCCGCGAAGATTCCGTTTTAGGAAGCATGTGGAGCGATTTCCGGTGTAACAGATGTGCCATTTTGCCAAAAATCGGAGGCGATGAGGCTGTGGCTCGGTGACGGAAGATGCGATGCCCATGTCGACATTCAGGTCGCAACGCCTTCATGCGCGGTTGCTCTGACGTAAAAGAGATGGTTTGAATGTAGTCGGTGAGCAGGAGTCCGACCCGGTCAGCGCATCGTGGAAAGGCATTCATGAATTGAATGCAGCGAGATTCAGGAGATAAATTTCAAGAAGACTCCGATACTCGATATGCTTGGAAGATATGGGCAATTTAGAAAGGACACCATATGTTCATCGGCGAGAGCAAGGCGTCGCAATGAATCTGTTTGATCTGCTTGGGGAGGTCGCGATTTAGCAAATCTTGAGTTTGGTAATTTGAAACGCGGGCCCAAATTTCTGGCGGCGGCCACTACTGACAGTGCACGATATGACATTACTGATTGGAGTTCCTCTGGAGACAGCCAGCCAGGAACGGCGCGTAGCGACCGTACCTGACGTGGTCGAGAAGCTGATCAAGCTGGGTTTTTCGGTTGCCGTGCAAAGTGGCGCGGGAGCAGGCGCAAACTTTAGCGATGGTGATTACCGCGCTGCTGGTGCGAATGTCGTGGCTTCGGCCGCCGATTTGTGGGGCCGCAGCGACATCGTTCTTAAGGTGCGTCCGCCGAGCAGCGAAGAAGTCGCACTGATGCGGAAGGGCGGCACGCTGATCGGCTTCGTCTGGCCGGCCCAGAACCCGGAACTGATGCAGCAATTGGCCTCCCGTGAGGCGACGGTGCTGGCCATTGATTCGCTTCCGCGGACGCTGTCGCGCGCGCAGAAGATGGATGCGCTCACGTCGATGGCTGGCGTGAGCGGCTACCGCGCCGTCATTGAGGCGGCTAATGCGTTCGGTCGTTACTTCAGCGGCCAGATCACGGCTGCGGGCAAGGTGCCGCCTGCCAAGGTCTTCATCGCTGGAGCCGGTGTTGCGGGCCTCGCTGCCATCGGCACGGCCGTGGGTCTGGGCGCAATCGTGCGCGCTAACGACACGCGAGCCGAGGTGGCCGATCAGGTCAAGTCGCTGGGCGGCGAATTCGTCAAGGTCGACTACGACGAGGAAGGCTCGGGCGGCGGCGGCTACGCCAAGGTGATGAGCGAGGGTTTTCAGCAGGCACAGTGCGCAATGTACGCGCAGCAGGCCAAGGACGCAGACATCATCATCACCACCGCGCTGATTCCTGGCAAACCTGCACCGAAACTCATCACGGCCGAGATGGTGCAGTCGATGAAGTCGGGAAGCGTGATAGTCGACATGGCGGCCGAGCAAGGGGGAAACTGCGAGCTGACGGTGCCTGGCGAGGCGGTGGTGCACCACGGCGTGACCATCATCGGCTACACGGATCTCGCGTCGCGTCTGGCGAGACAGTCGTCCACACTGTATGCGACCAACCTGCTTCGCGTAGTCGAGGAACTGTGCAAGACCAAGGATGGAACGATCAATGTCGACTTCGACGACGAAGCGATTCGTGGTCTCACGGTCGTCAAGGAAGGTAGCATCACCTGGCCGCCACCGCAGATCAAGCAGCCGGCAGCTGCACCGCAACCTCAGACGCCGCCGCCCGCGGTGGCCGCGACGAAAGGCAATGGACACGGCAGCGGCGAGCCGATTTCAGTCAAGACGTTCGCCATCGTCTCAGGCATTGGCGCACTGGTTTTCCTGCTGGTTGGCCAGTTTGCGCCGGCTACGTTCCTCTCTCACTTCACGGTTTTTGTGCTGGCCTGCTTCGTCGGCTACATGGTGATCTGGAACGTCACGCCTTCGCTGCACACACCGTTGATGAGCGTGACCAATGCGATTTCGTCGATTATCGCAATCGGTGCGCTCGTGCAGATCGCGCCGCCGCTGGGCGAGCCCGGTGTGGGACACCGGCCGTCGGGGCTGATCTTGGGCCTGGCGGTGGGCGCGCTGACGCTCACGGCCGTCAATATGTTCGGCGGTTTTGCGGTGACGCGACGCATGCTCGCGATGTTCCGTAAATGAAGGGGGGCGACAACAATGACTTCTAACCTGACTACCGTCTCCTACATCGGCGCGGCCATCCTGTTCATCCTCAGCCTCGGCGGGCTAGCCAATCCAGAGACCGCGCGCCGCGGCAACTTGCTCGGCATGGTCGGCATGCTCATCGCCGTGCTTGCAACCGTACTCGGTCCAAGGGTGTCGGTTGATGGTATTCCATACGTTGTGGTTGCGCTGGTCGTAGGCGGTGCCGTCGGCCTTTTTGCAGCGAAGAAGGTGCAGATGACGCAGATGCCCGAGTTGGTTGCGCTGATGCACAGCCTGGTCGGTCTGGCGGCCTGCCTGGTGGGCTTTGCCAGCTATGTCGATACGTCGGTGCAGTTTATCGGCGCAGAGAAGGCCATCCACGAAGTGGAGATCTACATCGGCATTCTGATTGGCACAGTGACCTTTGCTGGCTCGGTCATTGCGTTCGGCAAGCTCTCGGGCAAGATTGGCGGCAAGCCGCTGCTGCTTCCGGCGCGGCACTGGCTCAATCTGGCAGCGCTGCTGACGGTGATCGTGTGCGGCAACGCGTTCCTTAATGCGCAGACGATTCAGATCGGCTTGACGCCGCTTATCGCGATGACTGGGGTCTCGCTGCTGTTCGGCGTGCACATGGTGATGGCCATCGGTGGCGCCGACATGCCCGTGGTGGTGTCGATGCTGAACAGCTACTCGGGCTGGGCGGCGGCGGCCACCGGCTTCATGCTCAGCAACGACCTTCTGATCGTGATCGGTGCGCTGGTGGGCTCGTCGGGCGCGATTCTGTCCTACATCATGTGCCGAGCGATGAACCGCAACTTCATCAGCGTGATTGCCGGCGGTTTCGGCGGCGGCACATCCGCGCCGGCGGGCGGCGGCACGCAACCGGCTGGCGAAGTGGTGGCAGTGAGTGCAGTGGAGTCTGCCGAGATGCTGCGCGAAGCCAGGAGCGTTATCATCGTGCCTGGTTACGGAATGGCCGTGGCACAAGCCCAGCATACAGTGTATGAACTGACCAAACTGCTCCGGGAGAAAGGCGTCGACGTGCGCTTCGCGATCCATCCTGTGGCCGGTCGCATGCCGGGCCACATGAACGTGCTGTTGGCCGAAGCGAAGGTGCCCTACAACATCGTGCTGGAGATGGACGACATCAACGCTGATTTCCCCGAGGCCGACGTGTCGATGGTCATTGGGGCGAACGACATCGTGAACCCAGCCGCCCAGGACGACCCGGCCAGCCCCATTGCCGGCATGCCCGTGCTGGAGGTGTGGAAGGCCAAGACCTCAATTGTGATGAAGCGAAGCATGGCCTCGGGCTATGCCGGCGTGGACAATCCGCTCTTCTACAAAGAGAACAATCGCATGCTGTTCGGCGACGCGAAAACGATGTTGAGCGAGATTTTCGGGGCACTGAAGGGCTGACGAGGCGGAATGCTCGAGCAGGTGCGCGGTCGACGCCTACGCGTTGAAGCAAGCTCCAGATCCGTCCCGCCTCTGTGAACTGATCACAGACCTGATATAGCGTTTCGGCTCAAGTCGCTGGCAAACCTGTGCGTTGCTGAATCTGCCCGGAACGGCTTGCTGTTACGAGTCAGACGCTCGCTGGAAATGCGCATCAAGGCGATCACGGACGTGGGGTGCATCAAGGTGCACCCCACGTCTACGTGATGCTTTTCCGGGAAGGCTGGAGGGATAGCGACAAAAGGGCGGAACACGTGTTTCTCAAATTTGGCCTGTCGTTCGCCGCAACTGGCAGTGGCGCAACAGGGCGCTCGGGTGCCGCGAGTCTTACGCTGCCTCCTTCGCGGCAATGTTTCCGTGTGCGAGGCGAATCGTGATGGCTCTCATCAACTCGAAAACGCGGTCTACGTCTGGCGGCTGCTTTCGGGACCCGGACATCAAAATTATCGCACCCTCCATTTGTGCAGCGATTAGTCTCGCGCGTGCATGGCATTCGCGTGCGGTGGCTGACGCGTCTATCTCGCGCACCAGATCGACATAGATCGCGCGATAGGCCGTGTACAGTCTCCTCAGGAGTTCAAGCGTGATGTCTGAGTGTTGTGCCAACGCCAACAATTCGAATTCGAATTGACAAATTCTTGGGTCACGTACTTCTTCAAAAGCATCATCAACGATTTCACGCAGTCGTTCCATCGCTGGTTTACCGGTGGGCCTGCCCATATCTGCATAGCGATCTAAATACGTGTTGACGAGTGCGACAATTGTCGAGCGAAGCAGATCTTCGTGCGTTGGGAAGTAGTTTTTTAGTGCAGATCGCGGAATGCCGAGTTCCTCGGCCACCCGCGCTAGCGTAAAGTTCGCGTACCCTTCTGTCGCTAGAAGGTTAGCGGCAGAAGAGATGATCTCGTTGATCTTCACCTCACGACGTTTCCCCTGGACTGTGGGCCGGTAATAGGGCGCATCTTGTCCTGCTTGTCGCAAGCTCAGCTCGAACAATCCATGTTTGACGTGCTCTTCAGATCCCAGGACGCGGCTATGTGCACCGCCCTTGCTATTTGCCTGATGTCTGGATGAATCATGAGAAGGGACGCTACCTTCCAGTTCCTGCTGCGACAAACTCGTAATCATTTTCGCGATGCGTCTTGTCAAGCGAACGAATTCTGTAAAGTCCTTATCGGAGTCTCTCCCGAAATGATTGGCTATCACCAATCCTGCCATCTGTACGACAAGAATGGATGCGCGCACCAGCCGCTGTTCGTTGGTTAGAGTTGGATGAATTTCTGCCAGCAGTTTCGCGAAGCTACTCCGATATTCGGAATGCATCTCTTCAACGAGTTCTGCGGCATAAGGCTCATGCTGAGCGAAAGCCCAAAGTTCAAGCAGGAACTTTGGCATGTCCGTTTCGTTAATGTCGTGAAAGACGCGATCTACCAGCTCGGAGCAACGCCGCGTCGGGCCAACGCCCGACTGGTTTGCGATGGCCGAGTGGTCTTTCACTATTTGGCGCACGTATGTTTCCAGCGCCACGCGCAACAATTCTTCTTTCGTTCGAAAGTAGTATTGAAGGTTCCCCAGTGTGATGCCTACGCGTCCCGCTACCCCGCGGGCCCCGAATCCCGCATAGCCATCCTCCTGAAACGCTTGCTGAGCCGCAAGAATGATCTGCGCAAGGCGTAGTTCCCGGTTGCCTCGCGTGGTCGGCCCGGTATCGGACCGTGTCCCCCCAGATTCGTGAAGCGTCTCTTGTTCTGGCGCCTTTCCGTGCACGTCGGTTCTCCTTAAAACTGACAGTAGCCTGTCGGGGATTATAGGTCGGTCCGGCGGCAGGAGGAAACACCATCGTGAACTTGCACGGTTGATGCGTCCTTGCATCGAGGCCGCAGGTGACGTCTGCACTTGCCTTGCGACAACCTCGGACGAAAGACCAGGCCTGTAGGACGTGCAGTACATGGGGGCTTATCGCCAAGAAGGGGTACGGCTGCGAGTTGGTGTTTTCCCTGCCACCGGGCTTCTTGATGATAGGTCATTGTGGCGCTATAATTAGGTCAATAAGGCGTAGTAGATAGGTCGTAATGTCGCAACTATTGATGTGGCTGATTCGCCTGACCCTGCTGAATTGCGTGCGAGGGAGGCTCATTGGGCACATTGGTATGTAGTTTCATCAGGTACCAGGATCTTGGCCTGTTTGTGCCAGCGAGACTTGCCTTGAGACTCCGCACGTTGACGTGTTCGTGATCGGACCAGAGTGGCTCGCCTATGAGATTGCTGCAAGGCGTCTTGAAGTGAAGTCTTCCGGTTTCCTTGCATTTGAATCAGTCTAATTTTTTTGAGAGGTCAAGACATGAGCATCCGTAAGCTGTCCAACACAGCGTCACCCGATGAAATCGCCGCTGTCCTGAGTGAGGATGGGGTTGTCTGCGTAACTGGCTTTGCATCGCCAGAAACACTCAGCGGCTTGAAGGAGGATCTGATGCCCCTTCTAGACCAGATTCCGGCTGGCGACGACCCATTTTTTCACGGGGAAAAAACGCGCCGTCTCTCGCGGCTTTTCGGACGCACGGATCACGCAGTTTCCATTGCGCTGAATCCGCTGTTTCTCGAGACCGCCCGCAAGATCTTGCAGGTGAATCCAGTCAAGATTTGGCTCGGAGATCAGATGCTCGAGAGCGTGTCGGACATCCAGGTTGGCGCCACCCAGGCTATCCAGATCTGGCCTGGTCAGCCTGGACAGCCTTTGCATCGCGATGATGCTGTCTATCTCTGGCGCCATCCGACCTTTGAGCGGGAGGCCCGCGTCAATGTGATGGTGGCGCTGACCGAATTTACCCATGAGAACGGCGCGACGCGGGTCATCCCCGGCAGCCACAAATGGGATGACGAAAGGATGCCGAGGGTTGAGGAGACGGTTTCCGCGGAAATGAGCGCGGGCGACGCGCTCATGTGGCTTGGCTCGACATACCACGGTGGCGGCGAGAATACTTCGAATGGACCGCGCACTGGCATCTCGATGCCCTACGATCTGTCGTTTTTGCGGCAAGAAGAGAATCAGTATCTTTCGGTTCCCATTGAGAAAGTAAAAGCCTTTCCTGAGGAAGTCCAGCGTCTTCTGGGATGGTCGAGGGGAGAAACGTTCCTGGGTTGGGTTGAAATCGGCGGCAAGATCGTGGATCCGCTTGAGTTGCTCAAGCTGGAGGGCTTCAAGGAAGTCGGCTTGATTCCGTAAATCAGTGACCCAGACTTTGAGCGTTCTGGCCGACACTGGATTGAAAAGGATAACTAATTATGGAGACGTTTACAAAACGACAGTCTATCGTTCCGCCCTCGTTCCAGGCGTGGCACGACAGTTTTCATTTCACCCCGGCAACTCGCGTCGGAGACATCATCTGGGTTTCAGGCCAAGTCGGACTCACTGCCGAAATGAAGGCGGGCGAAGACATGCAGGCGCAGGCCAGGATCGCCTTCGAGTCCTTGAAAGCCATTCTCGATTCAGCCGGGGCAAGTCTGGCTGACGTGGTCGAACTGACGACCTTCCATACGGACCTGCGGGGCGAAATGGAGGCGTTCCAGGCCGTCAAGGACGAGTACTTCCCGCACCCTTATCCGTCGTGGACTGCGGTTGGAGTGACGCAATTGGGCCTTCCTGAGTTATGCGTCGAGATTCGCGCGGTAGCTGTTGCGGGGTCTGGTGAAGGCTAAGCACCGGAAACTGACGGCATGAAGACGGGCATGCCTTATACGCCCGTGATTTGAAGGCAGAAGTTGAACAGGAACCTATGATGAAGACGCACAAAATCGTAGTTGTGTTGACTGCCGCGCTTGCTGCATCGTTGACGATCGGGACAGCTGTCGCTGCGGATACCCTGACGCCAGAGGGGGCAGAACGCGCGGGAAGCAAGGATGGCCTGGTGCCGGCCTATACCGGAGAGCAGTCGGCTGATTCCGGTTGGGAGTACGGAAAGTTCCGCGGAGATTTCTGGAAACACCGGAACGAGAAGCCCCTCTATTCAATCGATGCGACGAATGTCGACAAGTATGCACAGCTACTCTCGCCGGGCCAGATCCAGCTGATCAAGCAGAAAAAAGGCTATCGGATGGATGTCTACCCGTCGCATCGGGAATGCCAATTGCCTGAAGTAGCTGCACAAAATTCGCAGTCAAATCTGACGGCGGCTAAGCTTGATCCAACCGGAGAAACGGTGCAGACGGCGGCCCTTCCAGGGGTGCCGTTTCCGCAGCCGAAGAGTGGCGCCGAAGCGATCCTGAATTACGAGCTGCGATATCGCGGCGAAGGCATCGATTGGCCCATTGTGGTCACCACTGTTTCTCCCCGGGCGGGCAGTACTGAATGGATCGATGCTGTCAGCTCGGCAAGTGAATATTTTCCGACAGGAAAATTAGGGCAGCGCACCCCGCAAGAAGTCGACCAATTGGCTCAGGGCAGCTTTTACCAGATCAACTCGCCCGCTGCGCTGGCTGGCCAGGCATTTGTACAGCGCCAGTATTACGATAAGGATGCCGAAACATACTACTACTTCCCTGGGCAACGCCGCGTCCGGCGGATGCCTGCCTACACGCATGATGCCCCAGCGATTGGCTTTGAAAACCAATACCTGGTTGACGAGGCCAATATGTTCTACGGCTCCATCGATCGGTTCAATTGGAAGCTTGTCGGAAAGCGCGAAATGATCGTGCCGTACAACTCCTTCGGCATGTACAAGTTCAACGAGAATCTGCATGATGCGCTGACCCCCGATGGTCTTGCCTCCGCAAATCGACGATACGAGGTACATCGGGTCTGGGTTGTTGAGGCGACGGTCAAGCCCACTGCGCGCCACGTCGATTCGAAGAAGGTGTTCTATCTGGATGAGGACAGCTGGCTCGCACTCGTAGGTGAGGACTACGACGCGCAGGGCAAGCTGTGGAAGGTGCGAGAAAGCTATCCGATTCCAGTGTATGAGCTGGGCGGAAGCTGCGATAACGAGCCGTTTGTGCAATATGACTTGATTGGCGGCCGTTACGTCGCCGATATGTCGTCGATTGGTCAGAAAAAGGACGTCCGCTGGTACAAAGAGATCACTGATCCTCGATTCAATTCGGATTTTTACACTGCGGAATCTCTGAGGTCGGTCAGTGAGCGCTAAGGCCTGTTGATCAAGAAGGAACGCTCATGTTTGCCTGAGGCACATGTCAGCCAATCAAGGCAGCGAATCAGGACTGAGAGATTCACCGCTTTACAACCGTATTATCAGGAGACAAATCGTGGCAAAGCACCCAGTCGTCATCTATGGCGCAAGTGGTTACACCGGCATGCTGATCATGGACTGGTTGATCGATCAAAGCATTCCGTTTACTGCGGTCGCTCGCAACGCAGCTCGCGCGAAGGAAATGATGGCACAGCGCGTCGTGCGCCTGGAGTCGGCGACGTACGAGATCATCGAAGCCGAACACAACGTCGACTCACTTGTCGCAGCGTTTCGCGGCGCGCAGGTTGTGTGCAACACCGTTGGGCCGTTTTCCAATTTTGGCCTCGTTGGCGTAGAAGCCGCGCTGAAGGCAGGCTGCCATCACCTCGATACCACGGGCGAGCAGATCTACATCCGCCAGGTGCGTGATCAATTTGGGGAGCTGTATCGGCAGGCAGGCTTGCTCGTGTCCCCTTCGAATGCGTACATGTACACCTTCGCCGAAATTGCCGCCGAGTTGGCGCTCGAGACGCCGGGTGTCGACGCACTCGAGACTGCCACGTTGTGTCGCGGACCGCGTGAAACGGCAGGGGTGAGCGTGGGCTCGGCCGCGACGATCTTCGAGGGCGCCCGGAACGAACAGTGTTACTTGTGGGAGAAGAAGCTGGTGCCGCACGCTCCGCAAGCGTCGTTTAATGTCGTTGATCCTGCTTTCATGCAACCGGTGTTCTCGCTGCCTTGGGGTGGTACGTCACTGCCCATCTACTTCGAGCGGGATCCGCGCGTGCGTAGCTGCATTTCGTGCGTCGGCTTCTACGACAACAATGTGATGCAAGCCGTGCACGCGTTCGAGCAGAAATGGCATGCCGAGTACAACGATCTGCCGCGAGAGCAGCAGGATGCGATCCTGAAGCAGGTCGTCGATTCGACTACGCCGACGATGCCGCCACGAGAACGTACGACGATTCAACGCACTGTTGACTTCGCTATCGGCCGTGGACAGATGTCTTCGGTGCGTGCGACGCTGCACGGCGTCACGCCATATATCTCCACTGGCGCCATTCATGCTGCCGCTGTCGCCAAGCTTCTGGACGGCGACACTGCCAGGGTCGGTTTCGCGTCCGGCTCGAAGGCGTTCGGACACCGCTACCTGCTTGGTTTCCTCGAACAGCGGGGGTTGGCGCGCGCCACGATCTCGCAGCTGTAACAGTAACAGCCGTGCGGCCTTGACCCAGTCGTCGGGCCGTATCGGAACACTCACCAGAGCACGCTCCGCACGGCTTCTGTTGGGAGTTGCGCCGAGAATCGGTTGTAGAAGGGGTGCTCCATGCAACTCAAGCGCATTGGTATTGCAACGGCGATCGTCGTGGCTGGGCTGGTGGAAGCCCATCCATGCGTGCAGGGCGATCGCGTTGGCGCATTCGATCGATTCACGAAGCATGCGCGCGCGGATACCGGCACCGGTAGCGGGGGCAACTCCGACTCATTCAAGCAGGGCCGCCGCACGGACTGGTTCGACCTATACACGGAAGGCATGGGCAGCCCCGTCATCGGCCCGCAGTGGATCCCAGGGAAAATGTAAATGGCAATCATTGATTTTTTTGACCGTGGATGGCGCATCAACCCTCACGGCATCGCTTATATCCAGGGCGAACGCAGCTTCTCCTTCCAGGAGATCGGTGAGCTTTCGTGCCGAGTCGCCAATGGGCTGCTCGCTGCAGGGTTCGAAAAGGAAGCGAAGGCCGCAGTCTGGGCAGACAACGACGTGATCGCCTGGGGCTGCGGACTCGGCATGTGGCGTGCCGGCATGGTGTATATCCCCGTCAACGGGCGCAACGCACCGGCCGAGAACCAGCACGTGCTCGATGCCTTCGACTGCGAAGCGCTGTTCTTTCAGAAGGCCCTCGCACCTGCGGTCGAAGCGCTGCGTCACCGTTTGCCGAAGGTCAAGCTCTGGGTGTGCATTGACGGTGATTTGCCGTGGGCGCCGTCGCTTGAAGATTGGAGCGCCGGTCAATCGTCGACCATGCCGCGCGTCGATTACGACATGGATGACATCGTCACGCTGTCGGCCACCGGAGGCACGACGGGCGCGCCTAAAGGCGTGATGAACACGCATCGCGCGTTTCAGACCTACTTCGCGCAATTCATGATCGCGTTCCCGTATGGCACGCAGCGCCCAGTGAATCTCGCCGCTGCCCCAATGACGCATACCGCGGGGATGATGTCGCTTCCGTGCACGGCGCGCGGCGGCACGGTGGTTGTGCTGCCGAAGCCGGATCCCGCGCTGCTGTTGGACGCCATCGCCAGGCACCGCGTCACCGAATTTTTCCTGCCACCGACGGTCATCTACCGTCTGCTCGACATTCCGGGCATCGAGCAGCAGGACTTCTCGTCGCTCAAGTACTTTCTCTACGGCGCTGCGCCGATGTCGGTGGAAAAGCTCAAGCGCGCGATCGAGGTGTTCGGCCCGGTCATGGCCGGTGGTTACGGGCAGACCGAAGCCGCGGCGTCGATTTCCAACATGGCGCCGGACGAGCATTTTGTTGATGGCGGGATCGCGTCCGATGAACGGCTATCTTCGGTGGGCCGTCCGAACCCGCTGATCCGTGTCGAGATCATGAACGATCAGGGTGAGCCGCTGCCGCAAGGCGAGACTGGTGAAATCTGCGTGCGTGGCGACCTCATCATGAAGGGCTACTACAAGGCCCCGGAAAAGACCGCCGAAACCATCGTTGATGGTTGGCTGCATACCGGTGACATCGGCCATCTCGATGCCGAGGGCTATCTTCACATCACCGACCGCAAGAAGGACATGATCATCAGCGGCGGCTTCAACGTCTACCCGAGCGAAGTCGAGCAGGTCATCTGGGCGCATCCTGCGGTGCAGGATTGCGCGGTGATCGGCGTACCCGACGAGAAGTGGGGCGAGGCGGTAAAGGCAGTCGTGGAGCTCAATGTGGGCCAGACGGTGAGTGCCGAGGAACTCGTTGCGCTGTGCAAGGAGAGGCTCGGTGCGGTCAAAGCGCCGAAGAGCGTGGAATTCGTGGGCGCGCTGCCACGCAGCGTCGTCGGCAAGGTGCTGAAGAAGGACCTGCGCGAGCAGTACTGGCAAGGCCTGCAACGCAAGATCTGACGAGAGTGATAAACGAATGAGCAACATCTACATTGCCGGCATCTGCATGACGGTGTTCGGCAGGCACCTCGAACGTAGCGTCGACGATCTGGCGGGGGAGGTGCTGCGCGGTGCGTTGAAAGATGCCGGCTGCGGTGCCGACGTGATCGGCGCGGCTTACTACTCGGGCGTCACCAACGGCATGCTGCAGGGTCAGTTGTCGATTCCGGGTCAGGTTGTACTCAGCAAGATCGGGATCTCAGGGATTCCGGTGTTCAATCTTGAGAATGCCTGCGCGAGTGGCAGTACTGCGGTACACCTGGCGATACAGCATCTGCGTGCAGGCGGCAGCGATGTTGCGCTTGCGCTCGGTGCAGAAAAGATGAACGTCGAGGACAAGTCGAGGACGTTTGCACTGTTCGAGACGGGCTGGGATGTATCGAGGGTCGATGAGAACTTTGCGGCGTTGACGAAACTGGGAGATGGCATCGTGCCTCCGCCCGGCTCGGAGTCTGACCGGCCCTACAGCCGCTTTATGGCGATTTATGCCGCGTTGTGCCGGTATCACATGAAGACGTACGGCACGACGCAACGTCAGATCGCCGCGGTCTCTGCGAAGAACCACGGACACTCGGTGCATAACCCGCTGTCACAGTTCCGAAAGCCATTTACGATCGAGGAGGTACTCTCAGCGCCGCCGATCACATATCCCATCACGTTACCCATGTGCGCGCCTGTCACGGACGGTGCGGCCGCCGCCATCTTGTGTACCGAGGAAGGCTTGCGACGCATCGGTGCCGATCGCAGCCGCAGTATCCGGGTCGCGGCAAGCGTAATTCGCAGCTCCACCCCTCGGCGTATCGACGAACCGGAGAAGAACATTGGCCGTCTTGCCGCACTTCAGGCGTACGAGCAGGCCGGCCTGAGCCCCGAAGACATCGATGTTGCCGAGCTTCACGATGCTTCGGCAATGGGGGAGATCATTCAGGCCGAAAACCTCGGCCTCGTGCGGTTGGGCGAAGGCGGTCCCGCTGCTGAGCGCGGCGAGTTTACGATCGGTGGGCGAATTCCGCTCAACACGTCGGGCGGCCTCGAATCTAAAGGTCATCCGCTCGGCGCGACGGGCATCGGCCAACTGTACGAGCTGGTCACTCAGTTACGCGGGGAGGCTGGCGCACGTCAAGTACAGGGTGCACGGCATGCGATTCAAGAGAACGGCGGCGGATTCCTGAGCATCGAGGAAGCCGCGCTTGCGATTCACATCCTGAGCAAAGATTGATGGAAGCAGCGGCCGCGGTCCGGCCGCTGTGCGGCTTGTGATTGTGACGCTGCAGTATCGGCTATTCAAAGAATGCGGTCCGATATTGGGCACTATTTTCCCAATACGTTGAACTCAATTCTCTCCTGGTGCTTACATCGACGCACCGAATCATAGGTCACCTTGGTGTAGATAGAAGACATCATTGTGAACTACTGCGCTTGACCTGATCCGCTATGAAGATCGCGACGGAAGCCGGCGTCGGCTCGTTGTCGACTTCCGTGTGACCAGAAGAAGCACAGGACAAATGCGGGCATTCCATACCAGGAACGTCGTCGTCGCGAAGGTTGGCGTTTTCCCTAGCTTTCTGTTTCTTGATTGTAGGTCATCGTGGCGTTATGATTAGGTCATAGAGGCGTACATTGATACACGAGGGCGATTGGCTCGATAAAGCTGATCAGCTCATTTGTCAAGAAAATTAATTACAAGCGCTGGGCCTCCATAAATCCAGTTGGCGTGTGCCCAAGATAGGAGCATCGAAATGATTCGTCTGCACAAGTCGGTTGCGTTGCCGTTGGTCGGAATGAGCGGTTTCGAAACGCCTTTGAGCGAAGAGGAAGCCGCAATTCAGAGCACCGTTCATCGTTTCGCGCGCGACGTGCTACGTCCTATTGGTCGGGAACTCGACCGCATGAAGCCTGAGGATGTAATCGCTGCCGGGTCGCCATTCTGGACCGCCATTGCCGAGAGCGCAAAGCTGGGGCTTGATCCTCAGTTGATCGCCCAGTTTCCGCCCGAGGTTGCTGTCCGAATCGAGTCGCTCATCGGAGAAGAGTTGGGCTGGGGCGATTCGGGTATTGCTGTCTCGATGGGCGTGACAATGATGCCGTTGTTGATGGCGCACTCGGTGGGCAATCAGGAACTGATCGATATGTGCACGAACAAGATCGGCTGCTGGATGAACACGCAGCCGGACCGCGGTACGGATTCCGCGATCCTGTGTCGCGGAGAGCTTAGCGCACATGGCAAACAATCGGTGGGCAACATTACCGCGAAGGTGGGAGCCGACGAGATCGTTATCAACGGGCAGTATTCGTCGTGGGTATCGAACGGGACCGTGGCGCAGGTGGGCCTCGCTTATATGGCGGCAGACTATGGTGACGGTTTCTACGGTACCGGCGAGCAGAGCAGCATGACCAATGGTATCGGCATGATTATTCCGTTGGATCTGCCGGGAATTTCGCGCGGCAAGCCGCTCGACAAGATCGGTCAGCGTTCGCTGCCGCAAGGTGAGATCTATTTCGATAACGTGAAGGTACCGAAGCGCTTTGCGATTGCGCTGAAAGACGAGTATCTCGGCAACCTCACTTCGGCATGGTCGTACGCCGGCACGCACATGTGCCAGGTGTTTGTCGGCACGGCGCGTGCCGCTCTCGAACTGGCGCTCGAGTATTGCAACGAGCGCAAACAGGGCGGTGCGTCGCTAATAGATCACCAACTGACACAGTTCCGCATCGGTGAGATGGTGCGCCGGCTGGAGACGGCGCGTGCGATCGCGCGCCGCACCCTCGCGTTCTCGCGGATATCGCCACGGGCCCACCCGTATGTGACCGCCATGGGTAAAGTGAGCGTGACCGAAGAAGCAATGAAGATCGTGCACGAGGCATTTCAACTGTTTGGCGCTAATGGCACCACGCGCGAGTTTCCGATCGAGAAGCTGTTCCGCGACGTACGCTCCGCGTTGATCGAGGACGGTGAGAACTACATTGCGACGACGCGTCTGGGTCTGCTGGCGAGCCAGCTCTACCAGAACGGGTGGGGCAAGCAATAGGCGCCGTCGTGGATGCGGGCCGCGCTGCGCTGGCGGTGCGCATCCCCCACGCTTCCTTCAACTCGAGCGGACATGGACGGCCGATCGAGTGATTGCGGCGGCGGGCGGGCACCTGGAATCAAAGATTGAGGCGGAAAGTGTAATGAAAGTACTGGTAGCGGTAAAGCGTGTCGTAGATGCAAATGTGAAGATTCGCGTCAGGGCAGATGAATCAGGCGTTGATCTTTCGAACGTCAAAATGAGCGCTAATCCTTTCGACGAAATTGCCGTCGAGGAGGCCGTGCGTCTGAAGGAGGCAGGGGCTGCGACGGAAGTGATCGTTGTGTCATGCGGAACGAGCGCTTGTCAGGAGACACTGCGGACCGCCTTGGCGATCGGTGCCGATCGCGCCATTCTCGTGGAATCGAACGACGGTATTGAACCGTTGGCAGTGGCAAAGATTCTGAGGGCGCTTGCCGACAAGGAGCAGGCACAGCTCGTGATCCTTGGCAAGCAGGCCATCGATGACGACTCGAATCAGACCGGCCAGATGCTGGCTGCATTGGCAGATCTGCCGCAGGCAACGTATGCCGCGAAGCTGACGATCGCAGATGGCAAGGCAATTGTCGCGCGCGAAGTGGATGGCGGGACGGAAACACTGTCGCTGACGCTGCCGGCCATTGTGACTACGGATCTTCGCCTGAACGAGCCGCGTTATGTGACGCTGCCTAACATCATGAAGGCGAAGAAGAAGCCACTGGATATAGTCAAGGTGGAAGATTTCAGCATCGATGTGACGCCGCGTCTGAAAACGCTGAAGGTAAGCGAGCCGCCGAGGCGCGCGCCCGGTGTGATGGTTCCGGACGTGAATACGCTGATCGAGAAAATGAAGATCGAAGCGAAGGTGCTGTAAAGGGAGCGAATGGAAATGAAGATTCTGGTAATCGCCGAACACGATAATGTATCAATCAGGACTGCTACGTTGAATACGGTTGCGGCAGCGGCCATTGTTGCAACCCTCTCGGGAGCGGACATTCATGTGCTGGTGGCGGGCCACGATGTGGGCGATGTGGCGGATGCAGCAGCGAAGCTCCCTGGGGTAGAGAAAGTGCTTGTGGCCGACGCGCCGCAACTCGTCGACGGCCTCGCGGAGAATATTGCTGCAACCACGCTGAATCTTGCGGCGAGTTATTCGCACATCTTCGTGCCGGCGACCGCATATGGGAAGAATATTGCACCGCGTATTGCAGCGAAGCTCGACGTCGCCCAGATTTCGGACATCACGGCAGTTGAGAGTGCCGATACATTCGAGCGCCCGATCTACGCAGGCAATGCGATTGCGACAGTTCAATCATTGGATCCCATCAAGGTGATCACAGTACGCTCCACGGGCTTCGACGCGGTGGGAAACGAAGGCGGCTGCGCAGCCATTGAGAAGATCGAAGCTGCGCCCGATGCCGGCGTGTCGCAGTTCGTGAGCCGCGCAGTGACGAGACTCGAGCGTCCGGAACTGACGAGCGCAAAGACTATTGTGTCTGGAGGCCGCGGACTCGGTAGTGGGGAGAACTACAAGACAGTGCTGGAGCCGCTCGCGGACAAGCTGAAGGCGGCGCTCGGCGCGTCGCGTGCGGCAGTGGATGCAGGTTTCGCACCGAACGACTACCAGGTGGGTCAGACCGGCAAGATCGTCGCGCCACAGCTATACATCGCGGTCGGTATATCGGGAGCCATTCAGCACCTGGCCGGCATGAAGGATTCGAAAGTAATCGTCGCAATCAATACGGATCAGGAAGCTCCAATTTTCAGCGTGGCGGACTACGGTCTTGTCGGTGATCTGTTCAAGGTGGTCCCTGAGTTGACGATGGCGATCTGATTGTATACCGGGCTTGCTGTGGAAGATGCGATGGCCGCGTGCCTTTTTCATGTCGCTGGAAGAGCGCGAGGTCGCAGATAATTCTCTTGCAAGCATTTTACGGAACGGGAAGTGGTTATAAATCTGCATAGTCGATTAGGCGAAAATCATGGATCTTCGAACTGGTGTTCTTTGTTTTTCTTGCCTGGTTCTGGCGGCAAGTGGGCTTGTTTTTGGTGCAAAATTCATTAAAAGGAAAAATCATCTCCTTGGCCTGGAGTTTTTTATTCTGAGCACATCGGCAACAAATTTTCTGATATTCAATATAACCGGTTCTCCGACTCTTTATTCAATTGCGCATTTTTTTGATGCGTTTTCCAGAGGCTTTGGTGTTCCAGTTGTAGGTGTGGCGGGCTTGATGGCTGTCACACATAATTACAAGCCGTCGGTGCGGCAGGAGATTTTTCTGTTCATGATCTCCATCACAGGGACAATTTTCATTGTCAATTTTGATTTTCTGGCCAAGCCCCTGCCTTATTTTTATTTGATTATGTGGGGGGTAATGATGATCTACTTGTGTTATATCGTAAAGCGATTGCTTGAGATTGGTGAGGCTCTTAATGTCGTGATGTTGACATTGGGAATTGTTTCCTCATCTATTATTGCCGGAGTTTATGATTTCTATAAAATACCCGGAGAAGAAACGAATGTTGTGTTTAATTTTTTCACTCTCGCTTTGCTAGTTTGGTCATATTTTGAAGTTGCTATCTATTACTCATATTGTGCGTTAGAGCGTGGGCAAGGACGTTGGGCGGCGGTGGCGGCATAAGTTTCACCGAAATAGCGCCGGGAATTTTCCGCGCAAACAACTGATGCAACGTGAGATCAGCGAAAGAGCGTGGGGCGATGGCCGGCTTTCTTGCGATGTGAATGGCCGGGATGGAACTGTGGCCGCGGTACAGCAGGTCGTAGACGAGGTCGTGGCTGCATGCGGTGAAGCGACTGCCAACGGCGCGTCCATCGCGGACACCGAGCATGTGCAGAACCCTTTTGTCGGCGAGACGCTTTTGCATGCGGCTATGGGGTCCCGACGTTGTTCCGACGCTGGAGGGTCAATGTGCGGCCATCATTGGCTTCAACAAGTCCAGGATTCTTTTTGACCACCTGGATTGCTCATGGCAGTCACGGAAACAACATGATAAAGAAATCTCCCTCAGATGCTTCAGCCAACCTGCAGCGCAGGCAATGGCTCAAATACGCTGGTGCCACGGCTGCGGCGGGTAGTCTGGTTTTCGGCGCCAAGCCGGCAAATGCCAGCATCGCTGCACCTGCGCAGAAGTCGGAAGGTGTTCTTGACGTCGCCATCATCGGCGCAGGCCTGGCGGGCCTGACAGCGGCACGTGACCTGCAACGGGCGGGTTGCCAGTCCTTCGTGGTACTGGAAGCGCGCAATCGCGTTGGTGGGCGCACGTACAACCAGGACCTGGGTCACGGTGTTGTGTCCGAAGCTGGCGGCCAGTGGATCGGCCCTGGTCAGACAGCGATTGCTGACCTGACGCGCGAGCTCGAGGTCGAGACGTTCCCAACCTTCTACGCGGGCAAGACTGTCATTCTGGCGGGGGACGTCCGGGTGACTCAGGACCTCCATGGTACCAGCGGTGGCGACGACGCGATTGCTGCCAAACTTGACGAACTGGCTCGCGGCGTGCCGGCCGCCGCACCCTGGAAAGCCAAGAACGCGGCTGAGCTCGACAAGTTGTCGTTCGGTGATTGGTTGCTGCAACAAGGTGTGAATTCTGAGGATGGGTATTTCCTTGGTATCGCGGCAAAGCTGTCGCTTGGCGGGGCACCGGCGCAGCTTGGGCTGTTGCAGTATCTGGCGGCGATCAATAGTGCGGGCAACAGCCGCGCCCGACTCGAATCCATCAAGGACGGCGCGCAGGAAACGCGCTTTGTTGGCGGTTCCCAGGTTCTCAGCATCAAGATGGCGGACGAGCTTGGTAGCAAGGTCCGGCTGTCGTGCCCCGTGCGTAAGATCACCGGCTGGGAGCGCGAGATTGTTGAGTTGAACACCGATCAAGGTGTAGTGCGTGCGCGCCAGGTGGTCATTGCGTTGAATCCGGCGCTTTGCAACCAGATCGCTTTCGATCCTCCCTTGCCCGATGGCCGTGTGCAATTGCAACAGCGTTGGCCCACGAATGCCCCAATGCGCAAGACGGTGCATGTCTATGACCGGCCGTTCTGGCGCGATGACGGACTGAATGGACAGATCTTCCAGGTCGGCGGGCCAGTCTACATGGCCTATGACAACTCCCCGCCAGATGCATCGGTTGGCGTGATCAGCGCATTCGTGCCACCTGGCTCGGTCCCCGGCGATCCCAAAGCTGCCGAGCGGATGCTGTCGGCGATCTATGCCCAGTCATTCGGGGACAAAGCGCTGCGCCCGACGCAGTTCCACGATTTTGACTGGGGTCGAGTCGATCCATGGACGTTGCAATGCATCCATCCCATACCTCCCGGCTTCTGGACGAAATGGGGCAAGTTCCTTCACCCATCGGTAGGTCGGTTGATCTGGTCGGGAACCGAGACTGCCGACCTTTGGGCCGGTGCAATGGACGGTGCGGTGCGCTCAGGTCACCGGGCGGCATTGCAGGCGCTGGCAGCCCTCGCACAACACAGCGAGGGGGTATAAATGAAACGTACCTTGATCATCATTGCCGTCGTGGCGGTTGCGGGCGCCATCGGCGCGGCTGCACTCTATGGGCCCGACCTGCTGGACGGCATGCGCTTCGAGAAAGCCATGTCCCAGATCAGCATATCGAACAAAGCCGACGCCGGTCCCTGGCCACAGCCGCAAGAGACCTGCTTCTTTTGTCACGGAGCGCACGGGCAGTCGCTCAATACGTCGTATCCGGCGTTAGCTGGCCAACCGCAGGCGTATGTGGCCGCACAACTGCATGCGTTTGCTATGGGGCAGCGTCAGAGCCCATATATGGTGCCACTCGCGAAGAATCTGACTGACGCGCAGATCGATTCACTGGCCGCCTACTTCGCCAGGCAAGTACCGACTCGAAACGAGGATGCGCCCGCCGATGCAGCGCTCGAACGGCGAGGTCTGTCACTGGTTCAAGCCAGGAGCTGTCAAGCCTGCCATGGGCCGCAGCTGATGGGCAAAGACCTGGCGCCACGGCTTGGTGGACAAGGCGAGGCCTATCTTGTGGCTCAACTAGCGGCGTTCAAGTCCGGTGAACGTCATGACCCGACTGGTGCGATGAACGGCGTCGCAGCAACGCTGTCGAGCGGAGACATTTCTGCCGTAGCTCGATACTTGGCCAGGGTGTCGCCGGGTCAGGGGGGTATCGCCGCACAGTAGTTTGCCAGGTGAGACAGAGTCGTGAAGGCTCGGCGGCAGTCGAAGTTGCCCAATTCGCGCTCTCTGGGCGCACGGTATTGCGGATCTGTTCAAGCAATGGATTCTCCGGTTATGGACGAGACGGGTTATCACATTGCATAGGATTACGAATAATTTCGAGTGGCGAATCCTGTCGAGAAACGCCCGTCACCAGACAGAGGCACCATGACAAAAATATCTACACCCAAAGGCTCTGCCAACCTGCAACGCAGGCAATGGCTCAAGTATGCCGGCGCCTCGGCAGCCGTCGGAACGATCGCCATGGGAACCCGGGAATCGTTTGCCGCCACGACCGGTCGAGGGTCAGGCGATGTTCTCGATGTCGTCATTGTCGGTGCCGGGCTGGCCGGGCTGACTGCCGCGCGAGACCTGCACGCTGCAGGGTGCGAATCCTTCGTCGTACTCGAAGCACGGAATCGTGTAGGCGGGCGGACGTACAACTTCGAGGTGCCCGGCGCTGGCGGGTTCATCTCGGAAGTCGGTGGCCAGTGGATCGGGCCGGGGCAGACCGCGGTGGCAGATCTGGCGCGTGAACTCGGAGTTGGCACATTTCCTACCTACTACGACGGAAAGACAGTCGTTCTTGGCGGTGATGGGCGTGTGGAAATGGACTTGAAAGGTACGTTCGGCACGGACCAGACCATCGGCGCCAGGCTGAGCGCGTTGTCGCGTGATGTGCCTTCGGGAGCGCCGTGGACTTCACCGAGGGTTGCGGAGCTCGACAAGCTCTCAATGGGTGACTGGCTGGCAAGGCAGGACATCAAGCCTGAAGACCGCATGGGCTGGAACGGTTCGTCGATGCTTTCCGGCGGTGCCATGCCGGCAAAGATGGGGCTGCTGCATTTCCTTTCCATGGTCAATTCGGCCAATTGCGACTTCTCGCAGCTCGACGAGATCAAGCACAGCGCTCAGGAAACACGGTTTATCGGCGGCTCGCAGATTCTCAGCACGAAGATGGCGCAACAGTTGGGCGACAAGGTGCGGCTGTCGACACCCGTGCGCGAGATTTCCGGTTGGGACGGCGAGGTCGTCACGCTGCACACGGACCATGGGGTGGTGCGCGCACGTAAGGTCATCATGGCCATTCATCCGGCCTTGTGTCATCAGGTGCACTTCGATCCACCTCTGCCGGAAAAGCGCGCGGCATTGCAGCGCGCCTGGCCGGGGCATTCGCCGGCGCGCAAGACGGCGATGGTCTATCGCCGCCCGTTCTGGCGCGATAAGGGCTTGAACGGTCATATTTTCCAGATGAACGGGCCAATTATCTGGGCCTTTGACAACTCGCCGCCGGGTGGCGAGATTGGAGTCATCAACGCCTTCACTATGGGTGCGCTGCTGCCTTCCGACCTGCAGGAGGCCAAGCGGATACAGACGGAAATCTATGCTCAGGCGTTGGGCGGCGAGGCTCTGACTCCGGTGGCCTACCACGATCACGATTGGGGTCGCGTTGATCCATGGACGATCACCTGCGTTTCGGCCATTCCCCCAGGCTTCTGGAGCGAGCACGGTGAAGCATTGCGTCCGTCGTGCGGGAACCTGATCTGGTCGGGCACCGAAACCGCAAACATCTGGGCCGGTTACATGGATGGCGCAGTTCGCTCCGGCCATCACGGCGCGCTGCAGGCGCTCAACGCACTGCGCCGGGCGTAGGAGAACAATAGTGAAGAAGAGAATTCTGCTGGTTGTCGTTCCCGTGGTTATTGCGTTGCTGCTGGTCATTTTTGGCCGCGATTTCCTCGATCTCTATCGGCTGCAGAACTATGTCGCGAATTCGAGCAAGGCCTACCTGGCCGACGGCGGGGCGTGGCCGCATCTGACCGATGTCTGCATGGGCTGCCATGGCGTGAAGGGCAATTCGCTCGCTCAGGGATATCCGAGCCTTGCCGGGCAACCGGCCCCTTACGTGACGGCCCAATTGCGCAATTTTGTCAGCGGCCAACGGAGCGATCGGAACATGGCGCCGCTCGCGATGACTCTGGGTGCGAGCGAAATCAAGCTGGTCGCTGATTACTACGCCCAGCAGAGCCCCGTCGAAAATCGCTACTTCCACCCTGATCCGCATCTGCAGGTAAAAGGCGAGCAACTGGTGAAGGCCAGTGCCTGCGTGGCATGTCATGGTGCCGCGCTGATGGGCCACGACCAGTTTCCGCGTCTCGCGGGCCAAGGCTACGACTACTTGGTGAAGCAACTCAACGCCTTTGCCGACGGCGCACGTACGGAACCCACGGGCACCATGAAGAGCCTCGCGGCGGCCATGTCGCCGGAGGACCGCGCGGCTGTCGCCAGCTATCTCGCAAGCCTCAAGCCGGACACGAAGTGAAGAATTGAAATCAATGCGCATCGGGAGTCTAGCCTTGGATCTCAAGTCTTATGTCATTTGTCTTTCTTGCATGGGCAATGACGACATCGGGATGTGGATAGGTGAAAGTTCAACCACAAGCGTAGTGACTTTTCGCTATGGAGTGCTCGATGACCGCGACCGAACCGATGGTTTTCGATTAGTGAGATTTGTATTGGAGACTATGATGAATCAAACCTCGCGCAATGCAATGCGCTTCACAGCCTGGAGCGCCATCATCGGCGGCCTTCTGGCCTACGCAAACGTCGGGCTGTCGGCGGCGGTGATCGGCACGGACGCGGATATGGTGCTGCACGGCGCATCGATGCTGGCACTGCCGCCGGAATCTCGCGACCTGTTCCGCTGGTGCATGGTTGCCGACACGTTCGGCTTCTATTTTCCTTTCCTCATTATCGGCGGGTATTTCGTGCACGTATTCCGTGAGGAGTTGGGAGCGCTCGGCAACATGGTGGCGTTCGCTGTCGTCCTGTACGTCGTGGTGGGCGTGACAGGTGCAGTGATGCAGTTCGCGATCCTTCATCCGCTCGCGCATCTGTATGCAGGTGGGGACGATGCTACGAGAGGCGCGGCTGCGGCGGTCTGGACTGCGATAGCCAATGCGACGCAAAACGGACTGTGGTGGATCGAAAGTCCACTCGTGCTGTTCTGGACGCCAATCGCAGCCAACCTGCTCAAGAGGGCGGGCTGGAAGGGATCGATTCTGCTGAAGATCGTCGGGTGGGCCTTTGGACTTTTTTTCCTGTTCGGCTTTTTCCCGGAACTTGATGCACTTTCGAATGTAAGCGAGGCGGTCGTGGTACTTGTCTTGCCGCTATGGATGGTGTGGTTCGGCTGGCAGTTGTTGCGCCGTTCGCGGACGTACGCCGAAGCGGCCCCGGCGTTTGCAGGATAAGGTAAGGCGCGCTGGCCGCATGGAGCCACGCGCAGAGTCTTGATGTGCTGTCCTCGCGGGTCAACATCGGGATCGAGAAGGCGCCGATTCCGGGCCGCGACGCGCCTACGCCGCCATGGCGACCGCGGAAACTCGAGCCTGATCCAGTTCCTATGCCGATCTTGGTTAATACGTAAGCCATAGGTTTTTGAAGTCGCTGTGCCTTGCCGGCACGCCAATTCCACAATAAAGGAGCATTTGCATGAGAACGTCCCGCCGTACTTTTATGATTACAACCGCTGGCGTCGCCACGGGGCTGGCGCTTTCGCGCCTCGCATTCGCCGATGCGGCCAAGGTGTCGGAAGTCGACTCGACGGCTCTCGCACTGGGTTACAAGATCGACGCGACCAAGGTCGACAAGACGAAGTACGCGAAGTACGGAGCGGGGCAGGCCTGCAGCAATTGCACGTTTTATCAGGGCAAGTCGATTGATGCATTCGCTCCGTGCCCGATGTTCGGCGGCAAGCAGGTCGCGGGCAAGGGGTGGTGCAGCGCCTATAGCAAAAAGGCCTGAATACACAAGGGTGCGCGCAAACCAGTTTCACGCCAATTAGCGCGGAAGCTGGCGGCGAGATCAACGGATAGCCTGATCGTCTGCCGACAAGGTGGTCATGCCGTACGGTACGGCATCCTGACGTGATGGATTGGTCAAATGAGAGCATTTACAGGCACGATCCGGTTCAAGATCATGCTGGCGCTTGGTGTTTGCGTCGCGCTGATGGCATCCATTGGTCTAATGGGGCTTCGCGGTCTCGCGAAGCTCAGCGCGGATATGGGCAGCATGTATTCGGCGAGCACGGTGCCAATCGAGGATCTTGCAGCGGTGCAGGCGGCCGCTCTGAAGATCCGTCTTCAGATGCGTTACATCCAGGCACTGCATGAACAGGACAAGGCTGCGGAGCTTGTTGCAAGTATCGGTGAAGAACAGCAAAAGCTCGACCGGGCCTGGCATGACTACTACCCAGCGAAAATTGCCACGTCCGATGAGCGCCGGCTGGCCATTCGGGTGGCGAAGGAACTGGCGGTTTTCCGGACGCAGTCGGACGATATCGTTTCGGTGCTGCGCGCGGGAAATCTGGACATGGCGGCATTTTCGATCGACGAACTCACAGAAACCGGCGATGCGGTGTCCGACGCGATTGGCAGAGACGTTGCGCTGAGCGCGATGCAGGCGAGGCAGTTGGCTGAGCGAGGCAATGCCACCTTCAACGCATTGAGATGGACGGTGCTGGGCGCGATCGGTCTGGGCATCGCGGCGGCCGCTACCGCTTCCGCATGGCTCGTGTGGACGATTACGACGCCGTTGAAGGCTGCGCTTGGCGTCGCCCGGCAGATCGCGGAAGGTCGGCTGGGCGATGCCGCCGGGATCCGCTTGCGAGGAGAATTCGGACAGCTGCTCAGTGCGCTGCAGGCAATGGATGGGCATCTCGCAAGGACCGTTCAGACAATCAAGGGTTCGAGCGACTCGATTCTGAGTGCATCCAGCCAGATAGCAGACGGGAGTGCCGACCTGTCAGCCGGAGCAAAGCGGCAAGCGACATCACTCGATGAAACGGCGGCGAGCATGGGCGAACTGATCCTGTCGGTTCAGCGTAACTCGGATCACGTGCGCCAGGCGGCGGAGTTTGCCAACGCGACGTCACTCGCGGCCGATAGCAGCATGGTCGCGGTCGAGCAGATGAGAGGCGCAATGCACGATATCGCTGCGAGTTCGGCGAAGATCGTGGAGATCACGGCGCTCATCGAAGGAATCGCTTTTCAGACCAACATTCTGGCGCTGAATGCGGCCGTCGAGGCAGCGCGCGCAGGCCAGCATGGACGCGGATTCGCGGTCGTCGCGGGCGAAGTCCGCAGCCTCGCGCAGCGCGCAGATGTTGCGGCGAAAGACATTAAGGTTCTGGTCCGGACCTCGGCTGAAACCATTTCGGGGGGATCCGCGCACGCAGACCAGGTCGTGCAAGCGATGCTCGATGTTCGGGAGGCAATTAAACACGTGGTCGAGATCAACGACGACATCTTCTCGGCCTCTGAAGAGCAGCTCGGGGGAATTGGACAGGTCAACGAGGCCGTGAGCCGTATGGGTCAGGTCATTCGCACGAATACGGCGGTAGTTCAACAGGCGGCAGAAGCAGCAGCCTCGCTGGAAGAGCAAGTGGCCGCCCAGAGGCGTGCGATCGCGGTATTCGAAGTCTATTCGCCGATGGACTTGGCATCAGTTTGATTACCCGCTGCCAGGACGTACCCAACAGGTCGGGTGAACAGACGGCTCGTGCAGGGACAGGGGTGGGCAAAGTCCGGTGCGGGCATCACCGATACGGCGCGAGATTCGCGTCTCTGCGCACTACCTCTTGGCGCTGGACAGCGGCAAGAACGTTGACCAGATGATCGCGGAACAGCGCAAGGCTGTGCGCCTATCCGTTTTGTCCGCAACTCGAAACAGGAACGGGGAATACTGATTTCAATGGTAAGACACGTGATGAAAAGGACTGCTCACAATCGGGATAGCCAATTTCGCGTCGGGACGGGCCGATGCGACTAGTGCGGCAACGCCGAAACGCCCAATCGAGACAGGATCATGACAGCGCCTACTCAGCGACATGGCAGGAAGCCGCGCACATCAAACGTAGCACCAGGAGGGGCTGCGACTGATGGCCTGCGAGCACAGGGCTTGCGTACACGTGATGCCATCATTCGCATCGCAAGAAAGCTTTTGCTTGAGAGCGGCCCGCTAGAATTCTCCTTGCGCGCAGTTGCTCTTCGCGCCGGGATCAGCGTTAGCAACCTTCAATACTACTTTCCCACGCGGCCGGCAGTACTGCGAGCCGTCGTCGCACCTGTAGTCGAAGCGTATTGGTGTGAGATGAAGAAGGCGCTTGAATACTGTGCTTCGCCAAATGACGCCGCCACGTACGTGGACAAGCGTGGGAATGTCTGCAGCAGTCAGTGTTTTCCCTATTTTTTTTGTCTTGTTTGTAGGTCGTTGCGGCGTTAGTATTAGGTCATAGAGGCGCAAATTGTGGTCCTTGATACGGCGTGCAGGACGTAGCCTTCAATAAGGGAAGGCTTCGAGTAGATCTCCAGCAAGCTGTGTATTAGGTTACGAAGGGATTATCTGCTTTGCAACGCAGCAACATTTTGCGTTTGCCCTGGCGCACTACCGTTGCGGTTTTTCCTTATCAATAGACGGCCATAAGAATTTGCGACCCCATTGCCGTTTGGTGAAGAGAGGGAGCAAACGAGCGAGGCGATTGTGCCGCGAGGAATTCATCGCTCAAACTGCTGTTTACGAGGTGCTTGGCAATTGGCAAGTTTCATCGCGCCAAGGTGGCTCTGAATGCGGATTGGAAATTCCCCTCGCCAGGCCGAAAAGGGCTTTTGTGGGGGGGGCCGCAAGCCTCAATGAATAGCACCGGAGCGCATGTATGCACGATGAGGCACGTGGCAATCTGGTCAAGGTGGTTTAATAAGCATAGCGTTGAAATTAAACATAGGATTGCGAATTTAGACGGCGTGCATCAACGATGGCCAAATAATGGCAGCAGAGATTAAGTATGCGCGGTTCCCTCGACCGGCATGGACGAGAACTGGATCGGAAGGAGCATGGTGATGAGGAGGCACACAGTCGGTACCGCGCAAGCTTTTGTGGTTGCCTGGTTGTTCGCGGCAGAGGCGGTTGTAGCAGGTGATCTCACCGCGGTGGGGGAGGCGAGCGCGGGGCGAGCCCGGACGGGCTGGTGCCGGCATTCGCAGGGGGCAGGCGCGTGTAGAAGCGCGCGAGCCGGCATCAAGGGAGACGGCAGGGGACTGACATGAAAACCAAGATCAACGGGCGACGCACTGCGATTTCGCTGGCCATTCTGGGCGCAGCGACCTCCAGCGCCTACGGCTATGAATTCACGACGGGTATCAACGACCTTAGTGGCTCGTGGGTGACCAACCTCACAGCAGGCGCGGGTATCCGCACCAAAAGCCCCAGTTGCTCGCTGACAGGCGATGCGGGTGCCAACAACTGTGGCGCGGCGGCGAACGTCAACCAGTGGGGCTTTGGTGACGACGGCGACCTGAACTACCGCAAGGGGCAGCCGTTCAGCACATACATCAGTGCGACCAGCGAACTGTTGTTAAAGATGCCGAGTGAAGGTCTCAAGTTCATGGTCCGTGGCACGGGCATGTACGACTTTCTCGCGGGCGACACGAACCGCACACCGCTCTCGAGCACCGCGGCGGCGCAGGTGGTCTATGACGCGCAACTGCTGGACCTGTGGGCCGAGAAGGACTTCACGATCAATAATGGGAGCGCCCACGTGCGGGTGGGCAACCAGGTGATCAACTGGGGCGAAAGCATTTTCGCGGTGGGCGGCGTTAACGCCACCAACTCGATCGACGTCCAGAAGCTGCTGATTCCGGGTTCACAGCTCAAGCAGGCGCTCCTGCCTGCACCCATGGTGAGCTTCGCAGCAGATCTCGGCCATGGGTTCAGTACAGAGGATTACTACCAGTTCCAGTGGAATGGGAACCGCTACCCTCCGGTAGGATCGTTCTGGTCCACCACAAACGTCCTGGGTCGCGGCGCGGAACCGCTCACGGTCAACACGAATAACTTTAACGTAGCCGGCCCCAGCGCGGGGACGATCGCAGGGGCAAACAGCGGCAACCAGAACGTGATCAACGGGATCAACAGCGGTCTCGTGAACGGCGTCTATGCCGGGCCGCCATGGAACGATATCGGCATCCCGGTGAACTGGCAGGCTCCGTCGAAGTACCACCCGCAGTTCGGCCTGAAGTTCAACTATTCGCCGCGCTCGTTCGACGCGAACTTCGCGTTCTACTATGAAAACTATACTGACAAGTCTCCGGTTCTTTCTTCGCTGGCAAACGGAACGGGACAGTGGTCGTATCTGGAGAATCGCCAACTCTTTGGTCTGAGTGCGAATTTCGGGCTGGGTGACTGGGCAATCGGCACTGAATTGTCGTATCGGCCTCATGACGCTGTAGCGTTGTCGAGTTGCTATGGCGCTGGCGGTCCACTGGACGCGAACACTAACGGTGTCGCGGGCGTCAATTGCCAGCAATGGGCCGACGAGAAGAAGATCCAGTACGACATCAACGGCCTGCTCGCGCTCACGCGCAGCGAGTATCCGTTCCTCAAGCTGCTGGGCGCGGATGCTGCGGCGCTGACCTGGGAACTCACGTGGATCTACTACCCCGGCTTGAGCACGCACGGCATCACGCGCACGATCAACGGACAAATGATCACGCAGGTGCCCCAGGCAGGTTATCTGCCATGGCTGAACAATAACTCCGGTCTGGGCTATCCGATCGCGATGGCACAGGGTACGTCGAGTTCCGTGGGCGCGACGGTCGACTTCAACTGGACCTATGACGGCACCCTGATCCATGGCTGGCAGGTGACGCCGGGTGTGACGTTCGCCGACGCGCTTTACGGCTATACGCCAACACTCACCGCGAACTACCTTCAAGGCGCGAAGTCGCTGAACTTATACGTGCTCTTCAACCAGAATCCCACCGTCTGGCAGGCAGGCATCAACTACACGCTGTTCTTCGGCGGGCACCAGACGGTCGGTCAGCCCTACGCAGATCGCAATTTTGTCGGGATGTTTGTCACCCGGAATTTCTGACAGGTTAGCCTGTGAGAGGCGGCGCACGCCATGCGCCGTCGAAATACTTGAAGGGATAACGTCGTGCTAAATCGTCTGGTCAGCAGTCTGGAAAGATTTTTCTTCGGTCATCGTGTGCTCGTGCTCGTGAGCATCGGCCTGTTCACTGCCGTCATGGCAGTTTTCGCCGTGCAGCTCCGCATGGATGCGGGCTTCGAGAAGCAGATGCCGATCGGCCACGAGTATATTCAGACGTTCCAGAAGTACCGGAACGACCTGCTTGGCGCGAATCGGATCACCGTGGTCGTGCGCGCACGCAAGGGCTCGATCTGGACGAAGGACGGCCTCACGCGCCTGTACAACGTGACCCAGGCGGTGACGTACCTGCCGAGCGTGGACCGCATTGGCGTGCAGTCACTATGGACGCCGAACGCCTACGTGAATGAAATCACCAATGAGGGGTTTCGTGCGGAACCGATCATCTCCGGTACGATCACGCCTGACCAGATGACGCCCGAAATTGTCGCGCAGATCCGCCGCGCGACGACGCTCGGCGGCTATGTCGGCACGCTCGTTTCGCACAACGAAGACAGCGCCATGATCACGGCCGAGCTCAATGAGCGCGACCGTAACGGCAAGGTGCTCGATTACGTGGCGTTCAACCACCTGCTCGAAGCGAAAATTCGCAAGCCGTTCGAGGACGCCGGCTATGACATCCAGATTATCGGATTCGCCAAGCAGATTGGCGATATAGCCGATGGTGCGACCGCCGTGCTCGGTTTCTGTGGAGTTGCTCTGCTGTTGACCGCGCTCGCGGTCTACTGGTACTGCCATTCGCTTCGCTTCACGGTGCTGCTGATTGGCTGCTCGCTGACCTCGCTCGTCTGGCAGTTCGGGACGCTGAAGCTGCTGGGCTTCGGTCTCGATCCGCTCGCGGTGCTGGTGCCGTTCCTTGTGTTTGCCATAGGCGTGTCCCATGGGGTTCAACAGGTGAATTACATCGTTCGCGAGATCGCGCACGGCAACAGCTCGTACGACGCGGCACGCCTCAGCTTCAGCGGTTTGCTGATTCCGGGCGTGCTGGCACTGGTGACAGCGTTCGTGTCGTTCATCACGCTGCTGCTGATTCCGATCCCGATGGTGCGCGAGCTCGCGATCACCGCAGCGCTTGGCGTCGCGTACAAGATCGTCACGAACCTGATCCTGCTGCCGGTCGCCGCATCGTGCTTCAACTTCACGAAGCGCTATGCCGACAACGCGCTTGGACGTGCACAGCAGCGAGCGAAACCGCTGCGCGTACTGGCGCGGGTGGCCGAGCCGAAGTTCGCGAGCCTCACGCTGGCCCTGACGGTGGTCGTATTCGGACTGGCTGCGTGGCAAAGTCGCGACCGCGTGATCGGCACGCTGCAGCCAGGCGCGCCGGAGCTGCGCGCGGAGGCGAGGTTCAACCGCGATGCGACCTCGATCGCGTCCAGCTACGACATCGGCCTCGACTGGCTCACGGTGGCCATCGAGTCGACGGGGAAGGCCTGTGACAACTCGGCGGTGGGCCTCTACGAAGACGATTTCGCCAGCACGATGCAGACGGAGCCAGGTGTGGTGTCGGTGCAGTCCTACCCGGGAATGCTCCGCCGCTATAACCAGGGCTATAACGAGGACTATCCGAAGATGAACGTGGTTCCGATCGATCCGGAGAACTACGGCGCGGTGTCGGTCGACGTCGGTCGTGTGAAGGGCTTCATGAAGCCGGACTGCTCCATGACGGCCGTACACCTGTTCCTCTCGGACCACAAGGCCACGACGATCAACCGGATTCTGGACGATGTGAAGGCGTACCGCGCAACGCATGCGTTCCCGGGCATCACGGTGCGGCTGGCCGCGGGCAACGCGGGCGTGCTGGCGGCGACCAATGAGGAAGTGGCGAAGAGCGAACTGCCGATGATGTTGTATGTGTACGCGGCGATCCTGGTGCTGGTGTTACTGGCGTACCGCGACTGGCGTGCAATGCTGGCGTGCTGCTTGCCGCTGACGGTGGCGACCTTCATCGGCTACTGGTTCATGAAGGAACTGCAGATCGGGCTGACGGTGGCCACGCTGCCGGTGATGGTGCTGGCTGTGGGGATCGGTGTGGACTATGCGTTCTATATCTACAACCGTCTGCAGGTGCATCTGGCGGGTGGCCAGAGCATCGTGAAAGCGGTGCAGCACGCGATGCTGGAGGTGGGGGTGGCCACGATCTTTACGGCGATCACGCTGGCGATTGGGGTGGCGACGTGGAGTTTCTCGGCGCTGAAGTTCCAGGCGGACATGGGCAAGCTGCTGGCGTTCATGTTCCTGGTGAACCTGCTGATGGCGATGACGGCGCTGCCGGCGCTGGCTTCGGTGCTGGAGCGGTGGTTCCCGCGGAGGAAGCCGGCGCGCGCGCCGGGTCTGTTCAGCCACTGACGCCTGAAGACGCAATCAAAGGATGCAAACCATGATCAGGACTCTTGTAACGTGCATGGCACTGTGCATGAGCGCAGTGGCCTTGGGCCAGACGCCGGGCACTGTGGCGGACTGGGCGGCGAAACCTGCCCACGCGTGGGCGGAACCCTCGCACAGGATGCTGCTGGACGCCACGCGTGCCGGAAAGCGCATGGTGGCGGTGGGCGAGCACGGCGTGATCGTTCTTTCGGATAACGATGGAAAGACATGGCGGCAGGCGCAGCAGGTGCCTGTTTCGGCCACGCTGTCTGCGGTGACGTTTGCCGATTCAGAGCACGGCTGGGCGGTAGGGCAGTGGGGCGTGATTCTGGCCACGAGCGACGGCGGGCAGACGTGGCAGAAGCAGCGCATGGACCTCTCGGTGGATCAGCCGCTGTTCTCGGTGCTCTTCACCAGCGCGCAGGATGGCATTGCGGTGGGCCTCTGGTCGCTGATGCTAGCCACGCACGACGGTGGACAGACGTGGACAAAGATGATTGTGCCGAAGCCGCCGGGCTCCAGCCGTGCGGACCGCAACCTGTACCACGTTTTCTCGGACGGACATGGCGCGCTGTACATCGACTCGGAGCAGGGGATGGTGCTGAAGTCGACGGATCGCGGTGCAAACTGGAGCTATCTGGCAACGGGCGGCAAGGGCACGCTGTGGTCCGGCGTAGCGCTTCCCAGCGGCCGCATCGTGGTAGGCGGCCTGCTGGGCAGCCTGTATCAAAGTAGCGATGGCGGGGCGACCTGGGTGCCGCTGAACTCGGGAGCGAAAAGTTCGATTACCGAGATCGTTGCCGCAGGAGATGGACTGATTGGAATCGGGCTCGACGGAATGGTGCTGAAGCAACGCGCGGACGGCTCGTCGTTCGAGGTTACTCAGCGTCCGGATCGCGCGACACTGACCGCGGCCCTGATCAATGCGGGCGGCAAACCGGTTCTGTTTTCTCAAACTGGGGTACTTCAAGACATCAGCGTGTCGAAATAATTCGGTATACGAATTAAGTATCCATGAGCGTGACTAAAGAGGAAGCATTTGGTCTTCTTAATTTTCGACAACATAGGTTTCAGGATATACACCACAGTTCCATGACGCGGACCCATGATGCATGGCGCAGATCGCAGGCTCTGGACGATCACCACTTTCGGCCATTGACGACGTACTCGTCGCCCAGGCGCTCGATCGGCATTGGTTAGCCCGCTCATTGCTTGCGTCGGTCCGTTCCGTTCCCAAACTTCAGGCGCCGGAATGTCCCGCGAGGCCGCTGTCCTCTTGATCAGATTGATTGCCAGGACTTGGCTCCGCCTTCTAAAGATTACCGAAACGTATGTTGTGACAATTCGTGGCGAGCCGGATTAGCGCCGTCAGCCTGTATGGCAAAGGTTCGCTTTTGTTGCTGAACCTGATTGCGTTCGGCCGGCATGGCGGCGTTGGCCGACAGCCGCGCGCGCAATACGGGATCAGATCTCAAGCTTTTGGATGAGGTTTTCATGTCAGAGAATAGAGTAGCCGAGTACGAGCAACTCGGTCCCATTGCCGTTATTACGATGAGCCATCCCCCAGTCAACAGCCTGGGGCACGGGTTAAGAAGCGCGATCGTCGCACTGATCGACCAGGCGCTCGCAGACCCGCAAATAAGCGCGATAGTGCTGACGGGCGGGGAAAAGATTTTCAGCGCCGGGGCGGATATCCGTGAATTCGACGCGCAGAAGCAGGCGTCCGCGCCCACGCTGCATGATGTGATCGAGGTGATCGAAGCGTCCGGCAAGCCGATTGTCGCTGCGATTGCCGGGGCCTGTCTCGGAGGCGGTCTCGAGCTGGCAATGGGGTGCCATTTCCGTGTCGCCCGGAGCGACGCCTCGCTGGGCTTGCCTGAGGTTAAGCTTGGCTTGCTGCCGGGTGCGGGCGGCACACAGCGGGCGCCACGCCTCCTCGGCATCGAACGTGCACTGAATATGATCGTTTCGGGCGAACCCGAGCGAGCCAGGCAGTTCGCGGGCACCGCGCTGCTCGACGAAGTGGTGGACGGTAGTGTGCTCGACGCGGCCGTTGCGTTTGCTTGCGAGGTTGTCAAGGGCCAGTTGGTGCCGAAGCGCGCGCGCGACATCAAGATCGACGCTCCGCGGGCGGAGCCGCTTTTGCAGTTCGCACGAACGGCCGTGGCGGCCGCATCACGTTCGTTTCCGGCGCCCACGCAGTGTGTCGAAGCCGTGGCGCACGCGGTGGGCAAGCGATTCGACGAAGGCTTGCGGCTTGAGCGCGAAATTTTCATGGGATTGATGGCCACGCCGGAATCGAACGCGCTGCGTCACATCTTCGCGGCCGAACGGGCCGCGTCGAAGTTGCAGGACGTACCTGCCGATACCCCGCTGCGGGATATTCGGCGCGTAGGGGTCATCGGCGCGGGGACCATGGGCGGTGGCATCACGATGGCGTTTGTTGATGCCGGTGTTCCGGTCGTGCTGCTCGAAACGAGGCAGGAAGCGCTGGATCGTGGCATCGAAATCATTCGCGGCAATTATGCCGCGTCAATGAAGAAGGGAAAGCTGTCGCAGACGCAATTCGACGAGCGTCTTTCACTAATCGAACCGACGCTCGACTATGCCTGCCTGGCAGACGTCGATCTGGTGATCGAAGCGGTGTTTGAGGAGATGAACGTCAAGCGTGCAGTTTTCGGCCGTCTCGACGAAACGCTCAAGTCCGGCGCTATTTTGGCGTCGAACACGTCGGCCCTCGATCTCAACGAGATCGCCTCCTTCACGAAGCGCCCTCAGGACGTGATCGGCCTGCATTTTTTCAGTCCGGCAAATGTGATGCGGCTGCTCGAAATCGTGCGCGGTACGGAGACTGCCCCCGATGTGCTGGCCACCTGCATGCATCTCTCAAAGCGGATTCGCAAGACCGCGGTGGTGGCGGGGGTATGCGAAGGCTTTATCGGCAACCGGATGATCGCGCGCTACGCCGAAGCGTCGAATTTGCTGATGATGCAGGGTGCTTCGCCTCAGCAGATTGACGGCGCGCTGCAGCGTTTTGGTCTTGCGATGGGGCCGTTCCGCATGAGCGATTTGGCCGGTCTCGACATCAGTACGGCCGCGCGCAAGCGCAAGGCGGCTGTGGATCCGGCATCACAGGAGCGCATCGTGGCCGATGTGCTGTGCGAGGCAGGACGCCTCGGACAGAAGACGGGCTCTGGCTGGTATCGCTACGAGGCTGGCAAGCGCGATGCTATTCCGGACCCTTCGGTGGACGCGATTATCGAGCAATTCCGCGGCGCGAGAGGTATCGCAGCGCGCAAGATTTCCGATCAGGAGGTGATCGAGCGCTGTATCTATGCGCTCGTCAACGAAGGCGCGCGCATTCTCGAGGAAGGTATTGCCGCCCGGGCCTCCGATATCGACGTTGTTTACCTCTCCGGTTATGGTTTTCCGCGCCATCGCGGCGGCCCGATGCTATACGCGGATACCGTGGGACTGGCGAACGTCGTGCGCGCGCTGAAGCGCTTCGCCGCCGAGCCGGGCGCGCAATCCTGGTGGGAGCCGGCGCCGCTGCTCGTGAAGCTCGTCGAAGCGGGTCGTTCTTTTAATTGACAGGAATTTCGATATGACTGAAGCAGTGATCGTATCCACGGCGCGCACCGGTCTCGCAAAGAGCTGGAAGGGCGCGTTCAACATGACTTATGGCGCGACGCTCGGCGCACATGCGGTGCAGCACGCCGTGGCGCGGGCAGGTATCGATCCCGCCGAAATCGAAGACGTGATCATGGGCGGGACGTTCGGCGAGGGCACGACGGGTGGCAACATCGCGCGTGCGATCGCTCTGCGTGCTGGACTGCCGGTGACGACTGGGGGCGTGACCGTGAATCGCTTCTGTTCTTCGGGTCTTCAGACCATCGCCATGGCGGCGCAGCGCGTAATACTCGAAGGTGCGCCGGCTATCGTCGCCGGCGGCGTCGAAAGCATTTCATGCGTGCAGAACGAATCGAACAAGCACATGATGCTCGATCCGTGGCTCGTCGAACATAAGCCCGAGCTGTACTGGAATATGTTGCAGACCGCGGAGACTGTCGCGAAACGCTATTCGATCTCGAAGGATGCCCAGGACGAATATGGGGCGCGCAGCCAGCTGCGCGCCGCAGCGGCGCAGGCAGCAGGCAGGTTCGGCGACGAAATCGTGCCCATGACGACGACCATGGGCGTGGTCGATAAAGCGACCGGACGGATCGCGACCCGGGAAGTGACGATCGTGTCCGATGAAGGCATCCGACCGGACACGACATTCGAAGCGGTGTCAAAAATTCGCCCGGCGTTGCCGGGCGGCGTGGTCAGCGCTGGCAACGCGAGCCAGTTCTCCGATGGCGCGTCGGCATGTGTCGTGATGAACGGCAAGCTTGCGGAGCAGCGAGGCTTGGAGCCTCTGGGCATCTTTCGTGGTTTCGCGATTGCCGGCTGCGAGCCTGACGAAATGGGGATTGGTCCGGTGTTCGCCGTTCCGCGCCTGCTCGAGCGGGCGGGCGTAAAGATTGCCGACGTCGGCCTTTGGGAGTTGAACGAGGCCTTCGCGGTACAAGTGCTGTATTGCCGCGACAGGCTCGGCATTCCGGACGATGCGCTGAACGTGAACGGCGGTGCCATCGCAGTCGGGCACCCATATGGCGTCAGCGGCTCGCGCCTTGTTGGACATGCGCTGATCGAGGGTAAGCGGCGCGGCGTCAAGTACGTTGTAGTCACCATGTGTATCGGGGGGGGCCAAGGTGCGGCCGGCTTGTTCGAAGTCTGCTGATCGCGAGGGCCGTTCAGCGTTCGTGGTGGGGATATTTCGACTCGAAGGGCGTGTCGCGCTCGTTACCGGCCCTGGCTCGCTGATGGCCGAAGCACTCGGCCGAGATGCGAGGTCGTGCTTGTGGGTGCGTAAGGCAGACGAACTCGCGCATGGGGAATCGTGGCGACCGTCATGGTCAGCGATCACCGACGGGTCGACCGCATTCCCGCGAGTTCGCAATCGAGCGGTGGCGCTACGGTATTGCCTCATCCGCTCGATCGGTCGATAGAGGGCGTGGATGCGGTACCCGAACGTGCTTTACCAATGATTAATAGTCAGCAATGCTGATTTGTCAATTGAAGATTGGCACGTCTGCCTCATCAGGCAGGATGCGTGGTGGGGCGCGCCGGCGTGATCATCGTAAAAGGCGGTTGAGCACCATAAAGCGAGAACGGTACGTTGCGGTTCGACGCCCGGCGCCCGGATGCTCGTATGGGAAAGCAGCCGGCATGTGGCAGCCCAGAAGATCTGGGCGACAGGTAACGAAATACACAATGTATTGTTGAGGAGTTTGTGTGACTACGCATTCGCTTCGGGCGCAGCAGTCCGGTCGCGCTACATTTATTGCCGCCGGCCTGATCTATTCGGTGGGTAGCCTGATCATCAATGTTTTGCCTGTCGTGTTTCAGGCATTGCACGAAAGTCTGGGGCTGAGCGATGAACAACTTGGAGCAATCGGCACTGCTTTCGTGTTGGGATCGGGTATGGCGTCAGCGGCCGGTCCATTCTGGGTATACCGCTGGAATCCGCGATGGGTGAGTATCGTCGCGCTTCTCGTGGCGGCAGCGGGACTATTGGCGGCGGCATTCTTGTCCGCCCCATCAAGTCAAGTGTACTGGTGGTTCGGGATTGGGGTGGCCAACGGATTCGTTGCAACGCCGGCATTTACGGCGCTGGGTTGCACAAAGAACCCGCTCAGAGCCTATAGTCTCGCACTGTTCGCGTCGGCCGCAATAGCGGCCGTAGCCTCGTTCGCGCTGCCGCTTCTCGTTCCCAAGTTCGGCGACCGGGGCGTATTGGCGGCGATTGCCGCGATATTCGCGCTGGGCTTGCCGCTGGCGTCGATGATCTCCAACGTTTGGGCGCACCCGGGCAACTCGCCGGAAGCGGCGGCCGCTGCGCCCGTGCAGTCCGAGCATGCGATTCGCCGTCGCACGACGCTCGCGTCACCAATACTCGCCACGCTGGCGGCAGCGATTTTCACGGGCGTTTTTATGGGCGGAATTTACAACTTCGTAGACGCTATCGCTACCACAGTCGGCGTATCCACCCAGGCCGTGGGATTCATCGTCGCTGGGTGTCTGGTGAGCTCCCTGATGGGGACTCTGCTGCCGTCGTTCTTGGGCGAGCGATTGAAGAGCGTGGTCGTGATCGGTGGCGCGAGCGTGGTTGTCATGGCGTGCTATGTCGGCATGATGAGCGGTTCGACCATCCTGTTCGGCATGGCTTTCGTGATCCACGGGTGCTTTGCTACGCTGATCTATACCTATTACCTCGGCGTGATCCGGCGTCTGGATTTCACGCACCGCGTCTATGTCGCGTATCCGGCGGTCCAGGCGCTAGGGCTCGCTGCCGGAACTACCTTTGCGGGCTTGGTCCTTGCGCGGTTCTCGCCGGCTGTCCTGTTCGCGGGATCCGCCGCACTGGTGATCGCCACATGGCTTTGCCTGGTGATTGCGGAGTGGCTCGCTGTGCCGTCGCGTGTCTGCCAGGACGGAGTGCTGGTGGAATCGTGAAGCCCGGATGATAGCGGTCATGAGCGCGGGCGGTTCTGTCGCGCTCAAGGCTGGTCGGCCGATTCAAGATCGGGGCAGCGCGGGGCATTTATCAGCGTTTCGTCGCAAGTGGGCATGTGGGAACCACACGCCCCACGGTCTACTGTGCCTCCAGGCATGCGCTCGCGGGGATGACTAAAAGCGCTGGCATGGGAATTGGGGGCGTCCGGCATACGCGGCAACACCGTTTGCCCGACTTTTGTCGAAACGGCGCTGACCGAAGCGATGTTCAAGCTCTCACGCGAGGCCGCGTTCGCCGTATGGTCGCGCTTGATGCCGGAGCTAACGTAATTGGCCAACGTGTACGTGAAAGTCAGTGTCCATGCTCATTAACGGTTTCGACTTCGAAAAGGGTGAAGGTCCGCCATCATCTGTCGAATTGGCGCAGACGTGGAAGCCGTGGATGTATACCTGCGTCGAGGCCTTCGGCACACGGCCCGCTCCATGTTCGAAAGCAATTTCCCCGGTAGATAAAGGTCTATCCGTGCATCATTTGATGTGGCGATGGTCCTGGGTTGTTCAGTATTTCGAAGACTGGACCTTCGCGTCTTCAGGCAGCAAACCATCGACCGTCATCTCGCGCACCGAACGGTGCGAGGCAGCCTAGCCGCCGAGCTCGATGGTCTCCGGGGACTCGCCCCGATGCCTGATCGCCTTGCCGAAAAAGGTATTGGCCGCGGCCACTTCGCGCCTCGTTATGGGCACGAAGTCAACCGTCTGTCCAGCCTTGCCGCTCGCCAGCCAGGTACAGCTAAGCCCACCTGGCACGAATCTTCAGATTCGCTACCTTGAACGCTTCCTTGTACCGTTTTACCGTATTCAATTCTCTCGTGGCGCTTACATCGACGCACTGACTCATGGGTCGCTTTGGTGTAGATAGAAGACATCATCGTGAACCGCCGTGTTTGGCCTGATCCTCTGTGAAGATCATAAGGGAAGCCGGCGCCGGCTCGTTGTCGACTTCCATGGAATAGAAGTGCCATGGGGCACTGAGGGCGTTCCGTACCGATAGCGTCATTACGGGGATTGACGTTTTCCCTAGCTCTATACTTCTTGATATTAGGTCATAGTGGCTCTATTATTAGGTCGTGTAGGCGTATATTTTTGGGCGGAGCTTCGCTGGCGATTCCGCGACGCCGGAGCTGGTCGGATCAAGAGCGAAAATGGTTGTCGTGGAGCATGAGTTTGCCGTTTTCGGCCCAATTGGGCGAATGCTTGTTACCAGATTGGCGCAATGGCACTCAAGTACGACCATTTTTCTCAAGGCAACGAGAATAGGCAAACGATTGCTAGATATTACGAAGGAACAAAGCGAATCGTGGCAGACCGGGTCCGACAGTTTTGGCTGATCGCTGATCTGATTTAGCCATCAGACAGCGGAAAGCAATTTAGAGGATTTTTCTTGAAAATTGGAAATTTATATAAATCAACCTAATATATTAGGAGTACGATATGAATGTCGCATTGCGCTATGCCACTCTGGTGGCACTACTGTTCTCCATGATGACTTCTGCACACGCACGCGGCATGAGTACGCCCTTCCCCGAGCGGGGGATTCGATATTCTTTGCCGGTGTCAAGTGGGGACCACGACGACACGAGCGTGGATCCTAAAAATGGTAACGCGTCCGGATCCCTTGCTGCGAGTGTCGGCCAGACATCATGCAAGTCACGGGCACAGGTCCAGGCCGAAATCCTGGAGGCGGGAGAGGAGGGTATGCTTCCGTTGCGCTGGGTCGACTATCCTCCCAGCGCAACAACGAGAGCGCGTACTCGCGAACGTTTTTTACGCCTGGAGGAGGTTTGGAAAAAGGAGGGAATAATTCCGGCGACAAACGTAGACAGTGTCAATGGCAAGTTGAAAGACTGAATTGAGGAGCAACTGGGCGAGGGCATTACGTTTGCCGATTTTGGGCAAAGTTGGCACTGGAAAGATGGTAAGTGCGGGCAGTATTCTTCGGTATCGACGACGGTATCATGTCAGTGTAATCCGGCGGAACAGCTGCGCGAGGGTCGAGTGTTGACAATCGAGTGAGCAGAATTCCCCGGCACGCATTCTGTGCAGTGCTTGCACCGGTAACTATCAAGCATTCCCCATCCTCTGTTGCCGGAATGCGACATCGGTGTCCAAGGAGTTGCGAAGAGATCCGGCGTAGGTTTTGGCGTAGGTTTTTGCTCGATGTCCTGCCAGACAAGGCCACGCGACTACTTCGATGATAACGAATGATGTGATAGTTGTTCCGCGAAGCCTTCTTTGCTTTAACCCACGTCGATTTGTCGGCAGCCGACCTGATACGCCAATTTTGCATAATTTTATTTGCCATCATTTTTGGGTGGGGGAGCGGCGTCCGCTTTCTTGATGGATGGAGCTAGCGGCTGACTGAATACCTGCTCAGGGCTGGCGACGGGCGCCTGGTCAGGTCACCCGGAGAAGCGGCGGAGCTGCGATACGGTGGTATCTTTGGTGGTATCCACTCAAGCGAAAAGTAATGGGCTGGCTACAGCAGGGCGATTGAGGAATATTTTCGAGTCCCGCTCTGAGCACCAGTAGATCTCCCAAGACCTCCCAGGATCTACCAAAGATCCTGATAAGTCAAGGCTTTGCGGCACGCGCATTGCCACACTTCCCCAATACTTCCCATTGACTGCCGCCAAAACGGGGGCATCGTTGGGGGCAATATTCGGCGATTCCGGGAAACTCAATGCCCCCCTCCCATTATGCCCCTGACTGACGTCGCTGTTCGCAAGGCTAAGCCTCGTGAGAAGTCCTATAGATTGGCCGATGGCCAGGGCATGTACCTTGAGGTCATGCCCAACGGCTCTAAATACTGGCGCCTGAAGTATCGCTTCGACGGCAAGGAGAAGCGGATGGCGCTTGGCGTCTATCCCACGATCTCCATTCTGGCTGCGCGTAAAGCTCGCGATGCAGCGAAGGACCAGTTGCGCGCTGGCCTCGACCCATCAGCAGAGAAGAAAAAGCAGCGAGAGGAGAGTGATCTTGAGGCTGAGGGAGAAAAGCCACGCACCGTCGCTGACGCATTCGAGGAATACGGCAGGAAGGTATCTCCGAAAAAGGAGGGCGGCCGTGCCGAGCTGCTCAGGCTTGAGCGATTCCTGCGGGACTTTCCGGCACTTGCATCCATGCCCATTGGCGAGTTCAACGCGCCGCAGTTGGCGATATGGCGCGACGCTCGCCTCGAAGGCTATACCCGGCCGGATGGCACGAAGGCGCGCCCGGTAAAATCGTCGTCCGTGTCTCGAGAGATCAGCCTGATTCGGCACGTATTCTCTGTCGCCCGCGACGAATGGCACTGGATGGAGCACAACCCCTTCAAAGGCCTGCGGTTGCCGGCGGAAGTTGCAGCACGTACGCGCCGCGTCGATCCATGGAAAGAAGTTCGGCCGATCGTGCGCTGGCTTGGCTATCGAACGGGGCATGCACCGCAGACCAAGAGCCAGGAGGTGGCGCTCGCGTTTCTCGTAGCACTTCGCACGGCGATGCGGGCCGGCGAAGTGCTGTCGCTCGGGAAGGCCAATCTAGACCTCAAGAAGCGCGTCGCCACGATCAAGCACAAGATGCAGTACGTGACAGGCCGTCCTCGCGAAGTGCCGATCCCCCGCGCCGGCGCGCGTCTGCTGAAGCCGGTGGCGGACAGGGAGCACTGCTTCACCGGCACATCGGCATCGCTCGACGCGCTGTTCAGGAAGGCCAAGGCGGCGCTCGAGATCGAGAACCTGCATTTCCACGACAGCCGGGCCGAGGCGCTGACGAGGTTGTCACGGAAGGTCGACGTCATGACCCTCGCGAAGATCAGCGGCCACAGAGATCTGCGGGTGCTGCAGGAGCATTACTACCGCGAAACGCCGGAGCAGATTGCGGCCCGGCTTTGATGATAGGATTTATATAGGGCCAGCTTATGTGGGTGCCATGGACGCGCGAGGCTCCCCGGCTGCAGTCAAAGGCTGATCTATCGGTTTGGTTCGGCGATGGCGGCCGGGAGTTGAGGGGTGGCAGACCGGGATTGGGCGACTGACTTCGAATCACAATACAAAGAGGTGAACAATGAGCATCTGGGGTTACTTGGCGATCATCGCTCTCAACTTCGTCGTAGCCGCTTACGCGTCAAGGAAGGGGAGGAGCAAGATTGTCTGGTTTGTGATTTCACTGATTATCAGCCCGCTCCTCGCTGCAATTGTGCTGTTTTTCATGAGACCCAATGGGGAGGCCGCAAGTCAGTCCCAGAAGTCCAGCAAAGACCTCCTTGCCGCTGGAGTAGTTCTCACCGCGGTGATTTTCTACTTTATCGGAAATGGCCCTAGCGGTCGCACTTCGGAACCCGTCGCACAGCAGGAGGCAAGCACATCGGAAGCCCCTGCAGCCGCAACGGCGGCTCCTGCCGAGACGCTTGCTGTTGTCTCCTCGCCAGCATTGGCGGCAGGGTTGACCGCGCCTCAGAGCAACGCTGTCAGATCGGCGAAACAGTATCTGAGCATGCAAGGCTTTTCGCGAAGGGGACTTATTCACCAACTCTCATCCGATGCCGGGGAGGGGTACGAAGTCGCTGATGCTACCGTGGCCGTGGATAGCTTGAGCGTTGACTGGAACGAACAGGCCGAGCGATCAGCGAAACAATATCTCAGCATCCAGGGGTTCTCCTGCAAGGGCCTCATCCATCAGCTTTCATCGAGTGCAGGTGAAGGCTACACCGTTCCTCAGGCAACGTACGGAGCCAAGCAAGCGGGCGCCTGCTGATTTAGGCTGGCTGAAATTTGGGGCTGCCGCTTCGCCAAGCCGTCGAAGTGGCGGCCGGATTGATGTGCGGCAGGCAACATTTGCCGCTTGCACCACATCTCACTTTGAGATATCGTGTGTTACATGCGAGTCATCTCCAACAAAGCTCTGATCGAATTCGCCGCCAAGCATCCTGACGCGGGCGTGCCGCTTCAGCTCTGGAGAAAGACGGTAGAGGCGGGAACATACGCCAGCTTTGCGGATCTGAAGAAGGCCTTCAATGCGACGGATAAGGTCGGGAAGTTTTATGTGTTCGATATTGGTGGCAACAAGTTCAGACTGATCGCTGCGGTGCACTTCGACGTGCAGAAGTTATACGTACGCTACGTGTTCACGCACAAGGAGTACAACAGATGGAAACCTTGAATTTTTCGCGGAGCGATATTGAGGAGTTGGCCGCGCATTTTGAGGCCATCTCTCAAAAGGTGCCGCTGCATCCGATCAACTCGGATATCGAGTACGACTTTGCTGTGCGTGCGCTAAATGCGTTACTTGACGCTGGTGCCGCCGACGAAGGGCACCGTTTGGCCCCGCTTGCGGATACGCTTGGCGAATTCATCGGCGAGTATGACGAGGCTCACCATCAACTGCCAGACGTGTCGCCGGCCGATATCCTCAAATACCTGATGATCGAGAATGACGTTCGCCAGGCCGACCTTCCGGAGATTGGGAGTCAGGGCGTTGTTTCGGAGATCCTCAATGGGAAACGAGAATTGAATGTGCGCCAGATCACGGCGCTTGGGCGCCGATTCAACGTGAGCCCCGTGGTATTCCTGCCAGCATAGAGTCCGCGGCGAAAGCCGTCTTAGTCTGCCGCAGCCCCCCCAAGCCCGCCACGCGCGGGCTTTTTCATTCCCGCGCCACCCGGAACACATCCGGGTACTCCAGCCGCACCCGTAGCGCCCCAACCACCAGTAGCGCCTCCGCGTCAGCACGTCATCTGGCGTCATGGTGACCTCCTGGTGGCGGCAGAATATCAGCTACTGGTCGGGCTTCGCACCATTCCTCAACCTCACACACCAGCCACGCAATCCGTCGCGGCGACAACAATCGCGACGCCGGAAACGCCTTCTCACGTACCAGCTTCTTCACAACCGACTCCGACAACGAGACTGCGGCAGCAACGGTTGGCAGATCAAGGAAGAGGGGCTTCATCGTGACGACCGGGCTCGAGTCTTTCGTCATTTGCTTTCCAAGTCGCGCAAGGCAGCCCAAGTCAGTTCTTCAGGGCCTTTCGGATAGCGTCACCAACGAGATTCGCGAACGTCTCTCCAATCTGCGAAACCTGAGCGTCGATCTCGCCACGACTGACAACTCGGCCACAGGCGGCACAGGTGGCTCCAGCAAGCGCATCTGGCGGCACATTGCCGTCTGCCCCCTCCTTGATGAACTGATCGCCGCCGCATTCGGGACATCTGATGTTCACTGAGCCGATGTTATGAGTTGTCATAGGGTGCGCGTTTCGTGTGGTTGCGGGAGCAATAAATTAACATGAAATGCGGTCGATTCGGTGCTTGGAACGTAGACAAGCCGGCGCCCCGTTCGCCCGGCGCCAAAGCGGCTACGTCATGTTTGCGAAGAAACTTGCTGCAGCGCGTTTCACAAGATAGGCCTGCAGTGTCGCAGCTTCGCGCTCTGTCAGCGAAAACTGGATCTCGCCCCCACGCATCAAAACGAGGCTGCCGTTGTTCGTGATCGCGCAGGCGAAGTCGTCACTGGCACCAACTCCTTTCGACGAGCCGGACGCCGTTGATCTCTTTGCGGCCAAAGGCTGCGGCACATCGAAAACACTGTTGCGCGTACCGTGTGACCGACCAGAGGGGATCACTTCATTTGCGTCGATGATCCTTTGGTTGATCCTCTCGACGGCATCCGGTGGCGCCTGGTCAGCCATGTAGTGCGCGTTCACGTAGCGACTGTCACGCTCGACGCGCTCGGTCATGATTTTTCCCGCGCGCACGTAGTTCCAGAGAGACGTAGTCACCTTGCTGGTATCCGTTCCCATGCGCTCTGCGAGTTCACTCGATGTGATACCCGGGTTCTGGCGGATGAGTTCGATTAGTGCGCCACGCTTGGTTTGCAGTTGCTTCGTGTTCATTACACAAACTCCAGTATTGTTAGAAACGCCGAGCTGCGAGCCCGACGCTCGCAAGGATAGTCGTCTCCCAAAGATGACGGGCGTTTACAAATTGGCGCTTGACGGCGATATGTTGGCGGACTAGGATTTAATCGTCGCTGAGACAACAGCGACCGGGCCTGGAAACCCGGGATAGCGTAGGCGGACGAACCGCCAAAAGGCGGTATTTTTTCGTCCGTAGTATCATGCGCGTACCCAGTTTATGGGTGGGCCATGGTGGGGAGGCGCTCGCGCCTGCCGGTTCCTACGTTCCGGTTTTCCAGCCCCGCCATGTGCCTGCCCACCCTCGCCTGGAAACGGAGTGTGCAGGCTTCTACAAAACGTAGGAGTCCAAGTCATGACCCCCAATGCATCCGCTCGTCCTGAGCAAATTTCGCAGACGCCTGTTTGCGGCGAATCACCATCCAATGTCACGCCGGTCGATGACCTCCAAAATCTGGCTCTCGTCCCGCGCAAAATCCGCGACGTGATCAACGGCATCGATTCGATGTGCCAGACCCAGCTTGGCCAGATCAACGCGATGATCACGTCGATGCTCCGCGCGATGGAAACGCCAGCGTATTGGCGGCATCCGCTCGTTATCCGCGACTCGCTCGGCTTGATGAAATACCTCGTCAGCGATTTGATGAATTTCGTTAATTCGACAGCAGAAGACGTCGGCTGTAACTTCGTCGACGATCTCGATCGCGAACGCGAAAATCGAGTCCTCACAGCGTTCCGCGAAGCTGCCCGGGCGGAGGATCGCCGAGCACGCGAAATCAACGAGATCGCGCCTCGGGAGGCTGATCATGCGTGAGCGCCACTACCTGACTGCTGACGGCTGGACGTCGCGCGACGAGCACGAACACTCGACTGTTAAATCAGCGTTCATCGCGGACATTACGCGGGCGTCCATCGCGGCCCGTACGCTTGCCCGAATGCTCCATAACAGCCTCAGCGAACCCGATGCGACTGGAGGACGTTCCCTCGGGGCTGGGGTGCACGATGACTTCGCTGATGCGATTTACTGCCTCAACGATTACATCTTCGAGCGTACAAACGAGATGCGCGAAGTCGCAGAGCGTTTCGAAGATTACAAGCGCACGCAGGGTGGCCATCATGCATGAGAGCCACGAACAATCGGCCGAGATTCATGATCGCCTTGAAGGCATGCTCATTGAGCAGTGCAGCCTGGCCTGGAGGGTGCACAACGTTCTGGCGTTTATGGCCGAGGCGCTTCCGGATGATGAAATGGGCGCTCTGCCCCATCGAGTACCGTGAAAGCTTGAGATTAACGACGTAGCCCAGTCCAAGAAAATGGCCGCATCCCCCGTGGGTCAGGATTCCGTGCAAATCAACATCACCTACTGACCTTGCCGCGCGTCGCCTCTACGGGAGTGGTCCGTCCTTTCCGTCGCTTCGCAACCGGACTTTGCACTGAAGCCTCGAACTGACTGGGACTGCACCCGTACCGCGATCTGAACCACCGTGTAAATGCACTGGGTTCGGAAAATCCAAGCAGGCCCGAGACCTCCGCAAACGGACGCTCGCGCCGCTCCAGATAGCGAAGCGCCAGTTCGCCCCGTACCGCCTCGAGTATCGAGGAAAACGTCATGCCTTCATCTGCCAGATGACGATGCATCGTGCGACGGCTCATGCCCAGCTGCTGCGCAACGGTTTCGTTTGAGCTTCGACCCGATGGCAGCAGCAGGAAAACGAGTTTGCGCACTTCATCGGACAGCGGGACGTCGGCGCTTTCGTCTGCGTTGCCCAGGTATTGCCGTACGTATTTCCCCATGACGGGATCCGCAGACGGTAGCGGCAGCCTGAGGTCGCTGACGTCGCATACGATGCCCGTGAACGCGTGACCGAACTCGACATTCGGCCCGAACACACGCGTATGCACGGTGCGGTCGGCGGGTGGCCCATGCGTGAAGCAGACTGTTTTCGGCCGCCACTCCTCGCCAAGGAAAAAGCGCAGCAACCGGAACATGACCGCAAGCGCAAGCTCGGCCGCCTGGCGAACCGGCACCCCCTGGCCCGCCAACAATTCTTCGCGAATGATCGCCACATTCGCCTCTTCCTCGACGCTGATGAAAAGTGCCTCGTTCTGCAGGTGGCTGTAACGCGCCGCCGCATTCAGGGCGTGGCGCAACGTCGGCTCATCGCGCACCGCGAGCGCCAGCGGGCCGAGATTCGACGCGCGGCGCGACTCGGCCATGCGCAGGCCGAATGTCTCGACTTCGCTGCGCTGGGCCGACAGTTCGAGCAGTAGCGCGACCTTTTCCGCCGGGATTCTGAGGTCGACCTCGCGGAGGCTTTCCGGTGGCAGCCCGACTTCGGCGAGCATGCGCCAGGGGTCGAGCCCCGAGGCACGCGCAATTTCAGCGTAGTGGGTCAGGCTCGCACTACGAACAAGTTTCAGCATTAGGGACTTCCCGAGATGTCCCATTATGGTAAGAAATTGGCCCATAAAGTCAAGCCTCGAAAAAAGCGGGTGCCTAGAATCGGTTCATCCCTGAACGGCCGCGGCACCGCCGGACCATACAGGCACCTCACACCGAACATGAAGGAAGTCCTCTGATGAATGCTACCGACGCCACGGCAACCCCGCTCTGCGATGCGTTGCGCGCGAGCGGCAACTGGAACCCGAACTGGGAGCCGTTCGCGGAACTCGATCCCGCCTGGACTGAAAAGTTCATGGCGATGGGAACGGCGCCCATGACGTCCGGCTTCCTCGACGCAAAGACGATCGAGTTCATCGCGATTGCCGTCGACGCCTCGTGCACGCACCTGTACGCCCCCGGCGTGCGGCGCCATATCCGCAAGGCACTTGAACTGGGGGCAACGAAAGAAGAGATCACTGCGGTCCTGCAATGTGTATCCGTACTCGGTATCCACTCGATGAGCGTAGCGGCGCCGATCCTCCTCGAAGAGACAGCGGCACATGCAACCCGCGTTGAAGCTTCACACAAGTAACCCATTCTGAAAGGACACGAACCATGCAATTTCTCGATGATTCACTGCTGCCGGAGAACCAGGAGAAGCTCGTCATCCAGGTCGCGCCCTATGGCCCGCAGTTCCTGCCCACCGACTCCGACGACATCGCGCTCACCATGGACGCGCAGATCCAGAAGGCAGTTGACTGCTACAACGCAGGCGCAACCGTCCTCCACGTGCATGTGCGTGAGGAAGACGGTAAAGGCTCCAAGCGCCTGTCGAAGTTCAATGAGATGCTCGCACGCCTGCGCGATGCAGTGCCCGACATGGTGCTGCAGGTGGGTGGTTCGATCTCGTTTGCACCAGAGGGCGAAGGCGAGGCAGCAAAGTGGCTCAACGACGACACGCGCCACATGCTCGCGAATCTCACGCCCGCGCCCGATCAGGTGACCATCGCCATCAACACCAACCAGATGAACGTCACCGAGTTGCTCACGCCCGAGGACTGCGGCGACACGTCACTCGGCCATCCGGCGTATTTCCAGGCCTACAAGGAAATGTGGATTCCGTCGGGTCCAGGTTTCGTCGAGGAGCACCTGAAGCGCCTGCAGGCCGCTGGCATCCAGCCGCACTTCATGCTCGGCGACGTCGGTCAACTGGAGAGCGTCGAGCGACTGATCCGTCGCGGCCACTACACGGGTCCGCTCGTGCTGAACTGGGTTGCCATCGGCGGCGGTGCCGACGGCCCCAATCCGCGCAACCTGATGGAGTTCATCAATCGATGCCCCCAGAACGCCGTGCTGACCGTCGAAAGCTTGATGCGACATGTGCTGCCGCTCAACACGATGGCCATCGCGATGGGTCTGCATGTGCGCGTCGGCATCGAGGACAACCTCTGGGGCAGGCCCGGCGAGCGCATGACGTCGGTGCAGCAGGTCGAACAGATGGTTCGCATTGCCCGCGAACTGCACCGTGATGTGGCGACGGGCAAGGACGCGCGTCGCATCTACCGCATCGGTGAGCACTACACCCGTGTCGACGAGACCTTGGGGGCGCTTGGACTTGCGCCTAACCGGCAGCCCGGACAGCGCGGATTCCGCGTGGCGGCCTGAGTGACGGGGGAGACCCGCACCGCTGTGGTGGCCCCTTGCGGATGGAGATAACCAGACATCGCTTGAGCGGTGCGGATTCGTGGAGAAATCGATGGCCTTGAAGAAGTACCCCTGCGCGATACTGGCGACGCTGCTGCTCACGCATATCCTCGCGCATATCGACCGCAACATCCTGCTGGGTTTCTCGTCGACGCTGACCGCCGAACTGGGACTCAGCAACGCGCAATATGGACTGCTTGTGGGGGCGGTGTGGGTCCTCAGCTACGCCGTGATGGCCGTTGTCACAGGGACTTTTGCAGACCGCTTCAGCCGCACGCGCGTCATCGCAGCCGGGCTTCTCGTCTGGAGCGTGTGCACGGCGGCGTCCGGTTCGGTTCACAGTTTCGGGCAACTGGTGGCAGCCCGCCTGCTCGTGGCGACCGGCGAAGCCTCGCTCGTGCCGGCTGCGGTCGGCATCCTTGCCGAAGTCTTTTCGGCGCGGCGCCGCGGCACGGCGCTCGGACTGTTCTTCGTCGGCATTCCACTCGGCGTCGGTATCAGCTTCCTGCTGGCCGGAACGTTCGGCGCGACTTACGGGTGGCGTACGACATTCCATGCCCTCGGCGTGATTGGCGCGGTGATGGCTGTGGGGCTTGTGTTCCTCAAGGACGAACGAGAACAACACGCCGACGCTGCGCGCGGCGAACCATTCGCCTTGCAACTGCGCGAAGTCCTGGGCGTGGTCCGCGCCAGCCGCGCGCTGCAACTGGCGATTCCCGGGTTCGTCCTCGCACATCTGGCCTTTGTGGGCCTCTCGTTTGCCCAGCTGTGGCTGGTACGCGAACGCGGGATCAATCCGGCAGAAATCACGCGCGTCATCGGCGGTGTGCAGATCGTCTTCGGCACACTCGGTTCCGTCGTCGGCGGCGCGGCCGGCGACCGTTTCGCGCGGCGCTTCTCGGGCGGGCACGCGGGCTTCATGGCGTTGCTCGTCGCCGTGTGTGGACCACTGATGATCGCCTACCGCTTCGCGCCCGCCGGCTCGCTGCTGTTCTACGCCGGCATGTGCGCGGGTGCCTTCCTGCCGCTCGCGCTGTACGGGCCCGCCATTGCCGTCATCCAGGGCCACGTGCCGGCACGGATGCGCTCGACGATCACGGGGTTGACGATGACACTCATCAATCTCTTCGCGATAGCGCTCGGGAACTTCGTCGCCGGTGCGTTGAGCGACCGGCTGGCAAACACCGGCGTTCATGCGCCACTGACGTGGGTTCTGCTCGGGACCGATCTGCTCGCCATCGCGTCGCTGCCGTGCTTCCTCGCACTCGCTGCACGCTCCCGCCCGGGGTCGTCAAATGGCGACGCACAGCCGGAGAAGGCATCTGCCGCTTCGCCGTGGCAACAACCTCAAAACTGAGGGAATGCTGATCATGAATAGCACCATCGAGCGGATCCGTCCGGGAACGCGCCACCTGGAGAATCGCGTGGCGCTGGTAACGGGCGTTGGGCCCGGTCTTGGCCGTGCGTGTGCAGTCGCGCTGGCGCGGGCCGGCGCCGACGTTGCGATCTGCGACGTCGACTCCGCAGCCCTGGAGGCGACACGCGCCAGCGTCGTTGAACAGGGCGCGCAATGTCTGGCAATCCGCTGTGACGTCTCGTCCAGTTCTGACGTGACGGACATGTTCTCGCAGGTGGCTGGGCATTTCGGCACGCTTCACATCCTCGTGAACAATGCGGCGCTGACCCCGAACAGACCCGAAGACACCGAGCGGCGCAACCGGCACTACGCCTATCTCACGACGCCCGTGCCCAGACAGTCGCTCGGTTTTACGAGCTGCATGAGCGACGAGGACTGGCATCGCTACTGGGGTGTGAACGTCCACGGTCTGTTCTATTGCACACGGGAGGCGCTCAGGCTGATGGAGCCACAGCGCTACGGGCGCATCATCAACGTCGCGTCCATCGCCGGCATCAGTTCGATGAGTGCGCACAGTCCGCACTACAGCGCGACCAAGGGGGCCGTTATCGCCTTCAGCAAGTCAGTGGCAGCCGAGGTGGCGGGGGCCAACGTCTACGTCAACGTACTGGCGCCCGGCGGGGTCGCCACGCCCGAGTTCAATGCGTATCTCGCGTCGGCCGGCGAAGAAGCCCGCAACCGGCTCTGGCAGATGGTTCCTTCCGGCCGTCTTGGTGCCCCCGAGGAATATGCGTCCACGGTCGTTTACCTGGCTAGCGACCACTACCTCGTTGGACAGGTCGTCAGTCCCAACGGCGGCGCCGTGGTCTGAGTCTGACCAGGACAGCCTGTTCACCTGATTCCCGGAGAATCAGGCGAACCCATTTTCATTACTCGAAGTACCAGCCGGATCCGTCCGGCAATCACAAATATGATTGGAGACGAAATGAAATTGAGATGGGGGAGCGCTGCTGCGCTTATCGCGTTCGCTGGTGCGGCAAACGCGCAATCGTCGATCACGCTGTATGGGGTGATTGATTCCGGTTTGCTCTATCAGAGCGCAAACGCGGCGAACTTCCAGTCGAAAGTGAATCTTGGTCACGTCTTCCAGCTCAAGGACGGTGGCATCTATTCGAGTATCTGGGGTTTGAAGGGTTCGGAGGACATCGGCGGCGGCTACAAGGTCAACTTCAAGCTGCAAGGCGCATTCAACAGCAGCAACGGCAGAACGGGGCTCGCCGACGCCCCAGGGGCCACCGCCGTCTTCAACCAGCAAACGACGATTGGCGTGTCAGGCCCGTTCGGCACAATCGATGCGGGCCGCCAGATCGTGCCGATGATCTACGCGATGGCTGAAACTGACGTTCGCAGCGCCCAGTATTTTGGCTCCATCCTCACTGGGTGGCTCGGCCTGAACCAGGCAGCGGGCTGGCAGGGGCTCAGCACGAACGGTCCTGTGGGCGCGCTCTATGACGACAATGCGATCGTCTACCGGTCACCGAAGTTCTACGGCGCATCGGTTGCGCTCGAGTACGCGCCGGGCGGCTCCCCCGGACAGTTCCAGGGCGGCACGCGCGAGTCGGCGGTGCTTCAGTATTCGAACTATGGCCTGAGCGTCGCAGCGGTGTACTACAACGGGCATGACACCAACCCGTTCACGCAGACGGGCCTCTCGACCATTGTCACGACACCGTCAACCGGACTGAACAACAACCAGTTCTACTTCCTGGGCGCGCAGTACACGTTCCACGACTTCTCCGTCTCGTCCTCGTACAGCCGGGCACGCAATCCCGCCAACGCCGGCGGTCCGAAAGGGTTCACTCTGGAGATGTTCTCCGGCGGGCTCGGCTACAAGTTCAGCCCATCTTTCAAGGTCACCTCCGGTTTTTATTACCTGCATGACCGCAACGTCGGGGCCAACCACTCTGCGGAATACGCACTGAGTGCCGAGTACAACCTCACGAAGCGCACGCTTACCTACGCGCAGGTGGGTTACGTCGACAACCACGGCAACATGAGCCAGACGATCACCTATGGCGCACCCGTTCCGGAAGGTCGCTCGAGCACGGCGGCGATGGTCGGCATCCGTCACAGCTTCTGATCCAGTCAAACAAAAAGTGGAGCATTTCATGAAGACAATAACGGCATTCTGGCTCGCCTGCGCGGCGTGGATCGCGATCGCATCCGTGCAGGCCTCGGCCCAGCCGGAAGCGAGCGCCGCATCGAATACAGTCGAAACCTCGAGCGCTGCCGCCGCCTCGGGCACCATAACAGCCGCGGAAATCCGCAAGGCCAACCGTGCGCTGCGCAGGAAGGTCTACGCCGCCATCGTCGCGCACAAGGAGATCAATGCGGGCAATATCAGTGTGGTCGCGAAAAGCGGCGCCGTGACGCTCGACGGCTCGGTCATCGACGCCGCACAGATCGACAGAGTCGCCGAGATCGCCCGCGGCGTCCCCGGCGTGATGTCCGTGTCCAACAGGCTGACCGTCAAGAAGCCGTTTGGTGGCCAGTAAGGGGTGGGTTACGGCTTCCGGCACGGCTGCGTCGTCAGGATTCTGGATAAGGCGCCGCGCCGGATGTAATCAACTCCCGATCTTCGCAGGCTCGACGACTGTAGCGAGTTCGATAACCGCCACTAGTCAGGCACATGTTTGGCCGTTGTTGGCCGATACCGGCAGTTCGACGTCCGGCTGTCAGTAAGCAAGCGGGCTGTCGGCGTTGCCTCGAACAGGCAGTTGACAGACAGCAGCGCGACGGCGCTGATTGACGGGCCCAGTTTTGCTGTTGGCGCACGATGCACAATTATTATCGCAACGGCGATGCGCTCGTCCGTCGGTACTTACGGCGTCCGACGGACCGGACGCACGCGCTGCGGCAAACGTCTTGTGGCCGCCTCAGGGCAAAGGCAAGGAGCCGCGTGGAGCAATCCGGACGATGGTTAGATTATTCAGGATGCCGAATGCGTGGCCCGTGTTCCGGCGTGTGTTGCTGACCGAAGTGATGAAGCGGCTGACCGCTCAAGCCCGTCCTTGAGCCTCACGGCGAGAAGTAAGTATCGACCTGGGCAATACGCGGTCCGTAGGCGTTCGTCAGTTGATGAAACAGTTCAACCTCGACGGCTAGACTCAGGGCGCTCACGCCCGAAGGTATGGCACATCGATGCAGTGGCCGGTGCAGTCATAAGCCCAGCCGTGATAGCCGCAGCGGATGGACTCGCCTTCCACCACGCCCGCGTGCAGCGGCACCTGTCGGTGTGCGCAACGATCTTCCAGTGCGAATATGTACCGGACCCGGTACGCACCAGCACGATCGGATTGCCGGCGAAGTGCACTCCGACGGCTTTGCCGCGCTTAACCTCGTTCGACCAGGCCAGCGGATACCAGTGATCGGGATGGATGGGTGCACGGCGCAGGTCACGCCCGGGCGCGCTTGCGAGTGGGTCGATGGCGCTGCTCTCGAGCATAGGCATTGCCTGCATGCTTGACGCCTCCTTGCATAACTGGAGCTTCGACCATCGCCACCAGCGCAAGCATGAGCGACCGGGGATCTTGCGCAGTGTACGCGAAGTCGGGATGAAGCGAAGCTCCCGGCACAGATGTCCTGCGTGACGTGCAGCACAGCGCGGAAGTTCCCGCCTCGGGGCCCTTTCCCGTAGAAGTAGGTGGAACTCGCCCGGCGCGCAGAGCTTCAGTCCGTCGTGGAGGAGATGCGGGCCAGGTACCGAATATGGGGCACGGAACGCTGCCGCTTCGGTAGCAGGCGAGGGGGCGTCCTTGCCAGCATTACCCAAGTCAAGCAGACGCCCCTGGAGCGTCCCGCCGCCGGGTTCCCGCTGCCCAGGACGGTCACATACCGCTGGCCGGGGCCGGGGTGTGGCGCCGTGCGCTGGTTGGTGGCCCTGCGTCACATCCCCGTTTTATCTGCTATCCCGCGATGTGATCAAGCCGTATTGGTAATATATTGCGGCGCACAATTTTGTCTGGTAGTATTTAGGATTCCCCAATCTGCGCGCATCAATTCCGTCGGAGGCGTTCCCGCCTCGATTGTCGTGCGTCATTCCACGATTCCGTTCGCACCCCGACAGATCAACCCGATCTGCCGGCCTGCAACGTTCGTCGGCCAACCTGTCGAGGAGAATGTAGTGGCAAATCCCGTTTGCGTGGATTCAGCATCCCGCGTGATTGCGGTTGCATCAAAGTCCGGCCGCCGCGCGCCAAAGGGAAAGGCCCGGGCGGTCGAAACGCCGCTGGACATCGAGTCGATGGCCCGACAGGACGAGGAGCGTCAACGCCAGATGCGCGCGCTGATTGCGCTTGGCCGTGAGCGCGGCTATCTCACGCACGTGGACATCAACGATCACCTCTCAGACAACGTTACGCAAACGGCTGCGATGGAGGCGATCGTCAGCACGTTCAGCGACATGGGGGTGGCCGTGTACGAGCAGGCGCCAGACGCGGCGACGCTCCTGTTAAGCGGCGCCGCGCCCGCCGTGGCATCCGACGATCAGGCGGACGAGGAAGCGCAAGCTGCACTGTCGACCGTCGATTCCGAATTCGGCCGCACGACGGATCCGGTCCGGATGTACATGCGTGAGATGGGGGGCAGAGAACTGCTGACCCGCGCTGGCGAAATCGAGATCGCGAAACGCATTGAGAACGGCCTGCAGGAGATGATTCAGACGATCGCCGCATGTCCGTCGGTTGTGGGCGCCATTCTTGCCGAGGTGGACCGCATCGTTGCCGGCGAACTGCGTATCGACGAACTGGTCGATGGCATCAACGACGGAGTGAACGAAAGTGCAATGACGCACGACTCCGAAGGAGATGAGGTGGAAGCCTCCGGCTGCGGCGATGACCCGGACGGTGGCGATGTTGAGTCGGACGTCGGGGATCCGGAGGCAGCGAATGCTGCCCGCCTCGAGCAACTCACGAACGACGGCCTTGCGGTTTTCGCACGTGTGCGCGCACTGCTCGAGCAGTTGCCGGGTGTACCGGCTACTGGCGCGGCCCGTTCGGCAGCCGTTGCGCGAGTGCAGTTGGAGATCCAGCGCGAACTGGCGCCAATCCGCTTTACGGGCAGAACCATTGATCGCCTGTGCGCCAGTGTGCACGAACAGATTACGGAAGTTCGTGCGATCGAGCGCAGCATCCTGCAGATCGTCGTCGACCGTTGCGGCATGCCACGCGAGTCGTTTGTGGAGTCGTTCCCGGGCCACGAGACCGACCTTGAATGGACCCGCCGCATGGCGGCCACTTCGCGGCAGTTTGGTGCGGCGCTTGAGCGACATCTGGCGGCCATTCAGGCCGCGCAGCTGAAACTCACTGACATCGAGGCCAAGGTCTCACTGCCGCTGCGGCAGCTCAAGGAGATCAACCGCAGGATGAGTACCGCCGAGTTGAAAATGCGGCAGGCCAAGCGGGAGCTGATCGAAGCCAATCTTCGTCTTGTCATCTCAATTGCCAAGAAATACATGAACCGCGGCATGCCGTTCCTGGATCTGATTCAGGAAGGCAATATCGGCCTGATGAAGGCGGTGGACAAGTTCGAATACCGGCGCGGCTGGAAGTTTTCGACGTACGCCACCTGGTGGGTCCGGCAGGCTGTCACGCGTGGCCTTGCCGACCAGGCCAGGACCATTCGTGTGCCCGTGCACCTGATCGAAACGATCAACCGGCTGAACCGGATTTCGCGCGAAATCCTGCAGCAGACGGGACAGGAGGCGCATCCCGCCGTTCTCGCCGAACGGTTGGGGATGTCCGAGGAAAAGGTACGCAGTATTATCAGAATTGCGAAGCAACCCGTGTCGCTCGAGACGCCGGTGGGTGATGATGCCGACGCGACGCTCGGTGACCTGATCGAGGATGTCTCCGCAAGTTCACCGGCTGAGGCCGCAATTCACGCGAACATGCGTGTCGCAATCGATGAGGCGCTCAACGGGCTGTCACCACGCGAGGCCAAGGTCCTGCGGTTGCGATTCGGGCTCGATACGACCTCGGAACACACGCTTGGAGAGGTCGGCGAGCAGTTTGGCGTGACCCGTGAGCGAATCCGCCAGATTGAGATCAAGGCGATGCGCACGCTGAGGGAGCCCATTCGCGCTGACAGGTTGAGGCCGTTTGTCGAGCGCTGAGCAAAAGCGGAGCACGCCCCCTGTCGACGCCCGGCTCCGGGCGGCAGCGATCCTGCGTCGACCTGATCGCTGCCCCGCAGGACGCGTACGTTGCCCGGGAAACTTACAACGGCGTGATGTTCGCTGCCTGTTTCCCCTTGGGGCCCTGCTTGACTTCAAAACTCACCTTCTGGCCTTCCTGAAGGGATTTGAAGCCAGCTCCCTGAACCTCGGAGAAGTGTGCGAACAGGTCTTCGCCGCCATCGTCTGGCGTGATGAAGCCAAAACCCTTCGAATCGTTAAACCACTTGACGGTACCGGTTGCCATGTTCTGAATGTTCCTGTGAAGACGGGTTGTAGAGGAGGAGGCCACGGGCCTGCGCCAGCGGTGCGGTTATCTTGTAGCACAGGTGGGCGATTGCCGACTATCGAGGTTTTCGAGCGGCACTGGGGAACCCGTAGGCCAGCCGGCACCTTGATGCCGTGCGCATGCAGCACGCACGGCCCGCAGCGTGAACCCCTGCGCCACCCGTCCGAAATCTGCGCGTCGGCGATCTGCGATTCCGGAGGGCGTGCGGTGCGTAGCTGGCCGGTCATATGCCCAAAATCTGGCGGAGAGCGCGGCCGTTGCGCGGCTGGCGCCGAACGGCCGTACGACCCCCGAGCCCGTCCGCGATCGTGCGCATGAGCACCATCACGGGAACAGGTGCGGGCGTCGCAAGTTGCATATGAACGTGAAGCGTGCCCGACCGGGGGCCAATGGGGGCAAGCCAATAGCGGTTCAGGGCTGACCGCATTTCTGCCGGTCGATGGGGATGCTCAGGCGGCCAGTAGGGGGGGCTGTCATTCAGGCGGTTGCGGCGCGGGCGCGGCGTATCGACACCGGTTTATCGGTGGATCCCGTTGCCGGTGTCTTTCGGGGGCGCCCCCCTTGCGACCGTTCTCGCGGCTTGCTGCCGCCTTTGCGGGCGACGTGCGGCGGCCAAGCTCGCGCATCCACGCTCGCGAGCCATAGACCGCGCCAAAAAGAAGCAAAAACAAAAAGCCCGCTTGCTGACGCCGAGCGGGCTTCGATGTTGGTTGCGGGGATAGGATTTGAACCTATGACCTTCGGGTTATGAGCCCGACGAGCTGCCAGACTGCTCCACCCCGCGGCGCGAAGTCTACTGAGGTCGTTGGTTCTGGTCAACATGTTTTGCTTTCGGACTCACAAAAATCCCGCAAGCCATATGCACCGCTCCACGTTCAGGCGAAGACATGCGTGTCAGATCGCGAGAGGCGGCAACGTATCTTCACATTCCGCGTCGGGACCTCAAAAATAAATATTCGAGATTCTCTTGACGAGAGGTTCATTGGCCTTCATAATTCGCCTCCCTTCTGATGCGGGGCGCGAGAAAATAGCTGATTTAAGCGCTGTTTTTGAGCGATTGCTCTTTAAAAATTTACAGCCGATAAGTGTGGGCGCTTGATGGGTTTCGTGACCTGGTGACTCTTTCGGGGGTGACCGGGAATTAGCGAAAGTATCAAAGTCTCACACAAAAAAGTAAGTCGGGATTTTCTTGAATTTGGTAGAACCTGTCAGCTTTAAGTGACGACCTGTCTCGGAGGGACAGAAAACAGTAACAGGTATTGAACTGAAGAGTTTGATCCTGGCTCCAGATTGAACGCTGGCGGCATGCCTTACATGCAAGTCGGGCAGCACGGTGCTTGCCTGGTGGCGAGTGGCGAACGGGTGAGTGTGTCAGAACATGTCCAGTAGTGGGGGATGGCCCGGCGAAAGCCGGATAATACCTTGATCTGTGGATGAAAGCGGGGATCGCAAGACCTCGCGCTATTGGGATGACCGATGGCAGATTAGGTAGTTGGTGGGGTAAAGGCCTGCACCAAGCCGACGATCTGTAGCTGGTCTGAAGGACGACCAGCCACACCTGGGACTGAGACACGGCCCAGACTCCTGCAGGAGGCAGCAGTGAAATTTTGGACAATGGGCGCAGAGCCTGATCCAGCAATGCCACGTGTGAAGAAGGCCTTCAGCAGGTTTATAAAGCACTTGTCCGGAAGAAAACCTCTGGGTTAATACCCCGGGGGATGACGGTACCGGAAGAACCAGCTGGCCCCAGCTACGTGCCAGCAGCCGCGACAATAGCCGAGGTGCAAGCGTTAATCCGGAATTACTGGGCGTAAAGCGTTGCGACGGTTTAAGGTCGTCGCCAAATCCCCGGGCTTAACACCGGGGCTGCATTGGTGACCTGCAGGCTGATGGCAGGGGTAGAGATTCCGATGTAGCAGTGAAATGCGTAGAGATGTGAATACCGATGGCGAAAGCGTACCGGGCCAATACTGACGCTCATGCACGAAAGCGTGGGGAGCAAACGGGATTAGATACCACCTGGTAGTGCGCCCTAAACGATGTCAGCGGTTGTCGGGCGCCGATGGCCCATAGTAACGTAGCTAACGCGTGAAGTTGACCGCACAGGGAATACGAGTCGCAAGGTTAAAGCTGGCGTTGACGGGACCCGCACAAGCGGTGGATGATGTGGATTAATTCGAGTCGCGCGAAAAAACCTTACTACCCTTGACATGGACGGAATCTGGTGAGCCGGGAGTGCCCGAAGAGCCGTCACAGGTGCTGCATGGCTGTCGTCAGCTCATGTCGTGAGATGGTGGGTTAAGTCCGCAACGAGCGCAGCCTGACTCCCCCGAGACCTACGCAAGAGCCTCCGGGAGACTGCGGTGACAAACCGGAGGAAGAGGTGGGGATGACGTCAGTCCTGTGGCCCTTATGGGTAGGGCTTCACACGTCATACAATGGTCGGAACAGAGGGTTGCCAAGCCGCGAGGTGGAGCCAATCCCAGAAAACCGATCGTAGTCCGGATCGCAGTCTGCAACTCGACTGCGTGAAGCTGGAATCGCTAGTAATCGCGGATCAACATCTTCGCGGTGCGTCGTTCAGATCTTAGCACACACCGCCCGTCACACCATGGGAGTGGGTTGCCGAAGTGGCTAGTCTAACCACAAGGAGGACGGTACCACGGCGGGATTCATGACTGGGCAATCCGTAACAAGGTAGCCGTATCGGAAGGTGCGGCTGGATCACCTCCTTTCCAGGAGCTCATTTGAAGCACATTGAAGCGCTCACACTTGTCGGCTGCGAAAGAACCAGACTCAGGGGTCTGTAGCTCAGTCGGTTGACACCGTCGTCTTGATAAGGCGGGGGTCGATGGTTCGAATCATCAGACCCACCCTTTGTCTGCCGAAGGCCAGGCAATCCCTTGGTATGTGACTGGGGATTAGCTCGAGCTGGGAGAGCACCTGCTTTGCAAGCAGGGGGTCGTCGGTTCGATCCCGTCATCCTCCACCAATCCTAATGCACAGCGTTCTGCTGAAGTTCAGCGGAGCCTTTTGCGTGGCGATTGAGCCAGTCAGAGCGGTGTAATATCGTGTTCTTTAACAATCAGGAAGAAGTAGTAAGAGATTTATCTGAAACACGCACTTAGAGATGGGTGTGGGTAGGTGAATCAGGGTTGTGATTGTATCGATGTATTTTTAAGTTCCTCGAAGAGGGCAGGTCTGGCACAACGCGCGAAAACTCGGCCTGTAGTGGGTCGGGCAGGAAGCCGCGGCGGGCACCCGTTATAGGGTCAAGCGAACAAGTGCATGTGGTGGATGCCTTGGCGATCACAGGCGATGAAGGACGCGGTAGCCTGCGAAAAGCCCCGGGAGCTGGCAAACGACACGATCCGGGGATGTGAATGAAGCCTCCAGATGGACATCGTACATTGAATACATGGGTCACGTGAAGCGAACGCGGCGAACTGAAACATCTAAGTAGCCGCGGAAGAATCAACCGAAGTTCCCAGGTAGGCTGGCGAGCGAAATGGGATCAGCCTGCATTCTTTATCTGTACGGCCAGTCGAACGGCTCTCCTTGGAAGCGTGGCCATGGCAGGTGATAGCCCTGTAGACGAAAACGGAACGGAAGGACGGGGACCGACAAGTGGACTGGACACGTCAAATCCTGTCTGAAGATGGGGGGGACCATCCTCAAGGCTAAATGCTCGTGATCGACCGTTAGTAAGACCATTTACCGTGAAGGCGAAAAGAACCCCGGGAGGGAGATGCAGAACAGATCCTGAAACCGCATCGCCTGACAGTCGGAGCCTCGCGGTGACGGCGTACCTTTGCATATGGCCGGATCAGCGACTTACATTCAGTGGCAAAACAACCGAATAGGGCAGGCGGCGGCGATCCGAACAGGGCGTCAGTCGCTGGGTGTAGACCCGAAACGGTGATCTATCCATGGCCAGGTTGAAGGCACGGTAACACGTGCTGGAGGACCGAACCCACTGGTGAAAAGTTAGGGGATGAGCTGTGGATAGGGTGAAGAGCTAAACAAACTTCAGAAGCCGCTGGTTCTCTCCGAAAACTATTTAGGTAGTGCCTCGTGTATCACCTTGGGGTAGAGCACTGTCATGGTTGATGGGTCCATTGCAGTTACGTCGCCATAGCAAACTCGAATACCGAAGAGTGCAATCACGGGAGACAGACATCGGGTGCTAACGTCCGGTGTCAAGAGGAAGCTGCTTGAACCGCCAGCTAAGGTCCCAAATGTAAAGTGGAAGCGAAGTGGGAAGGCTAAAACAGTCAGGAGGTTGGCTTAGAAGCAGCCACCCTTTAAAGAAAGCGTAATAGCTCACTGATCGAGTCGTCCTGCGCGGAAGATGACAACAGGGCTAAGCCATATACCGAAGCGCACGGATGCACATTTATGTGCATGGTAGGCTGTTCGTATTGCACTGCGAAGGTGCGGAGGTGTGCTGGAGGTATCGGAGGGTGCGAATGCTGACGCGAGTAGCGATAAAGGGAGTGAAAAGGCCCCTCGCCCGTAAGCCCAAGTTTCCTGCACAACGTTCATCGGCGTAGGGTGATCGGCCCCTAAGGCGAGGCGAAATGCGTAGCTGATGGGAAGCAGGTCAATATTCCTGCACTAGTGTTGAATGCGATGGGGGGACCGGATCGCGGAAGGTTGTCAGGTGTTGGAAGTCCCGGTCGCTGCATTGGAGAAGGCGCTGGCCGTCGGGCGCGCAATTCAAGGGTGTGGCGCGAGCTTCTTCGGAAGCGAAGCAACTGGAAGGTTCCAGGAAAAGCCTCTGGCTTCAGTTCAGCATTAACCGTACCGCAAACCCGACACAGGTGGGCGAGATGATGATAAGGCAGCAGAGAACTCGGGAGAAGGAACTCGGCAAGTGGTGCCATAACTGGGGATGGGGCGCCACTGGTAACGAGGCCTGCGCTCCGAGGGTGAAGAGGTTACCGTAACTGGTGGCTACGACTATTTAATAAACACAGCACTCTGCAAACACGAAAGTGGACGTATAGAGTGTGACATACTTGGTGCCGGAAGATTAAATGATGGGTGCAAGCTCTTGATTGAAGTCCCGGTAGAAGCAAGCGGCCGTAACTATAACGGTCTAAGGTGTGAAATTCCTTGTCAGGTAAGTTCCGGCCACTGCACGAATGGCGTAACGGTAAATACACTGTCTCCTCGAGACTCAGCGAAGTTGAAGTGTTTGTGATGATGCAATCTCGCGGCTGACTGAACGGAAGAGACCCCATGAACCTTCACTGTAGCTTTGCATTGGACTTTGAACCGGTTTGTGTAGGATGGGTGGGAGGCTGTGAAGTGTGGACGCCGTCTGCATGCAAGGCCGTCCTTGAAATACCACCTGATCTGTTTGAGGTTCTACAACCTTGGCCCGTGATCAGGTCCGGGGACAGTGCATGGTAGGCAGTTTGACTGGGGTCTCCTCCCAAAGTGTAACGGAGGTACGAGAACACGCTAGGTACGGTCGGAAATCGTGCTGATAGTGCAATGGCATAAGCGGTAAAACTGCGAGGACTGACAAGTCGAGCAGGTGCAACGGTCGCTGGTGATCCGGTGGTTCTGTATGGAAGGGCCATCGCTCAGCGGATAAAAGGTACTCTGGGGATAACAGGCTGATACGCCCAGAGTTCATATCGACGGCGGTGTTTGGCACTCGATGTCGGCTCATCTCATCCTGGGGCCTTGGCGGTCCCAAGGGTATGGCTGTTCGCCATTTAAAGGGTACGTGAGCTGGGTTTAAAACGTCATGAGACAGTTTGGTCCCTATCTGCCGTGGGCGCTGGAAGGTTTGAGGGGGCCTGCTCCTGGTACGAGAGGACCGGAGTGGACAGACCTCTGGTGTACCGGTTGTCACGCCAATTAGCATTTGCCGGGTAGCTATGTTCGGAAGAGATAACCGCTGAAAGCATCGAAGCGGGAAACTCGCCTCAAGATGAGACTTCCCCGGGGCTTGATCCCCTTGAAGGGTCGTTCGAGACAGGACGTTGATGGGTCAGGTGTGGAAGCGCAGTAATGCGTTAAGCTAACTGATACTAATTGCCGTAAGGCTTGATCCTATAACAGGTGTGTCTTGAGGAACAGACGCACGGTTGAAGATGTTGTGCCGAAACAACACAGCCCCAAGAAACAGCACCTCTTTACGCTTCTTCCCGATTGGCTGTGGCGCGAGGTTGACCCAAACCCGTGCGGCCTTAACCGGCATCATGCCTGATGACCATAGCAGCTGGTCCACCCCTTCCATCCCGAACAGGACCGTGAAACGCTCACGCCGATGATAGTGCGGATTGCCCGTGTGAAAGTAGGTAATCGTCAGGCTCCTTGCAGTATGTCCAGAACCCCGGTGGCTCAGAATAGGCGCGCGAGTTCCTGAATTCTGATGCGTAGGAAAATAGCGGAGCTGACCTGCCCCCGCAAACAGGGCCATCCGGAGTCTAGTAAAGTTCGTTTTTAGACGGCCCCCAGTAAACAGTGCCATGATGTAAGCGAGTTTTCAGCGGACACACTGGTATGAAGGAGCCGTACGATGAAACGCAAGCGCTGTGTCGAGCGGGTGTAGCGGTGTTGAAACGGGCCAGAAGCAGGCATGCCGGTAGCGGAGATGATTCGTCACGTGGGCATTTCGGGCAAACCTTCTATCGCTGGAAGAAAGGTGTATGCCGGTTCTGCAGACGGACCAGGTGCGACAGCTCAAGCAGCTTCAAGACGAACGCCCAACTGAAGAAGGTGGTCGCGGAGCTGACGTTGAGACAGGCGATGCTGACTGACGCTGAAAAAAGTGAGTGAAGTCCTCGCCGCGGCGCCACGTCGTGGATTATCTGGGAATCGCCTATGGAGTAGCAGGGCGGCGTGCCTGTCGTCCTGGTGGCCATATCGCGCTCGGTGTACCAGTATCGCAATCACCGCGACCAGAGACTGCATTGCGGCAGCGCATGTGAAATCGCGGCGACGCGGGTGCGCTATGGTTGCAAGACCGTGTGCTGCTGCTACGGGAAGGCTATCAGGTAGCGAGATCAACAGCCTGCCGTCATATCGTGAGGAAGGGCTGTCGCTGCGCTACAGACCAAATCATAAGCGACGATGCACAGATGAGCCGCCCGGCACGTGCAAAGTCGACGGCGGCCGTCCAGGCGTGGGCTCGGACTTCGTTGCCGACCAGCTTTCGAACGGCCAGAGGTTCCGCGCGCTGACCATCATCGACGTCTTTACGCGCGAAGCACTAGCCATCGATGTTGGCCAGCGACTGAGCGCTTCCAGATGTCGTGCGTGTACTGGATGAGCTGAGGGCAAACGCGGAGCGCCCCGCACGCTGTTTTGTGACAACGGCTCAGGTGCGTCCCAGGTGATGGACCTGTGTTCATCACAAGGTCGAGATTGCCTTCAGCCGGCCCGGCAAGCCAACCGGATAACGCATTCGTGGGTCGTTCAGCGGCACGCTACGCGATGAATGCCTGAACGTGCACTGGTTCACATCGCTGGCCGACGCCGGGGGCAAATTGAACGATGGCGGGTCAGATACAGCGAGTCGGTACTCACGGGGCTCTCGGTGAAGTGCCGCCTGCCGAATGCGTCCGTCAGTTGGGCCTGCAGGCAACTGACGGATAACAAGCGCCGAAGACTAACATTGCCTTTGGCGCACTGAAAACCGGGCCGTTCATAAAGGGACTTTGCTAGAAGACCATTGGCCCTATTGAAGGGGGCAGGTCATGGGCAGCGCGTCGCGCAAAAGTCCCATTATCGACGCCGTGGTTTTGCCCCGCCTGTCAGTTAGCATCTACGGCTGTAGTACTAGGCCGGGAGCCGGTTGATCCAGGCCGGAACAACCGGCATGTCACCCGAGACCCAACGTTCGTCGCCATTGGATAGCGTGAAACCGTGATCACGGAAAAACGATGCGCAGGTCTTGTTCTTCCCGGTATCGACGAAGCGTCCGACTACGGGAGATGAAGCGCTGTCCGCGTACATTCGTTGTATGACGCCTTTTAGCAAGGCCGACTCGATTCCAAACCCGAACACCCGGCACGACATCACGACCTGAACGATTTCTCTGTCTTGCACGATCGCGGCCGCGACCAACCCGTTATCTCCGAATCGGTCGGAAGCAGAAAGGGTGATGATCTGGCCGCCGTTCGCAAACAGTTCATCGAAGTCGGCTGTCGCCCAACGCTTGCCAGTCGTATTGAACTGGTTCGTCTTGTTGATGAGTTCCGACGCGCGCGCGAACTTTGCATCCGACGCGTTGGTCGATGCGTTGATCGAAATACGTATTTCCAACGACATGAGATAGCTTTCGCGATCCATTTCAGTAGCTAGTTGGTCGCGCTTCTGCTTCGCCTGGGTCAATTCCGTACGATTGGACGACTCGTCGGAAATGCGCTGAACCTGCGTATGCGGCGAGTAGATGATTACGTTGCGCCACAGAAGCGGGTCGCCCGAGAGTGTCCGCATGGCAGGGAACACGCGCGTCACTTCTTCGATCTCGCGCGGATTATCATCGATGAACAGAACATTCTCCGGAAGCAGATTAGTCTCCTGGAGAATCTGCTGGATGTTCTCCGACTTGTGTTCCCAGTTGATCCTGGTTGAGCAGAAGTCTTCGATGCTCAGGCGAGTGCCCCAAACCTTCCTGAACCGCTCAAGTGTGGCGTCGTGATCGTTCTTGCTGGCAATCGCCAGCAAACCGCCGCGTCGCTTGAATTCGAGCAGCCCTTCCACGTAAGCGAGCGGCCATCCTTCGATGTGGTGATGTGAAACGATGGAGTCGAACTCCGCCAGGACACCTTTCCAGAGCGTGTTGTCGAGATCGGTGATGATCAGTTTCACGGGTGTCTCCGCCCGGAGGACCTGCATGGCGTTCTCGACACGACTCAGGATGGACCTGAAAATCTTCTGTGAGTCGTTCGTGCCGAGAAAGCCGGCGTGCGTGAAATGACGCAAGTAGACGTCAGAGATTGACTCGTCGCCGTGATATCTGATCAGATCGTTGATCTCGAGGTAGTGCGAGTTTGACTCGGTTTCGAGGAGTGCCGCCATCTCGTCGTTCAACGTGCGAACGAGGTGATAGAGCGACTTCCGACGGTTGTTCAGCAGGACACCCTGATACGTGCTCGAAGGCTCGGAAAATGAGAGGTAGAAGACCGGCTTTGACGATCCGACAGCTTGCCCGACCTTGTTGATGACGTTCCTGACTTGTCCGGATGTAGCGTTCAGCGCGTCACGGTACTGCGAGTCCGTGAGTGAACGCGTATGCAAGAAATCGTGACTATGGTCAGATGCGCTCCAGACGACGTGCCGAAGCGTAACGTGAACGACGATCGCGTCATACAGACTCCAGTCGACGGCCGGCGGACGATCCATTGCCCGCGATTGCATCAGGTAGTGGTCCACGATGCAATTGTCCCGGGCTAGGTCCTTGCATTTGGCAAAGCCGTCGGCAATACATGTTCCCAGCACTGCGATACGCAGCGGCACGGAGGGCTTCGAGTCGAGCGATGTCGGGAAAAAAGGAAGTGACATCCGGGTGGCGGCACTGGGTCCTTGTGTAGCCGGCGCTGATTCGACGATCGAATGCTTGAGGATGATTGATACTCCAAGAAATTTTTTGAACACGTGTGCCCCAGAAAATTCTACTTCGCAATTTAAGCCGTAATAGAAGGACGCAAGACGATTCGAACGTCTCGCGTTCTTACCTCATCGTCACCTTGTCTTTGGCGGACTGCAGCGCATCGCGGACTGTCAGCATCGACGAGTGACCGAACCGCTTTTGCACGAAGTCGACGCCGTTCGCATATCCCGGAGGCAGGAGCACAGACAACGCCGAACCGACGAAAACCAGCGTCGTTAGCGCGAACGCCTGGCCGGCCAGAATGCCGATGACGCCGAGCACGAGCGGAATGAGCGCGATCATCAGCGATGCGTGCTGGGCCACGCCGAGATAGCGAAGCGAGAAATACATGAGCCCGAAAAAAACAATCGATTTGGCGAATTTGAAGAACATGCTCTGGAGTCCCGTTTTATGTAATTTTTTTGAAGCGTCGACGCGCGGCATTACGCGGCGTTGACGCGCCCATAGGTGTCTTCGAATCGAACGATATCGTCTTCACCGAGATACGCGCCGGACTGCACTTCAATCAGCTCGAGGGGAATGTGGCCCGGATTGCGAAGGCGATGCGTGACGCCGAGTGGAATATACGTCGACTGGTTCTCGCTCAGGATGATCTCCTGGCTGCCATTGGTGACGACGGCCGTGCCCTTCACGACGATCCAATGCTCGGCCCGATGATGATGCATCTGCAGGCTCAGCTGCGCGCCCGGATTCACGACAATGCGCTTGACCTGGAATCGCTCGCCCTGATCGATGCCTTCGTAGGAACCCCACGGACGCACCACGCGACGGTGCGTCACTGACTCATGACGACCTGACGCATTCAGACGCTCGACGATCTTCTTGACGTCCTGTGACTTGTCGCGATGCGCGACCAGCACGGCATCCGCCGTCTCGACGATCACCACGTTATCGAGGCCAATCGCCGCGACCATGCGATGCTCGGCACGCACATAGGAATTCGACATGTCGTCGGCGAGGACATCGCCAAAAAGCGCGTTGCCGTCGTCGTCCGCATCGGCAATGTCGGCAAGCGCGGACCATGAACCAATATCGTTCCAGCCGAGGTCAGCCGCTGCGATGACGGCCGCGCGATCGGTCTTCTCCATCACGGCGTAATCGACGGATACGTTCGGGCAGCGCTGAAACGCATCGGCATTGAGGCGAATGAAATCGTTGTCCGTCTTCGCTCGTTCGAGGGACAGCGACGATGCCTCCGCAATCTCCGGCGCAAGACGCTCCAGTTCCTTCAGATACGCCGAAGCCTTCAGCATGAACATGCCGCTGTTCCAGTAGTGGCCGCCTTCCGAGAGAAAGCGTTCGGCCGTCGCCGCGTCGGGCTTTTCCACGAAGGCCTCAACCGCGTGCGCGCGCGATTGCGCGCCCAGCGCCGCGCCCGCCCGGATGTAGCCATAACCGGTATGCGCACAAGTCGGCTCGACGCCGAAGGTGACGAGCTGGTTGTCGTTTGCGATTGCGCTCGCCGCATGGACGAGTTCGACGAACAGGCTTTCGTTCAGCATGACGTGATCGGAAGGCAGCACAAGCAGGAGCGAGTCGCCCGCTTCGCGCATCGCGAGTTGCGCGGCGACGGCGATGGCCGGCGCGGTATTGCGTCCGACCGGCTCGAGCACGATCGCTGACGGCTGGATGCCTGCCTGGCGCAATTGCTCCGCGACCAGAAAACGCTGCTCGCCATTGGTGACGACGATCGGCGCGGCGATGCTCTCGACGCCGTCCAGACGCTTCGCGGTTTGCTGAACGAGCGTGAGTTCGCCGGTCAGCTTTAGATATTGCTTGGGGTAGCCGCCGCGCGACATGGGCCAGAGCCGCGTGCCGCTGCCGCCGCATAGAATGACGGGCTGAATTTTCACTTTAAATCCTCTGAATCGAGCGGGTAAGCAAAGGGATGCATGGGCCTTTTCACCTGCGTCAATGCATGCAGAAGCACGTTGCGGCTCCATCGGTAACTTTTCCTGATCATGCGCGCGGGCGTGGCTGCGCCCAGATCGAAAGGCCGGTTCGCGCGCGACTTGAGTTCGGCCACGACGGCTTCGGGGCTCGTGAACATGCGCATCTTCCAGTCCCAGTAGAGCGGATAGCGGATGAGCGCTCCGGCGACCAGCATGTCGAGCGTGAGCGCGCGTGCGCGGTTCGGCAGCGGCGCGAGCGCGTCGTGGGTGAGGCCCCATCCGGCGTAGAACGGCAGGCCGTAGGTGAAGACCTGCTTGCTACGTAGCAGGGCGTCGAAGCCTGCGAGGGAAGACAGCGTGTGGACTTCATCGACGGCTTCGATCAGCGAAATCAGGTCCGATGCGGCATCGACGACATCGGCGATCGCGCCAGCATCCGTTACGCCCTGCCTGTTGCCGGACAGCACGTCCGGATGCGGTTTGTAGACGAGAAAACTATCCGGATGGCGCGCGCGGACTTCGGCGAGCAAGGCATCGATGGTGGCGAAGCGGCCTGTGCCGTAGCGCACGGATGCGTCGTCGGCCACTTGCCCCACAACGAGCAGAATGCGCCGACCTGCTGGCGCGCGCCAGACAGGCGTACGCACGCCCAGGTTGTACTTGGTGAGCCGCGCCTTGGCGATCGACCGCCGCAATGTCGCTGCGCGCGCGAGTTCGGCTTCGTCGAACGATGTGTCGTTCAGTATGCGCGTCAGTTCGCTCGGACGACGCGGATCGAAGTAGATCCCCTCCCGGTCGATTACCTGGCTGCGCGGCGCGATCATGTCCGAGCCAAGGCCCCACGAGTGCAGGAAGCCGTCCTCCATGCGCACGACGCGCGCGCCCGCCGGAAGCCCCGCGATTTCTCGCGCGCCCCACAGCACGGCGTGTTCGTTGCGCCTCAGGTCATGCGGTTCGTTTGACCAGCGGACGATTCCGCCGCCCGCGGCGATGAAAGGCGCAGCGAAGCGGCGCTTCCAGAACTGGAAGCGCAAGGCGCTCAGCCGTTCGAGATCCGCGAAGCGCTGTTGCACTGCGCGTTGTGCGTCGATGGCGTCGAGTACGGCCGCGAGCGTGCCGGTGCTCCGCGTCACGGGATCGATATAGCGCGCGAGGCGCAGGTAGAAAGCATCGAAGAGCGCGTTGACGTCTGGACGCGCGATGCGCCCGGGAAAGTCGTGCTCGTCGTCGGTGAGACCCCAGCCCGCATAGAACGGCGTGCCGAACACTCGCACGCGTACGCCCGCGAGAATGCCATACAGACCTTCGATCGAATCGACGGTGTAAATGCACGCGATCCCGTGAAGCGCCGCCAGCAGATTGCTTCCCGGCGGCGCGGCGCGCGGTGCGCTGGATGAGGCGGTCGTGCACCGATGCCCAGCTTCCGGCCAGAGCCAGAGTTGCGCGTAGGGGTACTCGCCCCGTGCGGCTGCGAGCATGGCGTCCATGCGGACACGCCGGTGACGCGAATTCATCGCTGAACCGCCCGGCACGACGATGACGACGCGCGTTACCCGCTGTGCGCAAGCGAATTCGCGAGGCAGATGCAAGCCTTGCTCGTGCATGCCCGCGCCAGCGCGCAGCACGCGCCGGATGAGCGACGGGATGTCTGCGTCGAGTCCGGTCGATGGATCATCGAACTGTTCGGAGAGCGCGCGCACGAGCGCGTTGCCCGGGCGTGCCGCGTTCGGCACGATCGAATGCGATAGCGGCGGGCCGCCGTTCGCGCGCCGAGACCAGACCGGCCCGGACGCGCACCGTTCGTTCGTGCCGCGCGGTCGAAGCAAGCCCGGTTTCATCGCGGCAACGCTTCCAGGAAGCGGTCGACCACATCGAAATGAGCCTGCCACGTGGGCTGCACAAAGTTCCTCATGCGCGCAATCTGCGCCGCGCGCGGCGCGGAGTCCTTGCGGGCGTATTGCCCGATTGCGGCGCTCCAGCCAGGCCCGTCGAGCGGATCGAGATACTCCGGGATATCGCCCGCTATCTCGCGAAAAACCGGCAAGTCGCTGGCGATGACTGGCACGCCAGCCGCGAGCGCTTCGGCGAGCGGCATGCCGTAACCTTCCACGAAGGACGGGAACAGCAACGCGCGACAGCCTTGCAGATAGCCGCGCAGGCGGTCGTCGCGGCAATGCGTTTCCTCGATGACGACATCGCCCAGTGTGCTGCAGCGGTCCAGCATGTCGAGCGCGTTCTCGCATTCCCAGCCGCGCTGCCCGATCACGACGAGCTTGGGTGCGCGCGAGCCGATGCGCTCGACGATCGAACGCCAGACCTGCAGCAGGAACCAGTGATTCTTGCGTGCCTCTATCGTGCCGAGCATGACGAAATAGGGACGCTCTTCTTTCGTGCGTGCGTGAGCTTCGCCGATCGTGAAACCGCAGCCAAGCGGCGCGACGGCGGCGGACGGTAGTGGCAATCCCGACGCGCTTGCCTCCGAATGCAACGAGTGCAGTGTCGCGGCCGAATTGGTCAACACTCCGGCCGAATGCTTCAGCACCGTGTGTATACGGCGCCGGTGAATCGCCGCGCTTTCCGGCCTGCAATGCTCGGGATGCGTGAGCGGAATGAGGTCGTGAATGAGCGGAACCGTGCGGATGCCGCGCCGTCGCAGCGATTCGAAATAACGTGGGAACTCCAGTCCCGAATGACACGTATGCAGCAGCGTCGTGCCGACGTGGGACGAGCGCGCGCCGATCTCCAGCGCCGCGTTCATCACTGATCGGGCAACTTGCATCCGCAAGGCGTGGCGGCCGACGGCGGGCTGATCGAGCAGCATCTCGAAGGTTCGTTGCGAGTCGTGCTCCGACAGCATCAGGTGAAACCCGCGCGCGCTCAGCAGCGCCCGCGCGCGCGGACCATAGTGCCGCACATATTCAAGCCCGACGCGGTCGATGCCCGTCGGAAGCCTGCCGCGCAGGGTCCGCCGCACCAGACGCGTCAGGTCCAGTGTGATGGGGGCGGTGCCTGTGCTTCGTTGCGCGCAGGCGGTTGCAATTACAGCCGTCATTTCGTCGCGTTGATCACGCTCAGCGTCGGATACAGGCCGGAGAACACGAGATTCATGAACTTCTGCAGTTCGGCCACCGGCGCGTTGGACACATACATGGTGTCCTGATTGCGCATCAGGAATTCTTGCGAGACGAAGAAACTACCCGGATCTTTGAGATCGAGGCGATAGATCACAGGCACGCGACCATCTGCGGTCATATGAACCGGCTGCGACTTCCACGGCAGCGCGTTGGCTTTTTCCAGGCGGAAGATGAAGATGCCCTGCGGATTCGCGCGAGCGTCGTTGAGCCCGCCCGCGCGCGCGAGCGCCTGCGAAAGCGTGATGCCCTGGGCCTCGAAGCTGATCTCGTCGTTCTTGCCGGATGCGCCGAGCACGTTGAAGCTATACGGCTGGAACAGCGCCGTGACCACGTCGCGCGGCGCGAGCGCGATATTCTGACGTGGATCGCGGATGATAGTCTGCAGCGGTAAGGACTGCACCGTCCCACTGCGCGTGAGTTGAATCGTTGTCTTGTCGACCTGCTGACGCACGCCGCCCGCGCTGGCGAGCGCATCGAGCAGACGTTCACGCCCCGCCGTCAGTTCCACGCGCGTACTGCTCGTGACGTCGCCGACCACCGTCGCATAGGAATTCGCGCTTTTCACCATCCTCACGACCACCTGCGGCTGATTGGCCTTGCCTTTTAGCCGTTGCGCGATGTCGCGGGAGAATTCGTTCACAGTGCGGCCCATGGCGCGCAGGCGTCCGGCGAAGGGCACGTCGATCATGCCGTCGGAATCGACAATCTGCGCCGGCAGCACTGTCGCGCGCGAACCGCTCATGCCAGACGCCGCGTCCGGTTGCAGCCCTGCACTACCGAAGAGCGTGGCGGGCGGCGCTTCCCACACGGATATCTCGAGCAAGTCGCCCGCGCCGAGGGTCTGAGCAGTGGCTTGCGTATTGCCGAAAATGGTGGCGAAGTCCGTCTGTTTTTTCTCGCGCAGCAGCGTCTGCACGACGTGTTCATCGAGATCGACAATCTGAATGCCTTCGATTCGCGGCGAATCGCTGGAGCGTTCCTCTACTTGGGACTTGGTGGGTCCGGAGGAAGGAACGATGCCGCAGGCGCTAAGGGCGAAGGCTGCGACGAGCAGGGCGGCTGGGCGAAAGATAAGGCGAAGCGTCATAGCGTTCGTGCGTCTGTTTCGGTTCGAGCAATCACGTGCGCGTAGCATCTCAGCACGGGCTCGGGTCGGTTTGCAAAGAGGGTTTGCGCACCTGGGCGCGGATTTCCGTGGTCGACACGTCCGGCGTGCGCGGCAGATAGACGACCTCGCAGATGTCGCCCAGATCATCGAAGCGGCCTTTCCAGTCGTCGCCCATGCCGAAGACATGAGCGCCGAAGCGGGCGATATCCGTACGCTTCTGATCCCAGTTGTCTTCGGGAAAGACGGCATCGACGACGGACAGCGCGGCCACGATCGCCGCACGGTCGATATAGGGAATGGTCGTGCGCTTGCCCTTTACCGCGTTGAATTCGTCCGTCGATACGCCGACTACGAGCCGGTCGCCGAGCGCGCGCAAGCGCGTGAGCAGCTTCAGATGGCCGATGTGGAACAGGTCGAATGTGCCGTAGGTAATGACGATCTTATTCATTCAAACCCCGGCGGTAGCGAACGTGACGGCGGGACCGTCGGCGGGCGACGTATCGCGCCGTAGAAAGGCGTGGATTGCGTCTGCGGCCCGCTCGGCTGCTTCGTCACCGTGACAGAGCAACAACTCCTTCAGCGCATCCGAAGGCGCGAATGACGCGCCCTGACGCACGCGAAGCGCGACCTCGTCGACCTTCGCCTGAAGCGAGGCGCTGTCGACAACCGCGCAGAAATCCCAATACTGGCCGGTATGCGGAATGCGGATGCGCGCTGGTGCTTCATGAAAGCGGGCCTCGAAATCTGGGATCCGCGCCATCGCCAGGCAGACCACGGGTTTGCCGAGCACCGCGAATTCGACGGCGGTCGAAGACACATCCGACACGAGAATGTCCGCTAGCGCGTAGTAGTCGCTGATCGATTCCCCTGCCTGTAAAACATGGATGCGCGCACCGTGCGCGGCGAGTTCGTCGGCGAACTTCACGTCGCCGTCGTGAGGCACGGCGAACATGTTGGCCGTCGGGTTCAGATGCCGGATGTTGAACAGGCCGCAGGCGCGGTCGCCGCCGCTCCAGGTGGGCGCGAAGAGAATGATGGGCTGCTTGCCGTCGAGGCCGAGACGCGCGCACGCTTCTTCGCGTTGCTCCGGCGACAGGACCGGCACCGAATGCTTCGGATAGCCGACCGGTTCGTAGTGCGTCGCGGCCTGAGGATAGAGCGCTTTGAGCCGTTCGGTCCACAGTCGACCAGGCAGTAGTGCGAGATCGTAGCGTGTGTAATGGCCGCTGTAGGTGTACCCCTTGAGCGGTGATGCGCCGTGTTCGGCATAGATGAACGTGCCGTCGAGTCCCGCGTTGTGGATACTCGCATAGGCCTGCGCCGACGCGATCAGGAAGACACCTTTGTCGATACCGCGGCCGCGGATGCGCCTGCCCAACTGCGATGTCGCGACGCTCTCGCATTCCAAGCCCCGACGCATCAATGCGGGCAGAATGGCCTTGAGGCTGTCTTCCTCTTTCTTGGAGTCCGACACGCAATAGATCTTCTGCGTCGGCTTCAGGCCCGACAACCTGAGCGGCTGATGCACGATCGGCAATGGCGGCGCCTTGAGCCAGAGCTGGAACGAGAGCGGGCGGCCATCGTTGGAGACGCCGCGATCCTTCGGCGACATGGCGCCGTTCGCGCGGAAGCGGATGAACACGGGACTCTCGCCGCCGGCAGTGATTTCGTGTGCGGCGTACGCGTCCGTCAGCGTGATCGTGGTCGTCGTGCCTTCGGATTCGACGTTGACTTCGCGCTGCTCTCCGGGAAACAGATAATTGCAGCTCACATACAACGTGACGTGCCCGGTTACCACGAGGGACGAAGTGCGCTTGCTCCACACGAAGCCCGCTTCGTTGTCGAAGAAGCCGTCGATCAGCTGAACCGACTGCGCGTCCGCGAGCTTGTCGCAACGAACGACGCGAATGCCGTTGTCGAGCATGGTCGTGGGCGCTTCAGGCGGCCGCGCTTCCTGGCGCACGCGCGCCTGCGCGTAGCGATCGGCTAGCGCGCAGATGTCCGCTGGCGTGGCGAGCGAAGACATTGCGCTTTGCAACTCTTCGGGACTCGGCGCTCTCTTTGTTGCACCGGCATGAATGTTCCTGACGATGTCCGCCTTGAACGATGCGAAGCTGGCCTCGCGAACTGGCGCCAGAGCGGCGATCCGGGCGACGAGCTGATCGATGCGTCCGCCTTTGGCCGCCGCCGATAGCGCTGCGCGATCTTCGCCAGACATTGCTTCGGGCTCGCATCCGGTCAATCCGCGGAAGATCATCGCGAACAGCGACTCGACGGATGAATCCAGCAGGCGTGTGCGATGTTCCTTCGATTCTACAATCTCGGACAGCACCTGACGCAGCGTGTCCAGGTTCGCGACGCGTCCTGCGTAAGCATCGATAGCCGCCGCTTCCGCGTCACGGCCGAGCAGGGCGCGGAACATCTCCCGCACGATATCGGGCGCGGTCGTTGCGAGCGCGAGACGGCGGAACTCGTCCGAGTCGCGTAGCGCGCGGAGGAAAACCGTCACGCCATCCTGGTCGGCGCGAACTAGTTCCGTGTAGCGCTCCAATGCGCCCTCGTCCACTGGACGTTCCAGCAGACCCATATAGGCGCTGCTCACCAGCGCAGGCGCGTGCATGCGCCTGCCCATGTCTTGCGAAAGCTTGCGGAATCTCACGTTCATACCTCGACGATTCGCGCGCCCGGCTCAGGCGTTAACGGTCGAGACCGTGCCGAGATGCGCCTTCCGATCCAGAGGCGCGCGCCTGGCCACGCGCTCAATGAAGTTTTCCCACTGCGGCAGAATCACATCCGGAAGATAGCGGGCCGAGACCGGATCGCCGTTCTTGCGAAGCGTCTCCTGAACCTGCGCGGCATCCGGCTGATAGAGCATCTTCGTCAATGCCTTGACGAGACTGCCAGTCGAGTAAGGATCGAAATACTCGGCGGCATCCGCATACACTTCGCGGTGCACCGGAATATCCGACGCGGCGACGATGCCACCGCTGCGCATCGATTCGACGCCCGAGAAGTCGAAGCCTTCGCCGAGGCTCGGGCATACCGTTGCCGCCGCGTTGCGATACAACACGCGCAGATCCGGTGCGGGCACCGCGTTCAGCATGAACAGCTCGCCGCGGTCGATCCATGAACGGAAGTTTTTCACGATCGACATGTAGTCCCATCCGAGCGTACCGACGATGACCAGCTTGATATCGGGATCCACTTCCGCCTTGAGTACTTCCCAGGCGGCGAGCAGTCTCGTATGGTTCTTGCGTGGTTCGATCGTGGAAACGACCAGCAGATACTTGAGCGGCTTTTCGGTCAGTACGCGTCGATAGAAGCCTTCCTGCTCGCGCAGACTGAAGAATTTCGGACGAAGCTCAATGCCTTTCACGGCGTCGCTCTCGTAGAGGCGTCCGCGAATGATGTCTGGCACGCGACTCAGTTGCGCCTCTTCTTTGTAATAGTGATGCGAGACCATGTTATAGATGGTCACCGCACGGTGTTTGACCTCGGGGAACATGCGCAGGAGATCCTGCCGCGTTGCCTCGGACACGCACGCGAAGTACGCGCCGGACTTCACGTTGCTGGACAACGCGTAGAAGTGCGTTGCCTGATGCAGCGACTTGTCGGGAATCGTGTGCGGCATGAGCACGGGAATCGCATCGTGGTAGCGGACCACAAAAGCAGTTTTCCGGTTAATGCGCGCGGGGTATGGCGTCTGCGCGATGAAGACATCGACCCCCTCGGTTTCGAGTTGCGCATAGTGCGGGTTCGGCACGACGCTCATCGACTTGAGACCGGCCATGTGCATCGTGTGCCACGGCACGGAACAGATGCGGTGGTTGGCGTGCGCCACCAGATCGAAGTCCGTTGCGGGAAGCGTCTTCGAGAACAGCGTGCGCCAGGTGAAGTCGGCGAAATTCGCGGCTTCGAACTGCGTCAGCTTGATGCGCCCGAGGCCCGTGAGCGAGCGCAGCGACAGTGCTGTGGCCGCCAGGCGCTTTTCGATGTAGCCAAGGATTTCATCCAACAGCGTGCGATAGGGCTTCTCCGCCAGCGACACGATCACGCGCGAATAGCGGTTCAGCCGCCGCGCCTGACTCAACCGGCGAAAGGATGTGCCCTTGATCGCCGTGCCGCGCGCGAGCGTGCGTTGCGATGTCTGGATCATGCCTTCGGTATCGACGCCGTCGAGCATCCGCAAGCCGCGGAAGAGAAGGCGTGTTTCCTGCGGAATGCCCGCGAAGCCCTCGAAGGCGGGGCGCATTTCCAGCAGAACTCTGATCTGCTTCTTGTCGATGGGATGCTTCAACTTTACCTCGAGTTGTAGTAGTCGTACGCGGCATCGATGTCCGGGAATTCGGTCAGTACGCCGTTATGCAGCACGCAGGCCCGTGTGCAGTGGTCGCGAATGTTGTGTGTTTCGTGCGAAACGATGATTTGAGCTCGGTCGCGTCGCTTGACGAACAACTCGTCGTGACACTTCTGGTGGAACCTCGCGTCGCCGACGGAGATCACTTCGTCGATCAGAAAGCAGTCGAACTCGATCGCCATGGACAGCGCAAACGCCAGACGCGCGCGCATGCCGGCGGAATATTTCTTGACCGGTTCACGCATGTAGACGCCCAGTTCTGAGAAGTCCTCCACGAAGGCAAGGACACCTTCGTGCGGCACGCCGTACACGCGGCAAATGAAGCGCAGATTGTCGAGACCGGTGAGACTGCCCTGAAAGCCGCCGCCGAATGCAAGCGGCCACGACACGCTCATGCCGCGCTCGATCATGCCCGACGTCGGCTCCTCGGAACCGCCGATCAAACGGATGAGCGTCGACTTTCCCGAGCCATTCCTGCCGAGAATGCCGATCTTGTCGCCCGGGTTCACGATGAGCTCGACTTTGTCGAGAATGCGCCGGCGTCCATTGCGCGTCTTGTAGTACTTCGTCACGCCCTGCAGATGGATCACTGTGGCTCCACCCGACCGGAAATGTCGCGGATGACCCAGAGGCCGGCAAGCGTCAGCACGGACAGAATCGCAACCACATATGGGATATCGTAATAGGGCTTGAATTGCTTGCCGAAATAGCCTTCACGAAAGATCTCGACGCAGTGTGGCACGGGAAAGATCATCACAATGTTGCGCAGCTTTTCGGGCAGCCACACGGCCAGCGCGAACGAGCCGGACACTGGCAACTGGAAGTAGGCAATGGGGTGCCACAGACGCTCGACAAGCTCGCTATATTCGCAGAGCCCGCCGATCAGCAGCGCCATCGCCGCTGCGTACCAGCACAGCAGCGCCCAGCCGAACATCATCTCCAGCAGGTCGGCTGGTGGCGGAATCACGCCTGTAACGATGAGGACGAGCATCAGAATACTGACGGACAGCGTCGCGCCGGTCAGCTCGAGGGCGATGCGCGAGAGAAAGAGATCGAAGATGCGCACGTTTCGATGGAACAGCAGCGCGGTATTGGGTTCGACGGCCAATGTGCAGCGACCGATGGTATTGCGCCAGACGAGCACCGTCGAGTAGCCGGTCAACGCGAATGCGACGATGTTGACGTGACGCGATGAGTCCACGTCATGCAGGGTGCTCCACAATGCAATGATGCCGACCGTGAACAACATCGGCTCCGCGAACAGCCACGCGAAGCCGATGTTGTGCCGCCCATATCGCGTAATGATCTCGCGCATCAGCAGCGCGTGCACAACGCGAAGCTGAATGCGTAAAGATGTGGCGAAGGATGTGGAGGTGCTCATGCGCAGACTTAGCTCTTGTGCTCTCGCACGCTCGAAATCAGCAAGCTCAGCGAGCCCCAAGCCACCAGTCCGGCAACCAGGACCGTAATCACCCCACGAATGCGCTTGGGCAGCAACGCCTGATCCGGCATGCCCGGCGCGGCAATGCGTTCGAGATACAACTGTTGCTTCTGAACCTGCGTGCGCGCAGTTTCTAGCGAGGCCATCGCCGATGAAAGCTGCTTCTCCGCGAACTCGCGTTCGAGCATCAGCCGCTCGTAGCCGGGCGCCTTGAGCGCGAGCGATGACTTGTCGCCCACCACCGTCCCGGTTGTGTTCGCGATCTCGTTTTGAAGCGCAGTCATGCGCGTGCGCAGCACCGGGATCTGTGGATTGTCGGGTGCCACGGACTGAAGTTGCGCCGTAAGCGGTAAGCCACTGAGCGTTGCAAGTTCGCGTAGATGTCGTTGCAGAATGCTCCTCGTTGTGCGATCCAGGAGCAGACGATAGAAGGCAGCAGCGAAGCGAGAGAAGTGGAATTAGCGTGGCGCCAGAGGCCGGCACGCTACCCAGAGCGCGGATGACGGTCCCGGAAGGAAAAGCGTTCTGCCGTGAAGTCAGTGTCGGAGTTTCGCTTCTATCGTGGCGGCGGCGCTTGCGGGCACGGCATCTCCGCTGTGGCGTGGATACCATCCGCCGGGGACTCGGCCTTTGTCGATCTGGGGACCATTGCCTGGCAGCGGCTGCGCACATCAACCCAGGCACGCCGGCTGGACAGGCGAATCGACGATCCGCCTCGATCTGCCCGGCATCGTTCGACAATCCATGAGAAGCTTGATGTTCTTCCTCGAGCAGCAAATTGCGTGTGTTCCTGTACAGCGCACCCGTGGACATGCGGCGCTCGTTCGATGGCTTGCACGCGATCGCACGCCACAACATGCCGGTCGATCGCTTGGGGCCATGCAGGCTTCGCGTTCATCAATCGTCGTGCCACACCGTCAAGGTGCTTTATTTCGATCGCGACGGCTGGTGCGTTTGGGCCAAGCGGCTCGAGGCCGAGCCATTCGGCCAGCTGGAACCGGGCGGACACGCGTGGATCGTCACCCAACTGAAGCTGTTGCTCGAGGGAATCGAGGTCGTCCGGCAGCATCGTTACCGGCACACGCAGCCAGTCGCCGGTGAGGCCCTCGCCATGAGGCGCCGTTGCCTATGGTGGTAGCCCGTACCGCATCAGCTGCCGCCACCGACGAAACGCTCGTAGCGCTCACTGCGCACGTGGCGGCGTTGACCAGCGCGATGCAAGCGGTACTGGGCGAACGCGCAGTACGCGCACCGTCGCGTGGTTCCAGCGCCAGCTGTTCGGCCTAGGCGAGCGTCGCATCGTACAGCCCGATGCGGCACAAGGCACGCTTGGGCGAAGCCTTCGATGCTGTTCTTGATGCCGGCGCCGGGCAGGAAGACGCGCGCCAGCAGGCCACGAGCGCGGCACCACGCCCAGTCGCCGGGTGTCGACGAATCAGCGCTGTTCTTCGACGAGGGCAGGTGTAGTCGAAGTCATCGAGATCGCGAACCCCGAGCGCAGGTCTCGATCCGGGGATTATTAATCGGCGAAGCGTGTGAACCCTGGCTGGCCCCCAACGTCCCGGCAGCTATGTCGTTAACTCAAGTACGTGCGCCCGGTGATCAAACGGCGCGATACGCAGGCACTGTCGTGTCCTGCACGGCGCCGGTTGGTGTGATCGAAGAGCAGCCGCGCCGATGTGTCGTTCATCGCCGGGCTGCTCATCGACCTGTTTCGGTGCCGCACCTGCCGCTGGCCGCGCCAGCATCAGCGGCTTGCCCAGTGCGGCATCCGCGTGTCGCGGCAGTGGCTCCGCGAATCGCGGCGGCCATTTGCGCGTCAGGCCGTCCACGACGCGCAGTGGCAGTCGATCCTGACTCGCGTGTCAGCGCATGGACGAGACGCCGATCAGGCCGGACGGGACGGCCCAGGCGAATGAAGTCGGCGTACTTCTGGCCGGTGATGGGCGAGCTCGAGGAGATCTGCTTCCACTACCAGCCGAGCCGGCGGCAGGGCACGTCGAGCAGGGTTGCTCGGGCAAACCATGACGGCTGGCAGCGTCCTGCACACGGACGGCGCTGCAAGGCGTACGCACGGTATGCGAAGAAGACGGGTCTGGCCCACGCGCAGTGCTGGGCGCACAGCAGGCGTGCCTTCGTGAAGGCCGAAGTCGAGCCGGCACGCGCGTGGCCAGCGCTGGAGCATATCGGCAGCTGTATCGCGTCGAGAAGACATCCGGCAGAAGGGCCTGACAGGCTCCGGCCAAGCGCGCATGGAGGCGGCGTATCACCGGCCGGTGGCGCGGCAGTTCCTTCGTCTGGGTGGACAGGCAGTTCGGCCTGCAAGGCTTGCTGCCGAGCAGTCCGCTCACGAAGGCGCTGGCCTATGTCCGTGAGCGCCGCGATGTATTGCTGTATCTGGATGATGCGGATGTCGAGATCGATACGATTCATTGGAGCTGGGCGCTGCGCGCCGTCCCAATGGGCAAGAAGAGCGGATGTTCTGCTGGCAGGACGAACTCGGCGCCAGGCAGATCGGTATCGCGCAAAGCCTGCTGGTGACGTGCAAGCTGCACGACATCGATCCTACGACTATCTGGTCGACGTGTTGCAGCGCGTGGGCCAGCATCCGTACATCGCGCGTGCATGAACTCGCCGAGGATGTAAATCACTCCTTCGCCAGCAATCCCACCGCTCGCCCTTGCATCAGAGCGCCTGAGATCACAAGAACGTCGGTGAATTACCGATTGCGTTGCGCCAGTTGTGTCCTGGTTTCGACGAGTGCCTGCTGCAGGCTCGCGACCTGCTGGAGCTTCAGTGTCGACTGCTTATCCGGATCGAACACATTCTGTTCGTTGCGATAGCCGGACAGCGCAGCCGATGCTTCCTTCACACGGTTTTCAGCGCGCGCGACTTCATCGCGTGCAATCGCCAGCGTGTCTTGCCGTGCGCGGTCGTTCATCCGGTTGACGAGTTGTTCCGCGAGTTCGAGCAGACGCTCGTTGATGCGATACGCGTCTTGCGCCGTGAACGCATTGACTTTGAGTGACGTAATCGAAGTCGTGCTGTCGAGGGACACGTCGACCTGCTTGCCGTAGTACCGGTAGAGACCTTCGAAGCTGCGGTCGAAGTCGAAAGCCGGGAAGCGGCTGATGAAGTCACCGTGCTTCCCTGAATACGCCTGAGCGAAATAGTCGCTTTGGTTCAGCGCCGCGAGCGCATCACGCGAGGCCATGTAGTCGTTGACCGCGTACGTGTCGTCCTGCGACCGGGCGAAACCTGTGCTTTCGAGAAATGAACTGAAGAGGCCGGTTTGCGTCTCCTTCTGCGGACTCCGCACTACAAACCGCGATTCCGAAACATACACATCGGAAGCGACCAACCCGTAATACAACGTGGCCGCGACCGTTGGCAATATGACGGTAAAAAGGCACAGCCGATTAACACGCTTCAGCCGCGCCAAAATCGCACGGCTTTCCTTGCTGCCAATCGTCTGAACGGGAAAATGCTGAGTTTTTTCCAAGGTATTTCCAAGGCATGAAATCGCGATTTCAACATGCGAATCAGCATGGCTGGTGTGTCACCACGATGATGTGACACACGAAAAGCGGTCGAAGGCGTATCCCTTTCGGATTTGTAAGATCAGGAATCTTGTAAGTCCGTAGGAGGTAAATGTTGCACAAGAAAGATGCAAGTACAGCGCATGAAATTTCTGCCGTCTATCACTTATCTAGTAGGTAAGCAATGCGAAGACGTCTGCATTTTTCTGGTTAAGACGTGCTAGTAGTCCATGAAACCGCTATAAATAAAGCGTTTTGGCGATCGCGGCGGATTATAGTCGAGTTACACAAAACAACAAAAGTTTACAATTTGCTGTATCATCCTTGCAACATATGCTTGAAAGCATGCGCAAAATCCAACATCCATATCGTAAGATTGCAAAAAATGAGAGGTCTGGTGTTGTAAAAAATACCTTCTCCTGAAGGGCTGGCTGAGGCTTCTCTACTGCTTTCTTTCAATTTTCTAGCCCGATGCCGCGATCGTTCCTCGCCCTTCAAGGCACCGCTTCCCATTTTTTTTCGCGTTTATCTGAATCGCTGAGTGAAAAAGGGCATTCGGTGCAGCGGATTAATTTCTGCGGCGGCGATCTACTGTATTCTTCAGGAGAAACGCGTGCGCTGAATTTCACGGAGCGCACTCAGGATTTACCGGCCTGGTATGAGCAGAAAATCGGCTCGGGGTCCTTTTCCGATATTTTTCTTTTCGGCGATTGCCGCGCCATTCACACGCCCTTGCATCCAGTTGCCGAGCGCCATGGCGTGCGGGTGCACGTCTTCGAGGAAGGTTATGTGCGTCCGTATTGGCTCACGCTGGAGCAATATGGTGTCAATGGCCGCTCGCGCATGCCGCGAGATCCGGCGTGGTATCTGGAGCATCGGTTCGCATCGGTGCCGCAAGCGCAGGCCACGGGCTATAACCTCTACGAGCGCGCGTGGCACGACATCCGTTATCGGTTGGGCAATGCCTTTTATGCAGCGCGTTTTCCTGGCTACAAGAGTCATCGTCCGTACAACGGCATGAAAGAGTATTCGGCGCTTGCGGCGCGCTTCGCGCGGCAGAAGGGTCATCGCGACGATGCGGTGCGCGCCACCACCGATCTCGTCAATTCGAAGCGCTCGTGCTACCTGTTCCCGCTGCAACTCAATTCCGATTCGCAGATCGTCGTGCACTCGCCGTTCAGCGGCGGCGTGCGCGAAGCTATCGAGCGCGTAATGCGTTCCTTCGCACAGCACGCGCCTGCGGATGCGTTACTTGTCATCAAGAATCATCCGCTCGATACGGGGCTCGTCGAATATAAGCGCTTCGCGCGCGAGTTGGCGAAGTCGCTCGATATGGCGCAGCGCCTCGTGTATCTCGAAGCCGGGCATTTGCCGACGCTGCTGGAGCATTCGCGCGGCGTGGTCGTCGTCAATAGCACCGTGGGGCTGTCGGCGCTGCATCACAGGCGCCCGCTCGTCGCGCTCGGCAACGCGGTCTACGACATGCCCGGCATGACATGGCAAGGCCGGCTCGACGACTTCTGGCTCGATGCGAGTCCGCCCGACATGGAACTGTATCAGGCCTTTCTCCACTACGTCATCTGCAACACCCAGATCAACGGCGACTTCTATACGCAGCGCGGCATCGCCATGGCGACGGCCGGCGCCGTGGCTCGTCTGGAGGCATGCGGCGATGCCTAGCGCACCTGCCCGCGTGATCGTCGTGACGGGCGCGAGCGCCGGTCTTGGCGAAGCGCTCGCACATACGTATGCCGCGCCCGGTGTGACGCTCGGGCTCATCGGCCGCGACGCGGCGCGCTTACAGGCATGCGCCGATCGCTGCCGCGCAGCAGGTGCACGTGTCGTCGAAGGCGTGCTCGATGTCTGTGATGCGCAAGCCATGAACGCGTGGCTCGAAGACTTCGATCATCGTCACCCGATCGATTTGCTGATCGCCAATGCCGGTGTCGCGAGCACGCTGTCGTCGCCGGATGATTGGGAGGACCTCGCGCGCACGCGCATGGTCGTCGAGACCAATTTCTTCGGCGCGATTCATGCCGTGCAATCCGTGGCGGACCGCATGCGCGCGCGCATGCGCGGGCAAATCGCGCTCGTCGGTTCGCTCGCCGCGATTCGCGGCATGGCCATTTCTCCGGCGTATTGCGCGAGCAAATCCGCGTTGTGCGCATATGGCGAATCGGTGCGTCCGTCACTCGCGCGCGACGGCATCGCGTTGTCGATTATTCTGCCCGGCTTCGTCAAAACCGCGATGAGCGATGTGTTCCCCGGCAGCAAGCCGTTCCTCTGGAGCGCATCGAAGGCCGCACGCGTGATTCAGCGCCAGCTAGCCGTGCGCCGCAGGGTCATCGCGTTTCCCGGTCCGCTCTATCTCGGCATGCGTTTCGTTCGTGCGATGCCCGCGGCCCTCGGCGACGCGCTACTCCACCTGTTCTACCCTTTGCGCGCGGCGCGCCCGCGGCGGTGATGGCGCTCGCGTGTTACCTCATTGCGCTCACGGCGTCTTCGTTCGCCGATGCCGGCGCAAGGCCGGGCGCGAATGCGTTCTGGCGTCGCTCGCTGCGTGCGAAGTTGCTTCACGTAAGCGTCGTCACATTGCTGTTCTGCATCGCGCTGGTGGCGAGTGTGCGGCCCGCGTTCTCGGCGTTCGTGGTGTTCGCGTGCGTGGCCGGGCTCGTTATCATCGGCAATGCGAAGTATGAGGCTCTGCGCGAGCCGCTCGTCTTCACCGACCTCAGTCTCTTCTCGCAGTTGTTCCGGCATCCGCGGTTGTATCTGCCATTTCTGAGCGCAGGCGAGGTTGTCGCGATTCTGCTCGGTGCCGGTGTTTTCGCGACCGCGTTCTTGATCGATCCGCCGCTTACGCATCTCCACTACGCATGGCTTGCATGCGTCATAGCGGTCGCGCTCGGCGCATGCGTCGTGCTCCCGCCACGCTTGCCGCTTACGCTCGATGCCGCGCTGGATCAGGTCATGCATGGCTTTGTGGCCGTGTTCGTTGCCTATTTCTTGAACGGAATGCGCACGCGGACATTCCGCGCGTTGCAGGAAGCACTCGACACAAGCGGGTTCGCCCGAACCGGCGCTCCTGCCCACCGCCCCGATATTCTCGTCATCCAAAGCGAATCCTTCTTCGATGCCCGGCGCCTCGACTCGTCGATCCGCACCTCGATCCTCGAACAGTTCGACCGCGCCCGCGCCGAAGCCTGGCTCCACGGCGAGCTCGATGTCCCCGCGTGGGGTGCAAACACGATGCGCAGCGAATTTGCGCTGCTCACCGGCCTCGATCAGTCGAAGCTCGGCTACGCGCGCTTCTACCCCTACGCATTCGTGCGGCGGGCTTGCGCTTCGCTTGCATCGTGGTTCAAGGGTTCAGGGTATCGCACGCTCGCGATCCATCCGTATCACGCAAATTTCTTCGGCCGCGATCGCGCATTCCGCCATTTCGGCTTCGAGCACTTCGTCGATATCGATGCATTCGCGTCCGCGCGCCGCGCCGGTGCTTACGTCGCCGATGAAGCAGTCGCCGACAAGGTGATCGACACGCTGGAAGCCAGCACGGACCCGGTCTTCATTTTCGCGGTGACGATGGAAAACCACGGCCCGCTTCATCTGGAACCGGTCGAGCCGGGCGAGGGTGCGGCCTACCACGCGCTCGGTGACGCCCCCGAGCTGCACGATCTCACCGCGTACCTGCGCCATCTCGTGAATGCGGATGCCATGATCGGCCGCCTCCTCACGTATCTGCGCACGCGCGAACGCGACACGGTCGTGTGTTTCTACGGCGATCACGTGCCCGCGATGTCACGCGCGTACCGGCATATCGGTCGGCTGCCGCACCGGAGCGACTTCTTTATCTGGACGAATTACAGCGCGACGTCACCACGGTCGAGCAAGTTGCGCATCGATGAGCTGGGTCGGGCGCTCATCGGCGCAATGGACAGCGAGCGCACGACTCGGCGTACGCCGGAACCGCAGTTCGCGCCAGCTGAAATGAACTGAGAACATGAACGAAAAAATTGCGATCGTCGGCATGTCCTGTCGTCTACCTGGCGGCGTGACGAATCCGGACGAACTTTGGACACTTCTGCGCGACGAGCGCGATGCCGTCACCGAAATCCCTGCCGACCGCTTCGGCACCGACTATTATCGCCACCCGTCGAAGCCGGAGCCGGGCAAGAGCTACACGTTCGCCGCCGGGGTTCTCGACGACGTCAGTCATTTCGATGCCGCGTTCTTCGGCATCTCGCCGCGCGAAGCCATGCAGATGGATCCGCAGCAGCGGCTGTTGCTCGAGCTCGCCTGGGAAGCCTTCGAAGATGCCGGCGTGCGTCCCGCCGACATGAGGGGCCGCAACTGCGCTGTCTATGTGGGCGTCGCGAGCACGGATTATGGCAATCGCAGTATGGACGATCTGTCGTGCGTCGACCCGTATTCCGCGACTGGCAATACCATGAGCATCGCGGCGAATCGTGTCTCGTATCTGTTCGACCTGCGCGGGCCGAGCATGGCGGTCGATACGGCGTGTTCGTCGTCGCTGGTCGCGCTGCACCAGGCGTGCCGCGCGCTTGCATCGGGCGAAGCGGATATGGCGCTCGCGGGCGGCGTGAATCTGCTGTTGCATCCGTTCGGCTTCGTCAGTTTCGCCAAGGCCTCCATGCTATCGCCGACGGGCCGCTGCCGCGCCTTCGATTCGCGCGGCGATGGTTACGTGCGCTCGGAAGGCGGTGCGTTCGTGATGCTGAAAACGCTTTCGCGCGCGTTGTCCGACGGTGACACCATTCATGCGGTCATCGCTGGTTCGGGCGTCAATTCGGATGGCTACACGCAGGGCGGCATCAGCGTGCCGGGCGCGGCCACCCAGGCCGAGTTGTTGCGTCGAGTGTACGGCGAAGCGAACGTCTCGCCGTTGCAGCTCGCGTATGTGGAAGCGCACGGGACAGGTACGCAGGTCGGCGATCCGATCGAAACGCAAGCTTTGCTCGAGGTTGCCGGCGCGGGCCGCGAGTCCGGCGCGCCGTTGCTCATCGGCTCCGTCAAGACCAATCTCGGGCATCTGGAAACCGCTTCGGGCATGGCCGGATTGCTGAAGGCCGTGCTCTGCCTGAAGCATCGCGCAGTGCCGCGTTCGCTGCATTTCCGCACGCCCAATCCGAAGATCGACTTCGGCGAAGGCCGTTTGCGCGTGGTCGACCGCTTCACGCCGCTCGAAACCCACGATGCGCCGCTGCATATCGGCGTGAATTCGTTCGGCTTTGGCGGCACCAATGCGCATGTGATTCTCGCGGAGGCCCCCGATCCCGTGCGCGAAGGTCCGGCGCCACGCATCGTTTCGCTCGATGACACGCTCGCGCCGTTGATGCTGAGTGCGCGCGCTGGCGCCGCGCTCTCGGCGCTCTCCAGGCGCTACCTCGTCATGCTCGAGTCCGGCGCGCCCTGGTCCGCGCTCGCGGCAGGCGCGGCGTGGCGGCGTCAATGGCTGGAGCACCGCGCGATCATCGCGCCGTCGTCGTACGATGAAGCGCGCGCGGCGTTGCGTGCGCTGGCCGCATCGAATGAAGCGGGTTCAGCGGCGCTCGTCACCGGTCACGCGCCACAGAGCAACGCGCCGCTCGCGCTTGTGTTCTCCGGCAACGGCGCGCAATGGGCCGGCATGGGCCAGCGTCTGCTGCAGGAAGACGCCGCGTTCGCCGAAGCGCTGCGTGAAGTCGATGCGCTCTGGTGCGCGGACGGCAGTCCGTCGCTCGTCGCGATGCTGGAAGCGGGCGTTACCGCCGACGCGCTCGGCGCGACCGAGATCGCGCAGCCGCTATTGTTTGCGATGCAGGTCGGCATCACGAAAGCGATCAGCGCGCGTGGCGTGCGTTTCGTCGCGTGTTGCGGACACAGCGTTGGTGAGATCGCTGCGGCGTGGGCGGCGGGCGCGCTCACGCTTGAACAGGCGGTGCATGTGATACGCATCCGCAGCAGCGCACAGGCGCACACGCGCGGCAGCGGCTTGATGGCGGCGGCGGGCATCGGTGCGACGGCGGCGGCGGAATTGATCGCGCAGTTCGGGCTCAACGCACGCGTGGAAATCGCGGGCATCAATAGTCCCGAAGCCGTCACGCTGGCAGGCGATCCCGATGCGCTCCGCGAAATTCAGACGGCGTTGCGCGCGCAAGGGACGTTCTTTCAGATGCTCGCGCTCGATTATGCGTTCCACAGTCGTCAGATGGACGCGATCCGCGACCGGATCGAAAAGAGCCTCGCCAGTTTGCGTCCGAGCGCCGCCACGCGCCGTTTCGTGTCGACGGTGACGGGCTCGACGCTCGATGGCGCGAAGCTCACCGCCGACTACTGGTGGCGCAATGTGCGCGATCCGGTGCGCTTCGAAGCGGCCATCGCGCATCTTGCCGAACGCGGCATCGCACTGTTTCTCGAAGTCGGGCCGCACGCGATTCTGCGCGGCTACGTCGATCAGACGTTGAAGGCGAACGGCGTGAACGCGCGCGTGCTCGTCACGCTCAAGCGTCAAGAGGAGGATGCGCAAGCGTTGCGCCGTTCGATTCTGAATGCCGTGGCACATGGCGCGCCGGTCGAACCCGACCGCTTCGCGCCGCCTGCTGCGCGCATTCCGTTGCCGACTTATCCGTGGCAGCGCGAAAGCTACTGGCGCATGCCGACAGCCGAAGCGTACGACATCGTCAATCGCCGACGCGAGCATCCGCTGCTCGGCTACCGGCTGGCGGAGCACACGCTCGCGTGGGGCAATCAGATCGATCCGGCGCGCATGACGTTGCTGGCCGATCACGTCGTCGATGGCGCGGCTGCGTTTCCGGGCGCCGGTTACGTCGAAATGGCGCTGATTGCGGGCCGCGAATTCATGCACTGCGATGACTGCGCGCTGGAAAACCTCGAGATTCATCTGCCGCTGGTGTTCCAGCCTGGCACTGGCAAGCGGATGCGCTTCTCGATCGATGCGGCGACCGCTCGCTTCAGCATCGAAACGCGCGACCGCATGAGCCGCGATCCGTGGGCGCTGAACGCGAGCGGGCGATTCCTGCAAAGCGGCCCGGCGATTCAGGCGCAAACCATCGATGCGGCGCTGCTCGCGCGCGAGCCGATCGACGGTGCGGCGCTTTACGAGCAGACGCATCGCGTCGGGCTGTCGTACGGTCCGGCGTTCCGCTGGGTGCGCGATGTGCGCATCGACGGCGAGCGCGCGTTCGCGCATCTGTCGATGCCCGCCGAAGCCGCCGACATGGCCGGTGCCTATGCCATGCATCCCGCGCTGATCGACGCTGGTTTCCATCCTCTGTTCGCGCTGCTCGGCGCTAGCGGCGAGGATGCCGCGTATGTGCCGGTGCAGATCGGTCGCGTTGATTTTCTGGGCACGGCGGTGGTGTGCTCGGTGCTCGCGCGCATTGATCGGCGCAGCCCGCATTCGGTGGTCGCATCGTTCGACTTTCTGGATGCGGATCATCGCGTGACGATGCGCCTTTCTGCCTGCCGCTTCCGCCGCGTCGATCTGCTGGGCCGCCGATTCACGCCGCCCGCGCGCTTCAGGTATATCGCGCAGCCGCAGCCGCGCGACGCGGCTGCCGATACGCAGATGCTGCCGGCGCCGGCTGCGCTGATCGAGCGCGCGCTCGCCGCGCAGGCTTTGCTCGAAGACGACGCGCACCGCCAGGCGCATCTCACGGAGATACTGCCGCTCTTCGACGTGCTGGCGAGCGCCTGGGCCCTGCGCGCATTCGATCGCGCTGCGGTGCTTCCCGCAACCGCCAGCCGCCTGCGCCGCGCGCTCGAACGCATGCTCGCGGAAGACGGCCTGCTGATCGAAGCCGATGGCACCTTCGTGCGCGACGCCGCTGCCTGCGCCGACTGGCCTGACGCCGACGAACTGTGGCGCTCGCTGCTCGCGACGTCGCCCGCGCACGTCGCGGAGCTGAGTCTGCTGGCGCATCGCGGTGCGCAACTGTCGGCGCGGCTCGCGGACGATACGGTGCAGGAACCCGCATCGAGTACGCGCGACGCACTCTTCGAGCATTTCTTCGATGCCTCGCCCACCTGGACGCACGCGACTGGCTTCATCGGGCAATGCGTGACGCAGGCGGTCGCGTCGTGGACGCCCGCGCGACGCATGCGCGTGCTGGAAATCGCCGCGCCGGATGCGCAATTCATGCGCGGTCTCGACATCGCGTTGCCGTCCGCGCGCTGCGAGCGCGTGCTCGCGGGCACGCAGGCGCAAGTGCAATCCTTCGATCCGGCGGCGGGCGACACCGCGCGCGCCGTTGTCATGACACTCGGCGATTCCCCTTCGCTCGAAGGCGAACGCGAAGCCTTCGATCTGATCGTCGCCCGCCGTTCGCTGTCTGCGCAGCACGATCAGCGCGCGGTGCTCGCGGCCATGCGCAACTGGCTTGCGCCAGGCGGCATCGTCGTGATGGCGGAGCCGCAGCGCGGACGCTTCGGTGAACTGGTCTTCGATACGCCGTCGGGCATGTCGCCCGGCCAGCTCGAAGCGCTGCTCGAAGCCGCGGGCTTCGAGCACGTCACGCGTCATGTCGAGCGCGGCGTCGATCTGGAAAACGTTCCGGCCATCGCCGTGGCGCGCAATCCGTTCGATTCGTCGAAAGCCCATGCCATTGCGCCGCGCGCCAGTTGGTGGATCGCCGGCGGCGGGGCCGAAACCGGCTTCGAAGCAGCCTTGCGTCGGGCGCTGCTCGCGCGCGGCCAGGCCGTGGCGCGTGTCTCGCTCGCGGATGCCGCGCGTCAGCTGAATACGGTCGGACACGCGCCGCATCTGGTGTTCGTTGCGCCCGCATCGAGCGATGCAAGCGCCAGCGGCGAGGCGATGCTTCAGGCGCAGGACGATTCGATGCTCGCGCTCGCGCGTTTCGTGCGCGACGCCGCTGCCATGCAGAGCGCCCACATGCCGCAACTGAACATCGTCACGCGCGGCGCCGCGCCGATCGAAGGCGTGGCGCATTCGGCGATCGAAGGCGCCACGCTGTGGGGCCTCACGCGCACGATGGCGAACGAGCATCCCGAACTGGCGTGCCGTCTGATCGACATCCACGAAGCCAGCGATGACGTCGCCGCGCAGTTGGCCGATGAACTGCTCATCGCGCTGTCCGACGAACGAGAAGCCGAAGAAGAGGTAATGCTGACGGTAACGGGCCGCTACGTTTCGCGCATGCTGGCCGCCGACGCGATGCCTGCGCCCGCATCGGAGCCGCAAGCGCGGGCGCACGCGCGCCTCGGCTTCGAAGCGCCGGGCTCGCTGCGTCATCTGCAATGGCTGCCGTTGCCCGAGCGCGAACTCGGCGATGACGAGGTCGAGATTCAACCCGTCGCCACAGGTCTCAACTTCCGTGACGTCATGTATGCGATGGGCTTGTTGTCGGACGAAGCGGTCGAGAACGGCTTCGCGGGCGCGACCATCGGCATGGAGCTGTCGGGCCGCGTGACGCGCGTGGGCCGCAATGTGACGCGCTTTCAGAAAGGCGATGCGGCGCTCGGTTTCGCGAGCGCCTCGTTCGCGAGCCGCGTGCAGACGCGTGCCGATGCCGTCGCCAAGAAGCCCGCCACCATGAGCTTCGAAGAGGCCGCAACCATTCCGACCGCGTTCTTCACGGCCTACTACGCGCTCGTCGAACTGGCGCGTCTGCGGCGGGGCGAACGCGTGCTGATTCACGGTGGCGCGGGTGGCGTCGGCATCGCGGCGATTCAGCTCGCGCGCTATCTCGGTGCGGAAGTGTTCGCCAGTGCGGGTAGTCGCGAGAAGCGCGAGTTCGTGCGTCTGCTCGGCGCGGATCACGTGCTCGATTCGCGCAGTCTCGCTTTCGCCGACGACGTGCGCGCGCTGACGCAAGGCGAGGGCATCGATATCGTGCTGAATTCGCTCGCGGGCGAGGCGATGGTGCGCGGCATCGACACCTTGCGCCCGTTCGGGCGCTTCCTCGAACTTGGCAAGCGCGACTTCTACGAGAACAGTCAGATAGGCTTGCGGCCGTTCCGCAACAACATCAGCTATTTCGGCATCGATGCGGACCAGTTGATGAGCGCGCGCCCGAATCTCACCGCACGCCTGTTTGCCGATGTGATGGCGCTGTTCGAGCGTGGCGTGTTGCATCCGCTGCCGTATCGCGCATTTGCTGCGCGCGAGGCCGAATCCGCGTTCCGGACGATGCAGCAGGCGCGCCAGATCGGCAAGGTGCTAGTCACGTATCCGCATGGCGTGCCGCAGCCGCGCGTGCGTCAGAGCCACGCGAAGTATTCGCACGATCCACACGCGAGCTATCTCGTGATCGGCGGCACGGGCGGCTTCGGCTTTGCGACGGCGCGCTGGATGATCGAGCGCGGCGCGCGTCATGTCGTGCTGGCGAGCCGCAGAGCGGCGCTCGATGCGGCGCAGGACGACGCCATCGCGCGTCTCGCGCAATCCAGCGGCGCGCGTATCGACGTGCGCCAGTGCGACGTGTCGGCGAGCGCGCAGGTCGATGCGCTGATCGCATGGATCGCAGCGCGTGGCATGCCGCTGAAGGGTATCGTGCATTCGGCGATGCATATCGACGACGGCTTGCTGCGCAATCTCGACGATGCGCGCATTCGCGCCGTGCTCGCGCCTAAGGTCGCGGGCGCGTGGAACCTGCATCGCGCAACGCTCGGCGCATCGCTCGACTTCTTCGTGCTGTATTCATCGGCGACGACGTATCTCGGCAATCCGGGGCAGTCCAGCTATGTGGCGGCCAACACGTTTCTGGAAGCGCTTGTCGAACTGCGCCGCGCCCGAGGTCTCGCCGGTACCGCGATGGCCTGGGGCCCGCTCGACGATGTCGGCTTCCTCGCGCGTAACGACAACACCAGGCAGGCGCTGCAAGGGCGCATCGGCGGCGGGTCGATCACCTCGGCGGAAGCGCTTGCGGCGCTCGATCGCGTGCTCATCGAAGACGGTGCGGGCGAAGCGTTTGTGCGGCTCGACTGGCAGGTGATTGCTCGCGGCATGCCGGCGGCGAGTGCGCGGCGGTATCGTGGACTGTCGCGTGGCGTCGCCGACGACGCCGCGCTCGAAAGCGGCGCGCAGTTGCGCGATCAGATTCGCGAGCTCGACGCGCACGAAGCGCAGACGCAGGTCGAAGCGGCGCTGCAGGCGCAGATCGCGCGCATTCTGCATCTGTCGCCGGAGAAGATTCTGGCGGATGCGTCGGTGCTCGAGCTTGGCATGGATTCGCTAATGGGCATCGAACTCGGCATGGCGGTGGAGGAGTCGCTAGGGAGCAAGCTGTCGGTGATGGCGATTGCCGAAGGTGCGACCGTCAGCAGCCTCGCGGCGCGTATCGTCGCCGACATCAAGGGCGCCGATACCGCGCCTGCGGGTTCGGATGTGGCGCATCAGGTGAACGTGCTCGCGGCGCGTCATGCGCTCGATAGCGCGGCAATCAGCGGTGTGGCGCAAGCGCTCGGTCACGGGGAGCGCGCATGACGCAGGCACCCGCCGGCTGGCAACGCAATCAGGGTACGCTCGCGCGCGAAGTGAAGATCGAAGGCCGCGGCCTGCACACGGGCCGGCGCGTGCGTGTGCGCATCGTGCCGGTCGATCCGGGCGCGCCGGGCGCTCGCGCGGGCATCTGGTTCGAGCGCTCGCGCGGCGACCGTCCGCTTGCCGCGCTTCCGGTCGATGCTTCGCTGCGCCACGCGCAGCCGCTCTGCACCATGTTGCGCGCGCGGGACGGCATTGGCGTGCGCACGGTCGAGCATCTGCTTGCTTCCTTGCTCACGCAGGAAATCGATCACGCGACGATTCATCTGGATGCCGAAGAAGTGCCGATTCTCGACGGCAGCGCGACGCCCTGGTGCAACGCCCTGCGCGATGCAGGACGCGTGCCGCTCGCGAGCGCGAAGCGCTTCATTCGCGTGCTGAGGACGGTGATGGTCGAACACGAAGAAGGTAACGAAGTGCGGCGCATGAGTGTCGCGCCTTCTGATCGATACGAGCTCGACGTATGCACCGATTTGCGTGGCTTTCCCGCGCTGCGCTGGGAAGGCGAAGTGACGCCGGCCAGTTTCGCGAATCACATCGCGCCGTCGCGTTCGTACGGACGACTGAAATGGGCCGTGCTCGCCATCGCTGCTGGCTATCTCTCCGGCAAGCCGATCCTGCGCGGTGCGCGTATGACGAGCACGGCGACGATCGTCGGCAACAAGGTGATCGGCGGATTGCGGATGCCGGACGAATTCGTGCGCCATCGCGCGCTCGATCTCGTCGGCGACCTCGCGATGGCGGGCGCGCCGATTCTCGGTCGCGTGAGCGCGTGGCGGCCCAGTCACGAGATGAACTATCGGCTGCTCGCAGCCCTGCTCGCCGATCGCGATGCGTGGGAATGGGCCGAAGCGGCATAAGGAAAAGTAGTGATGAGCTTGCCCGAACAGATGAGGCAGAAACTCGCGGCCAAGGCGTTGCAACGCCAGCTCGAACGCGCGGGTGCGCAAGCTGCCGCGCCTTTCGAACCGGATCGCGTGACGCAGCAGGAGCGCGCATCGCTGGCGCGTTTCGAGGACATGCCCGCGTATCAGCAGGTGCGCATCATGCGCCAGATGGGGACGACGCTGAAGGTCGAGTCGCCGTTCTTCCGCGTCCACGAAGGCAGCGCCGGCGCGACGACGCGCATCGGCGGCGCGGAGTACATCAACTTCGCGAATTACAACTATCTCGGCCTGTCGGGCGATGCCGCCGTCACCGAAGCTGCGAAGCAAGCGCTGGATCGCTACGGCACGTCGGCATCGGCGAGCCGCATGGTCGCGGGCGAGCGTCCCGTGCAGCGCGAACTCGAGCGCGCGCTCGCGAACTTCTACGAAGTCGAGGACTGTGTCGCATTCGTGAGCGGCCATGCGACCAACGTCACGGTGATCGGCGCGTTGTTCGCACCGGGCGATCTCGTCATCCACGATTCGCTGGCGCACAACAGCATCGTGCAGGGTGCCCAGCTTTCCGGCGCGAAGCGCCTGAGCTTTCCGCACAACGACTGGCAAGCGCTCGATGCGCTGCTCGCACGGGTGCGCGGCGAGTACCGGCGCGTGCTGATCGCGATCGAAGGTCTGTACAGCATGGACGGCGATATCCCCGATCTCGCGCGCTTCGCCGAAGTGAAGCAACGTCACGCCGCATTCCTGATGGTCGATGAAGCGCATGCACTTGGCGTGCTCGGTGCGCGCGGGCAAGGCGTGCGCGAACATTGCGGCGTTGCGCCCACGGATGTCGATATCTGGATGGGCACGATGAGCAAGACGCTCGCGGGCTGCGGCGGCTATATCGCGGGCAGCACCGTGCTCACCGATATGCTGCGCCATCTCGCGCCGGGCTTTCTGTACAGCGTGGGGCTCGCCCCTGCTCTTGCCGCCGGTTCGCTCGCCGCGCTCGGCGCCCTGTGCGCGCAACCCGAGCGCGTCATGCGTTTGCAGGCGAACGGCCAGCGTTTTCTCGCACGCGCCAGAAAGGCTGGACTCCATACGGGTACGAGCGCGGGCTATTCGGTGGTGCCGGTCATCACCGGCAGCTCGATGAAGGCGGCGGTTTTGGCGAATGCGCTATTCGAGGAAGGCATCAACGTGCAACCGATTTTCTATCCCGCTGTGGAAGAGGCAGCGGCGCGCCTGCGCTTTTTTATCTGCTCGACGCACACCGACGAGCAGATCGATTACACCGTCGATGCCGTCGCGCGTCTGGTGTCGACATGCCGATGAGCTTCGTCTGCCGACCCGCGCGTGCGGACGATGCAGCGGTCTGCGCGCCGCTCGTGTTCGCTTCGGGCGAGCCGGAGTTCGGCTTCATGCTGGGCGTGCCTGCGGAAGCATGCATCGACTTTCTGGCGGGCGGATTCAGATCGCGGCACGGGCGGTTTTCCTTTCGGCGGCATCGCGTCGTGGTGAATGACGACAACGAAGTCTGCAGCGTGATGGCGATTCACGAAGGCGGGCGGGTTGCGCTCGATGATGTCGTGCTCGCATGGCACGTATGGCGGCATTTTGGCGTGATGCGCGCGATCGGCATTCTGACGCGCGGTGCTCGGCTCGCGACGGAATTGCCGGCACCCGCGCGCGGCCAAAGTCTGATCGCGCATTGCGCGACGCGGCCGGAATGGCGCAGCCGCGGCGCGCTGACGACGCTGATGAACGACGTGCTCAAACGGGGCGGACAGCAGTTCGTGCTCGATGTGCGCCTCGAGAATCACGGCGCGATCGCGCTGTATCGGCGGCTCGGATTCCAGCCGATGGAGCGCAAGCGCGCGCGGCATCCGCGTTTGCCTTCGGCTGTCGTGTCGGAGCGCATGAGCATCGGTGGATGAGCGTGCCTCACTGCTGTGCTGTGCGCTTGATTAAGCCCGTCTTGTGAAGCGTGCTCCGATGGGAGCCGTAAAATGGTGGAAGCCGAGCCACCACCATTCATCGCTTTTCCGACCTTCAGAACGGCGACATCCCCACAGCCCCTTCGTTTGAATTCTCCAGCCCGGATTGCTTGACGGGTTCGAACCGGAAGGCACCGAACAGGTCCCCAATAGCTGGCGCATTTGTGGGCACGTAGGGGTTCGAAGGAAGCTGAACCGGGTTCGGAAGATTGTCGCGGCTGCGCGCCGTAATCGGTCCCAGCGACCAGTTGTGCTCGATGAATTTCACGAGCGAGACGTGATCCGAGTAATCGTGAACCACCCGGCCGCCGCGCGAGTAAGGGGACACGACAATGAGCGGAATGCGCGGCCCGTCCCCGAAAAAGTCGACCGGTTGAATGTAGCCGGAATCGTAATAGCCGCCTCCCTCATCGGTCGTAATGAAGATTGCAGTGGACGCCCACAAGGCAGGGTTCGCTTGAACCGAATTAATGATCTTGTGCACGAACGCTTCATAGAGACCGAACTTCGAAGAGGCCGGATGTCCATCCAGCAGGCCGCCTGGCTTCGCGAAGGAGACAGCTGGCAACGTCCCGTTCGCAATGTCCGAATACAGGTTGCTCGTATCCTGGAGATGCGCGGCCACTAGCGCCGGATTCGTCATGATCGCCGTTTCATACAGAAACGGATTGCAGATATTGCAATAGACACTGGTTGATGGATTGGTCACGAATGTCTTCCAGCCTTCGCCATAGTACTTCCATGAAATGCTGCGTTCGAGCAGGGTGTCAGCGATGGTGCGCACCGGGGAGGGCGGAATGGTGAACGCACTCGTATTGACGGTGCCGTCGCCGTTATAGCCGGGATTGTAGTTATTGAGCAGATAGTACGAGCCGGGCGCGCAATTGGCACTGGGGCGATACGGCAGGCTGTCGAGGTAATGCCGGATTGCGCCCACGCCAGGCTGTTTCGGATCCGAGCAATTGCTATAGCTCCCGCCCGAGTAGCCGTCCTGCGCATACCAGTTGTTGGTGCCCGGCTGCGGCCGCGGATTCTCGATCTGGTTTTGCGGCGGCGTAGCGGGATTGCCTTGGCCGTCGGTGTAATAGAGCGCATCGGCCGTGCCGATCATGATGCTGTTCGCGCCCGTGCCGCCCATCACCGGCTGGTGATAGTTGTCGCTGATCGTGTAATGGCGCGCGAGCTCGGTGAAGTAGGGCATGTCGCCGGTGTTGACGTTATAGAACCCAAGGGCCGTAGCGCCTTCGTGGGTTGTCTCGTCTGTGAAATTGGCGGGCTGCGGCTTGCCGTTCGATCCGGCGCCCACCGAGGTTTCAACCCACGCAAACAGGTCCATCTTGCATCCGCTCGGATTCGCGGCAGTGGCGTGCGCGATATTGCAATCGGCTTGCTGCCAGTTCTGATAGAAGCGATGGACCGGACTGTTCATGTACTGGTCGTAGTTCGGGCCGACGCGCGAAATTTGATAAGGACCGCTTTGCAAGTTGTAGAGGTTCGCACCGAAGCGCGTATCGGGCACGTCGTTTGGAAGACCTGTCGCGCCCGTGGTCAGATGAACGACGTCGCCAGCTTCGAGCGCGTTGCCCTCTGCCGCCTGCGCAGCCGCAAGCGTGGCGAACGGCGGCGGATTCGCGTCGCTCGCGGCGGTCGGCGCCGATCCCGTGTTCGGCGCTGGCAGCGTCGAATAAGGCTGTTTCGATGCGGGGCTGGCGTCGAATCGTGAGGGATTGGTTGCTTTCGCCGTGTACTGCTCGGCGAGCTTGAAGTTCGGTCCGGGTGAGCCGTCTGCCCTGATGATGCCCTTGGAGAGAAGGTTCGAGATGGTCTGGCCCGCCTGCGGCTGATAGGCGCCGAAGACGTGGTCGAAGGTCCGGTTCTCGCCCACGATGATGATGACGTGCTTGATCGGCGTTGCCGTTGCCAGAGAGGGATCCGTGGGCGCCTGCGGCTGGCCGGCCGCTGCGGAGCAGAAGATGGCCGCGGAGGCCAGCGAAACAGCAGCAAGCAAAGCGGGGGCGGCAGACCTTGGGTGTCTCGGTCTCGATGTCAGGCTCATGTGAGTCTCCATGGAAGCGTTGCACTTCTTCGCAAGACTGGGGGGAGGTTTGTACGGTTTTCCAGATGATTGCGGCGTGTTGCAGGCTGGAAAACTAAACCACTTGCATGACGCTGACGGGACGGTAGTAAGGCGCTTTTATGCCGGTCATGTGACCGTGCCTACGATTGACCTTCATGAATCTTTCGAATGCTGCGGGTCGCACTCGTCGACAGCAGCATGGGCGATTGGGACGCCTCCCAGGCAAGCACGGATTCGCATTCGCGATACAGGGTCGCCCGGTTGCTCGCGCGCGATGTCTTTGAAGCAACCATCAATTAGTCATGCCTGGTTGATGCGCGGGCCCCAATATTTGCTGCATAGCCGCATATTCTGTAGAAAGGCGCATGTCAGGGATTTCACCAAGTTTGCGTGCGGCGGTTGCCGTGCGACTCTATGTCTCAGTGCCATTCCCTATGGAGGTAGGCATGCAAGCTGAGACGCTCAAGAATGCAAGGGCCGCGGTTTTTCTTCACCGGTCGGCGTTGTGTCTGCTGATGTTGCCAGCTGCGTGCCTGATCTGGGCACTCCAGGCATACCCTCCACAAGATGCGTATTGGCTCAGCTTTGTCTTTGCCACCTTCGTCTGGCCGTTCGCCGGGATTCTTTTTATCGTCTCGGCAGGGTTCCACACCGGCGCGCCCGGTCAGCAGCCGAAAAAGCGTGCCGGATGGCGCGCGGCGCACGGGCATTGATTCGCTTCGTGTTTCGCCCCGTGGGGCGTGTCCAGCGCTCCACGAGTCAGCCTGCCTGGGTGCACGTGGCGCGACGCCGGATGGTGCAGCGCAACTGACAAAGCGCGTCAAACCGCAATCAGTTCTCGCACGCCGTCCTGATCCATCGCAGCCCCTTCGCCACCCGCGACGATCTCGCCGCGACGCATCACCCAGTACTGGTCCGCAATGGCTTTCGCGAAGTCGTAGTACTGCTCGACGAGCAGTACTGTCATGCCCATTTCTTCGACGAGCTGGCGCAGTGTCCGGCCAATGTCCTGAATGATCGACGGCTGGATGCCTTCGGTCGGCTCATCGAGAATCAGAAGCTGCGGCTCGCTCATCAGCGCGCGCCCGATCGCGAGCTGCTGCTGCTGTCCGCCGGAGAGATCGCCGCCACGCCGCGAGCGCATGTTCCACAGCACCGGAAACAGATCGTAGATGCGCTCCGGCACGCCCGATGGCGCCTTGCGGCTGGCCGCGCCCACCAGCAGATTCTCTTCGACGGAAAGACGCGGAAAGATATCGCGCCCTTGCGGCACATAGGCGAGGCCTTGCGCAACCCGCGCCCAGGTGGGCAGCTTCGTGAGCGCGTTGCCGCGCCAGGCGATCGAGCCGCTCTTCGCTTGCACGACGCCCATCAGGCAGCGCAGCAAAGTAGTCTTGCCGACACCGTTGCGGCCAAGCAAAACGGTCAGCTTGCCTTCCGGCACGGCCAGCTTCACATCGCGCAGGATGTGGCTGCCACCGTAGTATTGGTTCAGTCCGTCGACTTCCAGCATGGTTATGGCTTCCTGTTTTGCGTGATATCGACGCGAGCATCCGCACGGAATTCGGTGCGTGTTCTATCGGCCCAAATACGATTCGATCACTGATTCGTTCTGCTTTACGTTGTCGAGCGTGCCGTGCGCCAGTACGCGGCCTTGCGCCATCACGGTGACCTTGCCCGTCTCGCCCGCGAGCGCCGTCACGAACTCCATGTCGTGCTCGACAACCATCATCGAGCACGTGCCGCGCAACTGGTTCAGGAGCTCGGCAAGCTGCATCGTCTCGTCGTCGGTCATGCCGGCGGCGGGCTCGTCAAGCAGCAGCAAGGCGGGCTGTTGCATCAGCAGCATGCCGATCTCGAGGCGCTGCTTCTGGCCGTGCGAAAGCTCGCCCGCCGCGCGCCGCGCTGCGCTTTCGAGGCCGATGATGCCGAGTGTTTCTTCGATGCGCGCCTGCGCGCTGCGATCGAGACGCGCGCGCAGCGAGGCCCACCAGCCCTTGTCGGTTTTCATCGCGAGTTCGAGGTTCTCCCATACCGGGTGCTGCTCGAACACGGTCGGCTTCTGGAACTTGCGGCCGATGCCCGCATGCGCGATCTCCGGCTCGTTCATGCGCGTGAGGTCGATGGTCTGGCCCAGGAATACCTTGCCGTGATCGGGGCGGGTCTTGCCGGTGATCACGTCCATCATCGTGGTCTTGCCTGCGCCGTTTGGTCCGATGATGCAGCGCAGTTCACCGGCGTCGATGGAGAGCGTGAGCGCGTCGAGCGCGCGAAAGCCGTCGAAGCTGACGACCACGTCGTCGAGATAAAGGATCGCGCCGTGCGAGACGTCGATTTCTCCGGGCGTGACGACCCGGCCAAGCGACGCCACACCGCTTAGCGCATGGTCCGATGCGTCTTCGTTCAGGAGCATGGAGTGCGGTGTCATCGGTCATTCCTTCGCGCGACGGCGTCGTTCGAGGCCGGATTCGATCAGGCCCATGATCCCATTGGGCAGCAGCAGCGGCACCAGCACGTAGATGAGGCCGAGAAAGAACAGCCAGTATTCGGCGAAGTACGCGGTGAAGAAGCTCTTCGCGCCGTTCACCGCGAATGCGCCGATGATCGGCCCGATCAGCGTGCCGCGCCCGCCCACGGCGACCCAGATCGCCATTTCGATCGAGTTGCCCGGCGACATCTCGCTCGGATTGATGATGCCGACTTGCGGCACGTACAGCGCACCGGCAATCCCGCACAGCACGGCGGAGACGACCCACACAAAGAGCTTGTACGCGAGCGGGCTGTAGCCGAGGAACATCAGCCGCGTTTCGCCGTCGCGCACGGCGGTGACGACGCGCCCCAACTTCGACGTGGCGATGAATCGTGCCCCGAGAAATGCGAGCACGAGCACCGCGAACGTCATAAGGCAGAGCGTGGTGCGGGTGCCGGGATGCGTGATCGGAAACCCGGCGATACGCTTGAAGTCCGTGAAGCCGTTGTTGCCGCCGAATCCGGTTTCGTTGCGGTAGAAGAGCAGCATGGCGGCGAACGTGAGCGCCTGCGTGATGATCGACAGGTACACGCCCTTCACGCGCGAGCGGAACGTGAAGAAGCCGAACACCCAGGCAATCGCGGCGGGTACCAGCACGACCAGCAGCAACGCGTACCCCAGGTGCTGCGTGCCGGCCCAATACCACGGCATGGTCTTCCAGTTGAGGAACACCATGAAGTCGGGGAGGTCGCTGCCGTACACGCCGTCATGGCCGATCGCGCGCATAAGATACATGCCGATGGCGTAGCCGCCCAGCGCAAAAAAGAGCGCGTGGCCGAGACTCAGGATGCCGCAATAGCCCCACACGAGATCGAGCGCGAGCGCGCCGATGGCATAGCACATGAACTTGCCGGCCAGCGTCATCGCATACGCGGACAAATGGAACGCACTGGACTCGGGCAGCACGAGCGCCGAAAGCGGCACGCCGAGGCCTACGGCAACGATCAACGCGATCAGCGCGAGCCAGGCGTGGCGCGACAGCAGCGGAGGGCGCGCTGGCAGGCCGAGTGCGAAGCCTTCTTGCGCGGCGCCTGCCGATGGTGCGCGGGTCTTGTCGGTTGCGTCATGAGGGGAAACGGAGGAGATTGCCGTGGTCATCTCAGGCCTCCGCGCTGCGGCCCTTCAGGGCGAACAGGCCCTGCGGACGCTTCTGGATGAACAGCACGATGAGCACGAGCACCGCGATCTTCGCGAGCACCGCGCCCCAGAACGGCTCAATCGCCTTGCTGACGAGACCGAGACCGAAGCCGCCGATGACCGTGCCGGCGATCTGCCCCACGCCGCCCAGCACCACGGCCATGAACGAGTCGATGATGTAGCCTTGGCCCAAGTCCGGACCGACGTTGCCGATCTGCGAGAGCGCGCAGCCGCCCAGCCCCGCGATGCCCGCGCCGAACGCGAAGGCATACGAATCGATGCGCGCCGTCTTCACGCCGACGCACGCTGCCATGTGGCGATTCTGCGTGACGGCGCGCACGAACAGGCCGAGCCGCGTTTTCGTCAGCACGGCCCAAGCGATGCCGACGACGATCAGCGAGAACGCAAGAATCGCGATGCGGTTATACGGCAGGATCAAGTTCGGCAGCACGGCGACGCCGCCGCTCATCCACGATGGATTGGATACCTGAACGTTCTGCGCACCGAAGATCATCCGCGTGGCCTGGATCAGAATCAGGCTCACACCGAAGGTGGTGAGCAGCGTCTCGAGCGGGCGGCCGTACAGGTGCTTGAGCACGAGCCGCTCCAGCGCCATGCCCACGAGCGCCGCCGCGAGGAACGAGGCCGGAATCGCGAGCAGCGGATACCAGTCGAATGCGCCGGGTGCGTAGTGCTGGATGAAGTTCTGCACCGCATACGTCGCGTAAGCGCCGATCATCAGGAATTCGCCGTGCGCCATGTTGATGACGCCGATCAGGCCATAGGTGATCGCGAGGCCAAGCGCCGCGAGCAACAGCACGCTGCCAAGCGACAGGCCCGCGAACACGGTGCCGGCGATCTCGCTGCGGCGCTGGATGGCGTCGAGCGAGTCGATGCCTTCCTGAGCGGCTGCGCGAATCGCTGCGTCCGGCTCGGCATAAGTGCCGTCGGGTTGCTTCGCGACGAGTGGACGCAACAGCTCGTACATGTCGAGATCCTGCCGCGCCGCGACGAGCTTTACCGCTTCGAGACGCGTCGCGGCATCGGGGTTGTGCAGCGCGGTCATCGCCCATAGCGTGTCGAGGCGCCGCTTCAAGGCCGGATCAGTTTCTTTCGCGCGGGCCGCGTCGATCTGCGCCTTCATCGACGGATCGGGATTTTTCAACAGCGCTTCGACGGCCGAGCGGCGCGTGGCGAAGTCCGGTGAATCGAGTTGCAAGCCGGACAGCGCGCCGGCCACTTTCGAGCGCAGCAAATTATTCAGCGTCACCGGTTGCGCGTCGCTCGCTGCAACGGTTTTTCCGGTGACGGCGTCCTTGAGCGTGTCGCCGTTTTGCAGCAGCACTTCGCCGCTATCGGTCACGAGCACGCTGTCCTCCGAGAGCGCCTCGAGCATCGCGCGCGACGGCGCGTCGTGACTGGCGATCAACTTGTCGATCGCCGCGGATTTGGCGTCGAAGTCGTCTTGCGCGAGCGCAGCGAGATCGGCGGTCGTCAACGCAAAGACCGCGGGACTGGCGAGCGCGAGCAGGATCGAAACCAGCAGCGCGCGCAGCGATTGGCTATGGGTCATGTAATGGCGTGCATCGTGCAGCGGTTGAGAGCGCCCGCCGGAGCGCGGCGGGCGGCGTGGACCACGACGGGCTGGCCCATCGCGGGCTGGCCCACAACGGGTTGGCCCATCGCGGGCCATGCATCGATCAGGCAATCACGCGACGCGACGTCGGCGCAGGAAGTCCGGAATCGACGACACCACATCCGGCTTGCCCTGATTGCCGGCGATGAACGGGCTCCACGGTTGTGCGCGCACCGTCGTCTTGGTGCGCCAGACCACGTTGAATTGACCGTCCGCGCGCACTTCGCCGATCATCACCGGCTTGTGCAGATGGTGATTGCCGTCCATCTCGAGCTCGAAGCCGGAAGGCGCATTGAACTTCTGGCCGATCATCGCGACGCGCACCTTGTCGACGTTGGTGCTCTTCGCCTTCTCGACCGCCTGCTTCCACATGTGGATGCCCACGTAGGTCGCTTCCATCGGATCGTTCGTCACGCGCTTGTCGCCGCCGGGCAGATTATTCTTTTTCACCCAGTTGGCGAACATCGTCTTGAACTTCGTGTTCTGCGGATCGCGCAGCGACATGAAGTAGTTCCAGGCGGCGAGGTTGCCGACGAGCGGCTTCGTGTCGATGCCGCGCAGTTCTTCCTCGCCCACCGAGAACGCCACGACGGGAACCTCGGTGGCCTTCAGCCCCTGGTTGCCGAGCTCCTTGTAGAACGGTACGTTGGAGTCGCCGTTCACGGTCGAGATCACCGCGGTCTTGCCGCCCTGCGAGAAGGTTTTGATGTTGGCGACGATGGTCTGATAGTCGCTATGCCCGAACGGCGTGTAGACCTCCTGAATGTCTGCATCGTGCACGCCTTTCGAGTTCAGGTATGCGCGCAGGATCTTGTTGGTCGTGCGCGGGTAGACATAGTCGGTGCCGAGCAGGAAAAAGCGTTTCGCGCCGCCGCCCTCGGCGCTCATCAGGTATTCGGTGGCGGGAATCGCCTGCTGGTTCGGCGCGGCGCCCGTGTAGAACACGTTGCGCGACATCTCCTCGCCTTCGTATTGCACCGGGTAGAACAGCAGGCCGTTCAACTCCTCGAACACCGGCAGCACCGACTTGCGCGACACCGAGGTCCAGCAGCCGAACACGACCGCGACCTTGTCGCGCGTGAGAAGGCCGCGAGCCTTCTCGGCGAAGAGCGGCCAGTTCGACGCGGGGTCCACGACCACCGGCTCGATCTGGCGGCCCAGCACGCCGCCATTGGCGTTGATTTCGGCGACCGTCATCAGCGCGGTGTCTTTCAGTGACGTCTCCGAGATCGCCATCGTGCCGGACAGCGAGTGGAGGATGCCAACCTTGATCGGGCCTTTGTCGGCACTCTGCGCGAACACGGCAGGTACTTGTGCTGCGATCCCCGCCATCCCCGCTGCCGATGCCATTTTCAGAAACGCGCGCTTTTTCATTTATCGTCCTTAAGGATTGAGATGGGTTTTGATCCTGGAGGCAGAACGATCGCGAGTGAACGCAACTTCCGGGCCAATGCGCGCAAGCAGGGCGCAATCCGGGTGGACCACGGACTGGTGTGCGGATTGAATGATCGGAAGGCGGGCCAACGATGGATGATGTCGGTGCGCGCGCGCCATCGTGGTGCGCGGCGCACGCATTGAGGGACGGGCCAGGCTTACACGTCACGCAAAAGCCGTTGGCGCTCATGCGTGAATTGCTGCGCGTCGTGCGGCCCGGTGCGATCGTGCTAGCCGCTTCCACGAATGCGTTTAATCCTTTCCTCGCGCTTCTGTTTGCGTTGCTCGGGCGCAGGTAGGGATACGCGAGCATGAGTAACGCGCACTGCGGCGACGCTCGACTATACGGTCGAATCGCTGGGTCATTTGGCGTCCCCGGCCTTCGGAAATGCTTCCCACCGCCAGATCTTTACGGGGCCTGCGTCATGAATCTTGACGCCGTCGCTCCTTCGCATGGTGCGCTCCGGAAACTTCTCGTCCTTGCGTAGAGCGTGTTAGGAACTTCGAGTCGAGCCTGGTAGGCAGTATGACTTCCCGTGGGAACTGGTCTACCAGCAGACGCAGCGCTGGATTCAGGTGGGTTGTTTCGAGGCTATGGTGAGCGACCTGCGCTCGGTTATCCGGGTTGCGCAGGGCCGAAAGGGGCAGCCCAGCGCGGTCATTCTCGATGGGCGCACGTTGCAGTCGACCTGCGAGAGTGGACCTCGCGCCGGTTACGACGGCTATAAACGCAAACGCGGCAGCAAGGTCCACATGGCGGTAGATACATTGGGTCAGTTGCTTGCAGTGCACATTACGCCCGCCAACGAGCAGGAGCGCGCACAGGTCGGCGAGCTTGCGCGTCAAGTCCAGGCGGCCACGGGCCAGACGGTCAAGGTAGCGTTGCCGACCAGGGCTATACCGGCGAGGAGCCCGCGCAGGCAGCGCCGGATGAAGGAATCGAGCTTGAGGTAATCAAGCTGCCGGAGGCGAAAAAGGACTTTGTGCTGTTGCCGCGCCGCTGGGTGGTGGAACGTAGCTTCGGCTGGCTGAACCGCTTTCGTCGACTCGCGCGAGATTACGAGCGTTTGCCGGAGACACTCGCTGGAATCCACTTTGTAGTTTCTTCCGTTCTGATGCTCGTTCATTTCGCAAATCTAACGCTAAGTTCCTAACACGCTCCAGCGCATGCACGAGCGACAGGTAACCTGCTACGATCGGGCCTATTTTCGTATTACTGCAAGCGATATCGAAGTTTCCGTCTTCCCGGGAAGCGGCAAGCGTAAAAGGAGGCATGTCCGAAAAGAACGGTCGACTGCCCAGGTTGATGCGTTTGGCAAACACCATGCAGGTATCACCTCCATTGTTGATCGATTGGACGCCACGACGAGCTTGTGTCGGATTCGTCGGAGCATAGTCACCTGGCCTCACGGTCGGTGACCATGTTTTCGAATCGGACGGTTATTCGTCTATCACCCCGGTGTAGCCGCTCTCGCGGATGCGCTGGGCTTTTTCCTCGCGCTTCTGCTTGCGCATTTCGGGTGTCAGGTAGGGGTAGGCGCGGCGGATCGTTACGCGGTCAAGGTCATACATACCTTCCTTTGTCGGGCCGAAGAAGCCCAACTCGACATTGACGGGAAAGCGGCTATCGATATGCTCGTTCGCGCGGTAGCGACAGATTGTGATCCAGTCGTTAGGCGGCGACGCAGGAAAGCAGTTGCCCTCCTGCCTGTTACCGCCTGTATCGACCCAGTAATCGGCTAGATCGAGCCGCCTTTGTATTTCGGTCGAACCGGCTTATAGAATCGGAGAAGAAGTTGTGACGGCACAACTGCTACTTTTGATCGGTCCTCGAAGTAATTCAATGGATCAGCCTCCGTAGTCATTACGAGTTTCGATGGTGGCATCGTGTCGTTTTCATATCGATAGACACGTCCTGTATTCTCGGGGCCTTCGTCCGTAGATCTGATTGCTCCAAAAATTCCACTTTCCGGATTGAATGATTTTCCGTCACGCAGGATCGTCATGGCCTCATCGAGCAATGCGAGAATGGCTTCATGTTGCTTGTCCATGTTCTGCTCATGCATTGGGCTTGCCTCCGATTGCGGTGACTGTATCGCCGTACTGCTTTGTGCATGCACCTGGATTGACCCGGAACTTACCATCAGGATCACGCCAGTATGAAGTAACAATCTCGCCACACGTCCACGCGTCTTCTTCATGTAACTGACTCCTATAGCCTTTCTTTTCATCTACCATCAGTTTCGCGACTTCCGGCGTAACGTTCCTCAACTTGCATACTTCCTGTTCGACAATGTCGAGATCCTTCAGGATCGGTGCAAGCTTCGGATTGGTCTTCGTTGTTTTTCCAAAAATCCTCCAGTAGTAGTCGAATACCAGCATCCGGTGCATGCCGATTTTTGCCAAGTCATCTCACCTGTCAATGATTTATCGTCCAATGGTTTGGCGTAGCTCACAATCCTGTCCATGCGTGTTGTGTTGATCGCGATGGTCCAATATTCCGATACAAAGCCACCTGCGTAGTCGGCTTTCATTCCGTACTTCGGATACCCTTCCGGTCCAACAATCACGACTTCAGGCATAGCACCGTATCTTTCTTCGGACCCAGCACGCAATCCGAACGGTCCGTCCTGAAGCGCAGCCCATAGCGACGGCTGAATGGCTGAAACGATCGTTTCGTAGAATACGTTCGACGGACCTTTATCCAGTCCTACCCAGTCTATCGCTTCAAGTGCCGTCTTGATTGCCGCTGTATACGTCTTCGCGACCGGATATTCGATGTTGTCGCGGCGTTGATATTTCAACGGTGTGTCTTCCGTTGTTGCGCCTTTGAGAAGTCGATATCGCCGGAGACCAAAATTCAGCGCATCGCAGGTGAAGTACTCAGGCTGCTTGGCTTGTGACGTGACGTTTTCATCGGGGGTACTCGCGCTCTTGCCGCCAATGGCCGTAGTGCGTTTCGCGGGAGGCTCCGATGGCGGGGTAACCGGGCGACTGCCATCGTCGTAGACCGTTACATGGGTCACGCCGATTACGTCATCAGGCGAACTTTGCGACATCAACTCAACCACGCCGAACGATATGGTATTGCTTGTCACCATCTGCAATTCGCCCAGCTCACTCGTCACGCCCTCAATGATCTGTCCATCATCGAGCGTGAGGCGGTACGGCTGATTCGCCACCGCGAAGCCGCCGCCGTCCTCAACCAGTACATGATGCGCTGCGTACTTGCCGGGGTTGTCGGGCGTAACGGGGAAATCAACCGGTCGCGCCTGCGGATCGTCGGTCGCATGGTCCCCCATTATCGGGTGCTGCTCCCATCCGACAATCACCGCATTTTCGTATCCTTCGATGCGTGGACGCGGCGTGACCTGCGGCATGCGATAGGGCTCTCGCGTGGGGTGCAGTTCGAACTGGGCGTCAAACTCATATTCCGCCACGCCACCGTCGAGCTTTGACGACAGCCCC